>NZ_JBVHTI010000002.1:270040-601501 GCF_055565975.1 Streptomyces sp. NPDC028289 | reverse complement strand
CGTCTCCCCCCCAACCCACCCAAACACAAAAAAAAAAAAAAACAAACCCCCCCCCCCCCCCCCCGCGGCGGGGGGCGCGCGCCCCCCCCCCCCCCCCCCCCCCCCCGCCCCAACTGCCTCACGAGCCAGTCGCATTACACGGCCAGCGCGGTTCCCTCGACGGATGCCATCGCCTGCTTCTCGGCCACGCCTCCGTCGCGGGGGCGAAGGAAAATCACACCGATGAGCAGAGCGGCGAAGGCGACACCGGCGACGGCCAGCAAGGCGGTCGTAATGCCGGAGTCGCCGTAGATGAGCACACCGGGCGCCGGGGACTTCGCGGTGGGCGTCATGATGGCGAACACCGTGGTGGTCATGACGGCGCCGACGAGGCCCGAGCTGAGTCCGCCGGCCGACGACATCGCACCCTGCTCCGACGCCGACGTGCCCGCGATCACCAGGTTCGGCATGGAGGCAATCGCCGCACCGGACCCGAGACCCGCGATCGTGCACGCGACGAGGATCTTCCCCAGCGTGTCGTGCGCGGACACCAGCACCAGCGATCCGGCGGTGAGCAGGCCCAGGCCCAGATACATCAGCAGCCGGGGACCGACTCGCCGGACCAGCACGCCGACCGCGACGCCGGCCACCACGCTGGCGAGGGTGAACGGCACCGTCACCAGGGCGAAGTGGGTCGCCGAGAAGCCCAGGCCGTAAGTGCCGCCCAGCTTCCGCGGTGTCATCGCCAGCAACGCCAGCACCGTCGTCAGCACCAGCGCGAGGCTGTTGCCCAGACCCCCGCCCAGCACGCCGAACAGGACAGTCCGGCGGAACAGAACCCGCAGGTTCAGCACCGGTTCCTGGATTCGAAGCGAGACGAGGGCATAGACCGCGAGCACGGCCGCGGCGCCGATCAGCAGGCCGATGACCCGGGCCGAGCCCCACCCCCAGTCCGCGCCCTTGCTCACCGGCAGCAGGACCAAGGTGACGCCGCCGGCCAGGAGCAGCACACCGAGCACGTCCATGCGCGCGGGACGGCGCACGCTCGTCTCCGGCGTGGTCAGGACCAAGAGCACCCCCATCACGACCAGCCACGCGAGGTTGAAGACGTACACCGAACGGAATCCGAAGTGATCGATCAGCACTCCGATCAGGAACGGCGCACCGACCAGCAGCAGCCCCATGCCCGTCACCGACACGCTCGCCGCGAAGGGAACGAGCTTCTTCGGATAGACGTCCCGGATCAGCGAGTAGCACAGGAACAGCAGGGCGGTGAGCGCGCCGAGCAGAACATGGCCGACGATCACCACCCAGAACGCGGGAGCGGCCGCAGCGAGGATCTCGCCGAGGCCGGCCACGACCAGCGAAATCAGGATCATCCGGCGCTTGCCGTGCAGGTCGGCCAGCTTGCCGAACAGGGGGGAGGACGCGGCTCCGGCCAGGGAGGCCATCGTCACCAGCCAGCCACCCTGGGTGGTGTTGAAGTGGCCGATGATCCGCGGAAGCGCGGTGTTGGTGGCTATGTTGGCGAACGCCGCCGACTCGACGAGGCAGACCAGGGAGATCAGGGACAGGACAAGCCGTGGAGTCCATCCGGCACTGCGGAAGGAGACCGTGCCGGCGGGGACGGGAGTGGACGAGCTCAAGGGGTCCTCCGAACGCGTCGTCATTGATACGCCGTGGGTCCTTGAAATATCAACTCACATTTCTGCTATGTCAACCAGTCCGGTTGCCCTCTTGTCGTGCAGGTTTTGACATCTCAGAATGTCCCCGTTCGCGAGCGAATCCTCTCCGCGAACGCGGGCGGGGCAGCAGGGCCTGGTGACCGGCGGCTTTTCCTCATCGCGACCGGAACTTCCTGGCCTTCTCGGCCTTTCCCGTTTCGACGACGCCCTACGAAGGGTACGTTTCCGGCCACATCCGCGCCGAGCCACCGTGCCAGCGGCCGGTAGTGATGTGGCAGTCGGTCCTGGATCGGGTGCAAGTGGTTCCGTCACCCACACCAAAGGCAGTGATCGGAGGACAAGCTTGTCCTCCGATCACTGCACTGATGACGGGCGCGGGCGGTCAGCCTCCCGTGTTCCACACGACCGGCGCCTTGTGGATCCACGTGCCCTGCTCCACGGTGTCCAGGAGGAAGCCGGCGAGGTCGGCTCGGTTGATCCGCGTGCCCGGCTTCTCCGTCCCGGCCTCGGCTGCCCGCACCGGGGTGACAACGGGCTTGTCGGCGAGCAGGACCGCCCGGACAAGGGTCCAGTCCGTGTCGGAGGCGCGCACGACCTCGTCCACCCCGTCGTGGTCGGCGAAGCTGGCCTTGAGGTTGGAGAGCTTGACGAGGGCCTTGAATGCCGGGTTGAACTGGTCCCGGCCGTCTCCGGAGTTCTGGGTGGAGGTGAGGACGATCCGGCGGATGTGCTGCTCGCCCATGACAGCCAGGGTGTTGCGGATGGCGTCGGTCATGAACATGGGCGGGCTGACGGGCTTGGCCCAGGGGTTGTCGGAGGCGCGGGAGTTGTTGAGCGCACTGATCACCGCCTCGCTGCCCTGGGCGGCCTTGCGGATGTCGTCGATGTCCGAGGGCGTGCCCCGGATCAGCTCGACACCGACCGGGGGCTGGACGGCATCGGGGTTGCGCACCAGCGCCCGGACCCGATGGCCGCGTGCCACGGCCAGAGTGAGCACATGCGTTCCGGTGCGGCCACTGCCGCCGAGAACCAGCAGATTGGTCATGGAGATCACCTGGGTAGATGGGACAGACGAGGACGTCGAACCCGGATGCCTTGTCCACCGGGCTGTGCGGCACGGTCCTCAGGGGCGGGTGGACGCCTCGCGCTCCGGGGCCGGGCTGTCCGTCGACGGGGCTGGGACGGGCTCGTCCGGCGGGTCGACGGAGAGGTGGGGCATCCTGCGGTCCAGCCAGTCCGGGAGCCACCAGTTGGCCTTGCCGAACATGTGCATGGCCGCCGGGACCAGGATGGTCCGCAGGATGAAGGCGTCCAGGGCCACCGCGGAGGCCAGGCCGATGCCGAACTCGGCGATCGTGCGCTGCCCGCCGAAGACGAAGGCGATGAAGACGCAGACCATGATGGCGGCGGCGGCGGTGATGACCCGCGCGGTCTCCACCTGGCCGACCCGCACCGCTCGCGCGTTGTCCTTTGTGTGGATCCACTCCTCGTGCATCCGGCTGACCAGGAACACCTGGTAGTCCATGGACAGGCCGAACAGAATGGAGATCATCATCACGGGGAGGAAGGCCTCCACCGGACCTGCCCGACCGAGCCCCATGGCGTCCGAGCCCCAGCCCCACTGGAACACCGCGATCAGGACGCCGAAGGAGGCGCCGGCGGCCAGCAGGTTCATCACGGCCCCGATGAGCGGGATCAGCAGGCTGCGGAAGGCGAGCATGAGCAGCAGCCCGGCGAGGACCACGATCACCACGATGAACAGCGGCAGTTTGCCGGTGAGCACGGTCGCGAAGTCGTTGAATATCGCGGTCGTTCCGCCGACGTAGACCTTGAGGGTGGTGCCCTTCTCGGCCGTGGGGATCACCTTGTCCCGCAGGTGATCGATCAGGTCGGAGGTCTGCTTGTCCTGGGGGGAGGTGGTGGGGAACACCTGGACGATGCCCACCGTGGAGCCCGGTCGGACGGGCGGCGCGACGACGCTCGCGACCCCGTCGACGTCCTTCAGCTGGGCGGACAGTTTCGTCAGGGCGGCCTTGTCCTCGGCCGAGGGGGCCTGGGCGACCAGTTGCAGCGGCCCGTTGAAGCCGGGGCCGAAGCCGTCGGCCAGCAGGTCGTAGGCCTTGCGGGTGGTGTTGGACGCCGGGTCGTTGCCCGAGTCGGACGACCCCAGGCGCAGGGAGAACACGGGAATGGTGAGGGTGACCATCACCACCAGTGCGACCAGGGACAGCACTCGCGGACGTCGTTCCACCACAGCCGCCCAGCGGGCCCAGGGGCCGGAGGCGGCGTTCTCGGGCAGCGGCTCTCCCGCCGCCAGCCGGCGCCGTGCCCGCCGGCCGAGCACCCGGGTGCCGAGCAGTCCGAGAAGGGCCGGAAGCAGGGTGACCGAGGCGAGCACGGTCAGTGCCACCGTCAGCGCCGAGGCGACGGCGATGCCGTTGAGGAACTTGGTCTGGAGGACGAACATGCCGAGCAGGGCGATGCAGACGGTGCCGCCGGCGAACAGGACGGCGCGTCCTGAGGTGTTCACCGCCCTGACCAGGGATTCCTGGACGTCGATCCCGGACTGCAGGCCCTTGCGGTGGCGGGTGACGATGAACAGGGCGTAGTCGATGCCCACGCCGAGGCCGATGAGGGCGGACAGGGTCGGGGCGATCTCACCAATGGTCATCGCGTGACTGAGCAGGCCGGTGGTGAGGATGGCGGTGCCGACCCCGGCCACCGCGGTCAGGATCGGCAGGAGCATGGCGAACAGCGAGCCGAAGGCGACGAAGAGCACGATGGCGGCCGCCAGCACGCCGACGAGTTCGCTGGTGGCCGGAGGTGTCTGCTCGGTGCTCTTGATGGCCTGGCCGCCCAGTTCGACCTGCAGGCCGTCGGTCCTGGCCGCCTCGGCGGTGTCGATCACCCGCTGGATGTCCGCCTTGTCGAGTTCCTGCTGGACCTTGGCGAAGTTCACCTGGGCGTAGGCGGTGCGGCCGTCCTTGCTGATCTGGGCCGCGCCCTGCGGGCCGTAGGGGCTGGTGACGCCGCTGACCTCGGGCAGTTTCGCGATCTTGTCCAGGGTGCCGGTCATCCGCGCCTTCGTCGCGCTGTCGCGCACGGAGCCGGCCTTGACATGCCAGACCACGGTGTCCGTGTCACCCGACTGGGCCGGGAAGGACGACTTCAGCAGGTTCAGGGCCCGGGTGGACTCGGTGTTCGGCAACGAGAAGCTGTTGCTGTAGGCGCTTCCGGCGCCCTGCGACACCGCGGCGAGTCCGATGAGCGCTGCGAGCCAGAGCAGGAGGACGACGAGCCGGTGCTGATAGCACCATCGTGCAAGAGTGGACAATTCGAGCTCCACGTTCAGGGGTGGGCAGTTCGGCGGGTGCCGATAGACGGAAGGGCCGGTTCACCGCCGGCAGGGACGCTCCCGCTCCGTGCGGGGGTCGTGATGCTCCCGCCGGGAGCCGGAGCCGGTCAGCGCGCGCGGGCGATGGCGAGTCAATGGGTGGCACTCGTCGACAGATCGGCGGGACGCCGGGCTCCACCTCGGCCAGGAGCCCTTCGCCGCCTCGGCGGCTTCTCGCGGGTGGTGCGATGGGGAGGCACCTGGCCGGGTGCCGACGGTGTCGCCGTACCAGGCGGTCCGGCCGGCCCCTGAGACCGGGGTAGTGCCCTGGAACCTGGAAGCGTCCGCCGCGACCTAGGTGAGCACCAGGAGAGTGACGTGATGCTCCGACGGCCGCGAGGCGGCGGGCGTCGGCACCGCATACGAGTCCGGTGGCACCGATCGAGAAGATCTCCACGGCGGCTTCCTCACGCCGGCAGCCGGCTGGTCTCGCCGCCGTCGGCGAAGATGATCGCGCCGTTGATGTAGCTGCTCGCGGGGCCGGCGAGGAAGGCGACGATCTCGGCGATCTCGCTCGGCTCGCCCGCCCGGCCTCGGGCGCTGACCTGGTCCAGTACGCCGATCTGGTCCCCGAGCGCGGCGGAGAGGCCGTCGGTCCTCACCGGACCGGGCGAGACGGTGTTGACGCGTACCCCGCTGCCACCGAACTCGGTGGCCCAGTACCGGGTGAGGATCTCGACGCCGGCCTTGGAAGCCCCGTAGGCCGCGCCGATCGGCGCGGGGGTCCTGACGGAGCTCGACCCGATCGTGATGATCGAACCGCGTCCCCGGGCCGCCATGGCCGGGGCGAGGGCGCCGACCAGGAGGAACGGGGCCCGGGTGTTGACCGCGATGTGCAGGTCGAAGGCGGCGGCGTCGGTCTGCGCGGTCGGCGTGAAGGCGGTGAAGACACCCGCGTTGTTCACCAGGATGTCGATGTCACCCGCCTCAGCGGCCAACCGCAGTGTGTCCTCGGCGTCGGCCAGGTCCGCGGCCACGAACCGGGCGGATCCGCCCGCCTGCTCGATGGTCTTGGCCAGGGCCTCGCCACGGGTGCGGTCCCTCCCGTGAAGGACGACCTCCGCGCCCTGCTCGGCCAGTCGCTGAGCCACGGCACGACCAATGCCCGCGGTGGCTCCGGTCACCAGAGCGGTGCTGCCCTGCAGCGGGGTACCGGCACTCATCACGTTCTCACTTCCTGTCCGCGCAGGTTGGGTTCATGGCCCGAAACTATGCACCACAGATGTTCTGATGGCAATACGATCTGGCGGGCTGTGCAAGTGCGGTACATTGACCGGATGAGCGCATCCCCTTCCTCTGCCAACGGAGCCGGTCTCGAGTCGGAGCTGGGGTGGGCAATCCGCATGGTCTCCTCGACCTTCGGCCGAATGGCCACCAGCTGCGTGGAGGACCTGCCGGGCGGACCGCGGGGCTACCTCGTCCTGGTCGCCCTGGCCGCAGGCGAGCCCCCGTCCCAGCTCGCCCTCGCGCAGCAGGTGAACCTCGACCGAACCGTGGTGACCTATCTGCTCGACGATCTCGAGGCCCGTCAGATGATCACGCGCAGGCCCGACCCCCGCGACCGGCGGGCCCGCCAGGTCCTGATCACCGACGAGGGACGCACCCACCTCGAGCGCGCCCAACACAGCCTCTCCCTCGCCGAGGCACGCCTGCTCGCCGACCTCGACGAGGACGACGCCCGCCAACTCCGCCGTCTCCTCACGCGGGTGGCCCTGTCGGCTCAGCGCGAGGCGCTCGCCCCGGACACCGACTGCTGAGCAGCCCCGGGGCCCCGCGCCGGGTGTCGCCAGGTCACGGGGTCCCGGTAGCTCTACGACTCCTGCGAGACCGAGTCCGGTGGGCGCATGGACGGGCTGACCACCTCTTGAACCGCACCGGCCGCGTTCACCCGCTGCCCACGCTCCCCACGGCCGGCCGGCACGACAGGAGTGGACGAGGACGTCAGCGGCCGCATACTCGGCTGGACGGCAGGCGCGGTGACGCCGTGCACCTTGGACAGGTGGGCCACCGTCTGCGGGCAGCTCGCATGTCCGCCGTCAGTAGTGGTCCGTAGGTGAGTTGGCGAGTTGCCCCCCATTCGCGGAGCATGTCGTTTCACACCTCGCTACCGGCGCCTGGCGTCCCCCGGGGCCAGAAGGCCGTCCACCACCAAACCGGCCAGGGCCTCCGCCTTCGCGAGACGGTCCGCCTGCGTCATGTGCCCGTAGCCGCCCATGCGCCGGGCGAGCGGCTCCTGCACCAGTGCTGACACCGGAGTGATGACGGCGAAGAACACGACGTCCATCGGGACCCGTGCCATGCGACCGGATGCCATCAGCCTCTCCACACTGGGCGCGACGAGGGCCAGCGTCGGCTCGATGTAGCTCTGGTAGAGGTAGTCGAGCCGCTCGGTGTCCCGTGCGGATTCATCCGCCATCAACATGGCGAGGTACGGCTCGCCGATGGTGGTGCGGTAGAACTCGCTGACGAACTGCCGCACCACGTCCCCGTCGTCGCTTCCCGGGGCGGCCGGCGCCATGCGGGTGAGCTGAGCCCGGAGTGCGGCGTCCACCACCGCGCGCCAGTAGGCCGCCTTGGAACCGTAGCGGTCGTTGATGAAGGTGGGGCCGACCCCGAGACGGCGCGCGAACTCCCGCGCCGACGCCCGGTCGTATCCCAGTTCCGCGAACGCCTCCAGGCCTCGCAGCAGCACGTCCGGCTCCGAGGGCACCGCGGCGGAATCCGCGCCGGGACGGCCCGGGCGTCGCGTGGTGGTCGGCTTGCCTCCCACGTGTCCTCCTCTGTCGGCTGTGCGGGCGCGCGCCCGTCGGCCGGACCAGCGTAGCCGCCCCGATCGACACATCTGAGCGCCATCCCAGGTCAGCACCTGTGACGGATCTGGCGCACCGGCCCCTGCCGGGACACCGACTTGACAAGGGCCACGCGCCCCATAATCCTACAGGTGTTGGATAATTCTTCCGGGTGGCCGACGCGAAGCACCCAGGAACAGGCGCCGCCCGCCATCGGAGAGGCGCAGCACTCATCCGGCATCAACAGGTTTTCCTCCACCACACAACCGCATCCGCCGAGAGTACGAAACCGTTTCGTACACTCACACCGCAATCCGTGCGGGACATCCGCACAAGGAGTCATCATGCGCAAGTCCACCGTAGGCGCGGCAGCCGTCGCCTCGGCAGTCATCGCCTCGCTCACCCTCGTCGCGGGAGGAACGGCCACCGCGACCACCACCGGCGCCGGCCCGGCCGCGGCACACAGCACCTCCGGGAAGGGGCTGAACCAGACCAACCTCCCGGTCGCCGTCGACCCGGCCGCGGACCTCACCGCCAATCCCGACCGGGTCAACGAGTCCTGGTACGTCACCGCACACGTGACCGCCGGCGGCCACCGCTACGGATTTCTGGCCCACTACCTGAGCGCCGGTGACGCCAAGCAAGGACGCGCCGCCTCAGCTGTGTCGATCACCGACGAGGACACCGGCTGGTACACCAGGTCGGAGGCCACCCTCCCGGCCCGGGCGGGTCTGTCCGACAGGCAGGGCGTGGACATCCACACCGACAACATCACCTGGACCGGCGACGCCAAGGAACAGACGCTGCGCGCCAAGGTCCCCGAGGGGACCATCGACGTCACCTTCCGCCCCCGCGGCAACGTCCTCTACAACATGGGGACCGGCTACTTCCCCATGTTCGGCGACGCCAAGTACCCGAACTACGAGTACGCCCTCCCCACCATGGACACCTCCGGCACGCTGACCCTCAAGGGCCATTCCGAAAAGGTCCGCGGGCAGTCCTGGCTGGACCGCCAGTGGGGCCCCCTTCCCAACGTCGCCGCCGGCGAGGCCTCCTGGGGCTGGATGAACCTCAACCTGTCCAACGGCGACAAGGTCAGCCTCTGGAAGACGGAGGACAGCAAGGAGAACACCTGGGCGACCGTCCTGAAGCCCGACGGCACGCAGACCGTCGCCGAGGCGACCCTCACGCCCGACACCGCCACCCTCTGGACCAGCCCGACCACCGGCAAGAGCTATCCCACCCGCTGGAAGATCACCATCCCGGGCGAGCACGCCAAGCTCAACGTCAAGACCTACGCCGACGACCAGGAACTGGTGATCACCGGGCCCCGCTACGAAGGCGGCGCCGCCATCTCCGGCACCTACGACCACCGCCCGGTCACCGGCACCACCTACATCGAGGTCGCCCCCTCGAAGCAACCGTGACCTCCACCTGACCGCACGAGCCACGTCGTCGGTGTTCTCGGCGCCGCCCCTCAGGGACGGCGCCGAGATTCTTCAGGTGGGCCCCCGGACCCCTGGTCGGTGACCATGTCCGCGCAAGGGGTCGGCGTCGAGATGGGGCAGCAGCCCGCCTGTGCGCGCGACGAGGTCACGATCCCCTGGTTTGCCGGGCGCGTGATCCGTGCGCGAAAAGTCGCGTCTCGATGTGGCCGACCGCGCGTCCCACGGCGTCGGCCACGTCCCGTACCCGGGCCGGCGGCATGCGACTGATCGGTGCCGCGACTCCCACGCTGCCGATCGGCTGCCCGAACAGGTCGCGGATCGGCACGCCCACCCCGGCGACACCGACCGTGATCTGGTCCTCGATGTGGGCGAAGCCCTGGCGTCGGGTTCGAGCGACGAGCTCGTCGAGAGTCTGTTCGGTGATCCCCCAGTCGTGCTCGATCTGCTCCACGACGTCCCGCAGCACGTCGTCGCGTTCCGGTTGCTCGATGGCCGCGAGGATGGCGAGACCGGCGGCGCCCACACCGAGCGGACGGCGGCTGCCGATGCGCAGGGTGACGACCTGGATCGGCGCCGGGCCGCTTTCGACTTCCAGACAGACGGCTTCCGACCCGCTGCGCATCATGAGGAAGACGGTGTCGCCCAGTTCGGTCGCGAGCGTGATCAGGGCGGGACGGCTCCGGCCCCGGATGTCGAACTGCTGCGCGGCGGCGACACCGAGCTCGAAGGCAAGCGGTCCGAGGGAGTACATGCCGTCGGGCGAGTCCTGGTGCACCAGATGAGCTTCGCGGAGCTGGCTCAGGACTCGGTGGGCGGACGAGTGGGGCAGGCCGCATCGCTGGGCGATCTGGGTCAGCGCGAGACCGCCGGGCCCGGCGCTCGCGAGAGCCTTCAGTACGACGACTCCACGCTTGAGCGAGCCCACGGCTCCTGTCTGCGGCATGGTCCGGATAGTGGATCGGCTGAACGTCGGAAGTCAAGGGCGGTGGCGCGACAGGGCAGTGGCCACGCGAAAGAGGGGAAGGAACCGTCTTTCCGATAAACGGAAACTGCTCCTGACACCTGCGCGACCGGTCTCTTCAATGGGGCGCGAAGCCGAACGACTGGGGAAGGACCGCACAGTGAAGCTGGGCAGTTTGGTTGAAGGAGGCCGTGACGGCACTCTCGTCGTCCTCGATCGCACGCTGACCCGTGCCGTACCGGCGACCGGGATCGCGCCGACGCTCCAGGCCGCGCTCGAGAACTGGACCGAGGTGGAGGAGCCGCTGCGGAAGCTGAGCGAGGCCCTCGACGGGGACGGCGTCACCGGCGCCCTGCGCGTCGCCGACCTCGAGATGGCGAGTCCGCTTCCCAGGAGCCACCAGTTCCTCGACGGCTCCGGCTACCTCGACCACATGCGCAAGGCGCGGGCCGCCCGAGGCGCGGACATGCCGCCGAACTGGGAGACGGAGCCCCTGATGTACCAGGGCCTGTCCGACCGTTTCCTCAAGGCCCGGGACGAGATGGTGATCCCCGAGGAGGAGCTCGGTCTCGACTACGAGGCCGAGATCGCGGTGGTGCTCGACGACGTCCCGATGGGCACCTCCGTCGAGGAGGCGGCGGCCCACATCAAGCTGTTCGTCCTGCTCAACGACTACACGCTGCGGACCCTGACGCAGAGCGAGCTTCCCAAGGGCTTCGGGTTCCTCCAGGCGAAGCCGACCAACGGGTTCGCTGTCGCGGCGGTGACCCCCGACGAGCTCGGCGCCCGGTGGGACGGTGAGCGCGTCCACCTGCGGGTGCGGACCAGCCGCAACGGATCGGTCGTCGGCGAACCCGACTCGGGCACCGGCATGTACTTCACGTACCCGCAGTTCATCGCCCACGCCGCTCGTACGCGCGACCTCGCCGCGGGCACCATCCTCGGTGCGGGCGCGGTCTCCAACGAGGGCGCCGAGAGCGGGCACGGATGTCTCGCCGAGGTGCGCATCTGGGAGACCGCGACCTACGGCGCCGTACGCACCCCCTGGCTCCTTCATGGCGACGTGCTCGAGATGGAGGCCTTCGCCGACGGAGAGTCGGTCTTCGGCCCGCTCGAGCACCGCATCACCGCGCTGAACAAGACGGGCGAGCCCGCGGGCGAGCGGCGATGAAACGGTACGACGTGGTGATCGCGGGCATGGGCCCGACCGGGGTCACTCTCGCCAACCTCCTTGCGCGCAGAGGGTGGAGGGTCCTGATAGCGGACCCCGCGCACGAGGTCTACCCGCTCCCCCGGGCGATCACCGCCGATCACGAGGTGATGAGAACCTTCCAGGCCATCGGCGTCGCCGATGAGGTCGCCCAGGAGTGCGTCCCTCATCCGGGATCGGACTACCTCGGCGTCGACGGCGGGCTCATCAAGACGTTCTACCCGGCTCCGCCTCCGCACCCGCTGGGCTGGGAAGCCAACTTCCTCTTCTACCAGCCGAGGCTCGAAGCCCGGTTGAGGCGGGAGCTGGAGCGCTACCCGAACGTCGAACAACGACCGGGGACCTCGCTGGTCGACGCGGCCGAGAACGCGGACTCCGTCGTGGTCGTCCTGGAGCGCGACGGAGAGACGGAACGCGTCGAGGCGGAGTTCCTGGTCGGCTGCGACGGCGCGAGGAGCCGGACCCGCTCACTCGTCGAGCCCACGATCACCGATCTCGATTTCGACGAGTGGTGGGTGATCGTCGACGCCAACCTCGTCGCCGACACCGACCTTCCCCCCAGGGCCACGCAGTACTGCCGGCCCTCCCGGCCGGGCTCCTTCATCATCGGACCGGGCTCGCTCCGGCGCTGGGAGATCAAGGTGCTTCCGTCGGAGGACCCCCAGGACTTCAAAGACCATGCCGTGCTGAGAAGGGTCCTGTCCCGTTTCGTCGATGTCGACGCTCTCGAGATCGCACGGGTCGCCGTCTACAGGTTCCACGCTCTGGTCGCCGACAACTGGCGACGCGGACGCATCCTGCTCGCCGGCGACGCGGCTCATCAGATGCCGCCCTTTCTCGGGCAGGGCATGTGCTCCGGAATCCGGGATGCGGCCGGGCTCGCCTGGAAACTCGACGCCGTCGCCAAGCGCGGCTGGCCCGAACACGTGCTGGACACCTACGAGGCGGAGATGCGTCCGCACGTGGCCGAGGTCGTCGGGCTCGCGAAGTCGTTCGGCGAGATCATCGGCGAGCTCGATCCGGACCGCGCGAGGGCTCGGGACGCCCGGCTCCGTGAGGCACGCCGGCTGCGTCCGGACCCCACACGGCAGCAGGTCATACCGCCGCTGTCGGCAGGGCTGATCGCGTCGCCGCCGAACGTGGCGGCCGGCACCCAGTTCCCCCAGCCGTGGGTGAGGGACGCGAGCGGTGACCGGGTCCGCCTCGACGAGGTACTCGGCGACTGGTTCGCCGTAGTGAGCATCGAGAACGACGACGCCTCCCGGGCCGGCGCAGGCGACGGCTCCGGGCGGTTCTTCGAGAGCGCGTGCCGGGCACTCGGTGCCCGACACGTGGCCGTCAGGAGACCGACCGGTGGTGAGAACGGCCGTACGGCGTCCAGGGCGGGGGACGCGGCGGTGACGGAGGTCGTCGACCTCGACGGCACCCTCGTGGACTGGGCCTCCCGGCTGGGGATCTCCTGGGCGGTCGTTCGGCCGGACCGTTACGTCTACGGCACGGCCACCTCGCAGGGCGCGGCCCTCGGGCTCGTGGAGGAGCTGTGCCTGCGGGGAGAGGTGCTCGCGTCCGAGCCGGTCGTCGAACGGCACTGAGCGCTCCGCTGGAAGAACAGTGACAAACATGCGGGCCGGTGAGGACCGGTCGCGCCCACACGGCGGAGCCGCACATCGATACAGCCCCGCGCCCCTTACGGGGCGAGGAACAGCTGAGGCGTCTCCCGTCCCCTCCCCTTCGCCCACACCGATCCTCGACTCCCCCGTCCCCTCCCGCTCTGCCGACGAACCGGCCGTGAAAGGAACCGACATGGCTGTCATTCACCCCACCGCCACCGAGGCGCTGCACGATCTGCTGTCCGACGGGATGACCCTGGCCGTAGGCGGGTTCGGCCTGAGCGGCATACCTGACGACCTGATCGCGGCGGTCCGCGCGTCGGGCGTCCGGGATCTCACCGTCATCTCCAACAACATGGGGGTGGACGGGATCGGCCTCGGCGTCCTCATCGAGGGCGGTCAGGTCCGCAAGGTCATCGCCTCCTACGTGGGTGAGAACAAGCTCTTCGCGCAGCAGTACCTCGACGGAGTGCTCGACGTGGAGTTCAACCCGCAGGGCACCCTGGCCGAACGGCTCCGCGCGGGCGGCGCCGGGATCCCCGCCTTCTACACCCGCACGGGGGTGGGCACCGAGGTCGCGGCGGGCAAGAGGACCGAGGCCTTCGACGGAGTCGAGTACGTGCTGGAACGGGGCCTGGTCGCCGACCTCGCGCTGGTGCGCGCCCACCGCGCGGACACCGCAGGCAACCTCGTCTACCGCTACACCGCCCGCAACTTCAACCCGGTCGTCGCGACGGCCGGCCGGGTCACCGTGGCCGAGGTCGACGAGGTGGTCGAGGAGGGCGAGATCCATCCCGACCACGTGGTCACGCCGAGCATCTACGTGCAGCGCGTCGTACGGACGTCGAGCCGGGTCAAGCACATCGAACAACGCACCACGCGGCAGCGGACCGAGACGTCCGCGTGAGCGTGTACCGCGCAAGCCGCGCAAGAAGAAGAGCCGCGTGCGAAGAAGAGGAGCTGTCATGACATGGTCCCGCGACGAGATGGCCGCCATCGCCGCCTCCGAACTGACAGACGGTGCCTACGTCAACCTCGGCATCGGCATCCCCACTCTGGTCGCCAACCACCTCCCCGAGGGCGTGAAGGTCACCCTCCAGAGTGAGAACGGCCTCCTGGGCATGGGCCCGTTCCCCTACGAGGGGGACGAGGACGCCGACTTGATCAACGCCGGCAAGCAGACGGTCACCGTGCTGCCCGGCGGCAGCATCTTCGACTCGGCCGCCTCCTTCGCGATGATCCGCGGCGGACACGTCGACCTCACGATCCTCGGAGCCATGCAGGTGTCGGGCTCCGGAGACCTCGCCAACTGGAGCATCCCGGGATCCGTCGTCAAGGGCATGGGCGGAGCCATGGACCTGGTCGCGGGCGCGCGCCGCGTGATCGCCCTGACGACCCACCTCGCCAAGGACGGATCCTCCAAGATCGTCCGCGAGTGCACCCTCCCGCTGACCGGTGTCGGCGTGGTGGACCGTGTCATCACCGACCTCGCCGTCCTCGACGTCGTCGAGGGCGGCCTGGTGCTGGCCCGGACCGCCCCGGGGGTGACGGTCGACGAGCTCCGTGCCACCACCGAGGCCGAGTTCACCGTCGGCTCCGCGTACGAGGCGGCTGCCTGATGGCTCTCGCCCAGACCTTCGGAACCGACATCGTCATCTCCGGTTGGGGGCACACGCGCTTCGGCTCACTGCGCGACCAGTCCCTCGAAGACCTCGTCGTCGCCGCCGCCCGCGACGCGATCGCCGCCGCGGGGATCGACGCCGGGGACGTCGACGAGATCTGGTTCGGCCAGTTCAACTCGGGCCTTTGGCCACTGGCCTTCGCCTCGTCCCTGGCCCTCCAGATCTCCGACGGCCTGTTCGGCGTACCCGCCACCCGGGTCGAGAACGCCTGCGCCTCCGGCTCGGCGGCCGTCCACGGCGGAATCAAGTCCCTCCTCGCGGGCACCGCCCGGACCGTCCTGGTGATCGGCGCCGAGAAGATGTCCCACGCCCCGGCGGAGCAGGTCGGCGCCGCCCTGCTCGGGGCCGACTACGAACTCGCCGGCCAGGAGTCCCGCACCGGGTTCGCCGGGCTGTTCGCTAAGGTCACCGAGGCTTACCAGCAGCGGTACGGCGACCTGGGCGACGTTCTCGGGCAGATCGCCGCGAAGAACCACCGCAACGGCCTGGCCAATCCGTGGGCCCACCTCCACAAGGAGCTCACTCCCGAGTTCTGTGCCACGACGTCGCCCAGGAACCCCGTCGTCGCGGGTCCGTTGCGGCGCACCGACTGCTCGCCGGTCTCCGACGGCGCGGCGGCCCTCGTCCTCACGACCAGGCCAAGCGGCAGTGCGGCCCAGAGCCCGGTCCGGCTGATCGGCTTCGGCCAGGCGAACGACTTCCTGCCCGCCGGCAAACGCGACCCGGTCGAGTTCGCCGGCAGCGCCGCCGCCTGGAACCGCGCCAAAGGCATGGCCGGCGTGGAACTCGGTGACCTCGACCTGATCGAGCTGCACGACTGCTTCACGATCGCCGAGCTGGTGATGTACGAGGTGCTCGGGATCGCACCTCGGGGGAAGGGGCGCGTCGCGCTCGACGAGGGCACCGTCTTCCGGGGCGGCAGCCTGCCGGTGAACCTCTCCGGAGGGTTGAAGAGCAAGGGCCACCCGGTCGGCGCCACCGGGGTCTCCCAGCACGTGATGGCCGCGATGCAACTGTCCGGCACCGCCGGTGACATGCAACTGCCGGGAGCGCGTCGCGCCGCCGTGCACAACATGGGCGGGCTCGCGGTGGCCAACTACGTCAGCGTCCTGGAGGCGACCTGAGCCCGTCCCAGGCCCCGAACACCTAACGGAGGTACTCATGACCACAGTTGACAGGTCACTCACCGACATCACCGGACCGGCTTCCGCACGCGACCTCGCGTATCTCTCGGGTTTCGGCAACCAGCACGTCACCGAAGCCGTCCCGGGGGCTCTCCCGCAGGGCCGCAACAGCCCGCAGAAGGCACCGCTGGGACTCTACGCCGAGCAGCTGAGCGGCACCTCGTTCACCGCGCCGCGCCAGGACAACCTGCGTACGTGGGTCTACCGCATCCGACCGTCCGCGAAGCACTCCCCGTTCCGGCAGGTCGATGCCGGCGGCCTGACCGCGAGCCCGATCGCGAACGCCGCTCCCTCCCCCAACCGCCTGCGGTGGGACCCCTACGAATTCCCCGCCGAGCCGAAGACGTTCGTCGAGTCGCTGTTCACCATCGGCGGCAACGGCGATGTACGCGCGCAGTCGGGTGTCGCCATCCACATGTACGCCGCGGCCAGGTCGATGGACCGCGAGTACTTCGTCAACAGCGACGGCGAAATGCTGATCGTCCCGCAGCAGGGCGGTCTGCGCGTCGCCACGGAGCTCGGCGTCCTCGCGGTCTCTCCCGGCGAGATCCTCGTCCTCCCCCGGGGCCTCCGCTTCAAGGTGGAGCTGCCCGACGGTGTGGCTCGCGGGTACGTCCTGGAGAACTACGGCCAGATATTCAGGCTGCCCGAACTCGGCCCGATCGGTGCCAACGGCCTGGCCAACCACCGGGACTTCCTGTACCCGACGGCGGCCTTCGAGGACCGGGACGAGGAGGTGCAGGTCTTCAACAAGTACCTCGGCAACCTGTGGGTCTCCGACTACGACCACTCCCCCCTCGACGTCGTCGGATGGCACGGCAGCCTCGCGCCCTACAAGTACGACCTGAGCAACTTCATGGTGATCGGCACGATCTCGTTCGACCATCCGGACCCGTCGATCTACACCGTGCTGACGTCGCCCAGCGGAATCCCCGGGACGGCGAACGCCGACTTCGCGATCTTCCCGGACCGCTGGCTCGTCGCGGAGAACACCTTCCGTCCGCCGTGGTTCCACCGCAACGTCATGAGCGAGTTCGTGGGGCTCGTGCACGGCACCTACGACGCGAAGGCCGAAGGCTTCCTCCCCGGCGGCGCCAGCCTGCACAACTGCTTCGCCTCGCACGGCCCCGACCGTGAGACCTATGAGACCGCCAGCACGGCAGAGCTCAAGCCGCGCAAGATCGACAACGGGCTCACGTTCCTGTTCGAGACCCGGCTGCCCCTCATCCCGACCTCTGCCGCCCTCGCGTTGCCGACGCTTCAGGAGGACTACGACGCGGTCTGGGACGGCCTCCAGCGTCACTTCCAGGGCTGACACCGCCGTACGACACATCTTCCGGCCCGCATCCCATGGCGGGCCGGAAGCACGTGTGTGAAGCCACCAGCTCGGGACGGACAGTCAGTGTCGCCGGCTGCCCGGCATCGTCAATGGCTCTCGCGCCACTTGTCGAACTCCTGCTTCCAGCGACCAGTAGGAGGGAACAGCCTCTCGACGGGATTCCCTTCCGCGATCCGCTCTGCCACCCAGGCGTCCTGTTTCTCCTGGTCGGCCGCGGCGTCGGCCACCTCTTCGACGAGGTGTGCCGGGATGACGACGACACCGTCGTCGTCTCCGACCATGATGTCCCCGGGCTGGACCGCCACTCCCCCGCACGTGATCGTCGTGTCCGTCTCCCAGGGGACGTGACGGCGGCCGAGGACCGCGGGGTGAAGCGACTGGGTGAAGGTCGGCAGGCCGATGCCGACGACAGCGGCCGAGTCCCGAACACCTCCGTCGCTGACGATTCCGGCAGCGCCGAGCACCTTGGCGCGCAGGGCGAGAACATCGCCGAACGTCCCCGTGGAGGGATCCTGGCGCGCCTCGATCACCAGCACGTCGCCGGCCCGGAGATCGTCGAAGGCTCGTTTCTGGGCGTTGTAACCGGATCCGTACTCATCGGAGAGGTCGGGCCGGTAGGCGACGAAGCGGAGCGTTCGAGCAGGGCCGACGAGCTTGCCGCCCGGCACGCGGGAGTGGACGCCGTCGATCGACATGTCCGGGTAGCCCCGTCGGCGCAGTTCCGCGCTGATCGTGGCAACGGCAGTGTGCGTCAGCTTGTCCCGCACTCCGATGTCCAACGTGGCTCGGGTGCCCTTCACGACGTGCCTCCTCCCGTGTAGGCGGACATCAACCGCTCACTGCCCCGCGCCAGCAGATCGACGTCGGCGCCGACGAGGATGAAGTCGGCACCCGCTTCGATATAGCGCTGGGCGAGGGCGGGGGCGAACGCATTCACCCCGACCTTCCTTCCGGCACGCTTCGCAGCCGTGATGCAGGTGGTGACGGCGTGTACCACATCTGGGTGATCCTGCCGACCCAACAACCCCATGGATGCCGCCAGATCGGACGGGCCGACGAAGACGCCGTCGATGCCGGGCGTGGTGGCGATCTCCACGATGTTCTTCACCGCGGTATCGGACTCGACCTGCACGTACACCGAGAGCGTTTCCCGGGCCTGTCCCAGGTAGTCCGGCACCCGGTTCCAGCGCGACCCGCGGGCCAGCGCACTGCCGACGCCCCGGATCCCCTCCGGCGGATAGGTGACGGCTCGTGCCACTTCCCTGGCCTGCGCACCGTCGTCGATCATCGGAATCAGCAGGTTCTGCACGCCGAGGTCGAGATACTGCTTGATCGTGACCGGGTCGGCGCTGGGGGGCCGTACCACCGGGGTGATCGGGTAGGCGTGGGTTGCCTGCAGCTGGGCCAGCAGCGTCATGAGGTCGCCGGGGCTGTGCTCCGTGTCGATGAGCAGCCAGTCGAGGCCGCTGCCGGCGCAGATCTCGGCGACAAGGGGACTGCCGCTGCACACCCACATCCCCACCAGTGGCCGGTCCGCGTCGGCGAGTACCGAAGCGAATGTCGGGTCTAGACGAAGCGGCATGTGACCGCCCCCAGGTTCCCGTAGTCGGCATGGATCGTGTCACCGCGCTCGACCCACAGGGGACGGATGAAGGATCCCGAGAGAACGATGTGACCGGCGCTGAGCGTCGTGCCGTGCTGGAACAGCTTGTTCGCCAGCCACGCGACTCCGTTGGCGGGGTTGCCCAGCACGCCGGCGGCGAGGCCGGTCTCCTCGATGGTCTGGTTGCGGTAGAGGAGCGCGCCGACGCGCCGCAGGTCGATGTCGCCGACGGACACGGGACGACCGCCGACCACCATGGCTCCCAAGGCCGCGTTGTCGCTGATCGTGTCGACGATGGTTCGTCCCGCCAGCTCGATGTGGGAGTTGAGGATCTCGATCGCCGGTACGACGTACTTGGTTGCGGCGAGAACGTCGACGACCGTGCAGCGCGGTCCCGTGAGGGGCCGACTCAGCACGAAGGCCAGTTCGACCTCGACTCGCACGTTGGAGAAGTCGTCGTGCGGGATGTCGACACCGCTCTCCAGCACCATGTCGTCGAAGATGACGCCGTAGTCGGGCTCGGAGATGCCGGTCGCCTCCTGCATCGCCCGGGACGTCAGGCCGATCTTGTGTCCGACGACGGTATGCCCTTCCTCTTCACGCCGCCGCGACCACAGCCCCTGCACGGCGTAGGCATCCTCGACCGTCATTCCCGGGTTGCGGGCCGCCAGCAGAGGCACCACCGTGCGACTGTGACCCGCCTTGGCCAACTCGTCGGCGATCTCCTCGATGCGCGCATGTTCGAGCATGTACCCTCCCAGCCAATCGTGAGCTAATATCGTATATGATTACAGCTACGAAGCCATGCATGATGCTGGGGGCTCTGGTGATCAACCCACTCCGCGATCAGCCTTCGAAGATGGTGGCCGTCCACCTCAACTACCGAAGTCGCGCCGATCAGCGCGGCAGGACGCCCGCGTTCCCGTCGTACTTCCTCAAGGCGCCATCCACGCTGGCGCCCTCCGACTCCGTACTCGGCGTGCCCGCCGACTGTGAACTCCTCGCCTACGAGGGAGAGATCGCCCTCGTCGTCGGAGCCGAAGCGCACCGCGTCAGCCGTGACACCGCATGGCAACACGTCGGCGGGGTGACGGCGGCGAACGACTTCGGCCTGTACGACCTGCGCTATGCCGACCCCGGGTCGAACGTCCACTCCAAGGGCCTCGACGGATGCACCCCGATCGGTCCCTCAATCCTGGACGCGGCCCAGCTCGACCCATCGAGCCTGCACCTCCAGACCTACGTGAACGGTCGGCTGGAGCAGGACGCGCGAGTCGCGGACGACATGATCTTCGACTTCGCCTATGTGATCGCAGATCTGTCACGGTTCATGACGCTCCAGCCGGGTGACGTGATCCTGACCGGCACACCGGCCGGCTCCTCCGTCGCACAGCCCGGGGACGTGGTCGAGGTCGAGGTGTCCGGCATCCACGTGAACGGACTGCGCACGTCGACCGGCCGCCTGCGCACGTCGATCGTCAAGGACGACTACCACGTCGGGCCACTACTGCCGACTCCACAGGCCGACGCGGCCGCGAAGGCGGCGGCGTACGGGCACCCAGCCCCCAAGGCCACGGGCGCCACCCCGCGCGGGTAGCCGCCGTCCCCTGCTGCCGGACCGACACCATGTCAACCCACGGAAGCGAAGGACTCACCCAGGTGACTGCGCCGTACGAGGCCCCCGGCACCATCAAACGAATGCTGTTCGCCACGTGGGCGCTGTGGAACTCACTCACCCCCGAGCAGCGCGCCATCGCCACCTATCCCATGTCCGATCCCCGACGCCTCGACTGGGACTTCATCCCGAAGCCCGACCGCACCGGGATCGCGATCTCGGCGCTGCACGGGCACCAACGAACGCTGGCCCAGAACCTGCTGGCTTCAGGGCTGAGCACACGGGGCTACAGCCAGGCACTGCAGATCATGGCCATGGAGAACATGCTGCGCGAGAAGGAGGTCCATGAGCGCGGCCTCGGAGTCATCGCGGGCGACTTCCGCGATCCCGACAACTACTCCTTCTCGTTCTTCGGCCGCCCAGGCTTCGAGGACACTTGGGGCTGGAGAGTCCTCGGTCATCACCTCTCCCTGAGCTACACGATCATCGGTCAGCGCTACCTGACGGTCACACCGTGCAACATGGGTGCGCAGCCGGTTCCCTCGGGAGTCTTCCACCCGCTCAGGGACGACGAGGAACTCGCCTTCGAACTGCTGCACTGCATGTCGGACGCCCACCGCAAGGCGACGTTGATCCACGATGTGGCTCCCGCCGACTACGTCACCCGGCAGGTGCCCCGCGTCGGCCGCGTCGAACTGCCCGACCACGTCGACCTGGGCATCCCGAGCTACCGCATCTCGGACGCGGACCGGGAGGCGCTCAAGTTCGAGGCCGACCGGCCGCGCGGGGTGGCCGCGAGAGACCTGGACAGCCGGGGGTCCGCGCTGGTCAAGGACCTCGTCCGGACCTACGTCGGCCGCATCCCCGACGAACTGGCCGACACCTATCTCCGCACGCTCGACGGTACGAACGACGACAAGATCTTCTTCTGTTGGGCGGGCGGGACCGAGCACGGAACGTCGCACTACTACCGCATCCAGACCGACACGTTGCTCATCGAGTTCGACAACGCGATCGACAGCGGCAACCACATCCACTCGGTCTGGCGGGACTACCACAACGACCTGGGACACACGTTGCTGATCGACCATTACGAACAGTCGAAGAACAGCGATCACCATCTGTCCCGCCGGACTCGCTCCACCGTGCCCGCGGAGGGATGACATGCTGAGGGACGCCGGTCCCCCGCCTGCCAGCCGGCCGTGCCCCATGTACGTTCCAGACCAGACCCACCGGCGAGGATGAACCGATGCCTTCCCCCGATGCACAGACGACTCGCCTGTCGAAGTCACAGCTGGTCTACCGCGCACTTCGCGAGCGCATCATGGACGGCACCTACAGCCCGGGGTACCGTCTGGTCCTCGAACAACTGGCTCGTGAGTTCTCGGTCAGCGCCGTCCCGGTACGCGAGGCGGTGCGGCTCCTGGAAGCCGAGGGCCATGTCACCTTCGAGCGGAACGTCGGCGCCCGGGTCGCGATCGACGAGACGAAGTACGAGACGGCGGCGGAAGCGCTTGCGGTGGTCGACGGTGCCGCCGTCGGCCTCAGTGGTCCGCTCCTCACCGAGGACGACCTCGAGGCGGCCCGCGAGGTGAACGAGAAGATGCGCCGGAGCCGCGAATCCTTCGACCCGGTCGGCTTCGCCAGGCTGAACGGCGAGTTCCACGCCATCCTGCGCAGCAGGTGCCCGAACACCGACCTGCTGAACATGGTCGACAGGCAGTTGCAACTCCTCGACCGGATCAGAAGGTCCCCCTTCGACTTCGTACCGGCACGCTCGCTCCAGTCGGTCGAGGAACACGAGGAGTTGCTGGCGCTCATCGAACGGGGTACGGAACCGGACAAGGTCGAGCGCTACGCGCGGCAGCACAGGCTGAACACCTTGCAGGCGTTCATCGAGCAGCGCAGGCAAAGCGCCGAGTGAGCGCGCGCCTTACACGCGGGCGGCCAGTGCCAGGAGGCGCCGTGCGCGTTCCATGACGGGTCTGTCGACCATCTGGCCGCCGACAGTGGTGACGGAGTCACCGGCCTGGAGGACGGTGCGGGCCCAGCGCAGTTCGTCCGCGGTGGGGGCGAATCCGTCGGTCACGTACGAGAGTTGGTACGGGTGGATGCAGAGCTTGCCTGTGAAGCCCAGGCGTCGGGCGTGGGCGATGTCCGAGCCGAGGGCTTCCCTGTCCCGTACGGCTGTGGTGACGCCGTCGATCGGCGGGCTGATGCCCGCGGCGGCCGAGGAGAGGACCAGGCTGGAGCGGGCGTAGGTCAGTGCCGCATGGTCGTCGTGGGCGACGCCGAGTTGGGCGGCGAGGTCGACGTTGCCGAAGGCCGCCCGGACGACACCGGATGTGGCGCACACCTCGCGGGCCCGCTGGACGCCGAGGGCCGTCTCGATGAGCGGCACGAGGGCACACCGTCCGGCCGTACGGGCGGCGAGCCGTGTGAGTAGCGTCGGATCCTCGGCCTTGGGCACCATCACTGGGCAGCCGTGGTCGGCGGCCATGGCAAGGTCGCTCTCGGACCAGGGCGTGCCGAGCGGGTTGAGGCGTATGACCGCCTGGTTGCCAAGGGCGAGCCAGCCGGCGGCGTTGCTCCGGGCGCGGTCCTTGTCCTCGGGGGCGACGGCGTCCTCCAGGTCGATGATGACCAGGTCGGCACCGGAAGAGGCCGCCTTGTCGAAGCGGTCGGGCCGGTGTCCCGGGACGAACAGCAGGCTGGTCGCGGTGGCGATCCGGTCGTGGGGTGCGGTCATGCGAAGGTCACCTCGGCGGTGGCGTGCCGGTCCTCCCGGTGGGTGGCGATGTGCAGTTCGGTGCGGTCGTCCCCGGGGGTGCCGCAGGCGACGATGTGTTCGCCGGCGAACACCGGCCGCCGGAGCCGGTAGGAGAGCGAGCGCACGGGCCGGTCGGGAGCAAGGCGTCGGGGCAGTTCGAGCATGAGCAGGGCGAGCAGAGGGCCGTGGACGACGACGCCGGGGTAGCCCTCCTCGTCCCGGCAGTACGGGGCGTCGTAGTGGATGCGGTGGGCGTTCGCGGTCAGGGCGCTGAACCGGAACAGCAGGGTGGGATCCGGGCGCAGCGGAATCCGCCACGGGCTGTCGGGGTGGGGGGAAGCGGATGCGTCGATGCCGGCCGGGTGCTGTCCCGCCGTGCGTCCGGACCGGTAGACGATGTCCTGTTCCTCCACCAGGCAGACACGGCCGTGCTGGCGGAACTCACGGCGTTCGGTGACGAACAGCATCTCTCCGGTGCGGCCCTGCTTGGCGGTCACCGCGGCGAGGCTGCTGGTCCGCTCGGCCGGCTCGCCCAGGCGCAGCGGCCGGGCGATCTCGCAGCGGCCGCCCGCCCACATGCGCTGCCGTCGCGGGACGGGCGGCAGGAAGAGGCCGTCGACGGGGTGGCCGTCGACGCCGAGATCCCGCCCGGCGGGCCAGCTGAGGAAGTACAGCCAGTGCCACAGCGGGGGAAGCGGATCCCCGGTCTTCGCGACCGTGTCGGGTAGGTCCAGAACCGCCGAGAGGGCGGCCACCGGCCCGGTGGGCAGGGGGTCTTCGTCGGTGACGGGCCCGGGAGTCCAGGACTCCACGTATGAGTCAAGTGGGGGCGGAGGGGGCTGCATCGTCGGTGTGTCCTCTGTCCTCTGTCCTCTGTCCTTGTCGGCCACCGCGAGTTCTCTCAGCGGAGGACGAAGGGGTTGCCGGTGGGGGCGCCGGTGTTGATCCATACGGTCTTGTCCTCCAGGTAGGAGGTGAGTGCGGCGATGCCGTTCTCGCGGCCGATGCCGGAGTCCTTGAAGCCGCCGAAGGGAGCCAGGTAGCTGACCACGCGGTAGGTGTTGACCCAGACGGTGCCGGAGCGGATGCGGTCGGCCATGCGGAAGGCGCGGCCGATGTCGCTCGTCCACACGCCGGCGCCGAGGCCGTAGCGGCTGTCGTTGGCGATCTCGACGGCCTCGTCCTCGTCCTTGAAGGGGATGACGGACAGGACGGGGCCGAAGATCTCTTCCTGGGCGATGCGCATGCCGTTGCTCACGCCGGTGAAGACGGTGGGTTCGACGAACCAGCCGCCACGGTCGGCGGCCTTGCCGCCGAGGGCGAGTCGGGCGCCTTCCTGCTGCGCGATGTCGATGTAGTCGAGGACCTTGGCGTACTGGGTGGGGGTGGTGATGGGGCCGACCTGGGTGGCCTCGTCCATGGGATCGCCCATGCGTGCGGTGCGCGCCAGCTCCACGAGCCTGTCCACGACTTCGCCGTGCACATCCTCCTGCACCAGAAGCCGGGAGCCGGCGATGCAGGTCTGCCCGGTGGCGGCGAAGATGCCGGAGACGGCGCCGTTGACCGCGGCATCGAGGTCGGCGTCGGCGAAGACGATGTTGGGGGACTTGCCGCCGAGTTCGAGGCTGACGTGCTTGAAGTCGCGGGCGGCGGCCTCGTTGATACGACGGCCCGTGGCGTCCGAGCCGGTGAAGCTGACCTTGCGGACCAGCGGGTGCTCGACGAGTGCGGCGCCGACGTCCCGGCCGAAACCGGTGACGACGTTGAACACGCCGGGCGGCAGCCCCGCATCGTGGAAGAGCCGGGCCAGTTCGAGAGTGGAGGCGGAGGTGAACTCCGACGGTTTCACCACCACCGTGCAGCCCGCGGCGAGGGCCGGAGCGATCTTCCAGGCCAGCAGCAGAAGCGGGGAGTTCCAGGGCGTGATGACGGCGACGACCCCGACGGGCTCCTTCTTCGTGAAGGCGAAGTAGCCCTTCTTGTCCAGCGGCGGGACAGTGCCCTCGACCTTGTCGGCGAGCCCGCCGTAGTAGTGGAACCACTGGGGGACGTAGGCGACCTGCCCGTGCATCTCCGTGAACAGCTTGCCGTTGTCGCGGACTTCGAGCTCGGCAAGGTGTCGGGCGTTCGAGGCGATGGCGTCGCCGAGCCGACGCAGCAGGGCGCCGCGGGCGCTGGCGGTCAGTTCGGCCCAGGGGCCGGCGTGCAGGGCGTGATGGGCGGCGCGGACCGCGTCGTCGACGTCCTGGGGTGTGGCCTTGGCGATCTCGGCCCACTGGGTGCCCAGGTAGGGGTTGTCGGTGGGGAACCACTCACCGCCGGCGGCCTCGCGGCTCTCCCCGTCGATGAACAACTCGTAGCGCTGCATGGAAGGGGGGTCCTGTCGGCTAGAAGTCGGCTCACATCACACAGCATCATGAGTGCTGATAGCCAAGGTTGAACAATAGAAAGCCGTGATGGTCGCATGCTCCGCATGCATGCATGCGGAGCATCGCCGCAGGGGCACCCTGGACCTGGGCGAGTCACTCTCCCGCGGCAGGGGCGTCGTCTCCCCGGACCTGGACCTGGACCTGGACCTGGGCCGAGGGCCATCTGCCCTGAGCCACGGCGGAGTTGATCTGGTGGACCAGCTCCCGTGCGACGACCTCCACGGCGGGCGGGGTGCGCCCGAACCGCGGCGTACCGAGGACGACGGAGCGCCACACGTCGGGCTCGCTCAGCGGCGCGGCGCTCAGCGCGCCCCGAGCGACGTCCTCGGCGATGCCCACTCCGGGCAGGACGGTCCAGCCGTGTCCCGCCTGGACGAGTTGCTTCTGCACCCGCATGGAATTGGTCTGCACGGCGACGTCTACGGCGGCCCCGGACCGCACCGCGGCCGCGTCGATCAGCCGGCGGAGCGCGTGCCCCGAGGTGGGCATGACGAGCGGGTGCTTCGCCGCCTCCGGAAACGGCACGGGACGGTCGGCCCGGAGGCAGGCCGACGGCGGCGCGACCGCCCACAATCGCTCCCGCAGCAGCGGATGCGCGCTGAGCGAAGGCGTGCTGTCCAGGTTGTAGAGCAGGGTCAGGTCGAGGTCGCCGTCGTCGAGCCACTGCTGCAGATGCCCGGAGTAGGCCGTCATCAGGCGGAGTTCGACGCCGGGGTGGTCACGGGCGACCGCGGTCACGAGTGGCTCGGCCAGCAGGTCGCTGGTGCTCTCCAGCAGCCCGACGGTGACGATGCCGGTCACCACGCCCGGGGTCGGCTGTACCTCGGCGCGGGCCCGCTCCAGCTCGTTCAGGGCACGCTGGGCCCGGTCGACCATGATCGCCCCGGCCTCGGTGGGCCGCATGCCCGTCCTGGTCCGTTCGAAGAGGGCGATGCCCAGTTCCTGCTCCAGGGTGCGGATCTGCCGGGTGACCGCGGGCTGCACCAGGTGCAGCAGCTCCGCGGCGCGCGTGACACTGCCCACCTCGGCGACCGTGACGACCGCCCTGAGTTGCTTGAGGTCCAAGACGTCGTTCTTCCTTCCGCTGCCATCCGAAGCACGCATGGGGACATGACGTATTGGTATTTCACCTTCGCCGTCATGAGTGTTCATGATGGCACCCCGGCATGGGACCCACACCCTCCTGGAGGTCACCTCATGACCGAGCCCCCCGCGGCACCGCCGCTCTCCGGCATCACCGTCGTCAGCGTCGAACAGGCGGTGGCCGCCCCGTTCGCCACCCGCCAGCTGGCCGACCTCGGCGCACGGGTGATCAAGGTGGAGCGGCCCGGCGGGGGTGACTTCGCCCGTCGGTACGACACCACGGTGCACGGCGAGTCCAGCTACTTCGTGTGGCTCAACCGCTCCAAGGAGTCGGTGACGCTGGACCTGAAGACAGACACCGGCCGCGCGATCCTGGAGCGACTGCTCGCCGACGCCGATGTGTTCGTGCAGAACCTGGCCCCGGGCGCGGCCGCCCGGATGGGCCTGGGCGCCGAGGCCCTCGCGGAACGCTTCCCCTCCCTCATCCCCTGCTCGATCTCCGGCTACGGCTCCACCGGCCCGTGGGCCGACCGCAAGGCGTACGACCTGCTGGTGCAGTGCCAGACCGGGTTGGTCTCCCTCACCGGCAACGAGCACGGTTCGGCACGGGTCGGTGTGTCGATCGCCGACATCGCGGCCGGCATGTACGCCTACTCGGGCATCCTCACCGCCCTGTTCACCCGGGCCACCACGGGTGTCGCCCGTGCCGTGGAGGTCTCGCTGTTCGAGGCGCTGGCCGAGTGGATGAGTCAACCCGCCTACTACACCCGTTACGGCGGCACCCAGCCCCCACGCCTGGGCACCCAGCACGCCACCATCGCCCCCTACGGCTCCTACACCGCCGCCGACGGCAAGGCCGTGCTGTTCTCCGTCCAGAACGAGCGCGAATGGGCCGCCCTGTGCGGGCGGTTCCTGGACCAGCCCGGGCTCGTCACCGATCCGCGTTTCGCCACGGGCTCGGCCCGGGTGGCCCACCGTGAGCAGTTGAACGCGATCGTGGCCGAGCGTTTCGGCGAACTGGACAGCGACGAGGTGACGAAGCTGCTGGACGCGGCGGGCATCGCCAACGCCGGCGTCAACGACTTGACCGACTTCCTGGCACACCCGGTGCTCAGCGGCAGGGACCGCTGGAGGGACGTACGGATTCCCGGAGGAGCCGCGGTGTCCGCGCTGCTGCCGCCGGTGGTTCTGGCCGGCACGGCCCCGCGCATGGACGCCGTCCCCGGCGCCGGGCAGCACACCGACACGATCCTGGCCGGCCTGGGATACAGCCCGGCCGACATCGACGGCCTGAAGGCCGAGCACGTCATCTGAACCGCGCTTCGCCACCCGAGCCTGTCACTTCAGCAAGGAGCATCGCCGCATGGGCATCCTGGACATCCTGTCCGAGGACGAACAACTCGTCGTCCGTACCGTGCACGACTTCGTCGACAGGGAAGTTAAGCCCGTCGTCCGGCAGTTGGAGCATGCCGACACCTACCCCGAGGCCCTCGTCGAGCAGATGAAGGCCCTCGGGATCTTCGGTCTCGCCGTCCCCGAGGAGTACGGCGGCACCCCGGTCTCCACCCCCTGTTACGTCCTGGTCACCGAGGAGCTGGCCCGTGGCTGGATGAGCCTGGCCGGAGCGATGGGCGGCCACACCGTGGTCGCCAAGCTGCTGCTGCACTTCGGCACGGAGGAGCAGAGGCGCCGGTATCTGCCGAGGATGGCCACCGGCGAGATCCGCGCGACCATGGCCCTGACCGAACCGGGCGGCGGCTCGGACCTGCAGTCCCTGCGCACCGTCGCCCGCAAGGGCGCCGACGGCGGATACGTGGTCAGCGGGACGAAGACCTGGATCACCAACTCGCGGCGCTCCGGGCTCATCGCCCTGCTGTGCAAGACCGACCCGGACGCCACTCCGGCGCACAGGGGCATCTCGATCCTGCTCGCGGAGCACGGTCCGGGCCTGACCGTCTCCCGTGACCTGCCCAAGCTCGGCTACAAGGGCGTGGAGAGCTGCGAGCTGTCCTTCGAGGACTACCGGGCGCCGGACGACGCGCTGCTCGGCGGTGTCGAGGGCAAGGGCTTCGCGCAGATGATGAAGGGCCTGGAGACCGGACGCCTCCAGGTCGCCTCCCGCGCGCTCGGGGTCGGCCGTGCGGCGCTGGAGGACGCCCTCGCCTACGCCCAGGAACGCGAGTCGTTCGGCAAGCCGATCTGGAAGCACCAGTCCATCGGCAACTACCTGGCCGACATGGCGACTTCACTGACAGCGGCGCGACACCTCACCCTGTACGCGGCACGGGAGGCGGACGAGGGCCGCCGCGTGGACATGGAGGCGGGCATGGCCAAGCTCTTCGCCTCCGAGACGGCGATGCAGATCGCGCTCAACGCCGTGCGCATCCACGGCGGTTATGGCTACTCCACCGAGTTCGACGTCGAACGGTACTTCCGTGACGCCCCGTTGATGATCGTCGGCGAGGGGACGAACGAGATCCAGCGCAACGTCATCGCGAGCCAGCTCGTCAAGCGCGGAGGGCTGGACGGCTGACGCGGCAGGTCTTCGAGGAACCGGACCTGTGATCCGCCACGGCAGCCCGCCGAATGCTTGACACTTCAGAACCGAATTGAAATATTTACTTAAGGTCATTTAAACATGTCTCAATGGGGTCTACGAGGCCTCTGAGGCCGTCTACGCCACGGAACCCGTCGTCCGGAAGACGGTCGGCTCCGAATCACGAGCAGGATCACCCAGCTTCCATGTGATCGAAAGTTGGCTCCAATGACATCCGCATCCGCACAGTACGGTTCCGCCTTCACCGAAGGCGTCGCCCAAGCCGACGGCCACCCCATCCGGTACTTCCGCGCCGGCTCCGGCGACACCCTCGTCGTCATCCACAGCGCCGTCGGTATCCGCTTCACCCCCATGCTCGACCGCCTCGCCGAGCAGTACGACGTCATCCTCTTCGCACTGCCCGGCTGGGGCGACGAGCCCGACGGCGGCCGCGAGCTGACACTCACGGAACTGGCCGACACCGTCCACCAGGCGACCCAGAACCTCGGGCTCAAGAGCTTCCACCTGCTCGGAAGCACGCTGGGCGGCGACGTCGCCCTCAACATCGCCCTCGATCACCCGGAACGGGTGGCCTCTCTTGTCCTCGACACACCGGGCACGTTCCACGAAGGGGCCGAACCCTCACCGGGAAACATCACACCTGAGGAAGCCCTTGCCAAGGTTCGCGTCCACCCCGAGCGGGAGCCGGTCTTCGTACCGCCTCACCCCGACTCCCAGGCTCGGATGTTCGCGTTGATCTCCAGGCTCCAGGGAGCGAACCCCGACTACTCGAAGCAGATCACCGAACGTCTGCCTGAACTTTCTGTTCGCACGCTGGTGGTGTTCGGCGAGAAGGACGGCTTGATCCCACCCCAGAACGGACGCACTTTCGCCCGTCTCATGCCCGACTGCAGCTTCGTCCTCCTTCACGATGCCGCGCACGACGTGCAGGGCGACCGCGCCGAGGATCTGGGCGCCCTCGTGGCCGACTTCCTCGCTCACGGATCGGACTTCCAGCTTCCCCCGGACGCCACCCTCGTCACCCCGTGAGTCACGCCATAGCGCCATGAAAGTGGGCGGTCAGCTCGGAATCCCGAACTGACCGCCTACTTCGCTGCCTGGCCCCGGGCGCTCCGGTGGCAAAGGCGACGCCCGCACGTCGAGTACGGAACGTCGCCAGTCCTGTCACTGATCAGGCCGCCACTTCACAGACGGGCGCGGTCACAGACCGGGGGGCACAACAAGTGCCGTGCCCATCCACTGCAGCTCCGGCGGCGCGCCGATGAGTTCGTGACCGATGTCCGCCAGCTGACTGCGGCTGATCACCGCGTGCTGACAACCGGAGATGGCGTCGCGGATGATGCGCTGAAGAGTTCCGGCGCGCAGTGCGGTGCCTCCGCCCTTGTTGAACGCCCACAGGGCGACATCCCGACAGATGTCGTGCATGTGCACGCTGGCGCCGGCGAGCAGACTGGTCTGCCGACGGCTGAGGGGCTCCCCACGTGCAGCCGAGGCGTCGACCTCGGCGAAGACTTCGGCCCCGAACGCGCGAGCGGAGCGGTAGGCGAGTTCGAAGTCCGCGTACTCGGTGCGGAAGACCGGGTTGTCCGCGAGCCGGGTCGCTCCGGGCTTGGGGTCACGGCTCGCGAAGGCGGCGATCTCGTCGAGGAGTCGACGGGTGGTGCCGGACGCCCACGTCTGGCGCCCGAGATGAACCACTGCCAGCAAGCCGGCGGCGACGTCGGGGAACAGCGGCACGGCGTGGTGATCCGGAACGAAGTAATCGGTCACGGTGAAGTCGACGGAGCCGGTGCCACGGAGCCCGATCGTGTCCCAGTTACCCCGGAGGGTGGTCTCCGAGGCCGGTACGAGGAACATGAACGGCGGGCCGGGGACGGGCTGGTCGCCGTCGAAGGCCAGGGAGTTGCACAATACGTAGTCTGCGTTCGGAAGCCCGCTGCAGTACGAGTAGGACGCGGTGAGCCGGTAGCCGCCCTCGACCCGGACGGCGCGCCCGCTGGGGTAGGCGGTCGCGGAGAAGTTCGGAACCCCGTCGGCGAAGAGTGTTTTCTCGACGGCTTTGTCGAAGAACGCCGACAGGAAGCCGACGCCCGCGAAGATTCCTCCGGTCCAGCTGATCGACCCGTCGATGTAGGCGAACTGTTCGAGGACCTGGGCCGCGTCGCCGGGAGACAACGCCAGGCCACCCAGGTCCTTGCTGACGAACATCCAGCCGAGGCCGCTGTCTCGCAGCAACTCCATCGTGCGGTCCGTGAGCTTGCCCGCGTCGTCACAGGCCGGGCCTTCGGCCTGGAGGTCGTCGGCCATCGTGTCCAGGGCGGCGAGCAATCGGTCGCGGCCGGCGGCGGAGTCGGTGCCGGCTACATCGGCCACGTCAGTTGTGGTGGTCATGGGAACCTCGATCCGTGAGAACGGTGCTGTCAGGGCGAGAACCGCGGGAACGGTCCTCCTGTGTTCGGCTCGGCCGAACCTTTCTGTGATGCGATCTGAAAAACGTGCCCGCACGGTGTTCCGGGGGGCGCATTCCCGGCCGGGCAGGAGATCCGCCAGGCCGTCAAGGGTGCGGAGGAGCAAGCGTTACGAGGGCAGCAGCACCAACCGCCCCCGCACCCCGCCCTCCGCGAACCGGGCGTGCGCCTTGGCCGCGTCGTCCAGGGCGTAGGTCCCGGCCACCCGAGGGGTCAGCACCCCTTCGTCGGCGAGCCGGACCAGCTCGGCCAGGCTCGCTCCGTCGGCGTTCACCTCGACACCACTGATCCGCACGCCACGCTCCGCCGGCGGCAGCAGGTGTGGCAGGAGGCCGACGAAGGCGCCGCCGTCCCGCACCCATGCGAGGGCCTTTTCACCGAGGACCGCCGCGTCGAGGACCGCGTCGACGCTCTTCGGCTCCCCACTCGTGACGTGCGCCGCCCCCAGCGACCGTACGAACTCCTCGTCGCCTTCCCGCGCCTGGCCCGTCACCACGAGCCCGCGGCGGGCGGCGAGCTGCACGGCGTAGGCGCCGACCGCGCCCGCGGCGCCGGTCACCAGGACCGACTGTCCCTCCGTCAGCTCCAGGAGGTCCAGGGCCTGGAGCGCGGTCAGTGTGTTCAGCGGCAGAGTCGCGGCGTGCGCCGAGTCCACCGTCGTGGGCGCCTCGGCGACGGCGTCCGCGGGTACGACGACGTATTCGGCATGGGTGCCCAGCGGCTTGACCAGGCCGAAGAGGAGCGCAACGACGTTGTCTCCGACCTTCCAGTCACTCTGCTCGCCGACCGCGTCGATCGTCCCGGCGACGTCCCACCCGAGCCCTATCCGCTGTCCCCCTCCCCCGTAGACCCCGGACCGCGCCGCGACGTCACACGGGTTCAGCGCGGCCGCGGCCACCTTGATCCGCACTTCCCGCGCCCCCGGCTCGGGCACCTCGGTGTCCACGACCTCCACGACCTCGGGTCCGCCGAAGCTGTTCACTACTGCAGCACGCATGGCATGTCTCCTGAAATCATTGATCACTCGTCTGAAGCGGCGGTGGTTGTGGGGTGCTGCCAGGCCCGGAGTTCGGGCATGACGTGTTCGGCGAACAGGTCCATGGAGTGGCGGACCGCGGCCGTGTCCATGAACACCTGGCGGAAGGACAGGGCGAGGTTCGTGTTGCGTGCCGACCGGACCCGCCGGAGCAGCGACTCGGCCACCTGGTCCGGTGTGCCGACGTGGTACGGGATCGGTGAGTCGGCGGCCCAGTCGCGCAGTCGGTCGGGTGCGGGCACGTCGAGTCTGCCGCCGGTGAATTCCAGCCCGACCCATTCGTGGCCGGCGAGGAAGGTGAGCCAGTGGTGGACTCCGCGGGCGGCCTCGGCCCACGCCCGGTCCTCGTCGTCGGCGACGTGCACCATGGACAGGAGCCCCGACCCATGGTCGGCGGGGTTGTGCCCGTGGGCGCGCAACTCGCTGTCGAACAGCTCCATGAGCTGCGGACCGAACGCGGAGGCGCCGGCGACGTTCAGTCCTCGGCGCGCGACGCGCTTCACTCCTACGGGACCGCTGGCGGCGACCCAGACCGGCAGCCTCTCCTGCAGCGGTTTGGTGGTCATCCGCACGCCGGGGAAGGTGAAGTACTTGCCCGCATGGCTGAACTCGTCCTCGGTGAAACACTTGAGGATGACGTCGAGCCCTTCGAAGAGCCGCCCGAAGCGTTCGGCGGCGTCGACGTCGTAGGAGCGGAACTCCTCGTAGAACGACCCGGCGCCCACGGTGAGTTCGAACCGGCCCCCGGAGAGGATGTCGAGCACCGCGGCGTCCTCGGCCACCCGGAGCGGATGGTGGTAGGGCAGCACGGTCACATGGGTGCCGATACGGATCCCGCTGGTCCGTTGCGCCACCGCGGCCAGTACCGGGAAGAGTCCGGGCGTCGCCTGGTCCCAGGCGAAGTGGTGTTCGCCGGCCCAGGCGTGGGTGAACCCGAGCCGCTCGGCGTGTACGACGTCGTCGATGTGGTCCTGGTAGACCTGCCGCAGGCTGCGCTGCTCCTCGGGGTGACGGCGGATGTTGAACAGGAAACCGACGTCCATCGCGGTTCTCCTTCCGTAACGCGTTACTCCGTCACGTGTGTGGGTGCTGGTGTGCGTAGTGCTGACGCAGCAGGTCCTTGCCGTAGTCACCGCCGTTGGGGGTGCGCACGATGGTGTGCACGTGGTACGGCTCGGGTTCGTCGTTGTCGAGGAAGATGCCGGCGTGGTTGTCGTACTCGATCAGCACGACCGGACTGTGCACCCGGTAGTAGAAGGGCGCGTGGGGTTCCCACGTCCCGATCCACCCCAGGTGAGTGTCGTCGAGGAAGCGCTCGATCTGGTTGCGGCGGTGCGCACGAGGCGCTGGGGGCAGGTTCTCCAGGTAGGGGTCGGTGAGCGAGAGCAGCAGCTCTCGCTGGCCCGGCGTCAGCCGGTCGCCCGCCAGACCGACGTAGGGGAGCACACGGTTGTCCCGGCCCGCTGCCGCGCGGTGGCGGCCGTCGACGATGCCGGACAGCTCGGGCGGAAGGTCCGCGGACAGCATCGAGCCGTACAGCAGGGCCCGGTCGCGCTGCGCCGCGCTCAGGGACTCCATGAACTCCCGGGCGCGCTCGCGATGGTCGGAGAACACGGCCTCACCGCCGAACTCCACGCCGAGGAAGGTCGGTGTGAGCACCAACTGGCCGCCGATGAAGACCGCGTGGAGATCGATGTGGTGCCCCGCGAGCTGCCAGCCCCACGGCTGCTGGAGCGAGGGCTCGCCGAACAGGGTGAACCGGTAGCAGTACTCGGTGAGTGTGTCCGGGTACTTGCCGACAAACGTGCCCAGTTGGGCGTTGAGACGCATCGCCTCGCGCAGCAGCTCGTAGCCCTCGGGGCTGACGGTGGCTTCGATCACCGACAGCGCCGCCTCACGCGCGCGCCCGGGCAACTCCTGCAACAGCAGACCGTGTTCGGGGAACGTCAGAAACGCGTTGGACCACACCCGCCATTCGGTGGCGTCGACCGGCAGCACGCCGAGCGCCTGTTGCTCTGCCGTGAGCTGATCCAGATAACCCCGTGCGTTGTGCACCGCCTGCTCTGTCGGTGCACCTTCGTCGGTCAGGGTGAAGAGGTCGGTCAGGGGCTGCCCGTCGGTCGTGATCCCCACGAAGGGATCGCCGGCGGTCTCCCCCACCGGCGGCAGCTCCGCGCCCGCGACGAGCTTCATGATCGCCGCCACACCGGCGTCGTCGGAGAAGTCCACCGCGCCCCGCTTCAGCGCCAGGCGCTCCGGGCGCGGCCGGTACCCACCGCGCAGATCGGTCATGACCGCCCCGCTCCGACCTGCTCGAAGACGGACTGAGGGCCGGTGGCATCGTGGCCGTTGGCGCTGAAGTCGACACCGCTGTCCCAGGGCTTCACCGGCTCCGGCGCGGGCGAGAGAACCGAGATGTGCTTCTCTGCCACCGTGCCCGCGTTGTACTGCCGGTGCGGTACGCCCGCGGGCAGCACCACCAGCGTGCGGGGGCCGACGACATGCTTCTCCAGAGCGATCTCGACGGTCAGTTCCCCCTCCAGCACCAGGTAGTACTGGTCGAAGGCGTGGATATGAGTGCCCGGCCCGGCCCCGCCGGGAGCGACTTCCATGTAGTTGACGACGGTGTGCCGCGCGCCGGTCGCAGGACCGGCCAGAGCGACCATCTTGAGACCCGGCATCGGCTCGTCCAGGGCGTCGGGATCGACGCGCCGGGTGTAACCGGGGTGGTCGGTGCGGTGGGTGGCCGGTACATCGTCGGGAGAGTCCACCATGTACGCCAGCTGGGCCATCGGCCCGGGAGCGGGGATCAGCATCTCGAAGTGGGTCTCGGCTCCCGGCCCGTCGTTCCAGTTGCGGTGTGCCAGCCCCGCCGGGATGAACACGAGGGTGCCGGCACTGATGTGCTGGACCTCGTGCCCCAGTTGCACGTTCATGGTGCCCTCGACCAGGTAGTACAGCTGGTCGACGTGGTGGTAGTGCAGACCGGGGCCGCAACCTCCTTCCTCGATGTGGCTGTTGATCAGGATCGCGCTCTCCAGATGGGAGAGGAACTGCGCGCGGTAGCCGGGGAACCCCGTGTCGATGGCCTGGTCCGGGTCGAAGGGGCGGACGTACTGCATGCGGGTCGGCGGTGTGCTGGGCGGCATCGGCCTACTCCTGCGTCGTCGTGTGGGTCTCGTGGTGTGCGCGGCTCAGCGGGAGAAGGCGGCCTCGACGTCCTGGGTGGTGACGATCTCGCCCAGCAGCGTGAAGGTGTCCAGGGCGGCCTGGTGCGACTCGTCGCTGGCCGCCGAGCACGCGTCGGAGACGATGAGGGTGCGGTAGCCGTGGTTGGCCGCCTCGCGGGCGGTGCCCTGGACGGCGTGGTCGGTGGCGACCCCGGAGAGGACGACGGTGTCGATGCCCTTCCCGCGCAGGATGCCGTTGAGGTCGGTGCCGTGGAAGCCGGTGAGGCGGGTGTGGGTGATGACCAACTCGCCGGGCTCGGGGCTGAGTTCCTCGATGTGATCAGCGCCGCGCGTTCCGTCGACGAGGGCCTTGCGCTCTTCCACCAGGGCCAGCAGAGGGCAGTTGATGATCAGATCGCCATAGCCGGGCCGGAAGGCCGTCCGGATGTGGATGACGGAGGCTCCCGCGGCTCGGGCCGCCCGGGTGAGCAGCTGGTTCTTGGCGATGACACCGTGCCGCTGCACGCCCTCGGCGAAGAACGGTCCGAAAGCACCCTCGGGTTTCACGATGTCGTACTGCCAGTGGATGTTGATCACGGCGGTACGGGCTGGATCGAACTCGGTCATGTGTCCTCCGACTGGCAGGCCCGCGGGCGTCCGGTTGACCGCTGAGCAACCATGTTTCAGATCGCAACATGACAGTCCACTGCTGTCAATAGAAATGTTTGTTTTCAAGACAGACATGTCTGTGTTACGTTCATATTGGCTCCTCAAGGGCGTCGCCGGATGGTTCGCGCGCGCCCCGGTATCTGATCCACCCGGCCGGGATCGGCCAGGTGACCCAAGTCTCAGCGCGTTGTGACTCCGCTCGAATCGGTCCGCCGCAGCTTCGAGCTGTCAGCCGCCCGGGGATCTGCCCGCCGCGCGTGCCTGCGGCGGCGACATGGTCCCCGCCTGACCGGAAAAGGACTGCAACAATGGCATGGACATCACTACCGGCCTCACCGAGCGGCTCTGCCGGGAGTGGGGCGACCCTGGAAGCCGCCCGTTTCCGCGACGTCCTCTCCGCGGTGCCCACCAGTGTTGTCGTGGTGACCGCCCTGGACCGCGGCGAGCCGGTCGGGCTGGCCGTCGGCACCTTCCTCTCGGTGTCGATGAATCCACCACTGGTCGGGTTTCTGCCCGCGGCGACGTCGAGCAGCTTCCCCCGCATACGACAGGCCGGCGCCTTCTGCGCGAACGTGCTGACCGTGAACCAGCAGCACGTTTCCCAGGCGTTCGCCACCAGTGGCGCCGACAAGTTCGCCGGCCTGTCCTGGCGTCCGGCACCGGTGACCGGCTCGCCGGTGCTGGAGGGAGTGGCGGCGTGGATCGACTGCCGGATCACGACCCTGCACGAGGCCGGGGACCACTTCATCGTCATCGGTGAGGTCGCCGACCTCGATGCCGCGCCGGAGGAGACACCGCTGGTGTTCCACCGTCGCCGCTACACGGGCGCCGTCGGGCCGACCGCGGCCTGAACGCCGTACGTCCCGCCGGAGGTTCACGGGGCGTAGGCCGCTGCTGGCGGAGCTTCGCGGCTCACACCGCAAGAAGGATCGCAGGTGGTCGTCCGCACCGCCGATGCCCCCGACCGGCCGGTCTCAACGGAGGACCCCGACGAACGGGCGGTCCCCCGTCGAAGGCGTCGGCCTCGACACGGCGCAACCGCGCGCCGGAATCCATGAGGAGAAGCACCGATGAAGCTGCTCACGTACCGCATCGGCGACAAGGTGTCGTTCGGCGTTCTCTCGGCCGACGGCGTCATCGACGGCGCCGAGACACTCGGCGGGGAGGCCACCTCGATCCGAGAGCTCCTGGAACGCGATCTCACGGGGCGACTGGAGCGGCTCAGCGCGGGCCGCGAGGCCACCCACTCCCTGGCCGAGATCGAGTTCCTCCCGCCTGTCCCGGACCCGGCGAAGATCCTGTGCGTGGGCGTCAACTACGTCGACCACCGCGACGAGACCGGGCACGTCGACAAGCCCGAACACCCCACCGTCTTCAGCCGGTTCGCCGACACCCAGGTCGGACACGAACAGCCCGTCGTCCATCCGCCGAACACGAGGCAGCTGGACTACGAGGGAGAGGTCGCGATCGTCATCGGCCGTCATGTGTCGGTGATCGAGACGGACGCCGACGCCCGGGCGGCGATCGCGGGACTGTCGGCCTACAACGACCTGAGCGCACGGGACTGGCAGTTGCACAACAGCCAGTGGCTGCCCGGCAAGAACTTCCGCGGCGTCGGTTCCTTCGGTCCGTACCTGGTCACGCTGGACGAGTTCGACGACCTCGGATCGGTACGGCTCACCACCCGGGTCAACGGCGAGCTGCGGCAGGACGCCACGCTGGACCAGCTCGTCTTCGATTTCACGGCGATTCTGGGGTACGTCACCGGGTTCACTTCCCTGAATCCCGGCGACGTGATCGCCACCGGAACGCCTGGCGGTGTCGGACTGGCGGCGAAGCCGCCGCGTTTCCTCGCCCCCGGCGACGTGACCGAGGTCGAGGTGTCGCGCGTCGGGGTCCTCCGGAACGAAGTCGTGGCGGTACCGAAGGACGCGCGGTGAACCGGCGTCCCTGGCTGAACACGTATCCCGGTGATCTCCCGAGGCAGATCACTCCCGAGTCCGAGTCGATGCTCGAACTGTTCGCGACCACCGTCTCCAGGTTCCCCGACAGAACCGCGATCGCCTATTTCGACGGCGCCGTGTCCTTCCGAGACCTCGACCAGCACTCGGACGCCCTGGCGATCGCCCTGACGGAGGGCGGCTTCGCCGCCGGCGACCGGCTCGCGCTCTACACCCAGAACAACCCGGCCTTCGTGGTCGGCCTCCTCGCGGCCTGGAAGGCCGGTGGTATCGCGGTTCTCATCAACCCCATGAACAAGACGCGCGAACTGTCCTACCTGCTCAGGGACTCGGGCGCGACGGCCCTGCTGAGCCTTGACGATCTGTACGTATCGGTTGCCCGTGAGGTGCTCGACGGCGGGCAGACCGAGGTACGGCAGGTCTTCGTGGCATCCGCACGCGACGACCAGAAGCGCGACGACGGGCGCGTCATCCCCGTCGCGGAGCAACCGGCGGTCTCCGGGGCCCTCCGGCTGACGGACGTGTTCTCCCGACACGGCGACCGCAAGCCGGCACCAGTCAGCGTGAACGCCGAGAAGGCGGCGGTCCTGACCTACACCTCCGGCACGACCGGAGTACCGAAGGGGGCGATCAACACTCACGGCAACCTGGCCTTCAACACCCACACCTACCGCGAGTGGATGAAGCTGAGCCAGGACGACGTCGTGCTCGGTATCGCTCCGCTGTTCCACATCACCGGGCTCGTCGGGCACGTCTGCGTCTCGTTGGTGATCGGCTCGAAACTCGTGCTCGCTCACCGTTTCGACGGCAGGGTCGTCCTGGACGCGATCCGCGAGCACCGGCCGACGTTCACCGTCGGCGCCATCACCGCCTTCAACCATCTCTCCGGACTGCCCGGAGCGACAAAGGACGACTTCGCGTCGCTACGGGTGGTCTACTCCGGCGGCGCACCGATCGCACCTCAGCTGCGCGACAAGATCCTGGCCCGCACCGGGATGGACATCCACAACTGTTACGGGATGACCGAGACCACCTCGCCGACACACGCCGTGCCGCTGGGTGTGGCGGCGCCCGTCGATCCCGACACGGGCGCTCTGTCGATCGGCGTGCCCGTCTTCAACACGTCCGTGCGCATCATCGACGACAACGGCACGGAGCTGCCGCCGGGAGAGACCGGCGAACTCGTCGTCTCCGGTCCGCAGGTCACCCCCGGCTACTGGAACAAGCCGGCGGAGACGGCGGACAAGTTCGTCGACGGCGAGCTCCACACCGGTGACCTAGGCCTGATTGACGAAGAGGGCTGGTTCTACCTGGTCGGCCGGAAGAGCGACATGATCATCGCCTCCGGCTACAAGGTGTGGCCCCGGGAGGTGGAGGACGTCCTCCTCGGCCACCCCGCCGTCCGTGAGGCCGCGGTGATCGGCGTCCCGGACGAATACCGCGGCCAGACGGTCAAGGCGTTCGTGTCCCTGCAGTCCGGGCGAACGACCAGTCCAGACGCCCTCATCGTGTTCTGCAAGGAGCGTTTGGCGGCCTACAAGTACCCCCGTGTCGTCGAGATCGTCGACGAACTGCCCAGGAGCCCGGCCGGCAAGATCCTGCGGCGCGAGCTGCGGTGAGGACCGAGAAGGAATGAGCAGATCATGAACGACGCCGTCATCGTCGCCGCCGTGCGCACCCCGGTGGGGAAGCGCGGCGGTGCGCTGTCGTCCATCCACCCGGCCGACCTGTCCGCCCACGTCCTCGAAGCTCTCGTCGAACGCACGGGAATCCACCCGGCGCTCGTCGACGACGTCGTGTGGGGATGTGTCAGCCAGGTCGGGGAGCAGACCTTCGACATCGCCCGCACCGCGGTTCTGTCAGCGGGTTGGCCCGAGTCCGTACCGGGGACCACGGTCGACCGTCAGTGCGGCTCCTCGCAGCAGGCCGTGCACTTCGGAGCCGCGGGACTCATAGCCGGCTACTACAGCGTGGTCGTCGTCGTCGGCGGTGTGGAGAACATGTCCCGGGTTCCCATGGGGTCCGCGGCCGCGACCGGCAATCCGTTGGGTGAACGATACACCAAGCGCTACGGCGCCGAGTTCCCGAACCAGGGCATCGGCGCCGAGATGATCGCCGACGCGTGGGGGCTGTCACGGACCCAGCTCGACGAGTTCGCGCTGACCTCGCACGAGCGCGCGGCCATCGCCACGGATGCCGGACTGTTCACCACGGAGATCGAACCCATCGTGGCGGCCGACAAGATGGTCACGACGGACGAGGGCATACGACGCGGCGGGACCCTCGACAAGCTGAGCACGCTCCGCCCGGCCTTCCGCGAAGACGGCCGCGTCACCGCCGCCAACTCCTCGCAGATCTCGGACGGAGCGGCCGCGTTGCTGATGATGACGAGCGAGGCGGCGGCCGCTCTGGGGCTGACGCCGCTCGCCCGCATCCACACGGCGGTCGTCACCGGCTCCGCGCCGATGCCGATGCTGACCGGCCCGATCCCGGCGACGCACAAGGTGCTGGCCAAGTCCGGAGTCGGCCTCGACGAGATCGGCGTCTTCGAGGTCAACGAGGCCTTCGCCTCGGTGGTGCTGGCCTGGGCGGCGGAGTTCGACGTGGACATGGCCCGTGTGAACCCTCGCGGCGGCGCCATCGCACTCGGCCATCCTCTGGGCGGATCCGGGGCCCGGCTGATGACCACCATGCTTCACCACATGCGCGCCGAGAACATCCGGTACGGCCTGCAGACGATGTGCGAGGGCGGGGGCCAGGCCAACGCGACGCTTCTCGAACTTCTCTGACGGCGTGAACCCCACGGACTACAAGAACCACACGAACAGCACGAAGCCCCCTTTCTCAGGAGAGAACTCGCGATGAACCTGTCCTTCGACTTCACCGGCCAGTCCGTGATCGTGACCGGCGGCGCGCGAGGTATCGGTCTCGAACTCGGCCGGTTCTTCGCGGACTCCGGTGCCGACGTCTTCCTCATCGACTACGACGGCGAGGAGGTCCGCAAGGCCGCGGCCGAGGTGGGAGCGCGAGCCATCCCCGGTGACGTCAGCAGCACCGAGGACATCGACCGGGCCGTCGAGCAGGTCATCACCGAGACCGGCCGGATCGACGTCGTCGTCAACAACGCCGGAATCCTGCGCGACAAGGTCCTGTGGAAGCTCACGGACGACGACTGGGAGAGTGTCCTGGCCATCCACGCCGGCGGCACCTTCCGGCTGACCCGCGCCTGCGTTCCGCACTTCCGCGCCCGGGGCTACGGCCGCGTCGTCAACGTCACTTCCTACACGGGTCTGCACGGCAACACCGGTCAGGCGAACTACGCCACCGCCAAAGCGGGCATCATCGGATTCACCAAGACGGCAGCCAAGGAACTGGCCCGGTTCGGGGTCACCGTCAATGCGATCTCCCCCAACGCCGAGACCCGGATGGTCGCCTCCATCCCGGAGGACAAGAAGGCCGAACTGGCGGCGGGCATCCCGCTGGGCAGGTTCGGCGACGCTTCCGAGATGTGCGCCGCGGTGGGCTTCCTCGCCTCCCGCGAAGCGGGGTACGTCACCGGCGTCGTCCTGCCCGTCGACGGCGGGATCTCGATCTGATCAGGAGGCACGTTCGATGTGCAGGGGAACCGACCGGATGGACTCCGCGGCCTGAAGGATCCGGTAGAGCTCCGACGCACCGACGTGAATCACTTTGAGGACCGCCTCCCGTGCACGTTTCTCATCGCGGGCAGCCAAAGCTTCAAAGAAGGCGCTGCGCCAGCGGACGTGAGCGCGGTCCAGGAAATTGTCATGCAGCAGTCCGAATCTGAAAACTCGTTCCACATGCGTCGCCAAGGGAAGCGCCATTTCCGTCATCACCGGATTGCCGCAAATCTGGACGAGGTAACGGATAGGCGCTGCCTTCATCAGGTCAGGATTGAGTTCGGACGCGGGGCGGCCGCCCGGTGCCGTCGTCGTCACCAATTCGGCGAACGTGGCGATCTGCTCGTCAGTGGCGTTGCGGATGATCAGCACCACCAGCGACGGGGCGGTCAGCTCGAAGGCTTCGAGGATGTCCTGGACACTCTGCAGCGTCATCGGGGTGACCTGCCATCCCTTGCGCTTCACGGGGCGGGCGAACCCGGCCGCCTCCAGGCGCTGCAGCGCCTGCATCGTCGGCGTCCGCCCCAGGCCGAGCGACTCCGAGAGCTCGGACGCCTTGATCCATGTCCCAGGCGCCAGTTCGCAGCTCACGATGGCCTCGCGGAGCGTCTCATAGGCCTTGTCGCTCATCGACCGTGCCTTGCTCTGCCTGCCGTCCCCCATCATCGTCATAGCTGTATTATAAACGAAGATCCGTGTGTACCGGACGGCTCCGCAGCCGACTTTTTCGGCACTGTAATTCGTTCGAACTATTCGGCTTGTTTCTCGCCGACCACACTGTGATCTCGCTCCGCGTTTCCATGTGGCACTACCGGTCTCTTCGGGCCCACGTGGCGACGATATGGCACGGTCGGCCGGCGGCGGCCGCATTCACCGAACTCGCCGCCGCCCACACCGCGGGCGCAGAGACGGCGACGCACCCGCCGCTTCCTCTGCCGCGTGCACGCGTTCACCACCCGCGGCATTGCGGCAGGAACTTGGCCGGATCTCCGTATCGCGCACCAGGAACACCGGGCAGCCTCCGGGCCAGAGTGGCCTGGTCGGCCGCGAAGGAGCGCGACGAGTGGGTCGGCGGCCACTGACCGGGCAGCGGCCGCCCACACACTCGGCCTTGACGTCCGGCGTGATGCCGCACATCCTCGCGGGCGGGTCGGCGCCCCGCCATAGCGCTTCGGCACGAAGAGCTTGAACAGTCCGGCGCCCTCGATCGCCTTGATGTTCCACGCGGTCAGCCGAGTCCGTCGGCCCCCACCTGGACGGCGGACTCGTCCAGCAGGGAGCTGCTCACCGGCTGCTGCCGCCCGTCGAGGTCGAGGACCGGGGTCGCCTCCTTGTACCAGGACTCGATCACCGCGTTGCCCCAGAAGTCACGGCGGCGGTCGTCGTGGACGTTCCACCGGTACGTCTCGTGGTCCGGGTCGCCGGTGTAGTAGTCGGAGGTGTAGATCTCCACCCGGTGGCCGTCGGGATCGCGCAGGTAGACGTAGAAGGCGTTGGAGACACCGTGCCGGCCGGGCCCGCGCTCGATGTGCTTCTCCGCGTGCAGCGCGCCGAAGATGTCCGCGGTGCGCAGCACCTGGTGGGACTCGTGGGTGGCCACCCCGAGGTGGTGCAGGCGGGGGCCCGCGCCGCCGGTGAAGGCGACGTCGTGGACGGTCTGCTTGCGGTACATCCAGGCGGCGTACAGCTCGTGCTCGTCACCCTCGATGGTCTCCGAGCAGCCGAAGCCGAGGGACTTGTAGTGGGCGTATGCGGCGGGGATGTCGGGGGTGCAGATGTTGAAGTGGTCGAGGCGTGCGATCTGGGCGCCGCGGTGGAGGTCGTAACGCTGGATGAGGCGCTCACCCCGCTCGATCTCGTGGAAGAACTCGACCGGGAAGCCGAGCGGGTCGACGACGCGTACGGCGTCTCCGACTCCGACCGTGCCCTCGCCCTTCTTCAACCGCTTGACGGGGCGGCCGAGTTCGGTGAAGAACTTCTCCGCCTTGTCGACGTCCTCAGGGGTGCGGACCCGGTAGGAGATGTGGTCGAGAGCGGCGACCTCGCCCTTGCGCAGCACGAGGGAGTGATGAGTGAGCTCGTCGGTCCCGCGCAGGTAGACCGAGTCGGCGTTCTCGTACTGGACGTGGAATCCGAGCATGTCCACCCAGAACCAGCGGGCCCTGGCCAGGTCGGTGACGGCCAGCTGGGCGTAGGCGGAGCGGACGACGTCGGGTGCCGGGGTGCTCATGAGGCGGCTCCGAATCGAGGGGTGTGGACGTCACCGAGCGCGACGTGGACGATCTTGGACTCGGTGTAGAAGTCGATGCTGTGGGCGCCCCCCTCGCGGCCCACACCGGAGGCCTTGACTCCCCCGAAGGGGGTGCGCAGATCGCGTACGTTGTGCGAGTTGATCCAGACCATGCCGGACTCGACGGCGTGCGCGATGCGGTGGCCGCGCTTGAGGTCCGAGGTCCAGATGTACGCGGCCAGGCCGAACTGGGTGGCATTGGCCAGCCCGATCGCCTCGGTCTCGTCGTCGAAGGGCGCGACGGCCACGACGGGGCCGAAGATCTCCTCCTGGAAGATACGGGCGTCACGGGACACGTCGGCGAACACGGTCGGCTGGAGATAGTTGCCCTCGGTGAGGTGGTCCGGGCGTACGCCGCCCGCCACGAGCCGGGCCTCCTTCCGGCCGATCTCGACGTAGTTCAGGACGCGCTCGTAGTGCTCCGTGTGGACCAGTGCCCCCACCTCGGTGGCGGGGTCGGACGGCAGGCCCACCGTGACCCGCTCGGCGCGCTCGGCGAGGCGGCGGGTGAACTCCTCGTACAGCGGGCGCTCGACGAGCACCCGGGAACCCGCCGTGCAGCGCTCGCCGTTGAGCGAGAACACGCCGAAGACCACGGAGTCCAGGGCCGCCTCGATGTCGGCGTCGGCGAAGACGACGACCGGGGACTTGCCGCCCAGCTCCATCGACGTGGTCTTCAGGTGCTCGGCCGAGGAACGGATGATGTGGCGCCCCGTGTCGGTCGAGCCCGTGAAGGAGATCAGGGGTACGTCCGGGTGGTCGACGAGGGCCTGCCCGGCCTCCTCACCGATGCCGTGGACGATGTTCACGACTCCGGCCGGCACACCCGCCTCGGCGAAGATCTCCGGCCAGAGCGAAGCCGAAAGCGGCGTCCACTCGGCGGGCTTGAGGACGAGCGTGCAGCCGGCGGCGAGGGCCGGCGCGAGCTTCCAGCTCTCCAGCATGAACGGGGTGTTCCACGGGGTGATCAGGCCGGCGACCCCTACCGGGGTGCGGACCACGTAGCTGAACTGCTCCTCTCCCTGCCGGAAGGCCTCCTCTCCGAGCGCGACGATGACGTCGGCGAAGTAGCGGAAGTTCTCCGCGGCGCGCCGGGCCTGGCCCTTGGCCTGGGTGATCGGCAGACCCGAGTCGTACGACTCGAACCGGGCGAGGCGGTCGTGGCGGGCCTCGACGGCGTCGGCGACGCGGTACAGAACGCGGGCGCGCTCACGGTTGGAGATTCCCGACCAGCCGGGGAAGGCGGCCCGCGCCGCCTCGACGGCCCGCTGGACGTCGTCCCGCGCACCCCGTGCGGCCTGGGTGTAGGCGGTGTTGGACACCGGGTCGGTGACGTCGAAGGTGCGGCCGTCGGCCGCGTCGACGAGTTCGCCGCCGATCCAGTGCCGGATGGTCGAGGGCAGGCCCTCGGGGGCGGTGCTCACTTGTCGGCTCCGTTCTGCTGCGTTCCGAGCTGCTGCGTCAGGTCCCCGCCCTCGGCGAGGAGGGCGCGGATACGGGTCAGGCCCGGGGCGGTGGGCGTGATGAGCGGCGGCCGTACGTGCGGCGAGGCGATCCGTCCCTGCTGGGCGAGGACCCACTTCGCCGGGGCCGGGTTGGTCTCCACGAACAGCAGGTCCACCAGCGAGTGCAGGCGGTAGTGCAGGTCCCGTGCGCCGTCGAAGTCCCCCGCCTCCCACAGCTCGTACATCCTCGCCACGGCGCCCGGCGCCAGGTTGGCGACGGCGCTGACGAAGCCGGCGCCGCCGAGGGCGAGCAGCGGCAGGCAGAGGAGTTCGATGCCGGACCACACCAGCAGCGAGCGGCCGCAGGCGTGCAGCACGCGGGAGAAGTGCTCGAAGTCCTTGGTGGTCTCCTTGACTCCGACGAAGTTGTCGAAGTCGGTGAACAGCCGCTTCACCGTCTCGGGGGCGATGTCGACCGCCGTGCGGGAGGGCACGTTGTACGCGACGATCGGCAGGTCCGGGAACTCCCGGGCCACCCTCGCGTACCACTCGTAGAGGGCCTCCTGCGTGGGCCGCGCGTAGTACGGCGTGATGACCAGGGCCGCGTCGGCGCCCAACTCCTGGGCGGCGGCGGTGAGTTCCAGGGTCTCGTTCAGCTTGTGGGAGCCGGTTCCGGGCAGGAAGGGCACCCGGTCGCCGATCTCCTCGACGGTGGTACGCATCGCGGCGATCCGCTCGGCGACGGTCTGTGCGCTGGGCTCGCCGGTGGAACCGCCGAGCGAGATGCCGTGCGAACCGGACTCCAGCTGGAAGCGGATCAGGGAGCGCAGGCTGTCGTGGTCGACGGCGCCCTCGTCGGTGAACGGGGTGACGACCGGGGCGATGGATCCGCGGATGGCGGAGGGGTCGCTGCGGAACTTCATGCGGGTTCTCCTTGCGAGGCTTGCGAAGGGTCATGGCTGCGGCGCCACTGCTCGAACGGTTCGAGCCAGTCGGGACCGAGGGGATACAGCCCGTCGACGCTGTGCCCGGCACGCACCTGCTCGGTGATGAAACGCTCCCGCAGCTCCTGCTCCCTGCAGTCGGCGATCAGCTCCTCGGCCAGCTCGGGTGGTACGACCACGACGCCGTCCGCGTCACCGACGATGAGGTCGCCCGGCTGCACCAGGGCGCCGCCGCAGGCGATGGGCACGCCGGTGTCCCACGGGACGTGGCGGCGGCCCAGGACGGAGGGGTGCTCCCCGCCGTGGTAGACGGGCAGCCCGAGCTCGGTGACCGCGGCGCTGTCGCGCAGGCCGCCGTCGGTGACGATCCCGGCCGCCCCACGCATCTGGGCACGCAGCGCGAGGATGTCGCCGAGGGTCCCGGCGGAGGTGTCACGGCGGGCGTCCATGACGAGCACGTGGCCCGGCCGCAGCTCCTCGATCGCCCGCTTCTGGGCGTTCATGCCGTTGCCGTACTTCTTGAACAGGTCCTCGCGCAGCGGCAGGTAGCGCAGGGTGTGCGCGACGCCGACCATGGTCCGGTCCGGCAGCGTGGGGCGGACGCCGTCGATGGACATGTGCGGCAGGCCGCGGGCACGGAGCTGTGCGCTGAGGGTGGCGACGGCGACCGAGCGCAGTCCCTCCTCGACCCGCTTGTCCAGCAGGGGCGCGGGAGTGTACGCCGTCCCGTAAGCGGCCTCCCGCTCCGCCGCATCGGCCTTGGGCATCGCCCCGTACGGCTCCAGGGCGGGCCCGGCGGCGACGGGATTGCGCAGGCGTCCGGTGGACAGCCCATTGCCGGACACCTCGACCTCGACCACGTCACCCGGGGCGACCACGGAGGCGCCGGCCGGCGTGCCGGTGAGGATGACGTCCCCCGGCTCCAGGGTGACCTGCCTCGACAGGTCCGCGATCAGCTCGCCGAACGGGAACAGCAGCGTGTCCGTGGTGTCGTCCTGGACCAGTTCGCCGTTGACCCAGGTCCGCAACCTCAGGGCAGCCGGGTCGAGTTGGCGTGCGTCCAGCAGTCGCGGCCCGAGCGGCGTGAAGCCGTCTCCGCCCTTGGAGCGGAGGTTGGAGCCGCGGTCGGCGTAGCGCAGGTCGTACACGCCCGCGTCGTTGGCGGCGGTCACCCATCGCACGTACTGCCAGCCGTCCTCGGGCCTCACCCGCTGCGCGCGCGAGCCGATGACGAGGGCGATCTCGCCTTCGAAGCCGAGGAGTTCGCATCCCTCGGGGCGGACGAGCGCCTCCTTGGTGCCCGCCAACGACGAGGGTGGCTTGAGGAAGTAGGAGGGATGGGCGGGGATCCGGCCGCGCTCCTTGGCGCGGCTGGGGTAGTTGAGGTGCAGGGCGATGATCTTCGACGGGGGGTTTCCGAGCGGGTGCGTCATGTCGTCCGCCCGGGATCAGGCGCGGTCGAGGAAGGCCTGGACCCTGGCCTTGTACGGTTCGCGGTCGTAGCTCTTCACGTACGCGCCGGCCATCCGGACCGGGTCGCCGAAGAAGTAGTACTCGTACAGCGCCTGGCGGCTGGAGAACGCCGAGATGCAGGTGTCCCACACCAGGCGGAAGAGCTTGACGCGCTCGGGGCCGGTCAGGGTGGCGGACTGCAGGTACGCCTCGATGTCGGCGGCGGCGGGGCCCTCGATGTCGAGTTCGGTCGGGGTGGCCATCAGGCCGGAGGCGCCGAGCTTGCGCAGGATCTGCGGGAAGCGCTGGTAGAGCTTGGGGTAGAGGTTGCGGGCCGCGTTCAGCGGGGCGAAGGCCGGCGTGAGGACCCCGTACTCGTTGACCTCGGCGTCCGCCTCGGCCGCGCGCAGGAAGGCCCGCAGCATTTCCAGGGTGGTGATGACCTCGGCAATGTCCTCCTGGACGTGCTGGAACTGCTCGATGCCGATGGCCTCCGTCAGCAGCGACACCAGGCCGAGGACGTACTCGGTCTTGGCGGTGGTGCGGGTGACGACCTGGTGGGTCATGTGCACCACGGACGAGGTCCGCGAGTAGAAGCCGTTGCACAGCTCGGCGTCGCCGAGGGCGAAGCAGCGCTCGTAGGGCACGTGCACGTTGTCGAAGACGACCACGCAGTCCGACTCCTCGAAGCGGGAGGCGAGGGGGTGGTCGTGGCGCGGGCGGTCGTAGTCGAGGGGCTCGCGGGCGATGTAGCGCAGGCCGGGGGTGTCGTTGGGGATGGCGAAGGCGTACGAGTACGGCTTGTCCTCAGGGGTGCCGCGCAGCACGGTCGAGGGGAAGACGAGCATCTCGTCGGCGAACGGGGCGATGGTGGCGAGCATGCGGGCGCCGTGGATCACGACCCCGTTGTCGTCCTCCTTCACGATCCGCGCGGCCAGCTTGCCCCCGGCCTGCTGGGTGCCGGCCACGGACCGGTTGACCTGCGGCGGGATCAGCGTGTGCGTGCACAGCAGGTCCTCTTCGCGGACCTTCTCGTAGTAGCGGCGGATGTTCTCGCCGAAGGCCGGGTTCGCCTGGGCGAACCAGTCGGCGGCCGAGGCGAGCGCCATGAGCGAGCTGTTCATGTAGTCGCCGGTGCGGCCGAGCATGCCGTTGCTGTGGTCGGCCCACACCTTGAACGCCTTGCGACGCTTGACCAGGTCGTCCGGGGTCTTCGGGGCGAGGAAGGACGTGCCGACCGGCTCGCCGGACGTGGGCGAGGTGTAGGTGAGGACGTCCTTGTGCTCGTCCGAGTGCTGGAGGTCGAACAGTTCGGCGTAGGTCTGGACGACGTTGCGGAAGGCGGGGTGGTCCTGGATGCCGCCGGTGACGGTCTCACCCTGGATGTGGACGGTGGGGCGGGAGGCGGCGAGGCGCTCCAGGTATTCCTTGCCGGTGCGTGCGGCCATGGTGGTTCTCCTGGGGAGGTGATCAGCGGGGTGGCGTTTCAGATGAGGTGTTCGATGCCGTCGGTGGACTCGGCCGCGGTGCCGAAGCGGCTCCAGGCGTAGGTGAGGGCGTCGCCGTCGCGGTGGCCGAGGTCGGTGACGCGGCCGACGACGAGGGTGTGGTCGCCGCCGTCGTACGCCCGCCAGGGCTCGCACTCCACCCATGCCAGGGGATTCGCGAGGCGGGGCACCCGGGCCCCGGTCACCCAGCGGGGCTCGGCGGCACCGTGCGCCCCGGCGAACAGCCGGGCCAGCGGCTCCTGTTCGGCACCGAGGATGTTGACGCAGAAGGAGCTGTCGATCAGCTGGTCGTGGCAGCGGGCGCGTCGGGCGACGCTGACGAGCACCAGTGCGGGATCGGCGGAGACGGACGTGAAGGAGTTCATGGTCGCGCCCCGGGGACCGTCCTCGCCCGCGTACGTCACGACGGTGACGCCGGTGGCGAACCGGGACATGCAGGCGCGCAGGGCGCCGGGGCTGGGAGGGGCGAGGGCTTGGGACATGAGGAGGACTCCTTGAGTCGATCGCCGACTGTGCCCGCCCCGAGAAGCCGGGGAGGGACGGCGCCTGGTCCGGCAGGCCGGGGACGAAGCGCGTGAGATCCCGACCAAAGCAGATAATCAAAGCTTTGACTATTTGGACGGTACTCGCACCGCGCGCTCTTGGGAAGCCCTCCCGATACTAGACGTACCGTTTCGGTCATGCTTTCCTGCTCGCTGTGACGCCCGTCTCGATGGCCGCTTCGTCTACGACCAGAACCTGGGGACGCGCAGAACGACCCTCTCCACGACGCATCACGGTCCTGACCGGAGAGGACCACTGAGCACTGGTCACCTCGTCCGCGCTCTTCGCGCGCTCGCATCGACCCCGTTCCACACCCCGGAAGGCACCCGCTCATGGCCGCATCACACCCCCAAGCCGCCTCCCCCGGCGGCGACAGACCCCTCCGCTCGGTTTTCGGGCTCGCCCGAATCCACCGCCACCATGGCGTCGCCCCACTGGTGGCCCGCACGCTGAGCGGGCTCGTACTGCTCCTCCACGGCCTGCAGAAGATCGTCGACGGGATCTCCGGATTCGCCGCGTTCCTGCAGCAGCAACTCGATGTACCCGATCCCGCACTGATGGCCTGGGTTGTGGCGCTGCTGGAGGCCGCGGGAGGAACCCTCCTCCTGATCGGCCTGGTCTCGCGGCTCACGGCAGCCCTGCTGATCGTGCATCTCGGCCTCGCCATCGCCCTGGTGAACGGGGACGTCGGCTTCTTCACCCCGGCATCAGGCCCGGTCTCCGGCTCCGGAGCGGAGTTCCCTCTCATGGTCATCGCTGCCCTGCTGGTGGTCGTCCTCGCCGGCCCGGGGCCGCTCGCAGTCGACCGCTTCATAGGCCTGGAACGCGGCGACGCCCTGACCGGCCCCGGGCCGGCAGGGGACAGCGAGACGTCACGGCCCGCCCCCGCCCAGCCCCCCGCCGTCCGCGCCGCGGCCGTTGGCGGCCTCATCGGCGGAGTTGTCGGTGCCGCGATGAGCGCCGTCGTCAACTACACCGCCGTCGGCATGCCCAGCGGTGTCGGCGCCAACACGGCCAACCACGCGGTCTCGGGACTGATCAGCGGATTCCTCGCGGGCTTCGTCGGGATCCTGATGCACCAGCGCAGATCGTCCGCACCTGGGGCAACGAACACCACCGCGCATGAGGTATCCGGAAGTTGACCGCAGCGCTGCCGCCGAGCCCACCCGTCTTCCGACACCGCCGGAGGGCGGGTGGGCTCGGACGAACGAAACGATACGTACCGCACATGACCAGGGGGCGGAATGCTGAGCTCCCGCCCGGCGAGATCCCCAGGGGTACGCCGTGCCCGGCCTCCGAAGGCGGGCCGGAGGCCGGGCGGTCGTCCGGCCTACACTCCTGGTGTGAATCACGAGCAGCCGGACAACGAGGACCTGCATTTCTGGTCGTTCATCGATCATGCGGTCAACCGCGCGAGCCGTGAGCTCCCGGGCGTCGATCCGCTGGCGATGCGGCTGGTGCTCACCCTCCACCGGGCCGCGAACATGCTGGTCTACGACCTGGAATCAACCGTCCACCGGCCCCGGGGATGGTCCTGGCCCGGCTTCCGCGTGCTGTTCGCGATCTGGCTGTCGAGCCCCGTCGAGGCGAAGAAGGTCGCCGAGCTGTCCGGCATGAGTCGCGCGGCCGTGTCGGCGCTGGTGAACACGCTGGAGCGGGACGGTCTCGTCACCAAGGCGCGCGCCCCGCACGACGGGCGCGCGGTCAACCTCAGCCTCACCGAGAGCGGTCTGCACGCGATCACCACGGCGTTCCAGGCGCACAACGAACGCGAACAGGAGTGGGCGGGCTCTCTCAGCGCGGACGAACAGAAAACGCTCATCGCACTGCTGGAGAAGCTCACCGCCCACTCACTGCGATTCGAGGTGAAGCAACGGACGTGACGGCGGCTACCTCACGAGGTTGCGCTGCGTGCCGAGCCCGGTGATCTCGCTCTCCATCACATCGCCCGCGCGCAGGAACCGGCCGTAGTGCGAGCCGTTGCCCTGCGGAGAGCCGGTGATGATCATGTCGCCCGGCCGCAGCGTCACCCGGTGTGAGATGTACGAGATGAGGGCGGCCACCCCGAAGATCATGTCGTTGGTGTTGCCCTTCTGCATGACCTTGCCGTTGAGCCGGAGGGTGATGTCGAGGTCCTGCGGGTAGGGGACGAACCGCGCCGGCACGAGGTAGGGGCCCGTGGGGTAGAACGTGGGCTGGTTCTTCGCCCGCATCCAGTCGGTCCCCATCATCGGGATGTCCGGTCGCGGCACCAGGCTGCGCGTCGTCAGGTCGTTGCAGACGGTGTACCCGGCGACGTGGTCCAGTGCCTCGTCACGGCTCACCTCGCGTGCCTCGCGCCCGATGACCACGCCCAGTTCGAGTTCCCAGTCGTGGTTCTCCCCGATGGAGGGCAGGATGACGTCGTCGTACGGGCCGCTGATCGCGGACGGGACGCCCACCCACACGTACGGCTCGCCGTGCGCGGCGCGTTCGTCCATCTCCCGGGCGGCCTGCTCGCGCAGTTCCTCCTCGGTGGCGTCCGCCGTCCCCAGGCGGTGCGCCACGGTGATCTGGATGACGTGCTCGCGGTAGTTGGCCCCGGCGCCGAAGATCTGGCCGGGCGGCTGGACCGGGGCGAGCACCGTCAGCTCGCCGACCGGCCGCCCGTCGCCCTCGGGTGCGTCGGCCAGGGACTGGAGCGCTTCCAGCGACGCTTCCCAGTCAGCCAGCAGGTCCAGTGTGGTCGTGGCCGCGGGCAGGACGGTCCGGGTGTCGTACACCCTGTCGTCCACGACGATGCCGGGGAAGGGACCGGACTGTCCGTCGGCGAACGTTCCCAGCGAGAAGGGGGTCTGGCTCATGGTTTCCTCATGCTTTCCGGCGGGTGTGGGCGAACTCCGCGTATTCCTGGAGCAGCGCGCTGTCGTCCACCGCGCCCAGGTCCACGACGTCGCTCAGGGAAGCTCCCTGCAGCAGGCGCTTGACCGGCACCTCTATCTTCTTTCCCGTGCGGGTGTGCGGGATCCCGCGCATGGGCACGACCTCGTCGGGCACGTGCCGCGGTGACAGCTCCTCCCGGAGCACCTGGTTGACGCGGTGCGCCACCGCTTCGGGGTCGGCGTCCTCCTGGAGGGCGACGAACAGCGGCATGTAGTAGGCGTCCTCGCCCAGTTCGGCGCCCACGACGAGGGCTTCGCGCACCTCGGGGAGCGCCTCGACGACCCGGTAGATGTCCGCCGGACCCATGCGCACGCCCTGCCGGTTCAGGGTGGAGTCCGAGCGGCCGTGGATCACACTGCTGCCGTCGGGCTCGAACTCGATGAAGTCCCCGTGCCGCCAGGCTCCGGCGTACACGGAGAAGTAGCTCTCCCGATAGCGCCGGCCGTCGGGGTCGTTCCAGAAGCAGACCGGCATCGAGGGCATCGGCTGCGTGATCACCAGCTCGCCCCGCTCGCCGACCACGGGCTTGCCGTCCTCGTCCCAGGCTTCGACACGGACGCCCAGGGCGGGTGCCTGGATGCGCCCCACGCGGACGGGCAGTGTGGGGGCGCCGCCGACGAAGATCGAGCACACGTCGGTGCCACCGCTCATGGAGGTCAGCCACACGTCGCCGAGCCGGTCGTGGACCCAGCGGAAACCGTCGGTGGACAGTGGTGACCCGGTCACCTGCACCGTGCGCAGTGCGCCGGGCTCGGGGGCGAGACCGGCCTTGAGGCAGGCGTGCAGGTATCCGGCGCTGACACCGAGTGTGTCGACGTCGTGTTCGTCGGAGACACGGAAGACGCGCCCCAGGTCGGGGCGGACCGGGTTCCCGTCCAGCAGCACGATCGTGGCGCCGACCGCGAGCCCGGAGACCAGCATGTTCCACACCACCCAGCTGGTGCTGGCGACGTTGAGGAAGCGGTCGCCGGCCCTCAGGTCCGAGTGCAGCCGCAGGACCTTGAGGTGTTCCAGGAGGACACCGCCATGGCCATGCACGATGCCCTTGGGTGCCCCGGTGGTACCGGAGGAGAACAGCACCCACAGCGGGTGGTCGAAGGGCAGATCGTCGAACTCCGGCTCGCCTCCTCCAGCCGTGACCGTGCACCAGAGCGACACGGGGCGGTCCGCCGGGGGCAGACTTCCCGGGCGCAGGTGGTCGATCCAGAGCACGTGCTCCACCGACGGCAGCCGGTCGATCACGGTGCGCATCTCGTCCGTGCGCTCGTGCGTGCGTCCGCCGTAGTGGTAGCCGTCCGTGAGCATCAGGACCTTGGGCTCCAGCTGGGCGAACCGCGAGAGCACCCCGTCCGCGCCGAACTCCGGAGAGCACACCGACCACACGGCCCCCACCGCGGCACAGGCGAGGAGCCCTACGACCGCCTCCGCGCGGTTGGGCAGGACGGCGGCCACCCGGTCGCCGTGGGCCACGCCCATCCGGCGCAGCGCGGCGGAGAGGGCGGCGACCTGGCCGCGCAGCTCGGCTCGCGAGAGCTTGTGGGACGTGCCGTCGTCGTCCACGACGACGAGCGCCTCGCCCGGGCAGCGGCGCAGCACATGCTCGGCATAGTTCACGGTTCGGCCGGGAAACCACGTGCCTCCGGGCATCTCCCGGGGAGCCACCGGGCCGGTCGGGGTACCTCCGAGCCGTACGTCCTCGAACTCGGCGACGGACTCCCAGAACCGGCCCAGGTCCTGTGTCGACCAGCGCCAGAGATCCAGGTAGTCGTCGCCGCCGTCGTAGTCCTTCAGCCCACGGCGGTAGCGAGCCAGTTCGCTGCCCTCCTGCCGGGCAGGGCTCGGCGTCCACAGGATGTCGTGCGCGGTGCTCATGAGACAGCGGTGTCGACGGGCAGGGCACCGATGAGGACGAAGGCCACGCGGCAGGTCGAGTCGCCGCGGTTGGACCAGGAGTGGCTCGTACCTCGCTGGATGATCACGTCACCGGCCCTGGCGAGGGTCTCTCCCTCGTCCGTCAGCAGCCATATCTCGCCCTCCAGGACGAGGGCGTAGTCCAGGCTGTCGGTGCGGTGGAACCAGAAGTGGCGGTCGCCGGCGGCGGGGGGCGCGGCGGCGCGGGCGTGTTCGCCGTCGATGTCGTCGAAGAGGGAGTCGGCGGCGGCGTCGGTGTAGGCGCCGTCGGGCGGGAAGCTCGCGATCCGGAAGACCGTTCCTCCGAGCTTGGGGTACATCGGCACCTGGACGTCGGCGGAGGCCGCGTCCTGGTTGCCGTCGTTGCTGACATCGCCCGGTTCGGTCTGCCAGGGGACGATCGCGCCGAATCCCTCGACGGCGTCCGACACGAAGACGTTCGGGGCCGGGCCGTCGCTGATGACCGTGGAGCGGCCGTCGGCGGTGTGGCCGGTGACGATGCGCCGCACCGGCTTGATGGTGTGCGGGTTGGTCATCTGTCCTGGTCCCGTCGTCAGTTCGCCGGCGTACCGAAGGGGTACGGGCGGGGCTCGGGCCACCAGGGTGCCTTGTCCGGCTCGGCGCTCATGCGGTTGCGCAGGACACCGACGCCTTCCAGTTCGAGTTCGACGACGTCGCCGGGCGACAGCCGCCGGTCCAGCTCCAGACCGGAGCCGTTGGGCAGGGTGCCGGAGCCGATGAGGTCGCCGGGCTGAAGCCGGTCGCTGATGGAGACGTAGGCGAGCAGTTCTTCCGGCGTGTAGATCATTCCCTCGGCACTGGTCTCGCTCCAGACCTCGCCGTTGACGCGGACCACACCCTTGAGTCCGTCGACGGAGGGCAGCTCGTCGACGGTCGTGATCCACGGACCGATGCCGTACGCGTAGTCCTTGCACTTCTGCGGGCCCATGCCCATGCCCATCTCGGGCCCCTGGATGTCACGGGCGCTGAAGTCGTTGAAGATCGTGACGCCGAACAGGTGGGCGCGGGCGCCGTCGGGGGTCAGGTTACGGCCCGCGGCTGCCACGATGAGGCCCATCTCCAGTTCGTAGTCGACGAATTCGGAGTAGCCGGGGTAGGGGATCTCCTCGTCGTGGCCGTAGACCACTCCGGTGGATCCCTTGAAGTAGCCGGGAGTCTTGAAGAGTTGGGGGTTGGGCAGTCCGCCGCCCACCTTCTCGGAGAAGCCCTTCATGTGTGCCGGGAAGGTCAGGCCGTCACGGATGACCGGCGGGTCGACGGCCGCCACCCAGGACAGCCCCTCGATCGGCAGCGAGGCGTCGTCGGCGGCCCGGTCCACGGCCCAGTGGGCGGCGTCGAGGAACGCCGGCCCGGCGGCGATCGCGGCGGCCATGCTCGACGGGAAGTGGGCGGCGGCCAGCCGGCGGGCCGCGTCCGGCGTCGCGTGCTGCGCCTGCCTGCCCAGGACATAGGCCCTGGCCAGGTCGATGACCCTGCCCTCGTCGGGCCGTACGGCGACGAGCCTGATCTGCTCGCCGTCGGGGGAAGGTGTTGAGATCCGTCCCAGCTTCATGTTTACAGCTCCTCTACCTATTCGAAACGTTTCGTATCGTATGGCGAACGAATTGCCTTGTCGATCCCCTACTGACATTGGGAGGTGAGGCCGTGCGTGGGGTAGTTTCACTTCGTGGCTGTACGAAGCGAATCGAGTCGTCGAGCGATTCTCGACGCGACCATGGACCTCCTTGTCCGCGACGGCAGGCGCGCCATCACGGTGCAGAAACTGACCATGGAGGCGATCGCCAAGCGGGCCAAGGTCAGCAAGGCGACGATCTACCGGTGGTGGCCGAACAAGGCCGCGGTCGTCATCGACGCCTTCATGGAGAACCACCTGGCGCACACCCGCATCCCCGAAGGGGTGCCGGTGCGCGAGGCCCTTCTGACGCACCTCAAGTCGCTGATCTCCCGCTACGCCGGCCCGCAGGGCAAGCTGGTCGCCCAGATCATCGCCGAGGGGCAGTACGACCCCGAGACGATGGCCAACTTCCGCGCGCGGTTCTGGCAGGAGCGCGCCGCGGCCGTCGAGAAGCTGATGCGCAGGGGAATCGACGAGGGCGTCTTCCGGTCCGACCTCGATCCGGCGTCGGCAGCCCAGATGTTCTACGCCCCGGTCTACTTCCACCTCCTCTTCGGCGGCGTCCCGCTTGACGACACGCTCGCGGAACAGCTCGTGGACCTGGGGATCCGCGGCCTGGCAGCGCATCCGTCACCGGACGAGGAGTCCTGAGCCCCTCCGCCCGGCGGCGTCACGAGCGCACCTCGGGCCTCGGGGCGGTCACACCGGCGGTGCGATGAACACCCCCCGGTCCGGGTCGTTGAACATCTCCCTGGACACGAAGTCGTTCATCGGGTTGGAGGTCCCCCACACGTCCGAGGTCTCCGGGTCGTCGGTGCTGTACAGGTGGGGGTGCCAGGTGTCCTCGTCCAGGGTCTCCAGCTCCGTGGTGTATTCCATGGTGTTGCCGTTGGGGTCGTGGAAGTACGTGAAGGTGTTGTCCCCGGCGCGGTGCCGGCCGGGGCCCCAGACCTTGTGGATCCCGTCGCGCATCAGGCGGCCGCTGCCGCGCATGTACTCCTCCAGACCGCGCATCTCGAAGGACGCGTGGTGCAGCGAGACATGGGGACAGCGCGCGATCGCCATGCTGTGGTGCTGGGGGTTGCAGCGCAGGAACCACATGATCCCGCCGAGCTGCGGGTGCACGTTGGTGTCCGAGAGCCGGAAGTCCAGGTACTTCTCGTAGAAGGCCATCATGCGTTCGGGCTCGGGAGAGTTGAGCACCACGTGGGACAGCCGCACCGGGATGTCCTCGCGCTCCTCGATCCTGCGGTGGGTGCGGGCGGCCACCTCGGTGGAGATCTCGATGGTCCGTCCCTCCACGTCGAAGAACCGGAAGCCGTAACCGCCGCCGGGCGTCTGGAGTTTGTCCGGATCGCTCACCAGCTGCACGCCGTCGGTGGCGAGGCGGGTGGCGAGGCCGTCCACCGTGGCGCGGTCGGCGGCGCCGAAGGAGACGAGGTCGAGGCGCTTGTCCGCGGAGCGACGAACCCGGACGACGTACTGCTCCGGCGAGCCCTCGGCGGCGAAGTAGGTGACGTCGCCGTCGGAACCGACCTTGGTCAGCCCCCACTGCTGCTCGTAGAAGGCGACCTGCTTGTCGTAGTCCTGAACTGCGATGTCGACGTGACGAAGGTGGGTGATGGGCTGGTCGGGCATGGTGAACTCCTGTGGGGGAAACAGTGTCTGCGCGCGGGCCGGTCAGTGCTGTGCGGTGGTCTCCTGGCGCGGCGGGCTCATCTCGCGCCGGGGCTCCAGGGCGCCCGCGAGGGGCAGGAGCCGGAGCAGCGCTTCGAGCTCTTCGGGACTGTGCGCCGTCCCGAGCACATAGCGGTCGGGACGGACCAGGACGGCAGGGGCCTCGACCGACGTGAGCAGTTGGCCGACGTGCTGGGGGGAGGTCAGTACGGCGACCTCGGGCTCCTCCTCCAGCGCCTCGCGTACGGGACCGGGCAGCCCGGCCTGCAGTTCTGGCGTGGCCGCGAGCAGGAACCGGCGTCCCACGAGGTCGTCGAGACGGGTCCCGTCAGGCAGCATCGGCTGCATCGAGAGCCGTCCGCCGTGCGGGTCGGCGGGGCCGGTGTGCACACCCGGGCCCAGGGCTGGTGCGGGCGGGTAGCTGTCGGCCGGATTGGCGCGGATGTGCGCGTCCCGCCGGGCAGCCATCACGGGGTCGGTGGTCTGGACGAGTCCGGCCATCGTCGCCGCCTGCTGGACCCAGTACCTGGCGTGGTCCTTGCGTTCGGACTCGTAGGTGTCGAGCAGGGACTCGGGGGCTCTGCCGCGTGAGACGAGCCGGATCTTCCATACGAGGTTGGCCACGTCCCGCAGGCCGGCACACAGTCCCTGGCCGAACAGCGGAGGGGCCAGGTGAGCGGCGTCACCCGCGAGGAACACGTTGCCGACCCGCCATGACGTGGCCAGCCGTGCACGGAAGGTGTAGATGACGCTGCGGTCAGGTTCGAAGTTCTGCGGCGTGAGAACACCTCGGCTCAACCGGGCGATGCCCGCCGGTGTGGCGATCTCCTCCGGGTCGTCTCCGGGGAGAACCTTGAACTCCATGCGCACCCGGTCACCGGGGAGCCTGATCCAGAGCGCAGGACGGGTGTGCCGGCCGAGGAAGACCATGTCACCCTCGATTCCCGCCGTCCCCCGCAGGTGTCCGTCGACGACGAGCCACGGATCGTCGGTGCCGAGGTTCTCGCCGGATATCCCGAGCGTGCGCCTGACGGTCGAGGTGCCGCCGTCACAGGCGACGACCCATCGCGCGGTGAGTGTCCGTGTCGTGCCCTCCGGGGTGCGGACGATGCAGCGGACCGAGTCGTCACTTTGCTGGATGTCCAGCAACGTGGTGCCGAGCCGGAGTTCCACGTCGGCAAGCCGCGCCACTTCGGTGCGCAGCAGCCCGTCGACCTCGGGCTGATGGAACAGGACCTCCGAGTGCCATGCCTGCGGCCCCATCTGCCCCGTGGCATGAGACACCAGGGTCTCGCCGGCCTCGTTCTCCATGCGGTAGTCGCACATCGGTTTGACCCGGGCGGAGAGTTCCTCGCCCAGGCCCATGGCCTGGAAGGAACGCACGGTCTCACCGTCGAAGTGCACGGCCCGCGCCTGTCGCCACAGCTCGGGCTCGCGTTCGATCCCCACGGCCCGTACGCCGGCGTGGCCCAGCAACGCGAGGGCCATCACCCCGACGGGTCCACCACCGACAACGATGACTTCACAGTCCTGTGACACCTGAACTCCATTAGCGGCTCTGGTACTTGGATGTACCGTTTTGATCTCTGCACCCCCGCGCGTCCGCCGGACGACCCGGGCGCTCGGCATCTGACGACAGGGCCTAGCGACCCGACGCGTGCCCTGACACGGCCGGTCCGTCCACCTCGTCGGTGTCCGCGCCCGCCGGACGGACGCGGTGCTCCTCGTGGCCGGCTCGTCCGGACGAACCGCCTGGGACCGGATCACTCCCCAGCGACGGCTTCTCGTCCGCCACCGCGATCCGCACCCCCCGCCCGCTGAACTCGGCGATGACGTCGTCACCCCGCCGCACCGTGACCTCACAGATCACCGAACGGCCCTTCCAGGAGCGGGTCACCGCTTCGGCGATCAGGTCGTCACCGAGGTGGCCGGGGCGCCGGAAGGCGATGTCCGCGCTCGCCGTGACGACCGGCGGACCGAAGCTGTTGACGGCACAGGCGAAGGTGGTGTCGGCCAGCGCGAACACGAGCCCTCCGTGCACGATCGCGTGACCGTTGACCATGTCCGGCCGGACCCGCATCCCTGCGCGCGCCCGCCCATCGGCTGCCGAATCGACCCGAATTCCGAGGAGTTCGCGGGTACGGTCCTCGCTGAGCATGCGACGCACGCTCTTCGCCACCGGGCCGTCGTCCGTGACGGGTCCCGCGTCATCGCGATGGCCGTCGGACGTAACCAGGTCGGGCGTCATGGACGCAGCTCCAGACCGAGCGGGCGGCCGTCGTACAGGTCGTCGACACCAGGCGCCCGGTCGGGCATCATGCCGAGCTTGTCCCGCATCGTCAGGACGCACTCCAGACCGGCGCGAGCAGGCGCCAGTGAGGCGGGGCGCGTGCGCAGCGCGGCCCGCGCCGAGGCCGGTCCGTACCCGCCTCGCGTCAGCACGTCCACGATCTGTTCGTCCTCGGTGGCGTGCAGCCATTGCCGCGCCCGGTCGAGGGCCGTGAGGTAGAGCGAGAGGTTCTCCCGTCCCGCCTGCCGCGCCGTGGGACCGGCCACGACGGCCTGTCCGGGGAAGTCCGGCACCTCGTCCTCGACCGCGAGCAGCGAGACGAACCCCTCCTGCCGGGCCAGCTCGTCCAGCGGCGGGCCCAGCCACGTCGCATCGATCTGCCGTGAGCGCAGGGCCTCGAAGCGCTCACGCACACCGCCCACCGATTCGAACTCGTACGCGTCGGGCGGGAGGCCGTGGTGGCCGAGGAGATGACGCAGCACGACGGCGAAGCCGTTGTCGGGCGCGTCCACGCCGAGCACGGCGCCCCGCAGGTCTTCCAGCCCCCTCACCGAGGGCTGTGCGACCAGCCGGAGCGGCGTCGTCGACTCGATCTCGGCGACGACCCGCAGGTCGCCTCCGCGGGAGTTCCAGACGACCAGGTTGTCGATGGCCGTGACGCCCACGTCGACGTCGTCGGTCAGCAGTCGGTCACGCTGGTCCGTCGACGACTCGATCAGCACGGTCTCGATCTCAAGGCCGGCGTGAGCGAAGAAGCCAAGCTCGTCGGCGACGACACATACGGGCGGCGGAACGAACACCGCCTGTCGAAAGCACGCCGTCATTGGAGTGCTCCTCTCTGCACGAGGTGCCCACACACTAAGTCAACCGAAACGGAACGTCTAGGATCGCAACCGGTAATTTTTTGCTGTCCGCGGTACACGGCGACACGATCACGCGACAGCACACATCACCGTCCTTGACCTGACCAAACGATGTTCTCGACGCGCACCCCTACCCCTCGGCACGCACAGTCGGAACCCCCCGGCACAGCCCGGGCAACCCTCGCTTCATTCGAAACGGACCGTTTAGCATTCCCTGCAGTGGAGAGCCGCCAAAGAGTCGGCACACCACGCACTCGTTCGCCACCTTGAGAGGTGCATGACATGCCCGAAGCCGTCGTAGTAGCCGCCGCCCGCACGCCCATCGGGCGCGCCGTCAAGGGTTCCCTGAGGGACGTACGCCCCGATGATCTCGCGGTGACGGCGGTCCACGCGGCCCTCGACCAGCTGCCCGCACTGGACCCGACACGGATCGACGACCTTCATCTCGGCTGCGCCGAGCCGAGCGGCGAGCACGGTGCCAACATCGCCCGGCGGGTGGCCGTCCAGCTGGGGCTGGACGAGGTGCCCGGTACCACGGTCAACCGTTTCTGCTCATCCTCGTTGCAGACCGCCCGCATGGCCTTCCACGCCATCAAGGCGGGAGAAGGTCACGTCTTCGTCAGCGCGGGTGTGGAATGCGTCTCCCGCTACCGGCACTTCGGATCCACCGGAGCGGACGCCGACGACGTTGCGAACCCGGCATTCGAGCAGGCCAGGGGCCGCACCGCGGAGGACGCGCGAACCAACCGCCGGTGGACCGATCCCCGCTCCGACGGCCTGCTGCCCGATGTCTACATAGGCATGGGACAGACCGCGGAGAACGTGGCGGGCCTCCGCGGAATCAGCCGTCAGGAGCAGGATCGCTACGCCCTGCGCAGCCAGCAGCTGTACGCCGAGGCCGTCGAGTCCGGGTTCCACGCCCGCGAGATCACCCCTGTCCGGCTGGCCGACGGCACGGTGATCGCGACCGACGACAGCCCACGCCCCGGCACGACGTACGAGGCCCTCGCAGGTCTTGCGCCGGCCTTCCGGCCGGGCGGCACGGTCACCGCCGGAAACTCCTGCCCGCTGAACGACGGAGCCGCCGCCGTGGTCATCATGAGCGATGTCAGGGCGCGGGAGCTCGGCGTCACTCCCCTGGCCAGGATCGTGGCCACCGGTGTGTCCGGCCTGTCCCCCGAGATCATGGGCCTGGGGCCGGTCGAGGCCACCCGACGGGCTCTCGCGCACGCCGGCCTGTCGGTCGGGGACATCGACCTGTTCGAGATGAACGAGGCGTTCGCCGTTCAGGTCATCGCCTCTCAGCGCGAACTCCGCATACCGCTGGACAGGCTCAACGTGCACGGTGGGGCCATCGCGCTGGGACATCCGTTCGGTGCGACCGGCGCGCGCATCATGACCACCTTGATCAACGGGCTGCGGACGCGCGACGCACAGTGGGGCGTGGAGACCATGTGCGTCGGAGGCGGGCAGGGTATGGCCATGGTGCTGGAACGCCTCAGCTGAGTGGCCCGTAGCCTGCGTGGGGTCGCCTGTCGGCCCGACCGGCCTCGGACGGACGCGAGGAGGAAGTCGGTCGGGTCCTGGCCGTCGTGGCCGACGCGACCGGTCCGCCGCAGCAGGCCGGTCGCTTCGGCAACCGGGTCCCCTCTCAGTCGAGGGGCCCGACGTCGTTCTCGGCAGCTGCGCCGACGGATTGCGCGGCCGGCGTGGGCTGCTGCTCGCCGGGCTGTTCGGCTTCCCACAGAGGGTGATGGCGCCTGGCCCAGGAGCGGGACACCAGGCCGGTGCGCAGGCCGGTGCGCGCCTCGGGGTCGTTGGACGCCATCCAGATATGACCGCAGACCAGGGCACCGATGAGCAGGGCCAGCCAGTCGTGGACGAACGTCGCCCCCGTGCGCAGGAACAGCGGGGTGAGACGCGGGAACCACATGATGAGGCCGGTGCCGATCATCACCAACACGGCTCCGGAGATCACTGCCGCGTACAGCTTCTGACCCGCGTTGAACTTCCCCGACCGGTGAGGACGCCGGCGCAGCGTCGCCCGCAGCCAGCCGCGGTCGTGCGGGCCGAACCGGTTCAGGCGGACGAGGTCGGCGCGGAAGGCCCGGGAGACCAGCCCGGCCAGCAGCGGGACCGGCACGGTGACCCCCGCCCACTCGTGCACGGTCACCAGCAGGCTTCGCCGGCCGATGAGCTCCGCCAGTGCGGGCAGGTAGAGGAAGGCGGCGGTGACCAGGGCGGTGCCCATCAGCGCGGCCGTGGTGCGGTGGATCCAGCGCTCCGCGGCGGTGAAGCGCCGTATCAGCTCGGACGGTTCAGCCGGTCGAGTCATCGTCGCGTCCGTTCGACCTGCCGACCCACGCGTCGATGTCGTAGCCGCGCGGCTCCCAGTAGCCGGGTATGACCCGGTCGGTGACCGTGATCCCGGCGAGCCACTTCGCCGACTTGTAGAAGTACATCGGCGCGGCATACAGCCGTACGGGACCGCCGTGCGCGGCGGTGACCGCCTTGTCCTGCATCTCGTAGGCGACGAGCATGTCGGGGCGCCGCGCCTGCTCCAGGGTGAGGCTTTCGGTGTACACGCCGTCGAAGCAGGTGAAGTGCACGGCTTTCGCCTGCGGTTTCACCCCGGCCGTCGCCAGCAGGTGGGACAGCCGTACCCCGGCGAAAGGCGTCTGCGGCACCCGCCAGCCGGTGACGCACTGGACGTCCCGGACCAGACGGGTGCGCGGCATGGCTTTCAGCTGCTCCAGTGTGTAGGTCGCCGGGCGGTCGACGAGGCCGTTCACCGTGAGCCGGTAGTCGGCGGAAGAGCGATGCGGGATGCTGTCGGCCACCGAGTAGAAGCGGAAACCCCCGCCGCCCGGCAGCAGCCCGGTCAGGCCGGTGGGGTCCTTGCTGCTCACCGTGGCGAGCAGGCCGTCCGTCACATCCTGCAGGCGCCCGCCGACGGGCACCGCGACGGCGCCGAGTCCGAGGATGCCGAGGATGACCCGTCGCCCGACCGGCCTGCCCTCGCGGTCCGCGTTCTCGGTCAAGCCCTCTCTCCCGCCCGCAGCTTCCTGACTCCGCCGACGAGGAGGATCGCGCCGACGACGGCCACGAACACCCCGATCACCAGCCACTGGGCCTGCCCGGACATGCCGCTGCCGCCGACCGCCCCGGATCCCTGCAGGCTCCACACCACACCGAAGAAGAGCAGCAGAACCCCGACGACCAACCGTATCCAGATCTTCATACCGTGTGCTCCCAGGAAGCTGTCGAAGACTCACGCGGGTCAGTACGCCGGACCCGACCCCGCCGGCACCGGGCCGGTGTGTCTGGAGCGTGGGTCATGAGGATGTTGATCATCCGCTCACAGTCACGCTATACCGGAAGACGGAGCTCAATAAGTACAACGCTCAACTTCATACGCCAAACTCACCGGTAGCACTGGTCGGCCCACCCCGCGGACGACAACGGCTCAGCACATCAGGTCCGCCTTGGAGATGCGGCCGTGGACGCCCTTGACGATGTCGACCACCTGGGAGACGTGGAAGTCGGCGGCCGCGCTGAGGTAGGCGAGGCCGACGGGGCCGGGGATGCCGAACCGGTCCGTGAGGAGGGTGAGTGCGTCGCGTACGGCGTTGCGCAGGGCCTCGTCGAGGTCGCGGTCGAGGCCCAGCACGATGTGCTCGGTCGGCGTTTCCGCGAAGGGTGCGCGCAGCCGGGCGGCCAGGGAGCGGGTCGCCGGGTCCGTGTGGACGGTGAGGCGGAGGGTGGCGCGCAGGGGGGCCTCGAAGGCGGTGAGGGCGACTTCGCCATCGCCCTGGGAGAAGTGCGGGTCGCCGACGTAGAAGAGGGCCTCGGGGACCTGGACGGGGAGGAAGAGCCGGGCGCCGGTGCCGAGGTGGCGGACGTCGATGTTGCCGCCGTGCGGGCCCGGCGGGACGGAGTGGACGGGGGATTCGGTGGCCGGGGCGACGCCCATGATGCCCAGGAACGGGCGGAGCGGGAAGGCGAGTTGGCGGCCGTCGCCCACCGGGAGCCGCCCCCGGCCGTCCTCGCCCACGGTGGCGACCAGGCTGACCGGCTCGTCCAGAGGTGTCGGCGGGTATTCGCCGGGCAGGGCGCCCTTGCCGTGCCGGTTGCTGATCACTCCGTAGGGAGCGCGGCGGAGCAGGGTCAGGACCTCGACCTCCAGTACGTCGCCGGGCCGGGCGCCGATCAGTGCCACGGGCCCGGTGACGACGTGCGGGCCGTGCGTGAGCGGCAGGTGTTCGCGTGCGGAGGCGGCCAGTTCGACGGCGTCGTGCAGCAGGCCGTTCGCGGCGATGCCGGCCGCCCCGAAGAAGGCGGCCGGATCGCGGCCCTGGTCCTCGAGGATGCCCTCGTGGCTGATGGTGTCGAAGGTGACGGTCTCGCCCGAGCGGACGGTCAGCGCCGGTTTCGCGGTGGCGTTGGGCAGCAGGCCCCAGTGCACGCGGGTCGGGTCGGCGGCGAGGTAGTGGTCACCGTCCAGGAGGCCGAGTCCGGGTTGGAGGAGGTTCACTTCAGGGCCTCCCGCAGGGCTCCGGCGGTGAGGGTGAACCCGAAGCACTGGCGGACGTTGTAGAGGGTGGCGTCCATGCAGTACGCGGGCGAGGTGGTGGCCACCGCGTCCTCCACCATGACGACGTCGTAGCCGAGGTTCGCGGCGTCCATGAGGGTGGCCAGGACGCACTGGTCGGCGTTGACGCCGGCGAACAGGAGCGTGTCGACCCGCAGGTTGCGCAGCACGCTGTCCAGCTCGGTGTCCTGGAAGCCGCTCATCCGGTACTTGGCGACGTGGAGGTCGCCGTCCGCGGTCTCCAGCCCGGCGACGATCGCGGCCGAGGGGCTGCTCCGCTCCAGTACCCGGCCACCCGGGAGCGGGGCGCCGATGCCGCCGCCGATGCCCTCCGGGTCGTAGACGTGCAGTACGCCGGGCGGGAGGTTGGCCCGGTCGGGGCGGTTGCCCCAGTTGAGCCAGATGACGGGGACGCCGGCGGCGCGCAGCGGGGGCAGCAGGCCCGCGATGACGGGGATGGGGGCACGCGCGGCGGTCACGTCCACGCCGATGGAGGCGAGCCAGCCGTCGGGCGAGCAGAAGTCGTTCTGCATGTCGACGACGATCAGCGCGGTCGCGGCGAGGTCGGCGGTCACGGTCTGTGGCAGGGCCTCGACGGTGACCGGGTGCGGGTCGCGGTGCGGGCGGGCCAGGACGACGGCCTTGCCGTTCGCCCGCCAGGCATTGCGGGAGTTCGGCCCGATCAGGCCGTGGGCCTCAGGCATGCGCGGGGTTCCTCGAATCGGTGATGAAGTCCAGCAGGGCTCGGTCGGTGCCCCGGGCGCCCAGCGCGCACAGGCCCACGGGCAACGAGCGCACCCGCAGCAGCGGGGCGACGACCGCCGGGAGTCCGGCCAGGGAGGCGAGGCAGGTCAGCCGGAGGGTGGCGGCACGGACGGCCTCCACCTCCTCGGGCGGCGCGTCGGCGAGCGGGGCGGGGCCACTCGTGGCGGGCAGCAGCAGGGCGGTCCCGGGCGGAAGTACGGCGTCCAGCGCCTTCCGCGCGTCGGACAGGACCTGTTCCGCCTGCGCCCGCTCGGCCGCGCTCACCCGGCGTCCGTTCTCGAAGCGCGCCGCGACGTCCGGGGCGAGCGCGCCCGGGTGACGGGTGATCCACGCGCCGTGCTGCTCCCAGGCCTCAGCGGCCTGGACGGTGCGGAAGGCGGCGAACCACTCCTGCAGGTGCCCGGCGGCTCCGGTGCGGGCATGCGCCAGGGGCAGCGCCGTACGCAGGGTCAGTGCCCGGCAGGCGGCCTCGAAGGAGGCGCGGACCTCGGGTTCCGCGAGCGAGACCAGTTCCTCGTCCACCATGCACTGGGTGATCGGCGCGGTGGTGTCACCCGGTGTCAGCAGCGCCTCGGCCGCCGTCCGCAGCAGGACGGGGTCGCGGGCCAGGAGTCCGGCGGTGTCGAACGAGGGGGCCAGCGCCAGCAAGCCCCCGTCGGGGGTGGCGCCGTGGGTGGGCCGCCAGCCGTACAGGCCGCAGTAGGAGGCGGGAACGCGGATCGATCCGGCGGTGTCGGTGGCCAGCCCCAGGTCCGCCCAGCCGCGGGCCACGGCGGCGGCCGGGCCGCTGCTGGAGCCGCCGGTGATCCGGCCGGGTGCGGCGGGGTTGGCGGGGGTGCCGTAGTGCGGATTGGTGCCGGCGAGGCTGAAGGCGAGTTCGTCGGTCTGGGCGATGCCGGTGAGTTCGGCACCCGCGTCGAGCAACTGCCGCACGGCATCTGCATTTTCGGGCTCTGTGCGGGCCTCGGCCAGCCAGGCGGGGTTGCCCGCGCCGACGCGCTGTCCCGCCACCGCGAACAGGTCCTTCACCGCGAGGCGGACATGGGCGACCGGGCCCTGTTCGGTGGACGCCACGAGCGGCCCGTCGGCGACCCGCCACACCGCCGGGTCCGGGCGGTCGTCCGGCGTCGGCGCGGATACGGCGCTCACGTGCGCGGCGGCGATCCGCCACCCGGCGCCGGTGTGCTGCCACACCTGCGTCTGGAGCCCGCGCGTACCGTCCTGCCGCCGTGTCTCGACGGTCACGACCGCGACCTCGGCCGCCGGACGGACCACGTGCACCCGCTCGACCACCCGGGCGGGAGCCCCTCCCCTCCCCCGCCGGAAGTCGGCGATGGCGGTGTGGCCCACCAGGACGTTGTCGCCCTCGGCGCGCAGGGTGTCGGGCGCGTCGAGGAACCAGTGGTCCAGCCCGGTCAGGTCGTTGGCGGCGAGCGCCTGTTCGTAGGCCCAGAAGGCGGCGAGGAGATCCATGCTCACGGCGTTCCCGCTCGCAGGACGGCCAGATCCTGCTCGTCCAGGGCGGCGACCGGTCCACGCTCGATGAGATCCGCGAAGCCCTCGTCGGGGGCCATCACAGTAAGGGTGTAGAGGCGTTCGGTGGCGGACGTGTTCACGATGCGGTGCTTGGAGCCGACGGGCAGGACCAGGACGTCACCGGGGGCGAGGTCGCGTTCGTGCTCGTCGCTGGCGGCGCGGCCCTGGCCGGCGAGCACGACGAACGTCTCGACGGACTCGGGGTGCCAGTTGAGGGGCTGGGCGCCGCCCGGTTCCCAGACCTCGAAGACGACCGTCGTGGGCGAGCCGTCCCGGGGGCCGGTGAGCACGGCGAGCTTGACGGTGTCGCCGGCGGTGATGTGGTGGGCGGTGACGTTGCGCAGGGGAGTGTGGAGCGGGGGGTTGGCCATGGAGGGCTCCCTCAGGAGGTCAAGGGGCGGTCGGGCAGGAAGCGCGCGCATTCCCGCAACGCGGCGGCGGCCGCGGAGACGGACGCGTCGACGAGCTTGCGGCCCAGTTCGGGCGTGGCTCCCGTGGGATCGCCGATGAGGCCGTTGCCGGTGGCGAAGTCGTCGCTCGTCCAACCGAAGGACACCGGCTTGCCGAAGCCGATGTGCTCGTACGCGGTGAGGTGTTCGGGGACGCTGCGGCGCGCCTGTGTCATGTCCACCAGGTCCGGGTGGAGGTGGAGCATGGCGGCGGTTTCCTTGTGTCCGCCGTGCACGCCCATGCCGAACTCCGCGGCCGGGGACGTGCCGCCCTGGTCGGCGGGGAGGGAGGCGTGCAGCAGGAAGGTGCGCAGGCCGTGGCGGGTGCGCAGTTCGCGCAGGGCGACACCGAGCAGGGCGCTGTTGCCGCCGTGCGCGTTGAGGAAGGCGAGTCTGCGTACGGGGCCTGCGGCCAGGGAGCGGCCGAGGTCGTCGAGGACGGACAGCAGGGTGCGGGCACTGAGCCACAGCGTGCCCGCGGACCAGGCGTGCTCGTCGGACTTGGTGTAGGCGAGGCCCGGCAGCAGCGTGATGTCGCAGCTCTCCCCCGCGAGCCGGGCGGCGCCCTCGGCGACGGCTTCGGCCATGTAGTAGTCGGTGGCGACAGGCAGATGGGGCCCGTGCTGCTCGATCGCGCCGACCGGCAGCACGGCGACGGTGTCCTCGCCGAACCGCTCGATCTCCGGGCCGCTGAGGTCGATGAAACGGGTGAAGGTCACGGCGTCTCCTGCGAGGTGGCGGGAATCTTGCCGGGGTTGAGCAGGCCCAGCGGGTCGGTGGTAAGAGCCGTCTCCCGGACCATGTCCAGACGGCGGTCGACGTACCAGTTGTGCGGGCTGTGCACCCGGACGCCCAGGGCTTCCAGGGCGGCTGTGCCGTCGTAGACGGTCTGTTCGTCCTGGTAGCGGGCCATGAGCATGCCGACCGTGCCGGAGCGCATGCCCTCCAGGTGGAGCAGGGTGTCCGGGAAGACTTTCCGGATCTCGGTGGTGTCACCGAGGAGGACGTCACCGCCGATCTCCAGATGGAACCAGCCGTCCTCGGCCGTCATGAGGTGGTATGTGGGGTGGTTGAAGGACATCGAGCTGATCAGCGCCGGGCCGTCCGGTGCGGGCCGGATGTCGAGGACGCTGCCGCCGTGCGACCGGACGATCGCCCGTGCCTGGTCTACGGCCTCCTCCTCGATGATCGCGCGCACACTCAGGGCCGTGGGGTCCAGCGCCGGGTCGGGCCGGTAGACCCCCACGAGGCCGGCCTCGTCCAGCGAGGCCAGGCGCGGTGCCGGTTCGAGGCGTACGAGTGCCGACAGCGCGGCGGTCGCGGACGCCCAGTCGGCGAAGGCCGCGAACAGGCCCGTCCAGGTGCGGGCGCGCTGGAGCCGTACGGTCGCGGTGGCGATGATCCCGGTGGTGCCGTAGGCGTGGATGTACGGCAGTGCCTCCGCGTCCCGGACGGTGCAGGGCTCGGCGTTCGCCGTGCAGGGCACGACCGTCAACTCCTGCACGAAACCATCGCTGTTGGTCTTGTGCACGAGGGACCCGGTGCCGCCGCTTCCGCCGGAGAGGAAGCCGCCGACCGTGGTGCCGAAGGTGGACGGGAACATCCACAGCTCCTGGCCCAGGGTGCGGGCGTGGCCTTCGAGGTCTGACATCCTCGCCCCGGCCTCGGCGCGGATCCAGCCGTCGCCGGCGTCGAGGATCCGGCCGCAGCCGGTGAGGTCGAGGACTGCGCCGTCGTACAGGGGGATCGCCTGGCCGTAGTTGCCGGTGCCCTTGCCGCGCGGGGTGAGGGGGATGCGGTGGCGGTGGGCCAGGGCCAGGATGCCCGGGATCTGCTCGTGCGCGGTGGGGCGCAGGACGGCCTCGGCGTGTCCGGCGGGAAGTCGCGCGGACAGGATGGGCGACATGTGCGCCCAGTCGCAGGAGGCCTTCTCCCGTGCCGCCGGGTCGCGGATCACCCCGGCGGTGCCGAGGAGTTCGGTGGCCTCGGCGCAGAACTCCTCGATCCCCGGCGTGGGCCGGCGTTCCGTCATGCCCGGAGCCCGTACGTCGTGGACGAGTTCGGTGAGTGCGGACAGGTTCGCGGTCGTCATCACTTCAGTCCGATCGAGTGGTCGATGAACTCGTCGGTCGCCAGGTCCTGCGCGGTCAGTCCCGCCTTGACCTTGGCGCCGCTCTGCTCGACGAGGGGGGTGAAGGTCTTCAGGGCGGAGGCGACGCGCTTCGTGTCGAAGCTCCCGACGCTTCCGTCGGCCTCGTTTCCGAGGATGCCGAGCTTGACCATCTGCTTCGCGGCGAAGGTGCCGGTGCCCTCGGAGTAGACCCAGCCGGTGTTGTACTGCTGGACCAGGTCGGCGATGAGCTTGACGGTCGCCGACGGCTTGGCCGCGAAGTCGGCGGCCGACTGCTGCAGGACGGGAACGAGCTTCTTCAGGCAGGGGCTGAGCGACTTCAGCTCGCCGCTGCGCACCGAGAGGGCTTCCGGGTAGACGTTGTAGCCGACGTCCGCGAGCAGCTGGTATTTGATCGGCTTCTTCCAGGCCGACACCTCGTGCTGGTAGATGTACGGCTCGGCGGTGGCGAAGCCCTGCTGGGCAATGCTCGGGTTGGACACGAAGCGGGCGGGCGCACCGTCGTAACTCCCGTCCAGCTGACTCTTCTTGATCAGGCCTTTGGAGACCAGCAGCGAGGCGTAGGTACTGCCGTCCACGTAGACGACCTTCGCGTTCGACTTTCCGATGTCGGCGATCGTCTTCCAGTCGGGGTGGGTGGCGGGGTCCCACATCAGGACCTGCGGGCTCTTCTTCATCAGTGCGGCGACGGCCGTGACCGGCTGCTTGGCGGACGCCGTGATCGCCACGTCGGTGGTGACCGTGCCGAGGGTGATGCTCTTGTCGACGTACATCTGCGAGGGGACGGTCTGGTAGCCGATGGCGGAGCCGCCGGCCCGGATCTGGATGTCGACGCCGGTGTCCTTGCCGCCGATGACCAGGGGTCCGGTGATCCGCTTCTTGGCGGTGTCGACGGTGTACCCGGGGCCGACGAGGTTGTAGAGGGGGCCGTGTTCGGCCTCGGGCTCCCAGTCGACCTGGACGACGACCGTCTTGGGGCAGACGCCGGCCAGGTTCTGCGCGGCGGGAGCCGCCTGGAGCTTGTCGGCGGAGCCGGTGGAGGCCGTGGAGCCACCGCCGCAGGCGGTGACCGATACCAGGGCGATCACGGAGGAAACGGATACGACTGCGACGCGTCTGGCGGAAGAGGGCATGACTGAACTCCCTGAGGGACGGGCGAGGAGGAGGGAGAGGCGGGAGCGGGCTACGGCCGGTCGGCCGAGGCGTGCCAGGAGCCCACGGCGAGCCGGGCCACGAGGGTGAAGACGGCGAAGACCGCGACGCCGAAGAGCGAGGCGAGGATGATCGCGGCGAACAGGTCCTCGGACTGCAACCGGGAGCGGTAGACGTCGAGCAGGGTCCCGATGCCGGGTTCACCCTGCTTGAAGAACATGTCACCGACGATCGCGCCGATCACGGACAGGCCGGAGGAGGTGCGCAGACCGGTGAAGACCGAGGGGAGGGCGGCGGGCAGTTCGAGCTTGCGCAGCCGGGCCCAGCGGCTCGCCCGCTGGAGGGTGAACAGGTCGTGGTGGGCACGGTCGACCGACTGGATGCCGAACAAGGTGTTGGCGATCATCGGGAAGAGGGCGATCAGAACACAGACGACCACCCGACTGGTGAAGCCGAAGCCGAACCAGAGGCCGATCAGCGGCACGATCGCGAGGATCGGCACGGTCTGCAGAATGACCGCGTAGGGGTACAGGGAGCGCTCCAGCCAGCGGGCCCTGCTCATCAGCACCGCCGCCGTCACCCCCAGCAGGGAGGCGATGAGCAGCCCGACGAGCGCGACCTGCGCCGTGAGCCACAGAGCCTGGAGCATCGGCTGCAGATGGGTCCAGTCGAGGAAGGACACGGTCAGGACCTGCTGCGGGGGCGGGACGAGGAAGCGACGGTCGGGGCTGAGCAGCAGGTAGCTCGCGGCGTACCAGACGCCGATGGCCGCGCCGAGCGAGCCGAGCGGGGTGAGCACGGTGGCGGGCCGGATCCGGCGCCGACGGGCCTGCCGCGCGGTCTTCGTCAACTCCGGTGCCATTACGGCCACTTCGGCCGGGGCGGTGATGTCGGCGCTCACTGGAACCCTCCACGCAGTGCGGCGGAGACCTCGCCGGCGATACGGCCGAACTCGGGGTCGTAGCGCAGCCCGGCCGGGCGGGGATGAGAGAAGGGGACGTCGAAGGAGGCGGTGATCCGCCCGGGGCGTGCCGACATCACCACGACCCGGCCGGCCAGGAAGACGGCCTCGGTCACCGAGTGGGTGATGAACAGGGCGGCGAAGCCGGTCTCGGCGTAGATGCGCTGGAGTTCCTCCTGCATACGCAGGCGGGTCATCTCGTCGAGGGCGCCGAACGGTTCGTCGAGGAGGAACAGCGAGGGCCGCGCCATGAGGGCGCGGGCCAGGGACACACGCATCCGCATGCCTCCGGACAACTGCCCCGGCAACTGCTTCTCGAAGCCCTCCAGACCCACCAGCCGAAGGGCGTCCAGCGCCCGCTCGCGCCGTTCGGACTTGGGGGTCCCGGTGAGTTCGGCGGGGAGTTCGACGTTGGCGAGGACGGTGCGCCAGGGCAGCAGGGTCGGGTCCTGGAACACGTAGCCGACCGAGTCGGTGGGGGCGTGGACCGTGCCGCCGGAAGCGGTGTCCAGGCCGGAGGCGAGGCGGAGCAGGGTGGACTTGCCGCAGCCCGAGGGGCCGACGACGGCGACGAACTCACCTGGGGCGATGGAGAGTTCGAGGCCGGTCAGGGCGGTGGTCCCGTTGGCGAAGTGTTTGTCGACGCTCTCGAATCGCAGCGTCGCGTCGAGCGTCTCTTCAGCGATGGTCGGCACATCAGCTCCCTTCAGTGCCACAGTGCGGAATGTTGATAGCATGAACATTGATTGTTTCCGGCCAGTGTCACGGCCGTATCCATTCGTCAGGACCCGGCGTTGGCCGGCCTCAGTAGTGTTCGCGGACCACCGACGTACGGCTGACCAGCCGCCCGCCGGCGAAGACGAGCCGCTCGGGACAGGACGCGCCGAGAGCCTCCGACAGGGTCTGCGCACGCACCGCCAGAAGATCGGCGACAGCACCCTCGTGCGGTCCCGCCGCAGGCAGGCCGAGGACGGTGCGGGCGCCCGCGGTGACCGCGTACAGCGCTTCGTCCGGGGCGAGATGACCGGCCGTGACCAGCAGGGACGCCGTCTCCAGAGGATCCGCCCGGCCCACGGGGTTGAACGGGTCCCTGATGTTGTCACCACCGGCCGCGACCCTCACGCCCGCGTCCAGCAGCGCGCGTACGGCGGTGAGCCCGCGCGGGGTGGACGACGGGCGGCCGCGGCCCTGGAGGTAGAGGTTCGTCAGCGGGAGGGCGACCACGCCGATCCCGGCAGCCGCGACCTCCTTGGCCGTACGGGCCGCCTCGTCCGGCTCCACCACGCCCAGGCTGACGCAGTGACTCGCGGTGACGCCCGGGACGAAGCCACGCTCCCGCACGGCACGGGCGAGCAGGCGCAGGTCCCCCGCGCCCGGGTCGAGGGTCTCGTCCGCGTGCAGGTCGACCCCGACATGGTGCTCGGCGGCGATGCGCAGGGTGCGTTCCACGGACGCGGTCGGGTCGGCGGACAGGTGGGGGCAGCCGCCCAGCAGGTCCGCGCCGAGGTCGAGCGCCTGGTGCAGCAACTCGTCCGGGGCGTCGATGTGCAGGACGGCGATCTGGAGCCGTACCCGCCCCCGGAGCTGTCGGCGCAGCCGAAGCAGGGCGCGCAGTCCGCGAAGCGGATCACCGGTGGTGCAGCCGCCGTCGTTCGTCAGGAGATCCACGTGGGTCCTGACGGCCGTCACGCCGTTCGCACACAGCTCGTCGACGGCCCGCCCGGCGCGCTGGAACACGTCCTCCTCGGTGACCCGCGCGGCGTACGCGCGCCAGGCGGTGACGGCCGAGGGCAGGTCTCCGGGCAGGGCACCCGCCAGGTCCCAGGTCAGGGCCTTGTCCAGGTGGGCATGCGGTTCCGCGGGGGCGGGCAGGAGCAGATACCCGGTCAGATCGAGTTCCTGGGGGCCGGGGGGAAGCAGGCCGGGTGGGGCCACCCGGGCGACGAGACCGCTGTCCGGGTCGAGCAGGAGGTCACGGACGTCTCCGTCGGGCAGCCGCGCGCCGCGCAGCAGCAGAGGCGGCATGTCAGCGGTCCGTTCCGTGCGGCGCGGTGAGCACCGCGAAACCGTCGAAGTCATGACGGCGTACAGGGACGCCGAACATGTCGGTGGAGGCGTACGGGCGGGTCCGGCCGTCCCGTACGGCCGCGAACGCCTCGGCGACCCGGCCCACGAAGTCCGCCGACTCCCGGTGCCGCAGGTTGTGGCCGAGCAGCGCGGTGGTGACCGGCAACTCCGCGAGGCGGCGCGTCGAGTCGGCGAAGGCGGCCACGTCGGCGCCCGGCACATGGGCGAAGAAGGTACCGCTGATCAGCGTGTCCCCGGCCAGCAGCAGCCCGGTCTCCGGCTCCCAGAGGCAGATGCCGTCCGGGGAGTGCCCGGGGGTGTGGAGGACCTGTAGGCGCCGACCGCCCAGGTCGAGGACGTCTCCTTCGCGCAGCAGGCGGGTCGGGCGTACGGCCTCGATGCGCCAGTCGGCCAGGTCGGGGACCGGCCGTACCTCGACGCGGGAGTCCGTCAGGAAGAAACCGCCGGTGTCCAGGGCGTGGAACTCCGCGTACCGCTTGCGCAGGTCGTGCGCGAGGTGCGCGTACGCCTCCAGCCACTCGTGCGGAGCCGGAGCCGTGTGCAGGGCGGCTCCGTCGGCGTGCACGGCGATGTCCTCGGCGTGCGCGGCCAGGGAGGCGTTGCCGCCGCGGTGGTCGAAGTGATGGTGCGAGTTGACGACCAGCATCGGCAGCCCGGTCAGCCGCCGCACCTGCTCGCCGATGTCGGCGATGCCCATGCCCGTGTCGTAGAGCAGGGCCGTCTCGTCGCCGAGCAGAAGGTAGCTGTTGACGTGGCCGGGCTCGCCGATCACGAAGGCGCCCGGGCCGGTCTCGGCGACCCGGAACCAGTCGGGGCCGCTCACGCGGCACCGAGCGCGTGGTAGCGGCGGTCGTGGTGCACGAGTGCGGTCGGTTGGCCGGTTCCGGTCACCACGTCCTCGACGGCCGCGACGATCAGGTGGTGGTCCCCGGCCGGGAGGTCGCGTACGACGCGGCACAGCACCGCGTACGAGCTGTGCGCGAGCAGCAGCGGCAGCCCGCCGCGCGCCTCGGCCGACCACTCCAGGTCCGCGAACCGGTCGGCGGTGCGGTCGGCGAAGCGCCGGGAGACATGCTCGCCGCCGGAGTGCAGGATGTTCAGCGCGAACCGGCCGCCGGCGAGCAGCGTGGGCAGCGAACGGCCGCCGCGGCCCACCCCGATGGCCAGCAGTTGCGGTTCGCGGCTCAGACTCATCACCGCGGTGCTGGTGAAGCCGACCGGGCGCCCCTCGGAGGTCAGGGCGGTGACGACACAGACGCCCCCGGCCAGGGCGGACATGGCGTCGAGGAAGGCGGAGTCCGGCGGGCAGGCGACAGAACGGTCGGAGGTGGCCGCGGCCATGGAGGGCTCCCTGGGGACTGGGCGGGACGAGGAGGCACGTACGACCCGTGCGACTCGATGGACTCGACGACATCTAGAATGTTCGTGTCATCAACATTGAGCGTAGAGCCTCGGTGTTTCACCGGCGTAAAACCTCGCCCTGGCCGCTTCCGGGACCTCAACGGCCCGCCGACCTCGCCCCTTAGGATTCCTGCCATGCCCGCCCAACCCGCCCACAGCACGTCGCCCGCCGCCGGGGACACGGACGCACCTCTGCGCGCCGAACTCGGCAGCGCGATCCGCAAGTTGCGCAAGGAGCGGGGCCTGACCCTCGTCCAACTGGCCGAGCGCGCCGCGCTCTCCCACCCGTTCCTCAGCCAGCTGGAGCGGGGGCTGACCCGCCCGAGCATGTCATCCCTGCACCGCATCGCCCGCGCCCTCGGTACCACCCAGCAGGCACTCATGACCGTGGCGGCGGTGCCGCATCCCGGCACCTCGGCCGACTCCGTTCACCTGGTGCGCTCGGGCGAGGGGCTGCCCGTGGCCAACCGCGGCGGCGGAACGGCGCGCATGCTCGGGGCCCCCGCCTACTCCGTCCACCCCGTGGAGTACACCGGGGTCGGAGAGCGGTTCGACGAGTACTTCGACCACCCGGGTGACGAGTTCGTCTACGTCGTGGCCGGCGAGATCGAGATCGACCTGCAGACCGCGGACGGGCCCCGCCTCCACGTGCTCGGGCCGGGAGACAGCATCTACTACCGCGGAGGGACTCCCCACCGTTGGCGCGCCGTCGGCGACGGTTCACGGGTACGGCTCCTCACCGTCCAGAACGCGACGGGCGAAGCCGACCGCCATCCCTGACGCAGACATGGCCGGACGCGTTCACAGGCGTCCGGCCGCAGGGCATCCGGCTGAGGGAAGCGGACGCCCGCGTCGTCTCGGTTCGGCTCGCCTCAGCGGGGCGTGGAGGGTTCCGTGCGCAGGAACTCCGCGAGGCCGCGGGTAGCCGTGTTGTGGTCTGTCGCGGCGAACAGCGGGTCCAGGTGGTTCATGCCGTTGTCCGACTCGTAGACGCCGTACGGCACCCGGGAGCCGGCCGCGACCTTGCGGGCGCCCTCCAGGACCGTGCCCTTGGAGTAGCTGGTCGCGAAGGCGTAGAGCGGTACGTCGATGCCGGCGCCGTGGTGCAACCGCAGGTCCAGGGAGCGGGTGAGGTCGGTGTCGGCGTAGACGTCGGTGACGTCGAGGTCCACGGAGAGCCGGGCGGGCCAGTACCACTCCCAGACACCGGGCACCGGACCGGCGTACGCCTCGGCGACGCGCGAGAGGGGCGTGATCCCGTCATCGACCCACCCCCGTACGCCATCGCTGTCCGTGCTCTCGGCGAAGTGGCCGGAGTGGACGGTGATGTCGTTGGGCCAGCCGAACCCGGCGTCGACGAGCAGGCCGAGCAGGGCCGCGTTGCTCACCGGGAACGAGGGCCGCAGCGCGTCCGGCAGCCGGGGCTGGAGCACGGAACGGCCGCCCGGGTCCTTGCGGGCGTACCACCCGGCGAGTTGGTACCAGATCTGGGTGCTCTCGGCCCGGCTGCCCAGCCCGACCCCGCTCAGGGTCATGTCGAACACGGCCCCGCTCTTGATCGCCGCGAGCCGCTGCCGGACCTCCTCCGGCGAGTCCTGCACGGGCGTACCGGTCCCGTCGAACGCCCCGAGCACCCCGCCGTCGATCACGGCGAGTCCGGCCAGGTCCCGGAACCCGGGGCTCCCCGCGAAGTCCCAGGCGGCGTACGCCAGTGCGGTGGTCGCACCCCAGGAGTGCCCACCGAGCACCACCCGCCGGGTACCGCCGGCCCGGGCGGCCAGCACGACCGTGCGCAGGTCGCGCAGGGTGAGCGAGAGCCCCCACCCGGCGGCGAAGGCGGAGGCCGCCGGGTCCTGGGATCGGTAGTGACCGTCGAGGTAGTAGGCGGCGGAGTCGGAGCCGCCGAACCCGGCCCGATCGGCCAGGTTCTCCTCCCGACGGTCGAACGCCCACACCTGCACCCCGGGCACGGACGCGACCAGATCCCTCGCCATCAGCCGGAAGTCATTGGCGGCCCCGAACATCCCCGGCACCAGGACCAGCACGGTGGCCGCGCCCCGGGGGCCGATTCTGAGCACGTGCACACGGTCGGTGGGGGCGGGGCCGCCACCAGGGGCGACGGGTATCGCGGTGTACGACTCGGGGGCTGCCGCCCGGCCGGTGGGGGCCTGCTCGTCGGCGGACACCGCCCGCGCGGTCCCGGTGGTGCCCGCGGCCAGGGCGAGACCGCTCAGCACAGTCGCGCTCATCAGAGTCCTGCGGGACGGATTCCCTCGCGTCGGACGGTTCGTCATCTTCGGTCCTCTCCTTTGGCGTTGGGGGGTGTGAGACACCGTTGATCCCCAGCTTCTCCCGAGTCCCGTGCGGGCCGGCGCCGGGGTACCGCCGTGACGCGGCACGTTGACCCAGCCGTACGAAGGCGAGAGTGGCGGGAGTGCGGGCCGCGGGGTGTCGACGAGCCGTGGATGTCGGGGGCGGTGGGGACGGCGAGCCGGGTGATGGTCTCCTGACGGCCTGTCACCCGTTCGGCAGCCAGGGAGCCAGGGCGCTGTCGACCTCGCCCGCCACGATGCCGTCGTCGAGCCGTTCGCCGTGCAGGAAGCGCTCGAAGAACAAGGGTCCGAACATGCGGGCGACGAGATCCCTGGCGTGGTCCTGGGCGCCAGGGCGGAGTTCGCCGCGTTCGACGGCGGTGGCCAGCGCGCGGGTGAGGTCTTCGTCGGCCCGGCCGAACATCTCCTCGCGGAGGCGCCGCATACCCTCGTCCCGCTCGGCCCGCTGGATGACCGTGGCGAGGATCGACACGGCGCTTGGCTGGTTGAGGCGGTGGGCCATCTGCTCCGCCTGGGTCACCAGCTGGTCACGGACGGGGCTGTCGTCGAAGGAGAGCAGGGGGCGGATGTCGCCCGCGAGTGCACGCCCACGGTGCGGCCGGAATCGCCGACGCGGTCACGGCCGGCGTGGACGGGATCGAACACTGCACCTTCATCACCCGCTCCGGGGTGCGCCCCGATCCGCGAACCGTCGACGCCATGGCCGAGGCGGGCGTGTTCGTCGGCTGCACCGTCGTCGAACCGATCGACGGGATGCCCGCCGAGGTGCTGGCGGTGCTCGAACCCATGTGGGAGAACATGGCGGCCATGCACGCGCGAGGCGTGCGCGTCGTCTGCTGCACAGACGCCGGGGTCGGCCCGTTCAAGCCGCACGACGTCCTGCCCAGGGGCCTCGTCTACTTCGCCTCGCGGGTCGGCACCAACACCGCCGCACTCGCCTCCGTGACCTCACTGGCGGCCGACTCCTGCGGCCTGGGGCACCGCAAAGGACGGCTCGCACCCGGATACGACGCCGACCTGCTGGCCGTCGGCGCCAACCCGGCGCACGACATCACCGCGACACGGGACGTCCGGGCGGTGTACCGGGCGGGCCGTCGAGCGGACCGGTCGCAACCGGCCACCTGAACTGAACGGGCGGCGGGCCCACCCGGACCGCAGGACGCGCCGTAGGGCCGCCGCTCGACACAGACCGACCTGCGCATCCCTTACGGCTGCCCCCTGTCGGTGTGCGCAGACCTTGCAGCCATGCCGATTCTCCTGCAACGGATCAAGCCGTCTGAACACCGGTTACATGACCTGCACGTTCCTCAGCAGCAGTGCCGGATCATGGCAGCTCGGCCGGGGTGCCGTCCGCACCCTCATCGCCCTCGCCACGTGTCTGGTCCGCATCCGCTGGACAGGCTCAACGTGCGCGGTGGGCCGTCGCACCGGGACATCTCTTCAGTGCTACCGGCGCGCGCATCATGGCCACCTTGATCAACGGGCTGCGCACGCGCGACGCACAGTGGGGCGGCAGGGGCAGGACAAGGCGGGCCGAGACGGAGGGCCTGGGGAACGCACCAGCCAACTCCCTCATGCCCGACGAAGCGGACCACTCCTGCCAACCCAACTGCTACGCCGAGCCAGGAGGCGCCGCATCTGTCGGCAAGGTCCGTACCGCCCGGGCGACGTCCACGCGGAGGTCGTCGAGGCTGTAGTCGGGGCCGAGAACCATGCGCCGCAGCTGGGGCATGGCGATGCTCCAGCCGGCCAGGGCGAGGGTGAAGAACACGCGGGTACGCGCGTCGCCGCCCGGACCGGCGGACTCGGCGGCGTCGATCTTGTCCTGGTAGTGGCGGGTGCGGGCCTCTTCCGCCGGGACGGGCTGCTCGCCGATCTCCAGGGCCTCCCACATCACCAGTCGCAGCGCCTCCGGGTGAGCGCGGTGGTAGTCGAAGAGGCGCTCGGCATAGCCGGGCAGGTCGTCGCTCGGCGGGACGGCCTCGGCAAGGTCGGCCAGCACGCGTTCGAGGACGACGGCGAAGAGCTTGTTCTTGTCCCCGAAGTAGTCATAGATCGCACGCTTGTTGGCCTTGGCCCCGGCGGCGATACGGTCCACCCGGGCACCGGCGACCCCATACGCGGCGAACTCCGCCGTCGCCGCCGCGAGGATGCGTTCTTTGGTCGCCGTGGAGTCGTATGCCATGCATCAAGGGTAACGAACTGGTTCGTTTGACGAATCCAAGGCCGACATGTCAGCCTCGTAATCGAACCATCCAGTTCGTTCGGTTGGGAGGAACGATGTCTCGCAAGCTGCCCCTGCTGATGGCGCTGGCCTGTGGTGTCGGCGTCGCGAACGTCTACTTCCCCCAGGCCCTCACCCCGCTCATCGCCGACGGACTGGGGGTCGCCCCGGCCACTGCGGCGATCGTCGCGACGGTGACCCAGCTCGGCTACGCCGTCGGCATCTTCCTGCTGGTGCCGCTCGGCGACCGCCTCCCCCGCCGCCCGCTGGTCACCGGACTGCTCGCCACGACCGGCCTCGCCCTCCTGGTCGCCGGTCTAGCCCCGGCCACCGGCCCGCTTCTCGCGGCCGGCACCGTGGTGGGCATCGCGACCGTGGTCCCGCAACTCCTGCTGCCCATGGCGGCCGGTCTGGTTGAGCCCGATCGACGGGGCAGTGTGATCGGCACCCTGCAGGCCGGCCTCATCGGCGGCATCCTGCTGGCCCGCACCTTCGGCGGCGTATTGGGCGAGCACCTGGGCTGGCGCGCTCCGTACCTCGTCGCCGCCGTGCTGAACGGGCTGCTCGCCGTCGTCCTCGGCCTCGCCCTGCCCAACGACGTCCCGGCCGTGCACGATCGCTATCCGACCCTGCTCGCCGACACTCTGCGGATGCTGCGCACCGAGAAGGAGCTGCAGCGCTCCGTGCTCTTCCAGTTCACCGTCTTCGGCGGGTTCAGCGCCGCCTGGACCGCCCTGGCCCTCCTGGTGACCGGCCCCCGGTACGGCATGGGGACACAGGCGGTGGGCCTGCTGGCCCTGATCGGGGCGGGCAGCATGTTCTGCGCGCCCGCGGCCGGGCGCTGGGTGGACCGGCTCGGTGCCGACCGGGTGAACCTGTGGTGCATCCTGGGCGCCCTCGCCGCGGCGGCGGTGCTCACCGGAGGCTCACTGGGCGGAGCGGCGGGACTCGTGGCCCTGGCCGCCGGACTGCTCCTGCTGGACGTGGCGGTGCAGTGCGGCCAGGTCGCCAACCAGGCCCGCATCTTCGCCCTGCGGCCAGAGGCCCGCAGCCGTCTGAACACCGGCTACATGACCTGCACGTTCCTCGGCGGCAGTGCCGGATCATGGCTCGGCACCCGTGCCTACGTCCAGTTCGGCTGGGGTGCCGTCTGCGGCCTCATCGCCCTCGCCGCACTCCTCGCCCTCGCCGCGTATCTGGTCGGCCGTCCCGGTCGGCAGGACGACCGGGACGCCCAGCCCCAGCCGATCGGCACAGCGCGGTGAACACCCTTGCTGCCGGGTTCCCTTCTGCGGGACCTACGCAGAAGGGAACCGGCCAGGTCACGCGTTGAAGCGGTACGAGCCCGCATGCGCCCGGTAGACCTTGTAGGGCGCGCCGCCCGAGGTGTTGTCACGGACGAAGGCGGCACCCCGGGGCGCGCTGACGGGCTTGCCCTGTGTGGGCACCCAGATCTCGGCCTCGGTGTTGTACGGGACGGTCACCGCGAGGTCGATCCGGCCGTCCGGGCGGCGTCCCCACTCCGAGGACACCGTGCCGCGCACGGTGTCGATCGAGGCACTGACGTGGTCGAGGGTCGCGGGAGACAGGTCGGTGTCGTCGGTGTTCTTCGGAACCCGGCTGTTGACCGGGGTCGAGGGGATGTACGGGCGGATCCGCAGCGTCCGGTAGGCGGTCGAGGTGGGCTTGATGCCGGCCAGGCTCTGGTAGAACCAGGTGGCCACGTTGGAGCGGTAGTGGTGGTCGACCGAGAGCCGGTCGGTCCACTGTTCCCACAGCGAGGTGGCGCCCTTGGCGATCTGGTAGACGTAGCCGGGGATGCCGGTCTGGGTGACCGCCTTCAACGCCACGTCCGTGTAGCCGTATTCGCTCAGGATGTTGAACTCGTAGCGCGAGCCGTACATGTCGTTCTGGAGATGGTGGTCCGCTGCCACGATGCGGTCGGCGAGGAGCTTCGCGAGGGCCTTGTTGTTCTCGGCGAGCGACTTGGTGCCGGACAGGTGGCGGGGGTCGTCGGTGTCCAGGTCGGAGCCGGGAACCAGGTCGAAGGCGATGGCCAGGGCGTTCTCGCTGGAGACACTGCCCTGGGTGAAGTGGCCCTGTGCCGTGTCCCAGTAGTTGGCGATGAACGCCTTGCGGAGCGTGTGCGCCAACTGGGCGTAGTGGGCTGCGCGTTCGGTGCGGCCGAGCCTGCGGCCCACCTCGTCCATGTAGTCGCAGAAGTGGATGTAGAAGGCGAGGCTGATGACGGCGTTGCTGCCGGGGCTCTCCGTACCGGAGTAGGCCCCGAGCGAGGCCTCGAACTTGTAGTCGTTCTCGGCGGTGAACAGCGTCTCGTAGTACGTCAGGAGCGTGTCCTGGTGGTCGTAGAGCTCGGCGAAGAGGCTGCTGTTGCCGTAGTACGTGTACAGCTCCCACGGGATGACGAAGTACGCCGAGTCCCAGGCCGGTACCGCCTTCCACGTGGCGTTCCAGCCGGGGGTGCGGTCGTAGCCGTAGCCGCCCTTGGCGATGGGGACGAACATGGGCAGCTGGCCGGTGGAGATCTGGTTGTCGGGGAAGTGGCGCAGGTAGTTGGTGAGGACGGCGTTGACGTCCCAGGTGAGGGACTCGGACTCGGAGCTGGCCATGGCGTCGCCGGTCCAGCCGTTCTTCTCGCGTGACGGGGTGTCGGTGGGCTTCTGGACGAGGTTGTTCTGCTCGGCCCACTCCAGGTTGTGCTGAAGGCGGTTGAGCAGGGCGTTGTCGGTGGTGAAGGTGCCGGTGCGGGCGAAACCGGTGCGCGCGACGCCTACGGTCAGCAGGTCCGCGTCCCGCTTCAGGTCGGGGGCCCGTCCCAGGACCGCCTCCAGGTTCATCACTTCCAGGTAGCGGAAGCCGAAGTGGCTGAACTGCTGCTCCCAGGTCTGCGTCGGTCGCTTGCCGAGGGTGTAGTAGTGCGTCTGGAGGTTGGCGTCGTGCTGGAAGTTCTCCTCCTCGACGGACAGCGGGGAGGCGGCCGTGCCGTCGCCCGCGCTGATCCGGTTGCCGCCGCGCATCCGCAGGGTGAGGCCCTCCTTGTCCTGGCGTATGCCGGTGAGCCGGAGGCGGACGAGGCCGGTGAGGATCTGACCGTAGTCCAAGACCCAGGTCCCCGATCCGGGGGCCGTCTCGGTGAGGGAGACCGGGCGCAGCGTCTGGCCGACCAGCACCGGCTCCGCCTCGTGCGCCCTCATGACGGCGGATCTGAAGCCGTCGGGAATCGTCGTGGCGGGCAGCGCGCCGTGGTACTTCGGTGAGGGGCCCGAGCAACTGCCCGGCGGGATCAGCACGGTGGCCGGGCGCCACTCGCGACCGGCGCGGTAGCCGACCGAGCGCCACTCCCCCAGTTCCTCCGCACGCCGGGCGTCATACTTCTCGCCCGAGTAGACGGAGTCGAACGTCGTGGGCCCGTCCGCGCCGAGCCAGTCCTTGTCCGTGATCAGCGTGGTGGCGGAACCGTCGGTGTAGGTCACGACGAGCTTCGCGCGCAGGCGCGGCTGGCCGGCGTAGGGCGCGAGCTGCCAGTACCACTCCTGGGGCGTCGTCAGGCCGTACCAGCCGCGCCCGAGTTCCGCGGCTACGACGTTCTCCCGTCCGGCGTGGAGCAGTTCGGTCACGTCGAAGGTGTCGTAGAGGACCGTGCGGTCGTAGGTGCTCTGGTCGGTGAGCAGTCTGGGCACGTTGGTCCGGCCCGTGGTCGCCCGCTCGCCGTCGACGGTGATCGGGTCGCCGTTGACGGTGAACGTGACGTTGCCTGCCGCACTCAGGTGCAGCCGGGCCTTGGCTATGCGGCGGCCTTTGGGAAGGGCGAACGCTCGGCGCAGAACGGGTGCCGGGTTGGCGATGGGCAGCACGCTGTTCTTGGACGGGATGAACGGGTTCTTCGGGGGGAAGGTGAGGCCGGCGAGAGTGCCGATGCCGTTCTCGAACGGGTTCGCGCCCGTGGTGAGGTCGACGGAGAAGTCGGAGGCTCCGGTGCCGGTCACCTTGACGCTGCGGACGGTGGCGCTGGTGCCGCCGGCGAAGCCGAAACTGCCGTGACGGCGGATCTGGTCGCCGGTGAGGGTGCGGCTGTCGACCTCGACGCCGTTCACGGTGGTGGTCACGGTGAGGCCGGTCACGGCGACCACCACCGTGTGGTCACGCGTGGCCCAGGTGTCCTTGGTCAGTCCGGTGGAGGCGGGGAGGGTGACCGTGCCGACCGGGACGCTGCGGGTGCCCGCGGTGGTGGGGTTGGTCTCGCTCTGCGGGTCGTAGTGGTCCACGCCCCAGTCCGGCTCCGAAGTGCCGTCGTCCACCCAGGTGTTGCCGGCGTAGTGGCTGGTCCTCATGACCAGCTGCATGTCGTCGCCGCTCTGCCGGACGGTCCAGTTGAGGCCCTCGCCCCAGGTCTTGCCGACGGGTTCGGCGCGCAGGAGCAGGGCCAGCCCGCCGGCGGTGTCGGGGCCGCCGCGGAAGACGACGGTTCCGGTCAGGTCCTTCCAGTCGTGGTCCCGTGTCTCGCGTCCGCCGATCCACCGCGCACCCGACCAGTCCTTCTCGCCCCTCAGCAGGCCGGTCTCCCACGTCGCCGGCTCACTCCACGGGCCGGTGGCTCCCGTCTCGTCCCAGGCCCGCACCCGCCAGAAGTAGGCTCGCCCAGAGTCCAGCGGCTCGCCCTGGTAGGCCACCTCGATGCTGTTCGAACTCGCCACCTTGCCGCTGCGCCAGACGTCGGCCCTGCCCGGCCCGGTACCGACCTGGATCTCGTACGCCGTCTGTCCGGCCACCGGAGGCAGCCAGCTGAACGCCGGTGGGGTCTCCGTTCCCACGGGGGCGACCCGCGAGTTGACCTGCAAGTCCGCCGGTGCGGCACGGTGCCCGCGCGCTGCAGCCGTGCCCGCCCCCTCGGCGTTGGGCGCGGCGGCGAGCGGGAGCGAGGCCCCGGCCGCCGCGGCCGTCATGATGCCGAGCATGTGTCGGCGGCTCAGCGCACGTCTGTTCTCCTCGGTCACGGCTCAGATTCCCTTCGTAGGCACAGCGCCGGAAACAGGGGTGTCCCTCCCCCTCAAGGCATTGAAACGTTTCAATACCTTCCACGCGGAAAGCTTACGAACAGGTTCGGACAAAACACAATGGTCTGGAGCGACGGCTCGCGGCGCGGAAGCCGGTCAGTGCGTCCGCCCGGCCAGGTCGGCCTTGGACGCCCACGCAGTCTCCACCGCGTCCGCGAGGGCCTCCCCCTTGGCGAAGCCGTAGTACGCGGCGAACTGCAGCACGATCTCGTCCATCTCCTCCTTGCCGAGGTCTCCGGAGTGGAGCGCGGCCCTGACATGCGTCTGGAGGGGGACGGGCGAGTCGTCGAGGGCGACGCTGGCGACCGTGACGATCCGGCGCTCGCGCCGGGTCAGCCCGGGGCGCTGCCAGACGTGCCCGAACACGAAGTTGAGAATGCCGGCGTGCCGGTACGGCGAGTTCGGGGGCGGTGCGGGCGTGAGGTTGACGTCGATGAACTCCTCCACGCCGCGTGCGAGCCGTTCGTCCCAGGCTGCGGGACCGAGGGTGTCGTCGCCCAACTGCGGCCAGGGAGGGGTCTGTTCGCCGCGTTCGCGGTGGATGCGGTCCCACTGCCGGGCGATGGCCCCCTCCACGTGGGACGCCTTGGGCCAGCCGCAGTACACCGCGAAGTGCAGGACGAACTCCAGCATGGCCTCGAGGCCGATGTCGCCGCTCGCGAGTGCCGCGTGGACGTGGTCCTCGATGGGCTGGGGCGAGTCGGCGGCGGCCACGCACGTGAGGGTGACCCAGCGGCGGTCCCGGCGGCTCAGACCGGGGCGTGACCAGACCTCGCCGTAGAGGAAGTCCCGTGCGGCGCGGCCGAACGGGGTGGCAGCCGAGGGTGGTTCGTGGGCGGGCAGGACCTCTGCCAGGGTGCGGTCCGCCTGGGTGTCGTCCATGAGGCCTCCGTAGGTTGTGAGGTGGCCCTGGCGGGCCGGATGTGGCTCGGGAACACGGCACGCTGGGCGGAACGAGGAGGGGTGAGTGAGTCGCTGAGAGGCCGTTGCCGGAACGACGAGTCGGCGATCCAGGCCTCCTGCGGCCGGATGGCGCGCCACCTTACGCGCGGATGAAGACGTTCTTGGTCTGGAGGAACTCGTAGAGGCCCTCCTTGCCGCCTTCACGCCCGTAGCCGCTCTGCTTGTAGCCCCCGAACGGGGCACCCGGCGGCTGGCCCGAGGCGCCGTTGACGAGGACGGTGCCCGACTCGAGGTGCGGGACGATGCGCTGGACGCGGGACACGTCGTGGGTGTGTACGGCGGTGCCGAGGCCGTAGGGCGTGGAGTTGGCCAGTTCGACCGCCTCGTCCTCGGTCGAGAAGGGGATCAGGGACAGCACGGGGCCGAAGACCTCGTGCCGGCCGACCTCGCTGTGCGGGTCGACGTCGGCGAGGACCGTCGGGTCGATGAAGTAGCCGTCGCGGTTGTCCGGGGGCAGCGTGGACGGGTCGGTGGCGCGGCCGCCGGCGATGACACGGCCGTCCTTGGCGGCGCGTTCGATCATGCCGAGGACGCGTTCGTGGGCCGCCCTGCCGACGACCGGGCCGAGGGCGGTCGACTGGTCGAAGGGGTCTCCGACGCGCAGGGCGCCGGCCGCCTCAGCTGTGGCGGTGACCACCTGGTCGTACACCTCGCGGTGGACCAGCATGCGGGTGGTGAGGTTGCAGCCCTGGCCGGAGAGGGTGTAGCAGGAGCGGACGGTCTCGGCGACGGCCTCTTCGAGGTCGGCGTCGGGGAAGACGATGTCGGCTGTCTTGCCGCCGAGTTCGAGCAGGACGGGCTTGAGGGTGTGGCGGGCCGCGTCGAGGATCTTCTTCGCGGTCGGGATGCCGCCGGTGAAGGAGATCTTCGCGACGTCGGGGTGGCGGACCAGCCGCTCGCCGGCCTCCGGGCCGCCGGGCAGGACGTGCAGCACGCCCGGGGGCAGCCCGGCCTCCCGGGCGATCTCGGCGAACCGGGCCACGGTGAACGGGGCCAGGTCGGGGGACTTGACGACGACGCAGTTCCCGGCGGCGAGCGCGGGGGCGACCTTCATGCCGACCGACATGATCGGTCCGTTCCAGGTCAGGATGATCCCGATGACGCCGTACGGCTCGGGGACGGTGTAGTCGAGACCCGGCACCATGCGCGGGCTGGGCGGGATGGTGACGCCCTCCAGCTTGTCGGCCCAGCCGGCGTAGTAGCCGAACCACCCTGCGGACAGGTGGGCCAGCCCCGCCGAGGTACGGAAGGGGACGCCGAGTTCGAGGGTGTTGAGCCGGCCGAGTTCGGGCACGCGCTCCAGCATCAGCTCCTCGACGCGCTGGAGGATGCGGCGGCGCCGGTCCGGGGACATCGCCCGCCACTCGGGGAAGGCGTTCTTCGCCGAAGCGACGGCCGTGTCGACCTCCTGTGGTCCGGCGAGCAGGACGGTGCCGTTGGCGCGGGCGGTCGCGGGGTTGATGTGGTCCTGTCGGCCGGCGGACGTGGTGTCGAGCCAGGTGCCGTCGACGAGGGGGCCGGTGGTGCCGAGGTCGCGGGACAGGGATGTGGTCATGTCGGTGCCGCCTTGGGGTCGTCCGGGTGGGGCGGTGGTCAGGGCGCCGGACTCCGGTCCAGCGTCGACAGGGTGTGTGTGGTGAGGTCCGCGAGCGTCCGGGGCCGGGGGGCGCGGGCCGTGTCGGCGACGTCGAGCAGGAGGCCGACGTCCTTGCGCAGCAGCGGCAGGGCCCGGCGCAGCCCGTCGGTGTTGAAGCCGGAAGCGGCGAGGACGGCCGCGGCGCGGCTGCCGCCGGTGCCGTGCGCGAGCACCTGTGCGACCGCGGCGCGGTCCATGCCGAGCCCGTCGGCGAGGGAGAAGGTGTCCAGCGCCAGGCCGACCTGGGCGGTGAACACGAAGTTGTTGAGCAGCTTGGCGAGTTGGCCGCTGCCCAGCGGTCCGAGGTGGATGACCGGGTCGGCGAAGGCGTCGAACACCGGACGGCAGCGGGCGACGTCCGCCTCCGGTCCGCCGGCCATGACCAGGAGCCTGCGTTCCGCGGCCGCTGCGCCTCCGCCGCTGACCGGAGCGTCCACCACGGCGATCTCCCGCTTGGCTGCCTCGTCGGCGACGCGTCGGCAGGTGTCGGGATGGATGGTGGAGTGGAGGACGACGACCCCGCCGGGAGCCATGCCGGTCAGTACGCCGTCGGGTCGCAGGAGGACGTCCTCGACGTCCGCGTCCGCCACGACGCACAGGCACACGATGTCGCTCGCCGCCCCCAGCTCGGCCGGTGTTGCCGCCACCGTGGCGGCCGTATCGGCGAAGGCTTCCGTGGACGTACGGCGACGCGCCCACAGCGTCAGGGGGAACGACTCCTCGGCGATACGGCGGGCCATCGGCGCGCCCTGGCTGCCCAGTCCGATGAAACCAACCCGTGTCCCGGCGCGCGTCATAGCCGGGTGACCCAGCCGCCGTCGACGCTGATGGCCTGGCCGTTGATCCACTCGCCTGCTGGGGAGGCGAGCAGCAGCAGCGTGCCGAGCAGGTCTTCGGCGGGCGCGGACTTCTTGCCCGGGATGGCGGCCGTGAGAGCGGCGCGTGCGGGGTGGTCGGCGGGGAGGCTGCGCAGGCCCGGTTCGTTCTCGACCAGGCCGGGTGCGATGGCGTTGACGTTGATGCCGAGTGGGCCGAGCGAGCGGGCGAGGCCGACGGTGATGTTGACCAGGGCGAGTTTACTGACGCCGTAGATGCCGCCGCCCATGAAGGCGCCTGCGGAGACCTGGTTGATGATGCGTCCGCCGCCTCGCTCGACCATGGAGGCCTTCACCGCGCCCGCGCAGATGACGGCGCCGAGGACGTTGACGCGCATGACGCGGTCGAACCAGTCCGTGGGCAGGTCCAGGATGTCGACCTGGGGGATCTCGGCCATCAACGCGGCGTTGTTCACCAGGATGTCGATGCCGCCGAAGGCGTCGGTGGTCTTCGCTGCCAGGTCGGCCGCGGAGTCGCGGTCGGTGATGTCGACCTGCACGCCGAGCGCGCGCAGTCCGTCGCCGGCCAGTGTCTTGGCGGCCTGCTCGGCTCCTTCGCCGTTGAGGTCCGCGAGGACGACGGCGGCGCCGGCCTCGGCGAGTGCCCGGCCGTAGACCTGGCCGATGGCGCCGGCACCGCCGGTGACGACGGCGACCTTGCCGTCCAGGCGGAGCCGGTCGAGTGTGCTGCTCATGGGGCATCCTTCGTCAGACGGGACAGATAGGCGTCGACATCGGCACCGTGCTCGCGCAGTTCGTCGGCGGCCTGCGGTGCGGTGAGGATGAGGAAGCGGTCGTGGGTGACGCCCTCAGCGACGAGTTCGCCGACCGAATCGGCGTCCAGGACCGGGAAGTCGGGGCCTCGGGGCGGTGCCGGTTCCCCGTAGAAACTGATCTGCTCGACGATGTTGGTGGCGACGCCGGCCGGGCACAGGCAGGAGACGCCGATGCCGCGCGGGCGCAGGTACAGGGCGAGCGCCTCGGACAGGCCGACGACGGCGTGCTTGGTCGCGGTGTACGGCAGGCGGTCGAATCCGTAGGGCAACAGGCCTGCCGTGGAAGCGGTGTTGACGACGTGCCCCCATCCCTGCTCCAACAACACAGGCAGGAATACGAGGTTGCTGCGGACGACGCCCAACAGGTTGACGTCCACGACGCGTTGCCACGCGTTCAGGGGAATGTCCTCGACGGGGCCGACGGCCAGGATGCCGACGTTGTTCATGACCAGGTCGATGCGGCCGAAGCGGTCGAGGGCCAGTTTCCGCACCGCCTGCAGGTCGTCGAGGCTGGTCACGTCGCACTCCGCGGCGGCGCCCCGGTCACCGAGTTCACCGGCCACGGTGTGCGCGCGCTCGCCGACGAGGTCGGTGACCACGACACGCGCGCCGCGCCGGGCGAAGGCGTGGGCGGCGGCACGGCCGATCCCGCTGCCGGCACCGGTGATCACCGCCACGGCGTTGTGCAGATCGATACTCATCGCGACGTCGTTCCTCCGCTCGCGGGTGGGAGGGCGGCTGTTCAGGGATGAAGCGGCAGGGCCGGTTCACTCGCTCCGGCCCCGGTCCCGGTCTCGGTCTCGCCGATCACGGACGAGATCGTCGAGGACACCGGGGCCTGGAGGAAGCCGACCAGGCCGTCCAGCAGGTCCCCGACGTGGACGGCGAAGGACAGCACGTGCCCGCCGCGGGCCCGGGTGCGTTCACGTTCGGAGGCGGCATGCACGCCGAAGGCCAGGGCCTGCGAGATGCGGTGGCCGCGCAACGGCTCGGGGAGGTGCGGCAGCAGGGTGCCGATCCGCTCGACGAAGTCGTTGGTGGGCTTGCTGAGTTCGACCGAAAGGCGTTCGAAGACGTCCCGGCGGCCGTGCTGCTGGAGCATCGCGACGAAGCTGAGGTAGTGACTGCCCTCCTGTTCGCCCTGTTCCAGGACGGGCAGGAGGTGGCACTCCACCCAGGTCCTGAGATCGTCCGGGCGCCGACGCGCGACCAGCAGCCTGCGTCGTTCGTTCAGCTCCGGCAGCCGGTACTCGAAGATCTCCTGGACGAGGTGTTCCTTCGTGCCGAAGTGGTACTGCACCGCCGTGTTGTTGCCGTTCCCGGCCGCCGCGCTGATCTGACGCAGAGACACCCCGTCGAGGCCGTGCTCGGCGAAGAGCCGCTCGGCGGCCAGGACGATCTGTTCCTTCACGGACGGTTGAACCACGACACCAGACTCCTTGGAGATCCATGTTGCGCAGATTCGAGAACATCATTTCCGCATGATGGGAATCTATTTTCGTCGTGGCGTGAAGTCAACTGCCTTAGCAGTCAGTCAGTTGGAGAAATGTTCAGGAGCCCGGCGGCGGGAAGACCCGCTCACCGGTGTCCGCGCCCCTGATACCGATGGCCTCGATCGGGCACGACTCGGCCACCTCCAGCACCTCTTCGGATGCCGGAAGGGTGGCGGACCTCGCATGCCCCTGGCCGTTCTCGTCGAGTTCGAAGTGCTCGGGCGCGGCGGCGGCGCACAGCCCGGTGCGGACGCACATCCGCGTGTCGACGATGACGTTCCACCGCTCGGTCGTCATCGGACTCCTTCGACGACCAGCGGCAGGGTCTTCCAGCCGCGCACGGTCGAGGTCTGCGCCAGTTCAGCGTGGTCCCAGTCGACGTCCCAGCCGGGGAACCGCTCGAGGATCTCCTCCGCCGCGATCCGGCCCTCCAGCCGGGCCAGGGCCGCGCCCAGGCAGTAGTGGGCGCCGACGCCGAAGCTCATGTGCTGGGTGACGCGGTGGATGTCGAAGCGGTCGGGGTCGTCGAAGCGGCGCGGGTCGCGGTTGGCGGCGGCCTGGATGAAGAGGACGGCGCTGCCGGCCGGCACCGTGCGGTCGTACAGCTCCACGTCCTTGGTGACGTACCGCCCGGTGAACGGCCCGGTCGGCTCGAAGCGCAGGATCTCCTCGATGGCGTTGGGGATGAGGGTGGGGTCGGCCGCCAACTCCCGGCGGGCTTCCGGGTATCGCGCCATCAGCGCGCCGAACCAGCCGATGAGCCGGCCCGTGGTCTCGTTGCCCGCGCCGGCGACCACGGAGCAGTAGGTCAGGACCTCCTCGTCGGTGAGTGTGCGCGTGACGCCGTTCTCGTCCTCGAACTCGGCGGTCATCAGCTCGGTCATGAGGTCGTCGGAGGGGTGCCGCTTGCGCCACTCGATGTAGTCCTTGAAGGCGTCCGTACTGAGAATGTCCTCGTGGTTGATCTTCCCGCCGCCGTCGGTTCCCAGCGTCTCGTCGGTGTAGTCGCGGATGGCGGGCTGGTCCGCCTCCGGGATGCCCAGCAGCATGCCGATCACCCGCATCGGCATCTCGGCGCCGACGGCCTCGACGAGGTCGAACCGCTCGGCGCCGGTCACCGGCTCCAGTGCGCGCCGGCAGTAGGCCCGTACACGCGGCTCCAGGGTGGCGATGCGGCGGGGTGTGAACACCCGGGCGAGGAGCTTGCGGTGGATGTCATGGACGGGCGGATCCTCGAAGATGAGGGTGCCGGGCGGGAGTTCGATGTCCGCCTGGATGATCTCGAGGATGTCGCCGCGGGACGAGGAGTAGGTCTGCCAGTCCGCGAGGCCGCGCTGGACGTCGGCGTGACGGCTGACGGCGTAGAACTTGTGCTGGTCGTTGTAGTAGAGCGGCGCCTCCTCGCGCATGCGTGCGTAGAGGGGGTAGGGGTCGCGGGCGAGGGCCGGGTCGTAGGGGTCCCAGTAGACGGTGTCGACAGTGGTCATGGACGCATCTCCCTGTGGTGTGCGGCTCACTTGAGCAGGGCGCCGGCGTCGATCGGCAGGGTCACGCCGGTGACGAAGCGGGCCTCGTCGGAGGCGAGGAAGAGCACGGCATTGCTGATGTCCAGCGGCTCCACCCACGGGGTGGGGAGCATGTGCATGCCCTGGGACACCGCCGCGAAGTCGTCGACGGTGGGGTTCTCCAGGTCGGGGCGGAACATGCGGTAGGTGGCCTCGTGCATCACCATCGGGGTGTTGACCTGGGTGGGGTGCACGGTGTTGACGCGGATGTTGTGTGCCCCCAACTCTCCCGCCATCGTGCGCATCAGACCCACCACGCCGTGCTTGGCGGCGATGTAGTGGCCGATGTTCGCGTAGCCCTTGAGGCCGCCGACGGAGCTGGTCAGGATGATGGAGCCGCCTCGTCCGCCCGCGACGATGTGCGGGATGGAGACCTTGGCGGACAACCAGACGCCGGTCAGGTTGACGTCGATCATGTCGCGCCAGGTCTTCTCCTCCATGGCGTCGAGCGTGGCGCCGTCGCTGCCGAGGCCGGCGTTGGCCGCGACGATGTCCAGCCGGCCGAATTCGGCGACGCCGTCGTCCACGGCGGCCTTGAGCGCGTCGTGGTCGCGGACGTCCGCCTGTACGGCGTGGATCCGACGGCCCAGCTTCTGGACCTGGTTGACCGTCTCCTCCAGATCTTCGGGGGTCGACATCGGGAACGTGACGCCGTCGAGCTGCTTGCACACGTCGACGGCGATGATGTCGGCGCCTTCCTCAGCCAGCCGTACGGCATGGCTGCGGCCCTGACCGCGGGCGGCGCCGGTGATGAAGGCGACCTTGCCTTCTACTCGTCCGGGCATGAGTGACCTCGCTTCCTGAGTAAGGGATGGGTTGGGTCGGGGCGGGGTGACGACGGCGGGGAGGCCTGGTCACCGGTCGGTGCGTCGGCGGCCGCGTACCAGGAGCACGAGAAGGAGCAGCGCGGCAAGTGCGGTGGCCGGCGGTGCGATGCGCTTGAGGGCGCCGGCGGCGTCGATGAGGTCGATGGGTTCGGCGACGACGGGATCGGAGGGACGTGCCACGGGATCCGGCTCGGTTACGGCGAGTTCGGCGGCCAGGTTCTCGGCGAACCGCCCGACGAGGGTGCCCGCGACCTCGGCGAGGGTGCCGCGGCCGAACTGGGCGGGCTTGCCCGTGATCGCGAGGTCGGTGTCCACGAGGACGTCGGTGGAGTGCGTGCCCGACGCGACCAGTCGGCACGTCACCCGCGCCTTGGCCGTCCCGTTGCCGCGGATCTCCCTTCCGCCGGCTTCCAGCACGACTGTCCTGTCCGCCGCGTTCCGCGAAAGGAACGTGATGGTGCCGTGATAGGTCAGGCTGACGGGGCCGAGCTTGACCTTGATCCGGCCCTGGAAGCTGTCGCCGTCGCGGGAGGTGAGCCTCGCACCGGGGACGCACGGAGTGACGCGTTCGATGTCGAGCAGGACCCGCCAGGCCTCCTCCACGGACGCGGGAACGGTGAGCCTGTTCTCCAGTTTCATACGGAGTCCTCGCGGTCGGCGGCGGCCCGGACGGCGGCCACGATCCCCTGGTAGCCCGTGCAGCGGCACAGATTGCCGGACAGGGCGGCGCGGATCTCCTCGTCGGTGGGTTTGGGGTTCTCGGCGAGAAAGGCGGTGACCGAGACGACGAAGCCCGGGGTGCAGAACCCGCACTGGAGCCCGTGGTGCTCACGGAACGCGGCCTGTACGACGGACAGTTCACCGTCGGGCGAGGCGATCCCCTCGACGGTGGTGACTTCGCTTCCGTCGGCCTGTACGGCGAACACCAGGCAGGCGCGCACGGCTTCGCCGTCCAGCAGCACCGTGCAGGCGCCGCAGACACCGTGCTCACAACCCAAGTGCGCGCCGGTGAGACCGCAGTTGACGCGCAGGAAGTCGGCGAGGGTGAGCCGGGGCGGCACGATGGCACGGCGTGGGAGGCCGTTGAGCCGTATCCGGATGTCGACGTCGTCAGCCATGGACCGCCTCCCGTACGGCGCGCCGCCAGGCGCGGGCCACCATGGCCGCGCCGACGCGCCTGCGATAGCCGGCCGATCCGTGCAGGTCGGACGGGATGGAGTCGAGGTCGGCCAGGGCTCGGTGTGCGATGTCGTCGGCCATGTCCTCGGCGGGTTGGCGACCCATGGTCCCGGCCTCCGCCGTGGGGGCCCGGCATGCGCTCGGACCGAGTCCGAACAGGCCGATGGCACACCGGTCGACCCGTCCGCCGGCGTCCAGGCCGACGGCGACGGCGGCACCGGCGAGTGCGAAGTCCCCGCTTCTGCGGGCGAATTCCTCGATCGCGAAACCGCGGGGCCGCCGCCAGACCGGGAAGGTGACGGCCGTGAGCAGCTCGTCCTCGGCCAGGGCGGTGGTCCAGGTCCCGGTGAAGAAGCGTGCGGCGGGGATGGCCCGGCGCCCCCGCACCGACAGCGCTTCGAACTCGGCGTCCAGGGTGAGGGCCACCGCCGGGTACTCGGCCGCGGCGTCGGCGTGGGCGAGCGAGCCGCCGACGGTGCCGCGGCTACGGATCTGGAAATGGCCGATCAGCGGGGTGGCCCGGGCGAGGAGCGGCACCAAGTCCCTTACTCCCTTGGAGCGTTGGAGAGTGGCCTGGGTGGTCGTGGCACCGATACGCACCGTCCCGTCACGGTGCTCGATGCCCCGGAGTCCGTCCACGTGGCGCAGATCGACGAGGTGCGCGAAGGCCGCGAGGCGCAGCGCCAGCATGGGGACCAGGCTCTGGCCGCCGGCGATGAGCTTCGCCTCGTCGCCCGATTCGGCGAGCAGCGCGACCGTTTCCTCGGTGGTGGTGGGGGCGTGATAGTCGAAGGCCGCCGGCTTCATGGGGTCACCGCCCCTGCCTCTTCCACGAGTTCGACGATCGATGCGGGCGTCAGCGGCAGCCGGCCGATCTCCACGCCCAGCGGTGCGAGGGCGTCGGCGACCGCGTTCACCACGGCCGGGGCGGATCCGATCGCACCGCCCTCGCCAACTCCCTTGTGGCCGCCGGGTCCTGGGCCGGGTGTCTCGATGTGGCCGAGCTCGATGACGGGCACCTCGGTGGCCGTGGGGAGCAGGTAGTCCATGAAGGTGGTGGCGAGGGGGTTGCCGTCGCCGTCGTAGGCGAGGTGTTCGTAGAGGGCGCCGCCGATTCCCTGGACGGTGCCGCCGTAGATCTGTCCCTCGACCACGCCGGGGTTGATCATGGGTCCGCAGTCCTCGCTGACGATGTACCTCAGCAGCTTCACCGCGCCGGTCACCACGTCCACCTCGCAGGTGCACAGGTGGGTGGCGTTGGCCCAGATCATGAGGTGCGGGGTGCGGTAGCGGCCGCTGGCCTCCAGGCCGGGCGGGATGCCGGGTGGCAGGGCGTGGGGCTGGAAGTAGGCGAGGTCGGCGATGTCGGCGAGGGTGAGCGCCTTCTCGGGAGCGCCCTTCACTGATGCCCGGCCGCCGGTCAACTCCACTTCTTCTACGGCGACTTCGAGCCTGTGTCCGGCGATCGCCAGGATGCGTTCCCGTAATCCGGCCGCTGTCTCGGCGATCGCGCCGGCGGTCATGGGACCCGACCGGCTGCCGCCGGTTCCGGCACCGTACGGGGTGAGTGCCGTGTCTCCCTGGATCGTGCTGACGTCCTCGATGGCCGCGCCGAGCGCGTCGGCGGTGAGCTGGACGACGGTCGTCTCCAGGCTGTTGCCGCACGATCCCCCGGCGACGTAGACGTTGACCTTGCCGGAGGGCTCGATGCGGATGGTCGCGCCCTCGGTGCCGTGGAACGGGGTGGCCCCGGCGGTCGGTTCGACGTAGGTGCAGGTGCCGACGCCCAGGTAGCGGCCCTGGGCGCGGGCCTGCTCCTGTTCGCACCGGAACGCCGCACAGTCGAGCATCTCCAGGGCCTGCTCGAAGGTCTCGTACGGGGTGATGTGGTCGTAGGGCATGCCGTTGAAGTTCGCCGTCGGCAGATCCTCGCGGCGCAGCATGTTGCGGCGGCGCAGCTCGATCGGGTCCATGCCGAGGCGGCGGGCGGCGGTGTCGAGGAGGACCTCGCGGGCCATCGACTCGAACTGCCAGGGGCCGCGATACGCCACTCGGCCGCTGGTGTTGGAGAACACGAACCGGGAGCGGAAGGTGCCCTGCGGGATGCGGTAGGGACCGGGGAAGAGCAGGCCGACAGCGAGGCCGCTCTGGACGGGGGACGGGGTCGGGTAGGCGCCGGCGTCCTGGACGTGGTCGAGGGTGGCGGCGAGGATCCGGCCTTCGTCGTCGAGGGCCAGTCTCGCCTCGCCGTGCTCGTGGCGGGCCTGGCCGGCCGCCATGAGATGTTCCTGACGGTCCTCGATCCATTTGAGCGCGGCGGGCAGCTTGGTGGCGGCGAGCATCACGCACATGTCCTCGCGCTGCGGCAGCACCTTCTGTCCGAACCCGCCGCCGGTGTCCCGCATCACCACCCGCACCCGGTGCTCGTCGACACCGAGCAGACGTGCGCAGAAGGAGCGGACCTCGTGCGGGGACTGGGTGGCCGCCCAGATCGTCATCTCCCCGGCGGGCGCGGACCACTCCGCGACAATGCCACGAGTCTCCAACGGCACCGGGCAGTACGCCTGTTGACGGATCGTCACGCCGACCACGTGCGGCGCGTCCTCGAAGACGGGGGCGAGTTCCTCCATCGGGCGTCCGGCGAGTTCGCCCACCAGGTTGCCGGGATGGGCGGCGTGGACCGACTCGGTCGATTCCAGGGCGGTGGCGTAGTCGACGACCGGCGGGAGCTCGTCGTAGTCCACGACCACCAACTCGGCGGCGTCCTCGGCCCTGTAGCGGTCCACGGCGACGACCACGGCCACCGGGTCGCCGACGAACCGCACCTCGTCCTCGGCCAGCGGCGGGCGTGGTGTGTCGGGATCTTCGCGCCCGTTCAACGTGTACCACCGCTCGTGTACGCCGGGGTTGAGGTCCTGGGCGACGAACACGGCGTGCACGCCGTCCAGTTGGAGCGCCTCCGACGCGTCGATCGCGGCGATGCGGGCCCGTGCGACGGGGCTGCGGACGAAACAGGCGTGCAGCATTCCGGGCCGTACGACGTCGTCGACGTAGGTGCCGGTGCCGGTCAGCAGCCGCGGATCCTCGACGCGCAGAGTGCGGGTGCCCGTATAGGGAGCCATCAGCCGTGCCCTCCGTTCATGTTGAACGAGTGTTTAACACGAGCGCTGAACACCTGTTTAACAGCGCCCCGCGGAGCCGTCAAGGACAATGAGCGGCATGACTGCGCCTCGCCGTATGGGCACCGAGAACTCGAAGACGCGCCAGCTCCTGCTCGACGTCACCGAGCGGCTGATGCTCGAGGAGGGGTACGCCTCCGTCGGCGTGCGCCGGGTGGCCCGCGAGGCCGAGGTCGCCCCGGCGCTGGTGCTGTACTACTTCCGCACCCTCGACGATCTCTTCCTGGCGGTACTGCGACGACGGGGCGACGAGGAGTTGGAGCGGGTGGCCCGCCGACTGGACGGCCCCCAGCCGATACGCGCCCTGTGGCAGGTCACCCGTCACCCGGGGAACGCGCTGACCACGGAGTTCACCGCGCTGGCCAATCACCGCAAGGCGATCCGCGCCGAACTCGCCGCCCGCGCCGAGCGCTACCGCGAGGTACAGCTGGAGGTACTCACGCGACGGCTCGCGGAGACCGGCGTCGAGCTGCCGCCAGGGGTGTCCCCCACCGTGCTGCTCATGCTGGCCAACGCCCTCGGCCGGATCCTCATGATGGAGAACACGATGGGCATGACCACCCGGCATGCCGAGGCCCTCGATTTCGTGGAAAAGTTCCTCCAACGCTACGAAAGCGCCCCCGCCGACGACTGAAGGGCACGGCCGGCTCCCCGACCGGCTCGGCGGCCAACTCTTACCGCACGGTTGGTTTCTGTTCAGACGCTAGACCCGCGCGGCAGACAGGGGAAGGGTGCGCAGACGCGAATCTTGACCATGTGGGAAGCTTTAAGGTCTCAGCAGCTGCGCAGGACCGTCCCGGACCGGGCTTCGTCAAGGAGAGTGAGCGCACCGTGGGCCAGGCCAAAGCGCGTGGACCGTACGCCAAGACACCTGCCCGCAGGACGGAGATCGTACGGGCGGCACGCGACAGTTTCGCCGAGAACGGCTACGCCAAAGCCTCCCTGCGCGACATCGCGGAACGAGCCGGCATCACCCACGCCGGCCTCCTGCACCACTTCCGGAACAAGGACGAACTCCTCGCCGAGGTGCTCGCCGAACGCGACGCGGAGGAATGGCAGCAGGGCCTGGAAGCAGTGGACAGCCTGGACCAGCTCGCCCCTTATCTCGGCGAGCTCATCCGCCACCACCAGAAGGCGCCCGAACTGATGCGCCTGTGGATCGAGCTCGCCGCCGCGGCCGCACGGCCCGATCATCCCGCCCACGCCTACTTCGTCGAGCGCTACGAACGCGGGCGCACCCAGTTCGCCGAGGGACTCGACAGCGAGGCCGCGCACAGCAGGCTGCGCGAAGGCGTCAGTCCGGAGAGCGCGGCGGTCCTCTTCCACGCCGTGCTCAATGGGCTCCAGTTGCAGTGGGTGCTGGACCAGGACCTCGACATCGCCGGGCCGGTCACCGACTTCGTACACCTGCTCTTCGAGAGCGACCGCGCCGACCAGTGAACGCATCGCCGAGCAACGTATCCCACACCCTCTGAAGGCCCGCCCGCGCACGACCTCGCGGGCGGCCCGGGGGATCTCACTCACACCTGGCGGCCACGAACCGCGCTCCTCGCAGGAGCGGCGGTGCCGCCACGGGTTGGACGTGTACCGCTTCCGTCCGCCCCGCTCGGGCTGACGGCAGCCCTCACCGGCCGAGACGTCGCCACATAACGTTCTGATCACGAAGCCGAGCGGCAGCCTTCCCGCCCTTGCGATCCCGGTCTACCGTCCCAACGAAAACTAACCACACGGTAAGAGTTGGTTGGTCGCACACCTGGCACCAACGAACCGACGGACCGGCAAGGTCGCAACCCGCTCTGCCGGAGAGCCCGCTCAACCCTCAGCACCCCTCCGTGCTCGGGCCGTTGCCCACCGCGCCCGAACGGCCGGACCGTGGCCCAGGTGTGCCACGAGGTCCGAACCACCGACACTCAGGAAAGCAGTCGACGATGACCGAATTCCCGCCCGCGTTCCTCTGGGGAGCCTCCACCGCACCGCACCAGATCGAGGGCAACAACCTCAACAGCGACTTCTGGGCGAACGAGGGGCGCGTTCCGGGCATGGAGCGCAGCGGCGACGCCTGCGACAGCTACCACCGGTACCGCGAGGACATGCAGTTGCTCGCGGACGCCGGGCTCAACGCCTACCGCTTCGGCATCGAATGGGCCCGTATCGAGCCGCTCCCCGGCCTGGTCTCGCGCGCCGAACTCGCCCACTACCGGCGCATGATCGAAACGGCCTTCGAACTCGGCCTGACACCGGTCGTCACCCTGCACCACTTCACCAGCCCGCTCTGGTTCGCGGAGGAAGGCGGCTGGCTCGGCGACCGTGCGGTGGACCGGTTCCGGACCTACGTCGAGACGGTCGCGCCGATCCTCGAAGGCGTCGAGTGGGTCGTCACCATGAACGAGCCGAACATGCTGGCCATCATGATCGGCATGGCGCGGGCCTTCCAGAACCCGCAGGCCGCCGGGGAGTGGCAGAGCCCCACCCTCGACAACGAGGGCCCGCGCCCGCAACTGCCTGCCCCCGACGTGGTGATCGGCCAGCGGCTCGTCGAGGCACACCAGGCCGCGCGAACGGTGCTGCACGAGCGGACGGACGCCAAGGTCGGCTGGACGGTCGCCAACCGCGCCTTCGTGGCCCGTCCCGGAGCGGAGAACAACAAGCGGGATCTCGAATACGTGTGGGAGGACCTCTACCTGGCGGGCTCGCGCGGCGACGACTTCGTGGGCGTGCAGTCCTACTCGAGCCAGTGGGTCGATCTGGACGGTATCGAGCCCCACCCGCAGCACCCGGACAACACGCTCGTGGGCACCGCCTACCGCCCCGACGCCCTGGGTATCGCGGTGCGGCACACCGCCGAGGTCACCGGCGGCCTGCCGATCCTGATCACCGAGAACGGCATCGCCACCGGCGACGACACCCGTCGCATCGCGTACACGGGCGAGGCCCTGGAGCACCTCGGCAAGGCGATCGCCGACGGGGCGGACGTACGCGGCTATCTGCACTGGAGCCTGCTCGACAACTACGAGTGGGGCCACTGGGCGCCGACCTTCGGTCTGGTCGAGGTCGACCGCGAGACGTTCGAGCGCCGCCCCAAGCCCTCTCTCCTCTGGCTGGGCGAGACCGCCCGCCGCGGCCGGATCTGACCGCACTTCCACCGGAGGGACACACCGTGCAGATATCCGTACCCGACGTCTCGTCCAAGTCCCTGACCGAACTCGTCTCCCTGGCCGGGCGGCGCGCCGTCGTGACCGGCGCGGGCCAGGGGCTCGGCCGGGCCGTCGCCGAGCGGCTGGCCGAGGCGGGTGCCGATGTGCTCGTCGCGGACATCCATGACGACCTCGCCACCGCCGTCGCCGAGGAGCTCGGCGCCCGAGGTCCCGGCCGCGCCCTGGCCGCCCATCTGGACGTCACCGACCCCGACGGCGTGGTGGCCGCCGCCGACCTCGCGGTCCGGGAACTCGGCGGCATCGACATCTGGGTGAACAACGCCGGGATCTTCCCCAGCGTGCCCGCGCTGGAGATGGCCGCCAAAGCCTTCGACGAGGTGTTCGCGGTCAACACCCGCGGCGTCTTCCTCGGCTCCCGGGAGGCCGCGCGCCGGATGAGCGAGGCCGGCGGCGGGGGCGTCATCGTCAACGTCGTCTCCACGGCCGGGTTCCGCGGGACGGCCCCCGGGCTCGCCGCGTACGTCGGCTCCAAGCACGCGGCACGCGGCCTCACCCGCCAACTGGCCCTGGAGTTCGCCCCGTTCGGCATCCGCGTACTGGGCGTCGCACCGACGTTCGTGCCGACCGAGGGGAACATGGCGGCGGCCGCCGCGGCCGGAGTGGACGCCGACTCCTTCATGTCCGTGATGCAGCCGGGCCCGCTCGGCCGGCTCGGCGTGCCCGACGACATCGCCCGGGTGGTGCTGTTCTGCGCGAGCGACCTCTCGGCCTTCATGACGGGCAGCACGCTCCTCGCCGACGCCGGCGAGACCTCGTAACCGCGGCACCGCCCCCCCCCACCGCCCCGACGACCCGGTAGGAACCCCATGCTCTCGCCCCGCACCACCCCCACCCGCGACCTCGTCGGCCTCGACGGCCTGTGGCGGTTCGCTCTCGGCACCCGGGCCGGCGCGACCCCGTGGGTGTCGCGTCTCGCCCCACCGCTCGAAGTCCCCGTGCCCGCCAGCTACAACGACCTGTTCGTGGACCCGGAGATCCGTGACCATGTCGGAGTCGTCTGGTACCAGCGCGACGTGCGCGTGCCGCGCGGCTGGACCGGCGAACGCGTGGTCCTGCGCTTCGGTTCCGTGACCCACGCCGCGCAGGTCTACGTCGACCAACGGCTCGTGGCCGAACACACCGGCGGCTACACACCGTTCGAGGCGGATCTCACCGGCGTCGTCGAACCCGGCGCCGAGTTCCGGCTGACGGTCGGCGTCGACAACCGGCTGACCAACGTGACGATCCCGCCCGGCACCGTCACGACCGGCCCCGACGGCCGCGAACGGCAGTCGTATCTGCACGACTTCTACAACTACGCGGGCATCGCGCGCCCGGTCCGCCTGTACAGCACGCCGACGACCTTCGTCGAGGACGTCACCGTCGTCACCGGACGGGACGGCGCGGCCGGCACCGTCGAGTACCGCGTGGAGACCGTCGGCGAGCACGCCGACACCGTCACCGTGCGGGTGCGTGCGGTGGACGAGGCCGGCCGGACCGTCGCGGAGGGCCACGGCCCCGAGGGCGTCCTGCGCATCGAGGACGTCACCCTCTGGCAGCCGGGCGCCGCCTATCTCTACGACCTCGTCGTGGAACTGGCCGTCGACGGCGAGACCGTGGACAGCTACACCCAGCCCTTCGGCGTCCGTACCGTCGAGGTACGGGGCACCGACTTCCTCATCAACGGCGAGCCCTTCTACTTCACCGGCTTCGGCAAACACGAGGACACCCCGGTCCGCGGCAAGGGCCACGACGACGCCTACCTCGTGCACGACTTCCAGCTGATGCAGTGGACGGGCGCCAACTCCTTCCGCACCTCCCACTACCCCTACGCCGAAGAGGTCCTGGACTTCGCCGACCGGCACGGCATCGTCGTCATCGACGAGACCGCCGCCGTCGGCCTCAACCTGGGGGTCCAGGGCGGGCTCACCGGTGTTCCGCCGACCCCCACCTTCGCGCCGGAGAACTTCGGCGGGACGACACGGGACGTCCACGCCCAGCACCTGCGGGAGCTGATCGAGCGGGACAGGAACCACCCGAGCGTGGTGATGTGGTGTCTCGCCAACGAGCCGGCCTCCAACGAGGACGGCGCGCGCGACTACTTCGAGCCCCTGGTCGAACTGGCCCGCAAGCTCGATCCGACCCGGCCCCTCACCTACGCCGCCGTCATGTTCGCGACGCCGCAGAACGACCGAATCGGCGACCTGTTCGACGTGCTGAGCATCAACCGCTACTACGGCTGGTACCTGTTCACGGGCGACCTCGCGACCGCCGAGGGGTATCTGGAGCAGGACCTGCGCGGGTGGGTCCAGCGCTTCGGCAAGCCCGTCATGATGTCCGAGTACGGCGCCGACACACAGCCCGGCCTGCACTCGGTCTGGGACACCCCCTGGAGCGAGGAGTACCAGAGCGACTTCCTCGCCATGTACCACCGCGTCTTCGACCGCATCCCCGAGTTCGTCGGCGAACACGTCTGGAACTTCGCCGACTTCCAGACCTCGCCCGGCATCCACCGCGTCGACGGCAACAAGAAGGGCGTGTTCACCCGCGACCGCAAGCCCAAGTCCGCCGCGTCCGCCCTGCGCCGGCGCTGGCACGGACTGGGCGGCCGCAAGCCCGGCGAGGCCACGGCCGGCTGACACCTACGGGGGGCGCGCGGCATCGCGCTTCCGTTGCTCAGCACTGGGCTGCCGCTGCGCCGCGCGACCGAGCAGGCGGCCCATGCCGCGACCCCGGCACCCGTCGGCGTAACGCCACAGCCACCACTGTTCTGCGTTCGCCGCGGCCCCTGCCCTCCCTCACCGGCGTCGCCCGAGCCGGTGTCCCGGCGGTACGGCATCGACCGTGCCGCCGGCTGCCGCCACCCCTCGTGACCATGTGACAAAGGAGTCCTCATGCCTCACGCCGACCGAGACGTCAGCGTGGTGGTGCCCCCTTTGACGGTGTCGCCGCAGGACGCCGCCGGGGCTCCCACCGAGCCGCCCGCCGAGCCCGAGATCGAGGCACCGCCGCTCCAGAAGGTCGGCAGGGACTACCTCCTCTGGCTGATGATCGCCAGTTTCGGCGCTTCCCTGGCCCTGATGGTGCCCCTCTCCTACTCGCTCGCGGTGCGGATCTCCGACCTGGCGCCCGGGCACGAGGAACAGCTCGGCTACGTCACCGGGTCCGCGCAGTTCGTCTACCTGGTCCTCAGCCCGCTGATCGGCCTCTGGAGCGACCGGACCCGTTCCCGGCTCGGCCGCCGGACCCCCTTCATGATCGGCGGCGCCCTGCTCGGCACCGTCGCGCTCGTCGGAGTGGCCCTCGCACCGTCGGTCCTCCTGCTGGGCCTGGCATGGGTCGTCGGCATGATCGGCTGGTCCACGACCGGGCAGGCCGTCCAGAACGTCCAGGCGGACCGGGTGCCCGAGGAGCAGCGCGGCCGGGTCTCGGCGCTGACCAGTGTCATGACCCAGATCGCCCCCGTGATCGGCATCGGTCTCGCGTACGGGGTGGCCTCCAGCACGTTCCTGGTGTTCCTGGTCCCGGGCGTACTGGGCGCCGCCCTGGTGGTCCTGTTCCCGGTGTTCAAGCCCGAGGGCGACTCCCGCGCGCTCGTGCGCACCGGCGGCGTGACGCTGCGGAACGTGGTCGCCAGCTACGGCTTCAACCCGCGCAAGTACCCGGATTTCGGCTGGAACTGGCTCGGCCGCTTCGTCTTCTTCATGGGCCTGTACTTCAACACCACCTTCGGCACCTTCTTCTACGCGCAGCGGCTCGACCTGCCGGTCAAGGAGGTCGCCGGGATCGTGGCGGTCATCGGGACCGTGGGCGTGATGGCCGCCGCCGGCGGTGCCATCGGGGGCGGCTTCCTCTCCGACAAGCTCGGCCGGCGCAAGCTGTTCGCCCTGATCGGCTCCGCGGTGTTCGTCGCCGGGGCGGTCACCGAGGCGTTCGCCCACTCGCTGGCCCAACTGGTCGTCGGCGCGGTGCTGATGCAGTTCGCCATCGCGTTGTTCAGCGCCGTCGACCAGGCGATCGTGTTCGCCGTCCTGCCGGACCGGGCCGAGGCCGGCCGCTATCTCGCCGTCGTCGCCTTCGCGCAGAAGGTCCCCAGCGCCGTCGCCCCGCTGATCGCCCCGCTCGTCATCACCCTCGGCGTCGGCGACGGCGGCGAGAAGAACTACACCCAGCTCTACCTGATCGGCGCGGTCCTGGCCCTGGTCGGCGGCCTCGTCGTCAAGTTCAAGATCAAGTCTGTCCGGTAGCGCCGCCCCTGGGCCGGCCTCCCGAGAGACGTCCTGTTCCACCGAGTTCGGAGAAGGCACAGCATGCACAACGCACCGTACGACCTGGGCATCGACAGCGGCGGTGACAGCTTCCCCGTGTCGGGGCCCGCGCCCCGGCTGTCGTGGAAGCCGCCATCGGACGCGGCACGCCCGGTGGCGTACGAGGTGGAGTGCACCGTCGACGGCGAGGCGCGGCCCGCTGTGACCACTGCTGTGGGCGGGCACCGGTTCCTCGCCTGGCCGTGGGCGGCGCTGGACAGCGGCCGTCGGGTGGCCTGGCGGGTCCGGGCGCTCGGCGCCGACGGCGGTTCGCCGTGGTCGCGGTGGCACACGTTCGAGAGCGGTCTGCTGGCCGCCGACTGGCGGGCGCGCTGGATCAGTCCCGCCGAGTCCGGCGACCGCGGATACGGCAGGCGGCCCGCATACGCGCTGTCGGCCCGGTTCCCGGTGCGCGCCGGGGTGCGCTCGGCACGGCTGTACGCGACGGCACTCGGGCTGTACGAGGCGTACGTCAACGGCGAGCGGGCCGGCACCGCCGAACTCACGCCCGGGGCCACCTCCTACGACCGTACGCTCCACGCCCAGGCCTACGACGTCACGGACGCCGTCGTCACGGGCGACAACCGGATCGAGATCCTGCTGTCCGACGGCTGGTACCGGGGCCAGGTGGGCGCCTTCCGCCAACCGGCCGGCTGGGGCACGGTGCCCGGCGCGCGGGCCGAACTCCACCTCGTGCACGAGGACGGCACACGGCAGGTCGTCCGCACCGACGGGACGTGGACGAGCGCGGAGTCGGCCATCACCCGGGCCGACCTCATGGACGGGCAGGCCACCGACCTCCGCGTCGGGCCCGGCACCGAACGGCCCGTCCTCGTGGACCTGGTCGAGGCACCCGCGATCACCTGGTCGCCGGCACCGCCGGTGCGGGTCGTGGAGTCGCGCCCCGCACAGTCGGTCCAGCGGATCGGGGACGGGCTCTGGATCGCCGACTTCGGTCAGAACGCCTCCGGCCGGATCACTCTGAGCGACCTCGGACCGGCCGGGACCCGTACCGTCATCGACCACGGCGAACACCTCGGCCCCGACGGCGACCTGACGACTGCTCACCTGGACGCCACCCGGCCGGGCCAGGCATCGATCCCCTTCGTCCAGCGCGACGAGGTGGTGTCCGCGGGCGGCGGTGAGACGTTCGAGCCGCGCCACACCGTGCACGGCTTCCGGTACGTCCGGGTCCGCCGCGAGGGCGCCCCGCTCGACCCGGCGAGCCTCGTCATGCGGGTAGTCCACACGGACCTGCGCCGCACCGGCACCTTCGCCTGCGGACACGAGGATCTCAACCGCCTCCACGAGATCGCCGAATGGAGCTTCCGCGGCAACGCCGTCGACGTGCCCACCGACTGTCCGACCCGTGAACGGCTCGCCTGGACCGGCGACTACCAGGTCTTCGTCCCCACCGCGACACGCCTGTACGACGTCCTGGGCTTCAGCCGCAAGTGGCTGCGCTCCGTCCGCGACGACCAGCTGCCCGACGGCCGGATCGCCAACTTCTCGCCCGACGGACGCCGTATCAAACACCACCTCGACGACCAGTTCGCCATGATGACCGGCTCGGCCGGCTGGGGCGACGCCGTCGTCGCCGTCCCGTGGGAGCTGTACGAGTCGTACGGCGACCGGGAGGTGCTGGCGGAGAACTGGGAGGCGATGGTCCGCTGGGTGGAGTGGGCGCTCATGACCGCCCGCACCGCCCGCCACGGGTCCCGGACCGAGCGCTCGGCCGAACCGCTGCCGCACGAGCGGTACTTGTGGGACGGCTCCTTCCACTGGGGTGAGTGGACCGAGCCCCGGGTGAGGGCGGCCGACGGGAGCCGTGTCGACCCGGTCAAGGACGATCCCGTCGCCTGGTTCCTGGCCGACAAGGGCGAGATCGGCACGGCCTTCCTGTACCGCTCGACGGTGACCCTGGCCCAGGTGGCACGGGTGCTGGACCGTACCGAGGACGCGGACCGCTACGCCGAGATCGCCGAGCGGGTACGTGACGCGTGGCGCACCGAGTTCCTCTCCCCCGACGGACGCACCGTCGGCGACACCCAGGCCGGTTACGTGCGCGCACTGTCGCTCGACCTCGTCCCCGGTGCACTGCGCGAGGCCGCCGCCACGCGCCTGGTCGAGCTGATCCGCGCGGCCGGCACGCATCTCGGCACCGGCTTCCTCGCGACCGGCGACCTGCTCCCCGTCCTCGCCGACACCGGACACTCCGACGTCGCCTACGAGCTGCTCCTCCAGCGCACCGCGCCGTCCTGGCTGTACATGCTCGACCGCGGCGCGACGACCATCTGGGAGGACTGGGAGGGCGTCGACGACACCGGCACCGCGCACGAATCCCTCAACCACTACAGCAAGGGCGCGGTGGTCCGCTTCCTGCACACCCACGTCCTGGGCCTGCGGCAGTCGCCGGGGTCGGTCGCCTGGGAGTCCTTCGAGGTCGCGCCCGTCCCGCACCCGTCCGTGCCGTGGGCCCGGGGCACGCACGAGTCCCCGCAGGGCACGATCGCCGTCGAGTGGCGGACGGACGGCGACGAACTCACCGTCACGGTCGACGTCCCCCCGGCCACCACCGCACGCGTCGTCTTCCCCGACGGCACCACGGTGGAACCCCTGCCCTGCGGCAGGTTCAGCGCCTCCCGCCGCGTGGGGAAGGGAGGTTGAGCCGACCGGCGCGCGTTTCCCGCGGACGGCAGCCAAGGAGGGCGTGGCGTCCGGCAGAGCCTCGCGCATCGCCGCCACCCTGGCCTACCACGATTCCCCCATGACGGGACGGTCGGGCGCAACCAGCAGGTCGATCTCTCCGACACGGGTCCACGCCCGCCGCGGCGAGTCAGCCGCCCGTGCTCTCGCCCCCGACGACGGCCCAGCGCGGGTCGATGCCGAGTTCCTCGGCGTGAGTGAGCAGCCATTTGCGGGCCGTGTCAGGGTGCGAGCCGGTAGTCCGGCACGACGACGGGCGCGCGCCCAACTCGGCGGCGAAGGCGGCTCATGAACCATCAGGGGTGAGATGGGGGGCGCTCCGGTACCGCTCGCCGGTCGGCCCCAGTCCGGCACGAGCCTACGCCCGTCGGAGCGGTCGACGATGTCAGGGGACGGTCAGGCCGCCCCCCAGGAGCGCTTGCCGGTTGGCCGTGAGGAGTTCGAAGCGGTCGGCTTCGGTGCGGTCGATCTCCGTGATGTGCCAGCGCAGATGGGTCCCGGCGCGCAACGCGGCCGGGATGTCGACGTCCCCGGTACCGATGGGCGTCTGCGCTGTGTCCAATGTGGCGGGGCCGTCCTTGACGTGGGCGGCCATGGCGCGTTCTCCGAGACGTTCCAGGACCTCGGCCGGGTCCTGGCCGGCCACGGCGGCCCAGTAGACGTCGACCTCGGCGAGGACCTCGGGGTCGAGCAGATCCCACAGCACGTCGAAGGCGTGGGCGCCGCCCGGCAGCCGGGCCCACTCGAAGTGGTGGTTGTGGTAGCCGAGCCGGATCCCCGCCCCTGCCATCTCCCGTGCCGCCTCGTTGAGACGGCCGGCGAAGGCGCGCACTCCGTCGTGGCTCTCCAGGGACCGCTCGTCAAAACCGTCGACGAGCCACGGAATCGGCACGAAGGCGGTGTCCGTGCCGAGGATGCGGCAGATCTCGACCGCGGCTGCCTGGCCGTCGCCCGAGACGGCGATGTGCACCGAGGTGACACCGAGGCCGGCCTCGTCCAGGTCCGCGCGCAACGCACGTGCGGAGGCGGCCAGTTCGTCGGGAGGCGTGTTCCACAGGCCGAGCGCGAACGGCTCGACGTGACGGAAGCCGAGCGCGGCCAGGCGCGCGAGCGTGCCGGGGCGGTCGGCCTCCAGGGCATCGATCACGCTGTACAGCTGGACGGCGAGAGTGCCGGGTCTCATTCTTCGTCCTCTGGCGGTGCGGCCTGCGGGAAGGTCATCCTCATGAAGGCCCGGACCGGGCCGACGATGTCGAGATCCTGGTCGAGCAGCCATTGCAACTGCAGGCCGTTGAGGACGGCTTGGAGCAGGGTGGCGGCGTGTTCGGGGGCGAGCGCCTCATGCAGTTCTCCGCGGTCGGCCTTGCCGCGCATGCCCCGCGCGAACTGATCGCTTCCCCAGGCGTAGCGCTGCACGAAGTAGCCGTGCGCGGGATGCTCCGGACGTGAGGCGGCCGCCGCGAGCTCGATCCACAGGCGCATCAACTCCGGGGCCTTCTGGTGGTGGCGAAGCATGTCACCGAGGTACGGCGCCAGGTGGTCCATGTCCGGGACCTTCGACTCGGCGTACCGCCGCTCCTCGGCGTCGCGTTCGGCGAGCACGGCGGTGAGCAGGTCGTCCTTGGTGCGGAAGTGGTGCAACAGCCCGGCGTGGGTGATGCCGGCCCGCTCGGCGATGTCCCGCAGCGAAGCCTTCGTGAACCCGTGTTCCGCGAAGCTCTCGCGCGCCGCCCGGACGATCTCCGCCCGTCTCGCCGGGGTCTTGGTGTACGGGCCGCGGGCCTTGGCCGGGGTCACAGTGCGCTTCCTCTTCCCGAATCCCGCATCACCATTCCAAAAACCTTCCAACTCTTAACATTTCGCGGCCTGCTCGGAGTGTGGGCGGCGGCGGCCCCGAGCGCAAGGGGCGGGACTCGGCGAGTTCCCGCCGGATAACGCTCTGGTTACGAACGCGGTCCCCACTCTTCCCGCGCTTCCCGCCGGGGCTTACCTTCCGAATGAAATTCGACCACGTGGTAACTGTTCACGTGACAGGGTGCACCGGAGGATCAACGACCGGCGCAACGGGCCCTGTTCACCACCGCATGCCGACGTCACTCAGGGCTCCGCCGCACACCCCCACGCGTGTGTCGCCCCGCTCGTGCACCCGTGCATGACCGCACCGACCTACCGACGCACCGACAAAGGCCTCGGCTCTCCAGGTTCCAGGACGAAGGAATCCACCCATGCGCATCCGCTTCTCGCCTTCCCGGCCCGGGCCACGGCCGCGACAGCGCTCCCAGGCACTGGCCGCCGTCGCCGTCGCCGCCCTGCTGGCCACGGCCACCTCGGCGTGCGACAGCAGCCCGACCTCCGCGTCGGACTCCGGCGCAGGCCAGACCCTCGCGCTGTCCATCCTCGGCACACCCAACTCGTTCGACCCCGCCCAGCTCGTCGAGGGCCAGCAGACCTACGTCTGGGACTCGATCTTCGACACGCTCCTTCTCCAGGACAACAAGGGCGAACTCCACCCCGGCGCCGCGCAGAGCTGGTCGTACTCCAAGGACGGCCGCACGCTGACTCTGAAGATCCGCCCGGGCATGAAGTTCAGTTCGGGCGACCCGGTGGACGCGAACGCGGTGAAGGCCACCCTGGAGCGGATCCGCTCGACGCCGGGGCAGAGCCAGCTGTCGTTGGCCTCCGTCGCCTCGGTCGAGGCCCCCGACGCCTCGACGGTCGTCATCAAGCTCAAGCAGCCCGACGCCTCACTGCTCGCCGCGCTGTCGACGTCGCCCGGCGTGATCGGCGACCCGAAGACGATGGCGAACAAGAGCACCGCCCTGAACCCGGTCGGCTCCGGGCCGTACGCCCTGGACCCGAAGACCACGGTCAACGGCTCGGTGTACGTCCTCAACCGGCGCGACGACTACTGGAACAAGAAGGCGTACCCCTTCAAGACGGTCAAGATCCGGGTGATCACCGACCCGACCGCGTCCGCCAACGCCCTCAAGGCGGGCGAGACCAACGCCGGCACCGCCGACGTCTCCCAACTGCCCGCGCTCAAGGCGGCCGGGTTCCAGATCACGCATGTGCAGGCGACCGCGGGCGCCTTCCTCGTCCTGGCCGATCGTGCGGGCACCAAGCTGAAGCCACTCGGCGATCTGCGCGTCCGCAAGGCCATCAACATGGCCTTCGACCGGCAGAAGATGGTCACGCAGGTGCTGCGCGGCTCCGGCAAGGCCACCGACCAGCTGTTCAACCCGAAGAGCAAGGCGTACGACGAGGCGCTCAACCAGCTGTACCCCTACGACGTCGCCGGGGCCAAGAAGCTGCTCGCCGAGGCCGGCTACCCGAACGGTTTCAAGGTCACCATGCCGAGCCTCGTCTTCACCAAGTCCTTCGAGCCGCTGTTCACCCAGGCGCTCGCCGACATCGGCATCAAGGTGACCTGGGAACCGGTGCCGGCCCAGCAGACCACCACCGCCGTCGCGTCCGGCAAGTACCCCATGTTCCTGCTCGTGGAGGGCCTCGCCTCCGACGCGGTCATGACCCGCAGCTTCTACACCCCGACCGGCTTCCGCAATGTGTTCCACACCACCGACCCGAAGCTGACCGAGCTCCTCGGAAAGGCCGCCCGGGAACTCGACCCGGCCAAGGCCGCCGGGCTCTACCGGGAGATCAACGAGTTCGGCGTCGACAACGCGTGGCTGGCGCCCGTCTTCTACCTCGGCAGCGACTGGGCCACCAAGAAGGGCATCACCTACCTGGGCGACGGCTCCTCCACGATGTCCACCGTCCGGCAGTTCGGCGTCGCCGACTCGTCGCGTTCCAGAGGGTGAGCGGCCACCCATGACGGTCTATGTGCTGCGTCGCCTGACCGCGGGCCTCGTGCTCGCGGTCCTGGTGACCATGATCACCTTCCTGCTGCTCAGCACGTCCTTCGACGACGTGGCGAGCAGTGTCCTCGGCAACGGCGCCACCCCGGGGCAGATCGCCGCCCAGAAGGCTCAGATGGGCCTCGACCGGCCCTTGGCGGTGCAGTACGGCGACTGGCTCTCGCACGCCGTCCGCGGAGATCTCGGCGCCTCGTACTTCACCAGCGAACCGGTCCGCTCCGCGATCACCGCCCGGCTCGGCGTCACCCTGTCGATCGTCGTCGTCGCGCTGCTGGCCACCTCGGTCATCAGCGTCGCCCTGGGGGTGGCCGCAGCCGCACGCGGCGGCGCCGTCGACCGGTTCGCGCAGGGCGCCGCGATGACCGGCTACCTCGTCCCGAGCCTGCTCGTCGCCATCGCGCTGGTCTATGTGTTCGCCGTCAGGCTGCACGTGTTCCCGGCCACCGGATACACGGACTTCAGCGAGAACCCGGCCCGCTGGGCGAGTTCCATCGCCATTCCCGTGGTCGCCCTGATGATGGGCGGGGTCGCCAGTCTGACCTCCCAGATCCGCGGCGCCATGATCGGCGAACTGCGCAAGGACTACGTCCGCACCCTGCGCACCCGGGGCATCCCCACCCGCTCCATCGTGCTGCGGCACGCCCTGCGCAACGCCGCCGGACCGGCCCTCACGGTCCTGTCCCTGGAGTTCATCCAGATGCTCGGCGGGGCCCTGATCATCGAGCAGATCTTCGCCCTGCCGGGCTTCGGTCAGTACGCGTTCAACGCCTCCTTGCAGGGCGACGTACCGATCATCATGGGCATCAGCCTCTTCGGTGTGCTGCTCGTCGTGGCCGTCAACCTCGTCGTCGATCTCCTCAACGGATGGCTCAACCCGAAGGCGAGGATCGTCAGTTGACCACACCCAATGCGGACACGCGGCGCCGCTCCACCCTGCGGCGACTGATCGCCGACCCCCAGGCCGTCGTCAGCGCGAGCCTCCTCGTCGTCATCGTCCTGCTCGGGCTGCTGGCCCCCGTCCTCAGCGACCACGGTGCCAACGAGGCGAACCTGGACGCGGTCAACGCCGGCGTCGGCGACCACGGCTATCTGCTCGGCGGCGACAAGAGCGGCCGCGACATCTTCGCCAGGCTCCTGTTCTCCATCGACACGAGCGTGGTCTCGGCGCTCATCGGCACGAGCATCGCCCTCGCGATCGGGATCACGTCCGGTCTGGTCGGCGGCTACTTCGGGCGGCGTGTACGCGGAGTCGCCGAGTGGCTGTTCAGCCTGATCATGACCTTCCCCGGGCTGCTCCTGCTCATCGTGCTCATGCCGGTGACCAAGGGCGACTACAAGGCCACCATGGTCATCTTCGGCGTACTGCTCTCCCCGGGCATCTACCGGCTCGTACGCAATCTCGTCCTCGGCGTGAAGAACGAGCTGTACGTGGACGCCGCCCGGGTCTCCGGACTCCCAGACCGGCGCATCCTGCGCCGGCATGTCCTCACCGTGGTGCGCGGGCCGGTGATCATCGGCACCGCGTTCCTCGCCGGCTCGTCCATCGCCGTCCAGTCGGGTCTCGCCTTCCTCGGCGTCGGCTCGAACACGGTGCCCAGCTTCGGCGCGATGATCTCCGAGGGGTTCGGCAACCTCTACGAGGAGCCGCTGCAGTTCCTGTGGCCGAGCCTCGGCCTCGGGATCATGACCGCCTCGCTCGTGCTCCTCGGGAACGCGCTGCGGGACGCCCTGGAGGGCGGCCGCCCGAAGCCGGCCCGGATCGTCACCGCCACCGCGTACCGGCCGCCGGCCACCGAGAGCGCCGTCTCCGGACTGCTCACCGTCGACGACCTGGCGATCGCCTACCCGACACCGGCCGGCGACCTGAAGGAGGTCGTCAGCGGCGTCACCCTGAGCGTGACGGCCGGGGAGACCCTCGGTCTGGTCGGCGAGTCCGGCTCCGGCAAGACCCAGACCGCGTTCGCCGCACTCGGCGTGCTGCCCGCGGAGGCGGTCGTCACCCGCGGCTCGATCCGCCTCGACGGCCGCGAACTGCTCGGCCTGAGCGAACGCGAACTGCGGGCGGTACGGGGAACGTCCATCGCCTACGTCCCCCAGGAACCGATGTCCAACCTGGACCCGTCCTGCACGGTCGGCGCCCAGCTCGTCGAGGGCGTGCGCGCGGCGACGCCCATGGCGAGGAGCGAGGCCCGCGACCGGGTCCTGGCACTCCTCGCCCGGGTCGGCATCCCCGACCCCGGACGCACGTTCCGCTCCTATCCGCACCAGATCTCCGGCGGCATGGCACAGCGTGTCCTCATCGCGGGCGCCGTCGCCAGCCGACCGCTGCTGCTCATCGCCGACGAACCGACCACCGCCCTCGACGTCACCGTTCAGGCGGAGATCCTCGACCTGCTGCGCGACCTGCGCAGGGAACTGAACATGGCCGTACTGCTCGTGACGCACAACTTCGGTGTGGTCGCCGACATCTGCGACCGCGTGGCAGTGATGCGGGCTGGGACGGTCGTCGAGACCGGCACGACGGAAGAACTGTTCGGCGCACCGCAGCACCCCTACACGCGCACGCTCCTCGACTCGATCCTCGACGAGACCACGCTTCGCACCGACCCGCCGGCCACCCCGGCGGGCGCGCTCGAAACGGAGAAGCGATGACCACACTGCTGGAGGTGAGCGATCTGCGCGTCACCTACCCCGGGCGGGGCTTCAGAGCCCGCTCCCACGAGGTCCTCCACGGCGTGTCGCTCACCGTGGGGCAGAGCGAGACCCTCGGTGTCGTCGGCGAGTCGGGCTCCGGGAAGACGACCATCGGCCGGGCCGTGCTCGGCCTGATCGCGCCCAGCGGCGGCACGGTCCGCTTCCGGGGCAACGACATCACCCGCGCCGGGCGCGCGGAGCGCCGTGCCCTGGCCCGGGACATCCAGGTCGTCTTCCAGGACCCGTACTCCTCCCTCAACCCGGCCCTCACCATCGGTGACATCCTCGGTGAACCGCTGATCGTGCAGGGCACCGAGACGAGTGAGGCCCGGCGCCGGGTGGCGGAGCTGCTCGACCAGGTGGGGCTGCCGAAGGACGCGTCGCAGCGACTGCCGCGGGAGTTCAGCGGCGGCCAGCGGCAGCGCGTGGCGATAGCCCGCGCCCTCGCACCCGCCCCCCGGCTCATCGTCTGTGACGAACCCGTCTCCGCACTCGACCTCACCACCCAGGCCCGCGTCCTCGACCTGCTCGTCGACATCCAGCGCCGCACCGACGTCGCGTACCTGTTCATCTCGCACGATCTGGCGGTCATCCGGCACGTCAGTCACCGCGTGAGCGTGATCCACCACGGCGACATCGTCGAGACCGGGACGGCGGCCCAGGTCACCACGGCCCCCGAACACCCCTACACAGAAAGGCTCTTGCTCGCGGCGCCGGTCGCGGACCCGGCCGAACAGCGTCGGCGGCGCGAGGCGCGACAACGCCTGTGACCTGTTCGCCGTACCGCATCAGTCGAACACGTCAGAACCCGTTGGCAGGAAGCCGCCTTGGGCCACGGCGCTTTCAGCAGGATTGTGTCGCGGGCCGCAAGGCGGCCTGATGCCGAGTCGTTCCGCGAGTTCGCGGGCGCTGACGCCGTACGTCTCCCGGATGCGTACGCCGTCGGGGCCGACGTCGAAGACGCCGTGGTCGGTGTAGACGCGGCTGACGCAGCCGATGCCGGTGAGCGGGTAGGTGCAGTGCGGCACGAGTTTCGGTTCGCCGGAGCGGGTGAAGAGCGTCATCATCACGTAGACGTCCTTGGCGCCGACGGCGAGGTCCATGGCGCCCCCGACGGCGGGGATGTCCTCGGGCTTGCCGGTGGTCCAGTTGGCGAGGTCGCCGTCGAAGGCGACCTGGTAGGCCCCCAGGACGCAGACATCGAGGTGTCCACCGCGCATCATGGCGAAGGAGTCGGCGTGGTGGAAGTACGCCGCTCCCGGCAGCCCGGTCACCGGGATCTTCCCGGCGTTGGTCAGGTCGGGGTCGACCGCGTCGCCCTCGGCCTTCGGACCCATGCATCCGCCACGAGGTCGGCGAGACCTCGACGCTGGTCACACTCGTGGCCGGCGGCCTCGGCGTCGCAGTCGTGCCCGAGCCCGTGACCGCGTTGGCGCTCGACGGCGTCGCCTACCTACCGCTCGCAGGCGCCGACGCCCGCGTGGAGCTGGCCGTCGCCCACCGCGCGGACCGCTCCGAGCCGCACCTGGCGCGCACCGTGGGGATCATCCAGGCGATGTTCTGAGACGGTCAGCGACGCCGGGCAAGGCCCCTCGGCCGCCGCGACCACCCTGCCCACGAGTCCTGCTCGCGCCGTGACGTGGGCTGTCTGCTCAGAGCCCGCGGCGCGGGTGCGAAGGCTGGGGCAGGTCGTCCCGCCGGACGGCGTCGAGCCAAGGAGTGAACAGGGTTGGCCCTTTCTTGTCCGAGGTCGTGGAAGCGGGCGGCCGTTGCCGCTGGACACTGCGCGGGAGTGCTTTGCACTCCGAGGTGCTGTCGGGTTCTGCGCACTTCTGCCGAACAGGATGCCTCGTCGCCGGATTCGGTCGGTACCCGCACTCCCTCACCAGCAGCCGCAGCGCTGAGAGGCCGGTGGGTCCCGGCCCGGCCGCGAGGAGCCCCCGCCGGACGCTCCGTCCCGGCCGTCGGACGGTGCGGCCCGGCGGCACTCAGGCCGTGGTTCCGGATCCCTCCACGTCGCCGTGGCCGCCGGTGATCCCCGCCAGCCGGAGCAGCAGTTCCTTGACCTCGGTGGCAGCGAACTCCTCGCGTGCCCGGGCAGTGGTCCGACACCGGCTGCGCCTGCCAGCGCTGGAACCTCACCCAGACCGCGCTGCCGAACCTGTCGACCGGCCAGTACCGGCTGGTCAACAAGAACAGCAGGAAGCTCATGGAGATCCCGGGCGCCTCCACCACCGTGGGCAAGCAGGCCGGCCAGTGGGTGAACACCGCCAACAACTGCCAGCTGTGGACGTTCACGTCGGCCGGCAGTGGGGCGTGGACCGTGAAGAACGTCAACAGCGGTCTGTTCCTCGACTCGAACGGCTCGACCTCGTCCGGTGCGGCCATCGTCCAGAAGTCGTCCGCCGGCGTCGCCTCCCAGCAGTGGACGCTGACGGACGCCGGCAACGGCTACTTCAAGCTGGTCAACTCCGGCAGCGGACTGGTCGCGGACGTCGCCTCGGCCTCCACCGCCAACGGCGCGCTGATCGTCCAGTCGACGGACACCGGCGCGAACGACGAACTCTGGCAGATCGTCCGGGTCAACTGACCCGTACCGGGGCCCGGTTCACGGCCGGGCCTCGGCCCCCCTCACGACCGTACAGAAACAACATCACCTTCATTCGAAATCTCGAACAACAATCGGGATATCGAATCGAACGCCGGTCACGCCACCGATCCCCGGGTCGTGGGCCGGGTCGCCGCCTGGAGCCGGGCCGCCGCCGGCCGGCACGCCGCCCGTACGCTGCGGCTGGCCCGCTTCGGCGACAACATGCGCGACGTCGCCGTCACCGAGGGCGACAAGGTCGAGGCGCAACTACGTTTCGGCTACTCGGTCAACACCTACGGCGTGAACGACCTCGTCGCGGTCGTCGACGAGGTCGAGGACAAGGCGGCCGCCGAACTCGCCGCCACATACCTGGAGTCGTACGACGTCGTCCCCGCCCTGCGCCCGGACGGCATCCTCCACGGTTCGCTGATGTACGCGGCCCGCCTGGAACTGGGCCTGCGTGCCTTCCTCACCGAGGGCGGCTTCACCGCCTTCACCACCAACTTCGAGGACCTCGGCGGCCTCCGCCAGCTGCCCGGCCTGGCCGTCCAGCGCCTGATGGCCGACGGGTACGGCTTCGGCGGCGAGGGCGACTGGAAGACCTCCGCCCTGCTGCGCACGATGAAGGTCATGGGCCAGGGGCAGCCCGGGGGCACGTCCTTCATGGAGGACTACACCTACCACCTCGGCCCCGGCGAGCCCCGCATTCTCGGTGCTCACATGCTGGAAGTCTGCCCCTCCATCGCGGCCGACCGCCCCAGCTGCGAGATCCACCCGCTGTCCATAGGCGACCGCGAGGACCCGGTCCGGCTGGTGTTCGACGCCGCTCCCGGGCCCGCCATCGTCGTCGGCCTGTCCGACCTCGGCGACCGCTTCCGCCTCACCGCGAACGCCGTCGACGTCGTCGCACCGAGCCAGCCCCTGCGCCGACTGCCCGTCGCCCGCGCCGTATGGACTCCGCGCCCGTCGTTCGCGGAGTCCGCGGAGAGCTGGTTGCTGGCCGGCGCCCCGCACCACACCGTGCTCAGCACCGCCGTCGACCGGGAGACGCTGAGCGACTTCGCCGCCATGACCGGGGTGGAACTGCTGACGGTCGACGAGAACACCTCCGTCGACCAGCTGGCCAAGGAGATCCGCTGGAACGCGGCCTACCACCGGCTGGCTCAGGCCCTCTGAAACCGTCCGTAAGGGAAAGCACCATGACCACAACCGTCCGGGCCGGCCTTCACCAAGAGGTCCTGGAGGCCAATCTCGCCATCCCGCAGGTCGGACTCGCCACCCTGACCTGGGGAAACGTCAGCGGAGCAGACCGCGAGGCGGGGATCTTCGTCATCAAGCCGTCAGGAGTGCCGTACGAAAGGCTCACGATCGACGACCTGGTGACGGTACGCCTGTCCGACGGCGCGGTGGTGGCGGGCGACCTGCGCCCCTCCACCGACACCGAGACCCACCGCTGCCTCTACCTGGCCTTCCCCTCCGTCGGCGGGGTGACCCACACCCACTCCACCCACGCCGTCGCCTTCGCCCAGGCCCGCCGGGACGTCCCCGTCCTCGGCACCACCCACGCGGACACCTTCAAGGGGCCGATCCCCGTCACCCGCGACCTCACCCCGGCGGAGTGCGCGAAGGACTACGAGTACAACACCGGCCACGTCATCGTCGACCTGCTCGGCGGCGAAGACCGGAAGGCCGTCGAGGTGCCCGCCGCGCTCGTCGCCGGACACGGCCCGTTCACCTGGGGCACGACCGCCCGCAAGTCCCTGGAGCACGCGATCATCTGCGAGGCCGTCGCCGACATCGCCCTCCACACCCTGTCCCTGTCCCCGACCACTCCGCCCCCACCCCACCTGCTCGCCCGCCACTACACCCGCAAACACGGCCCCGACGCCTACTACGGCAATCCGGACACAGCCGCCGTCACCCGCTGACCGGAGGCGGCCACCGCCGCCCCAGAGGACCCGGCCGCCCCCTCCGACCAGAGGCGGCCACCACACCGCCTTTCCCTCTCCAGCCTTCACTCAGGAGACCCAATGACGCGTCTTCGGTTCAGACGAGCCTTCCTGGCGGCCCTGTTCACCGCGATCGTCGCTCTGCTGGTGTCCGTCCTCGCCCAGCCCGCGGGCGCGGCGGGCGGCGCGACCTTCACCAACCCGCTCAAGTCCAGGGCCGGGGCCGACCCCTGGCTCCAGTACTACGACGGCAACTTCTATCTGATCACCACCTCGTTCACGAACGAGATGTTCATGCGCGAGTCCCCGACCCTCGCCGGACTGAACACGGCCCCGAACGTGCTGATCTGGCACGACGACACCGCGGGCCGCAACGCCAACATCTGGGCGCCGGAGATCCACCTCTACAACGGTCACTGGTACCTGTACTACTCCGCCGCCCAGTCCGGCGCCGCCTGCTGCGACACCCAGCGCACCGACGTCCTGGAGAGCGCCGGCACCGACCCCCTGGGCCCCTACACCTTCAAGAACCAGCTCAGCGGCTCCAACCTGACGCCCGGCGGCTGGCTGATCGACGCCAGCGTCCTGGAGTACAACAGCAACCTCTACCTGGTCGGCAGCGGCTTCGTGGGCGGCAGCGCGCAGAGCCTGGTCATCGCCCCGATGTCCAACCCGTACACGCTGTCCAGCTCAACCTTCACGGTCATCTCCAGCCCGACCTACGACTGGGAGAAGGTGGGCAGCCCGGTCAACGAGGGACCCGAGCCGCTTCACCACAACGGCCGCACCTTCCTGACCTACTCGGCCAGCAGCTGCCAGACCGCCGACTACAAGCTGGGCCAGCTGGAACTGACCGGCACGGACCCGCTGGACCCGGCCTCCTGGACGAAATCGGCGACGCCCGTGTTCCAGCGCAACGACGCGAACGGCGTCTACGCGCCCGGCCACAACGGCTTCTTCACCTCGCCCGACGGCACCCAGAACTGGATCGTCTACCACGCCAACAGCGCGGCCAACGGCGGCTGCGGGAACAACCGCACCACCCGCGCCCAGCAGTTCACCTGGAACGCCGACGGCACCCCGGACTTCGGCACCCCGGTCGCCCTCGGCACGTCGCTCGCCGAACCGTCCGGCGAGACCGGGACCACCCCGGCCGCGTACACCCTCGTCAACAAGCACAGCGGCAAGTGCCTGAACGTCTCTCAGTCCGGCACCGCCGACGGCGCCGACGTCAACCAGTGGACGTGCAACGGGGGCGCCAACCAGGAGTGGACCTTCTCCGACCCGGGCAACGAGACCAACCGCGTGACCAACGTGAACAGCGGCAAGGTCCTCGACGTCAGCAGCTGCGGCACCGCCGACGGCACCAACATCCAGCAGTGGAGCTGGCTGAACAACAACTGCCAGAAGTGGAAGCTGGTGTACACCCAGACCGGCTACGTCCGTCTCGTGAACGCCAACAGCGGCAAGGTCGCCGACGTGGCCAACTGCGGCACCGCCGACGGAACCGACGTCCGCCAGTGGACCTGGCTGACCAACGACTGCCAGCTCTGGCAGCTCAAGCCGGTCTCCTGACGGCAGCTTTTCCCGGTGGCCCGGCGGCTTCCGGAGAAACGGAAGCCGCCGGGTCACCGGTTCGGGCGTGCCGTTGCCGAGCAGGACAACCCGGACGAGCTGATCGCCGGCTTCGACAAGGTGCACGCCCCGGCCGACCGGCCAGCCGTCGCCGCCAAACGCGCCAAGCTCACCGGCAGCGCCTCGAATACCGGGGCCGCTGCATGAGTGCGGGGCTGCACGGGCCCGAGTACGCCATCGACGCACTGCTGTGCGCCGGGCATTCCCGCGTCCTGACCGAGAAGGTGTGTTGACGGCCTCAGCGACAAAGCCATCGCCGCCCGCCTTACCCGCGAGGCGTCCCCTGCCCCTCTGCCCACGACCCGGGCCGTAACCCCCACCGCGCTAAGACCGCGTGGCTGCAGGGCGCCGTGCGGGCCATCCTCATCAACCCCCGCTACACCGGCTACGAGGTCTGGAACAAGCAACGCAAGGAAGAACGCCTCCTCGACATCGACGACGTCGCCCTCGGCCACACAACCCGCATGACCCACAACCCCGCCGAGGAGTGAATCCGCTCCAACGAACCCGCCCCCGAAGCGATCATCAGCCCCAACCGGTTCGACACCGTCCAAACCCTCCGCAGACAGCGTGCCCGCAACCGCGCACGGCAGGAACGAGCCGGAAAACAAGGTTGCCGGTGGGCACCGCCCTGGACGGCGTTGTGTGACCTGTGGGGTGTCTCAGCCCCAAGGTGTCTCAGGCGGCGCAGCTCCCATAGACGAGACGTGACGGGTGTCGCGGCCACGTGCCGCAGCGGCCGCTCAGAGGTGGCCGTCCAGGAACTTCCGTACCTCGGCGGTGGTCATGGGCCCCGTGCCGTGCGCCACCGCCTCTCCCTCCTTCAGCAGGACGTAGGACGGGGCTCCGGTGATCCCGTATCGCTCGGTTGCGGCCGGACAACGCGTGATGTCGGCGCGGACGGCCGTCAGGCGGCCCGTGTAGTCGTCGGCGATGCCGTCCACGACGAGGTCCATCACCCGGCAGGGCTCGATTGCCTTGGGCCATGTCCCGGTGAAGTATGCGAGGACCGGAACTCCGCTCATCCCGAGGATGAAATCGAACTCCGCGTCCTCACGGGGTCGGTGAACCCGCTTCGTCATGGATACTCCTGACCTCACGTTCCGTCATTCCATCCCCATCATCCCTCGCGCGGTGTGCCAGGCCGGCACGGTCGGTCGTCCGGTTGACCTGCCGGAAGGGAGGCACGGGGCCGTCGCAGAACCACGGTGGTCCCCGGCGGGAGCGGCCCGGCCCCCGCCCCTGGTGACCCGGCCTGGCCGCCCCGCCGGTCACCCAGCTGCAGCCCGCCGCGCGCCCGTGGGTCGGCTCGTGCCAGGACAGCACCCTCCACGACGACATGAAAGCCGTCTTCCAGGGCGTAGCGGCCCAGCTCATCGACCAGATGCTCGACGAGCGGGCCGGAGCGCATCGTCCACCGGATCCAGTCGAGCCGTATCTGTCACCGCGCTTCTCAGAGACCCCCCCGACGGGCTTCCCGAGGCCTTGTCCGGTCTTCACGTCAACCCCCGGTCTCAGCTGGCTGATACCGATCTTCCCGCGCCGCATGGGCCGGCTGATGGCACCGAGAACGAGGCACGATTCCTGGACCGCTCGCGGATGCGGTCGTGGACGGTCGAAGTACGCGTCAGCTGACCCGGAGACCGACCGCCAGCGTCAGTTCAAGGACCCGGTGTGGCGATGCGAGATCCGGAAACAGCTCCCGCAGCTGCGACATCCGGTACCGGACTGTCTGGGGATGGACGAACAACGCCGCCGCCGCCTCGTCCCGTCTGCCCTGGTGCAGCAGCCATGCCCGCAACGTATCCTCCAGCCGCCGTGCGGTCGCGACGGGCAGGGTCCGCAACGGTGCGAGGGCTCGGGCACGCAGGTCTGCGAACGCGTCCGCGTCGGCGCTCAGCACCAGCTCGGGCAGGTGGTCCTCGGTGTCGCGAATATCAGAGGAGAGGGAGCGCGCGCGTAGGGCTCGTGCGTACGAGGATGACGCACGAGTCCATGGCCGGGCCGGGCCGACCACGGCGGTGCGCTCGGTGAGCTGCCGCAGGAGATGTGGTCGGTCGGCATCGGGGACGAGCAGCACACCGGTGGCGTCCGGCAGATCGTCGAGGACGAGGGTGCTCGGGTCGAGCGTGCGGTAGGCAGGCCGGGCCTGGGCGGCGGGCAGCAGGACCGCGGTCAGCGAAACCGGAGGCTGCCACCCGGCCCGTTGAACAGAAGCCAGCAGCACGTCCGGGCTCGCGCCGGCGAGGAGGTCGCGGGCCAGGTGTTCCAGGTGGCGCTCGTGGGCCCTGCCCCGGGCGGCCAGTTCGTCGGCGTGGCCCGCGGCGCTCGCGGCGGAGAGCTCGTCGATGTAGGCGAAGGTCAGTTCGGCGAACTTGGCGACCTCGGCGGCGGGCAGACCTGCGGGTACGGCACCCGCTGCCAGGCATCGCCAGGCCACGCGGGCGCCGACGCGGTAGGCGCTGAGCAGGGCGTCCATCGAACGGCCGTCCCGGACCTCGCCGCGGCCGAGCTCGTAGGCAGCGTCACCGCCGTCGCCGCCCGTGGCGTTCCCGCTCGCGAGGTCCAGATAGTGCCCCAGGGCGGTGCGGACGGCTCGGCGGATGGTGGCGCCCATGTGGCCCGTAAGGGCGTTGGCGTAGGGAGGGACCTCATCGATGATCGCCTGGACGACCTCGTCGGCGGTGGCCTTCAGCCCAGCCCGAAGTACGGTGACCGTCGTCTCATCCAGGGCCAGTTCGCTGGCCCTCCGGATCACATGGTTCACTTCTTATTCCCTGCGAACAATTCTGCCGTCCAGATTTACGCCCTGCGGTTAGGACCTTACGCCCTGAGGCACAGCAAGCTGGAGCCATGACGAGTACAGCCCTCCGCAGCAGGGCGTGGAAACTGCTGGAGATGGTCACGACGCCGCTGCTGCCGTCGGACTACCTCGACCTGGTCAGCCCGCTGCGTGCGGGCGCCGACCTGCGCGGGCGCATCGAGGCCGTGCACCCCGAGACGGGTGACGCCGCGACCATCGTGATCAGACCGGGACGGGGATGGCGCGGCCACACAGCCGGTCAGTACGTGCGGATCGGGGTTGACGTCGACGGGGTGCGCCTGTGGCGTGCCTACTCCATCACCTCGCCGACAAACCGTCAGGACGGCCGCGTCACGATCACCGTGAAGGCGATCCCGGACGGCAAGGTCAGCAACCACCTGGTCCGCAGGGCGACTCCGGGCACGCTGATCCAGCTCGACCAGGCGACCGGTGACTTCGTGCTGCCGCAGACCAAGCCGGCCAAGGTGCTCTATCTGACGGCCGGCAGCGGCATCACGCCCGTGATGGGCATGCTGCGCGACACCGAGTTCGACGACGTCGTCATGGTCCACTGCGCGCCACAGCCGCAAGACGTGATCTTCCGCAACGAACTGCACGGCCTGGTCGCGGACAAGAAGCTGCGGCTCGCCGAGGTGCACACCGACACAGACGGCATGCTCGACATCGCCCGTCTCGACGAACTCGTGCCCGACTGGGCAGAGCGCGAGACCTGGGCTTGCGGGCCCGCGGGCCTGCTCGACGCCGCCGAAGAACACTGGACCGAGCACGGCGTGCAAGAGCACCTGCACACCGAACGCTTCCGCCCCAGCATCGTCGTCGCCGGCGACGGCGGCGAGGTCACGTTCAGCGCCACCGGCAAGACCGTCGACGCGGACGGCGCCACGCCGTTGCTGGACATCGGCGAGGAGGCCGGCGTGCTCATGCCCTCCGGGTGCCGCATGGGCATCTGTTTCGGCTGTGTCACGCCGCTCAAGGCGGGCGCCGTCCGCGACCTGCGCACCGGCGAGATCACCGAGGCCGAGCCGGGCGTCCTCATCCAGACCTGCGTGTCCGCCGCGGCGGGCCCCTGCGACATCGAACGGTAGGAACACCTTGACCGCCATCGACCCCACCGCCCACCTGACCGCGGAGCAGATCGAGGAGCTTGGCCGCGAGCTGGACGCGATCCGCGACGAGGTGATCGCCGGCCGCGGCGAGAAAGACGCTGCCTACATCCGTAAGGTCATCTCGGCGCAGCGCAAGCTCGAGTTGGTCAGCAGGGGCGTGCTGCTGTTCTCGATCTTCCCGCCCGCGTGGCTGCTCGGCACCGCCGGGCTGTCCGTGGCGAAGATCATGGACAACATGGAGATCGGCCACAACGTCCTGCACGGCCAGTGGGACTGGATGCGAGACCCGAAGATTCACTCCACCACCTGGGAGTGGGATCACGTCTCGCCGTCCGAGCAGTGGAAGCACTCGCACAACGAGCTGCACCACACATACACCAACGTGATCGGCAAGGACAACGACCTCGGCTACGGCATCATGCGCGTCGACGAGGACCAGAAGTGGCACCCGTTCCACCTCGGCCAGCCGCTGTGGAACTTCATCAACGCCTGCTTCTTCGAGTACGGCATCGCAGCGTACGACCTGGAGCTCGGCAAGAACCTGCACAAGCGCCGCCGCAAGAACCCGGAGTTCCGCGCGCGGGCCAGGGCCGTGGGCCGCAAGATCCGCAAGCAGGTGCTCAAGGACTACGTGATCCACCCGCTGCTGTCGGGCCCGTCGTTCCTCCCCACGCTCGCGGCCACGTTCACCGCGAACCTGGTCCGCAACCTCTGGTCCCACTCGGTGATCATGTGCGGGCATTTCCCCGAGGGCGTGCAGGTCTTCGAGCGCCGGTCGATCAAGGACGAGACACGCGGCCAGTGGTACCTGCGCCAGATGATGGGCTCGGCGAACATCAGCGGCAGCAGGGCCATGCACTTCATGACCGGCAACCTGTCGCACCAGATCGAGCACCACCTGTTCCCGGACCTGCCGAGCAACCGGTACGCCGAGGTCGCGGTGAAGGTGCGCGCGCTGTTCGAAAAGTACGAGCTGGAGTACGTCACCGGGCCGCTGCCCAAGCAGGTGTTCTCCGCGTGGCGCAAGGTCTTCCGGCTCTCGCTGCCGAACAAGAAGCCCGAGGTCAAGACGCCGGAGCGCGAGCAGGAGCTCGTCGCGGCCTGATTCCCGGTATTGGTTCAGATCTTTCGGCCGTACCGGCGGCACCACCGGGTTCGGTGAGATCCGTTGCGGACGGTGGGCGGCCGCGACACCAGACCGTACGCCACGGGATCCGGGCAGCCCGGTGTCCGGCTGCGCTGCCTGGACGTGCGCCAGGAGCTCAGCACACAGCCCCCGGCGAGGTGTTGTAGTGCGCTGACCTGCCGTGGTCGGGCCGGTAGTCGGGTGCGTACGCGCACTCGGACTGCCGACGGGCGGGCTGGGTGGAAGGCATGGGCGCGGGCTTGAAGCTGCTGCGCTGCAGGACGGCCAGTTGCTGCTCCCGCAGGCGAGCGGAGAGGAAGCGCGGGCAGAACCGGACACATCCAGCCCGGACGGATGGACAAGCACGCGAAGCCTCTGGTGAGCACGGGTTCCCTTGTTCGAAAACCCACCTGCCAGGGGCTTCGCTCGTCTGTCAGCTCAACACCCGTGTAATGCGGCAAGTCGGGAAAGAAATCACGGAACTCAACCACGATCACCCCGTAGGGTCGACGGTCATGGTTGATCTCTACCCTCCGACTCATCCCTACGACCATGGATTTCTCGACGCCGGAGACGGCAACCGCATCTACTACGAACAATACGGCAACCCTCAAGGCAAGCCTGCGCTCAACGTCCACGGCGGCCCAGGGTCCGGCGCGCCCCAGCGGCCGACAAGGGCCTGGGATCCCGAGCGCTACCGCGTCATCCGCTTCGACCAGCGCAACTGCGGTCGCAGCACCCCGCACGCCAGCGACCCGGCGGCGGACATGAGTCTGAACACCACACAGCACCTGATCGACGACATGGAGCGGCTCCGCGAGCACCTCGGCATCGAAAGGTGGTTGCTGAACGGTGGCTCCTGGGGCGCGACACTCATCCTGGCCTATGCGCAGCAGCACCCCGCGCGTGTCACTGAAATGGTCATCCCAGCCGTCACGACGACCCGCCGCACCGAGATCGACTGGCTCTACCGGGGTGCCGGACGGTTTTACCCCGAGGCGTGGGACCGGTTCCGCGACGCCGTCCCCGAGGAGGAGCGAGACGGCGACCTGCTGGCGGCTTACGCGCGACTGATGGAGAACCCTGACCGGGCGATCCGGGAAAAGGCCGCTGCCGACTGGCTCGCCTGGGAGGACGCGGTCATCTCGAACGAGCCCAACGGCATGCCCGGCATGTACAGCGATCGCGAAGTCGACGCGCAGATCGCATTCGTACGGATCTGCGCCCACTTCTTCAGCAACGGCGCGTGGCTGGACGAGGACCAACTGCTGCGCAACGCTCACAAGCTGGCCGGGATCCCCGCAGTGTTGGTCCACGGCCGACACGACATGGGCAGCCCGGTACAGACGGCCTGGGAGCTGGCGAAGGCGTGGCCGGACGCGCGGCTCCACATCATCGAGGACTCCGGACACGCCGGAAGCGACGCGATGCAGGAGACGGTCCGGACGGCCATCGAGGAGTTCAAGAACCGGTGATCCTCAGGGCACGTAGAGGACGTCGAACTTGGCCTTCGGATTCCGCGCCGCGCAGTCGGCGCGTCTGGCCGCCGGCACCCGGTCCGAGACGTTGACCCGGACCGGGGCACGGTCGGCCCGCGGCTTCCACTTCTGCGCCCGCCGGTTCGCCCCAGGCCGAACCGATCGCATTGCACTGGGCAGGTCGCCGACCTCTACCGGGCGCACGGAAAGGGCTCAATCCTTGCGGATGTGGCTTGTCAGGAGGATCGACAACGCTGTCGCCGCGCCGGTTCCCCCTTTATAGTGAGGCCCGTGAACTCCACCAGCACGGCTGTTGTCACGGTACGCATCGACGCCCATAGCCGTCGCATCGTGCGCCGCTGTTGTAGCTGCTGTCGTTGAGGATGCCTGGGGCCTGACCCGGACATCGGTTCACTTTCCTCGAGTCCCTGCGTGACCGCCGTGCAAGCACTGGCACGCGCGGGAGCATCGTTTCCGGCCGAGCATGGACCACGTACGCCACGGGTAGGCCCATGGAGTCGTGATTGGCATGAGCATGCTGTTACGGGTGGGGTTGATTCGGACGTGGCGTCGTCAGAGCAGAGAGGTGAGGACCCGCATGCGCACTATCCATCGACTGAGAGCCGCCGTGGGCGCGTTAACCCTGGCGATGGTTGCCGTCGCATGCACCGGAGGCGGCAACGGAGCGATCACCGACGGCGCGAGCGCCCATCCCGCCAAAAAACCCGTCAAGCGAGGCGGAACGGTCACCATCGCGGAGCTGGGCGCGGTGCCCGACTTCATCTTTCCGCTGCCACCCGCGACGAACCAGAACGGCTACAACGCCAACCTCACCCAGGCCATGTGGCCCTACCTGGTGTACGCAGGAGACGGCGCCAAGTCGGTGGTGAACAAGGAGAAGAGCCTGTTCACCTCCCTCGACTACTCGAACGGCGACAAACGGCTCACCATCCGCCTCAAGAGCTGGAACTGGTCGGACGGCCGACCGATCACGAGCCGTGACTTCACCTTCGTCTACAACCTGCTGAAGGCGAACGCCTCGAACTGGAACGCCCATCTCGTCGGGCTCTTCCCCGAGGACGTCTCGAAGGTGACCACACCGGACGCCCACACCGTGGTGCTGGACCTCACCAAGGCGTACAACCCGGACTTCTACACCGACGATGTGCTCAGCACCATCCCGCTGCTCCCGCAGCACGCCTGGGACAAGACCTCCGCGACGGGCGCGGTCGGCGACCACGACACGACCACCGCGGGCGCGAAGGCCGTGTACGCCTACCTGCAGAAGGAAGGCGCCAAGACGACCTCCTTCGCGACCAATCCCCTGTGGCAGGTCGTGGACGGGCCGTGGAAGCTGGCGGAATTCCGCACCAACGGCTACTACAGCTACGTACCCAACACCGCGTACTCCGGCTCCGCCAAGCCGGTCCTCGACAAGGTCGTCCAAACGCCCTTCACCACCGACACCCCCGAGATCAACGCCCTGCGTTCGGGCAGCTCCCTCGACGTCGCCTCGCTGCCGCTGAACGACATCAAGCAGGCGGAGGCCCTCAAGTCGAGCGGGTACTCGATCGCGAGCGTGCCCATCCCGGGCGTGTCCGGGATCCTGCCCAACCTGTACAACTCTTCGGTCGGCCCGGTGCTGCGCCAGTTGTACGTGCGCCAGGCCTTCGAGTACCTGATCAACCGCACGCAGATCGTCTCCAAGGTCTACAGCGGCTATGCGGATCCGGGTAACGGACCCGTACCGGTCAAGGCCGGCGGGCCGTGGGTGTCGGCCCTGGAGAAGGCCGGCGGGCCGTATCCGTACTCCCCCGACAAGGCGAAGGCGCTCCTGCAGGCACACGGTTGGAAGGTGGTGCCGGGCGGGACGACGACGTGTGAGAACCCCGGGACCGGCTCCTCGCAGTGCGGAGCCGGCATCAAGGCAGGCCAGGCGCTGACCTTCGACCTGGTCTACTCCTCGGGCCGGGCCACCACGGACGAGCAGAACGCCGCCATCAAGTCCTCGGAGGCCCAGGCCGGGATCACCGTCAACCTCAGGTCCGAGCCGTTCAACACGCTGATCAGCAAGATCGGCACGTGCACTGCGCGGTCCCACCCTTCGTCGACCTGCGGCTGGCAGCTGGCGGAGTTCGGCTACGACCCGTATCCGCTCTATCCCAACGGCACCGGTTTCTTCGACACCGGCGGCTACAACAACGCCGGCGGCTACTCCGACCCCAAGATGGACAAACTGGTCAAGGCCACCGAATACGGTTCCTCGGCCCAGGCGTTCACCGCCTACGAGGACTACACGGCCCGTCAACTGCCCTGGCTGTGGCTGCCGTTGCGTGAAGGCCTGCTGGTGTACCGGACGAAGCTGCAGGGCGTCGTCCCGCTGAACCCGTTCTCCAGCGCGAACACCTTCGAAGACTGGGGCTACTCCAAGTGACGAGCGCTCTGTGACCGCTTACCTCATCCGCCGGACCGGGCAGGCGATCGTGGTGGTGTTCGGCGTCGTGCTCCTGACGTTCATCATGATCCACCTGGTGCCGGGCAGCGCCGCCCGGGCCACCCTCGGGACCCGGGCCACCGCCGAGCGGATCTCCGTCTTCAACGCTGCCAACGGCCTGGACCGGCCATTGGCGGCGCAGTTCGTGACCTTCGTGAAGCAGGCCGCCGTGGGCGACTTCGGAACGTCGTACTCCCTGCACCAGCCCGTGTCCACGTTGATCGCGCAGCGGCTGCCGCGTGACGCCGTGCTGCTGGGGCTGTCCACGCTGCTCACCCTCGCGGTCGCCCTGCCGATGGGGATCTTCCAGGCGGTGCGGCGGGACCGCGTCACGGACCACGTCCTCACCGTCGTCTCCTTCGTGCTGTACTCGATGCCGGACTTCTTCTTCGCGCTGCTGCTGGTCGCGGTCTTCTCGGTGCAGTGGCACCTGCTGCCGCCCCAGGCCCCGCAGGCCGAGTCCGTCGGCGGCATCCTGGCCGACCCGCAGGCCCTGGTCCTGCCGGTGGTCACCCTGAGCCTGGTCAGCGTGGCCGGGTTCAGCCGGTACATGCGGTCGTCGGCCATCACCACCCTGGCGCAGGACTACGTACGCGTCTCCCGCGCCAAGGGACTGCCGGAGCGGCTGGTCCTGCTCCGGCACGTCCTGCGCAACTCCCTGCTGCCGGTCATCACCGTCCTGGGGCTGGCGGCCCCGAACATCGTCGCCGGCGCGGTGATCGCCGAGTCGGTGTTCAACTACCCGGGCATGGGGCTGCTGTTCTACCAGGCCGCCACCAGCAAGGACTACCCGATCCTGCTCGGCTCGACCCTGGTGGTCGGTGTGGCCACCGTCGTCGGCAGCCTCCTCGCCGACATCGCCTACGGCCTCCTCGACCCCCGGATCCGCTATGTCGACGCTTGAACCCGTGGATCTGCCCGAACCCGAGCCTGCGCCTGAATCGCCGGGCGCGCCCGAACCCGCGGCCCCGGCGACCGCTGCGCGCGGCTCCCGCCCGCTGCTGACAGCGTTCGTGCGCAACCGGCGGGCCCTGGTCGGACTGGGCATGGTCGCGGTGATCGCCGCCTTCTGCTTCATCGGGCCGCTGCTGTACCGGACCGACCAGGCCACCGTCCGGCTGGACCTGAACGATCTCGCGCCCGGCGCCGGGCATCCGCTGGGCACGGACGCCTCCGGATACGACGTGCTGGGGCGGCTGATGACGGGCGGGCAGTCGTCGCTCGAACTCGGTTTTGCGGTGGCCCTCGCCACGACCGTCATCGGCACGCTGTACGGTGCCGCAGCCGGCTATGCCGGCGGAGTCGTCGACGCGGTCATGATGCGGGTCATCGACACGTTCCTGGCCGTCCCCGGCATCGTCCTGCTGCTGATCATGGTCAGCCTGTTCACGCCGAGCCTGTGGCTGATCGTCGTGCTGCTGTCGCTGCTGTCCTGGCTCGGGGCCGCACGCCTGGTCAGGGGCGAGGTACTCAGCCTGCGGTCGCGGGAGTTCGTCCAGGCGGCACGGATGATGGGCGGCACCTCAGGGCGCATCGTCGTACGCCACCTGGTGCCGAACGCCGCCGGCGTCATCATCGTCAGCGGCACCTTCACCATCGCCGACTCGATCCTCACCCTGTCGGCCCTGAGCTTCCTCGGACTCGGGCTGCCCCCGCCGCACGCCGACTGGGGTTCGATGCTCTCCGCCGGGCTCAACTCCCTTTACGACGGCTACTGGTGGCTGGTCTACCCGCCCGCGGCGATCCTGATCGCCACCGTGGTGGCGTTCAACCTGATCGGCGACGCCGTCCACGACGCCCTGGACGTCCGACTGCAACGCCCGTGACCGCTGTGACGATGCGAGGACTACACGCATGCCGCCCCTCCTCGAGGTCAGGAACCTCACCACGCACATCAGCAGCCGCCGTGGCGTGGTGCGCGCCGTGGACGACGTGTCCTTCACCCTGGAAGCCGGCCAAACCCTGGGTCTGGTCGGCGAATCCGGCTGCGGCAAGTCCATGACCGGTCTGTCCCTCATGGGCCTGCTGCCACCCGGTGGCGCACTGGTCGGCGACTCCTCGGTGGCGCTGGACGGGCGCGAGCTGGTCGGGCTGCCCGAACGCGAACTGCGCCGGGTGCGCGGCAACGACATCGCGATGGTCTTCCAGGACCCGATGACCTCCCTGAACCCCACCAGGACCATCGGTCACCAGGTCGCCGAAGCCGTCCTGGTGCACCGTGGCTGCACCCAGGGCCAGGCAGCCGACCGAGCAGCCGAGGTCCTCGGCCTGGTCGGTCTCCCGCACCCCCGCGAGCGCCTGAAGGACTACCCCCATCAGCTGTCCGGCGGCTTGCGCCAGCGGGTGCTGATCGCCATGGCGCTGGCCAACGAGCCCCGGGTGCTGATCGCCGACGAGCCCACCACCGCCCTGGACGTCACCATCCAGGCGCAGATCCTCACCCTGCTGGCCGACCTGCGCGACCGGCTCGGCATGGCGATGATCCTCATCACCCACGACATGGGTGTCACCGCAGGCCACGCCGACCGGATCAACGTCATGTACGCCGGCCGCATCGCCGAGAGCGCCGGCACCGACCGGCTGTTCCGCGGCATGCGGCACCCCTACACCCAGCGTCTGCTGGCCTCGGTGCCACGCCTGGACCAGGACCCGGCCAGGCAGCTACCCAGCATCCCCGGCCTGCCCCCGGATCTCACCGACCCGCCGGGCGGCTGCCGGTTCGCCGACCGCTGCTCGTACGCCACCGAGCGCTGCCGTGCCGAGGAGCCGGAGCTCACCGGCCCGGACGGTTCCGACGGTCACCGGTACGCCTGCTGGCATCCGACCAGCGGCCCCCTGCCGCCGCATGCCGTCGCCGTCGCGCCGTACCCGGACGTCGTACCGGCTGCGGCCCCTGCCCGGCCGTTGCTCGAAGCGCGCGGCCTGGTCCGGGAGTTCCCGGTCCGCGGGAACCGGCTGCTCGTCCGTGGCCGGCGCGTCGTGCACGCCGTCTCCGGCGTCTCCCTCGCCCTCGGCCCCGGCGAGACCTTCGGCCTGGTCGGCGAGTCCGGCTGCGGCAAGACCACGCTCGGGCGCCTGCTGGTCGGCCTCGACCGGCCCGACGCCGGCACCGTCACCCTGGACGGCACCGACCTCGGGCACCTGCGCGGCCGTGAGCTGCGGCGACGCCGCCGCGACCTGCAGATGATGTTCCAGGACCCGTTCTCCTCCCTCGACCCTCGCATGCGGGTCGGCAGCATCCTGCGCGAACCCCTCCGGATCCAGGGCATCGGCACCGCCCGCCAGCAGAAGGCACGCATCGCCGAACTGCTCGCCGAGGTCGGCCTGCCCGAGCGGGGACTGGAGCTGTACCCGCACGAGTTCTCCGGCGGCCAGCGTCAGCGCATCGGCCTTGCCCGAGCGCTGGCGCTCACCCCGAAGCTGATCGTCGCCGACGAGCCGGTCTCGGCGCTGGACGTGTCCGTACGGGCCCAGGTGCTCAACCTGATGAAGCGGCTCCAGGCGTCCCACGGACTGTCTTACATCGTCATCTCGCACGACCTTGCGGTGGTCCGCTACCTCGCGGACCGGATCGGCGTGATGTACCTGGGCCGTCTGGTCGAAGTCGGCAGTGCCGACGACATCCATCTGCGCGCCGCCCACCCCTACACCGCCGGGCTCCTCAAGGCGGTTCCGATACCGGACCCGGCAGTGGAACGGGCCAAACACGGCACCGGCATCAGCGGCGAACTGCCCAGCCCCGTCGACCCACCCTCGGGGTGTCGCTTCCGGACGCGGTGCCCGCTGGCCCGTGAGCGCTGCACGCACGAAGAACCCGCCCTGCGCCTGTTCGGCCCCGGCCACACCGCGGCCTGCCACTTCCCACTCCTGCCGGCGCTCTCGAACACCCCGGCAAACGCCGCCACGGACACCTCCGGACACTGATGGCTGGAGCATCCCGTGGCTGTGTGCGCCTCGCCCCGGGCCCACCAGGTCGCACACGTACCGACGGCCGAGGAGGCGTCATGAGGACAGAGATCCTGCAGGCACAGGATCGCGAAAGCCTTCGCCCCCGCCCGGCTCACCGCCACCCTCACCGCCCTCGCCCAAGCCAGCGCGGCAGCGCACGCGGCCGAGACGCTCACTCCTCAGCACGCACAGGCCCGCAAAGTCGTCAAGGGGTACGAGCGGCGTCTCACCCGCTACCAGGCCGCCCTCGAAGCCGGCGCCGACCCCGCCGTCGTCGCCCAATGGATCAACGAGGCGCAAGCGGACAAGGAGACAGCACGCAAGAAGCTCGACACGCCACCTGCCGCCACTCGAAAGAAGGAAACTCCCCTCAGCGCCGACCAGATCCGGGAGATCACTGAGAGACTCGGAGACATCGCACAACGCGTACAGGTCGTCGACACAGAGAAGAAGAGCCCACTCTGCGAAGCCCTCGGGATCACGATCAGTTACAAACATGCAGGTAGGGCCGCGACCGTTAGGTCGAGGCCCTCATCCGCGTATCGCTATAACGAGTGTCCGAGGGGCGAGTTGACCACCGACGATCCGGTCGTGGTCGCGCAAGGACGGCTCAGGGGACAAGGGTCACCCGGCTGGCCGGGCGGCGCGAGGCACGGTGAATGCCCCTGACGGGATTACTCGTCAGGGTGGCAGGGAGTCCGTCGATCCAGCGTGGCGGGACCGGGGCTGCGGACCAGCCGGCGCGAGCGGCTGGACCACACCCTCTGATTGGGGACCAGCGTATACAGGGTGCTCGCCGTGGCCCGGTCCGCCAGGAACTCCCCATGCCGCGAGGGGATTGGCACTCTCATCCCCCTGCCACCGTGATCTTCACGCTCATCGCGGTCGGCGTGCTCCTCTTCGTCGTCCGCGTCGTACCGGTTGTTTCCCGCCCGGTGCGGCTGGATGCGTCCTTCGTATAGGCGCCGCCCGCTGCAGCGAGCGGTGCGGACGGTCGCAGACAAGCAACGCGAGACCCCGGACGGCCGGGATCATCCATGACGTCGGTGACCCGCTCGGCATTCATCCCGCAGCCTTACGGCACTGGGTGAAGAGGCACGATGCTCAGGCTGCCCCGCAGGCTGCTGCCGCCCGTGACGAGTCCGCGCGGATTCGGCAGCTGGAAAACCATCTCCGCGACGGCGTGCGGCAGGCCATCGAGCGTCAGATCCAGGGCATGGAACTGCTGCGCCCCGAGGACATCGCCGACACCGTGTCCCACATCGTCACCCGGGACCGCCGGGTCACCGTCAACGAGGTCCTCGTACGAGCCAGCGAGCAGACCTGGTAGCAGTCGACGGACGGCCTGCATAACCGCCCGCTCCTGCATTACCGCTTCATGGGTTCCCGGGCCGACGGTCGCCGCCCCCGGGATCCGCTTACACCCTGGAAAGCCATGCGGAACAAGAAGCCGGCACCGCGGAGCGACACGCCCGCCTGCTGCCCCGCGTCGCGGGGCCGGTCAACGAGTGGGCCGCGTGAGGGATGGCTCTGACGCGTTGGCAGACGCGCAGCGTCGCCTCGAGGGCCGAGGCCTGTGCGGGCCTCGGCATCAGCTACGCCTCCAACATCAGCTTCACGACGTCGCACTGTGGTACCACCACACCATGTACGACCGTCACTTCTGGAACGCTCCCCAGTCCCCGTAATGCCATGCGCCTCGGCACATGCCGGCGAGGCCTCGCGGCCGCCGCACGAAGCGTCATGTCAGAGGTAGTCCCCGTCCCTCGCGCAATGCTGCAAGCCGGGCCATTTGCTCACCCATGCCGCGTGCACCGGCCAACGGCGTGTGGACGTGCGGCCAGACGGAGCGCACGAGGCGGATATGTCGTGCACCGCCGAGGGCCACCACGGGGTCAAGGCCCACGATGTCACGCACGGTTGCCTGTTCCAGCAGGACCTGGCTCGTTACTGCGTCGGCTGCGCCATGAGGTGTGTCGTACGGCTCGATGACGTCGTCGAGGCCGAGGAGCCCGTGGCGTGCGGAGAGAATGAGCAGCAGGTCAGGTTGCAGTGCGTCGGCCGCCTTGCGGCATGCCCGGTGGTAGGAGCCTACGTACATGTCTGCCGAGCGCGCGGGCGAGCCCAGTTTGCGGCTGCCGCACGGGATGACGACGAGTTGTGGCTTGAAGTAGTCGAGATAGTCGTTTGCGGTCATGCCTGTCGTCCTGCCTGTGCGTGTGATGCGAGCAGTGCTGGTCGGGTGCGCGCCCGGCGTGTGCTGGTGGAGACCCGCCTGCCGGGCGGTCGAGCCGGGGGATGGCGATGGCGGAGCGGAAGTTCGAGAAGAACAGGGTCATGCCGGGTGACGGGCCTGAGGCGTCCACGGGAGAGAGCAGGGGAGGCAACGATCGGAGCTCAGACCCGGCAATGCCGCCGTCGCACGAACAGCTGGTTCACACTCGGCCTCTTCGAGCGGGGCCCACTATGTCGCCTGACACGCAGCGGCAGCATCATTCCGCCCGGCCCGCCGCGGCCGCAGACTCTCGCTTTCGCCGCCGGCGGCACGTCAGACCATTCGCTGCCTGGCGTTGGCCCTCACCGTCGGAGTCCCGGCCGGCGTCGGGTGGATCCCGACGAAGCCGAGGAACGCACCGAAGGCCGTCATGCCGGCAGCGATGGTGAAGCTGAAGGCGTAACCGTGCGCGGCAGCGGTCACCTGGTCGGCGCCCGCACGCCGCAGCACGGCGGCGTGGCCGGTGCCCAGTGAGACCAGGGCAGCCAGACCGATGGCGCTGCCGATCTGCATGGACGCATTGTTCATGCTGCTGGCGATGCCCGCGTCCTCACCGGTGGCGCCGTCCACTCCGGCGACAGTGGATCCGACGAGGACGAGGCCGCCTCCCAGCGGCACGAGGATCAGTCCGGGCAGTACGTCGGCCGCGTAGGTGCCGTGGCTGTTCAGCCCGGCAAGGAGGAGGTAGCCGACCGTGGTGACCGCAAGCCCTCCTCCGTTCAGGGCTCGCAGACCGAACCGGGGAAGGAGTCGTGGTGCCATCACGGTGGCGCTGAAGAGAATGACCAACCCGAACGGTACAAAGGCGAATCCGGTCGCCAGCGCGGAAAAGTGCAGTATGCGCTGGACATACAGGCTCAGCGAGAAGAAGAGGGTGGCGAAGCCGACGTAGTAGCAGATGCGAACGATGTTGGCGATGCTCCGGTTACGTGAGCGCAGGAATGCGAGGGGCACCAGGGGCTGGGCCACATGGGCCTCCACCAGCACGAAACCGATCAAGCAGAGGACACCGATCCCGACGCAGCCCAGGACGGAAAACGAGAGCCATGCGTGGCTGTCCTTCTCCAGGAGGCCGAACACGACCAGGAGCAGACCGAGGGTGACCGTCACGGCGCCGAGGACGTCAGGCCGACCGCGCCTGGTGGCTCGGCTTTCGGAGACGAGCTTGAAGGTGGCGAGAAAGGCGAACGCGGCGATGGGTAGATTGATGAAGAATATCCAACGCCAGGAGGCGATGGTGGTCAGGACGCCCGAGAGCACGACGCCCAGGGCCACACCGACTCCCGCCAGGCCGCTCCAGATGGCCATGGCCCGTGCCCTTTCCTGCCGCTGTGTGAACAGCAGCGTCACCAGGGACAGGGCCGCCGGGCTGACGAGTGCCGCACCGACGCCCTGTACGAAGCGGCCGGCGATCAGTACGCCGGCTTGCTGGGCCACTCCGGCGCTCGCCGACGACAGCGCGAAGATCGCCAGGCCGGTCAGGAAGAGGCGTCTGCGGCCGAGCAGATCACCCAGGCGCCCGCCAAGCATCAGCAGCCCACCGTAGGTGACGGTGTAGCCGTTGACGACCCATGCCAGGCCTGTGGTCGTGAGGCCCAGATCGTGCTGGATGGGGGGCAGCGCGACATTGACCACGGTCGCATCGAGGAGCAGCATCACCTGCACGAGGCAGATGATCCCGAGCGCGCGCCACCTGCGCGGATCCGGTTCGGGAGTGGGACTGGTCGGAGTCATCACTGATCGCCTTCTGTTCGGTCGGGCCGCCGCCGTACCCCCGGACGCCGCCTCAGGCGGAGAGGTGGCAAGCCGGCCCGGCCCACGGACATTTCCTGAGGTGTTCAACTCGCAGACGCCGGGTGTGCGTGGCCGCGGATAAGGACGGAGAAGGCGCACATTCGGTCTTCGCTGCGGGCTTGTCGCCGATCCCGGTGCCGGTACTGGGGCGAGCCTGAAACACCTTCGGGTGCCGCCGCCTCCGGGGAGGGGCGCCGGCACTCGTGGTGTCCCGTGCGGGCGCAGAGGTCAGCCCTCCGCCCGCCTCCGTTGGCGCGACCCCGGGTGCGCCCGACAGGGGCTGACGCTCGACTCGCCCAGCATCCAGAAGCGCCACGGGTACGAAGCAGCAGGACCGCCCACCCCCGTCCGCAGCCCTCGGCCAACCCGCGCGGACGAGACGCCCCCGGCGGGCTCCGCGAGAAACAACTCCGCTGCCCCATCGCATGCCGACTGCCCGTCATGATGCAGATCGGCGATGCCCAACGCCCGGGCGAGGCTGGCCGGGCCGCGCGCCAGATCGCGCGCCCGCACCCCAGGCCCCGGCATTCTTGCGCGACGTCCGCTCCCTCCACGACGGTGCCGGCGCGGAGCAGCACCGAAGCGGGACGCCGCCCGGGTCCGCAGACGGCGTTCAGGCACCGATGCACCGCGTGCGTCCGGTACACATAGAAGGTCCCCGGGGCCCCGGACTCCGCTCGATTGGTCCGGTTCGGGCCCCGGAACGCGTGCGAGGCCGGATCGTCCGGACCCTCGTACGCCTCCACCTCGGTGATACGCACCGCCGTCACGCCGCGCTGCGAGCGCGAGACCACGAGAACCCCGAGGAGTTCGGGAGCCGCCTCGAGGGCGGGCCGGTCGAAGAAGTGGTCGCAACGCCCACCGCGAGCAGCGGCGCCAGACGGCTGTCACGGTGCGTGTCATGGAGAACGGTGGCAATGACAGCTACGGCGGTTTACCCCCAGGCCGAGGAGCGGATGGACCTGGTAGCCGCCTGGCGGCGGTTGCCGGTCGCCGACCAGGAAGTACTGGCGCTCCATGTATGGGAGGGACTCACGGACCGGGACGCGGCCACCGTGCTCGGCTGCTCAACGCGTGAGTCAGGCCGCGGGCCGCGACTGGTCGATGAACTCGCGGACGCGTGGGCGAGCAGCGGCGAGGAAACGTGGGAATCGCGGTGGCTTCCGTGATCCCGTTCGGCGGGTCGGCCGCGGCCGTGGACGCTCGAAAGCGGGCATGAAGTCAAGCGCGCATCAGCCGATCGGTGGCGCACGCCGGAGGGGCTTCCTGCCGTCAGCTCGCTGCCCCGAGATGCGGTGTCCGTGCATGCTGCCGCTCGGCATGCCGAGCGGTCATGCCCAGCATCTTGAGCGGAGCACCCAGCAGTTTCCCGGTCTGCCGGTGGTACGCGCCTAACCTGCCGTTGAACTGCGGAAATGAGTGCACTTCAGGCCCGTTGCGCCGGGTGGTCCGGGAATGGTCCGGATCCTGGTCGCAGCCCGGCCGGCTACCTGGTCGGGCAGGACCGAAGACGCACAGCTGTGGACCTCAGTTGTTCTCGAGGGCGTCCGTCACGTCGAACCCCCAAGCCAACCGCTGCCGCGCGATTCCGTTTCGATTCCCGGTCGCCCCGAAGGGGGTCCGCCACGCTGCAGCGCCTGTGGTCGGCGCCGCAGCGTGGCGGACGATGCGATCCTCGGCCGTCCCGAAGGACGACCGGGACGCGGGGACCACGGGTGATGGAGCGGCTCGGCACTGCCACCCGACGCGACCAGCGCGTGCGGGCCTGCGGCGGTCAGTGGGACGCGGGGAAGCCCAGGTCCACACCGGCCGCCGTCACAGCCGGGTCCGGCCAGCGGGTCGTGATGACCTTGCCGCGCGTGTAGAAGTGCACGGCTTCGCTGCCGTACATGCGGTGGTCGCCGAAGGCCGAGTCCTTCCAGCCGCCGAAGGAGTGGTAGCCCACCGGCACCGGCATCGGCACGTTCACGCCGACCATGCCGGCCTCGACCTCCAGCTGGAACCGGCGAGCCGCGCCGCCGTCCCGGGTGAAGATCGAGCTGGCGTTGCCGTACGGGGAACCGTTGATGATGGCCATGGCCTCCTCGTAGGTCTCCGCACGGAGCACGCACAGGACGGGACCGAAGATCTCGTTCCGGTAGGCGTCCGAGTCCGTGCTGACCTTGTCGAGGAGCGAGACACCGATCCAGTGCCCGTTCTCCAGGCCCTCGACGGTGAAGTCCCTGCCATCGAGCACCACGTCGGCTCCCTGGGCGGCCGCGCCCGCGATGTAGTCCGCGACCTCGTCGCGGTGCGCCTTGGTGATGAGGGGACCCATCTCGGACGTCGGGTCGTTGCCCGGGCCGATCTTGATCTTCGTGGCCCGCTCGGCGATCCGGGACACCAGCGCGTCCCCCGCCGAGCCGACCGCGACCACCACGGAGACCGCCATGCAGCGCTGGCCCGCGGAGCCGTAGGCGGCGGTCACGGCGGCGTCGGCCGCCGCGTCGAGGTCGGCGTCGGGCAGTACCAGCATGTGGTTCTTCGCTTCGCCGAGGGCCTGGACACGCTTGCCGCCGGCGGACGCCCTGGTGTAGACGTGGCGGGCGACCGGCGTGGAGCCCACGAACGACACGGCCGCCACGTCCGGGTGGTCGAGCAGCGCGTTCACCGCGACCGCGTCGCCGTGCAGGATGTTGAGCACCCCGTCGGGCACGCCCGCCTCGGCCGCGAGTTCCGCGAGGAGCATGGACGCGGACGGGGCCTTGCTGCTCGGCTTGTGGACGAAGGTGTTTCCGCAGGCGATCGCCATGGGGAACATCCACATGCTGATCATCGCGGGGAAGTTGAACGGCGAGATGCCGACGATCACACCGAGCGGCTGGCGGACCGACGCCACGTCGATCTGGCTCGACACCCCTGTGGACGTCTCGCCCTTGAGCGCCATGCCGAGCCCGCAGGCCAGTTCGACGATCTCCAGGCCCCGGGCCACCTCGCCCAGCGCGTCCGCATGGACCTTGCCCTGCTCAGCGGTGATCAGCGCGGCGAGGTCGTCGCGGCGCGCGTTCAGCAGCTCGCGGTAGCGGAAGAGGATCGCGATCCGCTGCGCGAGCGAGGACGTGCGCCAGCCGGCGTAGGCCTCCTTCGCCGCGGCGACCGCGGCGTCGGCCTCGTCGGCGCCGGCCATCGCGACCTGTCCGGTGACCTCTCCGGTCGCGGGGTCGGTGACGGGGCCCCAGGTGCCGAAGGCGCCTGAAGCGTCTCCGAACGGCTTGCCACCGATCCAGTGGGTGACGGTCTTCATCGGCGGAACTCCTTCAAAGAGGGACGGCGGCGGGCTGCGCGGCTCTTGTCGCACACCACACGGGCCTCGACTGCGGTCGGCCGGGCCGGAGCCGCGGCCACGCGGACGCCCCACCACGCCCGTGCGGGTAGGGCTGCTGAGATCGAAACTACCGAGCCGATTTGCACGTGCAGGCGCTGCGGAGCCTCCCGGCCCGAAGTGCCTCCCTCAGGTCCCGTACGGTCGTGGCGTGGGTCACTCGCCTGCCGAGCGCCGCCGTGTTCGCCACATGCTCGAATACGGCCTGGGGACGCGGCGTGACGACGTCGCGGCGGACTGGGAGGATTCACCTCCCAGCAGGGAGCAAGCCGGTCGTGGTCCAGGTTCTGGTCGAAGGCGCAGAATGAACGCACGGAAACCCTGCGAACGGGGTCCGGGCCGGCGGTGATCGGCTCCCTGATCCCCCCTGGAACACTCGCCGACCCCCACAGGTCGCCCGTGTCCGCACCGCGCCCGGCCCGGAGGCATCCGATGAACCACAAGCGCCCAGGAACGGGCCCGCTCACCGTGATCGTGTTCGTCTTCCCGGGCGTTCGGCTACTCGATGTGACCGGTCCCATCGAGGTGTTCGCGTCGGCCAACGAGTTCGGCGGGTGCTATGAGGTGCAGATCGCGTCCGAGGACGGGGCGGAGGTGGTCACCTCCGCCGGGACCCGCCTCATCGCTGACCTGCGTGTCGATGAGGTACGTGAGCCGTGCGACGTTCTGGTGATCCCGGGCGGTCCGGAATGGGAGACGCTGATCAAGGACGACGCCCTACTGGATGTCGTCCGACAGCTGAATGAGAAGGCCCTTTGTACGGCATCGGTGTGCACGGGAGCGTTTCTGCTGGCCGCGGCCGGACTTCTGGACGGCCGTCGTGCCGTGACGCACTGGCAGAACTCGCAGCAACTGGCTCTGCGGTTCCCGTCCGTGGAGGTCCAGCCGGACGCCATCTTCGTGCGGGACGGGCGGATGATGACATCGGCGGGTGTCAGCGCCGGTATCGACCTGTCCCTGGCGCTCGTCGAAGATCACTACGGCGCGGAGGTCGCTCGGGCGGTCGCCAAGGACATGGTCGTCTTCATGCAACGACCGGGTGGCCAGTCCCAGTTCAGCGTCCGCTCCCGGGCCCCGCACAGCCGCCAGGAGATTCTCCGCCGGGTCCTGGACGCGGTCGCCGAGAAGCCCGGGGCCAACCACACAGTGTCGGCGATGGCCCGCGGGGCGGGCCTCAGCGTCCGTCATCTGACCCGGCTCTTCCACGAAGAGGTGGGAACCACTCCGGCCAGGTATGTGGAGCAGATCAGGTTGGAAGCGGCCCAGGTGCTGCTGGAGACCGGTGATGACCCCATGGCCGTGGTGGCGCGACGCACCGGGTTCGGCTCGCCCGAGTCGCTGCGCAGAGCCTTTGTGCGGCAGCTGGGTGTGACACCTGGTGCGTTCCGGACCAGTTTCCGGACGACCGGCGTGGGCACGTCCGAGGCGGGCTCGGCGTAGTCCGTGACCGTTGTGCTGGTCGCCGGTGGAAGACCGCGGAAGCGGGAGGGCCCTGATCGACGGCGGCCCGAGAACGACGGTGCGACCCTTTCCAGGAGAAGCCGGGCTGTTGTCGCACCGGCCGTACCAGGGGTGTCGTACGGCTCGATGACATGGTCGAGGTCCAGGAGGCCGTAGCGCGCGGAGAGGGCGAGCAGACGCTCGGGCTGCAGCGCTTCGGCTCCTTGCGGCACGCACGGTGGTAACAGCCGAGGTACATGTCTGCCGCTCGCGCGGGCCATCCCGGTTTGCGGCTACCGCAGGGGATGACAACGAGTTCCGGTCGGAAACAGTCGACATGGCCGTTTGCGGCGATGGCTGCTCTCCTGGCTGTTTGCAGGTGGTGCTGCCGGCGGTCGCGGCGACAGCGGCGACCAAGCCGGGTACAAGGTGTCGGCGCACGGCCGGTTGTCGAGCGGCCCGTGAGAGGGGCGGGGTGCGCCTTGCGTTTCTCACAACCAGGCTTCACACAGCAGCGCTCTCAGGCCGAGTGGACTTGAAGCCCTCGGATCAGGACACGACATGACCCTGCGCTTCGGCTGTGCGGCGGCAGCATTCCACGCGGACACCGGCCGCCCGGCCAGATGTCCCGATATGAGGCAGTTGTGGCCCGTCTGGCTCTCTGGCTCAGCTCTCCCGGCACCCTAGCGTCGTCACTAGGACGTGGGCGAACGGGTTGACCTCCGCAACGGATGCGAAGTCCTTGGACACGTAGGCGGATGACAACTCGACCGCGTCCGGCACCGACGGCTCCGAATGAGGAAGAAGGCGTTCCAGCTGTGACGTCGCAATCACGCACCGATCGAACGATGGCCCACCGACTGGAATTCGGGCTCAATGAATGGGTCGTGGACGAGCAACGACAGCGGTACCTGCACGACCCGGGCTCGGTCGATCAGACGTGGAGGGACTTCTTCGCCTCCCCGGCCTCCTTGACAGGCCGACAGAGACGTACCGCCATGGCCACGGGGGGTGGTGACGGGGATGAGGCGGCGTTCAAAGCGGTCCGGGTTGCGGCGCTGATCCACGGGTATCGAGTGCGCGGCCACTTGATGGCCGCCACCGACCCACTCATGTCCTCACTCACGTCGCAGCCGGCCGCCGGACATCCAGAGCTCGACATCGCCGCCTTCGGACTCCACGACGTGGACCGGGAAGAGAAGTTCGTCGTGGACGGGTTCGCCGGGCACGTCGCGATGGCTCTTCAGGACGTGCTGGACGGCCTGCAGGAGCTCTATTGCCGCACCGTCGGCTTTCAGTACATGCACATCCAGGACGCCCACGAACGTCACTGGCTCCAGCAGCGGATCGAGGGACCGCAGCGCCGGCCCGACCGCGCCGAACAGTTGCAGATCCTCTACCGGTTGGGTGCGGCAGAGGCCTTCGAGACGTTTCTGCAGACCAAGTACGTGGGCCATAAGCGGTATTCGCTCGAAGGCGGCGAGTCGGCGATCGTACTGCTCGATGCCCTGTTGCTCCGCGCCATCGAGGAAGGCGTGGGGGAAGCCGTCATCGGGATGGCCCACCGCGGCCGGCTCAATGTCCTGGCCAACATCATCGGCAAGTCCTACACGCAGATCTTCCACGAGTTCGAGGACGCGGTGGACATCCGTTCGGTCCAGGGATCCGGGGATGTGAAGTACCACCTCGGCGCGGAGGGCACCTACCGTGCCCTGCAAGGCGGCACGATCGCCGTCTCGGTCGTGGCGAACCCGTCGCATCTGGAGATCGTGGGGCCGGTGGCGCAGGGAGTGGTGCGCGCAAAGCAGGACCTGGCCGGGGACCGCGGCCAGCGTTTCCCGGTACTGCCGGTCGTCATGCACGGCGACGCGGCGTTCGCCGGCCAGGGCGTGGTCGCCGAGACCCTGAACATGTCGCAGCTGCCCGGCTACCGCACGGGTGGGACGGTCCACGTGATCATCAACAACCAGGTCGGCTTCACCACCGCACCTGCCAACGGCCGTTCGAGCACGTACGCCACCGATGTCGCAAGGACGGTGGAGGCCCCGATCTTCCACGTCAACGGTGACGACCCGGAGGCCGTCGCCCGGGTCGCGCAGCTGGCCTTCGACTACCGCCAGGCGTTCCACAAGGACGTCGTGATCGATCTCGTCTGCTACCGGCGGCACGGACACAGCGAGGTCGACGACCCGTCCATCACACAGCCGATGATGTACGACCGCATCGACGCCAAGGCTTCGGTGCGCCGGCTGTACGCCGAGGCGCTGGTCTGTCGAGGGGACATCGGCGAGCAGCAGGTGGAAGGCGCGCACCGGAACTACCAGGAGCATCTTGAGCGGGCCTTCGCCGAGACCCGAGCCCTGCCCGCCTCCGACGCCGTCGAGGACCTCCGTTCCGGCGACGCCGAGGAGCGGGCAGCCCACCATCAGGCCGTGACCGCGATCGACGAAGCGACCGCCCGGCACGTCATCGCTTCGCAGACCGACCTGCCACGAGACTTCACCGTGCACCCGCGTGTCCTGCCACAGCTCCAGAGGCGTGCGGCCATGCTCGACACCGGGGCGATCGACTGGGCCACCGCGGAGACACTGGCGATGGGCTCCCTGCTGCTGGAGGGGGTTCCGGTGCGACTGGCAGGGCAGGACTCGCGTCGCGGCACGTTCGGCCAACGCCACGCCGTACTCACCGACCGGCGCACCGGCGCGGAGCACACGCCGCTGAACACCCTCGGCCCGCGGGCCCAGGGCTTCGCACCGTACGACTCGATGTTGTCCGAACTGGCGGCGCTGGGGTTCGAGTACGGATACTCGCTGGCGCGCCCCGATGCTCTGGTGCTGTGGGAGGCCCAGTTCGGGGACTTCGCCAATGGCGCTCAGACGGTCGTCGACGAGTACATCTCGTCATCCGAACAGAAGTGGGGACAGCGCTCCGCGGTGACGCTGTTGCTGCCGCACGGCCTGGAGGGGCAGGGGCCGGACCATTCCTCCGCCAGAATCGAACGCTTCCTTCAGCTGTGTGCACAGGACAACATGACCGTCGCCCTGCCCTCCCTGCCGAGCAACTATTTTCATCTCCTCAGGCAGCAGGGGCTGCGCGACCACACCAGGCCGCTGATTGTCTTCACACCGAAGTCGATGCTGCGGACGAAGGCCGCGACCTCCACGCTGGCCGAGTTCACACATGGCGGCTTTCGTCCGGTGATACCGGATCACACGGTGGACCCGGCCCGGATCAGGCGTGTGCTGTTGTGCTCGGGCAAGGTCTTCTACGACCTCGACGCCCACCGGCACAGCTCGGGCCTCTCGGACACGGCGATCGTCCGCGTGGAGCGCCTCTACCCGTTCCCCGAGGAAGAGCTCGCGGCGGAACTCAGCCGCTTTCCTGCCGGTGTGGACGTACGTTGGGTGCAGGAGGAGCCCGAAAACCAAGGAGCGTGGTTCTTCGTCGGGCCGCGCCTGCACCGGCTGGGAGACCGCGTCCTTGGGTGTGTCAGCCGACCGGAGGCACCTGCCCCCGCCGTCGGCTCCGCCCGTCGGCATGCCATGGAGCAGAAGGCCCTGGTGACATCGGCCTTCCACTGAGCATCCACCGACGGCAAAGGGACGGGGCGCCTCCGCATGTGAGCGCGCCCCGTCCGGCTATGCGTCCTCGACGGCTGTCATCAGCGAGGCCGGTTGTGCGGCCTGAGACGCAGTGACGGCTTCGCGAGCCGCGTCGGGTTCTTCCAGTTCCTTCGGGCTGTCCGGGTCCCCCGGGCCTTCCGGTCCACCCGTGTTGCCGGCGGCGTGGCGTAGTGAGTGCCAGACCACCACCGCCCACGCGGCGACGAGCACGGCGTAGAGGAAGACGGCGGTCCAGACGAACAGCTGTGAGCCGGTCCGGGTGGCGAGGACGCCAGTCGCGGTGACGCAGGCTCCGAGGGGAAAGATGAAGGACCACCAAGTGGGTGTGAAGGGCAGTCCCGTTCGGATCTCTCGTACGGTCAGCGCCGTGGCGAGTACCAGCCACAGTATGGCGAAGCCCCACACACCGAGCCCGCCCAGGAGCGCCACGACTGCGGCGCCCCGCGCGTACAACGCCGGCAGCGCGCCTGGCGCGGCCGTGGCCAGCGTACCCAGCGCGGTCACCGACTGGGCCAACGCCCCCACCCCGATCCACACGGTGGGCACCACCGCGCCGGTGGGCGCCTCATGGTGTACCAGGCGGCTGTACACCATGGCCAGCACCAGAAGCACGGCCACCGACCCAAGCCCGAGCATGGCGTAGCAGCCCAGCAGCATCGCCATCCGCGGCTGCCCGGCGGGTGTCCGAGGGATGAGCAGCGCGCCCGTCGCGGCTGAGACCAGCGGCGGCACCACGGGCAGCAACCAGCCGCCGAACGCCGCGTCGGGTGCGAAGCGGTGCCGCGTGACCATGAGGTACGGCACCGTGCAGGTTGTGGCAAGACCGAGCACGGTACCGAGCGACCACAGCACCCGGTCCACATCCAGCGCCGCCGACGCTCCGATCACCCGTCGGCCGAGCAGCAGCGCCCCGGCGCCCACCGTGAGCAGCGCTATCGGCGGCGCCCCGAAGAACTGGGCCTGTATCGGATCGGCGACGTGCACCCGCAGCGTCCTTTGCCGGACGTAGCCGACGGTCAGTACGACCAGCAGCAGTGCAGCCGCCGACCAGACCACCGTGGCGGCGTCCCGCAGGCCGGGGAAGGTTCGCGGCAGGGTGGCTGCCGCGTTGGCGACGATCCCGGTGCCCATGACGGCCGCGAACCAGCTCGGACCGAGCGGCGGACGTGCCCTCTTGCTCGCCTTCGCCTTCAGCTGCCGGGCACGGGCATGTCTGGGGCACCTCAGGCCCGAGTCGCCCTTGGACGGGACCGCTCGGGTACTGCTGGAGTGGGGTGTCACGGCGTAGAACGCCTTCTTTCCTCGTCTCGGGTCATCACCATCGGTGATCGGCCGGCCGGCCGGCCCACGCCCAGCAGCTCGCGGGTCGCGGCCGAGACCGTCGGCCCGTTCGGCACGAAGGTATGGCGGCTTCCCACTCCCGCCACAGAACAGCGTGTGCCACAACGGCCTCACACCGGGACATGGCGGGCAGTGCCGTACTTCTGCTCCAGCGGTCCGGCCTGCGGCGTGCACGGCCACGTGCGTCCGTCCGGGCGCAGGGAACTGCTTCGATGTCCTTCTCCGAGCGTCGTGTGGCCGTTTGTGCGGCCATGACGAGGCGGTGGGCCACCGCTGAGGTGGGGTGAGGCGCCGAGGTCCGGCGGCCTGGTCCTTGGACGGGAGGCGGCAATGGCACACAGTCGGTCGGTGGGGAGCACGAACGGCACCGGTCACACGCAACTGGAGGTGTTCGAAGAGCCGTTGGGCGCCACGGCGTTGCCGCCTGTGTTGTCCAGGGAGTTCTTCGATCGGCCGGCCGTGGAGGTGGCTCCCGAACTGCTGGGGGCCTTGGTGGTGTCCCGTTCCGAGGGCGGTGTGACGGCGGTGCGCATCACTGAGGTAGAGGCGTACGAGGGGCCCGACGACCCCGCCTCGCATGCGTTCCGAGGTCCGAATGCGACCAACCGTGCCGAGTTCGGGGAGCCGGGGACCTTCTATGTCTACCGGACGCACGCGGTCCATCGATGCCTGAACGCGGTGTGCGGCCCGGGGCGGCGCCCCGCTTCGGTGCTGCTCCGGGCGGGCGCGGTCGAGGCCGGTGCGGCGCTGGCGTGGCAGCGTCGGCATCCTGGTCTACGGGCGCGGGACCTGGCGCGTGGCCCTGCCAACCTCGCCCAGGCGCTGGGCGTCGTCGATCTGCGCCATGACGGGCAGTCGGCGTGCGACGTCACAGCCGACCTGTTCCTCGCGGGGCCGACGGGGGGACTGTGCCGGGAGCGTGTCGGTTCGGGGCCGCGGACCGGCGTCGGCGGCCCGGCCGCTGGGTGTCCGTGGCGCTTTTGGACCCTGGGCGAGCCGAGCGTCAGCCCTTACCGGGCGCACCCCAGCGCCCGGCATCGACTCGGGGCGGACAGCTGAGGTTCAACGAAGCCCGCTTGACAAGCCGTGGTCACTGCCGGTTCATGAGGCCGGATTCCCATGCCCAGGCGGCGATCTCCACGCGGTTTCGGGCGGACAACTTGGTCTCACGCTGCCGAGGTGGGGTCTTGACCGTGCCCACCGGGATGGACAGTTCGGTGGTGGCTTCCGCATTGTTGGACTGCACAGCAGCAGTCGCCACCGTGCGAGGGCACGATGGACGTAATCGTCGTCGGGTAGTGGGCAGCACAAGATCTACCTTCGCGACGGTCCCGTCCACGAGATCCACTCCCTGAGGCGGCCATGGCCAAGGCCACACAACCTGTTCCGATTCCCCCTGTCCTGGTCCGCATGCTGCGCGAACCCATAGAGCACTTCGGGGTGGCGCCGGATGGGCGCGTCTTTCGAAAGGCGGCCGGGAACCAAATCGACGCCTCGGCGTATGGCATAACTTGGCGCTGAACACGTGAGGCAGCGCTCACTCTGGATGAGCTTGAATGCCCGGCGGCTGAACGCGACGTGAGGGGGTCTGTGTCAGCCACCAAGTGGCCGCGCACTCGGTACGCGTGGACGAGCGACGCAACGCGCACCGCCTCGCCTCCGTCGTCACGCCTCACGGCCGTGGCGGCACAGAAGTCGTCCACGTCTGATCGACCGAGGCAGGGTCGTGCAGGTATCTCTGTCGCTGCTCTTCCACGACCCATTCGTTGAGCCCGAATTCCAAGACCTGGGGCACCGGTCGACTGGTGCGCGACGGCGACTCCGCAGCGAAGAACGCCTTCTTTCCTCATTCGGAGTTGTCGGTGCCGGACGCGGTCGGACCGTCATCCGACTACGAGTTGAGCGACCACATCCCTTGTGGCGTGACTCGTTCGACCGTGTCGCACCGACAACGCCAGGGCGCCGGGAGAGCTCCGATGGATAGGATCACGTGCCACAACTGCCGCGCAGGCGCCGTCGACGTCGTCCCACAGGTTCTGATGCCTAGGCTGTGGTGGCCGCGGTGCGGTAGAACTCGGCCGCGGTGACGGTGGGGACGCCGAGTTCGGCGGCGACCGCGGTGATCGCCTTGCCGCCGACAGCGACCTCGCGCCAGCGCCGTCGGGGTACCAGCGTGGACAGCACGGCGAACCAGAACCGGTCGGCGGGCTCGTAGCGGACCGGACCGGCCAGCTGCCGGCGCAGCACCGCATTCTCGTGCCGCAACACCAGCAGTTCCGCGTCCTTCGTCACCTCACTGCGGAGCAGTACCGACGGTACGCACAGCGACTTCCGGGCCACCTTGTATAGCAAGGACACGATCACGCGGACATGGTCCCAGTGGACCCACCGCACCCCGCTCACCTGCGGTGACGACTTTTCGAGCGGCACGCCCTGGACCGCCTGGAGGACCTGGGGCCACTGCCCGATGACATCACCGCGCACCTCGACGCCGGCTACGACTCGGACAAGACCCGCACCGAACCTGGCTACCGGCCACACCAGCGCTACCCGGGCCGACCCCGGTCGCACTCCCAACGCCTACCTGCGCGAAGACCAGGTACTGCCGCACCTGCCGGCCCTGCACCGGCCCAGGCAATCGCCCACTTGCGCAGCGAGGAGATCACCCTGACCTACGAGCCCACGACCAGAACCCTGACCGCGGACACACCCCAGGCAGAAAGGACCACCATCAGGTGACCGAAGCCCACCGAACCGCTGACGAAGGGGGAAAACCAGGCCGCAGGCGCCGCAACGACGAACACCCGCCCCAGCCAGGAGCCGGAAGCGGGTGCCAATGCCCCCTGCCCAGAAACAGGACTTCGTGGGGCAACTCTGTGTCCGAGGGGGGACTTGAACCCCCACGCCCGATAAAGGGCACTAGCACCTCAAGCTAGCGCGTCTGCCATTCCGCCACCCGGACTAGGTGTCTGCCGCCTGACCGGGGGTGTTCCCCGCGGCGACATGGACAACAATACCAAGCTTTCGGAGTGCCTTTCACCTGCGTTTCCGTCGGTGTAGGCGCAGGTGGGCGCGGGTCACGGCGCGTGGCCGGGCCGTCACCGGGCGGGCAGCAGCGCGCGCAGGGCGCGGACGAGTGTCGCGGCCGTCTCGTCGTCCAGCGGTGCGAGGAAGCGCCGCTCGGCGGCCCGTCGCGCCTCCTCCGCCCGGCCCATCCGCTCACGCCCGGTGTCCGTCAGTTCGACGATGTTGCGCCTCCGGTCCTGCGGGCTGCGCCGGCGTTCGACCAGACCTCGCCGCTCCAGGCCGTCGAGCAGGGCCACCATCGTCGTGCGGTCCACCCCGAGCCGTCCCGCCACCTCGATCTGCGACAGCGGTTCGGCCCCGGCCAGCACCACCAGCACCGCCAGGTCGTGTCCGTCCATGCCGTACGGGGCGAGGGCCTCGGCCGAACTCCGCGCCAGGTCGGCCTGGACATGCTTGAGCAGGTACCCGAGCCGGGATTCGAGGGGATCACTGACCATGTCGTAGACGATATCGAAATCTGATCGTCAGTATGGCTGATGATTGACTAGGCTGACGGCCATGACGACCGTGACGGCTGTGCGCTTCGGCATCAAGACCACCCCCATGCACGTCCCCTACGAGGACATCCGCCGTGTCTGGCAGGAGGCGGACGCGATACCGCAGATCGCGGACGCCTGGCTCTGGGACCATCTGCTGCCGGTGGCCGGTCCCAAGGACGGCGCCGTCCACGAGGGCTGGACGCTGCTCTCCGCCCTGGCCGCGCAGACCGAGCGGCTGCGGCTCGGTCTGCTGGTGACCAGCAACCGGATCCGGCCGCCCGCCCTCCTGGGCAAGATGGCCTCCACCGTGGACGTGATCTCGGGCGGGCGGCTGGTCCTGGGGCTGGGCGTCGGCGGGACGCATCAGCCGCCGGGGGCGGGCGGGATCGCCGGGGAGAATCCTGCGGTCGACGAGTACGACGCGTACGGCCTCACGCTCGTGCCGCCCGCCGAAGGCATCGCCCGGCTCGACGAGACGGTACGGATCCTGAAGCTGATGTGGACCCGGGACGTCTTCGGCTTCGAGGGCGAGTACTACCGGCTGAGGGGGACCCGGAACGAGCCCAAGCCGGTGCAGCGCCCGGGGCCCCCGCTGCTGATCGGCGGCTGGGGCACCCGACTGCTGCGGCTGGTCGCCGAGCACGCGGACGTCTGGAACGTGCCCGGGCCGCCGCACAACACCGTCGAGTTCGTCGCCGAGCGCGCCCGGGTGCTGGACGCGCACTGCGCCGAACTGGGCCGGGATCCGGCGGAGATCGTCCGCTCGGTCCAGGTCCTGGTGTCGTACGACGACCCGGCGGCGACCCGTGCCACGGTCGCCGCCCTCGTCCGGGCCGGGATGAACCACATCGTGCTGAGCCTGCCCCGTCCTTATCCCGACGGCGTGGCGCGCCGGCTGGCGGACGAGGTGATCCGGCCGGTGCGCGACGCCACGGAATGAGAGACGCGCGCGGTCAGGGCATCAGCTGGTACTCCGGGAAGTTCCCGGGCAGCCGCTCCCCCGCCGGGCCCTGGGTCACCGCCCGCACCAGCAGCTCCCCGCCGACGAAGGCGCCCCGCCAGGACGCGCCGAAGCCGCCGAAGAGCTCGTCCCGGTCGCCTCGGGACCGCGCCTTGCCGTGGCCGATCTTGAAGGCGCGGATCTGCGGGGCCAGGCGCGCGAACGTGGCCTCGTCGTCGGTGGAGAGCGTGGCGACCAGCGCGCCGTTGGAGGCGTTCATGGCGGCCAGCAGTTCGGCCTCGGTGTCGACCAGGACGATCGTGTCGACCGGGCCGAAGGGTTCCGCGTGGTGCAGCGGTGAGGACGGGGGCGGGTTGAGGAGGGTGACCGGGTGGACGTACGCCTCGGTGTCCTGGCCGGGCAGGAAGCGGGCGTCGGCCGGGCTGCCGCGGTGCAGCGGGACGGCGCCGCGGTCGACGGCCTCGGCCACCTGGTCGGTCAGGTCCTTGGCCTTCGCCGCGTTGATCAACGGGCCGAAGTCCAGCTCGGGGAGCGGGTCGGCGGGGTCGGCGACCGCGAGGGGGTGGCCGATCCGGAGCCGGCGCACCGCCGGGAGGTAGGCGGTGAGGAACTCGTCGAACAGCTCGCGCTGGACGACGAAGCGGGGGTAGGCGGTGCAGCGCTGCTTGCCGTAGTCGAAGAGTTTGGGGACGACGGCGGTGAAGGCGGCCCAGTCGGTGAAGTTCCAGATGCCCCAGGTGTTGAGTCCCTCCTGTTCGAGTACGTGCCGCTTGCCGAGGTCGGTGACGGCCGTGGCCACCGCCGCCCCCGTGTCGCGACCGCCGACGAAGGAGACGCAGCCGATCTCGGGCGCCCGCACCAGCGCCTCCGACAGCTCGCCCCCGCTGCCGCTGAGCAGCGTCACCGGCAGGCCCTCGCGGGCGGCCAGCGCGCAGGCCAGGGTGAGGCAGGCGACCCCGCCGTCGGTCGGGGTCTTGGCCACCACCGCGTTGCCCGCCAGAGCCTGGACCAGTACCGCGTGGACGAGCACGCTCATCGGGTAGTTCCAGCTGGCGATGTTGGACACCGGCCCGTCCAGCGGGCTCCGCCCGGCGAGCATCGGCCCGATGCCGTCGACGTACCAGCGCACCCCGTCGATCGCCCGGTCCACGTCCGCCTGGGCCAGCCGCCAGGGCTTGCCGATCTCCCAGACGAGCAGCAGGGCGAGGAGTTCGCGGTGTTCGGTGAGGGCGTCCAGGGTGGCGGCCACCCTGGCCCGGCGCTCCTCCAGCGGTATGTGCCGCCAGGCCCGGTGCTGGTCGAGGCAGGCGCGGACGGCCCGGTGCGCGGTGGCGCGGTCGAGGCGGGGGGCGCCGGCGATCGGGCTGCCGTCGACGGGGCTGGTGGCGGGCAGCGGGCGGCCGTCGGGCTGCCAGCCGGCGGCCCAGAGGTTGAGGACGCGGTCGTCGCGGAAGGCTTCCGGGGCGAGGGCGAGGCAGCGCGCCCAGGCGTCGTCCCAGCCGGTGCCGGGCTTGCGGACGAGGTCCATGGTCAGCACCCCGCTTCCAGCAGCTCCAGGACCAGCCGGGCGGTCTCGGTCGGCGTGCTCCCCACCCGCACACCGACCGCCTCCAGCGCCTCCTGCTTGGCCCGGGCGGTGCCGGCCGAACCGGAGACGATGGCGCCCGCGTGGCCCATGGTGCGGCCCTCGGGTGCGGTGAACCCGGCGATGTAGCCGACGACCGGCTTGGTGACGTGCTCCCGGATGTAGGCGGCGGCCCGCTCCTCCGCGTCGCCGCCGATCTCCCCGATGAGGACGACGAGTTCGGTGTCGGGGTCGTCCTGGAAGGCGGCCAGGCAGTCGATGTGGCTCGTCCCGACGACCGGGTCGCCGCCGATGCCCACGCAGGTGGAGAAGCCGATGTCCCGCAGCTCGTACATGAGTTGGTACGTCAGCGTGCCGGACTTGGAGACGAGACCGATGCGGCCGGGCTTGGTGATGTCGGCCGGAATGATCCCCGCGTCGGACTGGCCGGGCGTGATCAGCCCGGGGCAGTTGGGCCCGATGATCCGGGTGCCGTTCCGCCTGGCGTACGACGTGAAGGCCACCGAGTCGTGGACCGGTATGCCCTCGGTGATCACCACCGCGAGGCCGATGCCGGCGTCGGCCGCCTCCAGGACCGCGGCCCTGGCGAAGGCGGGCGGCACGAAGACGACGGTGACCTCGGCGCCGGTCGCCGCCATGCCCTCGGCGACGGTGCCGAAGACCGGGACGGCGATGGGGGCACCTCCCAGGCCGTTCAGGCACTGGGGGACGTCGAAGTCGACGGTCTGCCCGGCCTTGCGCGGGTTGACCCCGCCGACGACGTCGGTCCCGGCGGCGAGCATCCGCCGGGTGTGCTTCATGCCCTCGCCGCCGGTCATGCCCTGGACGAGGACCTTGCTCTCCTTGGTGAGGTAGATCGCCATGACAGAACTCCTCAGGCGGTGGTGGCGAGTTCGGCGGCGCGGCGGGCGGCGCCGTCCATGGTGGTGGCCTGTTCGACCAGCGGGTGCGCGCGGGAGTCGAGGATCGCCCGGCCGCGGGCCGCGTTGTTGCCGTCGAGGCGGACCACCAGCGGTCTGGTCAGCCGGACGGTCTCCAGGGCCTGGACGATGCCGTCGGCGACCGCGTCGCACGCCGTGATCCCACCGAAGACGTTGACGAAGACCGACTTCACCGACGGGTCGGAGAGGATCACCGAGAGGCCGTCGGCCATGATCTGGGCGGATGCCCCGCCGCCGATGTCCAGGAAGTTCGCGGGCCGTGCGCCGCAGCCGGCCACCACGTCCAGGGTGGACATCACCAGGCCCGCGCCGTTGCCGATGATGCCGACCTCGCCGTCGAGCTTGACGTAGTTGAGCCCCTTCGCGGCGGCCGCCGCCTCCAGCGGGTCGTGGTGCTCACCTTCCTCCGCGCCCCAACGGGCCTGCCGGAAGCGGGCGTTGTGGTCGAGGGTGACCTTGCCGTCGAGGGCCAGGATCCGGCCCTCTTCGGTGCGCACGAGCGGGTTCACCTCGACGAGCAGCGCGTCCTCGCGGACCAGTACCTGCCAGAGCCGTACCAGGACGTCGACGGTCTGTGGCGGCAGTCCGGCGGCTGCGGCGATCTCCTGGGCCTTGGCGGAGGTGACGCCGACCGCGGGGTCGACGGGGACCCGGGCCACCGCCTCCGGCCGGGTCGCGGCCACCTCCTCGATCTCCATGCCGCCGTCGGCCGAGGCGATGGCCAGGAAGCCGCCGGCCGCCCGGTCGAGGACGTAGGAGACGTAGAACTCGCTGTCGATGTCGACGGGTTGGGCCAACATCACCTTGCCGACCGTGTGCCCCCTGATGTCCATGCCGAGAATCTGACGTGCCGTGAGCTCCGCCGCGGCCGGGTCGGCGGCGAGCTTCACACCGCCCGCCTTGCCCCGGCCGCCGGTCTTGACCTGCGCCTTCACGACGACCCTGCCGCCGAGCCGGCGGGCGATCTGCCGGGCCTCCTTGGGCGAGTCGGTGACCTCGGCCCTCGGCACCACGATGCCGTGTTCCTCGAAGAGTTCCCTTGCCTGGTGTTCGTACAGGTCCATTTCGGCTCCTGTCTTGAAAGTGCCGCACGCCCCCTGGACACCACCCACCGGATGCGGGATAACAAGGTTCATACAGTATTCGTCGACTGTATGCAATGTACCGCGAGAGCGTTCCAACCCCCTACGAAGGGACAGGACTTCGCCATGCCCGACGACACCCAGGACGTGATTTCCGGTGGTCATCTCGTTGCCAAGGCGCTGAAGGCCGAGGGGGTCGACCGCATCTACACGCTGTGCGGCGGCCACATCATCGACATCTACGACGGCTGCGTCGACGAGGGCATAGAAGTCGTCGACGTCCGCCACGAGCAGGTGGCCGCCCACGCCGCCGACGGCTACGCACGCATCACCGGCAGGCCCGGGTGCGCGGTCGTCACCGCCGGGCCCGGTACGACCGACGCCGTCACCGGGGTCGCCAACGCCTTCCGCGCGGAGTCCCCGATGCTGCTGATCGGCGGCCAGGGGGCGCTCACCCAGCACAAGATGGGGTCCCTGCAGGACCTGCCGCACGTCGACATGATGACGCCGATCACCAAGTTCGCGGCGGCCGTCCCGGACACCGCGCGCGCCGCCGACATGGTCTCCATGGCGTTCCGCGAGTGCTACCACGGCGCGCCCGGCCCCTCCTTCCTGGAGATACCCCGCGACGTCCTCGACGCCAAGGTCCCGGCCGCGAAGGCCCGCGTACCCAAGGCGGGCGCCTACCGGGCCTCGACCCGCTCGGCCGGCGACCCCGAGGCCGTCGAGAAGCTCGCCGACCTGCTCGTGCACGCCGAGAAGCCGGCCATCCTGCTCGGCAGCCAGGTCTGGACGACCCGCGGCACCGCGGACGCCATCGAGCTGGTACGGACCCTCAACATCCCGGCGTACATGAACGGCGCGGGCCGCGGCACCCTGCCGCCCGGCGACCCGCACCACTTCCAGCTCTCCCGCCGGTACGCCTTCTCCAACGCCGACGTCATCGTGATCGTCGGCACCCCCTTCGACTTCCGCATGGGCTACGGCAAGCGGCTCTCTCCGGAAGCGACGGTCGTGCAGATCGACCTCGACTACCGCACGGTCGGCAAGAACCGCGACATCGACCTCGGGATCGTCGGCGACGCGGGCCTGGTCCTGAAGTCGGTGACCGAGGCGGCCTCGGGGCGCGTCAACGGGGGTGCCTCCCGGCGCAAGGAGTGGCTCGACGAACTGCGCGCCGCCGAACAGACAGCGATCGAGAAGCGGTTGCCGCAGCTGAGGTCGGACGCCTCGCCCATCCACCCGTACCGCCTGGTCAGCGAGATCAACGACTTCCTCACCGAGGACTCGATCTACATCGGCGACGGCGGCGACATCGTCACCTTCTCCGGGCAGGTCGTGCAGCCCAAGTCTCCCGGCCACTGGATGGACCCGGGCCCGCTCGGCACCCTCGGCGTCGGTGTCCCCTTCGTGCTCGCCGCCAAGCAGGCCCGCCCCGACAAGGAGGTGGTCGCCCTCTTCGGCGACGGCGCCTTCTCGCTCACCGGCTGGGACTTCGAGACCCTGGTCCGCTACGACCTCCCCTTCGTCGGGATCGTCGGCAACAACTCCTCGATGAACCAGATCCGTTACGGCCAGGCCGCCAAGTACGGCAAGGAGCGCGAGCGGGTCGGCAACACCCTCGGCGACGTCCACTACGACAAGTTCGCCCAGATGCTGGGCGGTTACGGCGAGGAGGTCCGCGACCCCGCCGACATCGGCCCCGCCCTTCACCGAGCCCGGGAGTCGGGCAAGCCGTCGCTGATCAACGTCTGGGTCGACCCGGACGCGTACGCCCCCGGAACCATGAACCAGACCATGTACAAGTGAGGTGGAACGCCGATGACCGCCAAGGCACTTGAGGGCATTCGTGTCCTCGACATGACCCACGTCCAGTCGGGCCCCTCCGCCACCCAGCTGCTCGCCTGGCTCGGCGCGGACGTGGTCAAGCTGGAGGCGCCGTCCGGTGACATCACGCGCAAGCAGCTGCGCGACCTCCCGGACGTCGACTCCCTCTACTTCACGATGCTCAACTGCAACAAGCGGAGCATTACCCTGAACACCAAGACCGAACGCGGCAAGGAACTGCTGACCGAGCTGATCCGGCGCTCGGACGTGATGGTGGAGAACTTCGGTCCCGGCGCGGTCGACCGGATGGGGTTCACCTGGGACCGCATCAAGGAGATCAATCCGCGGATCGTCTACGCCTCCATCAAGGGGTTCGGAGACGGCCCGTACACCGATTTCAAGGCGTACGAGGTGGTCGCCCAGGCGATGGGCGGGTCGATGGCCACCACCGGCTTCGAGGACGGCCCGCCGCTGGCCACGGGCGCGCAGATCGGTGACTCCGGCACCGGAGTGCATACAGTAGCCGGAATACTGGCGGCACTCTTCCAGCGCGAGCACACCGGCCGCGGCCAGCGCGTCAACGTCGCCATGCAGCACGCCGTGCTCAACCTCTGCCGGGTCAAGCTCCGCGACCAGCAGCGGCTCACCCACGGCCGGCTCGCCGAGTACCCGAACGAGGACTTCGGCGACGAGGTGCCCCGCTCCGGCAACGCCTCCGGCGGCGGCCAGCCCGGCTGGGCGGTCAAGTGCGCGCCGGGCGGCCCGAACGACTACGTGTACGTCATCGTGCAGCCCGTCGGCTGGCAGCCGATCACCCGGCTGATCGGCCGGCCGGAGCTCGCGGACGACCCCGAGTGGGCGACCCCGGAGTCCCGCCTGCCCAAGCTCAACAAGATGTTCCAGCTGATCGAGGAATGGTCCTCGACGCTCCCCAAGTGGGAGGTGCTGGAGAAGCTCAACGCCCACAACATCCCGTGCGGGCCGATCCTCTCCACCAAGGAGATCATCGAGGACGAGTCGCTGGTCGCCAACGAGATGGTGGTCACCGTCCCGCACCCCGAGCGCGGCGAGTTCGTCACCGTCGGCAGCCCGCTCAAGCTCTCCGACTCCCCTGTCGACGTCACCGGCTCGCCGCTGCTCGGCGAGCACAACGAAGCGGTCTACATCGGCGAACTCGGCCTCGGCGACGAAGAGTTGCGCCGGCTCAAGTCGAACGGAGTGATCTGACGTGATGGCAGAGGACCGGGAGCTGCGGGTCCGCGAGCTCCTCGACTCCGTGCGCGCGGAGGGCCGTACGGCACTCACCGCGCCGGAGGGCAAGCTGGTCGCCGACGCGTACGGGATCGCCGTACCGGGCGAGGAGCTGGCCACCGACGTCGACGAGGCGGTGGCGTACGCGGCACGCTTCGCCGGACCGGTCGTCATGAAGATCGTCTCGCCGGACATCCTGCACAAGACCGACGCGGGCGGGGTCGTCGTCGGGGTGGAGGGCGCGGCGGACGTACGGGCGGCCTTCCACCGAATCGTCGAGAACGCGAGGGCCTACGACGCCGATGCGCGCATCGAGGGCGTCCAGGTACAGGAGTTGCTGCCGAAGGGCACGGAGGTGATCGTCGGCGCGGTCACGGACCCGACCTTCGGGAAGGTCGTCGCCTTCGGGCTCGGCGGGGTACTGGTCGAGGTACTGAAGGACGTGACCTTCCGGCTCGCGCCGGTCACCGCCGACGAGGCGCTGTCGATGCTCGACTCCATCGAGGCGGCCGAGGTGCTGCGCGGGGTGCGCGGGCAGGCCGGGGTGGACCGGTGGGCGGTCGCCGAGCAGATCCGCCGGGTCTCCCAACTGGTCACGGATTTCCCGGAGATCGCCGAGGTGGACCTCAACCCGGTGATCGCGACCGCGGAGGGCGCGGTCGCCGCGGACATCAGGATCATCCTCGCGGAGCGACAGCCGCCACCGCGCAGGAAGTACACCCGCGACGAGATCCTGGAGACCATGCGCCGGCTGATGCAGCCCCGCTCGGTCGCCGTGATCGGTGCGTCCAACGAGGCGGGCAAGATCGGCAACTCGGTGATGCGCAACCTCGTGGACGGCGGCTTCGCCGGGGAGATCCACCCGGTGAACCCCAAGGCCGATGACATTCTGGGCCGCAAGGCGTACAAGAGTGTCACGGACGTTCCCGGTGAGGTGGATGTGGCCGTCTTCGCCATTCCCGCCAATTTCGTGGCAGCGGCGCTGGAGGAGGTGGGCCGGAAGAAGATCCCCAACGCCGTCCTGATCCCGTCCGGTTTCGCGGAGACCGGCGAACACGAGCTCCAAGAAGAGATCGTCGCGATCGGCGAGCGCCACGGCATCCGCCTCCTCGGCCCGAACATCTACGGCTACTACTCCACCTGGCAGGACCTGTGCGCCACGTTCTGCACGCCGTACGACGTGAAGGGCGGGGTTGCGCTGACGTCCCAGTCGGGTGGGATCGGCATGGCGATCCTGGGGTTCGCCCGCACCACCAAGACGGGTGTGTCGGCGATCGTCGGGCTCGGCAACAAGTCGGACCTGGACGAGGACGACCTGCTGACCTGGTTCGGCGAGGACCCGCACACCGAGTGCATCGCGATGCACCTGGAGGACCTGAAGGACGGCCGCGCCTTCGTCGAGGCCGCGCGGGCGACCGTACCGAAGAAGCCGGTCGTGGTCCTCAAGGCGGGCCGTACCGCGGCCGGTGCCAAGGCCGCCGGTTCGCACACCGGCGCGCTCGCGGGCGACGACGCGGTGTACGACGACATCCTGCGGCAGGCGGGCGTCATCCGCGCCCCCGGCCTGAACGACATGTTGGAGTACGCGCGCGGCCTGCCGGTGCTGCCGACCCCTCGGGGCGACAACGTCGTGATCATCACCGGCGCGGGCGGCAGCGGTGTCCTCCTGTCCGACGCGATCACCGACAACGGGCTGACCCTGATGGAGATCCCGCCGGACCTGGACGAGGCGTTCCGCCGCTTCATCCCGCCGTTCGGCGCCGCCGGCAACCCGGTGGACATCACGGGCGGCGAGCCGCCGTCGACGTACGAGGCGACGATCCGGCTCGGGTTGGAGGACCCGCGGATCCACGCGCTGGTCCTCGGCTACTGGCACACCATCGTCACCCCGCCGATGGTGTTCGCGGAGCTGACCGCGCGGGTGGTCGCGGAGTTCCGGGAGCGGGGCGTCGAGAAGCCGGTCGTCGCCTCGCTCGCGGGGGACGTCGAGGTCGAGGAGGCCTGCCAGTACCTGTACGAGCGGGGGGTCGTGGCGTACCCGTACACGACCGAACGGCCGGTGGCCGTGCTCGGCGCCAAGTACCGCTGGGCGCGGGCGGCCGGACTTCTGGGGGGCGCGTCATGACGTAGCAGAGGAAGGGGCCGGCCGGCGGAGCGCGTCCCCGGCCGGCCCCGGGACCCGTGCGCGCACGAAAGGCATTGGGCAGGGGGCGCTGGCCAGAACTTTCGACGCAAGGGGTGCTGAGCAGACATGTCATCCATCGATCTGTCGACGTCCGTCCCTTTCAGGGAGGTGACGGACCGCAACGGCCGCAGGTACCGCATCGGCGAACGCGATGTCGATCTCATGGGCCGGACACGCACATGGATGGTCATCCTGCCCTGGGTGGGCATGATGGGCATCAGTTCCGCCGAGTACGCGTTCACGTCGGCGGAGGACACGCTGCACGAGGCGTATCTGTGGAGCAGCGGGCACATCTTCTGGCTGATGGGCGTCTGGGTGTTCTTCCAGGCGGCCGTGGCCTTCCCGGCCGGGCAACTGCGGGAGAGCGGACGGCTCCCCGCGCGTACGGCCATGCTGATCGGCGCGGTGGGCACACTGCTGGGCTATGTGTCGCTGGCGTTCGCACCGAACGTGGTCGTCGCCTATCTCGGCTTCGGCATGTGCAGCGGTATCGGCGCCGGTCTCGTCTACGCGACCTGCGTGAACATGGTCGGCAAGTGGTACCCGGAGCGCAAGGGCGGCAAGACGGGCTTCGTGAACGGCGGTTTCGCCTACGGATCCGTGCCCTTCGTCTTCCTCTTCACCTCGGTGCTCGACCTGAGCAACTACAGGGTCGTCCTCTCCTCGGTCGGCATCGGGCTGTGCCTGATGGTGGCGTCGGCCGGCTGGTTCTTCAAGGACCCGCCGAAGAACTGGTGGCCGCCGCACGTCGATCCGCTGAAGGTGACTCAGGACCCGAGGATACGGCGGGCGTTGGAGAAGAACCCGCCGGCGATCAAGCAGTACACACCCAAGGAGGCCGCCCGTACCCCCGTCCTGTGGATGATGTGGTTCTGTCTGCTCTGCACGGCCGGGATCAATATCTTCGGCATCGCCTTCCAGGTGCCGTTCGGCAAGGACATGGGGTTCGCGGGCGGGATCGTCGCCACGGCCATGTCCCTGAAGGCCATCGTCAACGGCACCGGCCGCGGCGTCATCGGATGGATCTCCGACCGCCACGGCCGCCGCAACACGCTCATCATCGTGTGCATCGTGCTCGGCACCGCCCAGTTCGGCGTGCTGGTCTCCGGCCAGACGCACAGCATGCCGTTCTTCCTGTTCTGCTCCATGGTCTCCGGGTTCGGCGGCGGGGCGATCTTCCCGCTCTTCGCGGCCATGACGGCGGACTACTTCGGCGAGAACAACAACGCCACCAACTACGGAATGGTCTACAGCTCCAAGCTGATCTCCGGCCTGGTGGGCTCCGGTCTGGGCGCGGTCGTCGTCGGTGAGTGGGACTACCACGGCGCGTTCGTGCTCGCGGGCTCCGTCGGCCTGGCCTCCGCAGTGCTGGCCCTCTTCCTCAAGGCACCGGGCAGGCCCAGCGCCCGGCGCATCGTCCCCAACCCGCAACCGCTCGGCGAGGAGATGGCGTGACATGACGGCTGACCCTGTAGCCACGAACAGCACCGGTGCCGGACGCCGCCCGTACCGCGAGGTCACGGACGCCCGCGGCCGCGTCTACCGGATCGGCGAGACCGACCGGGACATCCTCGGCCACTCCCGCAACATCATGGTGTACCTCCCCTGGATCGCCATGATGGCCATCAGCGTCTTCGAGTACGCGTACGGCTCCGCGGAGGACACCCTGTCCCACGCGCACGGCTGGACACAGTCCAACACCTTCTGGATCCTGAGCGTCTGGGTGTTCTTCCAGGCCGGCATCGCGTTCCCGGCGGGCTGGCTGCGCGAGAAGGGCTTCCTGACCGCGCGGCGCGCCATGTACACGGGTTCCGTGATGTGCCTGGTCGGCTTCCTGGCGCTCTCCCACATCAGCGAGATCTGGCTGGCGATCATCGGCTTCGGCGTGATCGGCGGCCTCGGCTCCGGCCTGGTCTACGCGACCTGCATCAACATGGTCGGCAAGTGGTTCCCCGAACGCCGGGGCGCCCGCACGGGTTTCGTGAACGGCGGCTTCGCCTACGGCTCGCTCCCCTTCATCTTCATCTTCAACTACGCCTTCGACACGGCGAACTACCACCGGGTCCTGGACCTCATCGGCGCCTACGTGATGGTCGTGGTCCTCGTCACCGCGTTCTTCTTCAAGGACCCGCCGAAGAACTGGTGGCCGGCCGACATCGACCCACTCATGCACTCGGGCGGCACCAAGACCGCGGCTGCCCTCGCCAAGAACCCGCCCGCGGTACGCCAGTTCACCCCCAAGGAGGCGATCCGCACCGGCATGCTCCCGCTGATGTGGATCTCCATCGTCATGACGGCCGGCGTCTCGATCTTCGGCATCTCCTTCCAGGTGGACTTCGCGAAGGACGTCGGCTTCGGCCCCCTGGTCGCGGCCTCGTCCATGGGCGTGATGGCGGTCATCAACGGCATAGGCCGCGGCGTGGTCGGCTGGCTCTCCGACCGCCTCGGCCGCAAGCCGACCCTCGTCTTCGTCATCGTCGTCCTGGGCCTCGCCCAGTTCGGCGTGATCTGGGCCGGTGACATCAAGAGCGAGTGGCTGTTCCTGTTCTTCGCCTTCCTCTCCGGCTTCGGCGGCGGCGCCTTCTACCCGCTCTTCGCCGCCCTCACCCCGGACTACTTCGGCGAGAACTACAACGCCACCAACTACGGCCTCGTCTACAGCGGCAAACTCATCAGCGGCCTCTTCGGCGGCGGCCTCGGCTCCATGGTCGTCGGCGCCTGGGGCTACAACGGGGCCTACGCCCTGGCGGGCGGCGTCTCGATGCTGGCGGCGGGGGTGGCGCTGCTGTTGCGGCAGCCGGGGCGGGGGACGACCACCAAGGCGGGGGTGATGCAGCCGCAGACGGCTGCCTGACGGTTTCCGCCGAACCTCGGGGCGAGGTGTTCCCGATGGGGTGAGTCCCGGACCCGAGTCCGGGACTCAGCCGCTTCCGGAGACGGCCTTCGCCGCTGGCCCGGACAATGCTGCTGCCGGTCCGGAAGGCGGTAGACCTCGACGGACAGCCTGAGACACCCGAGACCGACCCACCGACGAGAGCGGCAGAAACGGTCCCTCGTCATGGGACCGGGCACCTCGTGTCCCACTCGCGCGGGCGATAACCGTTGCGGTGGTTGACTCTATCCTCGCTGACCTGCCCGTATTCGGCACCGCAGAGGGCGTCTGCCTCCGCGGACATGAGCGCGTCGGCGAACGTCTTCACCATCGCCCGCAGCAGATCGGGACTCGCCGTGGCGAGGTTGTCCTCGGCGAGGGCATGCAGCGGCAGACTGTCTGGAGCGGTCATCGTGCTGATCTCCTTCGGGCTTCGACACCTCGAAGATCAGCCGGTGGCCGTTCGTCTATGCGGGCATCACCCCGACGCCGGAGCAAACCCCCGGATCAGGTCGAACCCGTACATCATCTCCAAGGACGCAACCGACCTCTGTTCCTCACTCCCACCCACCCCCCTGGGTCCGAAGTCGTCCTGGATCTTCAGCCCTGCTCGGTCCTTGCGCCGGGCAGCAGACGAGGACTTGGAACACCGGCAACACACCGCGGTACACATGTGGTCCCGGATCCAGGGGGTCAGCCGGCGACGAGCCGCACCGGCAACGACTCGAACTTGCTCATCGTCTGGCTGGCCGCGCGCACTGCGGGCGCGGTCCGCTCGATGCGCCGGACCCTGCGGGCCAAAGCAGTCAGAAGTTCGATCGCTTCCATCCTGGCCAGGGGAGCACCGACACACAGATGGATTGATGTGCCGAGGGCCAGATGGGCTTTGGCGTCGACGCGGCTGATGTTCAGGCGGTCCGGATCCGTGAACCTGCGCGGGTCTCGATTGGCGGGGGGTATAAGCACGCACACGTCTGCGTCGGCGGGGACGACAACCCCATCAAAGTCCACGTCGGCGGTCGTACGGCGGTAGACCGAGCGCAACGGCGAGTCCCAGCGCAGCACTTCTTCCACGGCGTTCGGAATCAGGCCGGGGTCGGCAAGCACAGCGTCCCACTCCTCGGGAAACTCGGCGAAGGCATTCACGGCGTTACCGATGAGACCGCTCGAAGAATCGACGCCGGCCAACCAGAGCGAGAAGAGCGTCGTCAGCCGCTCGGATTCCGCCAGGGCTCCGTTCATCCCGCCGTCCTCCATGACACGGCGCCCCATGCAGTGCTTCGGCAGTGCCGGAACGCCCTCATCCAACAGCCAGTTGAACGCCTGAGAAACCAGGTTCCCCTCACGGGGGTCGAGGTCGGGGCCGTGGAGTTGGCCCACCGCGTTGGCCCAGACCCGCATGCGGAGGGAATCGGGCGGCTCGATACCGGTGAGCAGTCGCGTGGACAGATCGGGCAGCGGCGAGGCGAAGAAGGAAACAGCGTCGATCTGCCCGGCCGCAGCAGCAGCCTCCACCAGTCCGACGGCGGTCGCACGGACCACGGGACGAAGCCGTTCCATCGCTTCACGGCCGAACTCCGTTTGCACAGAACGCCGCACGCGTGTGTGACGGGGCGGATCGCTGTCGACCAGCGGGTAGTTGTTTCCGTGCTCCGGCACCCGGGTGTAGCCCGCACCGAGCCCGGAGCGGAACTCCCGGTGATCGCGCAGCACACGACACGCTGAGTCGTAGCGGCCTACGAGCCAGACCTCTCGTTCACGGGAGTAGACCACAGGCCCTGCCTCTCGTATTTGCCCGTAGGTACTCGCAGGCTCCCGCAGCACTTGGATCCCGTAAGGATCAATCCCCTCAAGGAGAGGGACAGCAGAACTCATGAATGTTCCACCCTTTCAAAAGCTACCTGTCTTTTGCGGCGCCCGGGTCCCACAGATCGGCGGCCTGTGAGGCCGTCACACTAAGCCGGTCCCATACCGGGGTGGGTACCGCCTGGATTCCCCGGAGAGGCCTACGGCGCTCCGTGGGGGAACCGGGAACGCATCCGGACGGAACGAGGCGAGGCTGAAGCCTCGTTCTCCTCAGCAAGACGGACAGGGCTGACCGCCTCGCACAACCGGTCCGCGATAGGCCGCCGTGCCGGCAGCCGATGGCAGGGCGACGGGTCCACGGGACGAGGTGAAACGCGGCGCGTTCCCTCTGCCGCCGTTCCGGACGCGGATCCACCGGTAACGCCCGGCTCCGTACGACACCAGTACGCCGGTCGTGGTCGGCAGCACGGTGAGCGCGTTGATCAGCCTCGCGCTTTCATCAGGTGGGGTGTCCGAGGCTTGATCAAATAAGCGAAGAGTGCTCCTGACCTGCAACGATGGGACTTGTCTAGGGTCCTGTCGGCTGCACGGAAAGAAGCACTCCCCAGGTGACGAAGCGTATCGGGTCGTACCCGCGTGTCCGCATGTGCGGTATCACCGGGGCATGCGGTATCCACAAGGAGGCGGGCTGACTGCCGAACGGCAGCAGTTCCGCGAGGAGTTACGGCTCAAGGCGGCCGAGCGGTTCGCCCAGGGCGAGGCGACCTCGGTCATCGCCAAGGCCCTGCGTGTCAACGTCCGCTCGGTACAACGGTGGCGGCAGAAGTGGGAGGAGGGCGGACCGCGGGCCCTGCGGTCGCAGGGGCCGGCATCGCTGCCGAGGCTGAGCCAGGAGCAGTTCGCGCAGCTGGAGGCGGAGCTGGCCAAGGGGTCGGCCGCGCACGGCTGGGAGGACCAGCGCTGGACACTGGCGCGGATCAAGACGGTGAACGGTCGGCGCTTCCACATGGCCTACACGATCCAGGGCGTGCGGAAACTGCTGGCGCGTAACGGCTGGTCCTGGCAGGTCCCGGCCCGACGGGCCATGGAGCGGGATGACGAGGCGGTGGCCGGGTGGGTCAAGGAGGTGTGGCCCTGCGCGGAAGACTCGCGGCGGCCCGTGGAGCCTGGCTCGTCTTCGAGGACGAAGCCGGATTCTCCATGACGCCGCCGCACGCGAAGACCTGGTCACAGCGCGGCCGGACCCCGGTGGTGCGGGTCCGCGGCCGCTCCCGCAGACGGATTTCCATCGCCGCGCTGACCTGCTACAGACCCGGTCACCGCTCCAGGCTCATCTACCGGCCCCGCCATGACGACGGCCGTCGCGATGGGCGCAAGAGCTTCTCCTGGCGCGACTACCGGGACCTGTTGATTGCAGCACGCCAGCAGCTCGGCGGCCCGATCGTGCTCGTCTGGGACAACCTCAACGTCCACTAGGCCGCCCACCTGCAAAAGTTCGCCGAGGCCCGGGACTGGCTGACCATCTATTATCTGCCGCCCTACGCACCCGACCTCAATCCCGTCGAGGGAATCTGGTCCCTCCTGCGACGCGGCTGGCTCTCCAACGTCGCCTTCAGTACCCCCGACCACCTCGTCCAGCGCATCCGGCGCGGTCTACGGCACATCCAGTACCGCAGCGAACTCATAGACGGCTGCCTCGCCGAGACCGGCCTGACCATCAGACCCACCTGAGTAACCCGGCCACATCACGAGTTCAACCTCAGTAACGCAGGGCGACCGCGAGTGCCTCGGCCAGGGTCGCGGGCGGGCGGCCGATCAGGCGGCGCAAGTCGCCTGAGTCGGTGTACATCTCGCCGCGGTTCATGCCGCGGTCAGCGTCAGCGAGGACCTCCGCCAGCTCGGCGGGTAGGCCCGCAGCGGCCAGTACCTGGGCGAAGTCGGTCACCGGGAGGTCAGAGTAGGTCACCTGCTTTCCGGCCGCAGCGGAGATCGCGGCGGCGAGCTCAGTCAGGGTGAAGGATTCGTCGCCGCCGAGCTCGTACACGGCGCCGGTGTGGCCTTCAGCGGTGAGGACGACCGCTGCGGCCTCGGCGTAGTCGGCGCGGGACGCGGCACTGATCCGCCCCTCGCCTGCGGCGCCGACGACGGCGCCGTTCTGCAGGATCTGCGGCAGTTGGCTGGTGTAGTTCTCCAGGTACCAGCCGTTGCGCAGCAGCACGCTGGGGATTCCGCGGTCCCGCAGATACTCCTCGGTCTCGCCGTGCGTGGCACCGATGACGGTGGTGGCCGTGTCCGCGTGCGTCGTGCTCGTGTACGCCACTAGCGACACGCCTGCGGACGCCGCAGCGTCGATCACGCGGCGGTGGTTGGCGACCCGCTCGCCCACGGGGACCGAGGCCGAGATCAGCAGCAGCCTGTCCGCACCCGCGAATGCCTCGGCCAGGCCGTCGGTCTCCGCGAAGTCGGCGCGGCGTACCGTGATGCCTCGGTCGGCCAGGTCCTTGATCCTGGCGATGTCCCGGCCGGTCGCGATGATGTCCGCGGCCAGGATCCCGCGCCGCAGCAGTGCCTCGATGGTGAGTCTGCCCAGTTGGCCGGTGGCTCCAGTGACGACGATCGGCATGATGGTCATTCCTTCCTTCCGCGCGTGCCTCGCACGCCTGCCGCGGTCCGTCCGCGGTGGGATGGACACAGAATGACCTGGACACTCTCCATTGGGGAGTAGCCACTTCTTGGTATGGTACTTACCGGACCGATAGCATTGAGGTGAGCCGTGTGACTGCTGTCGAGAACGTGACCGGGCCCATACCGTCGTTCGATCCGTACGAGCGCGGCTGCCCGTCGCGGGATCTGCTCGACCAGATCGGCAGCAAGTGGGCGGTCCTCGTGTTGGGCGAACTCGGCCGGAACGGGGCCTCCCGGTTCGGCCAGCTCCGGCAGGCGCTGGCGGGCGTGAGCGAGAAGATGCTCACCCAGACGCTGCGCACCCTCGAACGCGACGGGCTGGTCAGCCGGACCGTCTACCCAGAGGTGCCGCCACACGTGGAGTATGAGCTGACTGCGCTCGGCCAGACGCTGCGGGAACCGCTGAAGGCGCTCACGGAATGGTCCGTGCTGCACATCGAAGAAGTCATCACCGCCCGCGAAGAGTACGACGACCGCACTGAGCGCACCCGGTAATCGGCAGCGGCCGGCGGTCTGGTCATAGACGGCTGCCTCGCCGAAGCCGGCCCGACAATAGGACTCACCTGAGCAACCCGGCGACATCACGAGTTCAACCTCAGTAGATGCAACCGCTGATGTTCCTCAAACCCAGGGCAGGGCGGGGACTTGGTGGGCATCCTTGGCACATGTCGCTTCCAGTCGTTGCCCTCGTTGTTGCATCGATCAGTGCCCTCTTTCCGGGGGTCGACGTGACGGTCTCGCTCGCGAGCTGTCGTCGCGGCCGGATGTCTTGATTGAAGCCGGAGAGTAGCCATGGCTGCCGACTGGTGGGCCCGCGGAATCGCGATCGGAAGCGCTGCTGCTGCCTCCCTGAACATGGTCATCTCGTATCGCACGTTCAAGCGAGGACGGCCCAAGATCAAGGTGAGGCTATATCGCAACGGGGTTCGGGCACGGAAACCCGGCACGGAAGAATGGCATCATATCTTCATCCTTCGCCTCGTCAACCATGGCGCGACCCCTGTAACTCTGGAGCGGGTGGAACTGTGTCGTTACGCGTGGACATACAGCAAACGGCGATTCGAGACGGTGGACGGGCAAAGATTCGACCCCCGTGGCAGATGGGGAAATGTGCCACCGATTATCCCTGCGCTTGACGGAATCACCCACAATGAAAGAGTGGCCGGGACATATCTTGATCGAGGGGACCATCTCCGGTTCCGGCTTCTATTGTCCAATGGACACACGGTGACAAGCCCCCTCATCCGGAAAAATGCAAAGAAACTGGCACTCTGGCCATCCCGGGCAGAAACCCCGGAAGAGGGCTCTGGGGATAGCTGACGGGTGTCCCCGCGATGGCGCTGACTCGGGATAGCTGCTGAAAAACGGCAGGTCAGAGGGTGCTCTAGCTATCTCTGGGATAGATGGGGATGCTCCCGGGTTCACCGCTCAGGCTGGCAGCGTTGCAGACCGAGCAGTGAACCCAGCTTCAGCGGCTCGAGACAGGCAGGTAGGTTGTGCCGGGGTTCGCGGGGCGCAGCGAGTGACCGGGCTTGGGTAGGAACATCGAGCTGGCGCGGGCCTCGACGGGTCTGCCGCACGATCGCGTGACATCTTGACCTGCCCCACCTCTCAGGTTCCAGCTCTGCTGGCTGACTGACGGCCTTCACGAAAGGCTGCCGGACATGCCCCGCGCCTACCCCGCTGAGTTCCGCGCCCGCGCCATCGCGTTGGTGCGGGCAGGAAAAGAACAGCAGCAGATCGCCGTTGACCTCGGCGTCCATCCGGTCACGTTGTCGAAGTGGTTGCGCCAGGACGACGTCGACAACGGACGGCGCCCTGGCAGGGTCTCGGAGGAGTCCGCAGAGCTGCGTGCAGCGCGGCGACGAATCCGCGAGCTGGAAACCGAGCTCGAGATCGTCCGCAAGGCCGCCAGGTTCCTCGGCGAGGACAAGCCGGCCCCAAAAGGCTCTACCCGGTGATCGACCGTCTCGTCGATGCCGGGGCACCGGTCGACCGATGCTGCCGGATCCTCGGGGTCGCCCGGCAGAACTACTACAAACACAAGCGCACCCCGACCACACCGCGGCAGCTGCGACGGGAGTGGCTGACCGGGCTGATCCGGGAGGTCCACGTCGCCTCACGCGGCACCTTCGGCTACCGCCGCGTCCACGCCGAGCTCACCCTGGGCATGGGCATCCAGGTGTGCTCGAGGACCGTGTCGGTGCTGATGACACAGGCCGGGATCTACGGACTGCCCGGACCGGTGCGGATCAAGCGCCTGCGGGGTGTCGTCACCGCCGATGACCTGGTCAACCGGAAGTTCCATCGGCTGCGTCCCAACGAGCTGTGGGTCACCGACATCACGCAACACCGCACCAGAGAAGGGTGGGTGTACTGCGCTGCGGTCCTGGACGCGTTCAGCCGCAAGATCGTGGGCTGGTCGATCGACTCCAGACAGGACTCCACCCTCGTGGTCAACGCGTTAGACATGGCCCTCCGCAACCGGCGCCCCGAACCAGGCGGGATAGTGCACGCCGATCACGGCACCCAGTTCACCTCATGGGTCTTCGGGGAAAGGATCCGCTCCGCCGGGCTCCTGCCATCGTTCGGCACGGTCGGAGACGGCCTGGACAACGCGATGATGGAGTCGTTCTGGTCCTCGATGCAGATCGAGCTGTTGAATCGCAAACGGTGGAAGACCCGGGTCGAGTTGGCGAACGCGATCTTCGAGTACATCGAGGTCTTCCACAACCGACAGCGGCGCCACTCAGCCCTGGGCTACCGCACCCCGATCGAGTACGAACTACTCTCCGAACAAGACACCATCCCCGCCGCCAGTTAGCCAACGCAGCTGGAACCCAAACCGTGGGGCAGGTCAGAGTTCGCGCAGCCGCACGCCGAGCGCCTCGCGCGCCTGCTGGTAGTCCGTGCTCACCGGTCAGCGACCTGCCTTACTCCTTCGCGGCCAGCTGCGCCGCGACCTGTTCGTACGAGACCGCGTGGTGCATCGCCGCGTCCCGCGCCTGGGCGTACCGCAAGACCGTTGCGGGCTCGGTGATCAGCTCGACATTGCTCCGGGCTCCCACGGGGTCTCGGAGGGGCTGAGAGCCAGCCTCGGGCTCCGGCGCCGCCCCAGACACAAGAGCGCCCCGGAGGGCCGTGGAGGGCGTCCGGGGCGCAGCTCACGGGGAGTGACTAGGCGGCCAGAAAGACCCTGTAGGGGATCGAGGAAGAGCTGGCACTCCCGTAATGGGACCGGGCAGGCCAATGACCAGCGGCTCGTCGGTCTGTTCAACGCAGGACCCGCGGCGCCGCGGTAGCGTCGACCATGCGATCCCGAACAATCGACATGTGGTGGGGAACGGCCGTCGAGGCACCGGATCCGGCACTCCTCGCCCGTTTCTACGCGGGACTGCTGGAGTGGCCCATCGTGCACGAGGAGCCGGGGACGGCTGTCGTCGCGCCGCCCCAGGGAGCCGTGTACATCGTCTTCCAGGAGGCCGCCGGATATCGGCCGCCCACCTGGCCGCCGGTCGACGGTGAGCAGCGCACGATGATGCACCTCGACTTCCAGGTGGCCGATCTCGACGGGGCGGTGGCCGAGGCCGTCGCCCGGGGAGCGGTACTCGCGCCGGACCAGCCGCAGGACAACGTACGCGTGCTCTTCGATCCCGCCGGTCACCCCTTCTGCCTGTGCCACGACGACGGGTAGGAACAGGACCCGCGAAACTCGTACGCACCGGCTGAGCGGGGTCCCGTAGATTCCCGGCGGAGGCCCGCCCGAGGCGCTCCGAAGGGGGGTCATCGATGACTGTGGAGTCGATACCGGTGAAGTCGGCGCCGAAGTCGCTGGTGTGGGACGGCGACGAACTGGTCTCCGCGACCGGGGGCGGTCGGCGCTGGGGCCGAGACGGGGTGGAGCGGCGGGCGCCCTTCGCGTGGAGCTTTCCGTTCGACGCCGGGACCGCCTCGGCCTCGGGGCGCTACTCCGCGGTGTACCAGGAGCGCGGCACCAAGGGTGCGTTGCTCGAAGGCGAACGGGTCGTACGGGAGCTGAACCGCAGCTACTACCGGGCGCCGAACTACGACTACCCGCTCGCCCTCGGCAGGTTGGGCGACGGACGCGAGGTCGTCGTGCACTGCCCGGACGAGTACAACGTGCTCCAGATCGAGGACGCGGCGAGCGGGGAGCGGCTGACCGCCGGCGGGCGGGAGCCGGAGGACGTCTTCCACTCCAGGCTCGCCCTGAGCCCGGACGGCCGCTACCTGCTCTCGGTCGGCTGGGTCTGGCAGCCCTTCGGGATGGCCCTGGTCTACGACACCGCGCTCGCGCTCTCCGACCCCGGCACCCTGGACGGCGAGGGCGTACTGCCGATTGCGGCGGTGATGAATGCCGAGGTGACGGCCGGCTGCTGGCTCGACGCAGACCGGCTGGTCCTGGCGACGGGGGCCGAGGAGTGGGACGAGGAGGAGACCGCCGGGCTGCCCCCGCGCCACCTCGGCGTGTGGTCGATCGCCGAGGGCCGCTGGCTCCACCGCAGTCCCGTCGCCGATACCGACCCGGGTGTCCTGCTCCTGCCCCGTGGTGACCAGGTGATCTCGTTCCTGGGCCACCCGCGGCTGCTCGACCCGGTCACCGGGCGCATCGTGGCGGAGTGGCCGGAGGTCGCCGTGCCCGTCAAACCGACCTGCTTCGGCTACCGGCGCGTTCCCACCCCCGTCGCTGCCCTCCACCCCGACGGCACCCGGCTGGCCGTCGTGACGGCAGAGAGCATCGCTCTCATCACGCTGCCGTGAACCGCCCGGCCGGGACGGACGCGCCCCGCACCGTCACCCGGCTCAGGCCTGTGCCCGCTCGTGGTACGACCGTCGCGTGTGCTCGGTGTGTTCGCGCATCAGCGTGGTCGCCAGTTGCTCGTCTCGCGCCGTGATCGCCGCGATCAGTTCGCGATGTTCGATCCAGGACTGGTGGCCGCGCTGGCGGGCAACGGGGGTGTAGTACCAGCGGACCCGCCGGTCGACCTGGGCGGCGAGTTCGGCGAGGACCGTGTTGCCGGCCAGGTCCATGATCTTGGCGTGGAACGCGGCGTTCAGGGCGACGGCTCCGTCCACGTCGTCCGCGGCGACCGCCTTCTCGCCCTCGGCGCAGAGGGATTCGAGGGCGGCCACGCCCGCACTGCCCGCGTTGGCTGCCGCCAGCCGCGCCGCCTCCGCCTCCAACAGGGTGCGGACCGTGAGGAGTTGGTCGGCCTCCGCCTCCGTCGGCTCGTGGACGAATGCGCCCTGTGCGGGGCGCAGGTCCACCCAGCCCTCGGTGTTCAGCCGCTGGAGCGCCTCACGCACCGGCTGCCGGGAGACGCCGAGGTGGCCGGCGAGTTCGCTCTCGACGAGGTGCTGGCCGGGCTGCAGGGCACGGGTGGTGATGAGTTCCAGCAGCGCCTCGTACACGCGGTCGCGGAGCGGTCCGGGGCGTTCGAGCTTGGGCACCGCGCCCTGCGGCAGTCCGGCTGACAACATCGGGTCCCCCTTCGGCAGACACCCGCTACGACGGACACTCAGTATCGATTGTCTTTCGTCTACAGTCTACGGCGCACAGCTGCCGACAGAAGCGGGAGTCGACCACGTCACACCGCGGAGCGCCTCTCACGGACACCGCACGACCTGCCCCGCGTAGGACAGGTTGCCGCCGAAGCCGAACAGCAGGACCGCATCGCCGCTCGACACCCGTCCCTGTTCGACCAGCTTGGAGAGGGCGAGCGGAATGCTCGCCGCCGACGTGTTGCCGGATTCGGTGACGTCCCGCGCGACGACCGCGTTGACCGCACCGATCTTCGCCGCGAGCGGCTCGATGATCCGCAGGTTGGCCTGGTGCAGGACGACGGCCGCCAGGTCGGCGGGGGCGATCCCGGCCTTCTCGCAGGCGCGCCGGGCGATGGGCGGCAGCTGGGTGGTGGCCCAGCGGTAGACGCTCTGCCCCTCCTGCGCGAACCGGGGCGGGGTGCCCTCGATCCGTACGGCGTGGCTCATCTCGGGGACGGAACCCCACAGGACCGGTCCGATCCCGGGCTCCTCGCCCGGCCCGCACGCCTCGACGACGGCCGCGCCCGCCCCGTCGCCGACCAGGACGCACGTCGTACGGTCGGTCCAGTCCGTCACCTCGGACATCTTGTCGGCGCCGATGACGAGCGCCCGGGTGGCGGCACCGGCCCGGACGGTGTGGTCGGCGGTGGCGAGCGCGTGGGTGAAACCGGCGCACACGACGTTGACGTCCATCGCGGCGGGCTGCGGGATGCCGAGCCGGGCGGCGACGCGCGCGGCCATGTTCGGGGAGCGGTCGATCGCGGTGGAGGTGGCGACCAGGACCAGGTCGATGTCCGCGGGGGTGAGGCCCGCCGCGGCGAGGGCCTTGGCGGCGGCGTGCGCGGCCAGCTCGTCGACGGGTTCGTCGGGGCCGGCGATGTGCCGGGTGTTGATGCCCACCCGGCTGCGGATCCACTCGTCACTGGTGTCGACCATGCCCGCCAGGTCCTCGTTGGTGAGTACCCTGGCGGGCTGGTAGTGGCCGACGGCGGCGATGCGCGAGCCGTTCATGGGTGGTGGAGCCCCCTCGTTGCCTCGGTATGGGTCCACCAGTCTGTTCAGTGACTCACGGGTACGACGGCACGTGAGGCCACAGGAAACGGGCGCCCGAGTTGTCGGCTTCTTGCAGACCCTCGGACGCCCGAGCATTCCCCGGACTCACCCGTTGGACACCGGACTCACCCGTTGAACAGCTGTGTCGCTTTCTGCACGAGTTCGTATACCCCGTAGGCGAACGGCGCGCCCACCCAGACCCAGGCGACGGCGATCAGCCAGCGGCGGTCCGGCTCAGGCCGGCTGCTCTCGTTCGACATCGACGGCCTCCCTCGGGGCGGGGATGTGGTGGCGGGCATGGACGGGGCGGACCAGCTCGTTGGCGACGAAACCGACGACGAGCAGGCCGATCATGATGCCGAAGGACAGGGTGTACAGGTCGGAGCCGTGCTTGCCGGCGTCCTTCTGGTGGTCGGCGATCCAGTTGACGATCAGCGGGCCGAGCACACCCGCGAGGGACCAGGCGGTGAGCAGCCGGCCGTGGATGGCGCCGACCTGGTAGGTGCCGAAGAGGTCCTTCAGGTAGGCGGGCACGGTCGCGAAACCGCCGCCGTAGAAGGAGAGGATCACCAGGGCGCAGAGCACGAACAGGGGTTTCGACGAATCCCCGAACAGCGCGATGAGCAGGTACATCACGGCGCCCACACCCAGATAGACGCGATAGATGTTCTTGCGGCCGATCAGGTCGGAGGTGGACGACCAGCCGATCCGGCCCGCCATGTTGGCGGCGGACAGCAGGGCGACGAACCCGGCCGCCGCGGACGCCGACACCGGGGTGGAGCTGTCGGCGAAGAAGTCCGCGATCATCGGCGCGGCCTTCTCCAGGATGCCGATGCCGGCGGTCACGTTCATGCAGAGCACGACCCACAGGCACCAGAACTGCGGGGTGCGGATCGCGCTGTTCGCGGAGACCTGCACGCCCTCGAAGGCGCTCGGCGCGTCCGCGACCGGCTTCTCGGTGCGCGGGACGCGGATGAGGAGCACGCCGAGGGTCATGAAGACGGCGTACGACAGCCCGTGCACCAGGAAGGCGAGGGCGATGCCATCGTTGTCACTGCCGAAGGACGAGAGCATCTGCGCGGACCACGGCGAGGCGATCAGCGCGCCGCCCCCGAAGCCCATGATGGCGATGCCGGTGGCCATGCCGGGCCGGTCCGGGAACCACTTGATCAGCGTGGAGACCGGCGAGATGTAGCCGATGCCGAGGCCGATGCCGCCGACGAAGCCGTAGCCGAGCACGATCAGCCAGTACTGCTTGGTCTCGGCGCCGAGCGCGGAGATCAGGAAGCCGGAGGAGAAACAGATCAGGGCCACCGTCATGGCCCAGCGCGGTCCGTTGCGCTCGACGAGGGTGCCGCCGAACGCGGCCGACAGGCCGAGCATCACGATCGCGAGCTGGAAGGGCAGCGCGCTCTCGGTACCGCTCAGGTTCAGCGCGGATTCGAGCGGCGGCTTGAACACGCTCCAGGCGTAGGCCTGGCCGATGGAGAGATGGACGGAGAGGGCGGCAGGCGGGACGAGCCAGCGGCTCCAACCCGGCGGTGCTACAGGGGGGCTGCTCATGAATCCCGAACGGTAGGGCCCCGCAAGGTGGTTGAGAACCCGACCGTTCGATCGTATGCGATGAGCGGTATCCAGAATGCGCCGAACGGTCGCCGTCCGAACCCTTGTCGACTACGACTCCATACTGTAGACAATATTTCGTCGACACGATTCGGCCGACCCTCTCCCCCCGACCACCTCCGCGGTATCCCTCAAGCCGAACGGAGCGTTCCGTGAAAGTCGCAGTCCTCGGCGCCGGTGCGATCGGCGCCTACGTCGGTGCCGCGCTCCACCGTGCGGGCGCCGACGTGCATCTCATCGCCCGTGGACCCCATCTGGCGGCCATGAGGCAGTACGGAGTACGGGTGCTCAGCCCGCGCGGCGACTTCACCGCGCACGCCCACGCCACCGACGACCCGGCCGAGGTCGGCCCGGTCGACTACGTCTTCCTGGGCCTGAAGGCCAACTCGTACGCGGCGTGCGGGCCGCTGATCGAGCCGCTGCTGCACGAGCGGACGGCGGTGGTCGCCGCCCAGAACGGCATCCCCTGGTGGTACTTCCACCGGCACGGCGGCCCCTACGACGGCCACCGCGTCGAGAGCGTCGACCCGGACGGCACCGTCAGCGCCGTCCTCGCCCCCGAACGCGCCCTCGGCTGCGTGGTGTACGCGGCCACCGAGCTCGAAGCCCCGGGCGTGGTCCGGCACTTGGAGGGCACCAGGTTCTCGGTCGGCGAGCCCGACCGCGGCATGTCCACCCGCTGTCTGCGGTTCAGCGAGGCCATGCAGTCCGGCGGACTCAAGTGCCCCGTGGAGCCCGACCTGCGCAACGACATCTGGCTCAAGCTGCTCGGCAACATCTCCTTCAACCCGATCAGCGCGCTGGCCCGCGCCACCATGCGGCAGATGTGCCTGCACGGCGGCACCCGACGGGTCATCGAGATCATGATGCGCGAGACGCTCGACGTCGCCGAGGCGCTCGGCTGCGAGGTCGGGGTCTCCATCGAACGTCGGCTGGCGGGCGCCGAGAAGGTCGGCGACCACCGCACCTCCACGCTCCAGGACCTGGAGCGCGGCAAGCCGCTGGAACTCGACGTGCTGCTCGCGGCCGTCGTCGAGCTGGCGGAGATCACCGGCGTGGAGGTGCCCACCCTGCGCACCGTGCACGCCATCTCGGACCTGCTCGCACTGAGGAGCGCCGCATGAGCCGCACGAGCCGCACGGAGAAACGGCAGCCGAAGACCTACACCCGGCTCACCCACCCCTTGATCCGCGACTCCCGCGACGAGCCGTTCCGGCAGGCGGGCTGGGAGGAGGCCCTGGACCGCGCGGCCCGCGGCCTGGAGCGCAACCGCGACGCGTTCGGGATGTTCTCCTGCGCCCGCGCCACCAACGAGATGAACTACGTGGCCCAGAAGTTCGCCCGGGTGGTGATGGGCACCAACAACGTCGACTCCTGCAACCGGACGTGTCACGCCCCGAGCGTGGCCGGCCTGAGCGCCGCCTTCGGCTCCGGCGGCGGCACCTCCTCGTACGAGGAGATCGAGCACACCGACGTCATCGTGATGTGGGGCTCCAACGCCCGCTTCGCGCACCCGATCTTCTTCCAGCACGTGCTGAGGGGGATCCGGAACGGCGCCCGGATGTACGCCGTCGACCCGCGCCGCACCTCCACCGCCGAGTGGGCGGAGAGCTGGCTCGGGCTGAACGTCGGCACCGACATCCCGATGGCGCACGCGATCGGCCGCGAGATCATCCACGCGGGGCTGGTCAACGCGGCGTTCGTCGAGCGGGCGACCACCGGCTTCGAGGAGTACAAGGCGCTCGTCGAGCCGTGGACGCTGTCCCTCGCGGAGAAGGTGACGGGCGTACCGGCCCGTGCGATACGGGAGTTGGCGCACGCCTACGCCCGCGCCGAGCGCGCCCAGCTGTGCTGGACCCTCGGCATCACCGAGCACCACAACGGCACCGACAACGTCCGCGCCCTGATCAACCTCTCCCTCCTGACCGGTCAGGTCGGCCGCTGGGGTGCCGGGTTGCAGCCGCTGCGCGGCCAGAACAACGTGCAGGGCGGCGGCGACATGGGCGCGATCCCCAACCGCCTGCCCGGCTTCCAGGACATCCTCGACCCGGAGACGCGGCTGAAGTTCGAGTCGGCCTGGGACACGGTCATCGAGCCGCACTACGGGCTGAACCTCACCGAGATGTTCGAGGCGATGGAGGAGGGCACGTTGAGGGCCGTCTACTGCATCGGCGAGAACCCGGCCCAGTCGGAGGCCGACAGCGAGCAGGCGGTACGACGGCTCCGGGCCCTCGACTTCCTGGTCGTCCAGGACATCTTCCTCACGAAGACGGCGGAGCTGGCGGACGTGGTGCTGCCCGCGACGGCCGGCTGGGCGGAGACCGAGGGCACGACCACCAACAGTGAGCGCCGGGTCCAGCGGGTGCGCCGGGCGGTGACCCCGCCCGGCGAGGCCCGCGAGGACATCGACATCATCTGCGAACTGGCGGCCCGGCTCGGCCACGACTGGAAGTACCAGGACGCGGAGGCCGTCTGGAGCGAGCTCCGCTCGGTCTCCCCGGACCACTACGGGATGACGTACGACCGTCTCGCCGAGCACCAGGGCATCCAGTGGCCGTGCCCGAGCACCGAGCGCCTCGAACCGACGTACCTGCACGGCCGGTTGTGGGAGACGGACCCGGACCGGCGTGGGATGCCGGCGCCCTTCGGGCTGGTCCGGCACGATCCTCCGGTCGACCTCACCGACGAGGAGTACCCGATCCGGCTCACCACGGGACGACGGCTCGACTCCTACAACACCGGGGTCCAGAGCGGTGGTTACGCCTCCCCGCTGCGGCGCGGCGAGTACATCGAGCTGTGCCCGGAGGACGCCGAGCGGTACGGGGTGGTCGTCGGCGAGGAGGTCCGGGTGTCCTCGCGACGGGGCGCGGTGGTGGCCCCGGTCTGGGTCGACACGGCACTGCGTCCCGGTCTCGCCTTCATGACCATGCACTTTCCCGACGAGGTGGACACCAACCAGCTGACGATCGAGGCGAACTGCCCGATCGCGGGGACGGCGGAGTTCAAGGCGTCGGCGATCCGTATCGAGAAGCTCCCGGTCGCGACCATCGTGAGGTGACCAAGTGGACCTGTACTTCGGCGACAGCAAACCGACGGACGACGAACGGGCCGCCGTCGACGCCCTGTTGGGCCCTCCTGAGTCCTCCTGGGAGGGCGCCGACCGTTCCGACGCGGACCTGCGGTGGGCGCGCGGCGGCCGGGAGGCCCGGGACCGACGTGACCTGCTGCTGCCGGGGCTGCACGCGATCAACGACCGGATCGGCTGGATCGGCGAGGGCGCCCTCGGCTACCTGTGCCGCCGCCTGACCGTCCCCCCGGCCGAGGCGTACGGGGTCGCCACCTTCTACGCGATGTTCTCCGTCAGGCCCCGTCCGGCGACCGTCCTGCACGTCTGCACGGACCTGGCGTGCACCGCGGCCGGCGCGTCCGCGCTGTGCGCCGGGGTCGAGGAGGGCCTCGGCCCCGGCGTGCGTGTCGAGCGCAGCCCCTGTCTGGGCCTGTGCGAGCGGGCACCGGCGGCCCTGGCGATCAAGGCCGGGGATCCGGTGCGCACGGCGGTGGCGGCCCCGGCGACGGCCGCCACGGCCGTCCTCGCGGCCACCGCGCCCGACTCGGCGCCGGAGGAGCCGCCGGCCGTGGCGGCCGTACCCCAGGCGGGACAGGAAGGTCTGACCCTGTTGCGGCGGGTGGGCATGGTCGACCCGGCCTCGCTCGACGACTACCGGGCGAACGGCGGCTACACCGCCCTGCGGCACGCCTTCGCGCTCGGCCCCGCCGGGGTCATCCGCGAGGTCACCGACTCGGGCCTGGTCGGGCGCGGCGGCGCCGCCTTCCCCACCGGCCGCAAGTGGCAGGCCGCGGCGTCCCAGCCCGACCGTCCGCACTACCTGGTCTGCAACGCCGACGAATCGGAGCCGGGCACCTTCAAGGACCGCGTGATCATGGAGGGCGATCCGTACTCCCTGGTGGAGGCGATGACGGTCGCGGCGTACGCGATCGGTGCGCACCGGGGCTTCGTCTACCTCCGCGGCGAGTACCCGCGGGCGACCCGGCGCCTCCAGCACGCGGTCGACCAGGCCCGCGCCCGGGGCTTCCTCGGCGACGACGTCCTCGGGCAGGGCTTCGCCTTCGACATCGAGATCCGGCGCGGTGCCGGGGCGTACATCTGCGGTGAGGAGACGGCCCTGTTCAACTCCATCGAGGGGTACCGGGGCGAGCCGCGTTCGAAGCCGCCGTTCCCGGTGGAGAAGGGGCTGTTCGGGAAGCCGACGGTCGAGAACAACGTGGAGACGCTGGTCAACGTCCTGCCGATCCTGACCATGGGCGCCCCGGCGTACGCGGCGATCGGCACGGCGAAGTCGACCGGCCCGAAGCTCTTCTGCGTGTCGGGGAGCGTGGCCCGCCCCGGCATCTACGAACTCCCCTTCGGCGCCACGCTCGGCGAACTCCTCCGACTGGCCGGAGTGCGCGAGAACCTGCGGGCGGTCCTGCTCGGCGGCGCCGCGGGCGGCTTCGTACGGCCGGACGAGCTCGGCATCCCGCTCACCTTCGAGGGCACCCGGGAGGCCGGCACCACGCTCGGGTCGGGTGTGGTCATGGCCTTCGACGACACCGTGCCGCTGCCGGACCTCCTGCTCCGGATAGCGCAGTTCTTCCGGGACGAGTCCTGCGGGCAGTGCGTGCCCTGCCGGGTCGGCACGGTCCGGCAGGAGGAGGCGCTGCACCGGATCGTCGCGCGCACCGGCGCCGACGCGGCCGGGGACGTCGCGCTGCTGCGCGAGGTCGGCCGGGCGATGCGGGACGCCTCGATCTGCGGTCTCGGGCAGACCGCGTGGAACGCCGTGGAATCCGCCATCGACCGTCTGGGGGCGTACGAATGACCGTGACACCGCTGGGGATCCCGCGCCGGCTGCTGGAGTTCACGATCGACGGCGAGGAGGCGCGGGTCCCGGAGGGCTCGACGATCCTGGACGCCTGCCGGGCGTCCGGGAAGGACGTGCCGACCCTGTGCGAGGGCGACACCCTGCGCCCGAAGAACGCCTGCCGGGTGTGCGTGGTGGAGGTGGAGGGAGCACGGACCCTGGTGCCCGCCTGCTCCCGGAAGGCAGAGCCGGGGATGGTCGTGCAGACCGGCAGCGAACGCGTCCGGCACAGCCGCAGGATCGTCCTGGAGCTACTGGCCTCCTCGGTCGATTTGTCGACGACTCCGCGCGCCGCGGAGTGGCTCAAGGAGTACGAGGCGAAACCGGACCGCTTCGGCCCCGACGCGGCGCGCCTGAACGAGGAGCCCCGGGTCGACAACGATCTGTACGTGCGCGACTACGACAAGTGCATCCTCTGCTACAAGTGTGTGGACGCCTGCGGCGACCAGTGGCAGAACAGTTTCGCAATCTCTGTTTCCGGGCGCGGCTTCGACGCCCGGATCGCCGTCGAGCACGACGCCCCGCTGACCGACTCGGCCTGTGTCTACTGCGGGAACTGTGTGGAGGTATGTCCCACCGGGGCGCTGTCGTTCAAGTCGGAGTTCGACATGCGGGCGGCGGGTACCTGGGACGAGTCACGGCAGACGGAGACGACCACCGTGTGCGCGTACTGCGGTGTGGGCTGCAACCTCACGCTCCACGTGCAGGACAATGAGATAGTCAAGGTCACCTCGCCGCACGACAACCCGGTGACCCACGGCAATCTCTGCATCAAGGGCCGTTTCGGCTACCAGCACGTACAGAACCGGGGCTGATCAGACCATGGGACGAGTCACGGAACGACGCAAGGTCATCCGCATCCGCGACGGAGCGGTCTCCGCCCGGCCGGACACACTCGTCGCCGAGGAACCGCTGGAGATCAGACTCAACGGGAAACCCCTCGCGATCACCATGCGCACGCCCGGCGACGACTTCGCGCTGGCGGCCGGGTTCCTGGTGAGCGAGGGGGTGCTGGCGGCCGCCGGCGACCTGCAGAACATCGTGTACTGCGCGGGCGCGACGGTCGACGGCTCCAACACCTACAACGTCGTCGACGTACGGACCACGCCGGGCGTCACGCTCCCCGACTTCACCCTGGAGCGGAACGTCTACACCTCCTCGTCCTGCGGGCTGTGCGGCAAGGCGAGCCTCGACGCGGTGCGTACGACGGCCCGCTGGCCGATAGCCGACACTCCCCCGGTCCGGGTGGAGCCCGAGCTGCTCGCGAGCCTCCCCGACCGGCTCCGCGCGTCGCAGCGGGTGTTCGACCGGACCGGGGGGCTGCACGCGGCGGCCCTGTTCACGGAGGACGGCGAGCTGCTGGACATCCGCGAGGACGTGGGCCGGCACAACGCGGTGGACAAGCTGGTCGGCCGGGCCCTGCAGAACGGCGACCTGCCGCTGTCCCGGACGATCCTGCTGGTCTCCGGGCGGGCCTCCTTCGAGCTGGCGCAGAAGGCCGTGATGGCGGGCATCCCGATGCTCGCGGCGGTCTCCGCGCCGTCCTCGCTGGCGGTGGACCTGGCGGCGGAGACCGGGCTGACCCTGGTCGGTTTCCTGCGGGGCAGCAACATGAACGTGTACGCGGGCGAGGACCGCATCGCCCTGCGGGCCGCGGCCGCCCAGGGCTGACCGGTTCCCCGCGGCACGGCGGCGGGGCCCCGGCCGGCGGGGAGCGCCCCCTGCGCCGCAGGGGCCCCGCCTCGGTCCGGTGTCCCCCCGCGCCGCAGGACCCGCCTCAGCCGGAGTCGGACTCCGCCCCCGCGACGCGCGCCGCGGCCTCGGTGAAGGCGGCGACCAGCGGGGAGCGGCGGCCTGCCGCCCAGGCCAGCAGCACCCGGTCGGGTTCGGCGTCGACGACCGGGACGTAGACGATGTCCGGGCGGGAGTACTGCTCGGCGGCCGAGCGCGGCACCATCGTGATCGCGGTCCCGGCGGCCACGCACTCGAACTTCTCCTCGATGGTGCGCAGCGGCAGGTCGCCGGGCCGGGGGTCGTTGTAGCGGAGCCACTGCTCGCCGTCGAGGTCCGAGAGGGAGATCTCCGGCTTCCCGGCGAGCCGGTGCCGGTCCGGGAGCATGGCCACGCGGGGCTCGCTGTACAGGGGGCGCAGTTCGAGACCCGCCTCCCGGACCGGCAGCCGTACGTAGGCGATGTCGACCGTGCCGTCGAGGATCAGATCCTCCTGGTCGTCCCATTCCACCCGGCGGGCGTTGGCCTCGACGTCCGGGTGCACCGCGGCGAAGGCGCGCAGGGCCCGAGTGACGACGACGCCGGCCCGGAAGCCGACGACGAGCCGCCGCCGGCCGCGGGCGGCCTGCACGACCCGGCGCCGCGCGCCGTCGGCGGCGGCCAGCAACTGACGGGATTCTTCGAGGAGTTGCCGTCCGGCGTCGGTCAGGGTCACGCCGTGGCTGTCCCGTACGAACAGCTCGGCCCCCAAGTCCTTCTCCAGGGCGCGGATCTGACGGCTCAGCACGGGCTGGGCGATGTGCAGCCGCTCCGCCGCCCGGCCGAAGTGGAGGAGTTCGGCGACCGCCGCGAAGTAGCGGACCTTGCGCAGATCCAGGTCCATGACCGCGGCTCCTTCCCGGGTGGCGATGTCTTCAGGGTATCGCCACCGCCGAAAGAGGTCTTGGACGGCCGATGGAGCGGGACCGCAGGCTGGAGACGTCCGAACGGGACGGAACACCGGCTTGGAAGGGGATCAGCCATGAGTCTGCAGGGACAGCGTGTCGTCGTCATCGGGGGTACCTCGGGCATCGGGCTCGCGGTCGCCGAGGGCGCGGCACGGGAGGGCGCGCGGGTGGTGGTCGCCTCGCGGCGGCAGGAGAGTGTCGACGCGGCGCTGAAGGTGCTGCCGGAGGACGCCGAGGGGCAGGTCCTCGACGCCTCGGACGAGGCCGCGGTGCGCGCCTTCTTCACGCGGATCGGGGCGTACGACCACCTGGTGTACACGGCCGGTGACTCGATCCTGCTGGAGACGCTGGCCGACACGGACCTCGCGGCGGCCCGGAGCTTCCTGGACACCCGGCTGTGGGGTGCGTACGCGGCGGTGAAGTACGGCGCCGGGTCGCTCCGCGCGGGCGGGTCGGTGGTGCTGACCACGGGCACGGCGGGGCGGCGGCCGATGCCCGGTTCGAGTGTCGCGTCGGCGCTGTGCGGGGCGATGGAGTCGCTGACCCGGGCGCTGGCGGTGGAGCTGGCGCCGGTGCGGGTCAACGTGGTCTCGCCGGGTGTGGTGCGGACCGAGCTGTGGCGGGGGCTGCCGGAGCCGGTCCGCGAGGAGCTCTTCCGGTCGTCCGCCGAGTCGCTGCCGGTGGGGCGGATGGGCGAGCCGGCGGATGTGGCGGAGGCCTACCTGTACCTGATGCGTGGGGGGTACAGCACCGGGTCGGTGGTGGTCGTGGACGGGGGCGGGACGCTGGTCTGAGCGGTCAGGCGGGGCCGAGGCGGACGTCGGCGGCGGTGACGACGGTGCCGAGGCGCGGGAAGTCGAGCCGGACGGACGCCTCGTGCTCGGCGCCGGTGAGCGCGGCCATGGCGTCCTCGACGAAGACCAGGTCGTAGCCGAGGTCGGCGGCGGCGCGGGCGGTGGACTCGACGCCGAGGTTGGTGGCGATGCCGCCGAACACCAGCCGGGTGACGCCGAGCCGGCGCAGCCGGGCGTCGAGTTCCGTGCCCTGGAAGCCGCCGATCGTCCGCTTGACGATCTCCAGGTCCCCTTCCTTCCCGAGTCCGGCGACGAGTCCGCTGCCCGGCGGCTGCTCGGCGAGGGAGGGCCGCTCGACGCGGATCAGCACCACGGGCGCGCCGGCGGCGCGAAAGGCGCGGGCCAGCTCCTCGGCGGTGTGCAGGACTTCGGTGCCTTTGCGGGGCTCCAGGGGCAGCGCGACGATGCGGTCCATCAGGTCGACGAGGACAAGGGCGGTGCGCGCCGGATCGAGCGCCAGGGGTGCGGTCATGACGGAACGTTAGCCGTCATGAGCCGTCCGTACCGGAAATCCGGATCAACAGGCCCGTGAACTGGTCGCGTTCGGCAGCCGACAGCGGGGCGAGCAGCGTGTCGTTGGCCTCGCGCGCCGCCTGTTCGCAGCGGCCGAGGATGCGGTCGCCCTCGGCCGTGAGGGAGACCGCGTTCTTGCGGCGGTCGGCGGGATCGGGTGCGCGGACGACGAGTCCGGCGGCCTGGAGGTCGTTGAGGACGCCGACCAGGTCCTTGGGGTCGAGGGACACGGACCGGCCGAGATCGGCCTGGGCGACCGGGGCGAGGTCGCGGACGGCGGAGAGCACCACGTGGTGCCACATCCGCATGGCGTGTTCCGCGAGCGCCTCGGCGACGAGGGCCCGGCCACGGGCGGCGGCCCGCCCGAGCAGCCAGCTGGGCAGGGCACGGATGGCGGGGAGGGGGGCTTCTGCCATGAGGTCAGCGTAACCAAGGATCCGTTGGCTTTCCCAACGAAAAATCGTTGGACTCACCCATGACTTGGTTTTACCGTTGGTACTCCCAACGAATCTCATGCTCCGTGGAGGTGCGATGCGTCGCGTCCGGTACGAGTCCACCGGCGGCCCCCTGTTCCTGGAGGAGACCCCGGTCCCCGAGGCCGGGCCCGGTGAGCTGCTCGTCCGCTGCGAGGCGGTCGGGGTCACGCTGCCCGTGGTCCGCAAGGTCCCCGAGGCGGCGAAGCCGATCGCGCTGGGCGGCGAGATCGCCGGTGCGGTGGTGGCCGTCGGCGCGGGAGTCACCCGCTTCCGCGCCGGCGACCGGGTCACGGGCCTGTGCTTCGGCCACGGCTACGCCGACTTCGCCGTCCTGCACGAGGCGATGGCCTCCCCCGTCCCCGGGACCGCGTCCGCCGTCGAGGCGGTCGCCCTGGTCCGCGGCGGCCTGGTCGCCCTCGGCGCCCTGGCCGCGGCCCGCCCCGAACCGGGCGAGACGGCCCTCGTCACCGCCGCCGCGAGCGGGGTCGGCCACCTCGCCGTCCAACTGGCCCGCGCCCGGGGAGCGGGCCGTGTCGTGGCCGCCGTCTCCGACCGGGCGAAGGCTCCCTTCGTCCGCTCCCTGGGTGCCGACGCGGTGGTCACGTACGCCGACGAGGACTGGGGCACTCCGGCCGACTACGCCCTGGACGCGGTCGGCGGCGACCTGCTCACCCCGGCCGTCGCCGCCCTGGCCCCCGGCGGCAGGCTGGTGGCGTACAGCTCCGGCGGCGGCACGGTCCAGGCCCACGACCTGCTGGTCGGCGCCAAGTCGGTGACCGGTTTCCAGATGGCCCGGATCGCACGCGAGCGGCCGGCGCTGTACGAGGAATGGCGTCAGGAGTTGTGGCGCCTGTTCACGGAAGGGGCCGTACGGCCCGCCGTGCACGGGGAGTTCGCACTGACGGAGGCGGCGCAGGCGCACCGGCTGATCGAGACCCGGGCCAACCTGGGCAAGGTCGTACTGATCCCGTGACCGGTGGCTCAGCGGCCGGTCGTCCCGGTGCCGACCGCCGGACGCGGCTGCGCCGCCGGGGCGGGCGGCGACGCGGAATCCTCCTGGGTCTCCGGGTCGTGGGCGCGGCGCTTGGCGATCACCGCGCACACCATGAGCTGCATCTGGTGGAAGAGCATCAGCGGCAGCACGGCCAGCGAGGCGTGGGACCCGAAGAGGACGCTGGCCATCGGCAGCCCGGAGGCGAGGGACTTCTTCGACCCGGCGAACTGGATGGCGATGCGGTCCCCGCGGCCGAAGCCGAGCGCCTTGGCGCCGTACCAGGTCAGCAGGAGCATCACGGCGAGCAGCACGGCCTCGACGGCGAGGAGCCCCGCCAGGCGGACCACGCTGACCTGGTGCCAGATGCCCCGGACCATGCCCTCGCTGAACGCGGTGTAGACGACGAGCAGGATGGAGCCGCGGTCGACCAGGCCGAGGATCTTCTTGTGCCGGGCGATGAAGTCGCCGACCCACCGGCGCAGCAGCTGCCCGGCGACGAACGGCACCAGCAGCTGGAGCACGATCTTCACGATCGAGTCGGCGGAGAACCCGCCCCCGCTGTTGCCGAGCAGCGCGGCGGCGAGCAACGGCGTGAGGACGATGCCGACCAGCGAGGAGAAGGAGCCGGCGCAGATCGCGGCCGGCACGTTGCCGCGCGCGATGGAGGTGAAGGCGATCGACGACTGGATGGTGGAGGGCACCAGGGTCAGGAACAGGAGGCCCTGGTAGAGCGGATGGGTGAGCAGGACCGGCACCAGCCCGCGAGCCGCGATGCCGAGCACCGGGAAGACCACGAAGGTGCAGACCAGGACCGTGACATGGAGCCGCCAGTGCCGCAGCCCGTCGACGGCCTCGCGGGTGGACAGGCGGGCGCCGTAGAGGAAGAACAGAAAGGCGATCGCGGCCGTGGAGGCACCGGAGGCCACGTCGGCGGCCGTGTCCCGGGCCGGAAGGAGCGCGGCGAGGCATACCGTCCCGAGCAACAGCAGGACGTACGGGTCGATCGGCATCCGACTGGGCCAGCTCAGGCGTTTCACGGTGCTCCACTTGCGGGTCGGTCAGGGGGTCGTGCCGGCCGGCACGGCCGGTTTCTCGCCGGGGCCGGAAGGGCCCCCTCCATCGTCCTCCTCCGGCACTTGATCGGGAATCCGGTATACCACTCTGACTGCCATCGCGTTTCGCGATAACATGGTCGAGTGTACGACCCTTCGCAGCTGCGCACCTTCCTGGCGGTGGCCCAGACACTCAGCTTCACCCAGGCCGCCCGACGGCTCGGGCTGCGCCAGTCCACGGTGAGCCAGCATGTGCGCCGTCTGGAGGACGCGGCCGGCCGTCAGCTGTTCTCCCGCGACACGCACTCCGTGGAGCTGACCGAGGACGGCGAGGCGATGCTCGGGTTCGCCCGCCGGATCCTGGAGGTGCACGAGCAGGCGGCGGCCTTCTTCACCGGCACCCGGGTCCGCGGCCGGCTCCGCTTCGGCGCCTCGGAGGACTTCGTCCTCACCCGGCTGCCGGAGATCCTGGAGGGCTTCCGCCACGACCACCCCGAGGTCGACCTCGAACTGACGGTGGAGCTCTCGGGCACCCTGCACGAGCAGCTGGCCGCCGGGAAGCTGGACCTGGTCCTGGCCAAGCGGCGCACCGAGGACCCGACGGGCGAGCTGGTCTGGCACGACGACCTGGTGTGGATCGGCGCGGAACGGCTCCGCCTGGACCCCGCCCGCCCGGTCCCGCTGATCGTCTACCCTCCGCCGGGCATCACCCGCGCACTGGCCCTGGAGGCGCTGGAGCGCCAGGGCCGCGACTGGCGCATCGTCTGCACGAGCGGCAGCCTCAACGGCCTGCTCGCGGCGGCCCAGGCCGGCCTGGGCGTGATGGCCCACTCGAAGGGCCTGATCCCCCCGGGCCTGTTCCGCGTCCCGGACCGGGCGGGCCTGCCGGAACTGGGCAAGGTCGACTTCGTCCTCGTACACGGCCCGAGGAGATCACCGGCACAGGCAGCAGCAGACGCCTTGGCGGCAGCAATCCTGGCAAGCGGAGCCCGCTTGAGACGCCCCTAGCCACAGCGCCCCGAAAGGGGCGCTGGGGGTACCCCCGGCCGAAGACTGGGCGAGGAACTGCGCGACCAGCCCCCACCGGCCGCCGGACTCACGACAACCTCTGATACGTAAGTTGCTTCACACGGCGCAAAAACGGCATGGCCTCCACATGCTGCACCCCCTCCAGCCGCCCCACCGGCCCGCTCAGGTACGCGTACAGATGCGCCGTGTCCCGCAGCACCGCCGTCACCACGACATGCGACGGCCCGGCGGTGGCCGCGGCGGAGGCCACCTCGTCATGGGCCGCCAGCGCCTCGCCCACGGAATGCATCGCGGCCGGCGTGGTGGTGATCCACAACACCGCGGACTTCGAGAATCCCAGCACCTCGGACCGGTACTCCACGTCGATGTACACCGCCCCGGACCCGATGAGCGCGGCCAGCCGCCGCTTCACCGAGGACTCGGACCGCCCTGTCGCCCGCTGCAGCTCCGGATACGTCGCCCGCCCGTCCCGCTCCAGCGCGGCGAGCAACGGCGCGTCCTCGGGCTCCAGCCGCGCGGGCCCCTCGGTCTCCGGCGGCGCCGGCCGCAGCGCCGCCGCCTGCTCCTCCGACAGCGCCCGGAACTTCCGCACCCACCCGGTCGGCCCCCCGTAGAACCGGTGCAGCAGTTGCTGCGCCCGGATCTCCACCACGCTCGGGGTCCGCGGCAGCTTGCCGAGCAGCAGGTCGTCGTGGTCGCCGGGACTGCGCGGCCGGGTCATGCAGACGATCTCCGTGCCGCCGGAGGCCAGTCCGATCCAGGCGGTGTCGGGGCGCTTGGCGAGCGCGTCGGCGATGACGGTGGCGCCGTCGGGCGCGCAGCGCAGCCGGAGCATCCACTGGTCCTGGCCGAGCCGCTCGGCGTCACGGACCGCGACGACCCGCAGCCCGGCCTCGGCGCACAGCCGCCGGTAGCGGCGGGCGATCGTCTGGTCGGAGACCCCGAGCACGGCCGCGATCCGGCTGAACGAGGCGCGGCCGTCGACCTCCAGCGCGCTGAGCAGTTGCACGTCCAACGGGTCCAGCGTGTCGGATTCCAGCTCCAGCATCCCTGAACCGTACTCGGACGGAGTGACGAAATCGGCCGCCCCGGCGCAGTCATCAGAGGGCAGTGCTGTGCCCGCACCTGACCGGCGGGTAACCGGCCGGGGGCCGTAATCGGGTGGTACAGATTCCGTGGAGATTACGGAGGCGGAACTTACTGAACCGTAAGGATTCTGTCCGGCCCTTCCCCATGTGGGCGTATTTTCCGGACGTGAACGCGGTCATACGAGAGCAATGCTCGTTTTCGCACCCCCTCCCGAACGGTCTTCCGGTGGGGTAGCTTTCACGGCGCTGTGCAGAGCGTCACTACTACCGTCACTGTGGAGCGAGGAGCGGGGAGCGGGGTTTGCGCGAGTTCACCAACCCGCCGTTGGCGTCGGCACCGCCGGTCGGCGGTCTGGCCGACAGCGTGTTCGAGCATGCCCAGACGGACCCGCTGCACGTCGCGCTTGGCCGCAAGGACGATCTCGGCCAGTGGCGTGACGTGACCGCCGCCGAGTTCCGCGACGAGGTCCTGGCCCTCGCCAAGGGGCTTCTCGCCCGTGGGATCCGCTTCGGCGACCGGGTCGCCATCATGTCCCGCACCCGCTACGAGTGGACGCTGTTCGACTTCGCGCTGTGGACCGTCGGCGCCCAGGTGGTGCCGGTCTACCCGACCTCGTCGGCGGAGCAGTGCTTCTGGATGCTGTACGACGCCGAGTGCACGGCGGCGATCGTGGAGCACGAGGACCACGCGATGACGATCGCCACCGTCATCGACCGGCTGCCGCAGCTGCGCCAGCTGTGGCAGCTCGACGAGGGCGCGGTGCAGGAGCTGTACGACGCGGGCGCGCACCTCGACGACGAGGTGGTGCACCGGCACCGGCAGGCGGTCACGCCCGACTCGGTGGCCACGATCATCTACACCTCGGGCACCACGGGGCGCCCGAAGGGCTGCGTCCTGTCGCACGGGAACTTCATGTACGAGGCGGACACGGTCGTCGCCCGCTGGGAGTCGGTGTTCCGGGCGAAGAAGGGCGAGGAGGTCTCCACCCTGCTCTTCCTGCCGCTCGCGCACGTCTTCGGCCGCATGGTGGAGGTGGCGGCGATCCGGCACGGGGTCCGCTTCGGCCACCAGCCGCAGCTGCACGCGGCCGCGCTCCTGCCCGACCTGGCCGCGTTCCGGCCGACGTTCATCCTCGCCGTGCCGTACATCTTCGAGAAGGTGTTCAACGCGGCGCGGCGCAAGGCGGAGAAGGACGGCAAGGGCGGGCCGTTCGAGAAGGCGGTGGAGATCGCGGTGAAGTACGCGGACGCCGTCGAGGCGAAGGCCTGGGGCACCGGTCCCGGCCCGTCGGCGTCGCTGCGCATGCAGCACCAGCTCTTCGACAAGCTCGTCTACGCCAAGGTGCGCACGGCGATGGGCGGCAGGATCCGCAACGCCATGTCCGGCGGCTCGGCCATGGACCGCCGGCTCGGCCTGTTCTTCGCCGGCGCGGGCGTGCAGATCTACGAGGGCTACGGCCTGACCGAGTCGACGGCGGCCGCCACCGCCAACCCGCCCGAGCGCACCCGGTACGGCACGGTCGGCCAGGCCATCCCGGGCACCACCGTACACATCGCGGACGACGGGGAGATCTGGCTGCACGGCGGCAACGTCTTCCAGGGCTACCTGAACAACCAGAAGGCCACCGACGCCACCCTGCACGACGGCTGGCTGGCCACCGGCGACCTGGGCTCCCTCGACGAGGACGGCTATCTGACGATCACCGGCCGCAAGAAGGAGATCCTGGTGACCTCCGGCGGCAAGAGCGTCTCCCCCGGTGTGCTGGAGGAGCGGGTGCGGGACCATCCGCTGGTCAACCAGTGCATCGTGGTCGGCAACGACCGCCCCTACATCGCCGCCCTGGTCACCCTCGACACCGAGGCGGTCGAGCACTGGCTGACCATGCGCGGCAAGCCCCAGATGTCCGCGGCCCAGCTGGTGCGCGACGCCGACCTGGAGACCGAGGTGCGGCGCGCGGTGGTGGCCGCCAACACCCTGGTCTCGCAGGCCGAGTCGATCCGTACGTTCCGTATCCTCGCCCAGCCGTTCACCGAGGAACACGGCTTGCTGACCCCGTCGTTGAAGCTCAAGCGCAAGGCGATCGAGAACGCCTACGCCAACGAGGTCGAGGCCCTGTACCGGGCCTGATGTCCCGTCAGCTGATACTGACCCGGAAGATCTTGTCGGATCCGTCCGGCTCGTTGCCGTTGTTGTCGCAGTTGGTGGTGGACAGCCACAGCTGGTCGGCGCCCGGCACCTTGGTCACGGTCCGCAGGCGTCCGTAGGTTCCCACGTAGTACGCCGTCGGGGTGCCGACGTTCTCGGTGTCGCCGTTGATCGGGATGCGCCAGAGCCGTTCGCCGCGCAGCGAGGCCATGTAGACGACGTTGCGGACGATGGCGATGCCGCTCGGGGACGCCTCGGAGACGTTCCAGGTGGCCTTGGGATTGGTCATCCCGGCGACCGAGCACGTGCCCTCACAGGTCGGCCAGCCGTAGTTGGCGCCCGGCTTGATCAGGTTCAGCTCGTCCTTGGAGCTGTTGCCGAACTCGGCTTCCCACAGGCGCCCGTTGCGGTCGAAGGCGAGGCCCTGCGGGTTGCGGTGGCCGAGGCTGTAGACGTAGTTGCCGAACGGGTTGCCGGGGGCCGGTTTCCCGTCGGTCGTCATCCGCAGGATCTTGCCGTTGAGGGAGTTCTTGTCCTGGGCGAGGTCGGGCGTCTGGGCCTCCCCGGTGGAGACGTAGAGGTAGCCGTCGGGCCCGAAGAGGAGCCGACCGCCGTTGTGGTAGCGGTTCTTCTTGATGCCCTGGAGGAGGATCTTGTAGTCGCTGAGCTTGGTGCCGTCGTAGGTCATGCGGACGACGCGGTTGCCCTCGTCCGCGGTGTGCATGAAGTAGACGTAGTGGTTCGTCTCCCACTTCGGGTCGACGGCGACACCGAGCAGTCCGCCTTCCCCGTTGGTGGTGACGGCGTTCGGGACGGTCCCGACCTGGGTCCGGGTGCCGTCCTTGGTCACCTTCCAGACGCGGAAGTCGTCCCGCTCGGTGACCAGCGCGGTCTTGCCGTCGGGCATCCAGTAGGTTCCCCAGGGGATGGTCCAGCCGCTGGAGAGCGTGGCGATGGAGGAAGGCGTACCGCCGTCGGTGGCGCAGGCCTTGGTGGTGAAGGTGACGGCGTTGCTCGGCTGGGAGACGTTCCCGGCCGCGTCCCGGGCGACCACGTCCAGGGTGTAGGGGCTGTCGCAGGCGAGGCCGGTGAGGGTGGTGGTCGTGCCGTCGGTGACCGTCTTGTAGACGGTGCTCCCGCTGCGGATGTCGTACGCGGTGACGGCCCGGTCGTCGGTGGACGCGCCCCAGCTGAGGTCGGCCGAGTTCGCGGTGATGCCGGTCGCGGACAGGGTGCCGGGGGTGGTGGGCGGCGTGCTGTCACTGCTCGGCTTGGTCGTGCAGTCGACGACGGGACTGGCCGGCGAGGTGTTGCCGGCCGCGTCGCGGGCGATGACGGTGAGGTCGTAGGTGGTGTTCGGGGCGAGCCCGGTGAGGGTCTTCGACGTCGAACTCCCGGGCGCCTCACCGATCTTGTTGCCGTGCTCGTAGAGGTCGTACGCCGTCACGCCCACGTTGTCCGTGGCCGCGCCCCAGGCGAGGGTGAGCGCGTCCTCGCCGATGTCGGAGCAGGAGGGCTGGCCGGGGCGGGTGGGGGCCTGGGTGTCGGCCGCCGTGCCGATGCTGACCTTGTCCAGGTTGGGGCCGCCGTTCGCGGTGGTGGCGGTGGCGCGGATCTTGTTGCTGCCCGCGGTCAGCGGGACGTTCACCGTCTTCGTCGCCCAGGTGTTCCAGTCGGAGGTGGCCGGGAAGGAGACGCCGGAGGCGACGACCGTGCCGTTGACGGAGATGTCCATCGGCCGGTCGGTGTCGGTGCCGTTGGCGAAGCGCACGGCGAGCGCGGAGGTGCCGGCGGTGGCCGCACTGACCGTGAACTCCACGTACGAGCCCTTGACGTTGGTGTAGTCGACGAAGCCGGTACCGGTGTACCCGGTGTGGTTGGTGGCGACGGTGCCCTGGGAGACCGTGGCGTCCTCGGCCTGGTAGTCGGTGGCCGCGAGGGCGGTGCCCTGGCTGAGGCCGGCCAGTGGCAGCGCGAGCGCCGCGGCCAGGCCGTAAGGCAGAACTCTCCGGAGATTCATGGCTGTTGTTCCCCTCAGCCCGTGTACTGGGCGAAGACCTTGAGATAGTCGTAGGGCTGCTGCGACACTCCGCTGCACGCGTCGCCGTCGCCGCCGGAGCCGCACGCCCGGTCGCGGTTGACGGACCAGTAGGTGAGGCGGCCGATGTGGTGCTGCTGGGCGTAGGCGAGCATGGTCTTGAAGTCGGCAACCCGGACGCGCTCACCGGAGTCGTCGGTCCTGCCGTTCATCGACGACAGCCCGATGTGCGCGTACGCGGTGGCGTCGCTGTAGCCGTACGCCGACTTCACCTGGGCCTTGAGCCCTTCCATGGCCTTGGTGGTGAGGCTGCCCATGGTGGTGGCACCGCCGCCGAAGTCGAACGGCATGATGCACCAGACGTCGTTCGCCAGACCGGAGTTCGCGGCCCGCCTGATCATGTCGACGCCGGTGGAGTCGGGACCGCTGCTGGTGGTGCCGAAGGTGATGACGGTCTTCAGACCGGGGTTGTTCGCCTTGACCGTCTTCAGCGCGTCCACGACCCGCTGGCGGACGGTGGCGTTGGACCACTCGGTGTTCTCGATGTCGATGTCGAGAGCCTTGAGCCTGTAGGCGTTGACGACCTTCTGGTACGCCCCGGCCAGGGCGCTCGCGCTGGAGCACTTCTCGCCGAGTTTGTTCCCGCTCCAGCCGCCCACGGAGACGATCACGTCGCCGCCGGCCGCCCGGATCGCGTTGATCTTCGACTGGTCGTCGCCGCCGGTGAGCGCACGGGAGCCGTCCCACTTGGGGTTGCAGGTGCCGTCGGAGAGCACGAAGGCGAGGGTGAACCACTTGACGCCGGTCGCCGACATCACCGAGGTCGGGTTCTGCGGGGAGCCCCAGCCGAGGTATTCGTAGGGGGCGACCGCGAAGCCCGGCGAGGCCGCCGCGGCGGTGAGGGAGCTGACCGGCTTGACGCGGATCAGCCGTGTCTCGCCGGGTCGCAGGGTCGCACTGTAGGTGCCGGCGACCGTGCCCTTGTGGGAACCGGACCACAGGTCGGTGACGTCACCGGAGCCGGAGAAGCCGACCTGGGACCAGTCGACGCTCACCGTGGCGTTGCCGGAGGTGCCGGTGTTGAAGAGGGCCACGGCGTACTGTCCGTCGGCCTCCTTCTTGCTCCAGACCTGCTTGACCCCGCTGTTCACGATCCGCTTCGCGGCCACCCCGTCCTGGTCGACGCCGATCAGCCGGTCGTTGGTGAGCATGGCCTTGTCGACGGTGTCGAGGTGGGTGAGGTCGGTGCCGAGCAGCAGGGGCGCGGCGGCCATCGCCCACAGGGTGAAGTGGGAGCGCCGCTGGTCGGCGGTGAGGCCCACCTGGTCGCCGTTGCCGATCTCCAGGGAGTCCAGGTCGTTCCAGCCGCCGGGGCCCGCGTACTGCTGCCAGTTGGCGGCCGTGTTGAAGCGGGCGGAGACGTGCGACCAGTCGGTGAGCGGATAGCCGCTGCCGTTGTCGCCGGGACCGCAGTAGCACTCGACGTCGCCCTGGGTGCGCCAGCTGTTGGCCAGGGACTTCCAGGTGGGGGCGTCGGCGATGGGAAGGTTGTTGGAGAGCGCGAAGTTGATGGGCCGTCCGCTGGCGCGCAGCGCCTTGGACCAGGCCTGGACGTCGGGGATGTCCTGGCTGCCCACTCCGTCGATCTTCAGGTAGTCGACACCCCAGGACGCGAACTGCCTGGCCCAGGAGTCGACGAACTCCTGGGCGCCCGGCTTGGAGTAGTCGATGTAGTACATGTTCTTGCAGTTGTAGTTCTTCTCGGTCTTCGAGGTGTCCGCGATGTCCTTCGCGTGGTACGACGTGCCCTCGATCGGGGTGTTCTTGGTGACGGCGTTCTTGGCGATGCCGGGTGTGACGTAGAAGCCGAACTTCAGGCCCTTGGCGTGGACGTAGTCGGCGACCGCCTTGATGCCGTCGGGGAACTTGGCGGGGTCGACCGCCCAGCGGCCGTAGGAGTCGACGGTGAAGCCGTTGGAGTCGCACTTCTGGTAGAAGTCGTCGAGGTTGACGTAGACGAAGCCGTGGTCCTTCAGTCCGCTCGCGACCAGGGCGTCGGCCTGGGCCTCGATCTTGGCCGCGGTGGGCTGGCGGCGGACATAGCTCCAGCTGCTCCAGCCCATGGCGGGCCGTACGGACAGTCCGTTGTCGGAGGCGGCGGCCGGGTGGGCGGTGCCCACGAGCGGCACCGCGGAGGCGGCCAGCAGTGCGGCGGCGGCCACCGTGAGGGCTCTGATCCGGGTCACGGGCGTACTCCGTTCGCGGGTGTCGCGTACGACGTGCCGATCCAGGCCTCGTCGATGCGCAGCCGCTGGTAGCGGGTGGTGTCGGTCGAGGCGGCCCAGGTGGAGTCCACCTCCACGCGGACGTAGCGGGCCGTGGCGGCGGTGAGGTCGATGCCCTGGATGCCGCGCCTGCTGGGCAGTTCGCCGCTCTTGACGGCGCTCCCCCAGGTGGTGCCGTCGTTGCTGAGGAAGATCTTGTACGCCTTGATCCGCGCCGACTGCTCGGTGTCCGAGCGGGCGTAGGCGACCGAGTCCTCGCGCTGGTTGAGCCCGATGTACTGCACCTTCTTGGCCGAGCCGAGGTCGAAGGTGAGGTTGACGGGCAGGGTCTTGTTGTTGTCCCAGTAGGTGAGGTAGTCGCCGTCCCCGGCGGCCGAGCCCGCGTGGCCGCTCGCCGCCGTGCTCGCGGTCACCTTGACGCCGGAGAGGATGCCCTGGCGGCCGGCCGTGGTGACCTTGAAGACGGTGTCGTACGGGTCCCAGTCGCCGAGCCCGGTCAGGGTGAGCACACCGCCGGACTGCGACCACGAAACCGCCTTGCCGGTGCGGAGGTTGGTGACGGAGGCGATCCGGTAGCCGTTGTCGCGGATCCGCAGGGTGCCGGTGGACGGCGGGGTCAGGACGTGGACGTACTGGCGGTTCGGGTCGTCCTTGGCGATCGTCGTCACGCCGTGGGCGCCGTCGTTCCAGAAGCCGGGTTTGAGGCCGCCGTACATGTAGCCGCCGCCCTCGGTGCCGTGCAGGGACTCCCAGATGGGACCCAGGTAGGAGTTGGCGAAGTTGTTGAAGGCCGCCTGGTTCGCCGGGAACTTGCCGTTGACCTGGGCGGTTTCGGCCATCAGCGCCTTCACCGAGGAGCCCGTGTTGGTGACGAGGCGGCCGAGGGTGAGCATCTTGTCGACGGACGGGTCGGAGCCGTCGTACCACCAGGCGCCGGTCGAGGGCAGCTTGAAGTCGGCCTCGGTCAGGCGGGGTTGGGCGGTGTAGACGGCCTGCGGGTAGTCGTAGGCCGGTGTCATCCCCGTCTTCTGCTCATTGCTGATCATGTCCATGATCGGCGTGTCCTCGTTGTTGTTGCTGAGCGTGTAGTTCGGGCGCTTCTCGTAGATCTGCTGGTAGAGGTCGTGGCTCTCCCAGTACGCGTTGTCGTTGTCGATCCAGAAGCCGCCGAGGTCGGGGTAGCGGTCCATGACCTCGAAGAAGTTGTCGTAACTGAACTGCCCGAAGCCGTCGTTGGTGGTCAGGTCGACGTTCTTGCCCTTGTAGGCGGAGTAGGCGGCCGAGTCGAGCCACTCGTGGCCGCCCTCGTCGTGCCACTGCGGGTCGTTGGTCATGTAGAGGATGACCTTCATGCCCTTGGCCTTGGCCGCGGTGATCAGTTCGCCGAGGAAGTCCCGCTTGGTGGAGCAGGAGCCGGGGATCTTCGAGGGCCAGGGGCGGGCGTAGCCGAGGCGGCTGTGGAAGGTGGCGAGGACGAGGTACTGGGTGTGCAGCTTCTGCGCCTCGTTCACCCAGTAGTCGGGGGTCCAGCCGCCGTTCGTGACGTCGTTCTCCCAGGCGGTGCAGCTGGTGTGTGCGGGCGCGGTGCGCTCGCCCCAGTGCAGGAAGAGCCCGCCGACGGAGTCGCGCAGGAAGTCCTGGCGGGGGTTCTCCAGGTCGAGCGGCCGTGCGGCCGCCGTGCAGTCCTGACCGCCGGAGACGCGGAGCGCGCCGCCGGAGCTGTTGTGACTGTCCGTCAGACAGGCTCCCGTGACGTCCTGGAGGCCGACGTCGTACGGGGAGTCGCTGCCCTTCTGGGCGGTGAAGCGGGTGAGGCGGAGGTCGCTCGCCGCGTTGGCGATGACCGCGGGACGGCCGTCGTTCGCGGCGAACTTCACGCTGCTGTCGGTGAACTGGACGTGGTCGGCGTTGTGCAGGTACCAGCCGTAGGCGGGCCGGGTGCCGATGGCCTTGGGGTTGTAGTCGTTCGGGTCGTTGCTCGGCACTCCGGTGGACATGGTGCCGGTGCCGCCGGGGACGGTGATGTTGACGTTGGTGAAGGTGACCCCGCTGATGCGGTGGCCGCTCTCGCCCCACAGGGTCGGGCTGAAGGAGGGGCTGTTGCCGGTGGCGGTGATGTTGTCGTACGTGACATCGCTGATCGATCCGACGCCGGGGCTGTTCCCGCAGCGTTTCCTCGTCCCGATCTTCTCCATGATCGGCGAATGGACATTCGTCATCGTGATGTCGCGGTAGTGGACGTCGGAGATCTTCGCGCCGTCCATGGAGACCATGCCGAGGCCGGACTTGTCGGCGCCCTCGATGCGGATGTTCTCGAACTGGTAGTCCGAGAAGTCGCCGCAGGTCTCGGAGCCGAACATCAGAGCGTTGCAGCACTTGGCGCCGAGCGTCGAACCACTCACCCGGACGTGCCCGTTGGGCAGCTTCGCGCCGAGCGCGTAGTCGCTCTTGAAGACCAGGGCGTCGTCGTTGGCGTGGATGGTGGCGTTGGTGATCGTGGCGTTCGTGGTGGAGATGACGTTCCAGCCGTCGCGGTCGCTCGCGGTGTCGATGGTCAGGTGGTCGGACGTCACGTCGGTGCAGCCGTTGACGAGGGCCGCGAAGTGGCCGCCGCGGCGGAGGGTGAGGCCGTCACCGATCCGGAGGCCGTCGCACCGGGTCAGCGAGATGATCTTGTCGGCCTCGCCGGTCTTCGGGTTGCCGGTGATCAGGTTGCCCGCGCCGTCGATGACGCCCTGGCCGACGAAGCCGATGTCGGTGAGCTTGTCGCCGTAGATCATCGCGTCGTGGAAGTGGCTGTGGCCGTAGTCCTGGTAGGCGTCGTACGGGTTGGACTCGGCCTTGTCGTAGGTGTCCGCGCTGGAGCCCTGGAGGGTGGCGCCCTTGTCGAGCTGGAGCGTCACATGGCTCTTCATGTGGATGGTGTTCTTGGACTTGTAGGTGCCGGCGGTGAAGCGGACGGTGCCGCCGCCCGCCGAGTTCGCGGCCGTGATGGCCTTGTCGACGGCAGGGCTGTCGTTGGTGGAGCCGTCGCCCTTGGCGCCGTAGTCACGCACGTCGTAGACGGCGCCGGCGCGTGGTGCGTCGGTCTGCGGGGCGGCGAGGGCCGCGGGACGGGAGAGGCCGAGGACGACGGCGAGGACGAAGAGGACGACGGCGGCAGCACTGTGCCGGCCGGCGGTGGGGGGTTTCATGGTGGCGGTTCCTCACACCTGTTGGTAGCCGCGGAGGTTGGTGAGCAGGAGATAGGTGTCCTGGAGCGAGCCCGAGGTGTCGCCGAGGGAGCGGTAGATGCCCCACTTCGGGCGGACCCGGTCGGCCAGGAAGGTGTCGACACCGGTCTTCGAGGCGTCGATCACCGTGGCGCCGCCGGACTTGAGGATCCAGCGGACCGAACCCGCCGAGCCGTTGCCGACCTTGATCTGGAAGTCGACGTCGGTCCAGGTGTCGTGCAGCGGGTCGAGGTCGGTGCGGCCGACGAGGATGTCGTCGATGGCGAGCCTCAGCTCGATGGTCTGCTTGCCGTTCACGCGTCGCAGCGACTGCACGACGATCGGCGAGGTGCCGGTGCCGGGCTGTTTCATCTGCATGATGTGGGTGAAGGTGGTGGTCGCCTTGAGCGAGCTCGGGATGTACATCGAGTAGGTGACCCGCCAGGTCTGGCCCTCGTTCCACTTGAGGTAGCTGCCGGCACCCGTGCGCAGGCCGGTGACCTCCTGGCGCTGGCGGTCGGTCGAGGTGTCGCGGTCGACCGTGTGCATGTTGAAGCGCCAGTTGTTCCCCGTGGCGTAGATGTGCGGCTGCCCGGCGGGGTGGGAGTCGGCGCGGTCGTCCTCGACGGTCTCGAAGGCGCCGAGGCCGTCACTGCTCGCCGACGGCTGCCACTTGAGCTGCCAGGACGCCGCGTGCGCGGTGGTCGCGGGCAGACCGACGGCGGCCGTGGCGGCTCCGGCGAGCGCGGCTCCGAGAACCACCCTTCTGGATGTTGTGCTCATGACACTAGTCACCTCGCAGTTGCTCGTTCATGATCAGGAAGGCCCCGAGGCCGTGGAAGTCGTTCACGGCCCGGGTGCGGCCGACGTAGTACGCGTAGTCGCCGACGTTGGTGCCGATCGAGATGTCGGCCAGGTCGGTACGGCCGTCCGCGCCGACGGACAGTTCGGCGAGGACGCCCTGGTAGCCGCGGCGGGCGACGTCCGCGTAGTGCGGGTCGAGGTAGTGCTGCTGGGCGCCGCGCGAGAGGGCGTAGGTGAACATGCTGGAGCAGGAGGTCTCGGTCCAGTTGTCGCTCCGGCCGCCCTTGTCGATCACCTGGAACCAGCGGCCGGTCGCCGGGTCCTGGTACTTCTCCAGACCGGCCGCCAACTTCTGGAGGATGCCGAGGAGTTGCGGGCGGCGAGGTTGGTTCGCCGGGATCGCGTCCAGCACGTTGACGATCGCCATCGCGTACCAGCCGACGGCCCGGCACCAGTGCTCGGGGGCAAGGCCGGTCTGCGGGTCCGCCCAACTCGCGCTCTTCGACTCGTCGTAGGCGTGTTTGAGCAGGCCGTTCGCGACCTGGAGGTGGCCGCCGTAGACGGCGAGCTGCTTGGCGGCCTCGTCGTCGGTGTACGCGCTGTCCCCGAACTCCCTGCCGTACTCGACGAGGAACGGGTTCACCATGTAGACGCCGTCCGCCCAGAGTTGATGGGCGCGGCTGGAGTTGTCCGCGTGCCAGAAGCCGCCGTCGCTCGTGCGCGGGTAGGTGTTCAGGCGGTCGCGGATCTTCTTGGCGGCCTTGCGGTAGCGGTCCTGGCCCGTCTCGTGGTGCAGGATCACCAGGAGCCGGCCCGCCTGCATGCTGTCCAGGCTGTTGAAGGACTGGTCGATGGAGCCGTCGCTCTTCACGAACCGGTCGACGTAGTTCTTGATGTAGGTGAGGTAACGGGGGTCGTGGGTGCGCCGGTAGGTGAGGTACTGGCCGTAGAGGTAGAGGCCGACCGGGTAGGACCAGCCGCCGATGGTGCTCGGGGTGTAGCGGGCCATGGTGGAGTCGACGACCGCGGTGGACCAGTCGGCGGCGGCCGGCCTGGTCGGGGCCGCGGCCGCGGCGAGGGCGGGCGGGGGTACGGCCGCGGGGAGCGCGACCAGGGGGGCGGTGGTGAGGGCGACGGCCGCGAGGGCGACTCGCAGGCGTTTCATGGTCCTCCTTCTGCAAGGGCTTCTCTGGGGGCGGCGGCCTCGGAGGTCCGCCGCAGGGGTACGAGGTGGTGGTCGGGGGCGTGGCGGCAGGCCGGGTCGGTGTTGCGGGCGTCTCCGGTGAGCGCGTACGCCTGGCAGCGGCAGCCGCCGAAGTCGGCGGTGCGCAGGGCGCAGCCGCGGCAGGGCTCGCGCATCCAGGACTCGCCCCGGTAGGCGTTGAAGGCCTTCGACTCCCGCCAGATCCAGGCGAGTCGACGGTCCCTGACGTTGGGCGGGTCGAGGCCGGGCAGGGTGGCCGCGGCCGGACAGGGCAGGACGGTGCCGTCGGGGGTGACGGTGAGCGAGATCCGGCCCCAGCCGCCCATGCAGGGTTTCGCCGTGCCGGTGAGGAGGTCGGGGGCGACCCAGACCAGCTCCGGTTCGTCCAGGCGCCGGCGCCACCGCAGGACCGTCTCGCGGGCCCGCTCGACCTGTCCGGGCAGCGGCAGCAGGGCGGCGCGGTTGCGGGCCGCCCAGCCGTGGTACTGGGTGTTGGCCAGCTCGATCCGGTCCGCGCCCCAGGCCACGCCGAGCGCGATCAGGTCCTCGACGGCGTCCAGGTTGCCCCGGTGCAGGACGACGTTCAGGCCGAAGGGCAGGCCCGCCGCCCGGATCAGCCGGGCCGCGCGCTCCTTGGCCGCGAACGAGCGGGCGCCCGCGATGCGTTCGGCGGCCGTCGGCTCCGCGTGCTGCACGGACAGCTGCACACCGCGCAGCCCGGCGCCGACCAGCCCCGCCAGCCGCCGCTCGCTCAGCCCGAGCCCGCTGGTGACGAGCTGGGTGTGCAGGCCGGCGGTGTCGGCGGCACCGACCAGCTCCGGCAGATCGCGTCTGAGCAGCGGCTCACCGCCGGACAGGTGGGTCTGGACGACGCCGAGCTCACCGGCCTCCCGGAACACCTCGGCCCACTGTCCGGTCCCCAGTTCCGCTGACCGACCGATCAGTCGGACGGGGTTGGAGCAGTAGCCGCAGCGCAGCGGACAGGCGTGCGTGAGCTCGGCGAGCAGCGCCCAGGGCGGCGCCGGTCCGTCCGGATCCGCAGTCGTCATCGCAGCCATCCCTCCTTCCGTAACGCCGTCAGGAACTCCGGGACCTCGGCCGCGACCGGGGCGCCCGGGAAGTCCTCGGCGAGTTCGGCGACGATCTCGGCCACCGCCCGGCTGCCGTCGCACAGCCGGAGCACGCCGCCCGCCCGGCCGTGCAGCACGACCACGCGCTCGGGCAGCAGCAACAGATCGGTGCCGCGGACCCGGTCGTGGCGCAGGACGACCGCGCGGGCGAGGACGGGCCGCCAGGTCACGGCCCGCAGCCGTCCGGGGCGTCGCCCCAGCCACCGGTGTCCCCGCGGTCGACGGCGTCGAGCAGCAACCACAGCACCTCGCACTTGTAGGCGAGCGCGCCGACCGCGCGTTGCTGCTCCTCCCGGGTGCGGGCCCAGGTCAGGACCAGCGCGAGGGCTTCCGCGCCGTCCCGGGCGCCCTGGTCGACGCGGGTGCGGAAGTAGCCGAGGCCGGCCGGGTCGATCCACGGGTAGTGGCGTTCGAAGGCGGCGATGCGGGTGCGCATGAGACCGGGTGCGGACAGTTCGGTGAGGGAGGCGGCGACCGCGTCCAGTACGGGGCGCAGGCGGCAGAAGGTGACGTACCCCTCGACCGCGAAGCGCACCCCGGGCAGCACCCGGGAGCTGTCCCACAGCTGTTCGCGGGGGACGCCGGCCGCCTCGCCGAGGCGCAGCCAGCGCTCGATGCCGCCCTCGCCCTCCGCGGTGCCGTCGTGGTCGCGGATGCGGCGCAGCCACGGACGACGCAGCTCGGGCCGGTCGAGTTTGGCGAGGATCAGGGCGTCCTTGACGGGGATGTGCCGCTGGTAGTGGAAGCGGTTGGCGATCCAGCGGCGCAGTTCGGCCGGGGTCAACTCACCCCGGTGCATACGCTGGTTGAAGGGGTGCCGGTCGTGGTAGCGGTCTGCGGTGACGGCGCGCAGACGTTCGGTGAACTCCGGGGCCGGCCAGGGTTCGGCGGCCGTCCCGGAGCCGACGGCGGTGACGGTCATGACGGCCCGCCCGGGGCGGATCAGCGGTCGCCGAGGGCGTAGCCGGTCACTTCCAGGGCGGTCTCCACGACCTGGTAACCAGGGCTTCGCCAGACCTTTTCATCCGATGTCTGCGGGGCGGCGGGTTCCGGCTGACGGTCTTCGGAGGTCGTCTCGTTCATGGCGTGGGTACCTGCTTTCCTGAGGTTGGGGGGTCTCAGAGTGCAGAGAGAGGTGTCTCTGTTCACAGGGATCGATCGGGAACCCCACAGGGATGTTCACATCTCTGCACCAGGTTCAGCGATACGTCCGACGTGCGCACCAGAGTCCCGGCAGAAACGGGCCGCGGTCAATGGTCCGGACCCATAACGTCGGATGCATTTCCGGCCAATCTCCGCCCGCGGCGGCTGACCCATCGGTCAGTTCCGGCAGATTCCGCGGTCAGGAATGCGTCGGGGCCGGTGATCGTTGACGATGGGAGTACCACCTGTCGACAACCTAAGGATCGAGAGCTCGTGAGCAGCAAGGTCCCCCCGAAAATCCTCAACAACGGCGTGGAGATGCCCCAGCTGGGCTTCGGCGTGTGGCAGGTGCCGGACGACGAGGCCGAGCGGGCCGTCGCCACGGCGCTGGAGGCCGGGTACCGCAGCATCGACACAGCGGCGATCTACGGCAACGAAGAGGGCACCGGCAAGGCGATCGCCGCGTCCGGCGTACCGCGCGAGCACATCTTCGTCACCACCAAGCTCTGGAACGCCGACCACGGGTACGACGCCACCCTGCGCGCCTTCGACGCGTCGCTGGCGAAGCTGGGTCTGGACTACCTGGACCTGTACCTCATCCACTGGCCGCTGCCGGGCCGGGGCAAGTACATCGACTCGTACAAGGCGTTCGAGAAGCTGCACGCCGACGGCCGTATCAAGGCGATCGGTGTCTCCAACTTCCTTCCGGAGCACCTGGAGCGGCTGATCGCGGAGACCTCGGTCATCCCGGCGGTCAACCAGATCGAGCTGCACCCGCATCTGCAGCAGCACGCGTCCCGGGAGTTCCACGAGGAGCAGGGCATCGCCACCGAGGCCTGGTCACCGCTCGGCCAGGGCAAGGGCCTCCTGGAGGTGCCGGCGATCATCGCGATCGCGCAGAAGCACAACCGCACTCCGGCCCAGATCGTGCTGCGCTGGCACATCCAGCTCGGCAACGTCGTGATCCCGAAGTCCGTGACCCCGTCCCGGATCAAGGAGAACATCCAGGTCTTCGACTTCAGCCTGGACACCGAGGACCTCGCGGCGATCAGCGCACTCAACGAGGACCGGCGCATCGGCCCGGACCCGGCCACCTTCGACGTGGGCTGAGCCGGAACCCGGCTCACGAGCGGCCGTTCCGTCGTCGACACGCCGGGGCGGCCGTTCGGGTTCCCCGACTCCCGTGCGGGGTGGGTCAGTCGGGGCGGACATCGGCGTGCAGGACCTCGAACTCCTCCAGGCCGACCACGGACACGCGCGCCTTGGCCGTGTCCGCGCGCCGCGCCTCGGCCTGGCCGGCACGCGAGGCGACCATCGACGCGCGGTCGACGAAGAGCGAGCCGACCATGCCCCGGCCCCGCTGCCGGTCGACGAACAGGGAGCACAGGGCGAAGCCGGGCAGCCCTTCCAGCCGGGGCACCGCCGAGGAGCGGAAGGTCTCGGCGAGCAGGTCCGTGTCGGCGGGGTCGAACTCCACCCGGGTGGAGCGCATACCGCCGCCCGTTCTCGGCTGTTGCACGGAGTGGAAGACGGCGACCTCGTAGTTCTCGACGGCGACGGTGCCCGCGAACGGTTCCAGCATCGGCCTGCGCCGCTCGCGCATCACCTGGTCGCTGTTGCGCCGGGCCGCCTCGGTGCCCCACCAGCTCACCGCGAACAGTTTGCCCAGCTCGCGGTCGATGAAGACGCCCGCGCCCCGGTACTCGGGACGTTCCGCGAGCAGTTCGCGCCCTTCGCTGTTCAGTGCCCTGACGGCCGCCTCGAGCTTCGCCGGATCGCCGGTGACGTACACCGTGCGTACGAACATGACCCCTCGCCTCCCAGGAGCCACTGGAGCCACCGCTCGACCTCCGCACGGCTCCTGCGCAAATATCCGGAATGTCCTGCCACACCAGTGTTCCGCGGGGCCCATATCACCGCAATGCGCGAGAAATCACCGAGTTGACATCCAGGGGTTGACGCGGACATGCAGCCGGGTCCACCTTGTACGACACCCGGTCAGGAAACTTTCCTAACAGAAGGGGACCCCCCACAGTGCGCATCCGAACACTGACCCTCGCCGCGGCCTCCGGGGCCGCGCTGCTCGCCGCCGGAGTCCTGCCCGCGAGCGCGTCCGGCGCCGTCGCACCGAAGTCCGCCCAGGAGGGCTCGGTCAGCGCGGCGGACCTGCTCGCCAAGGTGACGTCCTGTTCCCAGATCTCCAGCGGCAAGTACAAGACCGACGACGAGACGTCGGCGACGATTCCCGTGTGCGGCAAGAACGGCGCGGTCTTCTGGAAGGCCGACATGGACATCGACTGCGACGGGCAGCGGACCACCAACTGCAACGAGGACCGCGACCCCTGGTACCAGGACGACACCGCGTTCCACCAGTCCGACGGCAAGCCGCTCAAGGCCGAGTCGCTGCCGTACATCGTGGTTCCCAGCTCCAGCAGCATCTGGAACTACTCCAGCGCCGGCATCAAGGGCGGCGGTGTGGTCGCCGTCATCTACAACAACAAGGTCGAGTACGCGGTGGTCGGCGACACCGGCCCCACGAAGATCATCGGCGAGGCCTCGTACGCCACCGCCAAGGCGCTCGGCATCGACCCGGACCCCGCGACCGGCGGCGCCGACTCCGGCGTCACCTACATCCTGTTCAAGAACTCCAAGGTGTCCCCCATAGAGAGTCACAGCGCGGCGGTGACCCTCGGCGACCAGCTGGCCAAGCAGTTCCTCGCCAACAACTGACGCCCAGGCGCTGTCGCGGCGCCACCGGCCCGGGGAGGGCGGACGGCCCGGTACCGCACGGTACCGGGCCGTTCCTGCTAGGCGGGCCGTACCGCGGTGTGCACCGTGCGGACGCCGAGGACGAACAGGTCGGACCTGCGGTGCAGGCTCGCCGGGTCGGCCGGGTCGAGGAGGCGGTCCAGGGTGGCGCGGTCGTCGGCGTGGAGTTCGTCGGTGAGGGTGTCGCGGAAGCGGGAGAAGATCTCGACGGCGTAGGCGCGGGCCCGGTCGGAGGGGGGAGCGGGCAGGTCGATCAGGAAGCTGCGGGTACGGGCGTACTTGAGGCCGGCGGAGGACAGCAGCGTCGGCCAGTCCTCGGTCTCGGCGACCGAGCCGGGCAGTTCGGCGCGCATCTGCGCGAACCACTCCTCCTGCAGCGCGTCCAGCCGCGCCTGGAGCCCGGGGCGGCCGATGCCGATGTCGCGGGGCAGGAAGCGGCCGGGCAGGCCCCCTTCGAGGATGGCCAGCGTGCCGCCGGGCGCCAGCCGCTCGGCGAAGGCGGTGAGGGCGGCCCGCTGGTCGCCGAGGTGGTGCAGACTGTGCCCGGCCCACAGGAGATCCGCCGGGTAGTCCAACTGGTCCAGTACGGCAGGCAGTTCACCGGCGAGCACGCCGAAGCGGTCGGCCACGCCCAGCCGCTCGGCGCGGGCGCGGGCCCGCTCCAGGAGCGGCTCGCTGCCGTCCACGGCGAGCACCCGGGCGCCCGGGAAGACCTCGGCGAACAGACACGACACCACCCCGGGCCCGCTGCCCAGGTCGACGATCAGCCCCGGCTCGGTGACCTCCTTGCCGAGCCAGCTCAGCGCGCTCTCGTACAGGGGCGCGAAGAGCTCCGCCTGCGACTCCAGGTGACCGGCCATCTCGGCCCAGTCGATGTCGGTAGTGGAGTGGGCGTGGTCGTGGGAGTGGGTGAGGGCGTGCTTGTGGGTGTCCGTGTGGTGGTGGTCATGCGCCATGGGGTCAGCCTCTCGTCCGGATGCCGCCAGAGTGCGACGGCGCACCGCCCGGGGGCCAGTCCTGTTGCCGGTGCGGCAAAAAACCGGATGCGGACGGCAAGGCGGACGGTCCACGATGACCTCGTGGACGACGACCTCGTGGAACGCTTCCTGACCGACGGCTTCGTGAAGATCGAGGGCGCCTTCCCACCGCGCGTCGCCGAGGACTGCGCCCGGCTGCTGTGGCGGGAGACGGGGTACGACCCGGAGACCCCGGACGGCTGGAAGGACCCCGTGGTGTGGGTGGGCGGCATGGCTCAGGGCCCGTTCGCGGCCGCGGCCAACTCCGTGTCACTGCACAGGGCGTTCGATCTGCTGGTCGGCGAGGGGCGTTGGGTCCCCCGGTATTCGCTGGGGAGCTTTCCGCTCCGGTTCCCGCACCCGGAGGAGCCGGACGACGCCGGGTGGCACATAGAGGGCAGCTACCTCCCGGACGGCGTCGAGACCCGCTGGTACTACACGAACCTGCGCTCCCGCGACCGCGCGCTGCTGATGCTGTTCCTCTTCTCCGAGGTGACCGAACAGGACGCGCCCACCCGGATCAGGGTCGGCTCGCACCTCGACATCCCGGCGGTCCTGGAACCGTACGGCGAGGCCGGCGTCTCGATGATGGACATCGCCCCGCAGGTCGTCGAGGCCTCCGCGCACCGCCCGCTCGCGTACGCCACCGGCCGCCCCGGCGACGTCTACCTCTGCCACCCCTTCCTGGTGCACGCGGCCCAGCCCCACCACGGCACCCGCCCCCGTTTCATGGCCCAGCCGCCCTTGATGCCGGCCGTCCCTTACGAACTGGAGCGGGCGGACGGCGACTACTCGGCGGTGGAGCACACCATCCGCCTGGGGCTGCCGCGCACGGGATGACTGCGGCGAACCCCAGCGCCCCAAGGGGCGCTGGGGGTACCCCCGGCCGAAGGCTGGGGGAGGAACTGCGCGACCAGCCGCATACGGCCCGCGGCCTCGATCTCGCCTCAGCCGACGGGCCTACAGCGGCGGGTACGCGTTGGCCATCAGCTGCTGGAACTGCGCGGAGAACCAGTGCCCCGACAGCGGAGCGTTCGGCAGGGCGCCCGACATGTTGTTGCCGTTGCGCGCATTGCCCGTGTACGTCGGGTCGCACATCTGGTCGAAGCCCTTCCCCTCGTCGTTCGGGATGGCGCTGCTGGAGCCGTCGGACTCACCCGGAGGCTTCATCCAGACGTAGGCGTCGATCCCGGCGGCCGGGCTGGCCTGCGGGCGCTCGCCGAGGCCGGCTCCGGCCTGGTTGCACCAGTTGCCGACGTGGATCCGGCGGTCGTAGCGGCCGCCGTCGACGTACGTGTCCACGCTGGTCGTCGCGCCGGGACCGGTCGGCCGCGCGCTGCCGCCCCAGCCGTTGCGGGAGGTGTCGATCAGCATGCCGATGCCGGAGTTGAAGCCGACCGAGACCAGTTCGGTGCGGAAGGCCTGGGCGAAGGACAGCTCGTCGACGTAGCGGTTCCAGTCGACCCACTTGGACTGGCGGACGGAGGTGCCGTTCACCGTGTCGTTGATGGTGAAGTTGTTCTCTTTCAGGGCGCTGTAGTTGGCCGTGTTGGTGATGAAGCCCTGCACGTCGTCGACGGTCGCGCCCTCGCTGGTGGCCGCCTGTTTGAAGAGGTTGGCCGCCGGGGCGAAGTTGTCGTCCCAGCCGAGCCAGCCGTGGTGCCCGGCGTCGAGGTAGTTGTAGACGTTGGGGATCGCACCGAGCTTGGCCAGCGCGTAGCCGACGCCCTTCACGTAGTTGCCGTTGGCGAGCATCGTGTCGCAGTTGGCGGTGGCGGTGGCCCGGCTGCCGGTGTTGGTGACCAGGTTGGGCAGCGAGTCGATCTCGATGGTGGTGACGATCCGCAGCGAGGCGTACTTGCTGTCGGAGAGGATCGCCGCGATCGGGTCGATGAACTGCGTCTTGTACTTGTCGATCTCCGTCGGGCCGAGCTCGCCGTTGGAGGCGAGGGCCGCGCAGTCGCGCCCGGGCAGGTCGTAGATGACCAGCTGGACGACTTCCTCGCCGCTGCCCTTCTGGGCGAGCGCCGCGTCGAGATGGGCACGCAGCCCCATGCTGCTGCTGGTTCCGTTGATCGCGGCGATGCGGTCGAGCCAGACGCCGGTGGGCTGGTTCGAGACGCGGGTGCCACCGGGTTCGGCGGCGGCCTTCGCGGACCACTCCGGGTTCACGTACACCTTGGCGCCGGAGTACGGGTTGTCGACGCGGGTACCGGAGCCGCCGCCGTTGCCACCCCCGCCACCACCGCTGCCGGTGCCGTCGTCGACGTTGCAGGTCACGCCGTCGAGGGTGAAGGAGGCCGGAATCGCGTTCGTGCCGCTGTAGGTCCCGTTGAACCCGAAGCTGACCGAACCGCCCGTCGCCAGCGCGCCGTTGTAGGACTCGTTGTTGGCGGTGACGGCGGTGCCGCTCTGGGTGAGTTTGGTGTTCCAGTAGCTGCTCACCTGCTGGTTTCCGGCGTACGACCACTTCACCGACCAACTCGACTTCGCCGCCGAGTTGTTGGTGACCGTGACGGCGGCGGTGAAGCCGGAGCCCCAGTCGTTCTGGATCTTGTAGTCGACGGTGCAGGGAATCGCGGAGATCGCCGCCTCCGCGGCCGGGGTCACGGCGACCGCCGGCCCGGACACCCCGGCGACGAGCGCCAGGGCGGCGAGAACCGCTGTTCTGGTACGACTCATGAGTGCGGGTTCCTTCTTCTTCGGTGGAGGTGCTTCTTCGGTGGAGGTGCTTCTTCGGTGGAGGTGGTTACGGGTTGATGGCCCGCAGGTGGTCGCGCAGTCCGACGCCGTACGCCGTGGGCGTACCGCTGTAGTCGGAGATCAGAGAGGGGCCGGAGGAGCAGTCCCAGGTGTTCCAGGTCCAGCCCAGGTAGGAGAGGCCCCGGTCGTCGAACCACTTCATGACCTGGTCGACGAACGCGTGCGAGCAGGTGTTCTCGCCGATCTCGCCGGCGACCAGCGGAACCTGGGCCGCGACCGGGGCGAGGGTGGAGTTCCAGCAGCTCTCACTGGCGCAGGTGTTGAAGTTGTAGCCGTGGTAGGCGGCGACGAGGTTGCCGGCCGGGTCGGTGGGCTTGTACGTCAGCCACTGGCTGAGGTCGTTGGAGTACGCGAGCCCGCCGATCATGATGACGTTCCTGGCGCCGGCGCCCCGGATGCCGTCCACCAGGTCCTGCATCCCGGCGACCTCGTAGCCGATGCCCGGGCAGGTGCCGCCGTCCCGCCAGCACTGCCAGGCCTGGGTGGCCGTCGAGGTCGCCCGGTCCGGGTAGGGCTCGTTGAACAGGTCGAAGACGGCCGCCTGGTCGTCCTTGAAGGTGCCGGCCACCGAGGACCAGAAGGACGGGCTGTACTGCGCGTCCGGCATCGGTTTCTGGCAGGTGGCGTGCACGTCGGAGCAGCCGGCCGAGTTTCCGGTGTACTGCCCGTAGGACCAGTGGAGATCGAGGATCGGCGTGAGGCCGTACGACTCGACCCGGGCCACCAGGTCCTTCACCGCGTTGATGTAGTTGGCGCCCGCGTACTCGGGTTTGACGTTGGACAGGCCGAGCCAGCACTCCTCGTTGAGCGGGATGCGGACGGCATCGGCCTTCCAGTCGGCGATCGCCTTGATCGCCGCGTCGTCCACCGGGCCGTCCCAGATGCCGTAGCCCTGCACGCACATGAACTCGCCGCCGGAGCGGTTCACGCCGAGGAGGCGGTGGGCCGTGCCGGCGGCGTCCACGAGCTTGGTCCCGGAGACGTGCAGGGCCGGGGCCGACCCGGTGGCGGGCGGCTCGGTCGGCGTCGGGGTCGGCGTGGGTTCGGAGGCGACGTTGCACGTCGTGCCGTTGAGCCTGAACGCCGTCGGTTCGGCGTTGCTCCCCGACCAGGAGCCGAGGAACCCGGTGCTGACGCTTGCGCCGGTGGCGAGGGAGCCGTTCCAGCTCTCGTTGACGGCGGTGACCGTCGTACCGGACTGGGACCACTTGGCGTTCCAGCCCTGGGTGACCTTCTGGCCGTTCGCGAAGTCGAAGCCCAGGCTCCAACTGCTCATGGAGGCCATGTTGTTGGTGATGGTCACGGAGCCCTGGAAACCGGTGTCCCACTGGCTGGTGACCGCGTACTGCACGGTGCAGACCGGCGTCGCACCGGACGCCGACACCACCGGCACCAGTGCGGCCCCGACGAGGGCGACCGCACCGGTGACGGCTAAAAGAACTGAACGCGGGGGGTGTCGCATGAGCGACTCCTTGCAGCTCGGGCGCGTCGTGACGGACGCGTCGACTGAACGGAATCGCTCCCACTGGTGCGAAGGAAGGTAGCGCCAAGTGCGGGCAAAGAACAGGGGCGTTGCTTGACTTTCCTCAGCGGGGTCCGTCGAATCTTTTCGACTCTTCAACGGCCTTGACCGCACCATGCCACGTCTCCACTATGGGAGCGCTCCCACTGGTTCAAGCCTTGACTTCTCCCCGAGCCGCAAGCGCAAGGAGGAACCAGCACATGCGACCCGGATATGCCCTGCATCCCGGGCGGAGGCGCCGAGCCGTGCGACGGTTGTGGACGGCCGTCGTCGCGGCCCTCGCCCTGCCGCTGTCCATGCTCGCGACGGGCACGACTCCCGCCCAGGCGGCGACCGTTCAGTGCAGCGTGGACTACAAGACCAACGACTGGGGCACCGGCTTCACGGCCGACCTCACCCTCACCAACCGCGGTACGGACGCGATCAACGGCTGGACGCTGACGTACGCGTACACCGGCAACCAGAAGCTGGTCAGCGGCTGGAACGGCACCTGGTCCCAGTCCGGCACCTCGGTCACCGTGCAGAACGCGTCGTACAACGGCACGATCGCGGCCGGCGCGGCGGTGTCGACCGGCGCCCAGTTCTCGTACACCGGCAGCAACGCGGCCCCGACGGGCTTCGCGATCAACGGCACGACCTGTGCCGGCGCACACCAGCCGCCCATCACCGTGCTGACCAGCCCGAGCGCGGGCGCGGTCTACACCCAGGGCGACGCGGTCCCGCTGGCGGCGACCGCGGCGGCGGCCGACGGCGCGACGATCAGCAAGATGGAGTTCTACGACGACACCACGCTGCTGGGCACCGACACGTCGGCGCCGTACTCGCTCTCGGTCTCCAGCTTGACCGTGGGCAGTCACTCCCTGGTGGCGAAGGCGTACGACAGCCTGGGCGCGTCCGCGTCCTCGACACCGGTGGGCATCACGGTCGCCTCGGGTCCCGCGGTGGTGGCCTCACCGACCCAGCTGGGCATCCAGCAGGGCGCGACCGGCCGGTTCGGGGTGAGCCTGTCGAAGCAGCCGACCGCCAACGTGACGGTGTCGGTGGCCCGCACGGCCGGCAACACCGGCCTTTCGGTGAGCGCCGGATCGTCGCTCACGTTCACGCCCTCCAACTGGAGCACCGCGCAGAACGTGACGGTGGCCGCGGACTCCGCCGGTACCGGCACCGCGACCTTCACGGCGTCGGCGACCGGCTACACCGGCGCCACGGTCACCGTGACCGAGCTGGCCGCGTCGAGCGCGTACGACGCGCGGTTCCTGGACCTCTACGGGAAGATCACCGACCCGGCGAACGGCTACTTCTCCCCCGAGGGCATCCCCTACCACTCGGTCGAGACGCTGATCGTCGAGGCTCCGGACCAGGGCCACGAGACCACGTCGGAGGCGTACAGCTACCTTCTCTGGCTGCAGGCCATGTACGGCAAGGTCACCGGCGACTGGTCCAAGTTCAACGGCGCATGGGCTCTCATGGAGAAGTACATGATCCCGACCCACGCCGACCAGCCGACCAACTCCTTCTACAACGCGTCCAAACCGGCCACGTACGCACCGGAGCTGGACACGCCGAACGAGTACCCGGCGAAGCTGGACACGTCGGTGTCGGTGGGATCGGATCCGATCGCCGCCGAGCTGAAGTCCGCATACGGGACGGACGACGTGTACGGCATGCACTGGCTGGAGGACGTCGACAACGTCTACGGCTACGGTGACACGCCGGGCGGCGGGTGCGAGGCGGGGCCGACCGCGGACGGTCCGTCGTACATCAACACCTTCCAGCGCGGTCCACAGGAGTCGGTGTGGGAGACGGTCCCGCAGCCGACCTGCGACGCCTTCAAGTACGGCGGGACGAACGGGTACCTGGACCTGTTCACCGGCGACTCGTCCTACGCCAGGCAGTGGAAGTACACGGACGCCCCGGACGCCGACGCGCGTGCGGTGCAGGCCGCGTACTGGGCGGACGTGTGGGCGAAGGAGCAGGGCAAGGGCGGCGACGTCTCCGCGACCGTCGGCAAGGCGGCGAAGATGGGCGACTACCTGCGCTACGCAATGTACGACAAGTACTTCAAGAAGATCGGCAACTGCGTGGGCCCGACGACCTGCGCGGCCGGCACCGGCAAGGACGCCTCGGACTACCTGCTCTCCTGGTACTACGCGTGGGGCGGGGCGACCGACAACAGTGCCGGATGGGCGTGGCGGATCGGGTCGAGTCATGTGCACGGCGGCTATCAGAACCCGTTGGCCGCCTACGCGTTGAGCTCGTACGCCGACCTGAAGCCCAAGTCGGCCACGGGTGCGGCGGACTGGGGCACGTCCCTGACCCGGCAGCTGGAGTTCTACCGCTGGCTCCAGTCGTCCGAGGGCGCCATCGCGGGCGGTGCGACCAACAGCTGGCAGGGGCGGTACGCGAGCCCGCCGTCCGGTACGTCGACCTTCTACGGCATGTACTACGACTGGGAGCCGGTCTACCACGACCCGCCGTCCAACCAGTGGTTCGGCTTCCAGGCCTGGTCGATGGAGCGGGTCGCCGAGTACTACCAGCAGACCGGCAACGCCACGGCGAAGACGATCCTCGACAAGTGGGTGGCGTGGGCGCTGTCCAAGACCACGATCAACCCGGACGGAACGTATCTGGTCCCGTCGACGCTCCAGTGGTCGGGGCAGCCCGACACCTGGAACGCGTCGAGTCCCGGTTCCAACAGCGGACTTCACGTCACGGTCTCCGACTACACGAACGACGTGGGCGTGGCCGCCGCGTACGCGAAGACGCTGACGTACTACGCCGCCAGGTCCGGTGACGCGACGGCGAAGTCGACGGCCAAGGCGCTGCTCGACGGCATGTGGAACAACTACCAGGACAGCCTGGGGATCGCGGTGCCGGAGACGCGGGCCGACTACAACCGCTTCGACGACAGCGTGTACGTGCCGAGCGGATGGAGCGGGAAGATGCCGAACGGGGACGCGGTCAACTCGTCATCGACGTTCGCGTCGCTGCGGAGCTTCTACCAAAACGATCCCGCGTGGTCGAAGATCCAGAGCTATCTGGCGGGCGGGGCCGCGCCTGTCTTCACGTATCACCGGTTCTGGGCCCAGGCGGACATCGCCTTGGCCATGGGGTCGTACGCGGAGCTTCTCGAATAGCCCCCGCCGGGCGCTCCGCGGGGTGGGCCGTGTTCGGCTGCGGGTCCGTTGTGGCTGGTCGCGCCCGCGCGGCGGTAGCCGCATATCAAACGCAGTCCCGCGCCCCTTTCGGGGCGCGGTGGGCACCGCTTCTTCCGAGGAACCGTCCGAAAAAGCTCCGCGTGCGTGGCCCCGCCACCTGACGGCGGGGCCGACCGGCCGGGCGATCCCCACCCGCACAGGGGGTCGCCCGGCATCTCTCACACCCGACAGAAAGCGCTTGCCCCGGAAGGGAACCCCCGTGCGAAGAACCCGCATCCTCACCGCCGTACTCGCCCTCGCGGCCGGTCTGCTCGCGGGCACCCCGCCCGCACTCGCCGCGCATGACACCGCGCACGTCGCAGTCGCCGCCGACACCTACACCTGGAGCAACGCCCGGATCGACGGCGGCGGATTCGTCCCCGGGATCGTCTTCAACCGCACCGAGAAGAACCTCGCCTACGCCCGCACCGACATCGGCGGCGCCTACCGCTGGCAGGAGTCGACGAAGACCTGGACGCCGCTGCTGGACTCGGTCGGCTGGGACGAGTGGGGTCACACCGGTGTGGTGAGCCTGGCCTCCGACCCCGTCGCCCCGGACAAGGTGTACGCGGCCGTCGGGACGTACACCAACAGCTGGGACCCGACGAACGGCGCGGTACTGCGGTCCGCGGACCGGGCGCGAGCTGGCAGAAGACCGACCTGCCCTTCAAGCTGGGCGGCAACATGCCGGGCCGGGGCATGGGCGAGCGGCTGGCGATCGACCCGAACAAGGACGGCGTGCCGTACCTGGGCGCGCCCAGCGGCAAGGGGCTGTGGCGGTCCACGGACTCCGGGGTCACCTGGTCGCAGGTGACGAACTTCCCCGACGTCGGTAATTACGTGCAGGATGCGACCGACACCACCGGGTACGCCTCCGACAACCAGGGCATCGTGTGGGTCACCTTCGACGAGTCGACGGGCACGGCCGGTTCGGCGACGAGGACGATCTACGTCGGGGTCGCCGACAAGGACAACGCGGTGTACCGCTCCACCGACGCGGGCGCGACCTGGACCCGGCGGCCGGCCAGCCCACCGGGTACCTCGCCCACAAGGGCGTGCTGGACGCGAAGAACGGCTACCTCTACCTCGCCTACAGCGACAAGGGCGGCCCCTACGACGGCGGCAAGGGCCAGCTGTGGCGGTACGCGACGGCGACCGGTACCTGGACGAACATCAGCCCGGTGGCGGAGGCCGACACGTACTACGGCTTCTCCGGCCTGACGGTCGACCGGCAGCACCCCGGCACGGTGATGGCGACGGCGTACAGCTCCTGGTGGCCGGACACCCAGCTCTTCCGCGCCACGGACAGCGGGGCGACCTGGACGAAGGCCTGGGACTACACGTCGTACCCGAACCGCTCGAACCGGTACACGATCGACGTCTCGTCCAGCCCCTGGCTGACCTTCGGCGCAAATCCGTCGCCGCCCGAACAGAGCCCGAAACTGGGGTGGATGACGGAGTCGCTGGAGATCGACCCGTTCAACTCGGACCGGATGATGTACGGGACGGGTGCGACGCTGTACGGCACCGAGGATCTGACGAAGTGGGACAGCGGGGGCCAGTTCACGGTCAAGCCCATGGTGCGGGGGCTGGAGGAGACGTCGGTCGACGACCTGGCCGCTCCCCCGTCCGGTGGCGCCCAGCTCTTCAGCGCGCTGGGTGACATCGGCGGCTTCCGCCACACGGACCTGACCATGGTCCCGTCGATGATGTACACGTCCCCCACCTTCACGACCACGACGAGCCTGGACTTCGCCGAGTCGAACCCCAACACCGTGGTCCGGGTGGGGAATCCGGACTCCGGCCCGCACATCGCGTTCTCCACGGACAACGGCGCCGACTGGTTCGGCGGGACGGATCCTTCGGGGGTGAGCGGTGGCGGCACGGTCGCCGCCGCCTCGGACGGGAGCCGGTTCGTGTGGAGTCCGGCGGGGACCGGCGTGCGGTACACGACCGGTTTCGGCTCGTCCTGGTCGGCGTCGAGCGGAATCCCCGCGGGCGCGGTCGTCGAGTCCGACCGCGTCGACCCGAAGACCTTCTACGGCTTCGAGTCCGACCGTTTCTACGTCAGTTCGGACGGCGGCGCGACCTTCACGGCGTCCGCGGCGACGGGTCTGCCGAGCGGTGACAGCGTACGCTTCAAGGCGCTGCCGGGGACGAAGGGCGACGTGTGGCCGGCGGGCGGTGCGGCGGACGGCGCGTACGGCCTGTGGCACTCCACCGACGGCGGCGCGACCTTCACCAAGCTCGCGAACGTCGACCAGGCCGACACGATCGGCTTCGGCAAGGCAGCACCGGGAGCCTCGTACCAGACCCTGTACACGAGCGCGAAGATCGGCTCGGTGCGCGGCATCTTCCGCTCCACGGACGAGGGCGCGAGCTGGACCCGTGTCAACGACGACGCCCACCAGTGGGGTTGGACGGGCGCCGCCATCACCGGCGACCCCCGCGTCTACGGCCGGGTGTATGTCTCGACGAACGGCCGGGGCGTGATCTACGGCGACACGTCCGACACCGGCGGAGGCGGCGGGGACGGTGGCGGAGGCACCGATCCCACACCCTCCGGCGCCTGCACGGTCGCCTACACCGTCACCAACCAGTGGGCGGGCGGCTTCCAGGCGGACGTCAGGCTCACCAACACGGGCTCCGCGGCATGGAGCGGCTGGTCCCTCGGCTGGTCCTTCCCCGGCGGCCAGACCATCGGCCAGCTCTGGAACGCCGACTGGACCCAGTCCGGCGCAGCCGTGACGACCAGGAACGTCAGCTGGAACGGCACGGTGGCGGCCGGCTCCTCCGTCTCCTTCGGCTTCACCGGCACCTGGAGCGGCTCCAACGACAGACCCACGGCGTTCAAGCTGGGCGACCGGACCTGTACGGTCGCCTGACCGACCGAGGGCGCGTGCCGCACCGGGCACGCGCCCTCCGCTGTCAGGGCGTGTACACCGTCGGCCGAGGTGCCGTCGTCATCCCGTCGCCGATGAAGTAGCTCGGGTGCGGGGGCTGGTTGTAGGCCGTGTTCTGCCAGGCCAGGGCCGTGCGGTACTGGGTGTCGTGAAGGAGCGTGGTGATCTTCGTGGTGGTCTCGTACGGCGTGGAGTAGATGCGCAGGGCCGTGTTGTCCGTCGTCGGCCAGACGACCTCCTCGCGCCAGTCGCCGAGGATGTCGCCGGAGAGGGACGGGGTGGCCTTGGTGGTGTTGTTCGAGTGGACGCCGGCGGCGGTGAGGAGGCGGGTGTCGGCCGAGGTGCCGTACTTGTCGATGTGGGTGTCGTCGAGGAGTTCACGGACCGGGTCGCCGTCCCACCAGGCGAGGAAGTTGATGCTGGAGGGCTTGCGGCTCGCGACCACCGTGCCCTGGGGGTTGCGTACGCCGTCGGCGTGCGACGACCAGGACTCGGCGCCCGGGCTGCCCGCCCAGATGTCGCCGGAGACGCCCCGGCCGTTGTCGCCGTCGGCGGGCGTGGACCAGATGAGCTGGCCGGTCTTCGCGTCCGCCACCCAGGAGGCCGGCTTGGAGCCGTCCTCGTCGACCTTGAACTCCTCCAGGCCGGGGCGGGCGGGGTCGAGGTCGCCGACGTGCATGGCTTCGCCGTGGCCGTTCTTCGTGGTCCACAGGCCGGAGCCGTTGTCGTCGACGGCCATCGAGCCGTACACGATCTCGTCCTTGCCGTCGCCGTCGACGTCCGCGACCGAGAGCTGGTGGTTGCCCTGGCCGTCGTAGCCCTTGCCGGTGTTGGTGGAGGAGTTGGTGTCGAAGGTCCAGCGGCGGGTGAAGGCGCCGCCCCGCCAGTCCCAGGCGGAGATGACGGTGCGGGTGTAGTAGCCCCGCGCCTCGATCAGTGAGGGCCTGGAGCCGTCGAGGTACGCCGTGCCGGCGAGGAGGCGGTCGACGCGGTTGCCGTACGAGTCGCCCCAGGACGACACCGTGCCGCGGGCCGGGACGTAGTCGACCGTGCTCATCGCCCTGCCGGTCTGGCCGTTGAACATGGTCAGGTACTCGGGTCCGGACAGGACGTAGCCGCTGGAGTTGCGGTAGTCGGCGGAAGCGCTGCCGATCACGGCGCCGGTGCCGTCGACCGTGCCGTCCGCCGTCTTCATCGCGATCTCGGCCTTGCCGTCGCCGTCGTAGTCGTACGCCTGGAACTGGGTGTAGTGCGCGCCCGAGCGGATGTTGCGGCCCAGGTCGATGCGCCACAGGCGGGTGCCGTCGAGTGTGACGCCGTCGAGGATCGTGTCGCCGGTGTAGCCGGACTGGGAGTTGTCCTTGGCGTTCGTCGGCTGCCATTTGAGGACGAAGTCGAGCCGGCCGTCGCCGTCGAGGTCGCCGACGGAGGCGTCGTTGGCCTCGTAGGTGTAGGAGACGCCGTCGGGGGTGGTGCCGCCGGCGGGCGGGGTGATGGGGACGTCCTTGTAGCCGGTGCGGAACTGGATCGCGTGGACCGCGTCGGCCTGTTCGACGCCGCCCACGATCGCGCGGACCGTGTAGTCGGCCTGGGCCGGGGCGCCGGCGTGGAAGTAGTTCGTGGAGCCGGTGATCGGGGTGGAGTTGACCTTCGTACCGGCACGGTAGACGTTGAAGGAGACGTCGGGGTCGGTGCCGAGCCAGCGCCAGCTGACCAGGTTCCCGGCGTCGGTGTGAACGCTGACCACGCCCCGGTCGAGGGCTTCGACCTGGCGGGCGGTGGCCGCTGCGGCGCTGGTCGTGGAGAGGGCGGTGAGGCCGGCGGCGATCAGGGCGGCCACGGCGGTCAGTGCCGCCAGGACGGCGGACCGGTGTCTGCGATGCGGGTGCTGCACGTGAGGTACCTTCCGGCAGTCGGACGGGTTCCTCTGTCAGTCGGCGCCGTCGGCCCGGCGGTTGCCGTATCTTTCGGCCAGTTCGGCGATCGTTCGGGCGATGCGTCCGCGCAGCTCGGGCGGGTCGAGGACCTCGATGTCCGTGCCCAGGCGCAGCAATTCGGCAACCGCGTGATCGACCGACTCGATGGGGACCCGGGCCACGGTCCAGGCGGCGATCGTCTTACCTCCACCTCTCTGGGGAGCATCAGGCCCGGCGCCAGACAGACCCGGGCTCCACCGGCCTTTCGTGGTCGGGGGTCTCCCCCACCGGTGCGCACTGGGAGCAGGCGTTCTCGTTGACATCCTCCCCCTCTTCAAAAGAGAGGGATTCCAACCCAGGCGGGTTGAGGTTCACGGGCGCTCGAACGGCCAGCGGCCGCCGTCACCCCTCCGGCACCGGCTGTTCGCCGGGGGCGGGGGATCCCGCCCTGTCCTGCCGCGACGTTGATGCTCGCGTTCTCATCGGCGTTGCAGCTGAAGCCGCAGGACACGCAGACGAAGTCGGCTTGGCTCTTGCGCGACTTCTTCTCGATCCACCCGCAGGCACTGCATCGCAGCGACGTGAAGGGCGCCGGTACATCCTCGACCCGGCCCGGAGCCTTGTGCTCGGTGCGCCGACGCAGCAGGCCCCAGCCCTGGGCGAGGATGCCCCGGTTCAGACCGGCCTTCTGCCGGACGTTCCTGCCAGGTTGCTCAACGGTCCCCTTCGCGGAGCGGGTCATGTTCCTGATGTTCAGCTTCTCGAACCGCACCAGGCCGAACGACCTGGCGAGCATCGTGCTGGTCTTCTCGCACCAGTCCTTGCGCCGATTCGCCTCACGCGCCTTCAACCGCGCGGCCTTCGCGTGCTCAGCGGCCTTGGCCTCACTGCCTTTTGGGGCGCGGGCGGCGCGGCGCTGGTGCTTGCGGATCTGTGCGCGCTCCTTGACCGTGAGCTGCGGGCAGTTCAGCTTCCGGCCGTCGGACAGAGCGGCCGTGATGGTCACTCCCCGGTCGATGCCGATGACCTCGCCCGCCGTCGGCGCGTCGATCGGCTCGGGGACGACGGCGAACGCAATATGCCACTGCCCGTTACGGAAGGTGACCCGGAACGTCTTCGCCGCGGGCAGTTCGGCCCGAGTGAGGCGGAAACGCACCCAGCCACAGCCGGGCACCTTCACCTGCGCCCACCGCCGGTTCAGCCTCTGCACCACGACCGAGCGACCCATGACCTGCCTGCCCCTGGCGTTCAGCTTGAGACTGCCGTCCAGGTCGAACTCCGGAACACGGCCGGTACCGATGACCCTAAAGCCCTCGTGCACGTGCTTCCTGCGCCAGGTCGGCTCGCCGAACCCCGAGGTGAAGCGAGCGTTCCTGGCCACGGCGAAGTCCTTCAGAGCCTGCTGCTGCACGTCCGCGTTTCCAGCGGCGAGCCACTCGTTCTCGCGCCGGGCCTCGGTCAGGTGGCGGCACTGCTCCGCATAGCCGGGCGCGGTCCTGCGGCCGGGCCGCCAGTGCGCGTGCTGCTCCACTGCCAGGTTCCACACATACCGGGCGTGGGCGCAGTGCTGCAGCATCTGCTGCACCTGCCCAGGCGTCGGGTACAGCCGGAAACGTGACATGCCGCAAACCTAGCCACCCCGTTCCCCTCCGGCGCACACCTTCGATCAGCATCACCCGTGAGAGCGACCAACACTCCCTGCCGTCCAAGGCAACTCCGAACCACTGAGCCCTCAACTCGCCGTCACCAACGACTGTTCGAGTTCTGCTCATGTCCGCAGACGCCGAATCGCCCTGACGGCGACTCGTCCGTCCCCGCCGGCTCCCTCGGAGCGCGCATTCACACCAGCCCTCACCCTGCACGAGAGACAGGGGGACGGCGGGTAGAGCTGGGTCACCAACTGGACCATGGACTTCAGCCGTCCGACGACCTCCTGACGGACTTCAACCGTCCGCCGGTTTCCTGAACGCCCGAACCGCGAAGCGGGGGTCGGGGCGGCGGCGGTCCTGGTCGGGCAGGGCCGAAAGCCGGGCGGCGAACCCGTCGGCGCGGGGGTCGTCGGGCGGGAGCATCGTGAACCAGCCGCGCCGCAGGTCGGCGAGGGTGGAACGGGGGCTGCGGCCCTGGCCGACGCCGGCGAAGGCGGCCTGTCCCGCGGGCAGCAGGCCGCTCGCCCGCGCGTACGCGCTCACCTCCGCGGCGGCGTCGGATGCCGGGCGGCGCGGGCGGGCGGCGAGGACGGCGTCGATGTCGCTGCCGACGTCGTGCGCCGCGGCCTTGTCGACGGTGGTCACGTACACCCCGCCGGGCCGCAGCACCCGCGCGCATTCGGCGACGATCGCGCGGACCTCGGTGCCGTCCGCTATGAGGTGGAGCAGCCAGACGGTCGTGACGGCGTCGAACGTGGCGTCGGGGAACGGGAGCCGACGGCTGTCGGCGAGCAGGACCGAGCCCGGCAGCCGGGCCGCCGCCAGCCGCGCCATGCCGGGTGCGCGGTCCGCGCCGGTCACCTGGAGCGCGGGGCGGGCGGCGGCGAGCCGTCGGGTGACGATGCCGGTGCCGCAGGCGAGGTCGAGGAGGCGGCCGGGGCGGTCGGGGCGGTCACGGCGGTCTCCGTCCTCGGCGCTGCCGGCGCCGTCGGTACAACCGGCGCCGTCGATGCTGGCGGTGGTGTCGATGCTGCCGGTGGTGTCGGGGATCAGGGAGAGGACGGCGTGGGCGGCCGCCTCGGCGCGGGCCTCGCCGCCGCGGGTCGCGTCGTAGGCCCCGGCTTCCTTGTCGTAGTCGAGCACATGGCTCAGTGTGCGCCGTGGCCTGGGGCGATGTCCTCCACCCTGTGGGCGAGTTCGAAGTCGTTGGCGGTGACGGCGCCGCCCACGCTGTGGGTGTTCACCGTCAGGGTGACGGTGTTGTAGCCGAGGGTGAGGTCGGAGTGGTGGTCGAGTTCGTCCTGGATGCGGGCGATGTGCACGACCAGGGCGGTGGCGGCGAAGTGCGAGTCGAGCCGGTAGACGCGGGCGAGCCGGTCGGTGGCCAGCGACCAGCCGGGCAGCTCGGCCAGCCGGTCCTCGATCTCCTTCTGCGACAGCGGTGCGACGGCCATGGTGCGGCTTCCTTCCCGGGGACCGGCGAGTGGCGTACGTGCCGTCAGCCTGCCACGAACAGGCCTTCCGGGCGGCGAGGACGGTCGCGTGTCCGGGTCCTCGGCTACGGTCGTCGGCATGACCCTTGCCGCCTCCGGCCCCGCCGCGTCCCGCACCGCCCCCGACGGCCAGGGCGTCGGCCCGCTGCTGCGCGCGTGGCGGGAGCGGCGGCGGGTGAGCCAGCTGGAGCTGGCACTGCGTGCCGACTCCTCGGCCCGGCACATCAGCTTCGTCGAGACGGGCCGGTCGCGGCCGAGCGAGGAGATGGTGCTGCGCCTCGCCGAGCACCTGGAGGTGCCGGTACGGGAGCGCAACGCGCTGCTGCTGGCGGCCGGTTACGCCCCGCACTACCCGGAGACCCCGCTGGACGACCCGGCGCTGGACGCGCTGCGCGACGGCATGGAGCGGCTCATCCAGGGCTACGAGCCGTATCCGGCGCTGGTCGTGGACGCCACGTACACGGTGGTCGCCGCCAACCGGGGCATCGCCACGCTCCTGGAGGGTGTCCCGGAGTCGCTGCTCACGCCCGCCCCGAACGCGATGCGGCTGACCCTGCATCCGGAGGGGCTGGCGCCGCGCATCCGCAACCTGCGCGAGTGGCGCGGCCATCTGCTGGCACAGATGGAACGCCAGATCGCCCTGCACCGCTCCGATGCGCTGCGGGAGTTGTACGAGGAGGTCGCCGCCTACCCGGTGCCGGCCGGCGTGGACGACGGTGAACCCACCGAAGAGGTCGCGCACTTCGCTCTGCCGATGCGGATCGAGCACGCGGGGCGGGTGCTGTCGTTCGTGTCGTCGATCTCGACGTTCAACACGCCGATGGACGTGACGGTCGCCGAGCTGGCCATCGAGACGTTTCTTCCCGCGGACCCGGCCACCGCCAAGTACTTGCACTCGTTGGTAAGTTGACGGAAGTAGTTACCTCGACCAGGTGTGCGACGCGGCATCGCGTGACACACTGCTCCCCGTACTTGGGCACGTAGGGGAGGCGTGGCGTGAGTGAGCGGCGTGCTGCGCCCACAGTGGGGCAGGTCGTGCTCGGCAAGCGGCTGCAGGAGCTGCGCGAGGCGGCCGGCCTGGGCCGGGACGAGGCGGCGCGGGTGCTGCGGGTGGCACAGGCGACCGTGCGGCGGATGGAGATGGCCGAGGTCGCGCTGAAGATCCCGTACATCCAGGTGCTGCTGGAGACGTACGGGGTGCCCGAGGGGGAGCAGGCCGCGTTCGTGCGGCTGGCCGAGGAGGCCAACCAGCCGGGCTGGTGGCAGCGGTTCCACGACGTGCTGCCGGACTGGTTCAGCCTGTACGTGAGCCTGGAGGGCGCCGCCCGGGTCATCCGCTCCTACGAGCCGCACTTCCTCCCCGGTCTGCTGCAGACCGAGGCGTACGCGCGGGCCGTGATGGAGGCCGGGACGATCGGCCACAGCGATCCCACCGCCGTCGAGCGGCACGTGGCGCTGCGCATGACCCGGCAGCGGCTGCTGGAGCAGGACGACCCGCCCCACCTGTGGGTGATCATGGACGAGACGGTGCTGCGGCGTCCGGTGAGCACCGACTGCGCGGTGATGCGCGAACAGGTCGACAAGCTCCTCGCGTACAGCGCACGGGACCGGATAACCCTCCAGATCGCCGAGTTCGCGAGCGGCCCGCACCCGGGGACGTACGCGCCGTTCACCCTGTTCCGGTTCGCCGAGCCCGAGCTGCCCGACATGGTCTTCACCGAGTACCTGACCGGCGCTCTGTACCTGGACTCCCGTGACGAGGTCGGGGCGCACCTGGAGGTCCTGGACCACATGACGGCCCGCGCGGCCTCGGCACAGCGGACCGAGGAACTGCTCCGCGAGTACCGCGCCACACTCTGATCTCGCGCCCCACTCCGATCTCGACACGGAATCCGATCCGAGGAGCACAGACTGTGACCGCACCCGAGCCCGCCCCGACCTCGATCGACACGAGCCGGCCGCATCCGGCGCGGGTGTACGACTGGTGGCTGGGCGGCAAGGACAACTACCCGGTGGACGAGGAGCTGGCCCGGCGGATCCTCGCCGTGGACGGCACCGTGCTGCGCGGGGCGCGGGCCAACCGCCGGTTCATGCAGCGGGCCGTGCGGACCGTCGCCGAGTCCGGCATCCGGCAGTTCCTGGACATCGGCACCGGCATCCCGACCGAGCCGAACCTGCACCAGGTGGCGCAGGGCGTGGCAGCGGAGTCGAAGGTGGTGTACGCGGACAACGACCCGATCGTGCTGCGCCATGCGGAGGCGCTGCTGCGGGGCACGGAGGAGGGCAGCACCGCGTACGTGCACGCCGACGTCCGTGACGTCGACACCCTGCTGGCCCGGGCCGCCGAGACCCTGGACTTCGGGGAGCCCGTCTCGCTGTCGCTGGTGGCGCTGACCCACTACCTCGACGACGACCCGGACGGAGACGACGTCTACGGCCTGCTGCGCAGGTACGTCGAGGCGCTCGCCCCCGGCAGCCACCTGATCCTCTCCCAGGTCACCCCGGACCTCAGCCCGGAGGCGATCGAGCAGGCGGCCGCGAACTTCCGGCGCAGCGGGACGCCGTTCCACCCGCGTGCGCTCCCCGGGTTCTACCGGTTCTTCGAGGGGCTGGAGCTGCTCGGCCCGGGGGTGATCCCGGTCTCCGGCTGGCGCCCGGAGCCGGAGGACGTGGCCGTCCAGGCGGAGGGCATCGTGCCGGTGTACGGCGGTGTCGCCCGCAAGGCCTGACCCGTCCGGGTGCCCTGAACAGGTGCGTTCCCGTGCCCGCCCCTAGCGTCGAAGCAAAGGGCGAGCGAGGGAGCGGACGTGACCGACACGCGGACACCGCCGAAGGAGCCGGGCGCGGCGCTGCTGAGCGCCGCCCGGTTCTTCCGGCCCGGTACACCCGCGCCGGATCTGCACAGCGTGGCCCTGACCGGCGGCCGGGAGGCGGACGCCTTCTACCGGGACCGCTGGAGCCACGACAAGGTGGTGCGCTCCACGCACGGGGTGAACTGCACCGGCTCGTGCCGCTGGAAGGTGTACGTCAAGGACGGGATCATCACCTGGGAGACCCAGGAGACGGACTACCCGTCGGTCGGCCCCGACCGCCCCGAGTACGAGCCCCGCGGCTGCCCGCGCGGTGCCGCCTTCTCCTGGTACACGTACTCGCCGACCCGCGTCCGCCACCCGTACGTCCGGGGCGTGCTCCTGGAGATGTACCGGGAGGCGAAGCGGCGGCTCAGGGACCCGGTGCTGGCCTGGGCGGACCTCCAGAACGACCCCGCGCGCCGCCGCCGTTACCAGCAGGCGCGCGGCAAGGGCGGTCTGGTGCGGGCGAGTTGGGGCGAGGCGGTGGAGATCGTCGCCGCCGCGCAGGTGCACACGATCAAGGCGTACGGCCCGGACCGCATCGCGGGCTTCTCCCCCGTCCCCGCGATGTCGATGGTGTCGCACGCGGCGGGCGCCCGCTACCACTCGCTGATCGGCGCCCCGATGCTGTCGTTCTACGACTGGTACGCGGACCTGCCGGTGGCCTCGCCGCAGGTCTTCGGCGACCAGACGGACGTACCGGAGTCGGGCGACTGGTGGGACGCGGCCTATCTGATGATGTGGGGCTCGAACGTGCCGGTGACCCGCACCCCGGACGCGCACTGGATGGCGGAGGCCCGCTACCGCGGCCAGAAGGTGGTGGTGGTCTCCCCCGACTACGCGGACAACGCCAAGTTCGCCGACGAGTGGCTGCACCCGCACCCCGGCACCGACGGCGCGCTGGCCCTCGCGATGGGCCACGTGATCCTCAAGGAGTTCTTCGTCGACCGTGAGACCCCGTTCTTCGCGGACTACGTACGGAAGTTCACCGACCTGCCGTTCCTGGTGACGCTCACCGAGCGGGACGGCGCGTACGTGCCGGACAAGTTCCTGCGCGCCACCGACCTCGGCCGGGAGGGCGAGGGCGCCGAGTGGAAGACGGTCGTCCTGGACTCGGTCTCGGGCCGCGCGGTCGTCCCGAACGGCTCGCTCGGCTTCCGCTGGACGGACTCCGGCAAGGGCCGCTGGAACCTGGAACTGGGCGACGTCGAGCCGCAGTTGAGCCTGTACGGCAGTCAGATCGCGGCCGGGGTCGAGGTGCTGCTCCCCCGCTTCGACACGGACGGCGGCGACCACGGCCAGGGACACGGGGACGTGCTGCGAAGGGCGGTACCGGCGACCCGGCTGGGCGGCGCGGACGGACCCCTCGTGACCACCGTCTACGACCTCCTGCTCGCCCAGTACGGGGTGTGGCGCCACGGTCTGCCCGGCTCCTGGCCCACCCACTACGAGGACGCCGACGCCCCGGGCACCCCCGCCTGGCAGGAGCGGCACACCTCGGTCCCGGCCGCCAAGTGCATCAGGATCGCCCGGGAGTTCGCGCGGACCGCCGAACGCTCCAAGGGCCGCTGCATGATCCTGATGGGCGCAGGCACCAACCACTGGTTCCACTCCGAGACCATCTACCGCGCCTTCCTGGCCCTGCTCCAGCTCACCGGCTGCCAGGGCCGCAACGGCGGCGGCTGGGCGCACTACGTCGGCCAGGAGAAGTGCCGCCCGGTCACCGGCTGGGCCTGCCTGGCCTCCGCCAACGACTGGTCCCGGCCACCGCGCCAGATGATCGGCACGGCCTACTGGTTCCTCAACAGCGACCAGTGGCGCTACGACCGGTTCGGCGCCGACGTCCTGGCCTCGCCGCTCGGTGCGGGCAGGTTCGCCGGGATGACCGGCGCCGACTGCCTGGCGCTGTCGGCCCGCTCGGGCTGGATGCCGTCGTACCCGACCTTCGACCGCAATCCACTCGCACTCGGCGAGGTGTCCGGCGACCCCGTGGCCCAGACGGTGGCCGAACTCAGGGCCGGAACCCTGAAGTTCGCGTGCGAGGACCCGGACGCCCCGGAGAACTGGCCGCGCGTCCTGACCCTGTGGCGGGCCAACCTCCTCGGTTCGTCGGCGAAGGGCGCCGAGTACTTCACCAAGCACCTCCTCGGCACACACTCCTCCCTGCGCGCCGAGGAGGCGTCCCCGGATCAGCGCCCCCGGGACGTGACCTGGCGGGACGAGGCACCCGAGGGCAAGCTCGACCTCCTGCTCTCCCTGGACTTCCGGCAGACCTCCTCCACCCTGCTGTCGGACGTGGTCCTGCCGGCCGCCACCTGGTACGAGAAGCACGACCTGTCCTCGACCGACATGCACCCGTACGTGCACTCCTTCACACCGGCCGTGGACCCGCCCTGGCAGGCGCGCACCGACTTCGACACCTTCAAGGCGCTCGCGGAGCGGCTGAGCGAGCTGGCCGTGCGCCATCTCGGCGTGCGCAGGGACCTGGTGGCCACACCGCTGCAGCACGACACCCCGGGCGAGACCGCGCAGCCCGGCGGGGTGGTGCGGGACTGGAAGCGCGGGGAGTGCGAGCCCGTACCCGGGCGGACCATGCCGAACCTGGTCGTGGTCGAGCGGGACTACCCGGCGGTCGGCGCCAAGTTCGCGGCGCTCGGCCCACTGGTGGAGCAACTCGGTCTGCCCGCGAAGGGAATCGCTCTCGAACCGGATCAAGAGGTCGCCCGGCTACGGCAGTTGAACGGCACCGGATATCGGGACCGGCCCGCCCTCGACACGGCGGTGAAGGCGGCCAACGCCATTCTCGCGCTCTCCGGCACCACCAACGGCCGCCTCGCCACCCAGGGGTTCCGCACCCTGGAGCAGCGCACCGGGCAGGAGATGGCCCACCTGGCCGCCGAGCACGAGGGCAAGCGGGTCACGTACGCCGACACGCAGGCCGCGCCGGTCCCGGTGATCACCTCGCCGGAGTGGTCGGGCAGTGAGTCCGGCGGCCGCCGGTACACGGCGTTCACCCTCAACACCGAGCACCTCAAGCCCTGGCACACGCTCACCGGTCGCCAGCACTTCTTCCTCGACCACGACTGGATGCACGAGCTCGGCGAGGCGCTGCCCGTCTACCGGCCGCCGCTGGACATGAACAAGCTGTTCGGCGAACCGCGTCTCGGCCCAGACGGGCAGCAGGAGGTGACCGTCCGTTACCTGACCCCGCACAACAAGTGGTCGATCCACTCCGAGTACCAGGACAACCTGTTCATGCTCGCGCTCTCCCGGGGCGGCCAGAACATCTGGATGTCCCCGCAGGACGCGGACGCGATCGGGGTCGGGGACAACGACTGGGTGGAGGCGGTCAACCGCAACGGCGTGGTGGTGGCGCGGGCGGTCGTCTCGCACCGGATGCCGGCCGGCACGGTCTACATGCACCACGCCCAGGAACGCACGGTGGCCGTCCCGAAGACGGAGACCACCGGCATGCGCGGCGGCATCCACAACTCGCTCACCCGGCTCGTCCTCAAGCCCTCGCACCTGATCGGGGGTTACGCCCAGCTCTCCTGGGCCTTCAACTACCTGGGCCCCACGGGCAACCAGCGCGACGAGGTGACGGTGATCCGGCGCCGCGCCCAGGAGGTCGAGTACTGATGCGTCCGATGGCCCAGATCGCGATGGTCATGAACCTCGACAAGTGCATCGGCTGTCACACCTGTTCGGTCACCTGCAAGCAGGCGTGGACCAACCGGCGGGGCATGGAGTACGTCTGGTTCAACAACGTCGAGACCCGGCCGGGCCAGGGCTACCCGCGCCGCTACGAGGACCAGGAGAGGTGGCGCGGCGGCTGGGAGCTGAACCGGCGGGGCGCGCTGAAGCTCAGGGCCGGCGGCCGGCTGCACAGACTCGCCGGGATCTTCGCCAGCCCCAGGCTCCCGGAGATCAAGGACTACTACGAGCCCTGGACGTACGAGTACCGCAACCTCACCGACGCCCCGCTCGGCGACGACTACCCGGTGGCCCGCCCGATCTCCCTGCTCGACGGCAAGCCCATGAAGATCGGGTGGTCCTCGAACTGGGACGACAACCTGGCCGGTGCCCCCGCCCACGGCGACCTGGACCCGATGGTCGAGCGAGCCCGCCAGCATGCCTCGGACAAGGTGAGGTTCGAGTTCGAGCAGACCTTCATGTTCTACCTCCCCCGCATCTGCGAGCACTGCCTCAACCCGTCGTGCGTGGCCTCCTGTCCGTCCGGGGCGATGTACAAGCGGACCGAGGACGGCATCGTGCTGGTCGACCAGGACCGGTGCCGGGGCTGGCGGATGTGCGTGACCGGCTGCCCGTACAAGAAGGTCTACTTCAACCACGCCACCGGCAAGGCCGAGAAGTGCACCCTGTGCTATCCGCGGATCGAGGTCGGCCTGCCGACGGTCTGCTCGGAGACCTGCGTGGGCCGGCTGCGCTACCTCGGGGTGGTCCTCTACGACGCCGACAAGGTGACGGCGGCGGCCGCGACCGAGGACGAGAAGGCGCTGTACGAGGCCCAGTTGGGCGTCTTCCTCGACCCGGAGGACCCGGCCGTGCGGCTGGCCTGCGCGGCGGCGGGCATCCCGGACGACTGGACGGAGGCGGCCCGCCGCTCCCCGGTCCACGCGCTGATCAGCAGGTACCGGGTGGCGCTGCCCCTGCACCCGGAGTACCGCACGCTGCCCATGGTCTGGTACATCCCGCCGCTGTCCCCCGTCGTGGACGCGCTCTCCGAGACCGGCCACGACGGCGAGGACGCCGACAACCTGTTCGCCGCGATCGACACGTTGCGGATCCCGCTCGCCTACCTGGCCGAGCTGTTCAGCGCGGGCGACCCCGCCCCGGTCCGCGCCTGCCTGGAGAAGCTCGCGGCGATGCGCTCCCACATGCGGGCGCTCAACCTGGGCGAGGAGCCGGACCCGGCGATCGGCTCCGCGGTCGGGATGCGGCCGGAGGAGATCGAGGCGATGTACCGGCTGCTGGCGGTCGCCAAGTACGAGGACCGGTACGTGATCCCGACGGCGGCCGTCGGCGACGCCCGCCGCCTGGAGGAGTCGGCGCTGCCGGACGGGTGCAGCCTCGACTTCGACGGCGGACCCGGCATGGGCGGCGACGGCCCGTTCGGCCAGGACTCGGGACGCAAACTGCTCCCTCTGGTGTCGGTGGAGAACTTCCACATCCTGCGCAGACGGCAGACCGCCGACACTCCCGACGAGGCGAAGGAGGACTGATGCCCTCGGACGCGGTGTTCTACCAGGCGGCGGCGCTCTGTCTGACCTACCCGGACGACGACTTCGTCGCCCGGCTGCCGCTGCTGCGCGAAGCCGCCCCGCAACTGCGGGAGTTCACCGACCACGCGACGGTGACCCCACCGCAGGAGCTGGCCGCGCACTACGTGCAGGTCTTCGACTTCAAGAACCGGCACAGCCTCTACCTCAGCTGGTGGCGGGACGGCGACACCCGCCGCCGGGGCATGTCCCTGGTCCGGTTCCAGGACATCTACAAGGCGTACGGCATGGAGTTCACCGGCGAGGAGCTGCCGGACTTCCTCCCCGCCGTCCTGGAGTTCACAGCCCGCACCGGCAACACCGACCTGCTCACCGAGCACCGCGACTGCCTGGCACAACTCCGCGACCGGCTGACCGAGTTCGGTACCCCCTACGCGTGCGTCCTGGACGCGGTCTGCGCCGCCCTGCCGACCGCGGCCGGCGGAGTGCGCCCATGACCACCCTCCTGTGGGGCGCCCTGCCCTACATCGCCCTCGCCCTCCTGGTCGCCGGCCTCGTCTGGCGCCACCGCTACGACAAGTACGGCTGGACCAGCCGCTCCTCCCAGGTCTACGAGTCGAGGCTGCTGGACATCGCCTCCCCCGTCTTCCACTACGGCATCCTCTTCGTCCTGGCCGGCCATGTCGTCGGCCTGTTCGTCCCGGCGTCGTGGACCGGGTCGCTGGGCGTCGGCGCGCACACGTACCACCTGTTCTCCCTCTACGGCGGCACGCTCGCGGGCGTCCTCGCGGTGGCCGGCCTGGCCCTCCTCCTCTTCCGGCGCCGCACCCGGGCACCCGTCTTCCACGCCACGACGGCGAACGACAAGGTCATGTACCTGGTCCTGGTCGCCGCGATCGTGCTGGGCATGACGGCGAAGCTGAGCCACACCTCCGGCGACGGCTACGACTACCGCGCCACGATCGCCCCCTGGGCCCGCAGCCTCTTCGTCCTCCAGCCGAAGACAGCGCTGATGGCGGACGTCCCGGTCCTCTACCAGGTCCACGCGGTCATCGGCATGATCCTCATCGCCCTGGTCCCCTACACCCGCCTGGTCCACATGTTCAGCGCCCCGGTGCAGTACCTGTTCCGCCCGTACGTGGTGTACCGGTCGAGGGATCCCCGCCAGTTGGGCCCCCGCCCGGAGCGGAGAGGCTGGGAGACCACCCGCAACTAGTCCCTGCCACCCGCAACCAAACCTCCTCCCGCCGCAACGGCGTTCTGCCACGACGGCGGAACCCGGCGGTGCCTCACCCGGCCGCACCCCTCTCGTCGTCCACGATCTCGGCGTCCACCACTCCCTCCTCCTCGGCTTGGGGCGCCCGCGGTTCTTCGGCCGAGCCGCCGGAGGCCGCCGCGTACATGGCCTGCCCCATCTGCTGGCTCACGCTCGCCAGCTTCTCCGCCCCCTGCCGCAGCTCGCCGGTGTCGGCGTCCCGCTCCAGCAGGGCCTTGAGCTCGGTGACCGCCGCCTCCACCTCGGCCTTGGTGGCGCCCGGCACCCGCTCCTCGTTCTCCCGGAGGAACTTCTCGGTCTGGTAGACGAGTTGCTCGGCCTGGTTCCGCGTCTCCGCGGCCTCGCGGCGCTTGCGGTCCTCCTCGGCGTACTGCTCGGCCTCCCGCATCATGCGGTCGATGTCGTCCTTGGGGAGGGCGGAGCCGCCGGTCACGGTCATCTTCTGCTCGCGGCCGGTCGCCAGGTCCTTCGCCGAGACGTGCATGATCCCGTTCGCGTCGATGTCGAAGGCCACCTCGATCTGGGGCACCCCGCGCGGTGCGGGCGGCAGGCCGGTGAGGTCGAAGACGCCCAGCTTCTTGTTGTACGCGGCGATCTCACGTTCGCCCTGGTAGACCTGGATGCCCACCGAGGGCTGGTTGTCGGCCGCGGTCGTGAAGATCTCCGAACGCCGGGTCGGGATGGTGGTGTTGCGCTCGATGAGCCTGGTCATGATGCCGCCCTTGGTCTCGATCCCCAGGGACAGCGGGGTGACGTCGAGCAGCAGCACGTCCTTGACGTCACCGCGGAGGACACCCGCCTGGAGGGCGGCGCCGACCGCGACCACCTCGTCCGGGTTGACGCCCTTGTGCGGGTCCTTGCCGGTGAGTTCGCGGACCAGGTCGGTGACGGCGGGCATCCGGGTGGAGCCGCCGACGAGGATGACGTGGTCGATCGCCGACACCTGCACGCCCGCGTCCTTGACGGCCTGGTGGAAGGGCTTCTTGCAGCGGTCCAGCAGGTCGGCCGTGAGCTCCTGGAACTGGGCTCGCGTCAGCTTCTCCTCCAGGTGCAGCGGCCCCTCCGCGGAGGCGGTGATGTACGGCAGGTTGATGGACGTCTCCGTCGACGACGACAGCTCGATCTTCGCCTTCTCGGCGCCCTCGCGCAGCCGCTGCACGGCCATCCTGTCGTTGCCGAGGTCGATGCCGTTCTGCCCCTTGAACCGCTTCACGAGGTACTCGACGATCCGCTGGTCCCAGTCGTCGCCGCCCAGGTGCGTGTCGCCGTTGGTGGCCTTGACCTCGATCACGCCGTCGCCGATCTCGAGGAGCGACACGTCGAAGGTTCCGCCCCCGAGGTCGAAGACGAGGACCGTCTGCTCCTCGCCCCGGTCCAGGCCGTAGGCGAGCGCCGCGGCCGTCGGCTCGTTGATGATCCGCAGCACCTTCAGGCCGGCGATCTCCCCGGCCTCCTTGGTGGCCTGCCGCTGGGCATCGTCGAAGTACGCGGGTACCGTGATCACCGCGTCGGTGACGTCCTCGCCGAGGTAGGCCTCGGTGTCCCGCTTGAGCTTCTGCAGCACCCGCGCCGAGAGCTCCTGGGCCCGGAAACGGGCGCCGTCGACGCTCCCGCTCTCCGGGAACCGCCACGCCGCGTCGCCCATGTGCCGCTTGACCGAGCGCGCGGTGCGGTCCACGTTGGTCACCGCCTGCCGCTTGGCGACCTCGCCCACCAGCACATCGCCGTTCTTCGCGAAGGCCACGACCGACGGGGTGGTCCGCGCCCCCTCGGCGTTGGCGACGACGGTGGGCTCACCGCCCTCCAGCAGGGCCACCACCGAGTTCGTCGTACCGAGGTCGATACCGACCGCACGTGCCATGTCCGTCCCCTTTCCACCCGGGCGCTTCCCCGACTCCAGCACAAAACTTGAGCGAGCTGTTGTCAATGCCGGGTACCCCGTGAACGACGCTGCCGCGCACCCCTCGGAAGAGGGGACGCGGCAGCGCGGCGGGCGGGACGGTCAGGCGAGCTTCGCGTCCAGGGTGATCGTGGTGCCGGCCAGGGCCTGGCTGACCGGGCAGTTCTTCTTGGCGTCCTCGGCGGCGGCGGCGAAGCCCTCCGCGTCCAGCCCGGGGACGGTGCCCTCGACGGTCAGGTGGATGCCGGTGATGCCGGTGCCCGGCTGGAAGGTGACGTCGGCGTTGGTGACCAGCTTGGTGGGCGGGGTGCCGGCGCCGGTCAGGGCGTGCGACAGCGCCATGGAGAAGCAGCTGGAGTGGGCGGCCGCGATCAGCTCCTCGGGGCTGGTCTTGCCGTTCGCCTCCTGGGAGCGCGAGGCCCACGTGACGGGCTGCTCGCCGATACCGGAGGAGTCGAAGGTGATGACACCGTTGCCCTCGGTGAGGCTGCCTTCCCAGACGGTGTGTGCGGTGCGCGTGGTAGCCACGGTTGTTCCTTTCGGCGATGAAGGCGAATGAACCGGTTCGCTCGCCCCCATCCGATCACATCAGAGCTCAGCGCACCCGGAAGACCGGCCCACGGGGAGTGAACGGCAGGCGGCGTCCGTCCGGGATCAGATAGGCGTGCTCGCGGCGGACCCGCAGGACGTCGCACCAGCCGTCGGTGATCACCAGGACCGGCGCGGTGGGCGGGAAGTCGTCGGCGCGCTGGAGCAGGTCGATGCCGGGCTGCAGGACGGTGCCGCCGCGGCCGTGCACGCGGACCCGGCCGGCGATCTCGGTGGTCGGGAGATAGCCGGCGTCGTGGGGCGCCGCGTCGCAGAAGACGACCCGTGCGGCCGGTACGTCACGGGCCTCGGCGTAGGAGGCGATCGCGCCGAGGGCCTTGCCCAGCAGGGTGCGGTCCATGGAGCCGGAGGTGTCGAGGACCACGCCGAAGGTGCACCGGGCGACCTCCTCGGGCGGGAAGTACCGGCCGGCGCGCGGGATGTCCGGGGTGGACGACTGCCGGCGCGAGGGGCGGGCGTACGAGCGCACGGCCTCCGGGCGCGGCACGAACTCGTCGAACCAGCGGGCCAGTCGGGCGTCCCACGGCAGTGGCGGATGGCTGAGCGCGCGGATCTCCTCGACCAGGCCGCCGGGCAACAGGCCCCGGTCCTGGGTCTGGTGCAGGTCGAGTCCCTGGCCGAGGCCCCGGCGGTAGAACTCGTCGAGGTCCACGTACGCGCCGGGCGGCCCGAGCGGCGCGCCCAGCACGTCGCCACGCCCCTTGCCGCGCAGCGTGGCGAGCCGCCGCATCCTCCTCAGGTCGACGGCGATCCGGTCGTACACCTCCTCGGCCGACAGCCCCTTCAACTCGGCGTCGTACAGCAGCCCTTCGGGTATCGCGCCGACGCGCATCTCGACCAGCCAGCCGTTGATGACGTAGTCGCAGGCGATGTTGAAGAGGTACGGGTCGCGGGCGCCGAGGCGGTCGCCGTGGCGCAGGGCGGCGTGCAGCATCTCGTGGGCGAGGACGAACCGCCACTCCTCGTCGTCCATCGTCCGCAGCGGGTTGACGTAGATCTCGCCTGCCTCGGGGTTGACCGCGGCGACGGCGATGTCGTGGGCGCGGGCCAGTTCGGCGTCGGCGACCAGTGTGATGCCGGCCGCGATGCCGCCGAGCAGCGGGTAGGAGGAGACGAACCAGCTCAGCGCCCGTTCCCAGGGACGCCGCGGGGTCGGCGGCCCTGACATGGAGGTGCGGCGGCCGCCGGCCAGGTCCATCGCCCGGGACATGGTGCGGGTCAGCGCGTGCGCGAAACCGACCTGCCAGTCGGGGACCTGACCGGCCCACTTGCTCCAGGAGAGGAGGAGCTGGTCGGGCTCACCGCCGTTCGTCCCGCCGCGCTCGTACGCGGCCGGGATGCCGCCGGTCCGGCGCCAGCCGGCGGCGAGCCGCTCCTCGTCGCCCTCCGGGTAGGAGGCGGGCAGGTGGTCGGGGGCCTCACCGATCGGGAAGGTCTGCAGGAAGCGGTTGACGACGGCGCAACGGGCGGCGAGGTCGTAGCGGTCGGGCTGGGCGCGCGGCCCGGTGGCGGCCGGGAGGTGCCCGAAGCCGAGATGAATGGTGCAGTGCGCCAACGCCCAGGCCCACTCGGCGGGTTCGGCACGCCGGGTGGCGTGCGCGTGCAGCACCCCGTCGGAGTCGGCCCGTACCAGCCCGTCCCGGGGCCCGAGTTCGCACTTCTCGTGCCGACAGATCGTGAACTCCACGGCCCGCAGGGCGGGGTTGGCGCGCAGCAGCTCGACGCCGGCCGCGAAGTTCTCGGCGGCCGGGTCCTGCTTCTTGCGCGCGGCGGCGGCTCGGCTCATCGCCGGGCCTCCACCAGCCGGGGCATGTCCCGGGCCGCCTCGATCAGGAACCAGGCGGGCAGGACCGGGTTGCCGTCGGCGTCGGAGGCGATGACGGTCTGGGCGACCTCGACGGAGATCTCCGCCAGCTGCACGAGCAGCGACTTGGCCCGGTACGCGGTCTGCCGGCCGTTCGCCGACATGTGCTCCTTGTCGGCGGGCAGTTCCTTGACCAGCCGCCCCCGGAACGACTCGGCGAGGTAGTACAGCAGGTCGCGGTCCTCGATCCGGGACGGCCACCCCGCGTCCCCCTTCAGGACCGCCTCGATCCCGAACCGGCTGCGCACGATCTTGACGTATCCGCAGAAGGCGGTGGCGTGCGCAGGGGTCAGCGTGCCGTGTGCCAGGACCTTCAGCGTCTCCTCGTCCAGCTCGCGCCCGAAGGAGTGCAGGGCGTCGGAGAGCATGTGCCAGGAGCGCGGCGTGGAGAACGGCTCCTCGGTCTTCGGCGGCTTGGACCACAGGTGGTCGGGCCGGTCGGTGAGGTGGTCCAGGATCCACGGGTGGATGCCGCCCGCCGCCGCCCAGGCGAGCCAGTCGTGCGCGGAGGCCTCCAGGTGCACGTGGGCCAGCCGGTTGACGAGCGCGGAGGCGATGGGCCGGGCGAGCGCGTTGTCGGTGGCCCGGTTGCCGGCGCCGATGACGATCGAGCCCTTGGGCAGTTCGTAGTTCCCGATGCGCCGGTCGAGGATCAGCGAGTAGAACGCCTTCTGCACGTCGGGGGTGGCCGCGTTCAGCTCGTCGAGGAAGAGACAGTAGGGCTCGTCCCGGGCGATCGACTCGGGCGGGCAGAACACCGACCGCCCGTCCCGGATCTGCGGAACCCCGATCAGGTCCTCGGGCGCGAGCTGCGTACCCAGCAGGCTCACGCACTCCAGCCCGAGCGATTCGGCGAACTCCCGCACCAGGGAGGACTTCCCGATACCGGGAGCGCCCCAGATGAACACCGGCCGCACGGTGGCGAGACCGAGCAGGAGTTCGGGGATACGGGAGGGCGTGACGGTCACGGCTGCCTGCAAGAGGCGGCTCCTTGGGGGTGTTCGAGGACTTTTGCGACTCGAACAGTGTGAGCCGGGAGCGAAGGGAACGCAGCCGATTTATCCGGGGCCCAGCCGGAGCGCCCCTTCAGGGGCGCTGGGGGTACCCCCGGCCGAAGGCTGGGGGAGGAACCGCACGACCAACCCCCACCGGCCCGCAGTGAACGAACTACGCGGCCCTCTCCCCCTCCGCAGACAAGGGAACCTGCGGCCCGTCCGCCTCCCGGAGCCACCGCCGCAGCACCCCGTGCACCGCCTCGGCCCCCACCAGCTCCTCCCCCTCCGCCACCGGAGCGGAGACACAGACCGGCGACAACAGGAACGGCCGCCCCTGCGCGCCCCCCAACCCCCCGTGCGACCCGATCTGCTCCTCGAACGCCAGCACTTCCCCGCTCTCCGGGTCGTACCACGAGTTGACCATGATGTCGGCGGTGTGCGGGAAGGAGTGGGTCCGCCGTACGGCGTCGGCGGCGCCCGCCCCGAAGGGGGCCAGCGGCCCGGCGGCGCCGTCGAGCCGGTCGAGCGGTATCTCCGCGCCGTACGCGCCGAGCACCACCCCACCGTGCTCCGCGCTGCGCACCAGCAGGAACCCGACACCGGGATGGTTGGCGAGCGTCGGCAGCAGCGCGGGATGGCGCGCGTCGATCTCCTCCTTGGTCATCCGGTGCGGCACGTCCGGGAAGGAGACCAGCCCGAGGTTGCCGGAGGCGAGCACGATCGGCTCCGAGCGCCGGGTGGGCCGGTACTTCTCGCCGCCCTCCTCGACCGGCCTGCGCAGCGCAGCGCGGACGGCGGCCCGCGCCTCCGTGCCGCTGTGGGTGCGCTCGGCCTTGCGCGGCACGTGCAGTCCGCAGCCGGCCCGGACCAGGTCGGCGAGGCCGAGGCCGTAGCGGGTGTGGAAGGTCTCGCCGGGGCTCTGGCCGTGGTCGGACAGGACGACGATCCGGTACTGCCGGGGGGCGTGTTCGGCGGCCTTCTCGATCAGGGCGAGGGCGCGGTCCAGGCGCTGCAGCACCTTCTCGGTGTCCCTGCTGTGCGGGCCGGAGTGGTGGGCGACCTCGTCGTAGGCGACCAGGTCGGCGTAGACGGCGCTGCGGCCGACGAGCAGGTCGCCCATGACCGCGGCGACGACCACGTCCCGCTCGACGACGGTCGCGAAGGCGCGGACGAAGGGGTAGAGGCCGCCGCGTTTGACGCGCGGGCGCTGCCTGCGGAGCCGGGCCGCGGTGGACTGGCCGATCTCGCGGCCGACCTCGGCGAAGAAGGAGAGCGCGGTGCGGACGGCGTTGGCCGGGTCGGCGAAGTAGGCGAAGTAGCCGGCGCGGGAACGGTTCTCCCGGCCGCGGCGGCGGGTGGCTATGGACAGGACGAGGGCCTGTTCGTCGGCGCCGCCGCTGAAGAGGTTGCCCCTGCTGGCGCCGTCCAGGGTGAGCAGTCCCCCGTCGGCGGTGCGCTCGACCGCCCGGCGCTGGAGTTCGGCGGCGCTGGTCGGCCGGTTGCAGACCATCACCTCCCGCTGCTCCTTCTCGTACCAGCGGAAGGCGGGGACGTCGAAGTTGGAGCCGTGCAGGATGCCCAGCTGGCTGGCGCCGGTCTGGCTGGACCAGTCGGTGCGCCACGGGGTGAGCCGGTGGGTGGGCTGCTCCTGCGCCGTTCCCAGCCAGCCGGCGACCGTCGGCATCAGGCCCTTGGCGACGGCGGCGGTGAGGACGTCGTGGCCGACGCCGTCGAGCTGGAGGAAGACGGTGCCGGGGGTGGCCGCGCAGGGCGGCTGGGATCTGCGGCGGCGGATGGCGAGGCGGGAGAGCCGGTGGCCGTAGGCGTCGTCGTCGCGGACGGCGAGGGCACCGCCGGTGGCGGAGGCGACGGCGGACATCACGGCGGCCACGATCACGGCGGTCTCCGGCGCGGCCTCGCTCTGCCCGGAGGGGTTGATGCGCAGGGCGACGAGGAGGAGGGAGCCGTTGAGGAAGAAGACCAGCAGGCCGAGGACGAGGGCGGGCACGAGCAGCAGCAGCCGTACGAGGAGGGGCCAGACGACCGCGGAGAGCACACCGAAGGCGCCGGCGCCGAGGGCGGCGGTCACGGCGATCCGGGTGGCGCTGTCACCGTCGGGGGACTGCAGCTGGAAGTCGGGCAGGAGGCCGGCGAGGACCAGCATGGTGAGGGTGGACACCGCCCACACCGTGACGCTCCGCCCGACCTGACTGACGACCCGCCGCCACCGCACGCCCCACCGACCTCACGTCCACGCCCCCCGCCGGATGCGGGTCTGCTCGCGTCAACACTGTCACATGGGGGCGGGCCGGAAGTGGTCGGTCAGAGTGGGTTCGACACCGCCGGACACCCCCGCGGGGGCTGTACGCCGTGACGGCGGATGCAGGCGAGCCGGTGCGTTCGAACGGCCTGTGGGGTGTCGGCCCTCCGAATCCGCCGCAGCGGTGCTCAGCGGCGGTGCGCAGCCACGACGGGGGTGTCCGGCGGTGCCGTGCCCACGTCCGGCCGGCCGGCAGGGCGCGGCTCCGCCGCTCGACGGCCCCGTCCCTACCGGCCGTCGTACCCCGCCGTCGGCATCGACAGCCTGCGGTGGACCCGGGCCTTCATCTGGGCGTCGTAGCACGGCTCGGCCCGGCCCACCGTCTCCACCCGGACCCCGCGTCGCGCGCATTCCGCCATGAAGTCCTCGACCGAGGACAGCGCGCTCTCCAGGACCCGTCTGCTCGGGGCGACGAAGACGTCGAGGCCGGGCCGGACGCCGGTCCACAGGGCGCTGTGGTCGGGGCGCAGGCCGCGGACCAGGAGTTCGCGGGCGATGACGTAGCCGTGTTCCACGGCCCAGCGTGCGCACATCGCGTGCTGGCTGCGGGAGTCGACCAGGAAGGGGTCGCTCTCCAGTTCCTCCAGGGGTGTAAGACTCGCGATCGCGGTCACCCGCACCGACGCGAGCCCGCCGGAGGCACCCCGCACCTGTCCCATGGCGTCCCCCCTCACCTCCGGGTTTCGCCGCCGACCCTACTCCTGCACGTAGGCTTCGGGGAGTCGCGCGAAGGAGGCAAAGAGGTGCCGGTGGAGATCACCTGGTGGGGTCACGCCACCTGCACGATCGAGGATTCGGGCGTACGACTGCTCACCGATCCTCTGTTCGCGCGCCGGCTCGCCCACCTGCGGCGCCGCCGGGGCGCCCCGCCGCCGCCCGAGGCCCGCCGCGCGGACCTCGCGCTCGTCTCCCACCTGCACGCGGACCATCTGCACGTCCCCTCGCTCGCCGGGCTCGCCCCGGGCACGCGCCTGCTGGTGCCCCGGGGCGCACCACGGGCGGTCCCCGCGCTCCGCCGCCTCCGTCGGCTGCGGATCACCGAGGTGGACGTCGGGGACGAGATACCGGTCGGCCCCCTCGTCGTACGGGCCGTGCCCGCGCGGCACGACGGCCGCCGGCTGCCGGTCGGACCGCACCGCTCCCCCGCCCTCGGGTACGTCGTCGAGGGCGCGGCGCGGACGTACTTCGCCGGGGACACCGGGCTGTTCGACGAGATGGCCGAGGCGGTCGGGCCGGTGGACGTGGCCCTGCTGCCGGTCGGCGGATGGGGGCCGTACCTCGGGGAGGGCCACCTGGACGCCGGGCGGGCGGCGCGGGCGCTGGCGCGGCTCGCGCCGCGCAGCGCGGTGCCGGTGCACTACGGGACGTACTGGCCGATCGGCATGGACGGGGTGCGCCCGCACGAGTTCCACGCGCCCGGCGACGAGTTCGTGCGCCTCGCGGCCGAGTACGCGCCGCAGGTGGCGGTGCACAGGCTCGGCCACGGGGAGAGCGTGCGGCTGGAGGTCGCGCGGTGAGACTGCTGGTGGTCATGGCGGCCGCCGCCGGCTCCACCGCGGCGACCTCGTCGACGTCGACCGAGTCCGCGCAGCAGGCGATCGGGTATCCGACGCTGTTCCTGCTGGTGCTGATCGGGGCGTTGGTGCCGGTGATACCGACGGGGGCGCTGGTGAGCTCGGCGGCGGTGGTTGCGTTCCATCAGACGGCGCCGTTCGCGCTGGCGCTGGTGTTCGTGACGGCGTCGCTGGCGGCCTTCCTGGGGGATGCGGCGCTGTACTGGCTGGGGCGGCGGGGGCTGCGGTCGAAGAACGGGTCGCGGTGGCTGGAGGCGATCCGGTCGCGGGCGCCGGAGGAGCGGCTGGCACAGGCGCAGGAGAAGCTGGCCGAGCACGGGGTTGCCGTGCTGGTGCTGTCCCGGCTGGTGCCGGCCGGCCGGATACCCGTGATGCTGGCGTGTCTGCTGGCGGAGTGGCCGCTGCGGCGGTTCGCGCGGGGGAATGTGGCGGCGTGCCTGGCGTGGGCGGTGACGTATCAGGTGATCGGGATCCTGGGTGGGTCGTTGTTCCCGGAGCCGTGGGAAGGGGTGGTGGCGGCGGTGGGGCTGACGGTGGTCATCAGCGTGGCGCCGAGTGCGTGGCGGCGGGTTCGGTCTGCCGGGTGACGGTGCGTCGCGGGGCGCGGGTGCGTCGTGGTTGCTCGCGCCGTTCCTCCCCCGGCCTTCGGCCGCGGATCCCCCCAGCGCCCCTGTCGGGGCGCTCTAACCGACGGCGCTACCGATTGAAGTCCGCTCCAGAACCCTCGATCCCCCCACCGGCAGATCCCACAGGTCCTCTCGCCCCAACCCCGCCTTCTCCCAAGCCGCCCGCACCCGAGTCAGCGGTTCCAGGACCGGCTCCGCGGAGAGGATGAAGGTGCCCCAGTGCATCGGGGCCATCCGCCTGGCCCCCAGGTCCTGTGTCGCCCGTACCGCCTCCTCCGGGTCCAGGTGGACGTCGCTGAGCCACCAGCGGGGGTTGTAGGCGCCGATGGGCATCAGGGCGAGGTCGATGCCGGGGTAGCGACGGCCGATGCGGGAGAACCAGTGGCCGTAACCCGTGTCGCCGGCGAAGTGGACGCGGCCGCCGTCGGGGGCGGTGAGGACCCAGCCGCCCCAGAGGCTGTGGCAGGTGTCGGTCAGGGTGCGCTTGGACCAGTGGTGGGCGGGGACGAAGTCGAAGCGGACCCCGGACAGTTCGGCCGCCTCCCACCAGTCCAGCTCGGTGACGGTGGTGAAACGGCGGCGCCGGAACCAGCGGCCAAGACCGGCCGGCACGAACACCGGTGTGTCGCGCGGGATGCGGCGCAGGGTGGGGGCGTCCAGGTGGTCGTAGTGGTTGTGGCTGATGACCACCGCGTCGATGTGCGGCAGGGTCTCCCAGGGGACACCGACCGGGGTGACGCGGGCGGGGGTGCCGAGGATGCGGCGGGACCAGACCGGGTCGGTGAGGACGGTCAGGCCGCCGATCCGGACGACCCAACTGGCGTGTCCCGCCCAGGTGACGGCGACGGTGTCGGCGTCCGCGCGGGGCAGCGGGCCGGGTTCGTAGGGCAGCCGGCCGACGTCGGCGAGGCCCTCACGGCCGGGGCGGACGGAGCCCTCGCGGGCGAACCGGGCCATGGCCTTGAGGCCGGGCAGCGGGGCGGTCAGGCGGTCGTGGAAGGTCCGCGGCCAGACCCGGAGTTCACCCAGCGGGCGGGGGTCGGCCAGTGGCGGGAACGGCGGCGCGTACGGAGCAGGGGCCGTGGCGGGACCGGCTTCTCCGGTCGTCGTGGCGGTCGTCGTGACAGGCGTGGTGAGGGCGGTCGTCGTCGGAGCAGTCGTCGTGGTGGCAGTCGTCGTCGCGGGCGCTGACTCATGCGTCTGCTGCGTCATCGAGGAGGCTCCCATCGCTGAGCGTCGTCGCGGAGATCGTCGAGTACCGACTCCAAGGACATCAACGCGCGTTGCACGTGTGGCAGTTCCAACGGTGCGGGTGACGTGAGGCATTCCAGGCGTTCCGCCTCGGAGCCGCCCAGCAGCGGGCCGGTGGCGAGCCGGACACGCAGCGCGCCGAGGTCGTCTCCGAACCGATGGCCGCCGGGTGCCGGCATGCCGAGGCGGGCGGTGAGGAAGTCCTCCAACTCCTGTGCGTCGCCGACCCCGTGGGCGCCGAGCGCGGCCCGCAGCGGCTCCAGGTCGGCGTACAGGTGACGGCCGGCCTGCGGGGGCCGGGCCAGGGCGCCGCCGGCGACCACCGCGGTGTGCGCGGCGGCGGCCACGCGCGCGTGCAGCCGTACGACGGCCTCCCGGCGCGCGGTGACGGGCCCGGGCTCCTCGAGCGCGTACCCCGCGGCGACCGCGACCGGTCCGGCGAGACGGGCGCCCAGCGCCGTGAGGATGTCCAGCACGCGCGCGTGCAGGGTCCTGCCGGTGGCGCCCTCCGGGAACCGGGCCACGGCGGCGGGCCAGCCGGCCGGCAGCAGGGCACCGGCCAGGTCGGTGACGACGGTGACCCGGTCGGGGAGCATCTCGGCGGGGCTGAGCAGCACCGTGGCGTCCGGGGCGTGCAGGGTGTCGCGCCAGGTCTCGTCGCTGACCAGGTGCAGTCCCGCGCTGGTCGCGGCCTCCACGGTCTCGTGCAGCAGCTCGGGCGGGGCGACGGTTGCGGTGGGGTCGTCGGCGACGGAGAGCACGAGCAGCCGGGGGTCGCCGCCCTCGTCCCGGACCCGGCGCACGGTCTCCAGCAGCGCGTACGGGTCGGGGGCACCTCCGGACTCGGCCGGGGTGGCCACGTGGAAGACGGGCCGGCCGAGGAGCCGGGCGTACGGCGCCCACCAGGCGGCGCAGGGGCGCGGCACCAGGACGTCGCCGCCGAGGGCAGCGGTGAGCGCCAGCAGCAGGGCGGGGGCGCCGGGTCCGGCGGTCACCCGGTCGGGCGGGGCGGGCAGACCGCGGCGTTCCCAGTAGCCGCAGGCCGCGTCCAGCAGCGCCGGTCCGCCGCCGACGGGCTCCTCCGCGCCCAGGTTCGCGACGGTGGCCAGGACCGCGGCGAGCTCGGGCAGGACGGGCAGCCCGTCGTCGGGCAGGGGCGGCCCGTAGCGGACGGGACCGTGGCCCTCGGGTGACGCCGGTCCGCTCTCCTCCGTGGAGCTGCCGTCCGCCGGTCCGTGGGCCCCGGGATCCGTCCGCCGCATGTCCGCCTCCGCGCAGTCCGTGGTGCCGTGTGCTGTCCGGTCCGGGTCGTGCGTACGGTGCCGGAGTGGTCGCTCCGGGGTACCCGGCCGCGGCCCGGTCACCCGTCGACGCCGGGCCTCCCGCCCCACAGCCGGTACGGCCGCCCGCCCCACAGCCGGTACGCGGCACCGCAGCAGGCGGCCGCGATCAGCAGCCCGCCCGCGACCAGCGCCGGCACGGACGTGTCGTAGGCGCCCCCGTCCCCGGCCGCCACCCCGTGCTGCACGCCGGCCGCGGCGCAGGACCCGTCACCGCCCCGGGCCCCGCCGCACTCCTGCCCGCCACCGCCACCGCCGCCGCCGCACGACTGCTGCCCTCCGGAGCACGGCCGCTCACCGTTCCCGTGCGGGACGTCTCCGCCCTCCCCCCGGGGGTCCGTGGCACCGACGTCACCGCGGGAGGCCGTGCCGTCATCACCACGATCACCACGGGAGGCCGTTCCCTCGTCACCGCGAGCAGCCGTGCCCTCGTCCCCACGGACGCCGGTGCCGTCGTCACCGCGGGCGGACATGCCGTCGTCCCCGCGCGGGGTCGTTCCGTCGTCCCCGCGCGGGGTCGTTCCGTCGTCCCCGCGCAGGGTCGTTCCGTCGTCCCCGCGCAGGGTCGTTCCGTCGTCCCCGCGCAGGGTCGTTCCGTCGTCCCCGCGCAGGGTCGTTCCGTCGTCCCCGCCGGGGACCGTCCCCCCGTCCACCTGGGGCACCGTGTCGCCGCCGGCCTCGGGCGCGGCCCCGCCACCGACCCCCGGCGCGACCCCACCACCGGCCTCCGGCGGAGCCCCACCTCCAACCTCCGGCACAACCCCACCACCGGCCTCCGGCGGAGCCCCACCTCCGCCCTGGAGAACGGTGCCGCCGTCGCCCACGGAAGCCGTACCGCCGCCGTCACCCGGCGCGACGGCCAGCCGCGCGCTCCAGGGCCGTCCCTGCTGTCCGCTCGCCGCCGGGCAGGTCCCGTCGACGGTCCGGGTACCGTCCCGTCCGGCGCCCGCCGCGTCCCCGGCCGTGTCGCCCGCCGCCGCGTCCCCCTCCGTATAACCCACCGGCTGGTCGCCGGAGACGACCTGTGCGGTGCCCCGGTGGAGAAGGCCGCTCCCCTGCTCGACCCTGGCCAGCCGCACGGTGTGCCCGGCGAACGCCGAGGACGTCGCATCGATGGCCGCAGGCGCCTGCCCCCCGGCCTTCGCGCAGGTCACGGAGACGGTGACGACGGTGCCGGGCCGGGCGTTGCCTGGGCTGATCTCGGCGGCGGGGCCGGCGGCCGTGGCGGCCGTGCCGGTGGCGCCGAACGCGGCACCCGCCAGGGCGGCGACGGACAGGGTGCGAACGGTGCGGCGCATGGGAGGAGCTCCTTGCACGGACGACTCGGAGGCACGGGGTCCGTACCCCCGCAGCCATCACAGCCCGGCCCACGTCCGGTCGCGCGCGGCCGGACCCCATTCGCGGGACACGCACCCTCTTTCGGGTGACGTCACGGCCCGGTTCCGGCGTGTCGGGAACGTCCGGGTGGATCCCCGTGTCGGTCACCCGTCCGCGGGTACGCGGTCCGCACCCCCTGACGTACCTGGAGGGAGAACATGCAGCGAGGCAGTGACCGGCTGAACGTGCACCGGGACGACGAGATGAAGCACGAGCTCCAGGGCCTGCTCAGGTCCGGGCACCCGACGCGTACCGAGGACTGGAACGACCCCGAGCCGCCGGCCGAGGACGATCCGGAGCTCTACCGCGGTGCGGTGGTGCCGGGGACCAGTGAGCGGGCGGCGCCGGAGAGCGTACGTCTGGAGTTGTCCCGGTCCCTGACCCGGCACGACTTCCCGGCCGCCCCGCGGGAGCTGGCCGGCGTGCTGCGGCACAAGAACGCCCCCGACGCCCTGGTCGAGCGGGTTTCCCGGCTGCCGCGATCGGCACGCTACGGCAACCTGCTGGCGCTGGCCGAGGCGGTGGCCGGCGGGGAGTGAGCCGGGGCGCAGAGAACGAACGAAGCCGCGCGCCGGCGGGCCGCCCGTCCGCCGGCGCGCCTCGGAAGGGAGTGAGCATCATGCGTGTCGCGTTTCTGGTCGCGTCCGAGGGCGTCGAGCAGGTGGAGCTGACCGAACCGTGGAAGGCGGTCTCCGACGCCGGGCACGAGCCGCTGCTGGTGTCGACGAAGCCGGGGAAGATCCAGGCCTTCGACCACCTGGACAAGGCGGAGACGTTTCCGGTGGACGAGGTGGTCGGCGAGAAGTCGGCGGACTCGTTCGGGGGGCTCGTGCTGCCGGGCGGGGTGGCCAACCCGGACTTCCTGCGGATGGACGAGAAGGCCGTCGCGTTCGTCAAGGACTTCTTCGACAGCGGCCGGCCGGTCGCGGCGATCTGCCACGCGCCCTGGACGCTGGTCGAGGCGGATGTCGTACGCGGCCGGACGCTGACATCCTGGCCGAGCCTGCAGACCGACATCCGCAACGCCGGGGGCACCTGGGTCGACGAGCAGGTCAAGGTCTGCGACAGCGGCCCGAACAAGCTGGTCACGAGCCGTAGGCCGGACGATCTCAAGGCGTTCTGCGAGGCCTTCCTCGACGTGCTCACCGGGTAGTCCGCGCGGCGGCCGGCCGGAACGAGGGCGCCGTGGCCTCAGCCCGCGGTGGCGCCCGGCGTCGCCGTCTCGGCGCAGTTCCGCTCCCGGGCGCCCTCGCGGGTCCGGCCGGAGGCGACGACGCGGCGCGGATTGCGCCGCAGGTACTCGCCCTCCAGCTGGGCCATGCGCTCGTTGTGGGCCCGCAGCGCGTCGTTCGAGCCGTACAGCAGGGTGTCGTGGCGCGTCCGGTGGATGGTCTCCAGCTCCTTCATGAGCTGCTGGTCGTCCAGCCGGCTGGGGTCGACTCCGGTCATGGTGGTACCCCGCTCGTCGTGTGGGTCCCGGCGGTCCGGATTCCTGCCTCCACTGTACGAACATCCGGGCGCGCGGGCCTGTCTGGAGGCGCCGCCCTACCGCACCCGCTCCACCCGGCGCTCGTCCCACACCGGCTCGGCGGTCTCGCGGACCCGGCCGTCGCTGCCGAAGACCAGGTAGCGGTCGAAGGAGCGGGCGAACCAGCGGTCGTGGGTGACGGCGAGCACCGTGCCGTCGAAGGCCTCCAGACCTTCCTGGAGGGCCTCGGCGGACTCCAGGTCGAGGTTGTCGGTCGGCTCGTCGAGCAGGAGCGCCGTCACACCCTGGAGCTCCAGCAGGAGGATCTGGAACCGGGCCTGCTGGCCGCCCGACAGCCGCTCGAAGTTCTGTTCGGACTGCTGGGTGAGTTCGTAGCGGCGCAGCCGGGACATCGCCGCCCCGCGGTCCTGGGAGTGCTCCGTCCACAGGATGTCCAGGAGGGTCCGGCCCTCCAGCTCGGGGTGGGCGTGGGTCTGCGCGAAGTGCCCGGGGACCACCCGCGCGCCCAGCTTCCACTGCCCCTCGTGGGCCACCTCCTCACCGGCCAGCAGCCGCAGGAAGTGCGACTTGCCGGAGCCGTTGGAGCCGAGGACGGCGACCCGTTCGCCGTAGAAGACCTCCAGGTCGAAGGGTTTCATCAGGCCGGTGAGTTCGAGCTGCGCGCAGGTGACGGCCCGTACGCCGGTACGGCCGCCCTTGATGCGCATCCTGATGTCCTGCTCGCGCGGCGGCTCGGGCGGCGGGCCGGCCTCCTCGAACTTGCGCAGCCGGGTCTGCGCGGCCGCGTACCGGGACGCCATCTCGTGGGAGACGGCGGCCGCCTGACGGAGCGTCAGCACCAGCTTCTTCAGCTGGGCGTGCTTCTCGTCCCAGCGGCGGCGCAACTCCTCGAAGCGGGCGAAGCGCTCACGGCGGGCCTCGTGGTAGGTGGCGAAGCCGCCGCCGTGCACCCAGGCGTCGGCGCCGGTCGGCGAGGGCTCCACGGAGACGATCTTCTCGGCGGCGCGGGCGAGGAGTTCGCGGTCGTGGGAGACGAACAGGACGGTCTTGCGGGTCTCCTTCAGCTGCTGCTCCAGCCAGCGCTTGCCGGGCACGTCGAGGTAGTTGTCCGGCTCGTCGAGCAGCAGCACCTCGTCGGTGCCCCGGAACAGCGCCTCCAGCACCAGCCGCTTCTGCTCACCGCCGGAGAGGGTGCGCACCTGCCGCCACTGGGCCTTCTCGTACGGCACCCCGAGGGCGGCCGTGGTGCACATGTCCCAGAGGGTCTCGTGCTCGTAGCCGCGCACCTCGGCCCAGTCGGCGAGGGCCTGCGCGTACGTCAGCTGGGCCGCCTCGTCGTCGACGGTCATGAGGGCGTGCTCGGCCTTGTCGACGGCCTGCGCGGCCGTGCGGATGCCGGGCGGCGCGACGGAGACGAGGAGATCCCGTACCGTCGTCTCGTCCCGTACGGAACCCACGAACTGGCGCATCACGCCGAGACCGCCGCTCACGGCCACGGTGCCGGCGTGCGGCTTCAGCTCGCCGGAGATCAGCCGCAGCAGAGTGGTCTTGCCGGCACCGTTGGGCCCGACGAGGGCGACGGCGGCGCCCTCTCCGACCCGGAACGAGACATCGCCGAGCAGGGCCCTCCCGTCGGGGAGGTAGTACTCGAGGTGCGCGGCTTCCAGGTGTCCCATGGTCAGGGATTCTGCGGGGCGTGCCCGCGATGGGGCAAACCGTTATCAGGTGGTTCTACGGGTGCGGGCCGGTGGGGGCCGGTCGCGCAGTTCCCCGCGCCCCTGAAGGGGCGGGTGGAACTGCGCGAGCAACCACGACGCACCCGCACCCGAAAGTCCTCGGCGGCCCCCCTACTCCACCGGCTCCCCCGTCGGCCCGCTCGCTCCCGTCGGCTCCACCACCGCGCCCTCCCAGGACAGCGCCTTCCAGCCGTCGGCCGGGGAGCCCTCCAGGATCACCACGCCCGTGTTGCCGAGGGGGCGGGAGGCGGCGTAGGGGACGTCGACGTTGTCGGCGCGGGCCGCCGTCCACAGGCGGATCACGGCGCCGTGGCTGACCATGGCGACCGTCCCGGCGCCGCTCGCGGCGGCCTCGGCGATCACCGCGTCGTAGCGGCCCAGGACCTCGTCCCCGGTCTCCCCGCCGGGCATGCGCGGCGCGGTGTCCCCGGCCGCCCACGCGAACACGGTCCGCATGTACTCCTCGCCGCGCTCGGAGTGGCCGGGCAGCAGCTCCAGGTCGCCGGCGAAGACCTCGCGAATGCCGTCGCGGACGACGGGGTCGAGACCGCGGGCGGCGGCCAGCGGGGCGGCGGTGAGCTGGGTGCGGGTGAGGGTGGAGACGTAGAGGGCCTCGATGTCCTCGTCGGCGAGGGCCCCCGGGAGGGCCGCCGCCTGCTGCTCGCCGAGGGCGGTCAGACCGGGACCCGGTACCGCGGTGTCGAGCAGGAAGTCGACGTTGGTCGGGGTCTGCCCGTGACGTATGAGGAGCAGGCGCATCCAGGATTCCTCTCACTCGGCTCACTCGTCCGCATCGCGGGCCGGCAGGAAAGTGCCACTTCAGGGTACCCGCACCCGCATGAGCCCAGACGTCGACCTCACCGTCCCGAAGCCCGGCCGGCACGCGCTGCGCGACCGGCTGCTCGCCCTCGACAGCCGGCTGTTCGAGATCGCCGCCGAGCGGAACTGGCCGTTCGCCGAGCCGGTGCTGCCCCGACTGAGCCGGAGCGCCAACCACGGGGTGCTGTGGTTCGCGACGGCCGCCGCGGTGGCCGCGACCCGCACACCCCGGGCCCGCCGGGCCGCCGCCCGCGGCCTGGCCTCACTCGCCCTGGCCTCCCTGACCATCAACACCCTCGGCAAGCGCTCGGTGCGCCGTCCGCGCCCGCTCCTGGACCCGGTGCCCGTGGTACGGCACCTGAAGCGGCAGCCGATCACCACCTCGTTCCCCTCCGGGCACGCCGCGTCGGCGGCCGCCTTCGCGACCGGGGTCGCCCTGGAGTCCCCGTCGTGGGGCGCGGTGGTGGCGCCGGTGGCGTTCTCCGTCGCCATGTCCCGGGTGTACACGGGCGTGCATTTCCCGAGCGACGTGCTCGCGGGTGCGGCGCTGGGGGCAGGCGCCGCGTTCGCCGTACGGGCGCTGGTGCCGACCCGGGCGCAGACCGGCCCACCGCCCCGGCCGCGCGCCGAGGCCCCGGCGCTGGCCGACGGCGAGGGTCTGGTGGTGGTGGCCAACCGGGCCTCGGGCAGCGCCGAGCGGATGCGGGTGCTGCACCGCGAGCTGCCGGCGGCGGAGCTGGTGGAGTGCGAACCGGGCGAGGTGCGGGCCGAGTTGGCGAAGGCGGCGACGCGGGCGCGGGCGCTCGGGGTGTGCGGCGGCGACGGCACCGTGAACGCGGCGGCCGACGTCGCGCTGCGCCACGGGCTGCCGCTCGCGGTGCTGCCCGGCGGCACCCTCAACCACTTCGCCCACGACCTGAGCGTGGAGGACGGCCGGGGCATCGGCCGGGCCGTGCGCGAGGGCGAGGCGGTCCGGGTGGACGTCGGCCGCTTCACCTCCGGCGATCTGGAGGGCGTCTTCCTGAACACGCTGAGCCTGGGCGTCTATCCGGAGCTGGTCCGGGAGCGGGAACGCTGGTCGCACCGCATCGGTGCCTGGCCCGCCGAGGTGCTGGCCGTGCTGCGCGTGCTGCGCACGGACCGGCATCCGCTCCGGGTCGAACTGCGCGGCGAGACCCACCCGTTGTGGCTGCTGTTCGTCGGCAACTGCCTCTACCACCGGCTGGCCCTGACCCCGGGCCGCCGCACCGACCTGGCGGACGGGCAACTCGACGTACGCGTGGTGCACGGCGGCCGGCATCCCGCGCTCCGCCTGCTCTCCGCCGCCCTGGCCGGCCCCCTCACCCGCTCCCCCGCCCATGCCGAGGCCAAGGTGAGCCGGCTGCGCCTGAAGGGCATCGCGGCCGGCACCCCGCTCGCCTACGACGGTGAAGTCACCGATGTCGCGGGCGAGATGACCGTGGAGAAGCTGCCGGAGGCACTGACCGTGTACCGGCCGCTGCCCTGACGTCCATCGACGCTCATGACGAACCGTCAGTCCACATCATAAAACACGGGTCTCATCATTCGACATGCGCGCGTAGCGTTGCGGATACCGCGGGACGGGGCCGTCCGGCCCCGTCCGCCGGTGTGACGCGAAGGGGTTGAGCCATGTCGAAGCCACAGGAGACCGCCGTCTACACGCACGGGCACCACGAGTCGGTGCTGCGTTCCCACACCTGGCGCACCGCCGCCAACTCCGCCGCCTATCTGCTCGGTTCGCTCAAGCCCCACATGCGGATCCTGGACATCGGCTGCGGCCCGGGAACGATCACCGCCGACCTGGCCGCACTGGTCCCCGACGGCCGTGTCACCGGAGTCGACCACGCGCCGGGAATCCTGGAGCAGGCCCGCGCGACCGCCGCCGGGCGCGGGCTGACGAACGTGGACTTCGCGGTCGCCGACGTGCACGCGCTGGACTACCCGGACGACACCTTCTGCGTGGTCCATGCCCACCAGGTGCTCCAGCACGTGGGCGACCCGGTGCAGGCGCTGCGCGAGATGCGGCGGGTCACCAAGCCGGGCGGCTTCATCGCCGTACGCGACTCGGACTATGCGGCGATGACGTGGTACCCGGCGGTGCCCGGCCTGGACGACTGGTCGCACCTGTACCGGCGGGTCGCCCGGGCCAACGGCGGCGAGCCGGACGCCGGGCGGCGGCTGAGGTCCTGGGCGCTGGCCGCGGGGCTCACCGACATCACGGCCACCTCCGGCACCTGGACGTACAGCACGGCCGGGGAGCGGGCCTGGTGGGGCGGGCTGTGGGCGGACCGTACGGTCGCCTCGTCCTATGCCGAGCGGGCCACCGAGGGCGGACACGCGACCTCGGAGCAGTTGGCGGGGATCGCGGCCGCCTGGCGGGAGTGGGCTGGGCACGAGGACGGCTGGTTCGCCGTACTGCACGGAGAAATTCTGTGCCGTAAGTGAGCCTGATCCGCGGATTTCGGGAAAACCGCTTTGCAGGAGGTTCACACTATGGTTCCCATCCTGCTGGTACTGCTTCTGGTCCTGATTCTCTTCGGTGCCGGATTCGCGGTGAAACTACTCTGGTGGATCGCACTCGCCGTACTTGTGATATGGCTTCTCGGATTCCTGGTCCGGGGCACGACCGGCGCCGGTGGCAGGGGTCGCTGGTACAGGTGGTGACGCCACCCGCCGGTGGCGTGGTCAGTCGCGCGGCAGCAGCGGTCCCAGCGGCCCGAGGTCCAGGTTCAGGTCCTCGGGCCGCAGTCCGTAGCGGTCGCGCAACTCGGCCATACGGTCCTCCAGCAGCATCAGGGTGAGCCCGATGCGTTCCTCCTGCTGTTCGGTGAGGTCACCGGTGTCGAAGCGGCGCAGCGCCTGCCGTTCCATCAGCTGGCGCAGCAACTCCACCACGGTCAGCACGAGTTTCACCAGATCACGTTCCACCGTGTCCGGTTCGAGGTCCAGCCGGTTGCGGTGCTCGCTCACGTGTGCTCCCCCCAGGGTGCGGGAACTTGGGCGTTGACCGAGCTGATCAGCGCGTTGAGGTCGATGCGGACGAGGTCGACGTCCGCGATGCGCAGGGTGACGTCGCCCGTGATGACCACGCCACCGGCCAGCAGCCGGTCGAGCAGGTCGACCAGGGCGACCTGACGGCGTTCGACGACGGTCACCGCTGCTCCCCCGCTTCCGCCGGCTCCGTGGGCTCGGTGGTCGGCTCGGTGAAGGAATAGGCCGCCCACGGGCCCGTGAGTTCCACCCGAATTTCCGGCGCCTCGTCCTTCGTACGGTCGACCAGTTCCACGAATTCCTCGGAATCCGCACGGGACACCAGATAGGCGGCATTGAGCAGGTTCCGCCCGGACACCCCGGAAAGGGCCGCATTCTGCGGAGGGTGCAGCCGGGAATCCTCGGCACGCCGGGACAGCCGCTCGTGCAGGGTGTGCGCGAATTCCTCGGCGGCCCGCCACTTCTCCTCGTGCGCACGCGTGCTCATCCGCCGCTGCCGCAGGTAGTCCCGCCCGCTGGCGGGCCTGCCGGCGGGCGCGGGCGCCTGCTCGGGCGGGTCGGCGTACAGCTTCACGCCCCACTCGACCCGCCCTTCCAGCCGGTCGAGGATGTGCAGGAAGTCGGCTTCGCGGTCCTCCATCATGGTCCGCACGCCGCTGTCGTCCCGGAAGACCGTGGCCAGCCTGAGCGGCAGCGGCGTCGTGACCGTGGTGAGCGCGTCGATCACACCCTGGTGGGCACGGGCGGTCGCGGCCAGCCAGTCCAGGTCCTCCAGATGGTCCCGCAGCGGCCCCTCGGCGAAGTCGCCCTCCGGGACCGTACTGACCACGGCGACCAGGCCGTGGTGCCTGAGCAGCCCCGGCGGGGCGCCGGCCACGCCGGTGAGCTGGGCCTGCAGGGCCGCCTCGAACGGACGGCAGACGGCGTACACGTACCGGAGTCCGCCCTGTGCGGTCATCTGTCCTCCTCCTGGCGCTCATGGCGCTGTCCCCGGCCGGCCTCCAGGGCCTCCAGGGCGGCCAGCCGCTCCCGCAGCTCGTGGTTCTCCCGGGTGAGCTGATCGCGCCGGGCGCGGGTGGACAGCTCGGGGTCGTGCTCCCACCAGTCGATGCCCATCTCCTTCGCCCGGTCGACGGAGGCGACGATCAGGCGGAGTTTGATGGTGAGCAGTTCGATGTCGAGCAGGTTGATCCTGATGTCACCAGCGATGACGATGCCCTTGTCCAGGACGCGCTCCAGGATGTCGGCGAGGTTGGAACCCCCGCCGTCCCGTCCGTAGGGCTCGGGCAGCCGGCCGGCCATCGTCATCGACGGCTCCGGGAACCGGCGTACGCTTCCTCGTCCTCCGGCTCTTCCTCGTCCTCGGTCTCCTCGGTGTCGGTGTCCTCGTACTCGCCCTCGGGCTCCTCCTCGCCCTCGGCCTCGTACTCCTCATCCTCCCCCTGCTCGGCCTCCTCCGCCTCGTCGTAGGGCTCCTCGGCCTCGTCCTCGTACGACTCCTCGTCCGCCGCCTCGTCCTCGGGCGCGTTCTCGTCCTCGGCCTCGTCCTCGGGCGCGGTCTCGTCCTCGGCCTCGTCCTCGGGCGCGTTCTCGTCCTCGTTCTGCTCCTCGGCCTCTTTCTCCTCCTCCTCGGCCACCGCGTCCTCGTGGCTCTGGACGACCTCGCCGTCGCGGATCTCGCCGCGCCAGCCGTCGTCGACCTCTCCCTTGACGGAGATGTGGCGGGCGTAGTGCTTGAGGTCGAGACGGGCCCGGCGGCCCGAGGCGCGCCAGACATTGGCGGTCTTCTCGAAGAAACCGCTCGGGTAGTACTCGATCACCAGGAGCACCCGGGTGAGGTTGTCGTCGAGCCGGTGGAAGGTGACGACGCCCTTGTGGCTGCCCTTGGCTCCCTGCGCCGACCACTGGATGCGGTAGTCCGGAATCTGTTCGACCGTCTTACCCTTCCAGCTCCGGCTGGACCACCAGATCTTGCCCTGCCAGTCCGACGAGGTGTCGTCGGCACGGCTGGCGCTCTTCACGCCCTTGGCGAAGGTGCTGAAGTCCTGGTAGCGGGTCCACTGGTCGTAGGCGGTGCGCACCGGCACGCCGACGTCGACCGACTCGATGATGACGGTCGGCTTCTGCCCGCTGCCCTTGCCCTTGCCCTTGCCGCCCCCCAGGTTCTTCACCTTGTCCATGACGGTGTCCTTGGCGTGGGTCAGACCGAGCTCCAGTGCGGAGCGCACCGGACCCTTGCCTTCCGCGACCTTGCGGCCTGCGTCGAGTGCGAGCTTGCCGAAGCCGGGGCTGTTGCCCTCGGCGATGTCGGTGAGTTTCCCCGTGGCGTCGCCGAGCTTGCGCCCGGCGCCCGCCAGCAGGCGTTCGGTCTGGGCAGCGAGGTACTCCTGCACCTCCGCCTTCAGGCGTTCCGCGGCCTCGGAGTGAGCCGCGTCCGTGAGCGGTCCGCTGTTCATCGGTCACCGCCTCCCTTCGGCCGGGCCCGGCCGGCCGTCTTCTTGACAGGCGCCCGGCCCTGCGCCGCCTTCTTCCCCGGCGCCTTCCTGGCAGGCGACTTGGCGGACGCCTTCTTCGCCGGTGGCTTCTCGGGGGCCTTCTTCGCGGGGGCCTTGCGGGCCGGCGCCTTCCGGTCGGACCGCTCCTCGCGGTCGTCCTCGGCCGTGTCGCTTCCTGCCTTGTCGCTTCCTGCCTTGTCGCTCCCGGCCCTCTCCTCCGGCTCCTCGTCCTCCTCCGGCTCCTCGTCGTCCCGGCCGCCGCCGGGACCGAGGTCGCCGGTGTCGGGCACGACGCCCGCCAGCTGGTCACGCACCTCGGCGGTACGGCCGTGCAGCCGGTCGGCGAGCGAGCCGAGCTGCCGTTCGACCATGGCGCCGGAGGCGGCCTTGCCGACCCCGCGCAGATCCTGGCGCAGCTGGTCGCCGATCTCCTTGAACTGCGGATTGTCGCGCAGTTGCTGGTTGGCCAGGTCGAGGACCGCCTTCGGCGTCAGGTTCAGCTTCTTACCGGCCACCAACGACCCGACGGCGAGAGCCAGTTTCAGCTTCTTGGTGCGGCCCAGCAGGTATCCGGCCCCGATCGCGAGGCCCAGTCCGATGCGGTTCATGTATGCGTCCCATTGCCGTGCCCCACGTCTTTACGCAGGGCGATCTCCAGCCGGTCGAGAAGCTCGTCCTCGGCCCGGTCGAACTCGTCCTCGTCGATCTCGCCGGCTTCCAGTCGCTCTTCCAGCCGGGCCAGTTCGGCCCGGACGGTGGCGGGGTCGTAGTAGATCCGCTCCGCCTCCTGCACCACCTGCTCGACGACCCAGGCGCTGCCGCGCACGGGCGCGAAGGGCAGTAGCAGCAGCTCCTTGATCAGTCCCATGGCTGCCTGCTCCTTCTGTTTCCTACTTCTCGGCCGCGCCGGCCGCGCTGTCCGCCGGTTCGGCGGGCCCTGGTTCGACGAAGCTGTACGGCGGGAGCGGCCCGTTGACGCTCAGGTCGAGATGCGGATGGCTCTTGCGGAGTCGCTCGGCGCCGGCCAGGAACGTCTCGGCGGAGTGCCGGTCCAGGAGGAAGGACAGGTTGACGAGCCAGCCGGTGGATTCCGGCCCCACGCTGAGGGCGGCCGCCTCGGGTTCCAGGGCCTGCCGCACCTCGGCTGCGTCCTCGGCCTCCCGGACCTTGACGGCGCCCGCCACCATCTCACCGAGCTGCAGCCGGCTCTCGTAGGTCCCGCCGCCCGCCTTCCGGTTGGCCTCGGCCAGGGCGCGCAGTTCGGGGTTCTCGGACATCACGCGGTGCAGCACGGCCTCTTCGACGTGGCTGGCCTTGACGTTGTACTCGACCTTGCCGTCGAGGGTGCGCAGCCGCTCCAGGTAGTGGTCGGCGCGTTCGGCGAGGACCCCGGTGACGGTGTCGTCGTCCGGAGCGACGCTGCCGAACCGCATGGGCAGCACGCAACCGCCGCCCCCGGCCTCCGCCAGCACGTTCTGGTGGGCGAGCAGGTCGCGGCGCTTGGGCCGGAGCCCTTCGGGCGCGTCACTGACGATGGCGGCCAGTTCACCCTCCGTGAGCACGCGCACGCGACGCGGCGGGTCCCCGACTCCGTCCATGCCGTCGGGCAGATCGGGGTGCGCGGCGGCCGTGATGCCGTACACGTACGTACTCACTCCTGTTCCTCCCTTGTACGTACTCACTCCTGCTCCTCCCTCTCCCTGCGACGCGCCGGGGCGGCCTTACGGGTGCGCGGCCGGGACTCGGTCTCGCCCGAGTCCGAGTGCTCCTCGCGGGCCTGCTTGAAGGCGTCCGAGATCGTCTCGGCGGCGCCGGAGAGGGCGCCTTTCGACTTGCCGCGGGCGCCCGACTCGGTGACCTCGCCGACGATCTCGGGCAGACCGGGGCTCTTGCGCGGCCCCGCCTCCAGGTCGAGCCGGTTGCAGGCCTCCGCGAAGCGCAGATAGGTGTCGACGCTGGCGACGACGACCCGTATGTCGATCTTCAGGATCTCGATGCCGACCAGGGAGACCCGCACGAACGCGTCGATGACCAGCCCCCTGTCGAGCACGAGTTCGAGCACGTCGTAGAGGCCACTGCTGCCACCTCCGCCGGTCTGCTGTGCCGGTACAACGGTCATGCCAGTCCAACCTCTTCCATGTCGTGGGACCTGTCCGCGGGCACCGGCCGGCGGCCTAGCGACCGCCGGGCCTATGTGCGTCGGCGCGTCCGCGTTCGTAGCGGCTCACGCGCCGGTAGCCGGTGAGCTGTCCCTGCGGGTCGAGTTCGACCTGATAGCTCGCCATCAGGCTCATGGTGTCGGGCACCTTGGGCAGTTCCAGGACTTCGACCGCCAACTCCCAGCCGTCCTCGGTCTGTTCAAAGGACGACACGGACTCGGCGGCCATACCGGTGAGCTCCGCGAGCTGGGCGCGTGCCCGGCGCAGCACCTCAATGGGGCTCGGCAGGTCCGGTGCCGTGTCGGGTCCGTCGTCACGCTTGCGTTCTTTGCGTGAATCCTGCGTCTGAGACGTGTCGTTTGTGTTCGTCATGGCCACCTCTTGGTCCGAGTGGCCGGAGGTTCCAGGGTCAAACCTTCACAACCGGTCGTTGACGCGGTGCGGTCAGCCGGATGCGTCGCGCAACGCGTCGAGCCGCCGCCGGGCCGGCCCGAGCGCCCGGCCCCGGGCGGGGATGCCGACCCAGGGCCTGGTACGGGCCTGGTCGACGGCTTCGGCGATGGTCCAGCGACGGGCGTCCAGGGCGGGGTCGGCGAGCTGGTCCCAGGTGATCGGGACGGCGACGGGGGCGCCGGGCCTGGCCCGCACGGTGTAGGGGGCCACCGCGGTCTGGGCGTAGGCGTTGCGCCCCATGTCCAGGAAGAGCCGGTCGCCGCGGTCGGCCTTCCGGACGGCCGTGGTGAGCCGGTCGGGGTGCTCGGCGGCGAGCAGGTCGGCCAGGTCCCGGGCGAAGCCGCGGATCTCGTCGAAGTCGTGCCGGCCGTTCAGCGGTACGACGAGGTGGAGGCCCCGTGACCCGGTGGTCATGGGCGCCGCCGGCAGTCCGAGCCGGTCGAGCAGCTCACCGGCCCAGCCGGCGGCCTCCCGCACCGCGGCGAAGTCGTCACCAGGCGGGTCCAGGTCGAGGACGAGCCGGTCGGGACGGTCGGGGGCGGTGGTGCGGGAGAGCCAGCGGTGCAGGGTGAGGCAGGCCTGGTCGGCGAGGTAGACGAGAGTGGCGGTGTCGCCGCAGACCACATGGGTCACGGTCCCGTCCTCCTTGGCGACCTCGGCCCGCCCGATCCAGTCCGGGTAGTGGTCCGGGGTGTTCTTCTGCATGAACCGGGGGCCGTCCAGGCCGTCGGGGTACCGCTCCAGCATCAGCGGACGCCCACGCAGGTGCGGCAGCAGGTACGGCGCGACGGACCTGTAGTAGTCGACGAGGTCGGCCTTGGTGTACTCCTTCGCGGCGCCGTCACCGCCCCCGTCGCCGGGGAAGAGCACCTTGTCGGGCCGGTGCGTCCGCACCGTCCGGCGACCCGCCCGTACCGGCCGCACCTCGTCCGGGGTCATCGCACGACCGCCTCCTCGACCAGCAGCCGGCCGGCCGCCGCGATGGCGTCGGCGTCGATCCCCGCGGCGTGCAGCTGCTGGTCCGGGGCGGCCGACCCCGGCATGGTGCGGACGGCGAGCCGCACCAGTCGCGGCACCGGCCTGCCGTCGGCGAACGCCTCCGCGACCGCGTCGCCGAGTCCGCCCTCCTCGTGGTGGTCCTCGACGGTGAGCAGGCAGCCGGTCTCCTCGGCGGCGGTGCGCAGCGTCTGCCGGTCGACGGGCTTCACGGAGTAGAGGTCGACGACCCGGATCCGGATGCCGTCCTCAGCGAGCGCGTCGGCGGCCTTCAGCGCCTCGTGCAGGGTGACCCCGGCGGCGACCACGGTCAGCCGGTCCTCCTCGGAGGAGCGCAGCACCTTGCTGCCGCCGACCGGGAACTCCTCGTCCGGGCCGTAGATCACCGGGCTCGCCCCGCGCGAGGTGCGCAGGTAGCGGATGCCGTCGAGCCCGGCCATGGTGGCGACGAGCCTGGCGGTCTGGTTGGCGTCGCACGGGTAGAGCACGGTCGAGCCGTAGACCGAGCGGAACATCGCCAGGTCCTCCAGGCCCATCTGGGAGGGCCCGTCCTGCCCGATGGCGACGCCCGCGTGCGAGCCGACCAGGTTGATCCCGCTGCCGCTGACGGAGGCCATGCGCACGAAGTCGTAAGCACGGCTGAGGAAGGCGGCGAAGGTGGAGGCGTACGGCACCCAGCCGCGGGCGGCCATGCCGACGGCGCCGGCGACGAGTTGCTGTTCGGCGATGTAGAACTCGAAGTAGCGGTCGGGGTGTTCCTTGCCGAAGAGCTCGGTGCGGGTGGAGTCGCCGACCTCGCCGTCCAGCGCGACGACGTCGGCGCGGGCGTGGCCCAGCGCGACCAGCGCCTTGCCGAAGGCGTCGCGGGTGGGGACCTCTTCTCCCTTGTCGTAGCGCGGGAGTTCGAGCGCACCCGTGGGCACCGAGTGCAGCGCGCGGGCGGCCGGCGGCTCCTGCACGTGGACCCGCACATCGCGGAGTCCGCCCAGTTCGGCGACGGCCTCCTCGGCGTCCGGCAGCGGCTTGCCGTGCATGCCCTCGCGGTCCTCGACGGCTGCGACGCCCCGGCCCTTGCGGGTGCGGGCGAGGATCACGGTGGGCTGCCCGGCGGTGGAGACGGCCTCGCCGTAGGCGCGGTCGACGGCGTCCACGTCGTGCCCGTCGATCTCCACGGTGTGCCAGCCGAAGGCCTGGAAGCGGCGGGCGTAGGCGTCGAGGTCGTGGCCGTGCCGGGTGGGGCCGCGCTGGCCGAGGCGGTTGACGTCCACGATCGCGGTGAGGTTGTCGAGGTGCTCGTACCCGGCGTGCTCGGCGGCCTCCCACACGGAGCCCTCCGCCAGCTCGCTGTCGCCGCACAGCACCCAGACCCGGTAGCGGCCGTGCTCCAGCCGCTTCCCGGACAGCGCGATGCCGACGCCGACCGGCAGGCCCTGGCCGAGGGAGCCGGTGGCGGTCTCCACCCACGGCAGCCGGCGCGGGGTCGGGTGTCCCTCCAGGTGGCTGCCGAGCTTGCGGAAGGTGAGCAGTTCGGCGTCGTCGATGGCACCGGCCGCCTTGTAGGCGGAGTACAGCAGCGGCGAGGCGTGGCCCTTGGAGAGGACGAAGCGGTCGTTGCCGGGGTGGTCGGGCCGCTCGAAGTCGTAGCGCAGGTGGTGGGCGAGCAGGACCGCCATCAGGTCGGCGGCGGACATCGACGAGGTCGGATGCCCGGACTCGGCCGCGGCGGCCGCCCGCACGCTGTCCACGCGCAGCTGCTGGGCGAGTTCGACGAGTTCGGCGGTGTTCATGAGGCTCCTTCCGGAGGATGGTCCGTGACGGATTCGGGGGCCTTCGGCAGCTCGGGCGAGGCCGTGTCCAGCGGCACCGACCAGGACCGTACGAGGCCCAGCTGGACGCCCTGGCGCGGCAGTACGGCGTCGAGCAGCCAGTCGGCGGCGACCCGGGCCCGGCCTCCGGGCATCGCCGCGAGGTGATAGCCGCGGGTCACCAGCCCGGCGGGCAGCCCGGCCAGGGGCACCCCGAGCGGGTCGGCGGCGGCCTGCACGCCGCCGAGGTCGACGACGAACCCAAGGTCGCGATGGCGGTACGGGCGCCGGTGCCGTCCGACGCCGAGCGAGGCGGCCATGTTCTCGGCGGCCACCCGGCCCTGCCGCCAGGCGTGCTGCGCGGTCATCGGCGTGAACGCGCCGGGATTGACGAGGTCGGGCACCGCGGCCGCGTCGCCGCAGGCGAACACGTCGGCACAGCCGGGCACCTGCAGGTAGGGATCGACGACGATCCGGCCCTTCTCCAGGGGCTGCCCGGTGCCCTCGACGAGCGGGTCGGGCCGTACGCCCACGCACCACACCAGGGTCCGCGAGTTCACGAACTCCCCGTCGGAAAGCAGCACCCCGTCCCGGGTCGCCTCCTTCACGGAGGTCCCCGTCCGTACCTCGACCCCGCGCCGGCGCAGTACCCGGTCGGCGGTACGGGACAGTTTCTCGTCCATCCCGGGCAGCACCCGGGGCGCCACGTCCAGCAGCAGCCAGCGCGGCCGCACCCCGTACGGCAGGCGGTTGCGGCGGGCCAGGTCGACGGTGAGCATCCGCATGTGGGCGGCGACCTCGGTCCCGGTGTACCCGGCCCCGACCACGACGAAGGTGCACCGCGCGGCGGCGACGTCGGCGTCGGGGGCGACGGCGGCCAGCTCGATCTGCCGGATCACGTGGTCACGGAGGTAGAGCGCCTCGGGCAGCCCCCGAAAGCCGTGCGCATGCTCGGCGACCCCCGGGATGGGCAACAGCTTGTTGACACTGCCGACGGTCAGCAGCAGCCGCTCGTAGCCGAGGCTGCCGGCGACGCCCTCGGGGTCGGTGTAGTGCACGCGCTGCCCGTCGAGATCGATACGGCCCGCCTCCCCGAGCACGGTCCGCACCCCGGGGAGGGCGCCGGACAGCGGGAGGGCTATCCGCCGGGGGTCGAGGATCCCGGCGGCGACCTGGGGCAGCAGGGGCAGATACAGGAAGTAGTCGGTGGGGTTGAGCAGGGTGATCTCGGCGCGGCCCCTGGCCGGCCGCCCAAGCGTGCGAGCCGCACGGTACCCGGCGAACCCGCCGCCGACGATCACGATCCGGGGTCGACGACTCACGGTGCGCCTCCGGGGTTACGACGGGGTCCAAGGCCACCCACGTAACCGTAGGCTCGACCTCGAAACACCGCGCGTCGAAACCGCGCGTCGCAGCACCGCCCGCTGAAGCGCGCCCCAAAGGGGCGCTGGGGGTACCCCCGGCCGAAGGCTGGGGGAGGAACTGTGCGACCAGCCCCCGCTGCCGCGCGTCGAACCACGGCCGAGACCAATACGGCGCTCTCCGTCAACCCCGGTGATGAGGCGACTCCGGATCCGCACCCGGCATGCCCGGCACATTCGGCGGCTCCGCCGGAATCGGCGGATACGGCAGCCCCATCCCGCTCGGCGGTGCGCCCGGCGCCGTCCCTCCGATCACCCGGTGCGGCGCATGCGGCCTCTTCGGCCGCCCTGCCTCCCGCAGCGCGTAGGCGACCGCGCCCAGGATCACCGCGGTGACCAGCGCCGCGGCCCACGCCGGCAGGAGGATCGCCCACGCCAGCCCCACGGCCAGCGCCACGGCGGCCCCCGCGTACAGGGCGACCGCGCCGGACGCGCCGTACAGCATGGCGGCCCGCCGCCGCTTGCGGCCCTGCTCGCGCAGTTCGTCCCGCACCGTCTCGCGCGCGACCTGTGCCAGCTCGTCGACGAGCTCCTTGTCCAGATGTTCGAGATGATCCAGGTGTTCCATACCGTGCGGGTACCCGGACCGGAATTGGCGTAACAGGAGATCACCGGAGGCGACGCCATCCCGGCCCGCGGCAACTAGGCTCGTGCCCATGGAGATTCTGGGCGCCTCCCTGCGCATCTGCGTCAACGACCTCGACACCGCGATCCCGTTCTACGAACGCCTCTCCGGCGGCAGAGCCCAGCGCTTCGAACGCGGCGGTGTCCAGGTCGCCGCGGTCGGCTCCTTCCTCCTGATGAGCGGACCGGAGGCGGAGCTGGAGGTGCTGCGCAAGGTGGCCGCGACGATCGCGGTGCAGGACGTCGAGGCGGCCCACCGGTTGCTGGACGACCTCGGCGCCCGCATCCTCGCGGGGCCGGTGGCCACGCCCGCCGGCCGCAACCTGCTCGCGATGCACCCGGACGGCTCGCTGTTCGAGTACGTCGACCAGCACAAGGACTGAACCGGGGCTGATCACAGACCCTGGGGCCGCATCCGGAAGTCGTAGCGGTCGGGCAGCGGCTCGTCACCGAGCCGCGCCCACAGCCGGCCGAGCGCGTCCGACCCCTCCCGCAGGTCCGCCACCTCGAACCCGGCGTCGAACACGGCCCGGGCCGCCGCCCGACGCCCCTCCGCGAGCAGCAGTTCCGCCTCCAGGAGCCGGAACCGCCCGCGCTCCCGGATCGCGGGATGCAGCGCCTCCCACACGGCGCGGGCGTCCGCGACCCGCCGTACCCGCAGCTGCGCCTCGACGGCCTCGCGGCCGAGCGCCGCGCAGGCCGCCGTCCAGGTCTCGCCGTCGTCGCGGCGCTCCCGGCACAGGTCGTCGAAGGCGTCGGCGTACCGCTCGGCGGCCCGCTCGTGCTGCCCGTACTCCTGGTCGGCGACGGCGAGGCAGCGCAGCAGCGGCCAGAGCGAGGGGGCGAGCGGCAGGGCCCGCTCCCAGCTGCGGACGGCCTGGGCGCGGTCGCCGGCGTGCCACTGGGCGACGCCGAGGTGGTACTCGGTGTGCGGGGTGGCGGGGGCGGTCTCCAGCATGTCCCGCCAGTGCGGGGCGACCAGGGTCGGTCCGGGCGGGCGCACCCGGCGGGGTTGCGGCAGGGTGCCGGTGCGCAGCAGCTCCCGCCAGGGAGCCTGTTCCTCGGTCAGCGTCGGCTCGGCGAACGGCGTGCCGGGCAGCTTCCAGTCCGCGCGCAACACTTCGAGGGCACCCCAGCCGGAGCCGGTGGCGAGGAGTTCGCCGGGTTCGCTGTCGGCGTACGGCTTCCAGGCGGCGTGGGCGGCGTCGAACCCGGCGCGCGGCAGGGCGAGTTCCAGCCGCTCCTCGACGCTCTGCGACGGTGCCGCGGACAGCGGGCCGTACGCCTCCAGCCAGGACACCTCGCTCTCCGGGTCGAGGCGGACGTGCTCCAGCTGGGTGCGGGCCAGTCCGGCCTGGATCTCGCGGTAGCCGCCGGTGCCGGGGCCGCCGAGCCACTCCTGCCAGCGCCGGCCGCCGGGGCCGGACCCCCACACGAACTGTTTCCGGCCGCGCAGTTCGTCGGTGGAGGTCTGCACCAGGCCGTGGCCGTCGGCGTCCAGCGCGGCGATCCAGCGGCGCCGCCCGTCCGGGATGTCGTAGAACCAGTCCACCGGGTACGGGGGTTGGACGCCGTACGCCGGGACGGGCACCCGGCGCAGTCGGCGCTCGGGCCCGAACTCCCAGGCCTCCTCGGCCGGGACGACGATCCGGCGGTCCTCCGGTACGGCCGTGTTGGACCACCAGTAGACGGGCACCGGGTGTTCGTGCGGGTTGCGGACGCGGACGCCGGCGTACAGGAAGTCGGATCCGTCCGGCAGCCACAGGTCGACCTGGAAGGGCAGGTCGCGAAGCCGTTCCCACTCCCACAGCCGGAGCATCTCGCCGCCGTCGGGGGCGGGGACGCGGGCCGCGTGGAGCGGGGCGCAGGAGAGGGTGGTGTGGCCGGTGGCGCCGATGTTCCACTCGATGCCGCCGGCGAACCAGGCGCCGTTGAGGGCCAGGTTGGCGGGCTGGAACACCGGGTTGCGGTGCAGGAGTTCACGGCCGGTGGGCAGGTGGACGAGGGAGGCGACGCGCCCGCCGAGGCCGGGCAGGACGGTGGCGCGCAGCCGGTCGTTCTCGATCACCAGGGCGTCGAGATCGCGGGGCGTGCGCACTCTGCCGTAGCCGTCGCGGATCCGCACCGGGAGGAGGCTGCGCAGCGGCTCGTGGCCGAGCTGGCGGGCCATGTCCCGGGGCAGGTCCTCCCGGTCACGCTCGTCGACGCGGTGAATCTCCCCAAGGAGGCGGAGCGGCGGCAGCGGGTTGTCCGGGCCCAACTCCGCCGCGGGCAGGGTCAGTACCTCACGTCGGATCCTCGTCACGATCACCATGGAACCCGCCGCCGGGTGAGCTGACCAGGGGAGCTGCCGGTCAGGATTGCGCAAAGGTCAGCGGGTGGTCCGCATCTCCGCCGTGATCGCCCAGCGTTCGTGGTCCCGCCAGGCCCCGTCGATGTAGATCATGTTCGGCGAGAAGCCCTCCAGCCGGAACCCGGCACCGCGGGCGAGCGCGATGGACGCGGCGTTGCCCGGCTGCGCGTTGATCTCCAGCCGGTGCAGCCGCATCGGCCCGAAGGCGTAGTCCACGACCAGGCCCATCGCCTCCCGCATCAGGCCGCGCCCGGCCGCGTGCGCGAACACGCCGTAGCCGAGCGCACCGCACTGGAAGCCGCCCTCGACGATGTTGTTGATGTTGATGAACCCGGCGATGGCGCCGCCCTGCTCCCCGCCGCTCTCCCCGGCGTCCTTCTCGCAGACCAGGAACCCGGCCTTGCTGCGGTCCTCGATCAGCCGTCCCGCGTAGCCGGCGTAGGCCGCGTCCGTGGTGGGCGGGAACAGCCAGGGCTGGTGGAGGTCCTTGCTCTCCCGGGCGCGGGCGATGAACTCGGCGCCGTCCTCGTAGGTGAAGTGGCGGATGCCCACGCGGGGGCCCTCGGCGAGATAGCGGGATGCGGTGTGCGGCATCCCGACACCCTACGCGGAGCCACCTCCGGTGTTTCATGAAATACGCCCGGCGGAGCGCGCCGATGCCCCCGGGACCGGGCCCCGCGGACCACCGCGCGGCCCTCCGGGGCAAGCTCTCAGCGCAGGGCCGGCTCCCGCAGGGTCAGCGTGCCCGCGTCCGCGTCCAGCTCGGCGGCCACCCCGAGCGGCATGGTCAGGGCCGCCTCGCAGTGCCCGAACCCGAACTCCTCCAGTACCGGCACGCCAAGGCTGCCGAGCCGGTCGAGGAGCATCGGCCGTACCCGCTCGTAGGGGCCGCACCGGTCCCAGGAGCCGAGCAGGATCCCGGCGACGCCGTCGAGCCATCCGGACCGCAGCAGCTGCGTGATGCTCCGGTCGAGGCTGTACGGCGCCTCGCCGACGTCCTCCAGCAGGAGCAGACCGCCCCGCGCGCCGGTGTGGGTGTGCGGGGTGCCGACGCCCGTGGCGAGCAGCCGCAGGCAGCCGCCCACGGTGACGCCGGTGGCCCGGCCGCCCACCAGCGCGGCGCCCCGTGCGGGGATGGTGCGGACCGTCTCCGGGGCGAAGAGGGTGGCCCGCAGGTGCTCCTGTGCCTCGGTGCTCTTGACGAAGTCGGCGCCGGCCGCCACCGGCCCGTACAGGGTGGCGAGGCCGAGCCGGGTCGCGAACGCCTCGTGCAGCACGGTCGCGTCGCTGAAGCCGACGAACACCTTCGGGCCGGCCGCCCGCATCGCGTCCCAGTCGAGCAGGTCGACGAGGCGCTGTGCGCCGTAGCCGCCGCGCGCGCAGAGCACGGCGGAGACGGACGGGTCGCACCAGGCCTGCTGGAGGTCGGCCGCGCGTTCGGCGTCGGAGCCCGCGAGGTATCCCAGATCACCGTCCGTGGCGAGCACGTGGCGTGCCGCCACCGGGTCGAGGTCCCAGCCGCGCAGGATGTCGAGGCCGGCCTGGAGCCGCTCCTCCACCACCGGCCCGCTCGGCGCCACGACGGCGACCCGCGCGCCGGCGGCCAGGCGCGCCGGGCGTGTCAGTTCGGTCACTTCACCAGCTCCAGCTCGGGAATGCCGGGCACGTCCAGCCCGAACACCTGAGCGTACAAGGCGAGCTCCGCCTCCAGCGCGCGGACCAGGGTCTCCGCGCGCCGGAAGCCGTGGCCCTCGCCCGCGAAGGTGAGGTACGCGTGCGGCACCGGGCGGCCGTCGAGCCGGGCGAGGAAGCGCTCGCACTGCGCGGGCGGGCAGATCACGTCGTCCAGCCCCTGGAGCAGCAGGAAGGGCGCGGTGAGCCGGTCCGCGTGCTCGCCGGGCGACCGCTCGACGTACCGCTCGGGCACCTCGGCGAGCGGGCCGATCAGGGATTCCAGGTACTGGGACTCGAAGTCGTGGGTCTCCCCCGCGCCCCAGCTGGTGAGGTCGAGGACGGGGTAGGCGATGGTGCCGCAGGCGTAGACGTCGGTGCCGGTCAGGGAGGCGGCGGCGGTCCAGCCGCCGGCGCTGCCGCCGCGGATCGCGAGCCGGGCGCGGTCGGCGGTGCCCTCCTCGGCGAGGGCGAGCGCGACGGCCGCGCAGTCCTCGACGTCGACCACGCCCCACTGCTCGCGCAGCCGCTCCCGGTACTCCCGCCCGTATCCGGTGGAGCCGCCGTAGTTGACCTCGGCGACGCCGATGCCCCGGGAGGTGAAGTAGGCGATCGCGAGGTCGAGGACGAGCGGTGTCCTGCTGGTGGGGCCGCCGTGCGCCCAGACGACGTACGGGGGCAGCTCGCCCTCGGGGGCGCGGTGGCCGGGGTGGCGGGGCGGGTGGAGGTGGGCGTGCACCTCGCGGCCGCCGGGACCGGCGAAGGTGCGGATCTGCGGCTCGGGGTAGTAGGCCGGGTCGACCGCGTCCTGGTGGGGGGTGCCGACGACCCGGGTGCGGCCGGAGGCGGTGTCGAGTTCGACGACCTCGTGGGCGGTGCGCGGGCCGGCGCCGACCGCGAGAACGCGGGTGCCGTGCACGGCGAGGGTGGCGGAGAACTCGGTCCACGGTCCGGCCGCGTCGGCGAGTTCGCCGGTCTTCGGATCGAGTATCCCGAGCGTCATCGCGCCGCGGCCGTGGAGGATCGCGATCAGCCCGTTGTCCAGGGGCGCGAACCAGTTCTGGCCGAGCCGCCAGAGCGGTCCCGCGAACTCCTCCTCGCGCGGGCAGAGGGGTACGTCGTCGCGGTACAGGTTCCACCAGCCGCTGCGGTCGCTCGTGTACAGCAGCCGGTCGTCGGGGGACCAGTCCACCTGTGCGACGGCCTCCATGGGACCTCCGGCCACGGTGCGGACCGTGTGCAGGACTCCGTCGCCGCCGACCTCGCCGACCAGCAGTTCCGTGCCGTCCCACGGCATCCGCGGATGGTCCCAGGCGAGCCAGGCGGCCCGGCGCCCGTCGTGTGAGAGACGCGGCCCGGTCACGAACCGGTGCCGTCCGTCGGTGAGTTCGCGTACGGCGGCCCGGTCGGCGGCGGCCGAACCGTCCAGCGGGACGGCGGCGAGCACCCGGCGTACGTCGGTGGGCCCGTCGCCCGTGAACTCCTCCAGCACGCACCAGACTTCGTCCCGGTCGAGCAGCAACTGCGGGTCGGCCCACCGGGGTCCGGGCGGGGTCAGCGGCCGGGGCGCCTCGCCGGGCCGGTACAGGTAGAGCCGCTGGTCGTCGAAGTGCACGAAGACCAGCAGCGGTTGATCACCGCTGTCGGGTACGGCACCGGCCCAGGGCCGTCCGCCGTACTCGATGACCCGGCTGCGCACGTTCCACGGCGCGGGCAGCACGGACTCCCCGGTGGCGCCGCGGACCAGGGTCCTGCGGCCGTCCTCCGCCGGCCGGGGTTCGGTCCACCAGGGCTCGTCGCCGACGAAGCCCACCCACTCGGCGAAGCCGTCGTGCGCCGCCGCCAGGGCCGCGTCGACGGGTGAGGGCCACGAGCCGTACGCCTTCGTCTCCACGTGCTCTCCTCGTCTGCTGTGCCGTGCCGTGTCACATCTCCCGGGCCGTGCCGCGCCGCGCTATGCCGTGCGCAGGAAGCGGTCCAGGACCTGGACGCCGAAGTGCAGGGCCTCGACGGGGACGCGTTCGTCGACGCCGTGGAACAGGGCCTGGTAGTCCAGGTCCTCGGGGAGCTTCAGCGGGGCGAAACCGTAGCCGGTGATGCCGAGCCGGGAGAACTGCTTGGCGTCGGTGCCGCCCGACATGCAGTACGGCACCACGTGCCCGTCGGGGGCGAACTCCTCGACGGCGGCGCGCATCCGGGCGTACGTCGGTGAGTCCAGCGGTGCCTGGAGGGCGACCTCGCGGTGGTGGAACTCCCAGTCGACGTCGGGGCCGGTGAGCCGGTCGAGGGTGGCGCGGAACTCGTCCTCGGTGCCGTACAGATAGCGTCCGTCGACGAAGGCGACGGCCTCGCCGGGGATCACGTTGACCTTGTAACCGGCGTGCAGCATGGTCGGGTTGGCGCTGTTGCGGACCGTGGCCTCGACCAGCTTGGCGGCCGGGCCGAGCTTGTCGAGGAGCAGGTCGACCTCGTGCAGGTCGGGCTCGATGCCGTAGAGGGCGGCGAGTTCGGTGAGGGCGGCGGAGACCGTCGGGGTGAGGCGGAGCGGCCACCGGTGCTCGCCGATGCGGGTGACGGCGGCGGCGAGGCGGGTGACCGCGTTCTCCCTGTTGACCTTGGAGCCGTGTCCGGCCCGGCCGCGCGCGGTGAGTTTGAGCCAGGCCGTGCCGCGCTCCCCCGCGGCGATGGGGTAGAGCCGGCGGCCGGTGCCGTCGTGGAAGGTGAAGGCGCCCGACTCGCTGACACCCTCGGTGCAGCCCTCGAACAGTTCGGGGTGGTGGTCGGCGAGGAACCCGGAGCCGTCCTCCGCGCTGGCCTCCTCGTCGGCGGTGAACGCGACGACGATGTCCCGCCGCGGCCGTACCCCCTCCCGGGCCCAGGCCCGCACCACGGCCAGGATCATCGCGTCCATGTTCTTCATGTCGACGGCGCCCCGCCCCCACACGACCCCGTCGCGGACCTCCCCGGAGAAGGGGTCGACGCTCCAGTCGGCGGCCTGCGCGGGTACGACGTCGAGGTGGCCGTGGACGAGGAGCGCGTCCGCGCTCGCGTCCGTCCCCTCGATGCGGGCGACGACGTTGGTGCGCCCCGCGGTCCGCTCGAGAAGGATCGGCTCCAGGCCGGCTCCGGCGAGCCGCTCGGCCGCGTACTCGGCGGCGGGCCGCTCCTGGCAGTCGCCGCCGCCGAAGTTGCTGGTGTCGATCCGGATCAGCTCGGAGGTGAACCGGACGACCTCGTCGAGTGCCTGCTGGTCAGCCATACTGCTCCTCCACCGCGGCCGAGACGATCGTGGTGACCGCCTTGAAGGTGCGGATGCCGTCGTACATGGTCCCCTCGGTGTACGCGACCTTCCGCTCGCCGACCCGGTCCACGCCGGGGACGACGGTGGCGGCCAGGGCGAGGTGCTCGGCGTCGAACTCCAGGGCGATCGTGAACGGTCCGCCGGACACGGGTTCGTGGCGCACCGCCAGCGCGGTCGCCTCCTTGGCGGCGGCGCGGATGTCGGCGGCGGTCCTGGCGGGCGTCCGGCAGACCGCCGCGTACCTCGACACGTGGTCCTTGACGGCGACCTTGCGGGCCTCGGGCGCGTAGCCGAGGGCGTCCTCGCAGGCCAGGTCGTCGCCGGTGACGAGGACGACCGGGACGCCGTACTCGGCGACGACGTGCGCGTTGAGCAGGCCCTCGCTGGCCCGCACGTCGTTCAGCCAGACGCCGGTGACGGAGTTGGGCAGGTAGGTGTGGGCGAGGACGCCCTCCATGCCGGCGCCGGCGTGGTACCCGACGAAGGCGATGCCGTCGACGTCACCGTGCTGGACGCCCTCGACCATGGAGAGCGTCTTGTGGCGGCCGGTGATCATCTGGGCGCGGTCGTCGAGCTGCTCCAGGAGCAGGTTGCGCATGCTCCAGTGGGCCTCGTTGATGAGGACCTCGTCGGCGCCGCCGTCGTAGAACCCGAGGACGGCGGCGTTGACGTCGGAGGTGAACATCGGCCGGCACCGCTCCCACTGCGGCGCGCCGGGCAGCACGTCGCCGGGCCAGGTCACCCCGGTGGCGCCCTCCATGTCGGCGCTGATGAGGATCTTCATGGTGCTTCACGTTACGCGCCGGCGGGGGAACTTCCCACGAGGCTGGAAGAAGGAAACCCGCGGCACCGGTGTCCGGCCGTCTCGCCGAAAGGGCCGCCACGCGCGCACGTGACCGGCGTCAGGGCCGGCGCACCTGCGACAAGGGCCGATCAGCTCTGATGCGGGCCCGGTCGGTCCATGGCCCGGGTTCCTCCGGCCGGAGAAGATCGGCTGGCCGGACGGGCGGCGGCGCGTCCTCGTCTTCGTCGAATGACGCTACCCGGTGTGGTCACCGGCCTGCGGGCGGTGCGGAGAGAGGTGCCTGAAGTGATCACTGTCGTGGGACACCCCGACCTCACCACGCCCATGCTCGCCGTGGTGGAGGAGGAACTGCGGCGACGCCTGGCCGAGTTCGCGCGGGCGGGCAAGGCGGGGCTGGTCCGTGCCGGGCAGGGACTGCCGGTCGCCTTCGGCAGGGCGTCGCGCGCCGCGGGACTGGCGCTGGTGACGGTCCTGCCTTCCCGGGACGGCGTCCCCGACGTGCTGGAGCCGGGTGATCGCACCGCGGCCGGCGAACTGCTCCTGCTCTCGCAACAGGTGCGGCTGCTGGAGTACGACCCGACCGACCGCGGGGCCTGCGTGGGAGCGGACGAGACCCTGGTGCGCTCCTGTGCCCGGCTGCTGGCCGTCTGGGACCGCTCCCCGTCCAACTCCCGGGACGCTACGGCCCGTCTCGTGGCCTACGCCCGCAGCAGCGGCATCGAAGTCGAGGTCGTGTGGCCCGAGGGAGCCGGCCATATCGCGGCGGACGGGCAGAGGACATGACCACCTCGCCCCGTTGGGGGAGCCGACGGCCGCCCACCGCACCTGCGCCGACCCGCCACAGCCACCCGCCCGGTGGTGCGGGTCGGCGACCGCCGTCCGCCGGCGGTCGCTACGACGGCGGCTTCGCCTCCGACCGGGCCGCCTGCAGGTCGGCGAGCAGCTCCGCCTGCCCGGCCAGCACGCCCGACAGGATCGAGCGCGCCACCCGCAGCAGTTCCGCCAGCTCCGGGCTGGCCAGCGAGTAGTACACGCTCGACCCCTCCTTGCGGGTCCGCACCAGGTTCGCCCGCCGCAGCACGGCCAGCTGCTGCGAAAGATGCGCTGCCTCGATGCCCACCTCGGGCAGCATCTCCGCCACCGCGTGCTCGCGCTCGCTCAGCAGTTCCAGGACGCGGATGCGGGCCGGATGCCCGAGGGTTTTGAAGAACTCGGCCTTCAGCTGGTACAGCGGCGTGCTCACCTGGCCCTCCTTTCCCCTGTGCAACGGCACAGCCCCACCGGGCGGGTCCCGGCGCATCGCATCCACCCACTCGTCAAGAACATGTGGCCCATCCTCGCGCGCGGCACCGACCAGGCCGAAACCGCGCCGAGAGGGCCACCGGGTCCCGTGCTCCGCCGAGAGACCCGCCGGCGCGAGTCACGGCCGGTGCCAGGCGGGGGCGACCGGGCAGCCGTACACCCGCACATGCCGGAAGGGACGGATCACGGTCGGGCCCCACTGCGCGTACGCTGACCGGCCCGCCATGCCGCCTACCAGCGGCCAGAGGGCCTCCGCGCCGGAGGACTCGACCGTGCGAAGGGGAGCGGGGGCGCTCATCGCCGGGCTTCCTCACCGGGGTTCCGGGGCTTCTGGGCGGGAAGGGCCGACAGGACGCCGGCCGTCTCCAGGTGATCGCGGGCGGCCCGGATGGCCTCGGGGGTGGTGGCGTACTCACGGCCCTCGTGGCACAGCAGGTCCAGCGCGCCGACGGAGTCCAGGACCTGACGCTGGCCGGGGCGTATCCCCGAGGCGAGGACGGCGATGCCACGGCGCCGCAGCCTCTCCACCGCGTCCTTGAGGACGAGGGCACCGGTCGCGTCCATGGTCGACACCCGCGACAGCCGAAGGATCACCACCCGTACGTCGGCGACCTCGGTGAGCTCCAGCAGGAAGCGGTGGGCAGCGGCGAAGAACAGCGGGCCGTCGATGCGGTACGCGACGATGTGCTCGGCCAGCAGAGCGTGTTCCTCCGCGCTGTGATCGCCCATGTCGAGCGGCACCTGGTCGAAACGGGCCTGCTGGGCGACGGCGCGCAGCGCGAGGGCGCCCGCGACGGCGAGCCCGATGATCACCGCGTACACGAGGTCGAGGGCCAGTGTCGCCGCGGCGGTCAGGACGAGGATGAGTGCGTCGGAGCGGGTGGCCCGCACCATGGCCTTCAGCGAACCGACCTCGACCATACGGATCGCGGTGGCCAGCAGGACGCCGGCGAGAGCGGCCAGCGGGATCTTCGAGACGAGGGGCGCCGCCGCGAAGACGATCGCGGCGAGCACGGCGGCGTGGGTGAGGGCGGCGAGGCGGGAGCCGGCCCCCGTACGGACATTGACGGCGGTGCGCGCGATCGCGCCGGTCGCCGGTACCCCGCCGAACAACGGGGCGGCGATGTTCGCGAGCCCTTGGCCGAACAGCTCCCGGTCCGGGTCGTGTCTCTGGCCCACGGTCATACCGTCGGCGACCGAGGCCGACAACAGGGACTCCAGCGCGGCGAGCGCCGCGACCGCCACGGCAGGAGCGAGCAGGGTTCCCAGCGAGCCGAGGTCGACGAAGGACAGAGACGGCACGGGCAGCCCCGCCGGCAGGGTGCCGATCGGCTTCGCCGCGTCCAGGTCGGCCAGCTGTGCCACGACCGTCGCCGCGATCACGGCGACGATCGAGAAGGGTACGGCCGGCCACCGCCGGGCGCCGATCATCATGCACCCGGCCACCGCGGCCGCGAGGCCGAACGACGTCCAGTTCGGGCTGCCGGCGAACTCCTCGACCGCCCGCCAGGTCACCACCAGCACCCGGTCGCCTTCCGGCTTGGGGACACCGAGCGCGTTCGGGATCTGCTGCAGGCCGATCACGCAGGCGATGCCGAGGGTGAAGCCCTCGACGACCGGCGCGGGCACGTACTGCATGTACTTCCCGGCCCGCAGTACCGCCAGGCCGACGAGCATGACGCCCGCCATCAGCCCGACGGTGAGCACCCCGCCGGGCCCGTACCGGCCCACGATCGGCACCAGGACGACCGTCATCGCGCCGGTCGGACCGGAGACCTGGAGGTTGGACCCGCCGAACACCGCGGCGAGCGCGCCTGCGACGACGGCGGTCGCCAGGCCCGCCTCGGCGCCGAGCCCGGAGGAGACGCCGAAGCCGAGCGCGAGCGGCAGCGCGACGATCGCCACGGTGAGGCCGGCCAGCAGGTCCTGGCGCGGGCTTCGCCTGACCTCGGCGAGGTCTGCGCGACCGGGCAGCAGCCGCGCGAACCGGGCGCACACCTGACGGAAAAGGGTCACGACTCCTCGGCTTCCCCTACAAGGCCCGACTCCGGGGCAGACGCGAAGGCCCGCTCCCACGTTCACTTGCGAACACAGCAAACATAGCATCTAGTCAATTGCGAAATTTTGCAACTCTGCATCAGGACCATGCCGAATTCTCCGCTGTGGTGCCGCACCGGAAGGGGCGGGGGCCACGGTGCGCCCGGCGGGTTGGCCGCCGGGCGCACCGTGGCCCGGCACGGCGGCCGCGTCCCGTCCCTCAGTTCTCCCGTCCCGCCAGCACCCACTTGGACGGCAGGACGATCAGTTCGCCGTCCGGCGTGACCTCGGTCGTGGTCAGAGGAAGTTCGCCGGTCGCGAGGACGGCGAGGCCGGCGTTGCGCAGGTACTCCGGGACCGCGGCGTCGGCGACCTCGCCGGGGGCGATGCCGTGCCGGAAGACCGGGGCGAGCTTGGGCGGCGGTCCCGACGGGCTCTGGGCGAGGCCGCCGAGGACGGGCCGGGCCGCCTCGGCGAGCTCGACGAGGAAGGCCCGGCCGCGGCTGCCGACGAGGGTGGCGATGCTGTCGATCAACGGCTGCCGGTCGTCGGGTTCGCACTGGTGCAGGACGCCCCGCATGTAGACGTTGGCGTCGCCGAGCTCCGCGTGCAGGGCCTGGGCCTCACTCTTCTCGGCCGCGTCGAGCAGCCGGTAGCCGGCCTGTCCGCCCGGGTCGGCGTGCCGGGCGTGGTCCAGGGCGGCCTCGGATATGTCGGTGCCGAGGACGCGCGGGAACCGGTCGGCGAGGAAGCGGGTCTGGGTGCCGTTGCCGCAGCCCAGGTCGACCAGGGGCAGGCCGGGGTCGGTGAGGTGGGGCTCGAAGAGGGCGACATGGACGGCGGCGGTCACGGCCGGTTCGGCGTCCCAGAACACCGCCCCCGGTTCGTCGGGCGCCTCGCGCCAGAAGCCCTCCCAGGCACTGCGGTAGCGACTCGTCACGCTCATGGCCCAACTCCCCAGGATGCAGCCGTCTATGACCCGTCGTAAGTGACGGGCCAGTACGGTTTACCCTGCGCGCGTTTCGGCCACAAGCGCCCGGCGCGTTCCTTCACCCCGCGTTCGACGGACGTGCGCCCGCGGGTCTGCGGTGCCCGGGTCAGCGGCGCCGTGCGGTGAGTTCGAACCAGACGGTCTTCCCGGCGGTCGTACGGCTGGTGCCCCACTCCCGGGCCAGCGTGGCGACCACCCGCAGCCCGCGTCCGGCCTCGGCGCCGGGGTCCGTGCCGAGCAGGGTCGGCAGAGTGTGGTCGTCGTCGTCGACCTCGCAGAGCAGGGTCTCGCCGCGGATCAGCCGGAGCTGCACCGGGCGGCTGTGGGAGTGCCGTACGGCGTTGGTGACGAGTTCGCTGACCATGAGTTCGGCCGGGTCGGCGAGCCGGGCGAGACCCCAGTCGTGGAGCTGCTCGCGGACGACGGCGCGGGCCCGGCGGACCTCGGCGGGGTCGAGGGCGAGCCGCCACTCCGCGACGTCCTCGGGCGCGATGCCGTTGAGGCGGGCCATCAGCAGCGCCACGTCGTCCTTGCGGCCGCCGCGGGTGTTGAGGGCGCGGATGATGGTGTCGCAGGCGTCGTCCATGGAGGCGGCCGGGTGGGCGGCGGACTCGCAGAGGGTGGCGAGGCCGACGCCGATGTCCTCGCCGCGCATCTCGACCAGTCCGTCGGTGCACATGACCAGCCGGTCGCCGGGTTCCACCCGCACCCGCAGCGACTCGAAGGCGACCCCGCCGACGCCTATGGGCGCCCCGGTGGGCAGGTCGAGGAGTTCGCTGCGCCCGTCGACCGCACGGACCAGCACGGGAGGGATGTGGCCCGCGTTGGCGAGGTGCAGCTCGCTCTCGATCGGGTCGTAGACGGCGTAGAGGCAGGTGGCGAGGTAGCCGTCGCCGAGGCGCTGCGCCAGGTCGTCGAGGTTGCGCAGGAGTTGGGCGGGCGGCAGGTCCAAGGCCGCCATGGTCTGCACGGCGGTCCGCAACTGGCCCATCATCGCGGCCGAGTTGAGGCCGTGGCCCATCACGTCGCCGACGACCAGGGCGGTGCGGGCGCCGGGGAGTTTCACGGAGTCGAACCAGTCGCCGCCGACGCGGCCGAGCAGGGTGCCCGGCAGATAGCGGGTGGCGATGTCGCAGCCCGCCATGCGCGGCGGGATGTGCGGCAGCATGCTGTCCTGGAGGGTCTCGGCGACGCTCTCCTGGTACGTGTACATGCGCGCGTTGTCGAGCACGAGCCCGGCGCGGGCGGCGAGTTCGGCGCCGGTGACCCGGTCCATGTCGTTGAACATCTCGCGCTCGGGGTGGCGCAGCAGGATCATGAAGCCGAGCACGACATTGCGTGCCTTGAGCGGTACGACCAGCATCGAGCGGCCGGTGATCAGCGGCCGGATGTCCCGCTTCTCGAACTGGGAGGCGATGGCGTGACCCATCTCCTCGCTGATCCGCGGTACCAGCACCGGTTCACCGGTGGTCATGCACTGGAAGAACGGGGTGTGCGCCGGGAACGGCATGGCCTCGCCGACGGGGACGACGTCGTCCCAGCGGCCGGGTTCGTCGGTGTGCTCCAGGGCGACCCGGTGCCACATGGTGGTGGTGTCGGGCACGCCGTCCGGGAACCCCTCGCCGGCGACCACCTGTTCACGCAGGTAGGTGCCCGCGACATCGGTGAAGCGGGGTACGACGGCTCTGCTGACCTCGACGATGGTGCGGGACAGGTCGAGCGAGGTGCCGATCTTCCCGCTGACCTCGGTGAGGAATTCGAGGCGTTCGCGGACGGCCGCGTACTCCAGGTCCTCGCCCTCGTCGTCGGCGAGTTCGGCGGCCACCGGCAGCCCCTGGGCGGCGACCCGCGCCGCGCGCTCCCGGCGTGCCATCCGCTCGGTGCGCCGGGCGACACCCCAGTCGGGGGTCACGGGCACCCGGTCGTTCTGGCTGAACTCCAGGATGGGATAGCCGAGTTCGAGGACCTGGGCGACGATCCGGGCGCTTTCGTCGACGCTCATGCTGGGCAGGATCTCGGGCAGCCTGCGGGCCAGTTCCTCCGCGCCGGGGAAGTCGGTGTGCAGGGCGAAGCCGGGTGCGATGCGCTCGAAGGCGATGCCCTCGTCGCGTTCGGCCTGGCGCAGCCGCTCGGCGTCGGCGGCGAGCACCAGCAGCCGCTCGTTCCCCGGGCCGACCAGCGGGTAGGCCCACCAGAGCACGTCGACGCGGTCGTGGTCCGGCACGGTGAGCCGGGCGCGGCCGGCGGCCGGGAAGTTGAGCCGCCCGTCGAGGGAGGACTCCAGGTCGGGGCCGAGTCCGTCGTACGCCGCGTAGGCGCCGTACGGGGTGATCTCGTCGTCCTCGGGGAGCGCGCCGGAGACGGGCAGCAGGTCGAGGACGGAGCGGCCGATGGCCTCCTCCTTGGCGGCGCCGAAGAGCCGCCGGGCGCCGGTGCTCCAGTGCGAGACGTCGCCGTCGCGGTCGACGACGACCACGGCCAGGGGGATGCGGCCCGAGGCGCCGTCCCCAGCACCGAGGCCGGGATGTGTGTCCCGCTCGCTGCCATGGTCCATGGCCCAGGCCCTCTCTCCCCACGGCTCCGCAAAAGATCTGTGCCGCCCGCCACTACGGTACGGTGGCCGCCCGTTGCGATGTGTGCCAATCCTGGAATTGGTTTCACCCGATCGCACCGGCGCGCAGGTCCGCGCCCCGCGGCCGTGCGCGGCCGCTCCCCTGCCGGTCCTCTTCTCAGTCCTCGTGGCCGAGCTGGAGGTCCCGTTCGGTACGGCCGCCGCCCGCGACCTGCAGGACCGTGGCGACTGGTGGGTAACCTGCGGCGATGACGGTGTACTCGCCGGAGGAGAGGTCGACGAACCGGAACGTTCCGTCGGCGCCGGTGGTCAAGGTGTCCACCACGTTCCCGGCGGCGTCGAGCAGCGTCACCCGGGCGTCCTCCACCGGACGGCCGCCCCCGGCCCGGACCGTGCCCTTCAGCACGGCGCCGCCCGCGAGTTCGACGTTCTGCCGGGTCTCCCGGGAGGCCTGGACGGTGACCGGGAGGGCGGCCGGGCGGAAGGCGGGGGCGCTGGCGGCGAGGGTGTACTCGCCGGCCACCAGCTCGGTGATCACGTAGCCGCCCTCGCGGCCGCTGCGGACGGCGGCGACGACCTCGCCGTGCACGTTGGTGAGGGTGACGGTGGCGTCCCGCACGGGGGTGCCGTCGGCGGTGAGCACGCTGCCCGCGAGCCGCCCGGCGCCGCCGAGGACGACGTCCAGCTCGACGGGCCGTTCGCCGACCGTCACGGAGACGGCCTGCGGCTGGTGGCCGCCGGCGGCGGCGATCAGGACGTAGGACCCGGTGCCGGGCGTGGCCAGCGCGTAACGGCCGTCCTCGGCGCTGGCGCCGCGGCCGACCTGCCGGCCGACGGCGTCGATGAGGGTGAGCGCGGCGCGCGGCACCACGGTTCCGTCGGGATGCTGCACCGTGCCGCAGACCGGGACCCCGGCGCCGGTGCGGGGCGACCGGGCCTGCGGGATCGGCGCGTTGGCGGATGTCGGTTCCGTTTCGGCGGTGGGGTGGGACACCAGCGGTTTCTCCTTGAGGAAGCAGGCGACGAGCAGGCCGAGGACGAGAACCGGGACCAGGTAGAGGAAGATCCTGGGCATCGCGTCGGCGTAGGCGCGGATGTAGGCGTCGCGCAGCGCGGGAGGCAGCGCGTGGACGAGCTGCGGGGTGAGGGACTCGGGGTCGGGCAGGCGGGCGCCGGCGTGGGCGGGGAGGCGTTCGTGCAGGGCGTCGGTGAGCCGGTCGGCGAAGAGGGTGCCGAAGACGGCGGCGCCGACGCTGCCGCCGATCTGCCGGAAGTAGTTGTTGGCGCTGGTGGCGGTGCCGAGGTCGGCGGGCCGTACGGAGTTCTGCACGGCGAGGACGAGCACCGGCATCACCATGCCGATCCCGGCGCCGAGGACGGCCATCCAGATGCTGTACTGCCAGCGCGGGGTGCCGACTTCGAGGCGGGACAGCAGCCACATGCCCACGACGGACACGGCGCCGCCGAGCACCGGGTAGACCCGGTAGTGCCCGGTGAGGCTGATGAGCTGTCCCGCGACGATCGAGGCGCCGACGATCCCGCCCATCATGGGCAGCATCAGCAGCCCGGACCCGGTCGCCGAGGCGCCGTCGACCATCTGCAGGAAGGTCGGCAGATAGCTGGCGGCGCCGAACAGGGCGACCCCGACGACCAGTCCGACCAGGCCGGTGACGTTGAAGACCGAGTCGCGGAACAGCCGCAGCGGGATGAGGGGTTCGGCCGCGTGGTGCTCGGCGACGGCGAACAGCACCCCGGCGACCAACGCGCCCGCGCCCAGCCCCAGGATGACGCGCGAGCCCCAGGCGTACTCCGTCCCGCCCCAACTGGTGAGCAGTACCAGGCAGGTCGAGGCGGCGGCGAGCAGCAGGGTGCCCAGCACGTCGAAACGGGCCCGGAACTGAGGCTTCGGCAGCTTGAGCACGAGGGTGACGACGGCCAGCGTGATCAGCCCGAAGGGCACGTTGACGTAGAAGCACCAGCGCCAGGAGAGGTGGTCGGTGAAGTAGCCGCCGAGCAGCGGCCCGGCGACGGAGGCGAGGCCGAAGGCGGCGCCGATCAGGCCCATGAAGCGGCCGCGCTGCCGGGGTGGCACGATGTCGGCGATGATCGCCTGCACGCCGATCATCAACCCGCCCGCGCCGACGCCCTGGACGGCGCGGAAGGCGATCAGCTGGTCCATGTTCTGCGCCCGTCCGGCCAGCGCGGACCCGACGGCGAAGACGAGGATGGCGAACTGGAAGACGCCCTTGCGGCCGATGAGGTCGCCGAGCTTGCCGTAGACGGGGAGGCCGACGGTGGAGGTGAGCAGGTAGGCGGTGATCGCCCAGGACATCTTGTCCAGGCCGTGCAGTTCACCGACGATCTTCGGCAGCGCGGTGGCGACGATCATCTGGTCCAGCGCGGCGAGGAGCAGGGCGAGCATCAGCCCGCAGAACACCAGCCGGGTGCGGCGCGGCCCGAGTCCGGCGACCGGGGCGGGTTCCGGCACGGGGTCCGCGGACACCGCGGCCGGCTCCTCGTACTGCACCAGCGTCGTTCCGCCCACGTACCGCTCCCCTCGTCGCACCTGCGCACAATTGCCGCCTTATTTCCCGTAGGGCGACAACTGCGAGCAAGCACGACGAGTTACGGCACGAGACCGGTCGGTCCGGAGATCCACTCGAACCGGTGAGGGAGCCAACGCCCCCTGTCCGCCCGGAGGTTGCTCACCTCCGCACGAACCGGTACTACTTCTCGACCTCGGTGGCGAGCTTGTCGAGCACGGCGTCGTAGATCCGGCCGAGGCCCTTGGGCGCGAAGGTCTTCTCGAAGAAGCCGCCGATGCCGCCGGCACCCTGCCAGGTGGTGTGCACGACGACCTTGGACCTCCCCTCGCCGGCCGGGGTGACGCGCCAGGTGGTGACCATGGAGGAGTTGCGGTCCTTCTCGACCAGCTCGCCGTCGGTGGGCTCGCTGACCTCCAGGAGGCAGTCCCGGACCCGCTTGCTGGTGGCCTGCAGCTTCCAGTGGACGAGGGTGCCCTCGCCGTCGCCGCCCTCGCGCACCTCGTACTCGCTGAAGTGTTCGGGGAGCAGCTTCGCGCGCGTGCCGCTGTAGTCGGCGATCGCGTCGAACACCGTCTCCGCGTCCGCGGTGACGACCCGCTCCGTAGTGGCCTCGACCTGCGCCATCGCTTTCCTCCAGCACCTGAGTTCTCGGGGTTGCGCCAAGCCAACCACCCCGGCGCCCGGCCGCCCAAATCGGGGTGCCGCAAGCGATCGGAAACGTGATCGGAAACGGCGTCCGCGCGGTCTCCACAGATCGTTCGCACGATCATGGGAACAGATGTTCTATTCTCTGTGCAGTGCTACCGAGGAGGCGTCATGCGCTGGGAGAACCTCACCGAGGAGGCCGATCACGGCCGGGCCGGGGCCGCGTTGTTCGGCGCGGACGCGGTCACGACCCGGACCTTCGACACGCCTGAATTCCGGGGAATCACGTTCCACGAGGTGCGGGCGCGGTCGATCATCAACCGGGTGCCGGGCGCCTCGCGGATGCCGTTCGAGTGGACGGTGAACCCGTACCGGGGCTGCTCGCACGCGTGCGTGTACTGCTTCGCCCGCAAGACCCACAGCTACCTGGACCTGGACACCGGGATCGGCTTCGACACCCAGATCGTGGTCAAGGTCAACGCGCCGGACCTGCTCCGCCGCCAGCTGGGCTCGCGCCGCTGGCTCGGCGACCACATCGCGATGGGCACCAACGTCGACTGCTACCAGCGCGCCGAGGGCCGCTACCGGCTGATGCCGGGGATCATCTCCGCCCTCACCGAGCACGCCAACCCGTTCTCGATCCTGACCAAGGGCACCCTGATCCTGCGCGACCTGGACCTGCTGCGCCGGGCGGCGGACGTGACGGACGTCGGCATCTCGGTCTCGGTCGGCTTCGTCGACCCCGAGCTGTGGCGCACGGTGGAGCCGGGCACCCCGGCCCCCGAGCGGCGCCTGGACGTCGTCCGCGCCCTCGCCGGGGCCGGTATCGGCTGCGGGGTCCTGATGGCGCCGGTGATCCCCTTCCTCGGCGACCACCCGGCCCAGCTCCGGGCCACCGTGCGGGCCATCGCGGCGGCCGGGGCCACCTCGGTGACACCCCTGGTGCTGCATCTGCGGCCGGGCGCCCGCGAGTGGTTCATGAGCTGGCTCGCGGCCCGTCACCCGCACCTGGTGCGGCGCTACGAGCGGCTGTACGCGGAGGGCGCCTACGCGCCCAAGTGGTACCAGCGCCGGATCACCCGTCAGGTGCACGAGCTGGCCGAGGAGTACGGCATCGGGCCGAACCGCGCGGGCACCGCCCGCCGGATCCCGGTACCGGCGGCGGAGGAGGAGCCGGCGCTGCCGGAGCCGACCCAGCTCACCCTGCTCTGACCGGCTTGCGGACCCGGTGGCGTTCGGGCGCAAGCCTCGGACCAATTGGGTCATTCATCGTCAGAATGCGTTCTTCCGGGCCCCGTTTCCGGGACGATGCGGCGAGGACCGTGGCACGTGCGGTCCGCGACCCTCCGTCCTGGGAGGACCCATGCGAACACGCGCAGCCGTGCTGTGCGCCGTCGCCGCCGTCGTGGCCGGTTCGTTCACCGCCCTGCCCGCGACCGCCGCCACCCGAGCCCCCGTCCAGGTCTCCCCGGTGACCTGGAAGAAGTGCGGCACCACCGACTACCCGACGCTGCAGTGCGGCTCGGTCAAGGTGCCCCTCGACCACCGCAACCCGCGCGGGCGGCAGATCACGCTCGCCCTCTCCCGCGTCCCGCACACAGCGTCGGCCTCTCAGGGGCCGCTGCTGGTCAACCCCGGGGGCCCCGGCGGCAGCGGGCTGGCCCTCGCGGGCTTCGTGGCGTCCACGCTGCCCAAGAAGGTGGCCGCCCAGTACGACGTCATCGGCTTCGACCCGCGCGGCGTCGGGAAGAGCAGCCCGGCGATCGACTGCGCGCCCGGCTACTTCAAGCCGGTGCGCCCCGACTCGGTCCCGGCCACCCCCGCCCTCGAACAGGCGAACCTCCAGCGGGTGCGGTCGTTCGCGGCGGCCTGCGGCAAGAAGTACGCGAAGCTGCTGCCGTACCTCGACACGGTCGACGCCGCACAGGACCTCGACTCGGTCCGCCAGGCCCTGGGCGCCCGGCAGATCAGCTACTTCGGCTACTCGTACGGCACCTACCTGGGCGCGGTCTACGCGAAGCTGCACCCGGACCGGATCCACCGCCTGGTCCTGGACTCGATCGTCGACCCCACGGGCGTCTGGTACGACGACAACCTGAGCCAGGACTACGCCTTCAACGACCGCCAGCGCGCCCTGATGGCCTGGATCGCGAAGTACGACTCGACGTACAAGCTCGGCACCGACCCGGAGAAGGTCGAGGCCAAGTGGTACGCCATGCGGGCCGCGCTGGCGAAGAAGCCGGCCGGCGGCAAGGTGGGCGCCGCCGAGCTGGAGGACACCTTCATCCCCGGCGGCTACTACAACGGCTACTGGCCCTACCTGGCCGACGCGTTCTCCGCCTACGTCAACGGCAAGAAGACGGCGGCCCTGGTCGAGGCGTACCAGAACTTCGCCGCCGTCGACGCGTCCGGCGACAACGGCTACAGCGTCTACGCGGCCGTCCAGTGCCGGGACTCCTCCTGGCCGCGGGACTGGAACCAGTGGCGCAAGGACAACTGGGCGGCGTACGCGAAGGCGCCCTTCATGGTCTGGAACAACGCCTGGTACAACGCGTCCTGCGCGTACTGGCCGACGAAGGCGCTCAAGCCGCCGAACATCGCCAACGCGAAGCTCCCGCCCGTCCTCCTCTTCCAGGCGACGGACGACGCGGCCACCCCCTACCAGGGCGGCGTCACGGTCCACCGCCTGCTGACCGGCTCCAGCCTGGTCGTGGAGCAGGGCGGCGGCAACCACGGCATCACGCTCAGCGGCAACACCTGCCTGGACACCCGCCTCGCCGCCTACCTGACCGACGGCACGGTCCCGCACGGCACCGGCACCGTCGACGCGGTCTGCAGGAAGACCCCCGACCCGAAGCCCCTCACCACCAAGGCGGCCTCGACGTCGTCCCGCGGCTCGACCCTGCACGGGCTGCTGGGCTTCCGCGGCTGAGCGGCGCACCTGCGGCCCCGGTGACCCGGAAACGCCGGGCCGCCGGGGCCGTTCGCCGCCTAGGGTGCCGCCATGAACGACGCCCCCCTCCGCATCCGCCCGATGACCCTCGACGACTGCGACCGTGTCTCGGAGATCCGCATCCGGGGCTGGCAGTACGCCTACCGGGGCCTCATGCCGCAGCCCTTCCTGGACGGGCTCAGTGTCGATCGGGACGCCGAGCGGCGCCGGGCCCGGTTCCGGGACGGCGGGGACGGAGTGACGGAGCTGGTCGCCGTGCGAGGCGGCACCATCGTGGGGTGGGCTGCGCACGGGCCGTACCGGGACGGTGAAGTGCGCACCGGTGACGCCGAGTTGTACGCCATCTACGTGGACGCCGCACACCTCGGCACGGGCGCCGGGCGGGCACTGCTCGCGACGGTGCTGGAGCAGTGCGCCGAGCACCCGCGCCTGTACCTGTGGGTGCTGAAGGAGAACGCGCGCGCCCGGCGGTTCTACGAGATCGCGGGTTTCGCGGCCGACGGCGCCGAGGAGCCGTACGAGGTCGGCGGGGTGCCGGTGCCCGAGGTGCGGTACGTCAGGAAGCTCGGCATCACCGCTGCCTAGGAATGCGGGCGAGGGCCTGGACCGCCGCCTCGGCGAGGGTGGGGTGGGCCAGGGCCTCGGTCAGCACGCGGCGGGCGCGGGTGTCGCCGAGGGCGCCGAGACCGTCCACGCAGGCAAGGGCGACCCTGCGGTAGGGGTCGTGCGGGCGCAGCCGGCGCTCCAGGGTGGTGATCAGGGCGGGGACGGACTCCGGGGCACGGAGTTCGACCAGGAGACGGACGGGGTGCAGGGCGTAGGCGACACGGAGTTCGTTGGTGGCGAGGGCGGCGGCCGCGCGGGCGGTGCGCGGGTCGTGCAGGCGAGCGAGGGCGTAGGCGGCGGAGGCGCAGCGGGGTGGGTCACGGTGGTTGAGGAGGAGGACCAGGGTCTCGAAGGCCCGCCGGTCACCGGCCTCCCCAAGCCGGAACGCCGCCAGCTCCCTGGCCCACAGCGGCTGTCCGGCCGCGGTGAGCACCTCCGCCAGTGCGTCGTGGTCCTCGGTGGCCAGAAGCCGGTCGAAGGCGGCCGTCCCCTGCGACTCCTGCCGCAAACGCTCCGTGAGTGATCGCAACTCTTCGTCCACGAAGCCCAGCGTAGAGGGGTTGCGGTGAGCGAGGGACGTACATCACAAAGTCGGAGGGCTGGCGCGCTCGTTACCCGCCGGTTAAGCTCAATCGAGCGAGTCACCCACTCGCACTAACGCTCACGCCGGTTTGGTGACGCAGCCGCCGTGAGTACGAAGGTCGGTTCGGTACCTCGTACCGCAGTACGACCCGGCTCCGGGACAGGGCCGGTCGGAATCCGCCGCTGCCGGGCGTGTGCGCGCTCGTGGCGGCAGCACCGGGCGTGTGCGCTCGCAGCCCGGCACCACCCGCATTCACGCAGCTCTCTCCGCACCCGGTGCGCCCCTCGGCGCACCCGGGCGCGTTTCCAGTCGTCACCCTCATTCCTGGAGTCCCGCGATGGCCACTCCCCAGTCCGACCCTTCCCTGTCCCCGCTCCAGACGATCGCCGTCGTCGGCCTCGGCACCATGGGCACCGGTATCACCGAGGTCCTCGCGAGGGCCGGCCGCCAGGTGATCGGCATCGACGTCGGCGAGGCCCAGGCCGCCCGGTCCGTTGCCGCGCTGGAGTCCTCCACCGCCCGTGCCGTGGCCCGCGGCAAGCTGACCGAGCAGGACCGCGCCGACATCCTCGGCCGGGTCCGCACCGGCACCGACCTGTCGGCCGCCGCCGCCGCCGACCTCGTCATCGAGGTGGTCCCGGAGTCGTACGACATCAAGCACCAGGTCCTGCGGGAGCTGGACGGCATCGTCCGCCCCGAGACCATCCTCGCCACCGGCACCAACGCGCTCTCCGTGACCCGGCTGGCCGCCGACTCGGCCCGCCCCGAGCGCGTCCTCGGCCTGCACTTCTTCAACCCGGCCCCGGCGATGAAGCTGGTCGAGGTGGTCTCCTCGGTGCTCACCGCGCCGGGCGCCGTCGCCGCCGTCACCGACCTGGCGATCGAGCTGGGCAAGGAGCCGGTCGCGGTCGGCGACCGCCCCGGGTTCGTCGCGGACGGGCTGCTGTTCGGTTACCTCAACCAGGCCGCCGCGATGTACGAGGCGAAGTACGCCTCCCGCGAGGACATCGACGCGGCCATGCGGCTCGGCTGCGGCCTGCCGATGGGCCCGCTGGCCCTGCTGGACCTGATCGGCGTCGACACGGCGCGTACGGTCCTGGAGGCCATGTACGCCGAGTCCCGCGACCGCCTGCACGCCCCGGCGCCCATCCTCAAGCAGCTCAGCGAGGCCGGCCTGACCGGCCGCAAGTCGGGCCGCGGTTTCTACTCCTACGAGGCCCCGGGCAGCGCCACCGTCGTCCGGGACGCGCTCACCCCGCTGGACGGCGCCGCGCTCACCCCGGGCCGTACGGTGCGCTCGGTCGGCGTCGCCGGCTCCGGCACCATGGCCTCCGGGATCGCCGAGGTCTTCGCCAAGGCCGGGTACGAGGTCGTCCTCGCCGCCCGCAGCGAGGAGAAGGCACAGGCGGCGAAGGCCCGCATCGGCAAGTCCCTGGACCGCTCCGTCGGCAAGGGCCGGATGACCGCCGAGGCGGCCGCGCAGACCCTGGACCTGATCACCCCGGCGGGTTCGTACGACGCCTTCGCGGACGTCGACCTGGCCGTCGAGGCGGTCGCCGAGGACCTGGAGGTCAAGCGGCAGCTGTTCCAGACCCTGGACAAGGTCTGCAAGCCGGGCGCGGTCCTGGCCACCACCACCTCCTCGCTGCCGGTCGTCGCCTGCGCCCGGGCCACCTCGCGTCCGCAGGACGTGATCGGGATGCACTTCTTCAACCCCGCGCCGGCCATGAAGCTGGTCGAGGTCGTCCGCACCGTGCTGACCGGCGAGGACGTCCACGCGACCGTCCGCGAGGTCTGCGGCCGCATCAGGAAGCACGCGGTCGACTGCGGCGACCGGGCCGGGTTCATCGTCAACGCGCTGCTGTTCCCGTATCTCAACAACGCGATCAAGATGGTCGAGGAACACTACGCGTCCCTCGACGACATCGACGCGGCGATGAAGCTCGGCGGCGGCTACCCGATGGGCCCGTTCGAGCTCCTGGACGTGGTCGGCCTGGACGTCTCGCTCGCCATCGAGAAGGTGCTGCACCGGGAGTTCCGCGACCCGGGCCTCGCGCCCGCGCCGCTCCTGGAGCACCTGGTGGCCGCGGGCTGCCTCGGCCGCAAGACCGGCCGTGGCTTCCGCGAATATGCCCGCCGCTGACGGCGTCGGCGACTGGTTCCGGGACGAGAAGGACTGGGGCGGACTGCTCGACCCCGCTGACGGTCCCCCGCCCTTCGCGGGCGGGGGAAACCCCGGACCTGCGCATCAAGCTGCGCACATGCAGTACGTTCGGGTCATGTCCCAGCCCGCCAAGTCCTCACGTACCCCCGCCACGCCCGACGCGCCGGAGAGCGCCGCGGGCAGCCGCGCGGCGGCTCAGCGGCTCAAGATGCGCCGGGAGCTGGCGGCCGCCGCGATGGAGCTCTTCGCGACGAAGGGGTACGAGGCGACCACCGTCGACGAGATCGCGGCCGCGGCCGGGGTCGCCCGCCGCACCTTCTTCCGCCACTTCCGCTCCAAGGAAGAGGCGATCTTCCCGGACCACGACGACACACTGATCCGCGCGGAGGCCGTGCTGAACGCGGCCCCGGCCCACGAGCACCCGCTCGACACGGTGTGCCGCGGCATCAAGGAAGTCATGAAGATGTACGCGGGCCGACCGGACATCTCGGTCGCCCGCTACAAGCTCACCCGCGAGGTACCCACCCTGCGCGAGGCGGAGATCGCGTCGGTGGCCCGCTACGAGCGTCTCTTCACCCGCTACCTCCTCGGCCACTTCGACGAGCACGCCCACGCGGACGACGCGAACGACGACCCGCTGCTGGCCGAGGTCGCGGCGTCGGCCGTGGTCACCGCCCACAACCACGTGCTGCGGCGGTGGCTGCGGGCCGGTGGCCAGGGGGACGTCGAGCTCCAGCTGGACCATGCCTTCGCGATCGTACGCAAGACGTTCGGGAACGGGATCGGGGCGGGCAGAGAGGCTGCGCCCCGCCCGGCCGCGCCGGCCTCGGTCTCCTCGCAGGGGGAGGTGCTGGTGACGGTCGCTCGCACGGACGCGCCCCTGGACGAAGTGATGCGGACCATCGAGCAGGCGCTGAAGGAGCGCTCCTAGCGTGACGGTCGTGGTGGGTCGCGGTCACCGAACCGCGGCTCCGCCGCTCGTCCTCAATCGCCGGACGGGCTGAGTCGGTGGCCCCAGCCCCGGCAACCGGACGCCCCGCCGCCGACGCCGGCATGCGGTGCCGGGTGCGTCACACCGGTCGTGTGATCGACGCCCCACAGCCCGCCCCCAGCATCCGGACGTCTCCCACAAGACGGGCCATTTTCCCCTACCCGCCAGTAGGTTTGATCGATCATCGCTCATTTGTTACGTAAAGATTTCATCTGAGAGCGATTCCTGGCACTCAGTGCCTTGCCACCTGACACGCGGTGTCATACCTTCGAGGTGTTCGGCCTGTCCCGGTGAGCCCATCGGCCCACCCCGCCGGACGCCTGCGTCACAGGCAACCTCCCGCGCCACAAAGCGCTGCCGAAGCACCACCCCCGCCGAACCGACGGCATCTTTCCCGAAACCCTCAGCAGCACCGACGTAACCCTCAGCGCCCCTTCCCTCAAGGGGCGCAAGCATCGCCGGAGGCAACACCGTGACCACTCAGGCCATTCTGGACGCCATCCAGTCGCCGGACTCGACGCCGGCCGACTTCGCCGCCCTGCCGCTCCCCGAGTCGTACCGCGCGATCACCGTGCACAAGGACGAGACGGACATGTTCGCGGGCCTGGAGACCCGCGACAAGGACCCGCGCAAGTCGATCCACCTCGACGAGGTCCCCCTGCCCGAGCTGGGCCCGGGCGAGGCCCTGGTCGCCGTCATGGCATCGAGTGTCAACTACAACTCGGTGTGGACCTCGATCTTCGAGCCGCTGTCGACGTTCGGCTTCCTGGAGCGCTACGGCCGGCTCAGCGAGCTCACCAAGCGGCACGACCTGCCGTACCACATCATCGGCTCCGACCTCGCGGGCGTCGTCCTGCGCACCGGCCCGGGCGTCAACGCCTGGAAGCCCGGTGACGAGGTCGTCGCGCACTGCCTGAGCGTGGAGCTGGAGTCCAGCGACGGCCACAACGACACGATGCTCGACCCCGAGCAGCGCATCTGGGGCTTCGAGACCAACTTCGGCGGCCTCGCCGAGATCGCGCTCGTCAAGTCCAACCAGCTGATGCCGAAGCCGGACCACCTCAGCTGGGAGGAGGCCGCCGCCCCGGGCCTGGTCAACTCCACCGCCTACCGCCAGCTGGTCTCCCGCAACGGCGCCGGCATGAAGCAGGGCGACAACGTCCTGATCTGGGGCGCGAGCGGCGGGCTCGGCTCGTACGCCACGCAGTTCGCGCTCGCGGGCGGCGCCAACCCCATCTGTGTCGTGTCCTCGCCGCAGAAGGCGGACATCTGCCGCGCGATGGGCGCCGAGGCGATCATCGACCGCAACGCCGAGGGCTACAAGTTCTGGAAGAACGAGCAGGAGCAGGACCCGCGCGAGTGGAAGCGCTTCGGCAAGCGCATCCGCGAACTCACCGGCGGCGAGGACGTCGACATCGTCTTCGAGCACCCGGGCCGCGAGACCTTCGGCGCCTCCGTCTACGTCACCCGCAAGGGCGGCACGATCGTCACCTGCGCCTCCACCTCGGGCTACAACCACGAGTACGACAACCGCTACCTGTGGATGTCCCTGAAGCGGATCATCGGCTCGCACTTCGCCAACTACCGCGAGGCCTGGGAGGCCAACCGGCTGATCGCGAAGGGCAAGATCCACCCCACCCTGTCGAAGGTCTACTCCCTGGAGGAGACCGGCCAGGCCGCCTACGACGTGCACCGCAACCTGCACCAGGGCAAGGTCGGCGTCCTCTGCCTCGCCCCCGAGGAAGGCCTCGGCGTGCGCGACGGGGAGATGCGTGCCAAGCACCTCGACGCCATCAACCGCTTCCGCAACATCTGAGACACCCGAGGTCATAGATGACTGAGCGTCAGATCGCCGACGGGGCACGTGTGAAGGACCGGCCGTGGCTCATGCGCACGTACGCCGGGCACTCCACGGCCGAGGCGTCCAACGAGCTGTACCGGCGCAACCTCGCCAAGGGCCAGACGGGTCTGTCGGTGGCGTTCGACCTGCCGACGCAGACCGGCTACGACCCCGACCACATCCTCGCCCGCGGCGAGGTCGGCCGGGTGGGCGTGCCCGTCTCGCACCTCGGTGACATGCGCCGGCTGTTCCAGGACATCCCCCTGGAGCAGATGAACACCTCGATGACGATCAACGCCACCGCCATGTGGCTGCTGGCGCTCTACCAGGTCGTCGCGGAGGAGCAGGGCGCGGACGTCACCAAGCTCCAGGGCACGACCCAGAACGACATCGTCAAGGAGTACCTGTCCCGGGGGACGCACGTCTTCCCGCCGGGGCCCTCGCTCCGGCTGACGACGGACATGATCGCGTACACGGTCTCCCACCTCCCGAAGTGGAACCCGATCAACATCTGCAGCTACCACCTGCAGGAGGCGGGCGCCACGCCGGTCCAGGAGATCGCGTACGCGATGTCCACCGCCGTCGCCGTCCTCGACGCGGTGCGCGACAGCGGCCAGGTGCCGCAGGAGCGCATGGGTGACGTCGTCGCCCGCATCTCCTTCTTCGTGAACGCCGGCGTCCGGTTCGTCGAGGAGATGTGCAAGATGCGGGCGTTCGGCCGCATCTGGGACCAGGTCACCCGCGAGCGGTACGGCATCGAGAACCCCAAGCAGCGGCGCTTCCGGTACGGCGTCCAGGTGAACTCGCTCGGGCTGACCGAGGCGCAGCCGGAGAACAACGTCCAGCGGATCGTCCTGGAGATGCTCGCCGTGACGCTCTCGAAGGACGCACGCGCGCGTGCCGTGCAGCTTCCCGCCTGGAACGAGGCCCTCGGCCTGCCCCGGCCCTGGGACCAGCAGTGGTCGCTGCGCATCCAGCAGGTGCTCGCCCATGAGAGCGACCTGCTGGAGTACGACGACATCTTCGAGGGCTCGCACGTCATCGAGGCGAAGGTCGCCCAGCTGGTCGGGGACTCGCTCGCGGAGATGGACCGGATCCAGGAGATGGGCGGCGCGATGGCGGCCGTCGAGTCCGGCTACCTGAAGTCGCAGCTGGTGGCGTCGCACGCCGAGCGGCGGGGCCGGATCGAGTCCGGCCAGGAGAAGATCGTCGGCGTCAACATCTTCGAGACCACCGAGCCGAACCCGCTCACGGCCGACCTGGACACCGCGATCCAGACGGTCGACCCGGCGGTCGAGGCCCGGGTCGTCGAGGCGATCGGGCGCTGGCGCGACACGCGCTACCAGCCGCCCTTCAACCACCCGCGGCCCTGCAAGGCCCTGGAGCGGCTGAAGGAGGCCGCCAAGGGCACCGACAACCTCATGGAGGCCACCCTGGAGTGCGCCCGGGCCGGCGTCACGACCGGCGAGTGGGCGGGCGCGCTCCGGGAGGTGTTCGGCGAGTTCCGGGCGCCCACCGGGGTCTCCTCGGCTCCGATAGCCGTTCCCGTCGAGGCGGGCTCGGCGCTGGCCGAGGTGCGGGCCAGGGTGGACGCCACCGCACGCGACCTGGGCAGCGGCAAGCTGCGCTTCCTGGTCGGCAAGCCGGGTCTCGACGGCCACTCCAACGGCGCCGAGCAGATCGCCGTCCGCGCCCGGGACGCCGGCTTCGAGGTGGTCTACCAGGGCATCCGGCTCACCCCCGAGCAGATCGTGGACGCGGCCCTCGCCGAGGACGTGCACGCGGTCGGCCTGTCGATCCTCTCCGGGTCGCACGCCCAGCTGGTCCCGGACGTCCTGGAACGACTCCGTGTGGCCGGTGCCACAGATATACCCGTGATCGCCGGTGGCATCATCCCGAACGGTGATGCCGAGCAGCTGCGGGAAGCCGGAGTGGCCGCGGTCTTCACCCCGAAGGACTTCGACATCACCGGAATCATCGGCCGCATCGTCGACGAGATCCGGAAAGCGAACAAGCTCGACCCCCTGGAGGTCCCCGCATGACGACCGTCAACCGTCTCCGCCCGCGGCGCTCGTGCCTGGCCGTACCCGGTTCGAACCCCCGCTTCCTGGAGAAGGCGCAGGGTCTCCCGGCGGACCAGGTCTTCCTCGACCTGGAGGACGCGTGCGCGCCGCTCGCCAAGCCCGAGGCGCGGCACACCATCGTCAAGTTCCTCAACGAGGGCGACTGGACGGGCAAGACGCGCGTGGTGCGGGTCAACGACTGGACGACCGAGTGGACGTACCGTGACGTCGTGACCGTGGTCGAGGGCGCCGGGCAGAACCTCGACTGCATCATGCTGCCGAAGGTGCAGACGGCCCAGCAGGTCGTCGCGCTCGACCTCCTCCTCACCCAGATCGAGAAGACCATGGGCTTCGAGGTCGGCAAGATCGGCATCGAGGCGCAGATCGAGAACGCCCAGGGCCTCAACAACGTCAACGAGATCGCCACCGCGTCCCAGCGCGTCGAGACGATCATCTTCGGCCCGGCCGACTTCATGGCGTCCATCAACATGAAGTCGCTGGTCGTGGGCGAGCAGCCGCCCGGCTACCCGGCGGACGCCTACCACTACATCCTGATGAAGATCCTGATGGCCGCCCGCGCCAACAATCTCCAGGCGATCGACGGCCCCTACCTCCAGATCCGCAACATCGACGGCTACCGCGAGGTCGCCCAGCGCGCCGCCGCGCTCGGCTTCGACGGCAAGTGGGTGCTGCACCCGGGCCAGGTCGAGGCGTCCAACGAGATCTTCTCGCCGTCGCAGGAGGACTACGACCACGCCGAGCTGATCCTGGACGCGTACGACTACTACACGTCCGAGGCGGGCGGCAAGAAGGGCTCCGCGATGCTCGGCGACGAGATGATCGACGAGGCCAGCCGCAAGATGGCCCTGGTCATCTCCGGCAAGGGCCGCGCGGCCGGCATGCAGCGCACCAGCAAGTTCGAGATCTCGGAGGGCTGAGCGCGATGCAGTTCGGACGCACGTACGAGGAGTTCGAGGTCGGGGCGACGTACAAGCACTGGCCCGGAAAGACGGTCACGGAGTACGACGACCACCTGTTCTGTCTCCTCACCATGAACCACCATCCGCTCCACATGGACACGAACTACGCCGAGAAGACGACGGACTTCGGCAAGAACGTGGTGGTCGGGAACTACATCTACTCGCTGCTGCTGGGCATGTCCGTGCCGGACATCTCGGGCAAGGCGATCGCCAACCTGGAGATCGAGTCGCTCAAGCACGTGGCGCCGACCTTCCACGGCGACACGATCTACGGCCAGACGACCGTGCTCGACAAGTGGCCCTCCAAGTCGAAGGACGACCGCGGGATCGTCTACGTCGAGACCAAGGGCTACAAGCAGGACGGCACGCTGGTGTGCATCTTCCGCCGCAAGGTGATGGTGCCGACCGAGACGTACATCAAGGAGCGCGGCGGCGAGCAGCCGGGCCGCCCCGAGCTGAAGGAACAGGGGAAGTAAGCGATGGCCCGTCTCGCCCAGACCGCCGGTCTGACCGACGTCCAGCAGGAGATCCTCTCCACCGTCCGCGACTTCGTGGACAAGGAGATCATCCCGGTCGCCACCGAGCTGGAGCACCGCGACGAGTACCCGCAGCAGATCGTCGACGGCCTCAAGGAGCTCGGCCTGTTCGGCCTGATGATCCCCGAGGAGTACGGCGGCCTGGGCGAGTCCCTCCTGACGTACGCGCTGTGCGTCGAGGAGATCGCCCGGGGCTGGATGTCCGTCTCCGGGATCATCAACACGCACTTCATCGTGGCGTACATGCTCAAGCAGCACGGCACGCAGGAGCAGAAGGAGCACTTCCTGCCGCGGATGGCGGCCGGCGACATCCGGGGCGCGTTCTCGATGTCGGAGCCGGGCCTCGGCTCGGACGTGTCCGCGATCACCTCGAAGGCGGTGAAGGACGGCGACGAGTACGTCCTGAACGGCCAGAAGATGTGGCTGACCAACGGCGGGACGTCGTCCCTGGTGGCCGTCCTCGTGCGGAGTGACGAAGGCCACCCCGAGGGCACGGCCCCGCACAAGTCGATGACGACCTTCCTGGTGGAGAAGGAGCCCGGCTTCGGCGAGGTCCGCCCCGGCCTCACCATCCCGGGCAAGATCGACAAGATGGGCTACAAGGGCGTCGACACCACCGAGCTGATCATGGACGGGCTGCGGGTCCCGGCCGATCGGGTGCTCGGCGGGGCCACCGGCCGAGGTTTTTACCAAATGATGGACGGGGTCGAGGTCGGTCGCGTCAACGTGGCGGCGCGTGGCTGCGGTGTCGCGCAGCGTGCGTTCGAACTGGGCGTCCGGTACGCCCAGCAGCGTCACACTTTCGGCAAGGCGATCGCCCAGCACCAGGCCATCCAGTTCAAGCTGGCGGAGATGGCCACCAAGGTCGAGGCCGCGCATGCCATGATGGTCAACGCTGCACGCAAAAAAGACTCCGGGGAACGAAACGACCTCGAGGCCGGGATGGCGAAGTACCTCGCCTCCGAGTACTGCAAGGAGGTCGTGGAGGACGCCTTCCGGATCCACGGCGGCTACGGCTTCTCCAAGGAGTACGAGATCGAACGTCTCTACCGTGAGGCGCCCATGTTGCTGATCGGCGAAGGTACCGCCGAGATCCAGAAAATGATCATCGGGCGAAGGTTGCTCGAAGAGTATCGATTCCAGGGCTGATTGTCCCGGTACGGGGTGTTTTCTTCGAGAAGAAGATCACACCCCGTCAACGGTCTTCGGCCGCCGACTCGGCTTCCTGGCTTGCCCAGTTGCGGCCCCCGACCGGTACGATCCCGGAAAGCCGCCGTCCCCATTTCCCGCGCGGCATCATCCGCTACGAAGGTCATCCATGCCCCACAGCCAAACCTCTGCACATCGAGACAGCCTGGCCGGCGTACGCCTCGCGCGCGGAGCATCGCCGTGGCTTCTCCCGACCGTCGCCACCGCAGCCGTCAGCCTCCTGCGCGCCCGTCGCTCCGGCGCCGCCAAGGCCGTCGCCCTGCCCGCCACCGCGCTCGCGGCGGGCATGCTGTGGTTCTTCCGCGACCCCGAGCGGGAGATCGCCCAGGGCCGTGTCATCTCCCCTGCCGACGGTGTGGTGCAGAGCATCATGCCGTGGAAGGACGGACGCACCCGGGTCGCGATCTTCATGAGCCCGCTCAACGTCCACGTCAACCGCGCGCCCCTCGCGGGCGAGGTGACGTCGGTGGAGCACATCCCCGGTGGCTTCGTTCCCGCCTTCAACAAGGAGAGCGAGAACAACGAGCGCGTAGTCTGGCATTTCGACACCGAACTCGGCGACATCGAGATGATCCAGATCGCCGGCGCGGTGGCCCGCCGCATCGTCCCCTACGTCCCGCAGGGCACGAAGGTCGAGCAGGGCGACCGCATCGGTCTGATCCGCTTCGGCTCGCGCGTCGACATCTACCTGCCGGAGGGCGTGGAGGTCGCGGTCGAGGTCGGCCAGAAGACCGTGGCTGGGGTGACTCGCATTGACCGTGATTGATCCTGAGACCCAGGCGGGCTGGGTGCCCGAGGCCGACGAGATCGGCGACGACGAGGAGGAGATGCCGCTCTCTCTCCGCCTCTCGATAGCGGACACCCTCACGCTCGGCAACGCCACGTGCGGTTTCATGGCGGTGTACTTCACCACCACCGGCATCCTGATCCCGCACCTCACCGGGGACGACCAGTCGGCCGGCATGGCGCGCCACAGCGCCGCGACCGCGGTCATCCTCATGCTCTGCGCGGCGGTCTTCGACCTGTTCGACGGCCTGGTGGCGCGCAAGCTGCGCTCCTCCCCCATGGGCGCGGAACTGGACAACCTCTCCGACCTGATCAGCTTCGGCCTCGCGCCGGCGTACTTCGTGCTCGTCTACGGCATGGTGGCCGACGACGCGTACCAGAAGGTGGCCGCGGTCGGAGCGGTGGTCGTGCTGCTCGCCGTGGTGCTGAGACTCGCCCGGTTCTCGTGCGTGACACCGCCGAACGGCATGTTCCAGGGCATGCCGAGCCCGTTCGGTGCGCTGACGGTGGTCTCCATCGTCCTGCTGGAACTCCCCTTCGTCGCGACGCTTCTCGCCATCCTGGGCACGGCCTGGCTGATGGTGAGCCGGGTGGAGTACCCGAAGCCGCGTGGCCGCCTCGCGGTCGCGATGCTCGCGTGGATCGTCCTCTCGATGGGGCTCCTCGTCTCCTGGGCCTTCGACGCGCCCAGCGGCCAGCTCCTCCTGCAGACCGGCTGCGCGCTGCAGCTGGTGATGGGCGCGGTGATCCCGCTGTTCGCCACGGCCCGCCGGGTGAACAACTTCCGCGACAACAGGCGCGAGGCGCGGGCGGCACAGCTGCCCTGACCCTCGTCGGAACGCGAAACGGGTGTGGCCCGAGCCTTCGAGGCTCGGGCCACACCCGTTTCGGCTTCAAGTGCACACGGGGTTGGCCTTTGACCGGTCAACCACCCCAGGTCGCGGCCGAGTTGCGCAGGGCGAGGCTGGGGAGGACGGTGGAATTGGGCTGAACTTTACCGGGGTTTGCCCCAATTCGGGGGATGGGGACTGCCCCCCCTCTTTTCGAACAGGAGGACCCCCATGCCCTCACTCACGGTGAAAGACCACTCCGTGCCGCACATCTCGACGCTCCCGATGATCCCGCCGAATCCGGGCCAAACGGTGCAGCTGTTCGTGCGCGAGTACCGGAAGACCGGTGGCCCGCAGCCGCCTCCCGTGCTGATGCTCCACGGCCGGAGCGTGCCTGCGGTCGCGGGCTTCGACCTCGTGATTCCCGGTTCGGGCGGCTCCGACATCCGGTACAGCTGGGCACAGCAGCTGGCCCAGCACGGCTTCGACGTGTTCCTGATGGACCTCCAGGGCAGCGGGCGGACACCACGGCCGCTGCCGATGGACCAACCCTGCAACGCCAACCCTGCCCAGCAGGAGTCGGTCCTCGTACCCAACCCGCTCTCAGCCAAATGCGCACCGCCGTACGGGTACCAGCTCGGCAACTCCGAGAGCGAGGAGGCGGAAGTCGACACAGTGGTCAAGTTCATCAAGACCCAGACCGGTACGACCGGCCCGATCGACTTCGTCGGCTGGTCCGCCGGCGCCCTTGTCATGGGCCCCTACACTCTCAAGCACCCCGAGAACGTCAAGAGCCTCTTCCTGCTCGCCCCGATCTTCCCGCCCAAGGGCCGCTGGTCCGGCGACGCCATGAATCCGTTCGGACGTCCGTCGGAGGCCGCGGTACTGCCCCTGTCCACGCCGGCCCTCACGTTCGGCTTCCCGATGCACGTCGCCAGCAAGACCGGCTTCAAGATCGGCTGGGACAAGGAGCAGGCCAGCCCGCTCCAGCGGGAACCCGACATGGGAGACATCGTGTGGGACGCGATGATGGCCAACGACGCCCTGGGCAGCACCTGGGGACCGATACCGCCAGGGGGCACCGCGGAGGGCGTCCTTCGGTACCGGAACACCTACTGGTGGGGCTGGAACAACCACACCGTTCCGCTCAAGGACGCCTCAGGCACGTACATCCTCGGTGACCGGGTGCCCGTGATGATCGTCTACGGCGAGATGGACCGGACGGCCAACACCCCGCCGACCCCACCGCTCCCGGATGTCCTGACGTTCTCCGTCCCGGGCCTGTACAAGGCGATCCCGGGGCCGAAGAAGCTGATGTTCGAGCTGGCCGACGCGGGACACTCCGTGGTCTGGGAGCGCCCCGCCAAGGTGGTCCAGCACATGTCCATGCAGTGGTTCGACAAGCACCGGGTGGAGGACCAGACGAGTGGCAGCTTCTACCGGGACGACGACGGGCTCCTGACCCAGCTGGACTAGGCGCCCTCAGCTCAGGAAGTCCCGCGCGATCTGCTCGGCGACCCGCTCCAGGATCGGCCCGGCCTCCGCGATGCACTTCACCACGTCCGGTTCGACCTCGGTCAGCGGGTAGGCACGGCGGATCCCGGCCCGCCCGAGCGCCTGTGGCGGGAGGGCGAGGCGGCCGCAGACCGCGACGACCTCCTTGCCGGCGGCGCGCGCAGCGGCCGCGACCCCGGCCGGCGCCTTGCCGTGCAGGGTCTGCTCGTCGAGGGAACCCTCACCGGTGATCACCAGCGTGGCCCGCTCCAGCGCGGGCGCGAAGCCCAGGACGTCGAGCATGACGTCGATACCGGCCCGGAAGCGCGCGCCGAGCAGCAGGGCGCCGTACCCGATGCCCCCGGCCGCGCCCGCGCCCGGCGCGACCGCGTACTCGGCGGCACGCGGACCGACCTCGGTCTCCAGGACCTTCGCGAAGTTGGCGAGCGCGGCGTCCAGGAGCTCCACGTCGTCCGGCGAGGCGCCCTTCTGCGGGCCGTAGACGGCCGGCGCGCCCTTCGGGCCGGTGAGCGGGTTGTCGACGTCGCTGGCGAGGACCAGGTCGACGGTGGACAGGCGCGGGTCAAGGCCTGACAGGTCGGCACGGGCCACATCGGCGAGGCCGCCGCCGCCCGGCGGCACCGGTTCGCCGTCCGCGTCGAGGAGGCGGGCGCCGAGCGCCGACAGCATCCCGGCCCCACCGTCGGTCGTGGCACTGCCCCCGACGCCGAAGACGATCGTGCGCGCGCCCGCGTCCAGCGCGGCCCGCAGCAGCTCTCCGGAGCCGTACGTGGAGGCCGTCAGGGGCGCGAAGACACCGCGGGGCAGCCGCTGCAGTCCGCTCGCCTCGGCCATCTCCACGACCGCGGTGTCGCCGCGCAGCGCGAACGCGGCGGTGACCTCCTGCCCCAGCGGCCCGGCGACCTTACGCTCGTGGCGTTCGAAGCCGGCCGCGACCGCCGCGGCCACCGTGCCGTCCCCGCCGTCCGCGACGGGCAGCGCCTCGACGTCGGCGCCGGGCACGATCCGCCTGAGCCCGGCCGTGACCCGCTGGGCGACCTCCACGGCCGTCAGCGAGCCCTTGAACTTGTCCGCGGCGATGAGCACGCGCTGTGTCACCTGTATCCCCTTGCTCTCCGGGCCTCGCGCACGTCAAGGCCAGTCGCGCCGCTGTGACCTTAACCGGAGGACACCCTCGCCGTCATGCCCCGCCCGAAGCCTGGGAAGCGGCTGGGAACCGTCTGCGAAAACGGGTAGACCTCAGCCATGACCAGTCTGGGGCCCGACTACGCCGACCGCGTGCTCGGCGGCTGGCTCGGCCGGATCGCGGGCAACATGCTCGGCAAACCGGTGGAGCGGGGCGACCTGTGGACCCGGGAGCGCATCGACGGCTACCTGCGGCGGGCCGCCGCCCTGCCGCTCACCGACTACCTCCCCGAGCCCGCCGACGAGAGCGACGCGCTCGCCCTGCGCCCGGAGTGGCGGCAGTGCGTGCGCGGCCGGATCCACGGCAGCTGCCGCGACGACGACGTCGACTACGCGATCCTCGGCCTGCACCTCCTGGAGACCCACGGCTTCGGCTTCAGCACCGAGCAGGTGGGCGAGCTGTGGCTGCAGCGACTGCCGTACCTCCAGACCTTCACGGCGGAGCGGGCGGCCTACCGCAACCTCACCAACGGACTGAAACCGCCCCTCACCGCCACCTACGACAACCCGTACCAGGAGTGGATCGGCGCCCTGATCCGCGCCGACGTCTTCGGCTGGACCTGCCCGGACGACCCGCACCGGGCCGCCACCCTGGCCCGTCGGGACGCGGTCCTCTCGCACTCCGGGAACGGGGTGTACGGCGCGATGTGGGCGGCCGCGCTGATCTCGGCGGCGTTCACCGCGCCGACGGTGCGGCAGGCGGTGGACGCGGCGCTCACCGTCGTACCGGCGGGCTGCCGCCTGGCCCGGACCGTGCGCCGGGTGGTCTCCCTGTACGAGACCCGGATGGGCTGGGAGGACACCCTCACCACCATCGCCGCCGAGACCGCCGGCCTCGGCTGGATCCACACCGTCCCCAACGCGGCCGTGCTCACCGCCGGACTGCTGTACGGCGAGGGCGACTTCACCCGGACCGTCGCCCTCACCGTGCGCGGCGGCCTGGACACCGACTCCAACGGGGCGACGGCGGGCTCGGTGGCCGGGGTGCTGACCGGCGCGGCGGCCGTCCCCGGCCAGTGGACGATCCCCCTCGAGGACACGGTCCGCAGCGCCGTCTTCGGTTTCGACGGGGCCCGCATCAGCGACCTGGCGGCACGCACCGTGCGCCTCGCCCGGACCGGCGCGCAGTCCGCACTGGCTACGCTTTCCGAGTGACCACCACCGACGCTTACGCCGCGTACATCGCGAGCCTCCCCCGGATCCTCGCCGGGGCCGCCGCGCTCTTCCGGGACACCGAGGGACGGGTCCTGCTCGTCGAACCGAACTACCGGGAGGGCTGGGCGCTGCCGGGCGGGACCGTCGAGTCCGACGACGGGGAGACCCCGCGCCAGGGCGCCCGCCGAGAGACCCTGGAGGAGATCGGCCTGGACCGCGAGATGGGCCGGCTGCTGGCGGTGGACTGGGTGCACGGCGCGGGCCGGCCGCCGATCGTCGCCTACCTGTACGACGGCGGGGTCGTCTCCGACGCCGACCTCCGGGCGATCCGGCTCCAGGAGGAGGAGCTGCTGTCCTGGCGGCTGGTCTCCCGGGAGGAACTCCCCGCACACCTCCCGGGCTCCCTGGGCCGCCGGGTCCTGGCCGCCCTGGACGTCCTCGTGGCGGATGCGGGCGCGGCGGAACTGGAGAACGGTCACCGGGTCGGCTGACCCGGCCGCCCCGGCTGTCTGTACCCCGGCCCGCCCCCGATAACCGCTGGCCCCGGCTGCCCGCCCGTCCTACCCTCGGCCCCATGAACAGGCCCCTCGTCGCCGTCCTCAGCGGCGCCGGCATCTCGACCGACTCCGGGATCCCCGACTACCGCGGCCCCAACGGGCTGTGGCGGAAGGATCCCGAGGCCGAGAAGCTCGTGACGTACGAGTACTACATGGGCGACCCGGAGATCCGGCGGCGGTCCTGGCAGATGCGGCGTCGGAACCGGACGCTGCAGGCGGAGCCGAACGCGGCGCACCGGGCCGTCGCCGAGCTGGAGCGGTCCGGGGTTCCGGTGCGGGTGATCACGCAGAACGTGGACGGGCTGCACCAGCTCGCCGGGATGCCCGCCCGCAAGGTGCTCGAACTGCACGGCTCGGCGCGCAGCGTGGTGTGCACGAAGTGCCATGCGCGGGGGCCGATGGCGGACGCGATCGCCCGCGTCGAAGCCGGCGAGGAAGACCCGCCGTGCTTGGAGTGCGGGGGCATCCTCAAGTCGGCGACCGTGATGTTCGGCGAGCGGCTCGACCCTGAGGTCCTAGGCGAGGCCGTCGCCATCAGCAAGGCCTGCACGGTGTTCGTGGCCGTCGGCAGCAGCCTCCAGGTCCAGCCGGCCGCCGGGCTCGCGGGTGTCGCGGCCGACCACGGCGCCCGGCTGGTCATCGTCAACGCCGAGCCGACGCCGTACGACGACCGGGCCGACGAGATCGTCCGCGAACCGATCGGCACGGCCCTGCCGAAGCTGCTCTCCGCGCTCCAGGCCGGTTAGAAGAGACCCGCTCCCCGTTCGAAGTCCAGCAGGCGCTGCTTGCGCGGCAGGCCGCCGCCGTAGCCGGTGAGGCTGCCGTTGGCGCCGATCACGCGGTGACAGGGGACGATGATGCCGACCGGGTTCTTCCCGTTGGCGAGGCCGACCGCGCGGGAGGCCTGGGGGTTGCCGAGGGCTTCGGCGAGTTCGCCGTACGAGCGGGTCTCGCCGTAGGGGATCCGGCGCAGCTGTTCCCAGACGCCGCGCTGGAACGGAGTTCCGTTCAGGCGCAGTTCGACGGTGAATTCCTTCAACTCGCCCGCGAAGTAGGCGGTCAGCTGTTCCTCGGTCTCGGTGAAGAGGTCGTCGTCGCGGGCGCCGAAGGTCTCCTCGGGCGGGCGGTGGCGCTGGTCCTCCATGTAGAGGCCGCACAGGGTGCCGTCCTCGGCCACCAGGGTGAGGGGTCCGTAGGGGCTGTCGGTCACGGTGTGGTTCTTCACGGCAATGTCCTCGAACGTCCTTATACGGGCAGGAAGTTGATCGGGTGGCTGTCGGTCGCCCACAGGTACTGGACGGCGTACGCGCGCCAGGGGCGCCAGGCCGCCGCACGGGCGGTGAGGGCCGCCGGGGTGCCGGGCAGGCCCAACTCCTGGGCGGCCCGGCGGATTCCGAGGTCGGTGGGGAGGAAGGCGTCGGGGTCGCCGAGGGCGCGCATGGCGACGACGTCGACGGTCCACGGACCGAAGCCGGGGAGGGCGAGGAGGCGGGCGCGCGCCTCGGACCAGTCGCTCTCGACGCCCAGGTGGAGGGTGCCGTCGGCGAGTTGACCGACGAGGGTGGTGAAGGTGGTGCGGCGGGTGCGGGGCATCGCCAGGGAGTCCGGCGGTACGTCCGCGAGCGCCTCGGGGGACGGGAAGAGATGGGTGAGGCCACCCTCGGGGTCGTCCACCGGGGTGCCGTGGGCGGTCACCAGGCGGGCCGCGTGGGTGCGGGCGGCGGCCGTGGAGACCTGCTGGCCGAGCACGGCCCGGACGGCGAACTCCGCCTCGTCGACCGTGCGCGGCACCCGCCGCCCCGGCGCCTTGTCGACCAGCGGGGCGAGGAAGGGGTCCGTGCGCAGCTGGTCGTCGACGGCGACCGGGTCGGCGTCCAGGTCGAGCAGCCGCCGGCAGCGGCTGATGGCGACGGGCAGGTCCCGCAGGTCGCTGAGGGTGAGCCGGCAGGCGATGTGGTCGGGCTTCGGGGTGAGGGCGGCGATGCCGTGGCCGTACGGCAGCCGCAGGGTCCGCCGGTAGGCGCCGTCCCGCCACTCCTCCACGCCGGGCACGGCGGTGGCCGCGAGGTGGCCGAAGAGGTTGTCGGGGTTGAGGGGGGCGCGGAAGGGCAGGCGCAGGGTGAGCGTGCCGGGGGCGAGCTGGGCCGACCTGGGGCGGCGGTCGCGCAGTTCCGTCGGCGAGAGAGCGAAGACCTCGCGGACGGTGTCGTTGAAGGTGCGGATCGAGGAGAAGCCGGCCGCGAAGGCGATCTCCGCCATCGGCAGCGCGGTCGTCTCGATCAACAGGCGGGCGGTCTGGGCGCGTTGGGCCCGGGCGAGGGCCAGCGGGCCGGCGCCGAGCTCGGCGAGCAGCTGGCGTTCGACCTGCCGGGGGCTGTAGCCGAGGCGGGCGGCGAGGCCGGGTACGCCCTCGCGGTCCACGATCCCGTCGGCGATCAGCCGCATGGCGCGGGCGACCAGGTCGGCGCGCTGGTTCCACTCCGGGGAACCGGGGCTGGTGTCGGGCCGGCAGCGCTTGCAGGCCCGGAACCCGGCCTGCTGGCAGGCGGCCGCGCTCGGGTAGAACGTCATGTTCTCGGGTTTGGGCGGTACCACCGGGCAGCTGGGCCGGCAGTAGATCCGGGTGGTCAGGACGGCGGTGAAGAACCAGCCGTCGAACCGCGCGTCCTTCGACTGCACGACCCGTACGCAGTGCTCGCGGTCGAGCTGCATCCCTTTCTGCATGGGTCCAGCATCGGCCACCGGGTGCGGCCGATGCTGGCGGGAATCCGACACGAAGGTGCGCTGACCTTCGGGACCCCGACGACCAGGAGGTTCTGCGGCCGTCAGGCGAAGTAGTGGTCCTGGTCGAGGTCGGCCAGCAGCCCCGGCTGCGCGGGCCGCCAGTCGTACCGCTCGCGGGTGGCGGCGCCGGATGTGGGGTTGTCGTTGCCGACGAAGGCCGCCATCCAGCCGAAGTGGTCGGACGCCTCCTCCCGTGCGAGGGACACGACCGGCACGTCGAGGCGGCGGCCGATGACCTCGGTGATGCCGCGGAGCGGGACGCCCTCGTCGGCGACCGCGTGCAGCACGGCCCCGGCCGGCGCCGTCTCCAGGGCCTTGCGGTAGAGGGTGGCGGCGTCGAGGCGGTGCACGGACGACCAGCGGTTGGTGCCGTCCCCCACGTAGGCGGCGACACCCTTGTCGCGGGCGACGCCGATCAGGAACGGGACGAAGGCGTGGTCGCCTGCTCCGTGCACCTGAGGGAGCCGGATCGCCGATACCCGCACCCCGCGGCCGGCCATGGCCAGGGCGGAGCGTTCAGCTTCGGCCCGGTGGGCGCCGGGGCCCGCGGGGTCGGGCGTGTCCTCCTCGGTGCCGAGGCGTCCCGGGGCGAGGAGGCCGGTCACCGAGGTGACGACCAGGGGCCGGCCGGACCCAGCGAGCGCGTCGCCGAGGGCCTTCAGCACGTCGAGTTCGGTACGGAGGGCGCCGGGCATGTCGGAGAAGTCGTGGTTGTACCCGGTGTGGATCACCCCGTCCACCGCTCCCGCCGCGCCCCGCAGGCCGTCGACGTCGTTCAGGTCGCCGCGGTGCGCCTCCGCTCCCACCTCCTTCAGGGCCGCCTCGGCCGCGTCCGAGCGGGCGAGGCCGAGCACCTGGTGGCCGGCGTCGAGCAGTTCGCGGACCACCGCGCTGCCGATGAACCCGGTGGCGCCGGTGACGAACACACGCATGACGAATCACCTCACGGAGAGTGCGTTGCTGGGATGACCTCAGCGTGCGCCCGGCCCCGGGGCCGGGTCCAAGACCTGTTCCGTACCCGGCGATGCCCGTCCGGTCATGACCGCAGCTCACGGCGGCGGGAGCCAGGACGCCGGGAGTAGAGTCGAGGGGTGCCCGATTCCTTCGTACCGCCGGTGGACCTGGAGCTGCGCCTGGTGCGCTACTTCACCGTGGTCGCCGAGGAGCTGCACTTCGGCCGCGCGGCCGACGCGCTGCATCTCGCGCAGCCGTCGCTGAGCCGTCAGATCCGGCGCCTGGAGCGGGAGCTGGGCGTCCGGCTGCTCGACCGCACGCCGCGCGGCACCCGGCTCACCGAAGCCGGGGAGACCTTTCTGCCACAGGCCAGGGAGCTGCTGCGGACCGCCGCCCGGGCCGCCGCCAGCGCCCGCTCGGCCGCCGCGCACGGTCCCTTCACCGTCGGGTACACCACCCACCAGATCGTCACCCCGGCCGTGCGCGAGCTGCGCCACCACCACCCGGAGGCGGACGTCCGCACCCTGCACGTGGACTGGAACGAACCGCGCGCCGCGCTCCTCGACCACCGGGTCGACGTGGTGGTGACCCGGTTCCTGTTCGCCGCCGACGGCCTGGACATCACGGTCCTCTACGACGAGCCGCGGGTCCTCCTGGTGCCGCTCGGCCACCGGCTGGCCGGCAGGGACTCGGTCACCCTCGCGGACTTCGCCGACGAGCCGCTCCCCCGCTTCACCGGCGCCGACCGGATCGGCGCGAATCCCCCCGGCCACACCAACCTGGGCGCCCTGGTGGAGACGCTGGAGGACAAGCTGGAGCTGGTGGCGAGCGGTGAGGTGGTGTCCCTGGCGCCGGCCGGGTTCCGCGGCAACCTGCGGCCGGACATCGTCCTCGTCCCCATCGAGGACGCGGCCCCCCTCCAGGTGGTCCTCGCCGCCCGCGCCGGGGACCGCCATCCCCTGTTCCCGGCGTTCCGCCGCGCGGCGCAGACCCATCTGATCCCCTCCGGCGCCACCCGGACCGGGCGCCCGCACGCGGGGACCGGGGCCGGCCGATGAGCGGATCCGGGAGAGTCACACTGAACGACGTGGCCGCCGCCAGCGGGGTCTCGCGCGCCACGGTCAGCTTCGTCCTCAACGACGACCCGCGCCAGACCATCTCGGCCGCCACCCGCAACCGGGTGCGGCAGGCCGCGCGCGACCTCGGCTACGTCCCGCACGGGGTGGCCCGGGCCCTGCGCGAGGGCAGTTCACGGGTGGTGGTCCTGGACCTGGACCGGGGCCTGGAGGGCAACTACTCGCGCAGCTACGTCCGCGGCCTCGACGACGAACTCGCCGCGCACGGGCACGTCCTGCTGGTCCGGCACGGCCGGCACTCGGCGGAGGCGACCCGGCAGGTGCTGGACGCGATCACCCCGCGGGCCGTGCTGCGGTTCGCCGAGCCGTATCTGACCGGTCACGACCTGGAGGACCGGGGCGGCGGCTGGAAGGACGGCCTCGCCGCGCACGCGGCCCTGCAGATCCGGTACCTCACCGAGCACGGGCACACCCGGATCGCACTGGCCCTGCCGGCGGAGGACTCCGCGCTGGCACAGGCCAGGCGGCGGTTCGCCGAACACACCCTGCACAGCCTGGGCCTGCCGCCCCTGGTGCCGTGCACGGTGCCCCGGCCGCGGCAGGCGGGCACCGCGGCGGTGGCCGCGCTGCGCACGGCGCACCCGGACGTCACGGCGGTCGCCGCCTTCGACGACGACCTCGCCCTGCGCACCCTGACCGCCCTGCACGACCTCGGCCTGGCCGTCCCCGACGACCTGGCGGTGATCGGCTACGACGACACCGAGTACGGCGAGCTGAGCACCCCCGCCCTGACCACCGTGCACATCGACGCGGAGGCCCACGGCCGGCTGGCCGCGCGGACCGCGCTGGGGCTGGACACGGCGGGGCTGGTACCGGTGCCGGCGCGGATCATCGTGCGGGACTCGGCCTGAGCGGAGTCCCGCACGCGGGGGCGGCACGCACCGGACCGTCAGCCCAGGTCCGCGCCCGTGTCGGCCGAGTCGTCGCCCCGCACCACGCACAGCGCCCAGATGATGAATCCGGACAGCGCGATCATCACGACGGACCAGACCGGGTAGTACGGCAGGGACAGGAAGTTGGCGATGATCACCAGTGCGGCGATGGCCACCCCGGCGCCGCGTGCCCACGCGGCCGGCTGGAAGAGGCCGATGCTGACGACCACGGCGATCACGCCGAGGACCAGGTGGATCCAGCCCCAGCTGGTGAGGTCGAACTTGAACACGTAGTTGGGGGTCGTCACGAAGACGTCGTCCTGGGCGATGGCCATGATGCCCCGGAACACCGCGAGCAGTCCGGCGATCATGAGCATGACGGCGGCGAAGGCGGTCAGTCCTCCGGCCCATGCCATCTTGGCGGTGTGCTGGTGCGGGTGGTGCGCGGGATGTGTGGCGGTCATGCGGCTGCCTCGATTCGTTCTCGGTGGGGGTGCTCAGCGCCCGTGGGCGGTGGGCACCGAGCCGGAGCCGGAGCGCTCGGCCGACGGGTAGTCGCTCAGGACCAGTGCCTTGGCCCTGCGGAACTCCTCGTCCGAGATGTCACCGCGGGACTTCATCTCGGAGAGCCTGGCCAGTTCGTCGACGCTGCTGGTCTGGGCGGGGCCGCTCTTGGCGGTCTGCCGGATGTACGACTCGAACGCCTTCTGCTGGTCGCGGGCCTGGGCGATCTCCCGCTGTCCCATGCCCTTGCCCCGGGCGATCACGTAGACGAGGACACCCAGGAAGGGGACCACGATGCAGAGGGCCAGCCAGCCGGCCTTGGCCCAGCCGCCCATCGAGTCGTCGCGGAAGATGTCCACGATGACCCGGAACAGCAGCACGAGCCACATGATCCACAGGAAGAGCCACAACATCGTCCAGAAGGCGCTCAGCAGCGGATAGTCGTATGCGAGGTAGGTCTGCGCGCTCATGTACGTCCTCCGTCCACGGCGCCGGCCGGTCGGCCGGGCCCTGCCGTCCCAGCGTGCGCACGGCGGGCGCCGGGGTTCCTCACCCGGTGCGGGTGATCGTGCGCGGTGCGGCACCCGCGGCGACCGGGTCGCTCCACGAAGCGGCGCCCCGTCCGGGACCGGACGACCGGTCGCCGAACGGGGCGGCAGGCGGAGTCCGGGCGGGCACGCCCGGTCGGGACGACCGCCCCGAACCGTCCGATGGGGGGTGTGCGGGCTCGGCGGCCGGGGCCACGGCTCACCCACCGCGGGTGATCCCCGGGCGTTCCAGGTCACTCCGGTTCGGGCAGCCGCCGCATCTCCACGACCCGCAGCCCCAGCGACAGACAGCGGTCCAGCAGTCCGTACAGCTGTGCCTCGTCGATGACGGGGCCGAACAGGACCGTCTGGCCGGACATCGTCACATGCTCCAGCTCCGGGAAGGCCCGCGTGAGCATGTCGGACATGGTCCCTTCGACGCGGATCTCGCAGTGCATGAGCCGTCTCCCGCCGCCGGCGTGCTGCGGTCTACCTCGCGATCCTGCGCCGTACGAGATCCTCGGGCCTCACCCGGCGCAGGTGAGTCTCGTCCCATGTCCGAGAGCGAGCACAGGGTCATCGCCCACGCCCCGGGCACCGGCCGACGCGGCGCCGTCCACGCCCTCCGGCGTGGGCGAGGCGGAACGCAGCGAGGCCGGCGGCATCCGGCTCACAGCAGTCCGCGCTCCCGGGCCCGGCGCACCGCGTCGCCGCGCCGGTTCACGCCGAGCTTCCGGTACACGCTCTTCAGGTGCGTCTTCACCGTGTTCACGGAGATGTACAGGTCGGCGGCCATCTCCTGCGTGGACATCATCTGCGCCAGCCGGGTCAGTACCTCCCGCTCGCGTCCGCTGAGCTCCTCGACGACCAGGGCCGGGGGGCCGGTGCCGGTTCCCGGGCCGTCCTGTGGCGCGGGGGCTTCGCCGAGCAGCCAGCCGGCGGCCAGGCCGTGCAGGTACGGGGTCTCCAGGAGACGCCGGATGCTGGGGCCGGCATCCAGGAACGGGCGCCGCAGCCGGTCCGGGCGGGCGTCCAGCAGAGCCCGGGCGAGCAGCTTGGCGGCGGCCGTGGTGTCCCCCGCCTCGGCCGCGGCCCGCGCCCGTACCAGCGTGGCCCGCACGGTGACCCCGGGGCCGGGCCGGTCGCTCACGCACAGCCGTTCGACGGTCTCGACGGCCTCCGTGCGACGGCCGGCGGCGAGCCGGGCCCAGGCCACGTCCACGGCGTACGCGGGCTCCCCGGAGCAGGGCATCGTGTCCAGCACCTCGGCGGCCGTGTCGGGCCGACCCTCGGCGAGATGGACGGCCGAGGCGGCCAGTGCCGCGTGCGCCTCGGCCCAGGGCGAGGCCGTCAGCGCCGCGACGGCCGGGGTCGCGGCCCTCGCGGCCGCCTGCGCGTCGCCGAAGGCCAGCAGCAGCCGGGCCGTCGCCAGCGCCCGGCCCGCCTCGGTCACCGGGTCGGCTCCGACGGCGCCGCAGCCGGCCGCCTCGTCCAGCAGGGCCCGGGCCTGCTCCAGTTCGTCGCGGTCCACCGCCACGGCGGCCAGCACCAGCTGTCCGAGACCGGCTCCGGGGAACGGGCGTCCGCCGGCGTCGCGGGTCGCGTCCGCCGCAGCCAGGGCCTCGTTCTCCGCCTTGCCGACCCACCCGTCGAGGTAGTCGATCAGTGCCAGATGGCCGAGGCAGTCATCCCGCGGCAGGGCCGTGGCGGCGTCGCCCGGGCCGTCGAGCACCTCGGTCAGGGTGGCGCGCGCCGCGTCGAAGCGCCCGGCCCACACCCGGGCCGAGCCCAGATGGGTGAGCAGCAGGGTGACGAGTTCGGGGTGTTTCGCCAGGAGCCGGGCAGGCACCTCGCGGCGCAGCCGTGCGGCCGTGGCCATCGCCTGCTCGGCCCTGCCGGGGGCACCGGTCAGCCGGGCGGCCAGGGATTCGAGGAGCATGCAGCTCAGCCGGCTCGCGTCGGCGGCCGCACCGGCGGGCAGGTGCTCCCCGGCGTGGCCGAGGTGGGCCAGGCCGTGGTCGAGATCGTACGCGGACAGCTCTCGGGCCGCCCTCACCAGGTCCACCGCCGCACCCGTGGCCTGCGGATCCATCCGGGAGAAGAACTCGCAGAGATAGTCCGCGCGCAGGCCCGTGAAGAGCTGGCCGATCGCCAGGTCGTCGACGAACACGCCGGCGGTGAACTCCCAGTCGCCGGCGGCGGCGCCGTGCGCCAGCGCCTCCGGCACGGCGCCGAAGTCCCGCAGCCACCGGGCGGCGCGCCGGTGCAGTTCCGGTTCGAGACCCGGCAGACGCGCCCGCAGATGCACCCGGAGGATCTCCCCGAACAGCGGGTGGAGCCGGTACCAGGAGTGGCCCAGGTCCTCGACGAACGAGTTCTGGCGGCACAGTCCGGCCAGGAGCGACTCGGCACCGGGGCGCCCCGTCAGCGCCTCCGCCAGCTCGGGGCGGAACCGGTCCAGGACGCTGACGCGCAGCAGCAGGTCCTGCGTCGGGGCCGGTTGCAGTCCGAGGACCTCGGCGAGGAGGAAGTCGGCGATGGTGCTGTGTCCGGCCTCGAACTCCTTCAGATACGTCTCGGGGTCGGTGCTCCGGCGGGCGGCGAGGGCGCTCAGCCGCAGCCCGGCCGCCCAGCCCCCGGTGCGCTCCACCAGGGCGCGGACGGCCGGGGCGGGCAGCCGCAGGCCGTGCCGGGCCAGCAGGTCGGTGGCCTCCTCGGGGGTGAAGGCGAGTTCGTCGTTCCTGATCTCGGTGATGGCGGCGGACGCCCGGTAGCGGTGCAGGGGCAGCAGCGGTTCGGTGCGGCTGACGAGGACCAGCCGCAGTCCGTCGCCGGAGTGGTGCAGGACGAACTCCAGCTGCTCGGCGTTCTCCCGGGTGGTCAGCCGGTGGAACTCGTCGAGCACCAGGACCACCGGGCGGTCGCGTCCGCTCAGCTCGGCGGCGAGGCGGGCCAGCAGCCGGTGGTCGACCCGGCCCGCCTGCCCGGGGCCGAGGCCCGCTCCGGCGGGCAGCGGGACGCCGGCGGAGTGCAGCGCGTGCAGGACATAGGCCCAGAAAACGCCCGGTTGCTGGTCTCCCGTCTCGCCGGTGAGCCAGGCGACCGGCGCTCCGAGTCCTGCCGCCCAGTCGGCGACGAGCAACGTCTTGCCCGCGCCGGCCGCGCCGTTGACCAGGGTCAGCGGGGTGTCGAGGGCCTGGTCGAGGTGGTGGGTCAGGCGGGGTCTGCGCACGAAGGTGGCGGGCCTGGCCGGCAGGGCGAACCGGGTGCACAGGAACGGCTCGCCCAGCGGATCGGCGTACGGGACGGCTTCCCGTACGCTGTCGTCCCTAGCGGCCACAGAGATCACCTCCCGTCACCGTCTCCGGCAGGCCGTGGTCGGCGCTCCTCCCGATCAGGATCGCAGTCCTGCCGCCACCGTGCAGGGCACGACGCCCCCGGGCCCGTCCACGGGGACCTTTCGCCACGGGCGCCCGCCGTCAGGAGGTCCCCGCGTCCCGGTCCCGGCGCGGCGGCGGGCTGCCGAGCGGGCCGGCGAGGACCGGTTCCTGTGCGAGGACCGCGCCGCAGCTGATGCTGAGGGTGGCGGCCAGGCACACCACGATCAGCCAGGACAGGAGCACGAACACCGACCCCAGCGGGCCGTATCCGGCCAGGGCCCGGTTGAGCGCCCGCGGCATGTAGAGCTGCGCGGTCACCGTCAGGGCGGTGAGGGCCAGGGCTGTGATCAGAGCGCCGGGCAGCAGGGGTTTCCAGCTGATGCCGCCGCCGAGCAGCAGGTGCTGCGTCCACCACCACAGGCCCACCTGGGCTGCGAAGGTGACCGGGAGGCCCAGCCAGGCGCCCAGGCCGAAGCCGTCGTGCAGCGCGCCCTGCAGGATCAGCGCCACGATCCACAGCGCGAGCCAGGCCACCCAGCGCCACGGTACGAGCCGGATGCCGCCCCGGGGGACCTCCCAGGCACGCAGGCACAGCCGTTGCACGGCCCGGCTGACAGCGGTGGCCGAGATCAGCACCATCAGCCCGCCGATCACGCCGGTGGTCTGCCGCAGGCTCTCGCCCTGGGGCTGCATCAGCTGCTGGAGCTGGGCGTCTGCCGGACCGGTCAGTCCGAACACCGAGCGCAGCGAGCGGACGAGCTGGTCCCGGATCGCCGGTGGGGCATAGGCGGCGAACACGAAGAGCAGCGGAACCGCGGCGAGGAAGCACTGGGCGGCCAACCTGGTGGCGGTGTCGAAGATGTTCACGGACACCATGCGGTCCGCGAGATGGGTGACGACGGGGAACCTGATCTCGGCCCGCCGGTGCGCCGCCTTCGCCCAGGCGAGCAGCCGCGCGGTCCGTCGGCGCCACCCGGACCGCAGCGGCCGGGCGCCGGTGCGCGGCACCCGGCCGCTGGTCCGCATCGGCATCGCTCCTCTCCTGCGTCCAGAGTGCGGTGCGGGCGCGCCGGTGGCACTTCGGAGATCCCGCGCCGGGAACGGGCCGGGATGTCGTCCGGACACCAGGTGCCTACGCTCGTGGTATCCGAGACGCCGGGGGTCTGCATGGTCCTCGACCTGATGCTCATCGCTCTGGCGATCACGCTCGACCCGCTGCCGCTGATGGCGTTCGTCCTGGTGCTGGCGTCGGACCGGGGGATCTGGAAGGGCCTGGTCTTCATCCTGAGCTGGCTGGCGTGCCTGACGGTGGTGATCGCGCTCGTCCTGGCAGCGACCGGGGGCCGGCCGCCACCGCCGAAGTCCCCGCCCTCCACCGCCGCCCTCGCGGCCAAGCTGTTGATCGGGGCGGGGCTCGTCCTGTACGGCGAGCGTCGGCGCCGGCGGCTCGGCGGGCTGCGCGGCAGGGGTGCCGTCCCCGGTCCGGCCGAGCCCGGGGCACCCTCGTCGGCGGCCTCGGAGACGGACCAGGCCACCGTCTGGGGAGCGGCAGGTCTGGCGGTGCTCCTGCAGCCCTGGGGGCTCGTGGCCGCGGGGGCGACGACGGTGGTGGAGGCCGACACCTCGCGCTTCACGACCTGGCTCGCCCTGTTCGGTTTCTGTTTGCTGGCCACCGCGAGCCTGCTGGCCCTTGAGCTGTACGGGGTGTTCGCCCCGGCGGCGGCACGGGCCCGCCTGCTGCGGCTGCGTGCCTGGCTGGTGCGTCACCAGGACCAGGCCCTGGTGACGCTCTGCCTCGTGCTGGGCTTCTGGCTGATGGGCAAGAGCCTCTATCAGCTGACCGGTTGACCCCGGCGGTGGCGGTGCCCGGCCGCGGAAGTGCGACGGCCCGGTGCGGGTGCTGAAATGAACGTGCGGTCGCACGGCCGTCCCACACTGCCGTGTCGCTCAGGAGGAGTGGTCATGGACAGCGTCGAAGACATGGGCCCGGTCGACTACCTCGTGATCGAGTTCCCGGGCAGCCGCCTGACCGGCGAGGCCCTGCCCCTGCTCGTCGATCTCGCCGACCGCCGCATCGTGCGGATCCTCGACCTCGCCTTCGTCCGCAAGAACGCCGACGGCTCGGTCGCCGCGCTGGAGTTGCGCGATCTCGGCGACGACACCGCCGACCTGACCGTCTTCGAGGGAGCCTCGTCCGGGCTGCTGGACGAGGGCGATCTCGCCGAGGCGGCGAACGCGCTGGAGCCGGGGAACTCCGCCGCGGTCCTGGTGTACGAGAACCTCTGGGCCGCACCGCTGGCCCGTGCGCTGCGGCGCAGCGGGGCCGAGCTGGTCGCGAGCGGCCGGATCCCGGTGCAGGCCCTGCTGGCGTCGCTCGACGCGGTGGAGGGGACCACCACGCCACCCGGCGGCTCCGCGGCCGCATGAACGGAGATGATCGACCATGCCCGGACTGCTGCGCGGAGTCGCGCGTACCGCCGTCGTCGCCGGCACCGCCACGGCGGTGTCCAACCGGGTCTCGCGCCGTCAGGCGGGCCGGTGGGCCCAGCAGGACTACGAACAGCAACAGCAGGCCGCCCCGCCGCCTGCCGCGCAGCCCGTCGCCGACGAGATGACCGTCAAGATGGACCAGCTCAAACAGCTGGCCGACCTGAAGGCGCAGGGCGTCCTCACCGACGAGGAGTTCGCGGAGCAGAAGCGGCGGATCCTGGGCTGACGCGGATGTCCGGTCAGGGCAACTGCCCGGCGAACGCCTCGTAGGCCCGCTCGTCGAAGAGCACGAACCGCACCTCCTCGACGGCCGTGTCCGTCTCCCGGACCGTCGCGACGGCGATCCGGGCGCCGTCGTCCATCGGCCAGCCGTAGATCCCGGTGGAGACGGCGGGGAACGCGACCGTGCGGGCGCCGAGTTCGTCGGCGCGCCGGAGGGACTCGCGATAGCAGGAGGCCAGCAGGTCGGCGCGGTCCTCGCTCGTGGAGTGGACGGGGCCGACGGTGTGGATGACCCACTGGGCGTCGAGGTCGCCGGCCGTGGTGGCGACGGCCTGGCCGGTGGGCAGGCCCTTGCCGTACTGCGAGGCGCGCAGCTTGCGGCACTCCGCCAGGATTTCGGGGCCGCCGCGGCGGTGGATGGCGCCGTCGACGCCTCCGCCGCCGAGCAGGGAGGAGTTGGCCGCGTTGACGATCGCGTCGACGCTCTGCCGGGTGATGTCGCCCTGGACGAGGGTGATACGGGTCATGACTGTCGCAACCTCCTCCACACGGCCTTCGCCGCGTTGTGCCCCGACATGCCGTGCACGCCCGGTCCCGGCGGGGTGGCCGAGGAGCAGATGAAGACGGCGGGGTGCGGGGTGCCGTACGGGAACAGGGAGAGCTTGGGGCGCAGCATGATCTGCAGGCCGGAGACCGCGCCGGTGCCGATGTCGCCGCCGACGTAGTTGGCGTTGCGGGCGGCGAGTTCGGCGGGACCCGCGGTGGCGCGGGCCAGCACGCGGTCACGGAATCCCGGGGCGAAGCGCTCCAGTTGACGCTCCATCACCTCGGTGAGGTCGCCGGTCCAGCCGTTCGGCACGTGGGCGTACGCCCAGAAGACGTGCTTGCCCTCGGGGGCACGGCCCGGGTCCACCACGCTCGGCTGCACGGTGATCATGAACGGCCGGTCGGGGGCGCGGCCCTCGCGGGCGGCGGCGCGCAGGGCGGTGTCGATCTCCGCGCTGTCCGCGCCGATCTGCACGGTCCCGGCGCGGCGGGCCTCCGGCGCCGTCCACGGGACCGGGCCGTCCAGCGCGTAGTCGATCTTGAAGACGCCCGGACCGTACCGGTAGTCCCGGTAGTAGTTGCCGAGGCCGGCGATGCGGGCGAGGGCGGTGGGCGAAGTGTCGAAGATGTACGACCGTGCGGGCGGCAGGTCGTCGAGGCGCTTGACCTCGTAGTCGGTGTGGATCGCGCCGCCGAGGTCCGTCAGGTACGCGGCGAGGGCGTCGGAGATGGCCTGCGAGCCACCGGCGGCCACCGGCCAGCCGCGGGCGTGCGCGGCGAGCGCGAAGACCAGGCCGACGGCGCCGGTGGCGAAGCCGCTCAACGGGGCCATGACGTGGGCGACGAGTCCGGCGAAGAGGGTGCGGGCCCGCTCGTCGCGGAAGCGGCGCAGCAGCAGGGCGGCGGGCGGCAGCCCGGCCAGGCCGAACCGGGCGAGGGTGACCGGGTCGCGCGGCAGCGCGGTCAGCGGCAGGGACATGAAGTCCCTGGCCAGGGTGTCCCACTTGGGCAGGAACGGCTCGACCAGCCTGCGATAGGTGCCCGCGTCCCGGGGCCCGAAGGAGGCCGCGGTCTCGGCGACGGAACGGGCCAGCACGGCCGCGCGGCCGTCGGGGAAGGGGTGCGCCATCGGCAGGTCCGCGTGCAGCCACTCCAGGCCGTAACGCCCCAGCGGCAGAGCCCGGAACGCGGGCGAGTTGATGCCGAGCGGGTGGGCCGCGGAGCACGGGTCGTGCCGGAAGCCGGGGAGCGTGAGCTCCTCGGTGCGGGCGCCGCCGCCCACGGTGTCCCGCGCCTCGAAGAGCGCCACGGAGAAACCGCGCCGGGCCAGCTCCACGGCGGCCGTCAGGCCGTTCGGCCCCGCCCCCACCACGACCGCATCGAGCATCGACGGCACCTAAGGACCCCTTCGTCAGCCGATGGCCACTCGGCTTCAGGATATGCCGGGGGACTGACACTGCCCTCGCTCGGGTTACCAGTGGGGGTTCAGCAGCAGGTCCACGATCCGGTGGGCGGTGGCGGCGTCGCGGGCGGCGGTGAACGGCAGGGCGTTGTCGCCGGTGATCCGGAACGGTTCGCCGGCGATCGTGAGGTGGGCGCCGCCCGCCTCCTCGACCAGCAGCAGCCCGGCCGCGTGGTCCCAGGCGGCCTCCCAACTGAACGCGACGCCGTCCAACTCGCCCCGGGCGACGGCGAGATACTCCAGCCCCGCGGAGCCGCAGGCGCGCGGGGCGACGCCGTCGGTCCACAGGGCGAACAGGGCGCGCTTCTGTGCGTCGGTCGTGTAGTCCGGGTGGGAGGTGGCGACCCGGAGGTCCCGGCCCGCCTCGGGCGCACCGGCGAGCAGCCGCTCGCCGTCGAGGAAGGCGCCCTTCCCCCGCACCGCGGTGGCGAGTTGCTCGCGGGCCGGGGCGTAGGTCCAGGAGGCGAGCAGGACGCCCCGGTGGGCGAGCGCGACCAGGGTGCAGAAGCCGTCCTCGCCGCGCACGAACTGGCGGGTGCCGTCGACCGGGTCGACGATCCACACCGGCTGGTCGCCCTGGAGCGCGTCGTAGGTCTCCGGATCGGCGTGCACCGCCTCCTCGCCGACCACGACGGAGCCGGGCAGCAGAGCGGCGAGCTCCCCGGTGAGGTACCGCTCGGCGAGCCGGTCGGCGTCGGTCACCAGGTCGTGCGGGCCGCTCTTCTGGTCGACCTCGTGGTCGGCGAGCCGACGCCAGCGGGGCAGGATCTCGGTCCGGGCGGCCTTGCGGATGGCGTCCTCGACGTCACCGCCGTACTGGAGGAGAAACTCGTCGATGGTCTCCGTTGCTTCGATCATGCCTCCATGAGAGCACGCGTCACTGACAACAATCCCCACGGGTCGGATGTACGGCACATGGAATACGGACGAACAGGCGGTGCCGACGCTCACCGGACCGCCGGCGGACCTGCCAGGTCAGCGGGCCGGCGTCAGCGCCCCACCGCGTAGCCCTGCATCCCGCGCGGGTTGGCCGCCGCCGACAGCACCCCGGTCTCCGGGTCCCGGGCCACCGCGCACAGCCGTCCCTCCGACCAGCCCGGCCCCACCGTCACGTCGTGGCCGCGCCGCCGCAGCTCCGCCACGACCTCCGGGTCCGTGCGGGACTCGACGGTCAGGCTCCCGGGGCGCCGGCCGCGGGGGTAGAAGGAGCTGGGGAAGCTGTCGTTGTGCCAGTTCGGAGCGTCGATCGCGCCCTGGAGGTCCAGGCCGCCGCGGACCTCGCCGCGCAGCGCGACGGCGAGGAAGAAGTGCAGCTGCCACTGGTCCTGCTGGTCGCCGCCGGGCGTGCCGAAGGCCAGCACCGGGACACCGTCACGCAGGGCGATCGACGGGGTGAGGGTGGTCCGCGGGCGCCTGCCGGGCGTCAGGGAGTTGGGCAGGCCCTCCTCCAGCCAGGCCATCTGAAGCCGGGTGCCGAGCGGGAAGCCCAGCTCGGGGACGACGGGGTTGGACTGGAGCCAGCCGCCGCTGGGCGTGGCCGCGACCATGTTGCCCCAGCGGTCGACGACGTCCAGATGGCAGGTGTCGCCCCGGGTACGGCCGTCGTCCGCGACCTGGGGGTCTCCGGGTACCTGCGCGACGGTCGGCTCACCGGCGCCCAGCGGGTCGAAGGCGGTGTCCGACCGGGTCTCCACGCGCGCGTACCCCGGCAGCCGGGGCAGGCGCCCGCCGGGGCTGCCCGGCCGCAGTTCGCCGGAGGCCTTGGCGCCGACCAGCTCCCGCCGCCCGGCGTTGTACGCGTCCGAGAGCAGTTCGGCCAGCGGCACCTCGGCCGCGTCCCCGTACCAGGCCTCACGGTCGGCCATGGCGAGCTTGCAGCCCTCGACGAGGAGGTGGACGTAGTCGGCGGAGCCGTAGGCGGGCAGTCCGGGCGGCAGCAGGGCGAGCTGCTGGAGCAGGGCCGGGCCCTGGCTCCAGGGGCCCGCCTTGCACACGGTCCAGCCGTTCCAGTCGTACGACACCGGGCTCTCGTAGCCCGCGGACCAGCCGGCCAGGTCGGCGGCGGTGAGGGTGCCGGTGTGCCGGGTGCCGCTGGTGTCCATGGTGGGGCGGGCGGCCTGCCGCACCAGCGCCTCGGCGATGAAGCCGGTGCGCCACACCTCGCGGGCCGCGTCGATCCGGGCCTCCCGGTCCCCGGCGCCCGCGGTCTCGGCGAGCAGCCGCCGCCAGGTGGCGGCGAGGGCGGGGTTGCGGAACAGCGCGCCGGGACGGGGGGCCCGGCCGCCGGGCAGGTAGAGCTCCGCCGACGACGTCCACTCGGTCTCGAACAGCTTCCGGACGCTCTCCACCGTGGCGCCGACGTTCTCCACGGCCGGGTGTCCGTGTTCGGCGTAGCCGATGGCATACGTCAGGACCTCGTCCAGCGGCTTGGTGCCGTGGTCGCGCAGCAGGAGGAGCCAGGCGTCGAAGGCGCCGGGGACGGCCGCGGCCAGCGGGCCGGTGCCGGGGACGAGGTCCAGGCCGAGCCCCCGGTAGTGGGCGACCGTGGCGCCGGCCGGGGCCACGCCCTGCCCGCACAGCACCCGCACCTCGCCGCCGGCCGGGGCGAGCAGGATCGGCACCTCGCCGGCCGGTCCGTTCAGGTGCGGCTCGACCACGTGCAGGACGAAGGCGCCGGCGACGGCCGCGTCGTACGCGTTGCCGCCGTTCTCCAGGACCGCCATCGCCGACTGGGAGGCCAGCCAGTGCGTGGAGGACACCATGCCGAAGGTGCCCTGGAGGGTGGGACGGGTGGTGAACTGCATCTGTCACCTCGCTGTGCGCACGGCCGGGCCAGGTGTCTGGCGGTTACATGCTTTCACGGCCGTGGCGAGGCGAACCCCCGTCCGGGGGCTCGCCTCTCCCCGTCACTTGTCCGAGTCGGGCTTGTTCGTCGCCGCCGCGTACGCCTGGGACGGTGTCATGGCGATCCCGTTGAGGCTGACCGTCTTGTACTGGCTGACCTTGGCGCAGGTCTTGGAGTCGTCGGCGGTCGAGGCGTTGGCGTTGGAGACGGCCGCCTTGGTGTCGCCCGAGCTGGCCGGGTAGGAGGTGCCGCTGCTCCAGTCGCTGCCGATCACCAGGGTGACGCCGGTGCCGCTGCCCGACTTGATGTGCGAGCTGGGGATGTCCAGGGCCTTGGCGACGGTCTGCGCCTCGGCCTTGTCGCCGCTGCCGTAGGTCAGGGTGGTCGTGGTCGCGGAGTTCGGGGCGTTGGCCGTGCTGGTGCCGGTGCTGAAGCCCTGGGAGATCAGGGAGTTCGCGATGGCGGAGGCGCGGCCCGTGATGTCGGTGCCGTTCTCGACGGTCACGGCGATCTGGGAGGCCGGGACGGTCGCGGTGGGCGTCGGCTTCGCGCTCGCGGTCGCCGAGGCCGCCGACGACTTCTTGCCCGAACTCGTCGTCAGCGACTGGTCGTTGGCCATGGTGGCGAACAGGTCCTTGGCGCCCGCGCCGACCACCACGCGGTTGCTGTTGTTCGGGTCGGGCGCGGTCTGCATGGTGGTGAACGTCATCCGCTTGGTGGGGACCTTGTTCACGTCGGCCGCCAGCGATATCAGTTTCTTGACGCTGTCGAGGTCATCGTCCACCGTCAGCGCCTTGGTGGCCGCGTCGGCGAGCTTGTAGACCGCGGCCGGGTCGGTGAGGGTGCCCGCGCTCTTGAACTTGCGGATCATCGCGCTGAGGAAGATGTGCTGGGAGACGGTACGGCCGAGGTCGCTGCCGTCGCCGAAGCCGTGCCGGGAGCGGACGAACTCCAGCGCCGCCTGCCCCTTGAGGGTGTGGGTGCCCTTGGACAGCTTCAGGTGCGAGTACGTGTCGTACACGTTGTTGTTGACGCACACGGAGACACCGCCGACCGCGTCGGACATCTTGACCACGCCGGAGAAGTCCAGCTTGACGAAGTGGTCGATGGGGACGCCGGTGAGCTGGTGGATGGTGGCGACCTGGCAGGCGGCGCCGTACTGGAGGGCGCTGTTGACCTGGCCGTAGTAGCCGGAGGTGGACTGGCCGCTCGAACTGTCCTTGCAGGCGGGGACGTCGACCATGGTGTCGCGCGGGATGCTCATGACCGTCGCGTTGGAACGGTCGGCGGATATGTGGACGACCATCTCCACGTCCGCGTTGCCGTTGCCGGTCTGCACCCCGGTCTGGGAGCAGCCGCCGCCGAGCTTGCAGTCGGTCTTGCTGGTCCGCGCGTCCGAGCCGATCACCAGGATGTTGATCGGGGTCCGGCCGAACGCGTCCGCCTTCTCGGTGCCGCCCTTGCCGTCGAGGGAGACACTGTTGATGTTGCCGTTGAGGTGCTGGTAGAACCACCAGCCGGCACCGGCCGTGACCAGGACCAGGACGGCCGTGACCAGGCCCAGGATCTTCATGACCCGCTTGCCGCGGCCCGTCGGCTTGGCCCGCCGGGAGCCCCCTCTGCCGCCGCCGCGGGCCTTGGCCGCCTGCCGGGCGGCGGCCCGGCCGCCGGTCGGCCGCGTCCCGTCGGGCAGGGCCCCACGCTGTCCGGGCACCCGGTCGGTGCGGCTGCGTGTGGCCTGGCCTCCCGGGCCGTCCCACGGGTCGGTCATCTTCCACTCCCATGAACGGTCGGGTCCGTCTGCGGGTACGGTCGGGCAGGTCGGGCTTACGCGGCGGGACGCGGGCAGCCGCGACGTGGGCCCATTTGGGTTGCGTGATTGCGCAATCTAACAAACCCACAGCCCCGACAGCACAAGCCCCACCCGAATTCACAGGTGAGGCATCTCATGAAACCTCCAGGACACACCTGCCGTCCGCCCCCGCGTCCCGGCCCCTGTCCGCCTGGTCAGACCCCGGCCTCGTACAACCGCCGCACCGGCACCGGGGCCTGGTGCGAGCGCGCGGTCAGCTGTCCGACCGTCACGCGTACGACGGTCACGATGTCCGGATCGTCCACGTAGTAGACCTGTCGTCGGCCCTCCCGCCGGGACCGCACCAGACCGGCCAGCCTGAGCTTGGCCAGGTGCTGGCTGACCGCGGGCAGGGCGCCGCCGACCCGGTCGGCGAGGCGCGTCACGTCGCTCTCGCCCTGGGAGAGCGCCCACATGATGTGCAGCCGGGCCGGCGAGGCGAGCAGGCCGAACACCGCGGCCGCCTCGGTCAGCACCCCGTCGGAGGGGTCCGTGAAGCCATCGGTGCTCTCCGCCACAGCCCGCTCCCTCCCGTCACAGTCTCCGCACAGACGCCCACTCAGTGTAGGCGTACGGTCACCGCCCCCCGCAGGGCCTCCCCGCAATGTCCGCCACGTGTTCTCCGCATTGTCATGGGCGGGTGACAGATCATCGACGGCTCGGCGTCAGGCGTATCCGGCGGCCGCTCCCGTTCCTAAGCTTGCGCAACAACGCAACTCAGCGGGGCAGCACCCCGCGGAGCGGCGGCATTCACCGAGCAGCACGCGCACTGGAGGACAACGAACGTGGGCATCATCGGCTGGATCGTCCTGGGTCTCCTCGCCGGAGCCATCGCCAAGATCCTGCTGCCCGGCCGCGACCCGGGTGGCCTGATCGGCACCACCCTCATCGGCATCGCGGGCGCCTTCGTGGGCGGCTGGCTCTCCGCACGCTTCCTCGACCGCCCGGTGGAGAACCACTTCTTCGACCTCTACACCTGGGGCGCCGCGATCGCCGGCTCCCTGGTCCTCCTCGTCGGCTACCGGCTGCTGTTCGGCAACTCGCGCGACTGAGCACCGGACGGGCGTGACGGTGACCCCGGTCACCCTCACGGGCCGGATGCAGTCACGACATTCCGGATGTACAGGGACCCCGGACGCGCGACATTCCGGATGTACGGGGACGGCCCGCGGCCACCGTCAACAGGGCGCCGCAACCGGCCCACAGGCAAGGCACGGATTCCACTACCGCCCCACAGGGACTCGTGTGAAACTGGCGTCCCGTCCGCAGTGTGGACTCCTCCGCACACCGTCCCCCAGCGAGAAGTGCGACTTGCGTTCTCTTCCACTGCCGCTCGCCCTCACCGCGCGCCTGACGCCGGTCGCCGTGCTCGCCTGTGCGGGCTGGGTGATGGCGTCGGGCCCGGACAAGACGACGTCCACCAGCGCCTCCGGTGACACCTCGGCCCAGCAGACGGCCGGCCAGTCGGCGGGCGACTCCCCGTCGACGTCCTCCGCGTCCACCGCGGGCACCAAGACGTACTCCGCCTCCCCCGCCCCCTGCGGCAGCATCCCGGTGGCCACCGTCAAGTCGCTGGTGCCCGGCGCGAAGACGGCCGGCAAGGAGATCCCCTCCACCGACACCAAGCTGCGCCGCACCTGCTCGTGGAACGCGCTCAAGGGGTACGACTACCGCTGGCTCGACGTCTCCTACGAGATCATGGACACGGACGCGGCGGCCGCGAAGGAGTACAAGGACCGGGTCGCCGAGAAGAGCGGCGGCGGGGCCGTGCCGGGGCTCGGCGACAGCGGCTACTCGGTCGTGAACCTCACCACCGAGGACAAGCAGCAGACCCGCGAGGGCGTGGTGATGGCCCAGGTCTCCAACGCGCTGGTGGTCGTCACCTACAACGGCAGCGACTTCGAGTCCAAGAAGGCGCCCAGCACGGACGTGATCAACAAGGGTGCCATCCAGGCGGCGAAGGCCGCGGTGACCGCGCTGAAGGGCAGCCAGTAGCCGGACCGGCTGCCCTTCGTACTGACGCCACGCCTCCTTCTCACGCCTCCTTGGGCCGTACCAGCGTCGTCAGCCCCAGGTACAGCACCAGGGACGTGCCGAGGCCGACAGCCCATCCGTAGTCGGCGAGCGAGGACAGGGCCGGGATGGGGCGGCCGTCGATCAGCGGTTTGAAGCTGGCGCCGCCGATCGCGAGGATGCCGCCGACGAGGAAGGCGAGGACCGCCCGCCAGTTCCAGCCGCCGTCGTACCAGTAGCGGCCGCCCGTGCGGTACAGGTCGGTCAGGTCGAGGCGGGTGCGGCGCAGGATCCAGTAGTCGGCGACGAGGATGCCGGCGACCGTGCCGAGCAGCCCGCCGACCAGGCCGAGCCAGGTGAAGATGTAGCCCTGCGGGTCGGAGTACAGCTTCCACGGGAAGATCAGCACCGCGAGGACCGAGGTGATCAGGGCGCCGGTACGGAAACTGATCTTCCGGGGCGCGATGTTGGAGAAGTCGAAGGCGGGCGAGACCAGGTTGGCCGCGATGTTCACGGAGAGCGTCGCGACGAGGACGGTGACCAGGGCGTAGAGCAGGCCGACCACGTTGTCCGTCTTGGCGGCGAGCTGTACCGGGTCCCAGATCGGCTGTCCGTACACGGCCTGCGAGCCGGAGGTCACCAGGACGGAGAGGAACGCGAAGAGCGTCATGGTGGTCGGCAGACCGAGCGCCTGCCCCCACGTCTGGGCCTTCTGGCTCTTCCCGTACCGGGTGAAGTCGGGGATGTTCAGCGACAGCGTCGACCAGAAGCCGATCATGCCCATCAGGGACGGCCAGAAGATCTTCCAGAAGCCGCCGCCCCAGCCGAGCTTGGAGGGCTGGTCGAAGAGCGGGCCCAGGCCGCCGGCCTTGTTGCTCATCCAGATCAGCATCACGACGGCGCCGACGATGACGAAGGGCGCGGCCCAGTTCTCGAAGCGGCGGATCGTCTCCATGCCCCGGTAGATGATCGCGACCTGGAGCACCCAGAAGAGCGCGAACGACAGCCACATCGTCCAGGCGTAGCCGCCGATGTGCGAGGCATTCGCCCAGCTGTCGCCGATCAGCTTGCCGGCCAGGAAGTAGATGGCCTCGCCGCCGATCCAGGTCTGGATGCCGAACCAGCCGCAGGCCACCAACGCCCGTACGACGGCGGGGAGGTTGGCGCCGCGCACGCCGAAGGAGGCGCGGGCGAAGACCGGGAAGGGGATGCCGTACTTGGGTCCGGCGTGCCCGGTGAGCAGCATCGGGACGAGGACGACGAGGTTGGCGAGGGCGATGGTGAACACGGCCTGTTTCCAGTCCATGCCGACCGCGATGAGCCCGGAGGCCAGGGTCCAGGAGGCCGTGTTGTGGGCCATGCCGACCCAGAGCGCGGAGAAGTTGTAGGTGGTCCAGGTGCGCTTGACGACGGGGACCGGCAGCAGGTCCTCGTTGGCGTAGGGACCGCTGGGCGGCGGGGAGCCCGGGGCGAGCTCGACGCGCCCGTCGGGGGCGGTGACTTGGCCGGACGTGGGTATGGCCGTGGGAGCGGTGTCGGTCATGGGCAGGCCAATCGGGGTGAGGCGGGACGGGAGAGAGGCCGTGCGGGCGGGGCGGGGGGGGTACGCGGTGGGGTGCGCCCTGACCCCCTTCCCGGGACGGCGGGAAGGGGGAGACCAACTGCCAGGAGTGGGCTAGCCGTTGACGGCCGGGATGACCTTCGTCCCGTACGCGTCGATGGTGGCCTCCTGCGCGTCGTGCATGTCGTAGACGGCGAACTGGTCGACGCCCAGCTCGCGCAGGGCGTTCAGCTTCTCGACGTGCTTCTCGGCCGGGCCGATGACGCAGAAGCGGTCGACGATCTCGTCGGGCACGAACTCGGTGTCGGGGTTGCCGCTGCGTCCGTGGTGCGAGTAGTCGTAGCCCTGGCGGGCCTTGATGTAGTCGGTGAGTTCGTCGGGTACCGCGGCGGAGTGCTCGCCGTACTTGGCGACCAGGTCGGCGACGTGGTTGCCGACCATGCCGCCGAACCAGCGGCACTGGTCACGAGCGTGAGCGAGGGCCTCGGGCGAGTCGTCCTCGGTCACGTAGGCGGGCGCGGCGACGCAGATCTTCACCTCGGACGGGTCGCGTCCGGCGGCCACGGCCGCGTCCTTCACCGCCTTCACCATGTACTCGGTGAGGTAGAGGTCGGAGAGCTGGAGGATGAAGCCGTCGGCCTCCTCCCCGGTCATCTTCAGGGCCTTCGGGCCGTACGCGGCCATCCAGACCGGGAGTTCGGCGCCCGGCTTGATCCACGGGAACCTGACGACGGTACCGCCGAGATCGGCCTCCTCGCCCCGGCCGAGGGCACGGATGACCTTCATGGCCTCGCTGATGCGGGCAAGGGTGTTGGGCTTGCGGCCGGCCACCCGCATCGCGGAGTCGCCGCGGCCGATGCCGCAGACCGTGCGGTTGCCGAACATGTCGTTGAGGGTGGCGAAGGTGGAGGCGGTGACCTCCCAGGTGCGGGTGCCCGGGTTGGTGACCATCGGCCCGACCGTCAGCTTGCTGGTGTTGGCGAGGATCTGACTGTAGATCACGAACGGCTCCTGCCAGAGCACGGCGGAGTCGAAGGTCCAGCCGTAGCGGAAGCCGTTGCGTTCGGCCCGTTTCATCAGGCTGATGACCCGGGAGGCCGGCGGATCGGTCTGCAGGACGAGTCCGAAGTCCATGGGCGCCTCTCCTAGTTGAGGTACTGACAGGTGGAGCGCGGGGTGTAGACGCCGTGCCCGGCGTGTCCGGTGTACTCCCGCTCGGTGATGACGGGTACGCCGCGCGACAGGACCGTCTCGACGCGGCCGGTGAGGCGCTTGCCCTCGTACGCCGAGTAGTCGACGTTCATGTGGTGGGTCTCGGCGGAGACGACCTGCTCGGCGTGCGGGTCGTAGATGACGACGTCGGCATCCGCACCCGGGGTGATGGTCCCCTTCTTCGGGTACATGCCGAACATCCGGGCCGGGGTGGCGCAGGCGATCTCGATCCAGCGGCGGCGCGAGATGTGCCCGTCGACGACGGCCTGGTGCAGCAGGTCCATCCGGTTCTCGACGCCGGGCAGGCCGTTGGGGATCTTCGAGAAGTCGCCGCGGCCGAGTTCCTTCTGGCCGACGAAGCAGAAGGGGCAGTGGTCGGTGGAGACGACCTGGAGGTCGTTGGTCCTGAGGCCCTGCCAGAGCTTGGCCTGGTGCTCCTTGGGGCGCAGCGGCGTGCTGCACACGTACTTCGAGCCCTCGAAGTCGGGCTCGGCGAGGTTGTCGGTGGAGAGGAAGAGGTACTGGGGGCAGGTCTCGCCGAAGACGGGGAGCCCCTCGTCGCGGGCGCGGGCCAGCTCGGCGACCGCCTCCATCGCGGAGACGTGCACGACGTAGAGCGGGGCTCCGGCGACCTGGGCGAGCCTGATGGCGCGGTGGGTGGCCTCGGCTTCCAGGAGGGCCTTGCGCACCTCGCCGTGATACCTCGGGTCCGTCTCGCCGCGCGCCAGCGCCTGTTCCACCAGCACGTCGATGGCGATGCCGTTCTCGGCGTGCATCATGATCAGGCCGCCGTTCTCGGCGGAGCGCTGCATGGCACGCAGGATCTGGCCGTCGTCGGAGTAGAAGACGCCGGGGTAGGCCATGAACTGTTTGAAGGAGGTCACTCCCTCCTCGACCAGCAGGTCCATCTCCTTGAGCGTCTCCTGGTTCACGTCGGAGACGATCATGTGGAAGCCGTAGTCGACGGCGCAGTTGCCCTCGGCCTTGGCGTGCCAGGCGTCGAGGCCCTCGCGCAGGCTGTGCCCGACGCTCTGCACGGCGAAGTCGACGATGGTGGTCGTACCGCCCCAGGCGGCGGCCCGGGTGCCGGTCTCGAAGGTGTCGGAGGCGAAGGTGCCGCCGAACGGCAGCTCCATGTGGGTGTGGGCGTCGACGCCGCCCGGGATGACGTACTTGCCGGTGGCGTCGATGGTCCGCTCGGCGGTGAAGGCCTCGGCGGCGGGGGTGCCGGTCGCCGCGAGGGCGGCGATGCGGCCGTCCTCGATCAGGACGTCGGCGTGGATCTCGTCGGACGCGGTGATGACGAGTCCGCCACGGATGAGAGTGCGGCCGACCATGGGTTCACGCTCCGTTCGGTTGTCGGGAAAGTGCCGGTCGTCTGTGGCTGGTCGCGCAGTTCCTCCCCCAGCCTTCGGCCGGGGGTACCCCCAGCGCCCCTTTGGGGCGCGAATGGCGCCGTCTGCTTTACGGCGCCGTCAGCGGGCCGTACGCGTCCGGGCGGCGGTCGCGGAAGAACTGCCAGCGGTCGCGGACCTCGCGGAGCTTGGCCAGGTCCAGGTCGCGGACGACCAGTTCGGTCTCCTTGTCGGAGGCGACCTCGCCGACGAACTGGGCCTCCGGGTCCACGAAGTAGGAGGTGCCGTAGAAGTCGTTGTCGCCCAGGTCCTCCACGCCGACCCGGTTGATCGCGCCGACGAAGTACTCGTTGGCCACAGCCGCCGCCGGCTGCTCCAACTGCCAGAGGTAGCGGGAGAGTCCGCGCGAGGTGGCGGAGGGGTTGAAGACGATCTCGGCACCGCCGAGGCCCAACGCCCGCCATCCTTCCGGGAAGTGGCGGTCGTAGCAGATGTAGACGCCGATCTTCCCGACGGCCGTCTCGAAGATCGGCCAGCCCGCGTTCCCCGGGCGGAAGTAGAACTTCTCCCAGAAGCCGGGGACCTGGGGGATGTGGTGCTTGCGGTACTTGCCGAGGTACGAGCCGTCGGCGTCGATCACGGCGGCGGTGTTGTAGAGGACGCCGGGCTGCTCCTCCTCGTACACCGGCAGGATCAGGACGAGGCCCAGTTCGCGGGCGAGGGCCTGGAAGCGCTGGACGATCGGGCCGTCCGGGACCTGCTCGGCGTACTCGTAGAAGGCCTTGTCCTGGACCTGGCAGAAGTAGGGCCCGTAGAACAGCTCCTGGAAGCACAGGACCTGGGCGCCCTGCGCGGCCGCGTCGCGGGCCGCCTGCTCGTGGACCTGGATCATCGACTCCTTGTCGCCGGTCCAGGCGGTCTGGAAGAGGGCGGCACGAATCACTCGGCTCATCGGGACCTCCGGTCGCTCGGTGTGCGAGAAGGCTAGAAAGCCCGGAAGTCCTGTTTGAGTTGCACCGTGTCACGTCTGCGAGCGCCCGGCGTGGCACCGTGTCACGCTGCCGTCGGCCCATGTTTCACCGCCGTTTTCCCAGGTCGTCGCATGTTTCACTGCTGTTGCGCGTCGTGCGCGAGGAGTGCGATGTGCACGGATGCCGCCTGCTCGAAGTCGTCGAGGTCGACGCCGAGCCGGGTCTGTATCGCCTCCAGGCGGCGGTACAGCGCGGGGCGGGAGACGTGGTGGAGCTGAGCGGTGCGGGACTTGTTGCGGCCGGTGGCGAGGTAGGTCCGCAGGACGCCGAGGAGGTCCTGGTCGGTGCCGTTCCCGCACAGCAGGCCGTCCAGCTCGCGCTCGGCGAAGGACTGGACGTGCGGGTCGTCCCGCAGCAGCCGGATCAGGCCGCGCAGGTGGACGTCCCTGAGCCGTACGACGGCCGGCAGGTCGAGGGCGGCGGTGGTGTCGGCGACCGCGTCGGCGACGTGCTGGGCCTCGCGCAGGCCGACCGGCACGTCGTCCCAGACGGTACGGGCGCCCGCGGCGGCGACCACCGCCCGGGGTCCCGCCGACTCGCCGTGCAGCCGGACGGCGAAGTGCGCGGCGAGGGCGTCGGCGTCCTGGTCCCGGGCGAGGCTGAGGAGGACGGCGGTGGTGCGCTCGGTGAGCTCGGCGACGAGTCCGGGCAGGCCCAGCAGGCGCAGGATCCGCTCCAGTTGGGCCGGTTCGGCGTCCCGTACGACGAGGGGGACGAAGGTCCGCCGGTTGACCGGGAGACCGGCCGCCCGGGCCCTGGGCAGCAGCTGGCGGGCCGGTACGACCCCGGAGACCAGGTCGGTCAGCAGGCTCTGCGCGGACTGCTCCTCCCAGGTGTGGGCGGAGCCGCCGCCGAGCATGCGGTGCAGGACGAGGGCCTCGGCGCCCCGGTCGGCCAGGAGCCGGCCGGTGGCGGTGTCGCCGCGATAGCCGCAGAGCATGATCTGGCCCCAGCGCTCTCCCCGGCCGCCCAGTTCGGCGCGGATCCAGCCGTCGCCGGCGCTGCCGCCGGCCTGCCGGGCGATGCGCTCCCAGTCCCGCAGCACGTCGTCCACGGCCGACCGCTCCCCCGCGGTGGCGAGGACCCGGTGCGCGAGGTTGGTGACGACGACCGGGCAGGCGCTGTGCACGGCGACCTCGTCGAGGAGCCGTTGGAGGGGGGCGCCGGCCGTGATGAGGCCGGTGAGGGCGGTGCGGACGGACTCGGAGAGGCTGACGGCGGCGAACTTCCGCCGGACCAGGCGGGACTGGACCTCCTCCGTCAGCTCGGCGAAGGGGAAGGGGCGGTGCAGGACCACCAGGGGGAGGCCGCAGCGGTCCGCTGCGCGGCGCATGGCGTCGGGCGGGGCGGGGAAGGCGCGGCCGAGGCCGAGGACGACCGCGGCGGCCTCGGCCCGGTGCAGGGACTGGATGTACTCGGCCTGTTTGTGCTCGTCGCCGGCGAGCAGGACGCCGGTGGTGAGGACCATCTCGCCGCCGGTGAGCATGACGCCGACGTCGGGGGCCTCGGCGACGTGCACCCAGCGGACGGGGCGGTCGAGGTGGGAGGCGGCGGCCACCACCTCGGGGTCGCCGGCCAGGACCCTTTCCAGGGCGAGGATCTGGCGGACCGACAGTATGGGGTCTGTGGTGTTCGGGGGATCCCAAGTGGCGGTCATCTTGCGTGTCCCTTGGTCGGGTGTGGTGCGTTCTGGGACTGCGGGCCGGTGGGGGCTGGTCGCGGGGGGGGGCCCCCCCCCCCCGCGGGGGGGCCCCCCCCCCCCCCGGGGGGCGGGGACACGCGCCCCCC
>NZ_JBVHTI010000002.1:0-270030 GCF_055565975.1 Streptomyces sp. NPDC028289 | reverse complement strand
GCGGTGCGGGCTTGTGGGGGGGGGGGGGGGGGGGGGGGGGGGTGGTACACACCCCGCTGCCCTTCAAAACCGGGGGGGCGCCGGGGGGCGGGGGGGGGGGGGGGGGGGGGGGGGGGGGGGGGGGGGGGGGGGCCCCCGCCCCCCCCCCCCCCCCCCCCACGACGGCGCCGCAGCCGACACAGTCAGGTCACGGCACCCCCGGCGGAGCGCCTAGTAGGCACTCCGCAGCGCTTGTTCGAGGATCGTCGCGCCCTCCTCCGCCTCCGCCACCGTCAGGGACAGAGGCGGGGCGATGCGCAACGCGCTCGTGTTGTGGCCGCCGCCCTTGCCGATCAGGAGGCCGCCTTCACGGGCCGCTTCCAGGACGGCGGAGGCAGACTTGGGGTCGGCCTCGTCGGTGCCGGGCTTGACCAGTTCGACGCCGATCATCAGGCCGCGGCCCCGGACCTCGCGTACGCCGGGCAGCTGGGCGGCGACCGCGCGGAGGCGTTCGATGAGGAGGCCGCCGACGCGGCGGGCGTTGCCCTGGAGGTCGTGTTCCAGGAGGTACGACAGGTTGGCGAGGCCCGCGGCCATGGTGATCTGGGTGCCGCCGAACGTCGAGATGCTGTTGGAGTCCAGGCAGTTCATGATCTCGGAGCGGGCCACCACACCGCCGATGGAGCTGCCGTTGCCGATGCCCTTGGCGAAGGTGAGGATGTCCGGCGGACCGCTCTGGCCATGTGCCTGCCAGCCCCAGAAGTGCTCGCCGGTGCGGCCCCAGCCGGTCTGCACCTCGTCGGCGATCCAGAGGATGCCCTGCTCCTGGAGGACCTTGCGGAAGGCCGCGTACAGCCCGTCGGGCGGGGAGGTGAAGCCGCCGACGCCCTGGATGGGCTCGGCGATCAGCGCGGCCGGCGGGCGGGTGTGGCCGAGGAGGTCGCGCAGGTCGTCGACGCAGGCCGCGATGAAGTCACGGTCGTTCAGCTCGGCGAACGGGCCGCGGGTGCGGACGCCGCCGTGGACGTAGAGCGTCTGCAGCGGGGACAGGGAGGTCGGGGACCAGCCCTTGTTGCCGGTGATGCCGACCGCGCTGAAGGAGCGGCCGTGGTAGCTGTTGCGCATCGCCAGGATGGTGTTGGTGCGCCGGTACGTCGTCGCGAGCAGCAGGGCCGTGTCGTTGGCCTCGGTGCCGGACGTGGTGAAGAAGACGCGGGCGTCCGGGATGCCGCTCAACTGGGCGATGCGCTCGGCGAGTTCGACCATCGGGCGGTTGAGGTAGAGCGTGGAGGAGTGGATGATCCGGCCGGCCTGCTCGCTCACCGCCTTCGTCACCTCGGGCAGGGCGTGCGCGGTCATCGTGGTGAGGATGCCGCCGAAGAAGTCGAGGTAGCGGTTGCCGTCCGCGTCCCAGACGTGCCGGCCCTCGCCGTGGGTGATCTCCAGGGGCTCGTCGTAGTAGAGGGCCAGCCAGTCGGGCAGGACCTGGCGGTGGCGGGCGAAGAGGTCGTTCACGGCTGTACCAGCCCTTCGTAGGCGTCGGGACGGCGGTCGCGGTAGAAGGCCCACTGCTGACGCACTTCTTCGATCAGGTCGAAGTCGAGGTCCCGGACGACGAGTTCCTCACCCTTGTCGCTCGCGACCTCCCCCACGAACTGCCCACGCGGATCGACGAAATAGCTCGTCCCGTAGAAATCGTTGTCCCCGTACTCCTCCTGGCCCACCCGGTTGATGGCGGCGACGAAGTACTCGTTGGCGACGGCGGCGGCCGGCTGTTCCAGCTGCCAGAGGTAGGCCGACAGGCCGCGCGAGGTGGCTGACGGGTTGTACACCAACTGGGCACCGTTGAGGCCGAGTTGCCGCCAGCCCTCGGGGAAGTGGCGGTCGTAGCAGATGTACACGCCCACCTTGCCGACGGCGGTGTCGAAGACCGGCCAGCCGACGTTCCCGGGCTTGAAGTAGTACTTCTCCCAGAAGCCCTTGACCTGCGGGATGTGGTGCTTGCGGTACTTGCCGAGGACGGTACCGTCGGCGTCGATCACGGCGGCGGTGTTGTAGTAGAAGCCGGACTGCTCGACCTCGAAGACGGGGACGACGATCACCATGCCGGTCTCGCGCGCGAGTTCCTGCATACGACGCGTGGTGGGGCCGTCCGGGACCGGCTCGGCCCAGCGGTAGTGCTCGGGTTCCTGGACCTGGCAGAAGTAGGGGGCGTTGAAGACTTCCTGAAATCCGATGATCTTCGCGCCTCGGCGGGCCGCCTCGCGGGCGTGTTCCTCGTGTTTCGCCACCATGGACTCGGTGTCGCCGGTCCAGGTGGCCTGGACCAGAGCGGCGCGTACGACGTTGGCCATGAGCTGCTCCTTCTACGCCCGTAGAGGGTCGAAAGTAGGCCTCCTCGGAGTCCTTGCCAAGACCATCGTCGTTAAGCCGCCGAGTCCATCGCGTTTCTTACCCCGGTGGAGGAGTCAGGGGGCTCCGCCATGGGGGTTCGGCCGTTTACCGGGTACCGGTGCGTGGGGGCTGATCGCGCAGTTCCTCCCCCAGCGCCCCTGAAGGGGTCAAGAAGCGAGGCCCGCCACCCGCAGTGCGTGCAGCAAGTCCCAGTGGCGCTGGTCCGAAATCGTCTGCGCCGAGCGGAGCAGCAGGGGCACCAGGCGCCGGGGATCCGGTTCGGCGCTGTGGGCCGCCTCCTCCGGGGTGCGGACCTGGACGTACGTGTCCAGCAGGGCCCGGGCCTCGCGGTGGCGGCCTTCCGCGTCCAGGGCGAGGACGGCCTCACCGATCTCCGCGGCGGGGCGGGCGACGCCCTGGCGCAGGATCTGGCGGCCGTCGTCGGTCCGGCCCGCGGCGGTCAGGGCGTCGGCGGCCGCGACGAGCCGGGCGGGCGGCAGCGAGGCCGCCTCCCACAGCAGCGTGGCCCAGTCGGCGCCGAGCCCGGCCCGCTGGAGGGCGTCCGCGAGCAGCGGGAACCGGGCGGCGGACCAGTGCGCGACCTCGGCCAGGAGCGCGTGCGCCTCCCCGGTGCGGCCCGCCGCCCGCAGCCCTTCGAGCCGCTTGACGGCCGCCGCCACGGCCCGCTCCGATTCCTCGTCGGACTCCGCGGGCACCGGCTCCGGCCGCGCCGGTACCTCGACGGCCCCGGCGAAACGGGCTCCGCGCGGGGTACGACGGCCGGTGGCGGCCTCGGACACGGACGCCTCCGGCGTCTGCGGTACGACCGTGGGCACGGCCTCGTCCTCCGCCATGCCGGCGAACCGGGCACTGCCCCGTCGCCGCTTGCGCTGCTTGGCCGGGGCGGGAGCCGGGGCCGGAGCCTCGGTCGGGGCGGGGGCGGGAGCCGGGGCCTGGGCGGGAGCCGGAGTCTGGGCGGGAGCCGGGGCCTGGGCCGGCCGGGGAGCCACGGGGAGGGTCTCGCTCGTTGGGCGCCCGGCGAGCTCGGCCCGCTGTTCCAGCCGTCCCATCCGGGCCCGGAGCTCGGCGCACCGGGCGGCCGCGCGTGCGTGGTCGTCGCGGGCCCAGGCGAGGTCGATGTTCAGGGCCTCGGCCTCCTCACGGGAGCGCGCGGCGTCCAGGGCGCGGCCGAGCTGGGCCAGCCGTTCCGCCGCGTACCGCTGTTCCCTGAGGGTGACGTCGAGGCGGTCGCCCAGGTCCTCGCGGGCGCCCGGCCGGGTGTCGTACGCGGCGAGCGCTTCCGCGTGCAGCCGGCGGGCCTGCTCGGCCTCGCGCGCGGCGGCCCCGGTGCCGTGGACGGTGGCCAGATCCTGGAGCAGCGCCTCGACGACGTCCCAGGGCGGCACCTCGCGCCCGGCGAGGCAGCCCTGCATACCGTCGGGGTCGCGCTGCCAGAAGACGGCGCACCAGCCGCCGCCCTGATCCAGGCGCGCCAGCAGGCCGTTCAGGTAGTTCGCGAACTCCCGCACCCGGCCCGGGAGTTGATCCACAGTCATCGCTCGACTCCCACCAGACCGGAACACTCCGGCTTCGTAGGCAACACCAGTCGTGTTACGGCGCTGCTACGGGGAGTTTTCAGCGGGGGCGCGGAGCCCTCATTGCCCGATCTTGACCGATGCGCGTCAGACGACGACCAGGGCGCAGCGCTCCACCAGCTCGTCCATCGACAGACCGAGCGCACGGGCCAGCGCGGCGACCGTGAAGAAGGCGGGGGTCGGCGCCCGCCCGGTCTCGATCTTGCGGAGGGTCTCGGCCGAGATGCCCGCCGCGGCCGCCACCTCCGTCATGCTCCGGCCGCCGCGCGCCTCGCGCAGCAACCGCCCGAGCCGCTCGCCGCGTTCACGTTCTTCCGGGGTGAGAGGGGTGCGCACCATGCCGCCATTCTAACCCGGTCGAGAAAACCGGTATATTAATTGGCATGGTGGAACTGAAGACAGACACATCGATCGACGCCATGTACGCGTCGGGCCAGGTCGTCGGACAGGCCCTGACGGCCGTACGCGAGGCCGCCGGCATCGGCGTCTCCCTGCTCGAACTGGACGAGGTGGCGCGGGAGGTGCTGCGCGAAGCAGGAGCCTCCTCCCCCTTCCTCGGCTACCGGCCCTCGTTCGCACCCACCCCGTTCCCCGCCGTCATCTGCGCGTCCGTGAACGACGCGATCGTGCACGGCATCCCGACCGGTTACCGGCTGCGCGACGGAGACCTGGTCTCCATCGACTGCGGTGCGGTGCTGGACGGCTGGGCGGGCGACTCGGCGATCAGCTTCACGGTCGGCAGGCCGCGCCCGGCGGACGTCCGGCTCATCGAGACCGCCGAGCGGGCGCTCGCGGCGGGCATCGCGGCGGCGGTCGTCGGCAACCGCATCGGCGACATCGCCCACGCGGTCGGCCGGGTGTGCCGGGACGCCGGCTACGGCATCCCACAGGACTTCGGCGGACACGGCATCGGCCGCCGTATGCACGAGGACCCCGGCGTTCCCAACGAGGGCCGCCCCGGTCGCGGCCTCCCGCTGCGGCACGGCATGGTCCTCGCGATCGAGCCCATGGTGATCGGCGGCGGCCGGGACGGCTACCACGCGGCCGAGGACGGCTGGACCCTGCGGACGAACGACGGCTCCCGGGCGGCGCACGCGGAGCACACGGTGGCGATCACCGAGGCGGGGCCGCGGGTTCTCACGGCCAGGAATTCAGAGAACTGACACAGGTTTTCCCTGTGTATTTCTTATCGCGATATGCGGGTCGGCACACCCCAAATGAATTCTCCAGAACACTGAACAACGACGGCGGTCCCCCCGTACTCCTTTCCGTGACGGGCGGAAAAACAGCCGCCCAATCAGCGAAGGAGTTCTCATGGAAAACGTGCGCATGCGCGTTCCGTTCCCCCGGCCCACACGGCGGCAGCCGGTGCCTCCGCCGCCTCCGCCCCATGGTCGGCGGCGGCCCCGGCCGAATACCAACGGCCGCTGATCACGTGGCATAAAACGCGCCGGTCGCACCGGCCGGACTCCGGGTCCGGCCGGTGCGACCACACGACACGAGAAAGGCGGAGATTATCGCGGCAGGACGTAAGGCGGCGCTGCGTTGCCGAATTACTCTGCTGGTTTCCCGTAGGCTCGGCCCGTCCCCCGAACGGCTGGACGTGCCCCCCTCCGGCGGGCGTGCGAAGGTGGTGTGACCGGGCCCTGCAGGGGCACCCGCGTGGACCGGCACGTCGACCAGCGAGCGCGTCCCGCCAGGCGCCGGGACGCCGGAACGGAACGAACGCTCATGACCAGCGGTTACCCCGGACCGGACAACTTCGGACAGGACCCTTTCGGAGAGTTCCTCGCACGCTTCTTCGGCGGCGGAGCCCGCCAGGGCCCCCGCCAGATCGACATCGGCAGGCTGCTGAGCCAGCCGGCCAGGGAACTGGTCAAGGGCGCCGCCCAGTACGCCGCCGAGCACGGCAGCCGGGACCTCGACACCGAGCACCTGCTGCGCGCGGCGCTGACGGCGGAGCCCACCCGTTCCCTGCTGAGCAGGTCCGGCACCGATCCCGACTCGCTGGCGACGGAGATCGACGGCCGCGCGGGGCCGGTCCAGCACCCGCCCGGGGAGGCTCCCCCGCCGACCTCGCTCTCCCTCACCCCGGCCGTCAAACGGGCCCTGCTGGACGCGCACGACCTGGCCCGGGCAGGAGGAGCCGGGTACATCGGCCCCGAGCACGTGCTGGGCGCGCTGGCCGCCAACCCGGACTCGGCCGCCGGGCACATCCTGAACGCCGCCCGGTTCGCCGCCGCCGGCCTGCCGCCGGACACCGCGGAGACCGACCGCTCGCTCGCCGGGCCGGACACCCGGCGCCGTCCCAGCAGCACGCCGAACCTCGACAAGTACGGCCGGGACCTGACCGAGCTGGCCGGTCAGGGCCGGATCGACCCGGTCATCGGCCGCGACGACGAGATCGAGCAGACCATCGAGGTGCTCTCCCGGCGCGGCAAGAACAACCCCGTGCTGATCGGTGACGCCGGTGTCGGAAAGACGGCGATCGTCGAGGGCCTGGCCCAGCGGATCGCCGACGGGGACGTGCCCGACGTACTGTCGTGCCGCCGGGTGATCGCCCTCGACCTGCCCGGCGTGGTCGCCGGCACCCGGTTCCGGGGCGACTTCGAGGAGCGGCTCAACAACATCGTCAACGAGATCCGCTCGCACTCCGACCAGCTGGTCGTCTTCATCGACGAGCTGCACACCGTGGTCGGCGCCGGGGGCGGCGGCGAGGGTGGTGCGATGGACGCGGCCAACATCCTCAAGCCCGCGCTGGCCCGGGGTGAGCTGCACGTCGTGGGCGCGACCACCCTCGAGGAGTTCCGCAAGATCGAGAAGGACGCGGCGCTGGCCCGCCGTTTCCAGCCGATCCTGGTGCCCGAGCCGACGGTCCCGGACGCCATCGAGATCCTGCGCGGCCTGCGGGACCGCTACGAGGCCCACCACCAGGTCCGCTACACCGACGAGGCCCTGGTCGCCGCCGTCGAGCTGTCCGACCGCTACCTCACCGACCGCAGGCTGCCGGACAAGGCGATCGACCTGATCGACCAGGCCGGCGCCCGGGTCCGCCTAGGCGCCCGCACCAAGGGCACGGACGTACGCGCCATGGAGCGCGAGATCGAGCAGCTCACCCGGGACAAGGACCAGGCGGTCGCCGACGAGCAGTACGAACGCGCCACCCAGGTCCGGGACCGCATCGGCGCGTTGAAGACCCGCATCACCGAACTCTCCGGCGAGGACGAGGCGGACGAGGGGCTGAACCTGGAGGTGACGGCCGAGGCGATCGCCGAGGTGGTCTCCCGCCAGACCGGCATCCCGGTCAGCAGCCTCACCCAGGAGGAGAAGGAACGGCTGCTCGGCCTGGAGGCCCATCTGCACCAGCGGGTCGTCGGCCAGGACGAGGCGGTCGCCGTCGTCTCCGAGGCGGTCATGCGCTCCCGTGCCGGACTGGCGAGCCCTAACCGGCCTATCGGCAGCTTCCTCTTCCTCGGCCCGACCGGCGTCGGCAAGACCGAACTGGCCCGCGCGCTCGCCGAGGTGCTGTTCGGCAGCGAGGACCGGATGGTCCGCCTGGACATGAGCGAGTACCAGGAGCGCCACACCGTCTCCCGTCTGGTGGGCGCCCCGCCCGGCTACGTCGGCCACGAGGAGGCGGGCCAGCTCACCGAGGTCGTCCGCCGTCACCCGTACTCCCTGCTCCTCCTCGACGAGGTGGAGAAGGCGCACCCGGACGTCTTCAACATCCTGCTCCAGGTCCTGGACGACGGCCGCCTGACCGACTCCCAGGGCCGCACGGTGGACTTCACCAACACGGTCATCGTGATGACGAGCAACCTGGGCTCGGACGTGATCACGAGGCGCGGTGCCGGCATCGGCTTCGGCGCCGACGACGAGGAGGCGACGGAGGCGGCCCGCCGCGAGCGGGTCCTGCGGCCACTCCGGGACCACTTCCGGCCCGAGTTCCTCAACCGCATCGACGAGATCGTCGTCTTCCGCCGGCTCACCGGCGACCAGCTGCGCCAGATCACCGAACTCCTGCTGGAACACACCCGCCGCATGCTGCACGCCCAGGGCATCACGGCCCACTTCACGGACGCGGCGGTCAACTGGCTGGCGGAACACGGCTACCAGCCGGAGTACGGCGCCCGCCCGCTGCGCCGGACCATCCAACGGGAAGTCGACAACCAGCTGTCCCGACTGCTCCTGGACGGCACGATCGCGGAGGGCAGCACCGTGACGGTCGATGTCACCGACGGCCGCCTGGAGTTCCGCCCGCAGAAGGCGCCCCTCTAGGGACGCCGGGGGTACCCCCGGCCGAAGGCCGGGGGAGGAGGAACTGCGCGACCAGCCCCACGCACCCGCACCCGGCAACTACGGCGCAGGATCCACCACCTGAGCCGACCCCCCACCCCGCCGCACCGTCTCAGCCGCCGCCAGCCACTTCCCACCCGGCAGCCGCTGGACACCAGTAGCCGCCCCGATCTCCGGATTCAACGAGAACGCATGCCCGATGGCCTCCAACTTCCCCCGCACCGCAGGGTCGTTGTACAGCGTCGGCTCCAACTCGGTCTTCGCCGCATTCCGCTGCGACGCCCGAGGCGCGGCGATCGCGTCCACCAGCGGCAGATGCCGGTCGAGGAACTCGGTCAGCACCTGCAGCACCGTCGTGATGATGGTCGCCCCGCCGGGCGACCCCACCGCGACCACCGGACGGTTCGCCTTGTCCAGGACGATGGTCGGCGAGATGGAGGACCGCGGCCGCTTCCCGGGCCCCGGCAGGTTCGGGTCGTGCACCGCGGGGTTGGCCGGGGTGAACGAGAAGTCGGTCAGCTCGTTGTTGAGCAGGAACCCCCGCCCCGGGACGGTCATCGCGCTGCCACCGGTCTGTTCGATGGTCAGCGTGTAGGAGACGACGTTCCCCCACTTGTCGGCGACCGTGAGGTGCGTCGTGTTCTCCCCCTCGTACGTGGTCGGCGCCGCCGTCCCGGTCGACCCTGGGTTGTTGGGGTCGCCCGGTGCGACCGGGCTGGTCAGCACCGCGTCGTCGCTGATCAGCTTCGCCCGCTCGTCGGCGTACCGCTGCGACAGCAGCCCCGTCGTCGGCACGTTCTCGAACGCGGGGTCGCCGACCCAGCGCCCCCGGTCGGCGAAGGAGATCCGGCTCGCCTCGATGAAGTGGTGCAGGTACTGCACCTCACTGGCCGTGGAGAGGTCGGTGTTCTCCAGGATGTTGAGCGCTTCGCCGACGGTGGTCCCGCCGGACGACGAAGGTGCGATCGAGTACACCTTCAGCCCGCGGTACCCCGTCTCGGTCGGCGCCTGCAGCTTGGCCCGGTAGGCGGCCAGATCCTTGGTGGACAGCTTGCCCGCCCGCGCCTTCCATCCCGAACTCGGGTCCACGGGCGGGTTGTCGGCCGTCGACACGATGTCCTTGCCGATGTCGCCCTTGTAGACGGCCCCGATCCCCTTCTTCCCCAGCTCCTCGTAGGTCCGGGCCAGTTCGGGGTTCTTGAAGGTGGAACCCACCACCGGCAGCTTCCCGCCCGGCAGGAACAGCTTGGCCGTGTCGGGGAAGTACCGGAACCGGGTCTCGTTCGCGGCGGTCTGCGACTGGAAGGTGTTGTCGACGACGAACCCGTTGCGGGCGATGCGTTCGGCCGGTTTCAGCACCGAGCCGAGCCGCTCCGTCCCCCACTGGCCGAGCGCCGTCTGCCAGGTGGCCGGCGTCCCCGGGGTGCCGACGCTCAGTCCGCTGCTGACGGCGTCGGCGAAGGCGAGTGGCTTGCCGTTCTCCACGAACAGGTCGGAGTCGGCGGTCAGCGGCGCGGTCTCGCGGCCGTCGATCGTGTGCACCGTACGGGACTTGGCGTCGTAGTAGACGAAGTAGCCGCCACCTCCGATGCCGGAGGAGTAGGGCTCGGTGACGCCGAGCGCGGCGGCGGTCGCGACGGCCGCGTCGACCGCGTTGCCGCCCTTGCGGAGCACCTCGATACCGGCGGCGGTGGCGTCCGCGTCGACGCTGGAGACGGCACCGCCGTAGCCGACGGCCACCGGGGTCTTCGCGGTGGTGGCACCGCCGGAGGCGGGAGGCGCTGCCGCCCCCACCGACACCACGGCGGCCGAGACCGCCAGGACCGTCAGTTTCCGCGCGACAGGGCGACGCATCCGCACCTCCAGTTCCGGAACGTCCGCGCAGCGTATCGGCGGGGCCGCGGCCCCGACAGCCACATTCAGGGCACTGTCATACGACCGCCACACTTCGAACACGGGTACGTTCCGGCCACCTGCGCCCGCTAGCATGCGCGCCCATGAATGACGACCTGCGCAACATTATCCTCGGCGTCGTGGCGGCCGGCATCAGCGCGGCGCTCGGCTGGCTGGCCCGTACCTCGCTGTGGCGCCGGAGCCTGCGCCGCAAGCAGGCCTTTCTCGGGCTGCCGGAGAACTCGGAGTCGCTGCTGGTCGTCAACCGCGATCCCGCCACGTCCGAACCGGCCGTCCACCGTTTCGACGTGTTCGCGCTCCTGGAACTGGCCGCGCTCATCAAGGACTGCGGCGCGAACCTCCAGATGGTGACCCAGGACAACGTCCAGCAGGGCTTCGGCGAGCGTACGGAGTTCTGCGTGGGCGGGCCGGGGTCGAACCGGCGCATGGTGGCCCACATGTCCGCGATGCTGCCGGGCGTGCGCGTCAACATCGACCCGGAGCCGGGCCCGGACCGCGGCGCCTTCCAGATCGGCACCGAGCGCTACCGCCTCGACCCGGGCATCACGGAGTACGTACTGCTGGCCCGCCTCACCGCCGGCCAACGCCCGGACGCTCGCCCGGTGTTCCTCTTCTGCGGGCAGCGCGCGATCACCAACCAGGCGGCCACCCGCTACCTCGCCCGCAACCACGAGCGGCTCGCCCGCAAGCACGGCAAGAACTCCTTCGTGCTGCTCCTCAAGGTCGTCAACTCGCAGGCGTACGGCCCTGACGTGGTCGAACTCGTCGAGGACGTCACCCGTGCCGCGCAGGCACCGCTGCCGCCCGACGCGACCGAGACGCCGCGCGCCTCGCACCGCGCCTCCTGACTGCCCGCACCCTTCAACAATCTTTACTCGCACGTAACTTACCGACGGGTTACTTACGGTAAGAGGTCGCGGTTACCGTCGGGTCACTTTGCATTCACACGTATGGGGAGTGACCTGTGGGAACCCATCGCAAGGCCCTGCGCACGACCGCCGTGGGCGCCGTCTCCGCGACCCTGATCGCCGGAGGTGTCCTCGGGTTCACCCCCGCCGCCCAGGCCGCCACGGACGGCGTCCGGTTCGTCGACGTCGCCGGCGACGGAGGTACGACGCTCAAGGCGAACGTCGTCACGCCCGCGGGCGCCGACGGCTCGCACCGCTACCCGCTGCTCGTCATGCCCACGAGCTGGGGCTTCCCCCAGGTCCAGTACCTGGCCCAGGCCCGGAAACTCGCCGACTCCGGCTATGTCGTGGTGGCCTACAACGTCCGCGGGTTCTGGCAGTCCGGCGGCGGGATAGAAGTGGCGGGGCCGCCCGACGTGGCCGACGCGTCCAAGGTGATCGACTGGGCGCTCGCCAACACCCCGTCCGACGCCGGGCACATCGGCATGGCGGGCGTGTCGTACGGCGCCGGCATCAGCCTGCTCGCGGCCGCGCACGACAGGCGGATCAAGGCGGTTGCCTCGCTCAGCGGCTGGGCCGACCTGATCGACTCGATCTACTCGGGGCGCACGGAGCATTCCGAAGCGACCGCCCTCCTTGACGGCGTCGGCCAGGTCACCGGCCGCCCGAGCGCGGAGACCAGCCAGGTCTTCAAGGACTTCTTCGCCTCAGACCTCTCCAAGGAACAGGAACTGATCGACTGGGGAAAGAAACGTTCCGCCGCGACCCATGTCGACCAGATCAACAAGAACGGCGCGGCGGTCATGCTCGCCAACGCCTGGGGCGACACGATCTTCCCGCCCAACCAGATCGCCGACTTCTACAACACGCTGACCGGCCCCAAACGGCTTGAGCTGCGCCCCGGCGACCACGCCACCGCGGAGCTGACCGGACTGTTCGGGCTGCCCAACGACGTGTGGACGGACACCGAGCGCTGGTTCGACCACTACCTCAAGGGCGACGACAACGGGATCGACCGCGAGCAGCCCGTGGAGCTCAAGTCCCGTTCCACGGGTGGCTACGAGGGCTACCCGGACTGGAAGTCGGTCGGCGCCATGCGGCGGAAGATCGCCCTGGCGGACACGGCCACCGTCCACGCCAACGTCGACTCGGGCGCGGACGGCGGGATCGTCTTCCTGTCCAGCATCCTCGACCAGGTCGCCCAGCTGCCCCCGGTCGCCTCGATCCCGCTGCTCCCCCGCCGTTGGGCCGCCGTCTGGCAGTCCGGGCGGTACACCGACGCGCAACAGGTACGTGGTACGGCCACGTTGCACACCACCCTCACCCCGAGCGCGGAGAGCGGCACCCTCGTCGCCTACCTGTACGACGTGGGGCCGCTCGGCCTCGGCAAGCTGGTCACCAACGCGCCGTACACCTGGCACGGCCGGACGCCCGGCAAGGCGTTCGACGTGGACCTGGACCTGTTCTCCACGGCCTACGACGTGCCCGCCGGGCACCGGCTCGCGCTGGTGATCGACACGGTGGACCCGCTCTACATCGAGCACAACCCGTCCGGCGCGCAGCTGACCTTCTCCTCGCCGGTGGACGACCCGTCGTACGTGTCCGTTCCGCTGCGCGAGCAGTGATCTCCGGCTGCCGCCGGCCGGGCCTGGCCCTTTGGCTGCTGCCCCCTACGGCAGCAGCGTCCCCGGTTCGGCCGGGGCCACCATGCACATCCCGATGCAGACCGGGGAGATCACCATCTCCACAGGGATGAAGGGCAAATCGTAGTCGAGGTTGGACGCGATCGGTTTCCCGGCATGGAGGAACTCCTCGTAGGTGACGAGACGGCCCGGCGAGGTGTCCTCCAGGGTGCGGGTCTCGCGCACGCCGAGCGCGAACGCGGGCCCACGCGGGCCGCGTTCGCCGCAGGGAGCCCAGGAGAAGGGCCGGCGCCGAGAAGTTCACGAGCACCGGTCACCGTACTTGTTGACGTCCCGCAGTTCGATCAGAGGATCGACGGCCATCCGCAGCCCTACCCGCTCTCAGCTGTGTCGTGGTTGCCGCAAACTATCCAGCCGCGAGTGGGCTTAAGGCACGACACGCACTTTTCGGGCATTAGCCGTATTTATGCCGCCTTTATTGCCACGTTCATGGCAGTTCAGGCCTCGGCGACCTCCGCATAGAGCTGGGAGAGTTCGGGGACCCCGCTCGCGGCCCAGTCGTGGCCGGACTCCACGACCTCGAACTCCCGCCCGGACGACAGCCGTACGACCGGCTCGCCGTCCGCCCGGATCTCCCACTCGGCGCCGGGCACGGTCCGGGTCAGGACGGTGCCCAGGTACAGGCCGGCGTCGGTGCCGAGCCAGGTCAGGGTCTCCTCGTCGTCCCGCCAGCGCGGGAGCAACTGGTCGAGGGCCTCCAGCGAGGCCGGGGTGTCGTCGAGCGCGACACCCTCCTCGGCCGCCTGGGCGCGCAGGAACTCGCATTCGGCAAGCAGATCGGGATCGGCGTGGTGGGGGACGTCACCGGTCTTGCCGTGCCTGTTACCCAGAAAGGGGAAGTTCATGGTCCCAGGTTGACACTCACACCTCCAGGTCCACCACCACCGGGGCATGATCGGAAGCGCCCTTTCCCTTGCGCTCCTCGCGGTCGACGTAGGCGTCCGTCACGGCTTTGCCGAATGCTTCGTTGCCGTACACCAGGTCGATACGCATGCCGCGGTTCTTGGGGAAGGCGAGCTGGCGGTAGTCCCAGTAGGTGTAGGGGCGGTCGTACTTCAGCGGGCGCGGGACGACGTCGGTCAGGCCGGTCTCGCGCAGGGCGGTGAGGGCGGCGCGCTCGGCCGGGGTGACATGGGTCAGGCCCTCGAAGGCGGCCACGTCGAAGACGTCGTCGTCCGTCGGCGCCACGTTGTAGTCACCGAGCACCGCGAAGGGGCGGCTGCCGCCCGCGTCCCCGGCGACGGCGGCCTTCAGCGCCTCGAACCACTGGAGCTTGTAGGCGTAGTGCGGGTGGTCCACCTCGCGCCCGTTGGGCACGTACACCGACCAGACCCGGACCGGCCCGCAGGTCGCCGAGATCGCGCGGGGCTCGGGCCCGCCGTCGTAGCCCGGGTCGCCGGGCAGACCCTTGACGACGTCCTCCAGGCCGACCTTCGACAGCACCGCCACGCCGTTCCACCGGCCGGTGGCGTGGACCGCCGCCTCGTAGCCCAGCTCGCGCAGTTGCTCGAAGGGGAACTGTGCCTCGGCGACCTTGGCCTCCTGGAGGCAGAGCACGTCGGTGCCGCTGCTCTCCAGCCAGGCGAGGAGCCTCGGCAGGCGGGCGGTGATCGAGTTCACGTTCCAGGTCGCGATGCGCATGTCCCACAACCTACCGGGCCCCTCTGACAACCGGCCTCGGCCGTCCGGCCTCAGACGTCCGCCGAGGCCCCCGGCGCCAGCCGCTGGTGGTCCGCGCCGCCCAGGGCGCCGATCTGGCGGTCGTAGATCGGCCGGGCGAGGTCGGTGAGCAGGGCGTCGTGGATGTCGTAGGCGCGCTGCGGCTTCACCTCGCGGACGTAGTCGATGACCTCGGAGATCTTGTTCCAGGGCGCCATCACGGGGAGCATCAGCGTCTCGACGGGGTGGTCGGGGACGGTGAGGGCGTCGCCGGGGTGGAAGACCCTGCCGCCGTCGATCAGGTAGCCGACGTTGGTGATGCGCGGGATGTCCGGGTGGATCACCGCGTGCAGCTCTCCGTGCACCTGGACCTCGAAGCCGGCGGCGGTGAAGGTGTCGCCGTGACCGACCGTGTGCACCCGGCCCGGGAAGGCCGCGGCGAGCTGGTCGGCGACGGACTTCAGGGTCCAGATCTCGGCGCCGGGGTCGGCGTCCAGCGCGGCCCGCAGCCGGCCCTCGTCGAAGTGGTCGGCGTGCTCGTGGGTGATCAGGATCGCCTCGGCACCGACGGCCGCGTCCTGCTCGCTGAACCCGCCGGGGTCGAGGACGAGCGTGCGCCCGTCCTTCTCGAGGCGCACGCACGCGTGGGACTTCTTGGTGAGCTTCATGGTCACCATCCTGCCCCCGGGCCGTCCCGCGGTCCTCGGGGACTCCCCGGTCCCCCGGGGGTACCTCAGCCCTTCGGCACTCACCGGTCCGCGGGGTCCCTCAGCCCTCGGGAGTGGTCTCCTCGCGAATGACCTGCTGGGCGACCCGGAACGCGCTGTTCGCGGCCGGTACCCCGCAGTACACCGCCGCCTGGAGCAGCACTTCCTTGATCTCGTCCGGCGTGAGGCCGTTGCGCAGCGCCGCCCGGACGTGGAAACCCAGCTCCTCCAGGTGCCCGCCCGCGACCAGCGCGGTGAGCGTGACACAGCTGCGCGAGCGCCGGTCGAGGCCCGGCCGGTCCCAGATCTCGCCCCAGGCGTAACGGGTGACGAACTCCTGGAAGTCCCCGGAGAACTCGTCGGCCTGCGACAGCGCCCGGTCCACGTGCGCGTCCCCGAGCACCTCCCGGCGGACCTTCAGCCCCGCCTCGTAGGGATCGGGCCGCCCGAGCGGCTGCGGCGCCATGACGGCCGGGGCGATCTCGGCGATCGGTGTGACCTGGGGCGCGACCTGCGGCACGGCCTGGGGCGCGGCGGACAGCACCGGCTTCACCGGGGCTGCCGGGATGGCGATCTGGCCGGTGGTCGAGTCGTAGGCGGGCTGCCAGGCGGTGGAGAAGTGCCGCACCAGCAGATCGGTGACGGCGGCGGGCTGCTCGACCGGGACCAGGTGGGAGGCTCCGGGTACGACCGCGAGCCGGGCGTCCGGGATGCCGGCGACCAGGGTGCGGGCCTCGGCGGGGCCGGTGACCTGGTCGTCGGAGCCGACCAGGACGAGCGTCGGTACGCCGACCCGGGCGAGCTCGTGCCGCACGTCGAAGCCGGCCAGCGCCTCGCAGGCGGCGATGTAGCAGCCGGGGTCGGTGGTGCGGACCATCTGGACCGCCCACTCGGTGATCGCGGGCTGGGCGGCGGCGAACCCGCCGGTGAACCAGCGCTCGGGCGAGGTCCGGGCGATCGGGTCGAGGCCGTTCGTCCGTACGATCACACCGCGCTGCCGGAACTCGTCCGGCGTCCCGAACCGGGGCGAGGTGGCGACCAGCGCCAGCGAGGCGATCCGCTCCGGGTGCCGCAGCGCCAGCTCGACACCGACGGCACCGCCGAGCGCGCAGCCCGCGTAGCCGAAGCGCTGCACCCCGAAGGAGTCCAGCGTGGCCAGCAGCCGTGCGGTCAGCTCGGCCACGGAACCGGCCGGGTGCGCCGGGGAGCCGCCGTGCCCGGGCAGGTCGTAACGGAAGACCCGCCACTGCTGGACCAGCTCCGGGATCTGCCGGTCCCACATGTGCCAGGTGGTACCCAGGGAGGGACCGAGGATCAGGACCGGGGCGTCTTCTGGCCCGTCAAAGCGGTATTGCAGGGTGTTCGGTGGTGTCTCGCTCACCCGTCTGAGCCTCTCATCTGTCACGACAGCCCCTATGAGCGGGGTACTGGCTGTAGCTGTTTGACCAGGTGGAAGACCTCCCGGGCAGCGTAGCGTTTGAGGCAGCGGACGATTTCGCGCCGGGTCTTGCCCTCCTTGATCCGGCGCTCGTAGTAGTCCTGGGTGCGCGAGTCGACCCGCAGACGGGTGAACACGATGCGGTGGAGCGCGGCGTTGGCCTGCCGGTCGCCGCCGCGGTTGAGGCGACGGAACTGCCGACGTCCCGAGGAACGCTCGACAGGGCTGACACCGCAGAGGGCGGCGAACGACGCCTCGCTGTCGAGTCGTTCCGGGTTGTCCCCCACCGTGATCAGCAACGTGACCGCCGTGTCCGGGCCGATCCCCACCACATCGAGAAGCTGCGGGGCATGCTGTTCCACGAGCCGGGTCAGACGAGTCTCCACGTCCCGGATCTGCTCGGAGAGCTGGCCGATCCGGTGAGCCAGCAGGCCCAGCGTGATCCGGGTGGCCTGCAGCACCGACTCCTCGCCGACCTCTTCGCGACCACGCGCATCGGTGAACTGCGCGCAGGTACGAAAGAGTTCGGCATTGCCCAGTCCGGCCAGCTCCTCCCGCAAGACGGGATCGGCAGTGACGAGTACGGCTTTGAGCTGATTGATGGCCGTAGTGCGGGCCTTGACGGCTGACGCCTTGGTGAGTTTGTACATTCTCGCGATCTGCACCGGACCGTCGCCCGTTTTGGCCCGGGCACGGGACCGCCCACTCAACACGACTCGCGCCGCGTTCTGGGCATCAAGCGGATCCGATTTACCGCGCCGACGACGATCCGCCCGGTCCATCCAATTCACGTCGAACACGTCCACACCCTGGGCCAACAGATAGCGGGACAGGGACGCCCCATAGGCACCTGTCCCCTCCACCCCCGCCCGCCCCACGGTCCCCGACTTCCTGGCCCACTTCAGCAGAGCTCGGTATCCAGCCGCGGTGGCCGGGAACTCGTCAGTGGCGAGCACCGCCCCCGTCAAGGAGAGCACCGCAGCAACATGGGCGTCCCGGTGCGTGTCCACTCCCAGCACCACCTCCCCCACAGGGCGACGACGGCGGGCCCGCGGAGCAGGCGTCGTACTGGACAGCGCCGAACCACGCATGCCCGTTCCCCTTCCCGTCCGATGACGTATCGCGTTGCCGGTACCGAGCCGCGTCAGACGGTCAGAATCGTGAGGACGCCACAACAATCGACAGGCCCCTATCGGGACACACCCCGCCAGCCCGGCACCGACAACGCACCATCCCCGACCGCCGGCCGACACCGTGTGACTGAGACACTTCGGTCAGAAATATCATGAGTCAGACCATAGACCCGGGACAGCACCCGCCCATCCTCCCGCCCCCATCTCGCTCCAACCCAGGAACCGCAGGACATGCTCAATCCGCTTCACACAACGCCCCGAACCTGATCCCGGCCAAGCACAACAGCACACAAACGCAAGCAGCGCGATCAGGAGTCGCCAGCCGCAAGAGCGGCGACCCGGGCGCCGCCCTCGTCGGCTGCCTCACCGATCGAATAGGCGGCCGCCGACTTCGGAATCCATGCGTATGGGCCCCACCCGCCCGCGCGGATCCACGACCCAGCGCATGCCCCATCCCCCCATAGACCTCAAGATCATTATCGTGGAATTAAAATTCCATCCCATCAGGGATGCTCGAACATGGAATCCCGAGTGCAGGTCCATGCTTCTTCGGCCGTTACGAGAGCAACGTCCTCATAGCTATGAGTCCACGAACAGCGGGCAGCCTCGGGACCCTCGATCAACTCTCTCCCGAGCCCGACTACGACAACGACCCACAGGCTTGCGCGGCACCAGTCCGCCGATATTTCCGCCAGGCACCAAGAAGACCCCACCCCAGAAATACTGTCCGGTGGGGCCTCAAGCGTCCCGGAAGACGGAGTTTCGTTCGTAATGAACTGGCACGCCACCCCAAAAATAGTCAACTGAAGCATCGACCATTAGCGGAATCCCCGCGAGCTGAACCGGAACACTGCAATCCGTCAATCAAAGCAGGACTGAATCTGATCTGCACGCCATCCGGGATCAGTGCGATCCCCTTGGCGAATTCACCCCAATAGCGCATCGCGGCTACTGACTCTACGAGCGCCATACACCAACAGAAAAGCCCCCTCCGGCACAAAAAAGAATCCTCGGAATCAATCGACGCTCAGGACGGGCCCCCTGCATTCACGATTACAGCAGCCTTGGAATGCCAAAAATGGAATCATCTGACTTGCGGTAGGCAAATCAGATGTAAGAGCTTCACAAGATCTTCGCCCGGCCAGCCGCTATCGCGGCAATTCTCTCGCGATCTCTAGCGCCACATCCACTAGCTCTCGACAATTAGATGGAAAAGCATCTGGACCGCCAAGGGGAAGGTATTTCACAAGATAATGCCGAAGCGTCAAGTTGTCATTTCTGACAAACTCGCGGAGCGCAGCCTCACGCCATTCAGCCGTAAGATCACCCGAGCCATCTGATTCAGTCCCAGCTTTCGCCTCAGCCGCGCGCACATCAGATCGTCGGAGTTGCGTATAGTACCAGGCTTGAGCTGCCCCGATCCGTTCCCGATCTGACCCAGTCTTGAGATATTCAAGCAATGCGCGACGGACTCGAAGGCGCCCAAATGCTTCAATTGCCGGCTTAGCGAACCAACGCGTAAAACTAGGGTCCGGTTCATAGATCGCCGCCGCCACCAGTGGCGTGAAGAAGTCATCCGGGAGGCTCGACCTCGCCGCGAGGGGCCCACGCACCGCCCCCCACACGTCACGCGCCGCGTGCGTGTCGTGTGAGGTAGGGCTGACTTCAAGGCCGAGCAGTCGGGCCAGCTCCAGCACAGACGCGAGGTAAGTCTCAGAAGCCTCGCTCGCCTGCGACAGCATCGAACCAGCGCCTACGGCGTTTTCCGGATCGCTTGCGCCGCTCCGTTCATGCACAGCCGACTCCTCTCTTCCTCCGGACCCCATGACTATGGTACGTACGGATCCCAAGCCTCCGACCCTGGCGCAGGAAGCCCAAATCGCTCAAATGCCTGACGCGCCACGTCCTCAAGCGACATATATGCTTCGGGATCATATTCCCAATCATCGTACCCAGGGTGATAGTGGCCCGAATCATTGTCGAACATCGTAATGCGGCCATTCTCGTCGGCAGTGAACCTTCCGGCCATGAGCACCGGTGCTGGACTCTCGCCTGCTCCAAGGTCCGCTGAAAGACTAGTGTGGCCTCCGTTCAGCCGCGGCGACCCAAAATTAACGACATTGTCCTCAAGCGCTGCCGCGAGGGATCCGTCTCGCTTGACCACGTAGACGTAGTCCCCGGCCGCAAGCGGTTCACCCGGCTTGATCAAGGCATCTGCGGAGACCGGATCCTGAGGGTGATCGTTTACAAATGGGCGGTTGGGCCGCCACACATAGGCCGGCTTACAGGCATCACCGGTGTTGTGGACCAAGATCGAGATGCCGCCCGCCACAACATAGTACGTGTGCTCGCAGGGCGGGCGTCACCTGCATTTTCGCTGGTCAGCGAATTCCGGCCGGTCCGTGGGTGTGCGTGGAAGTGCCGTGCTGTGCCCCTGTGTTGCCGTCGGCGTTGCCGTCAGACGGCTGCGTGCGTGAGGGCGGCGGAGTGGGCTTTGGCCGGTGTCCTGCCCGGGTTGGGGTCGGGCATGGTCAGGGGGCCGTACGCTGGCCCGGCAACTCGGGCAGGCTTTGCCCCTGCCCGGAATTTGAACGAGTGGCCCCCTGGCCTTGCCCGACGCGGGCCCCGGCCCGGGGAGGTGGGTAAAGCCCACGGAGCCGCCCGACCCACCGTCGGACCTGCGCACCGGCCAACTCCCGGCCGTCGCCTCGCCGTCGGCCCGGCACTCGCCATGCGGGCACGTCCGGCTTTCTCCCTGTTTCCGGTCGTCCGCTACGCGCTTCTGCGCGGCCTGGTCGCTGGCCGGCCCGCGGTGGCGAAGCCGAGAGTGGGCCGGGTGGGCGGCCGTGCCGCGCGCGACCCGCGTCAGCGGGTCGCCTTGAAGACGTAGAGAAAGTTTGGACGCATCCCGCTTCGACGGTACGCCATGTCCCTCGGCTGGTCGTTCGGCTTGAAGTGTGGTCCTGCGGGCAGCCGGGTTGATCGCTGTTCGGCCGGTCCGGGACCGTGTGCTGGGGGTACCGTCTGAGTGTTGCCGCAGAACGGAGTTCGCCGTGTCGCAGAGCATCGAGGAACACGCCGGCGCTCGGATCGCCCGTATCCGGAAGCAGCGCGGCCTGACGCAGCAAGGGCTGGCGATGCGGGCGCACCTGTCGAAGTCGCTGTTGTCGAAGGTCGAGTGCGGGCAGAAGCCCGCTTCCCCGGCCCTTGTCGCCGCCTGTGCCCGTGCACTGGGTGTTTCCACATCCGACCTGCTGGGACAGCCGTACGCCGACGAACTGCGGCGCGACCGCATGGACGCCCTGATCCAGCCGATCCGTGAGGGGCTGGAGAACTGGGACGTCGCTCTGGACTGGGAGACGGCTCCGCGCCCGGCCTCGTTGGTCTGGGCGGATGTCCAGCGGGCTCTGGAGCAGCGCCGTCAGGCGCAGTACACGGACATGGTGCGCGACCTGCCTGTGCTGATCGACGAGTCGGTGCAGGCGGTGCATACCAGTACCGGGGAAGAGCAGCGGCTGGCTTACGAATGTCTGGCGGAGACGTTCCGTTGTGTGTTCACCGTGGCGTGGAAGCTCGGCTTCCTCGATCTCGCCACCGTCGCGTTGGACCGGCTCGTGTGGACCGCGCCGCGCGCCGACGAGCCGGGGCTGGCCGCGATGCATGCCTTTCTGCGTGCACAGACCACGTTGTCGTCGGGTCGGTACGACGTGGGTCTGCGGGTGGTCGATCGGGCTCTGCGGGACCTCGAAGGCCAGGAGTCACGCCGCCCGGCGGGCATTGAGGCGATGCGGGGCATGCTGCACCTGCGCGCCGCGACTATCGCGGGCCGGATGAAGGACCGGGACCATGCGGACGCCCGCCTGGCCGAGGCCCGTGCCCTTGCCCAGGCAACGGGCGAGTTGCCGGACTTCGGTGTCACCTGGGGGCCGGTGAACGTCGGTGTGCATGCCGTGGCGATCGCCTCGGAGGCTGACGACTTCGGGCGTGCGATCGCACTCGCCGACAACGTGCGGATTCCACGCGGCTGGACCCGTTCCCGGGCTGGCCACCACTGGATGGACCTCGGCCGGGCCCACGCGTGGGCGGGCCACCCGGAAAAGGCGCTGGACTGCCTGCACCAGGCCCGGCGCATCGCACCGCAGCAGACCCGCTACCACCCGACCGTGCGGGAGACCGTGCTGGCACTGAAGCGGCGGGAGCGGACGCGCAACGGCTCGTTGGCGCAGTACGCGGAGTGGGTCGGGATATAGCGGATTTATAGCGGGAGGAGTTGCACCCTTCGGTGCAACCACGGTGCATCGCCGGTCGGCAGGCTGACGTCTCGTCAGGACCCCCGCGGCCGCGCGAACGGTCCGGGGGCATGGCCAACGCTGACAAGGAGCGTCGACATGCCGCACTGTATCGCCCACATCTTCGAGCCGCTGCTGCGGCTGCTGTGGCCCGCTCGGGGTCGCCATCGCAGACCTGATCACTCATCCGCCGGCCTTGCTGTAGAGGCGTCGACCGCCTGTCCGACTCGCGTACCGGCCGCCCAGGTACTGCGTGGTGAGGAAATCGGGCTGGTCCGCCCGTACCTGGTCGCGCACGAGCGGCGAGAGACGCAGAAGCAGCAGGCTCGGCGTCGCGCGCTCCGGCTGGCTGTGCGCGGCATCGACATCAGTCCCCGGTTGTTCGGCGGAGTGGAGGTCACGGCATGACGAGCGGGACCGGACAGCTGCGCCTGCTGCCGTGGGCCGGGCCCGAGGGCAAGCCGTGCTATCTCGCAAGTGACGGGGCCGGATATCTGTCGAGGCTCGCCGACAACATGGAGTCGACCCAGCTCGGCCTGGCCGGGGAACTCTTCCAGGAGGCCAAGCGTGTTCTGGACAAGCGGCAGTGGACGCAGGGCGAACTGCACCTTCTGGCAGTCCAGTTGACTGAAGCGCTCGGCAACGTGCGCCGCATCGCGGTGAGTCGCGGCGCGCGCCTGCCCACACCCGCCGACGACGATCTCGACACCGTGGACGACCTCGAGGACGAGGAAAAGAGGCAGGAGAGTTCATACCCGGCCGTCTGCCGCTGACCGTGCCTCGTGGCTCCCTGTTCCCATCCAAACCGGGCCGGTAGAGATCCCCGGAGAGCCATGGTTCTCCGGGGATCTCCCTTGCATGCCGTCAGGTGTCCTGGGAGCGCTTGGTTCCTGGACGATGGCTCGCCTCTTCCAGGCGCTCCAGGCGCTCGCGCATGTCGGCCATCTGCTCCAGGATCAGATCCAGCTTGCCCGCCAGATCCATGTCCCGGGATGCCGACGGAGTGGGGTGCGGTGGCTGCTCTCCTGAGCTGCCTTCCGTTCCGCCTGTGTCTCCCGGCTCGCCCCAGAAGAGGCTTTCGCCGATGACGTAAGCCAGCTCTTCCGGCTGCGGCTCGCTCGGCCGGGTGCGGGAGGGGATCTTCTTGCGCGGGTTCTTGTAGACCTTGCGGACGTGCCCTTCCAGGGCCATCGTGGCCAGGGCCTGTTCGGTGTTCTCTTCGCTGTGGCCGACGGCCTTGGCGGCCTCCGCTGCGGTCAGCCGGGTGCCTTTGGGCCACGAGCCGTTACGGATCTTCTGAACAAGGGCCGCGTGGGCGAGGTGCCGTCCGAGGGCGGGATCGTCCGCGTCGCGTACGTAGGCGTCGTGGCTGTGTTCTTCGTCCTCGTAGCGGAGCCATTCGTTGCGTACGAGCAGGCTGACCGCCGTATCGATGACGCGGACCGGTACCGCGTAGTGGTCGGCGAGCGTTTCACGGCCCGGCAGCTTGGTCCCCGGGGTGAGGATGCCGGAGCGGATCTGACGTTCCAGCTCCTTGACGACGCTCTCAAAGGCGTGCTCGAAGTCCGCGGACCTGCTGACGAAGGTGCCCTTGCCCTGGCGGGTCATGACCCATCCCTCGCTGCGCAGGAGCCGCACCGCCTTCTGCACGGTCAGGCTCGACGCGCCGTACGCCTCCATCAACTGGCTGTGGGACGGCAGCAACTGCCCCGGCTGGAGCTTCTCACTTCGGATCTGCTGCTTGAGATCGTCCGCGATGCGCTCGAACGCCAGGCGCGCGTCGTCGGCAGGAGGCATCGTCATCCCTCGGGTCGGCGTACATCGGTGGCCGGAAGGACGGGCCAGCCGCCATTCCCGCAGCACAGCGCGCTGCACCGGCCAGATTAGCGACCCCAGGGACAGAGCGAGAGCGGAACAGTGATGAATAGGGATGGATGGAGTTGGATCGAGTCGGGTAGAGTCGCGTCACGCGATCATCCACATTGGTGAATCGCGCCCCTCTACCTGGAGGTTTGCCGTGAAGACCATGCCCATCGACCAGTCCCAGGCCCTGGTGATCCTGGCCTCCGAGCCTCGGCCGCGGTTCAAGGACCGCGACAGCCAGCAGCCCGCGATCGACCGGGCCACCGCGACCCACCTGCACCTGGTGGACGTGATGTTCGCCTTCAACGGCCGCGCCGAAGTGATCACCGTGAACGTCCCCGAGCCGGGTCTCGGAAAGGGCCTGAAGGTCGGCCTGCCAGTCGCCTTCACCGGCCTGGTCGCCTCGGCCTGGGAGAACGAGATCAACGGCAAGGACCGCCACGGCATCTCCCTGCGCGCCGACGCCATCACCGCCAAGGCGAGTGCCTGATGACCGGCAACCCCCTCGGACTCGCGCTGCTGGTCGTCTCCGGCCTCGGCACGCTCGGGCTGCTGGGCTGGGCCGGGTTCTGCTTCTCGCGCTGGTACCGGGCCGATGCCGAGACCCGTGTCAGCCTGCGGCAGGCACGGCGGATGCGGTGGAGCTGGAAGCGGCTCGCGCCGATGCTCGGCCTGGCCGTCAAGGACGCAACCCCCACCGTGCTCCAGCAGTACGGCCCACAGGAACAGCCGACGAAACCGCGCGTGCTGGTGCCCCGCCTGCACACCCGCGCCGACGCTTTCGGCGTCACCGTCACCGCCGACGCGCTGCCGCAGGTCGGGCTGAGTGCCTGGCAGGACGCCAGCGAGGGCCTGTGCGACGCCTGGGGCATGCGCCGCATCCGGATCACCCAGCCCACACCAGGTGTAATCGTCGCGCGCGGCTTCCGGCGGGAACCGCTGGAGGCGGTGATCCGCTCACCGCTGCTCGGCCCGGACGGCTCCCCGGTCTGCCGACCAGGTCAGTTCGTCTCTACCGATGACGTGCTGCTCGGCTGGGACGAAGACGGCACCCCCGTCGTGCTCAACCTCGCCTACTCCGCCCACGCCCTCATCGCCGGCGCCACCCGCTCCGGCAAATCGATCACCGTCAACACCCTGCTCGCCCACGCCTCCCTCATGCGGGACGTGCGCCTGATCGTGATCGACCCCAACCTCGGCGCCGTCGCGCCCTGGTGGCGCACCGCACACAAAGTCTCCGACGCCATCCACCTCGACGAACCGACCGAGATCCTGCGCTGGGTACGCGAGGAAATGCAGCGCCGTGAGCGGCTGTTCTGGTCCGGCCGCACCGACCGCATCACCGACTTCAGCCCCGACCTGCCGCTGCTGCTCGTGGTGATCGACGAGGTGGCCAACTACACCCGTCACCCCGACCGTAAGTCCCGCGAACGCTTCGAGGCCGAACTGCTGGCCATCGCCAGCCAGGGCGCCAAGTTCGGCGTCCGGCTGTGGCTGCTCACCCAGAAACCCTCCGCCGACGTGCTCACCACCGCCATCCGCACCAACCTGTCCGCCCGGATCTGCCACCGCGTCGACACCGTCGAGGACTTCCTGCACCTCTTCCCCGACGGCCGCGAACTGGACATCACCGCCGCCGACCGCACCATGCCCCAGGGCGTCTCCATCGCCTCCGTCGGCGACATGCGCACGCCCGTCCGGCTGCGCTCGGTCTACCTGCCCACCGAAGCATGCTGGCAGATCAACGACCTCATGTGCAGCAACGGACTGAAGGTCCGCGAACTGCCCGCCTCTGCCGACCTGGACAAAGCCGCGTGACCCGCGCCGGTCAGCCGCCCGAGTCGGAAAGCCCCGCTCCCGACCGAGTCCGTAACGCAGTCATCCCCGGCAAGGGCGTGTAGTCGCCAAACCCTCGCCCCTGCCGGGGCCTCCATCCCCATCCATCCACGGCACACGCATGTGCCGTAGCGCAGAGAGGTCCCGCCAGCATGCCACCACACAACCCCACCACCACAATCCCCCACCCCGAACCGGCCGCAGCCGTACTGCCGTCGTTTACCGGGTACCGGGACCTGCTCGGCCTGATACGGCAGCTGTCCTCGCTTGGCGGGTGCGCCCGGCCCATCCGGCTCGAAGGCCACCGAACCGAGATCGACGCCTTCACCGGCGAGATCCTGCGCGAACTGAAGTCCAAGGAACTGCCCGCCGGGCACCTCCTGGTCCGCTGCGGCAACCGCCGCACCACCCGCTGCCCCTCCTGCGCCGAGCTCTACCGCCAGGACACCTACCACCTCATCGCCGCCGGCCTACGCGGCGGCAAGAACATCCCCGACCAGGTCGCCGCCCACCCCCGCGTCTTCGCCACCCTCACCGCGCCCTCGTACGGACCGGTCCACGGCCGACGCGTCAACGGCTCCGCCCGCTGCCGCTGCGGACGCACCCACACCAAAGGCGACCCGATCCTCGGTGCCCCGCTCGACCCCGAGCACTACGACTACACCGGCGCGGTGCTGTGGAACGCCCACGCCCCCGCCCTGTGGGCGCGCTTCATGCTCCACCTGCGCCGCACCATCGCCGCCGCAGCCGGAATCCCCCAGCGCCTGCTCCACAGGGTCGCCCGCGTCTCGTACGCCAAGGTCGCCGAGTACCAGCGGCGCGGGCTGATCCACTTCCACGCTGTGATCCGCCTCGACGGCCCCGCAGGCAGCCACACCCCACCACCCGCATGGGCCACGCCCGAGACGTTGGCCGATGGCATCCACGCTGCCGCTGCCCGCGCCCATGTCGACGGGCCGGAGATCGACGGTCGGACCTACTCCTTCGGCTTCGGCAGGGAGCTGGACGTCAAGGTCATCCAGTCCGCCGCCTTCCAGGCCGGGACCACGATCACGGAGGGCAAGGTCGCCGGGTACGTGGCGAAGTACGCCACCAAGGGCGCCGAAAGCGCGGCCGGCACCCTCGACCGCCGACTGAAGCTGATCGCCGAACTCGGCCAGGAGACCATTCCCGGCCACGCAGCCCGCATGATCCGGACCGCCTGGGCCCTCGGCGCCCGCCGCGACCTCGCCCACCTGAAACTGCGGGCCTGGGCCCACATGCTCGGCTTCCGCGGCCACTTCTCCACCAAGACCCGCGCCTACTCCACCACCCTCGGCGCCCTCCGGACCGCCCGCGCCGCCTGGCAGAGCCGTCACACCCCCGACCCCGAACCGACCACCCTCGTCCTCGCCCACTGGGCCTACGACGGCGCCGGACTCACCCCCGACCTCGAACGCCTCGCCGCACTCATCGGCGGCGGCTCGACGCGCGAACAGGCGGTGACAGTCGGTGCGTGACGACGAACTCCTCACCGTCCCCGAAGCCATGGCCCGTCTCAAGATCGGCCGCTCCGCCCTCTACGACCTCCTGCGCACCCACCGCCTGGCCTCCCTGACCATCGGCCGCGCCCGCCGCATCCCCGCCCACGCCCTCGCTGACTACGTCCAACGCCACCTGGAAGAGGCCACCCGATGACCGCGCCCAGGCGCAAGAAGACCCGCGCCAACGGCGACGGCACCGTCTACCAGCGCAAGGACGGCCGCTGGGAAGCCGCCGGATACGTCCTCGCCCCCGGCAACACCCGCAAACGCATCCGCGTCTACGGCAACTCGCGCACTGAGGCGCAGGCCAAGCTGACCGAGAAGATCGCCGCCAGCAACCGCGGCATCCCCATCATCACCGCCCAGGGCAGCCTCGCGGCGTACCTGACGTACTGGCTGGAGAACGTCGCCGTCCACCAACTCCGCGAGACCACCCACACCCGCTACAGCGCCGTCGTCGAGCAGTACCTCATCCCCGGCCTCGGCCGGAAGAAGCTCGCCAAGCTCACCGCCAAGGACATCCGCACCTGGCTCAACGAACTGCGGACCGTCTGCCGGTGCTGCGCACGCGGCATCGACGCGGGACGCGATCCCAGGGCCCAGGCCAGCCGTCGCCCGCGTTGCTGCGCGATCGGCCAGTGCTGTCGCAAGCGCCTCTCCCCGGTCACGCTCGCCTACATCCACTCCGTGCTCAAGTCCGCCCTGGAGCACGCCGTGCGCGAGGAGGAGATTCCCCGCAACGTCGCCCGCAACGTCCGCACCGGAACCCCTCGCCCCCGCCGCTTCAACCCCCTCACCGCCGACGAAGCCCGACGCTTCCTCACCGCCGCCCAGGGCCACCGGCACGCCGCCCTGTTCGAACTCGCCCTGCGCACCGGCCTACGCAAGGGCGAACTCCTCGGCCTGCGCTGGGAAGACCTCGACCTCGACGGCTGCACCGCCACCATCCGCCGCACCCTCCAGCGCACCCGTACCGGCGGTCTGACCACCTTGCCGACCAAGACCATCAGCTCCGAACGCCGCATCGCACTGCCGGTCTCCTGCGTCACCTCGCTTCGTTCGCACCGCGAGCATCAGGCACGTGAGAAGGAGAAGGCGGGCGCGGACTGGCAGGGCAGCGGCCACGTCTTCACGCGACCCGACGGGCACCTGATCGAACCCGCCACCCTCACCCGCCACTTCAACGCCCTGCTCCGCGACGCCGGCCTCCGGCCCATCCGGTTTCATGACCTCCGCCACTCGACCGCGACCCTGCTCCTGGAGCAAGGGGTCGAACTCGTCGTCATCAAGGAACTCCTCGGCCACGCACACATCGGCGTCACCGCCACTGTGTACGCCCACGTCCGCCTCCGACTACAGCGCCAGGCCATCGACCTCCTCGGACACGCCCTCGGCAACCTCGCCGAGACCACCGCCGGAGGACGCGAGGGCGACGATCCGTCGGCTTGTGCAGCACCCGTCCACTGACGTTGCCGTCAACTACTGCCGTCAAACGCCTTGGGGCCTTGCCAGCTCAGATCTGGCAAGGCCCCAAGGTTTACTCTATTCAGCGCGGCCAATATGCCTTAGCAAGCGCCACCATTGATCATCCTCCGGCGCACCAGTGACGCTGCGATATCCCCCACCGAGAGCGGAATCAAGGACAAAGTCGCCGACGCTCCCAGCCCAGCATTCAAAAGCGTCGCTCTGCCACCAGATGACTCCTCTATCCGGAAACCCCCAAACGGATCCATCCGCCCTGTTCACGAACACGGGATCGTCGTTCACCTTGCCCAGGCAGAACCAATTTTCACGCCCGAGGCGAACCGGGGCCCCTTCTGTTTCATCGGCATAGAACTGCATCTTCGCCACAGTCTTGGCATCGAAGATCACCACCCGACCAAAGATGCCACCATTCGCAATCCCGAGCAACTCAAGGTACTCACTGGGCCCGTCCGCACCGACGGGCACACGTCCACCCGCTGGCACGGAGTTCATCATCGACCACTCGGGCTCTAGCTGCACGGCTTCGCGTGCCATAGACAGGAGCCGTGGGACTTCAGGTGAGATCATGGCGGACCTTCAATAGAGATGCCGATGGGCGTGCCGTCAGGGAGACCGCGAATCTGCCCCCAGATCTGCCTACCTATATCTTGATTCGTAAAGGCGTCCAGAATATGCAGGTTGCTTGCATCGTCCGGACCGCTCAGCTGCAACTCCCAGACATGATCTGGATTCATCTGCGTCAGGATGCGAGTTCTTAGGCTCGCAGCAAACTCAGGATTAGTTGCACCGAACTGGTCGAAAACGCGGGCAATCAGATTCGCTTTGTACTTATTGGTGATAGAGGAATCACGGGCAACCGGGTTTGGCGCCTTTACGAGCACCCCCTGGTCGCTGAGATCCTGCAAAGCAGAAGCCTTCAAGTTGAACTGACTCTTGGGCATTCCAGGCTGCCACCGCACGGTGACATTTACGGGACAGCCGTCATTGGTGTTGTGCACCAAGATCGACGTGCCGCCCGCCACAACATAGTACGTGTGGAGCTGCTGGACAGTGAGGTTCCAGCGGTTTGCCGTGCCGGGGGTGGGATGGGCGGCGACGACGTAGGCATGGCCGTTGGTGACGGTGTTGAGGGCATCGCCGTGGTGGAGGTTGCCAGCGGGGACCCAGGTGTGGGTGGTGTCGTCCCAGAAGGGGTGGTTGGCGGTGGTGTGGAGGGTGGCTGTGTGGCCGTTCTTAGTGCGGATGGTGAGGTCGAGCAGGTCGTGGTCGTGATTGATCCACACGTGTTGGACGGTGCGGGCGCCTTGGTGCCTTCCGGTTTCGGGGTCGGCAGATTCGACCTTGTCGCCGTTCTTGATCTTGCCGATCGGTTTGGTCTTGCCGTTGTCCATCAGGACGGGAGTGCTGGGCGAGAAGCTGCAGCCCTTCGGGGAGCCGCTGGCGCCCTTTCCGGGGGTGTCGGGTTTAGCTGCGGTAGCGTTGGCGTGTTCGGCGTGGGTCTGAGGGTCCGGGTCCTTGGCGACGGCCCCCTTCGCGGCCGACGCGTCTTCCGTAGCCTTCTCGGATGCCCCGGCCTTGGCGGCCAAGGTGTCAGCCTGCTCTTCGATTGCCTCTGCCGTGGCACTGATTCCCACGAAGATGCGGCTGCCGAGGAGCAGGCTGCCGCCCGCTTCACCGTCGGCAGCGCCGAGAAGCAATCCGGTGGCGCAGTCCACGACGCCTGATTCCAGGCATGCGCCAAGCAGGGGCACTCCTACGAGCCCGCCGATGGTGATGAGCATGGCCGTGCCGCCGCCATAGCTTTCGCATCTGTCCGTGCCAAAGTCAGACGGTGAGCAGGGGACTTCGCCGAGGCTCGGGGTGGGCGTCTGCGTCGAGGCAGGCGTGGAGCTCATCGAGGGCGAGGGCGTGGTGGACGGTGACGGCGAGGCAGTGGTGTTGCCGTTGGATTTGCCGGTTCCCGACTTCTTCTTCGTGGTGCTTGACCCGTCGGGTGGGCCTCCGGCGATGTCTCCCGGTACGAACCGGCCGCTGGGGTCGGAATTGGTGGACGGGTTGTCGCCGGCGTAGGTGTAGCCGCCCATCTGGTTGGGGTCGCCCGCCTCGAAGAGCGGGTCGGGGGTGAGGAAGTGGCCCTGGGCGGGGTCGTAGTTGCGGGCGCCGAGGAGGTCCAGGCCGGTGGTGGCGTCGGTGGGCTTGCCGAGGTAGCCGTGGTTCTCGTCGGCGGCCACCCAGGTGGTGGGTTTGGTGCCGCGGGTGTTGCCGTAGGGGTCGTAGTAGCGGCGGGTGACTGCCAGGGTGCTGGCGTCGATGGCGGTGGTGGCGGTGCCCTGGGCGTTGGCGACTTCGTAGGTGACAGTCCCGCTGCTGGAGCGGCAGATGGTGGTGCCGTCCGGGCCGTGGTAGTAGCGCAGGCCGGTCCAGGTTTTGGCGGTGACATTCAGGGTGATCTGTTCGGTGCCGCCGAACAGATACAGGATGCGGGTCTTGGCGGTGCCGTCGAGGCTGCTGGTCTGTTCCAGCAGGTTGCCGTCGGCGTCGTAGAGGTAGCTGCTGGTGTTGGTGTCAGTGCCCGAGCCGGTGGTGACGGTGGCGGTGCGGCCCTCGGCGTCGTAGGTGAAGGTCTGGGTCTGGCCGGGCGGCAGGGCTCCGGTGCCGGCGGTGGTCCAGGTCTGGCCCGCGCTGCCGCAGGTGGCGAGGGTGAGCTGGGTGCGGATGGTGGCACTTGCGCCGGGGTCGGTCACGCACATCGCGCTGTTGGCGTTGCTGACCAGTGTGCCGGTGCTGGTGACCTTCCACTTCTGGGTGGCGTCGCTGTTGCAGGTGTCGATGACCAGGAGGGTGCCGGCGGTGGTGGCGTTACCGGTGGTGTCCAGGCACATGGTGCCCAGCACCTTCACGGTGCCGTCGGTGCCGATCGTCCAGTTCTGGGCGGCGGATGCGTTGCAGGTGTAGGTGCGGACCACCCCGCCAGGCGTGGTGGAGGCGTTGGCGTCGTCGATGCAGAGCTTGCCGCCGCCTGTGAGGGCGAAGCCGGTGTTGAGCGGGCCGGTGGTGGTGGTCTTCCGGCTGATGGTGTCGCCGGCGTTCTTGTTGCTGTAGGCCGGGTCGGTGTAGGTCGGGGTCCAGGTCGCGGTGCCGGTGGTCGGGTTGCTACTGGTCGTGGTGCCCGCCTGGTCGGGCAGGGTCGCGGCGGCGGTGCCGTCGGTTCCGGTGTAGGCGGTGGTCTGTGTGGTGTTGTTGGCCGCGGTGCCAGTGGTGTCGTGGTTGACCATGCTGGTGCGGTCGCCGAGCAGGTCGTAGGTGTACGTCTGCCAGTACGCTGCCGGGCCACCCACCGTGCCGGCGGTGACCGGGGCCGTGGTGGTGGTCTGCACGGAGCCGGTGGTGCAGCCGCCGACGGCTCCGACCGGGGCGCTGGTGGAGTTGGTGATACCTGCCGTGTCCGTCCAGGCGGCAGTCAGGCGCTGGAAGGAGTCGTATGTGAAGCACTGGGTGTCGTGGGTGGTGTTGTTCTGCAGGTCGTCGATCGCGGTGATCTCGCCGGCCTGGTTGTAGCGGTAGTTGGTCGTGTCCAGGGGGGTCGTGGACGTCTGCAGGAGGCTTTCCGTCTGGGTGACGCTGCCGGTGGTGGCGTCGTACTGGGCGAAGGTGGCCAGTTCCTTGCCGGTGGGGCCGTAGTTGGTCTGCAGGACCCGCCCGAAGGGGTCGTGGACGGTGGTGTCCAGGTAGGAAGGGAGGTTGGACAGGCTGATGGCACCGCCGAAGCCGTTCAGGTTACCGTTGACCGTGTAGCCGAAGTTAACGGTCTCGGCGGGCAGGTTGCCGTCGGCCTGGTAATGGGTGCTGGACAGCAGCCCCACCGTGGGGGTGTAGTCGGCCGTCGTGGTGTAAGTGACGGTGCCGCTGCTGGGGGCGGTGGACTGTCCGGCCGCGGCGAAGCCGTCTGAGGCCGGGACGGTCAGGGTACTGCCGGTCGGCTGATAGGCCGTGTTGTAGCCGGTGACTGCCTGGATATACGCCGATCCCGACTTCCCGCCGACGTACCGGGTGGATGAGGTCGGGTAGCCCTTCGCGAGCGTGTCGTACTCCCAGGAAGCAAGTTCCTTGGTGGGATCCGGCGTGGCCGACCACGCGCCCTTGTACTCGGCTGTGGGGCGGTTGTCCCAGTCGTAGCTGTAGGACAGAACCTGCCCGCGCGAGTCGGTGGTCTGTTGCAGGTTGCCGGCGACGTCGTACTGGTCGTAGCTGGTGGTGCCGGTGTTCGGGTCGGTCTGGGACGTCTTCTGGCCCAGGAGGTTGTAGTGGTAGGACCAGGTGTTTCCGGCGTTGTCCTTGATCGTGTCGATCTGGCCGGCTGGGGTGTAGGTGTAGGTGGTGGCTGTGTCGGCCTCGCTCGCCAGGTGCCAGGTGTCGGTCTTCCAGATCGCGGCACCGGTGCCGTCATAGAGCACCATGTTGGCGTCGTTCTGGATCTGCATCACGGTGCCCGTGGTGGTTCCGGTCGACCACAGAGTGCTGGTGGCGCCCGCGTTGTAGACGACGAAGTTGCCGTCGCTCCGCAAGGTGGCAAAGGCTCCCGGATTGCCGGAGGTGCTGGTCGACCACAGGGTCTTGCCGGTCGCGAGGGAGGTCAGCACCAGGTTGCCGTCGGCCTGCATGGCCAGCCGGGTGCTGTCCGAGGTCAGCGATGTGCCTGATGGGATGACCTGGCCCTGGGTGAGTTTGACCGTGCTGCCGGTGTTCTTGACGACGCTTTCGGTGGTCTGCCCCAGCGCGTTGGTGTAAGTCGCGGTGGAGCGGCCGCCGGCCGGGGCGGTGGTGTCGGTCTCGTCGGCACCGGGGTAGCTTGTGGTGGTGTGCCACTGCTGGACGGCCTGGTGCCACAGTGTGCTGGTGGTCGCGCGGCCCTCACCGTCGTACCCGGTGGTGGTCTCCGACGGAACCTGGTTCTCGTTCGCCGCATACAGGGTGGTGGAAGGGGAGTTGTTCGGCTCGGAGTAGGGCGCGAACGACGCGGTCTGCCAACCGTGCGAGTCGTAGAAGGTGTCGGAGATGATCCGGCCGGAGTTGGTGTCGCCGTCGGCCGTGGCCTGAGTCTGGCGGGGCTGCAGCATCCCGTCGTAGATGGTGATCGACGAGGCGTAGGTGCCGTCCTCGCGCAGCGTCTTCGTGGTCACTGCGGAGGGGTCGCCCGGCGAGGTGACGGTGCCACTCGGCCCGGTGACCACACCGGGGTTGATCGAGTAGGTGAATGTCTCATCCGCGCTCTGGCCCGACGCCTTGTCCCGGCCGGGTAGCCAGACGGCTGTACGTCGGCCGAGCGCGTCGTAGGTGATGTCGGTCTTGCGCTTGTTGGCGTCGCCGTTCTCGGTGGCCAGGCCACGCAGCGGGTCGAGGGTGGAGGTGACCGTCCAGTTCTGGGAGTTGGTGGTCGTGATGCTGGTCGGGTTGGTGTTGCCGCCGAACGGGCTCCAGGCGGGGCTGAAGTCGGTGTGGGTGTTCTGCCCGGTGGCGTCCAGGGCATCGGTGATGCGGCCGGCCCCGTCGTACTTCATGGCCGAGCTGGTCTGCCAGTTCTCCGTGGTCCCGGTGTAACCGGTGGCGGTGCGTACGGCGGTGGCCTGGCCAATGGCGGTGCTGCTGGTCTGGTCGAGCTGTCCGAACGTGCCCAGGTTGGTGAGGGTGCCGTCACCGTCGTAGTAGATCTTCTTGTCGGCCAGCAGCGTGCTCGCAGAGGCGGCCGTGCCGCAGGGGCCGCTGACGGAGGTGACCTGGTCCGGGTAGGACAGGGTCATGGTGTTGCTGGACGACGGCGCCGCATACGTGGTGGTGGCGCACTTCTCCTGCGCGGCCACGCTCACGTCCCCGTGGGCGTCGACGGTTGAGACGCGGCCCTGGCTGTCGTAGTTGGTGTCGGTGCGGGTGTGGCGCCATGTCCCGTTGGCGAGCAGCGCGTAGCCGTGCGACTGTGTGGCCTTGATCCGCAAAGCGATCAGATCGGGGAGGGTCGACAGGTCCGGTTCGGTCTGGCCGGGGTTGTCGTCCTGGGTCCAGTCCGTCCACGGGGTCTGGGCCGTGTGGGCGGTGGTGGTGAAGGTGAACGGGCCGTTGACGGTCACGGCGTTGACGGTGCCGCCCGCCGCCGTGTAGGTGTCGCTTTGCAGAGCTTGGCCGGCGAGTTGGTTGGCATCGGTGACGGTCTGGACCGTGGAGCCTCCGACCTTGGCGTCCACGCTGACCGAGCGGCGGGTGCCGTCGGCCTTGTAGTCGCCGTCCATGCCCTGCAGGTAGGTGGTGGTCTGCTGGGTCACCGGCTCGGGAGCCTGACCAGTCTGCACCGTGACCGTGCGGAATCCGCGGAACTGGTCCCACGTGCGGTACTGGTCGTCCGTCTGGGCCGAGTCGTCCCGGTGCCAAGCGGGACCGGCGTAGCTGTAGGTGGAGACCTGTGTCTCCGAGCCGGCCGGGATGTTCTGGCTGTTCGGTTTGTACTGGGAGGCGATTGTCAGGTCGGATGCCGTGACGGTGTGCACGGTGGTCTTGTTGAACCAGTCCGCGATCGGCTTCGATGTGCCCGGCACGGTCCAGTAGACCGGATAGCAGGAGTTGGTGTTACTGTCCGCGGCCGAGATCGACAGCGTCTTGTTCGCGCACAAGTTGGTGTTGTAGTCGACGGCGATGGACTCGCCGGTCTCGGTCTGGATCGAGGAGATCCTCGGCCGGTACAGCGGCGGCGCCGACGGGGAGGTGTCGTTGACCCGGTTGTCGATCTCGGTACCGGTGAAGGAGACCTGGTTGAGCTTGATGGCACTGTTGCCGTTGCCGTAGGTGTCCTTGCCGGTGTGCTGGATCGACTGCAGCCACATCACGGCCTGCAGAGAACCCGCGTCCTTGGGGTCGACAGTGGTACCGGTGACCGGGTCGACCGTCCCGCCCGCGTCCGAGTACACCTGCCCCAGCTGATAGCTGTCGACGTCGACGAGATCGTCCGTCGAGGAATCCTTGACGTGGACCTTCGTGGTGATGCTGTCCAGCCGGGTGGTGGACCAGAACGTCGGTCCGGCGGTCACGCACACGTTCGTGGGCACGGAGGTGGACCCGGACGGCAGGGTGGTGCTGTCGGTGGAGTCGCAGTGCAGGTCCCACGGCACATCAGGCCAGTGCGGGGCCGTGTTGTCGTTGAGGTTTCCCGCCGAGCAGTCGGTGAAGGTGTCTGTGATCTGGCAGCGCTGCTTGGAGGTGAAGACCACCTGGCCGGCGGGCTTGCGGCCCGTCTGCTCATCGGTGAGCTTGTAGCCGTAGGAGACGGAGTCGAGCTTGCCGCCGCGGACGTACGAGGTCAGGGCGCCCGAGTCACCGGTCGCGGCCTGGCCACCGCCCAGATCGTAGTAGTTGGTCTCGGTCGTGTAGTCGAAGCGCTCGACGAACCCGCTCGGCGAGACGACGAAGTCAAGGTTCCAACGCCAGCCCTCGTGCTTGTCGCACTGCGACGCCTTGCCCTTGGCCGAGTCGTAGCACGGATCGCCCGATTCCGGGTGCAGTACCGGCACACCCCAGGCGGAATCGGTCGAGGAGTCGCCCGGAGTACCGGACTGCATCGCCCCGGAGGGTCCGGGGCCCGTCGGGGAATGGTCGGCCCCGAAGTACGCGGCAGTGCCGTCCGTGGTCAGCAGCCGGAAGTAGACGCCGTCGTGCAGACCGTTGGCGGCCCCGGACAGCTCCTGGACCAGGGTGCCGTCGTCGCCCTGCAGCCGCCACTGCTTGATCTCGCCCGGCACGCTGGAGTCGACGCCGTCGGGCACCAGCTGCCCGGAGTGCGATCCGAAGGAGATCGTGGCGTTGTCACCGGCCCAGCACTGGTCCCCGGATCCCTTGAGGATCTTCTTTCCGCTGCTGTCCAGCAGAGCACCGCAGGAACGATACGCCCGCTCGACGAAGCCTGGCTGGTAGTCCCAGCCGTCACCGATCCAGGACGCCTGGGAGTTCCGGGCCGAGGTCTCCCCGTCCTCGGACTGCGAGTCGTAGGACAGCGCCACCGACGGGGCGTTCCCGCCGACTGTGGACGGAACATCGATCGGGTAGGAGTAGGTGAAGGCGCCGGTACCGGAGGTCTGCCAGCTCCCCGAAGGGTTCAGGGAGGTTGCCGCGTAGGTGCCCTGGGAGCCGGAGCTGCCGGAGGTGACCTCCACGGTCGTCGTGTTCGCCGTGGTGGTGTTCGCGGACATCGGCTCGTCCGTGCCGCTAGCGGTACGTGACGCCGCGGCGCTGGAGGAGCCAAGGGAGAGCGTGGCGGTCAGCTGGTCCGCTGTCGCCCTGTTGCTGAACGTGATGGGCGTCCGCGTCCCGCACTGCTTCAGCTGAGGCGTGGTCATCGCACAGGCCGGAACCTTGAACAGCTGCAGCCGTGAACCGAACCCACCGCCGTACGCCTTGGCCAGCGAGGAATAGTCGATGACCACGCGCACCCGGCCGCTGCGGGGCATCGCATCAGCGCGGGTGAAGGCGAGCAGCATGCCGTCGGCGCCTGCCCGCAAGGTCTGGGCATGCGACGCGACCTTCACCTTGACCGCCGCCAGGCCAGATGCCTTGACGGAGCCTGACTGGTGCCCGGCGGCAGGCGCCGACGACACCCACACCGGCAGGGCACCGGCCTTGACGGGCTTCGTCACCGGAAGGACGCGAGTGCTCGGAGAAGGTGTGAATGCCGCCTTGGGCGATGCAGCGGAGGCGCCAGCGGGACTGGACGGCAGGACCGGCGTCGCCGCGGTAGCGGAGGCAGTGTTGCCGGATGCGATGGTGCGCGTCAGGGAGACAGTTTTCGTACCGGCCTTCGGCCACGCCGGCTTGACGGCCTGATAACGGCTCGCCGCCTTGTAGCCCTTGGGGTGGACGGTGGCGGGTTGGCGGAGGGCATGACTGCCGACTGCCGGGGTCTTCGGCAGGGCTTTCGGGTTCCACACCGTGCCCTTGAAGCGGTACGGCCCCACGACCACGCCAGCGGCCACTGCAGCGGGCACGAGAAGAGTCAGCAACGCGACAGCTGTCGTCGCGAGAGTCAGCGCTCTCCCCCAGATCCGGTACTGGACGCTCGCATACCAACGCCGCTTGCCGCTCACTGAAATCCCCCCACGACCAGCAGTCCTGACAGACCGTCGTCCCCCCACCACGCCCGCTGCGTGATCGTCGGGAGGCTATTGATAGGGGGCGGCCAACTCAATACCCTGTGCCGGCGATGTGACCATGACGTATGCCAACTGAGTGCTTATGTGCCCTTTCCGTGAAGTCGCGAACATCAACACCTGATGGCAAACCGGACACCACGCACACCATTCGCCGCAGCCAAACGTCAAACAATGTGGCGAAGATCACGAAAGCAAAGCATTTGCAAAAAGAGGGGGAGTTGCTAAGTGTTGTCCGGATATTCCCGAAAGCAGCGCAGGAGAAGGGAACTGACGCGCCGTCTGGCGCTGATCCCCGCGCTGGCAGCGTTGTTGCTCACTGTTCCCGCGGCGCCGGCAAGCGCTGACGAGTCATCCCCGGGTGATCCGATGCTGGCCGCCCAGGCCGAGGCCGTCGCCGGCGGTCACGATGCGCCCGTCGATTCCCTCACGACGGAGACCTCCACGGTCACCGCCAACCCCGACGGCACGTTCACCTCCACCATCAACGTCATGCCGGTACGGGTCCTCAAGGACGGCGCCTGGACACCCGTCGACGCCACTCTGGCCACGAATGCGGACGGAACCCTCTCGCCGAAGGCCACGCCGAACGACGTCACCCTGTCGGGCGGCGGCAGTGGCCCGCTGGTCACACAGACCAACGAAGACGGGCACAGCATGGCTCTGACCATGCCCTTCACGCTGCCCACGCCCGTCGTCAACGACGACACCGCCGTCTACAGGTCGGTTCTACCCGGCGTGGATCTGTCCGTGTCGGTCACCGACCAGGGCGGCTTCAGCGATGTACTGATCGTCCACGACGCCGCAGCCGCAGCCGACCCGCACATCAAGAAGCTCACCGAGGCCGCCTCCACCCAAGGACTGACCCTCTCCGCCACGGACTCGGGCGGCATGAACGCCACCACCGCCGACGGCACCGTCGCCTACACCAGCCCACGCCCGCTGATGTGGGACTCCAGCACCACTTCGGACGCACCGGCGACAACCGCACCCGCCTCAGACACCACGACGGCCGGCGATGCCCCTACGGCATCCTCCGCCGACGGCCCCGGTGAGGGAGCCAACGTCAACACGGTGCGGATGAGCACCACGTCCAGCGGCATCACACTGGCACCGGACACAAGCGTCCTCAACGCCCCGGACACCACCTACCCGGTGTACATCGACCCATTCAACAACCCGGTCACCGAGGACGCCGGCCACTACGACGAGGTGTACTCCAGCTCCACCTGCGCTGACAGCCCGCAGTACGACAAACTCCAGCCCCTCGGTGAGGGCGTGGGCTACCAGCGCTGGGGCGGCGTCTGCGGTACCGGCCTGGAGCGCGCCTACTACACCATCCCCACTGACAAACTCGACCCCGCTATGCACGTCTACGACGCTCAGATCACGGTGAACTCCACCTACGCCGCAAGCTGGGACTGCTCACAGAACCAGCCGATCACCCTCCACACCACAGACTCGATCGACTCCGGCACCGACTGGAACAACAAACCCGACCCCATCGACGACAACTATGACCCCGTCAAGATCACGATTCCCAGTGGGGCCAACTCCAACAGCAGCTGCAGCAACCACCCCGCGACCTTCAATGTCCTCAAACAGGCCCAGCGCATAGCGACCTACCACAGCGCCACCGGCGACCACTGGACCGTCGGCCTCTTCGGCAACGAGAGCATCTCTTCCAGCAACGACGACTACCTGCGGATGTCCAGCTCCCTCAGCCTGACAGTGAAATTCGACATCCCCCCGGACATCCCGACAAGTCTCCTTACCGCGCCGCCCGCGAACGGAGCCACCGGTTCCTGCGTCACGAGCGGCGACGGCTGGATCGGCGCGACCACTTACTCCGGCGCCGGAAGCAACGTCCAACTGCACGCCAAGGTCAAATCGAACGTATCCGGCGAGAACGTCAGGGCGGTCTTTCACGTCTGGGACCGAACCGTCCTCGACTCCAACGGCAACGCCCAGGACGAGGGCAAACCCACCACCGGCTACGTCGCAGCGGACACCGCCAGAGACGTCAGCCTACCCATCGGGTTCACCCTCAAAGACGGCCACGAGTACGGCTGGGACGCCTACGCACAGGACAACAACTCAGTTCTGAGCCTGACCTCCGACATCAGCGACCACTGCTGGTTCAAGACCGACTTCACCCCACCCGACACACCCGACATTGCCAACAACGCATCCTTCCCGCCCGTGGGCACCGGCCCTGCCAATCCAGTGGTCTATGCCGCACCACGAAAGACCACCAGCTTCACCGTCACCGCAGCGGACGGAGCCGCGTCCGACACCAGTTGCACGCCGAACGCCTGCCTGTCCAGCGGCGTCGACCACTTCCTATGGCAACTCGACAGCCAGCCCACCGCCACCACCGGCACCCCGGCGTCCGTCACCAGCACCGACAGCTCCGGCACCGCGACCGGAACAATCCCGGTTCCGATCACCAACTGGGGTGTTCACACCCTCTACGTGGCCGCAATCGACGCGGCTGGAAATATCTCCCAGGCCCCCGCCAGCTACACCTTCACCATCCCCTGGAACCCCGACACCAAGATCACACCAGGGGACATCAGCGGCGACGGCGTCCCCGACCTTCTCGCCACCACAAAGACCGGTGACCTTGAACTGATCCCCGGCAACACCGACCCCGCCCAGAGCGCAGCCCCCGCCCAGAGCGATCCGGTCACCGGCCCACCGCCCGCGATCAACGGCCCGGTACTCGTCTCGACCCCTGCTGGCTCACCCGACGGCACCAGCTGGAACAACTACCTCATCGCCCACCGCGGCAATCTGAACGGTGCGGACGTCGACGATCTGTTCGCATACAACAAGAACAATCAGCAGCTGTACATGGTCAAGAACGACCTCGACCCGGCAGGCGGCGGTGTGACCTACTCGACCTATCCCGGGTTCCTCGGCAAACGGTCCCCCGAAGTACTGGACAAACCCAGCTGTGACACGACCATCGTTCCCGACAGCCGCTGCGGCGCCGCCGGATACGACAAATCCACCCCTTGGAAGATCAGCCAGCTCGTCGCTCCTGGTGACCTCTACGGGGGAGGCTTCCCCGCAATCATCACCGTCGAGAACGGCGAACTCTGGTACTACCAGGTCACTGGAGGACCAGCTCTGAGCTACCCGATGCTCCTCGGCGACGGTGACTGGACCGGCATGACCCTGATCGCTCCCGGCAAGGTCAACGGCACCCCGATTCTGTGGGCCCGCGACAACTCCACCGGCGCTCTCTACACCTACTCGCTGGCCCACGATGCCACCGGGCTCCCTCCGCTCCTGCACGCGTCCACCCACACCGCCCTGGCCCTCACCCTGCCTCCAACGTCCTATCCCAAGATCGCATCCTCCGGCGACGTGAACAGCCTCTCCGGCGGCCCGGACGGCAACCCCGATCTCTTCGTAACCGACACCCACGGCGAACTGATCGAGTACCCAGGTACAGCGTCGACCGGTACCACCGCCAACTTCGCCGCCCCTGTCTCCCTGGGCACCGCCGCCAACGCCGCGACTCACTGGTGGAACCTTGACGACGGCACCGGCAACACCACCGCCGACTGCGCCACCGCGACAGACGCCGGCTGCAGCGGTGGGCTCCCAGCCTCACTCAGCGGCGCCTATACCTGGAGCAGCGACTCGACTCGAAGCAAGTACATCAACCTCAACGGCACCACCGGCCATGCCAACACCTCCGGGGCTGCCGTCGACACCTCGCGAAGCTTCACCGTCTCCGCCTGGATCAAGCTCAATTCGTCGTCCGCCAATTCGACATTCGTCTCGCAGGATGGGGCCGTCAACAACGGCTTTCAGCTGTACTACTCCTCGGGCGCCCAGGCGTGGGCCTTCGGCAGACACAGCACCGACGCGAGCGGTGCCGTCTGGCAGGCCACCTACGGCAGCAAGCCCGTCATAGGCAAATGGACACACCTGGTAGGCGTCTTCGACGCCACCAACCAGGAAATCCGGCTCTACGTCGACGGCAAGCTCACCGCCGCCAGGGACTGGACCTACACTCCCTGGAACGCGACCGGCTCCCTCCAGATCGGCCGCAAACTCTCCTCCGGCGCCTACGGCGAGTACGCCAACGCAGGCATCAGCGACATCCACATCTACAACACCGCCCTGCCTCCCGCCGACGCGGCCGCGCCCGGTGACAACCCTGCCATCAGCCAACTCGACTGACCGCTGAGGGGCGTTCAGGCGCTCGGCCGAGTCACTTCGGTCGAGCGCCTGCCAGGTCCGACGGGACGATCATGCAACAGACCTGCGTATCGAACCGTCAGAGCACACCACTACAGTTCTCGATCACCTGACCGACCCAAGAGCGCCGAGGGACCCCAGTCGGATCCTCGCGCTCTCACTTGCAGAGTCGACCAATTCTCTGGGGGGGACCATCATGAGACGCAGCACCTTCTTGGCTGCGGCCACGGCAACCGCACTGACCACCGGCCTGCTCACGGGCCTCGCACCGGCCTGGGCGGACGGCACCACCGGCGGCCCCGTCCTGGTCGACGCCAACGGCTGGAACGAGCCGGGTCTGGTCTTCGTGACGGCGCATTCCGACAGCCCGATCACCCGTATCACGGCCCACTTCTATCCGCTGGACGCACCGGAGGGAGCCCAAGAGGCAGGATCGACCGAGGACTTCACCCAGTACTCCGGACAGGACGCGACGTCCGGTACCTGGCGGGCGCCGGTCCACCTGGCGGACCTCGGTGACTACCGGGTCACCGTCGATCTGCAGGACGCCTCCGGCGCCACCGTCACCGGCGCCCTCTCCCGCGACCCCCTGCAGTACCGGACCATCGTCATGGTCTCCGGTCTGACCGCTACCCCGAGTGTGCCCGACTACCTCCACCAGCAGGTCTCCGTCAGCGGCACCGCCGTCGCCCGGGATCCCCGCACCCCCGACACCCCGACTCCCGCCGCCGACACGCCCGTCGACGTCGTCGCCGACACCGGACTCGGCCGGACGATCACGACCGCGACCGCCGGCCCCGACGGCCGATTCACCGCCGCCTACGTCCCCACCGAGCAGTCGTTCCGGGTGTCCGCCGCGCCCCTGGCCTCCAGCAGCTACCCGGGAGCGATCGACCTGTCGACATACCCCACCCAGTGGCTGCACACCACCCAGGCACCAGTCCGCTTCACGGTAAGCACCCACGCCCTGAACCTGAAACAGGGCGCCACCGGCACCGTCACCGGCCACGCCGAGATCCAGACCACCGCCGGCTGGCAACCACTGCCGAACACCGCGATCACCCTTGATAGCTCCTCGGTGGTGGCCGGGCAGACGACCACCGACAGCCGGGGCGACTACACCCTGCACGTCTCCTCGGAGAGCCCCGCCCCGAACGCCCAACTCTTCGTCGGCACCGACTACATGCCCTTCCAGCAGGTCGCCACCCAGCCCTTCAGCCTCCACGTCGCCTACACCACCCACATCGACGCGGGCGTGTCCCTGTACGACGACTCGGCCCTCCATGTGGACGACGGCTACGTCTACTACGAAGACGCACGCGCCCACTGGCCCGCCAAGCCCACCGTCACCCTGCAGTACTCCAAGGACGGCAAGACCGGCTGGAAGAACGCCACCACCATCCCCGTCAAGATCCGCCACAACAAACCCCTGACCCTGGAGACGTTCGCCCACACCCTCACCGCACCGGACACCGACGCCTACTGGCGAGCCCGCTTCGACGGCAACCCCGACCTGGGCACCAGCACCACCAAGCCCGTCCACCTCTACCGCTACGCCACCCGCATCACCGGCTTCCACGCCTCCCCCGACGCGGTCCGCAAGGGACAGCCGATCAGATTCGCCGGCACCCTGCAGTACAAGAAAGGCACCACCTGGAAACCGCTCACCGACGACGCCTGGCCCACCCTCTACTTCAAACCCCGCGGCTCCAGCACCTACCACTACGTCTGCGAGCTGGACACCGACAAGAAGGGCCACCTCGAGGGCATGGTGACCGCCAAGCAGGACGGCACCTGGGCCCTCGCCCTCAACCGCCAGACCGGCGACCACTACCTCAGAAGCACCCGGGTCACCGACTACGTCGACGTCCGCTAGCCGTTGCCCGTGGCGACGGCACCTGGACCCACCTCGTCGCCACCTTCCGGGCACCAGTCCCGGGAGGCTCCACCAGCGGCAACATGGCCCTGTACCAGAACGGCACCCTCATCGGGACCGCCACCAACCTCAGCCCCCCGTACGACTCCTCCATGCACCTCGCCATCGGTGGCTGCATCAACAGCCCCTCCGCCACCACCCCCTACCTGGCCTTCCCCGGCTCCGTCGCCGACGTCCACGCCTACCCACGCACACTCTCGGCGACCGAAGTCAGCACACTGCACTGACCCACCGAAACACGGCCCGCGCCGACTCCGACACGAGCGGCGCGGGCCCGCCCACGTCCGCGGCGGCGGCCAGCCGCACCCAGCCGGCGAACGGACCAACACCTTCGAACGCTCCACCGAAGACCAGCCTGCGAGACCACCCAGGAGATCACGCCCGCCAGCGCAACCTCCGAGCAAAGGCGCATTGCCGAAATCGAAGCGGCACACCACAGGCGCGTCTACCGGAAAGCCGCCGCAGAAGAGGCCCGCATCCAGTACGTCGGCTCAGCGCTCGCCATATCCACCATCGCGCCAGCCATGCCGCCGAGCCAGCCCAAAACACAACCAGCCGACGGGGGCTTCCTCACACTGCCAGCTGTCACGGGCGAGTCACAAACCCCGTGGACACCCTCTCGGCACAGGATCTCGAAGCTGGACATATATGCCCGCACAGGACTGGATGGACGGCGCTGGACGGCTTCTACGACATGTGCCAGGTGGTACCCAGGGAGGGGCCCAAGATCAGGACGGGAGCCTCTTCTGGCCCGTCAAAGCGGTATTGCAGGGTGTTCGACGGTGTCTCACTCACGCCTCAGACCCTCTCACGTATCACGGACGCCCCTATAGCGTGGGGGTGCGGGAAACCTGTCTGACCAGGTTGAAGACCTCTCGGGCGGCATATCGCTTGAGGCATCGGACGATCTCGCGTCGGGTCTTGCCCTCCTGCGTGCGGCGTTCGTAGTACGCCTGGGTGCACGGGTCGTGGCGCAGTCGGGTGAACACGATGCGGTGCAGGGCGGCGTTGGCCTGCCGGTCGCCGCCGTGGTTGAGCCGGCGCGTGCTCCGCCGGCCGGAGGAGTATTCGATGGGGCTGACTCCGCAAAGGGCAGCAAAGGACGCCTCGGAGCACAGCCGCTCGGGATTGTCCCCCATGGTGATCAGGAGAGTGACGGCACTGTCCGGGCCGATGCCCATCGGTACGAGCAGTTGCGGCGCGTGGCGTTCGACGAGCCGGGTCAGGCGTTGGTTCAGCTCGTTGATCTGCCCGGTGAGCTGTTCGATGCGTTCGGCGAGCATGCGTAATGTCATGTGGGTGGCCTGGGCCACCGCGTCCTCGTCTCCCCCACCATCGGGTGGGCTGAGGGTCGCGCAGGTGCGGAACAGCTCGGCATTGCCCAAGCTCGACAACCGTTCCCGCAGGACGGGGTCGGCGATCACTAGGACGGCCTTGAGCTGGTTGATCGCCTGTGTGCGGGCCTTGACCGCGGAGTCCTTGGCGAGTTTGTAGATCCGGGCGCTGTGCACGGGTCCGTCGCCGGATTTGGCCTGGGCCCGGGTGCGACCGCTGAGCACGGCTCGCGCTGCGGCCTGCGCATCGAGCGGGTCCGACTTGCCGAGCAGACGGCGGGCCGTGCGGTCGGGCCGGTTCACTTCGAACACATGGATCTGCTGGGTCAGCAGGTAGCGGGACAGGCCCGCGCCGAAGGTACCGGTGCCCTCCACACCGGCCCGGCGCACCGTCCCCCGCTTGCGGGCCGAGCAGCCGACGGTAGCCAACGGTCATCGCCGGAAAGGACTCTGTGCTCAGGACCTTCCCCAGCGGGCAGACCACGGCGGCGACGTGAACCTCGCCGTGCGTGTCCACGCCTAGGACGACCTCACTCCGATTGGGCGGATCCGTGCTGGAAGAGGTACTGCGCTCTCTGGTCGTCATGGTGGTTCGCCTCCCACGTGGTGACGTGCTGGGTGGATGGCACCGGCCCGCTCGGGCGGTCTGAACCGTGATGGCGCCTGGAACTCGGCATGGCCCCTATTGGGACACGCCTGTGGCTCGGTGACAGCAGGAGCCATCCCGCAACGACGGTCGACAAGCCTGTGACTGGACACTTCGGTCAAAGATCTCAAGAGTCAGACCCCCCGTCCGGGACGGCATCGCGCAACCGTCCCATCGATCCCGGCGCATCGGCACGTCCCGACCACAGCCGGATGGCTTCGCCCGAACCAATGCCCAACCTGGCCGGAGCAGGCTGAGAATGAGTTGACTCCCCGCCCACTCGTGACCGGCAATGGCGGACAGCCGTCTGGGCCGCCTTACGGTCGCCCTCCATCGACCATCTCTCGGAGCGTCAAACGAGCGTCACGGTCCGGCCTGCCCGCACTTCCACGGACCGCGCTGAATGGAAGGCTCCACTGGACCGGCGATCTCAGGAGTCAGACCCCACCGTAGGACAGCACCCACCTGGTGTTCTCTGTCTATCCGGCTTGCAGCCGCGTCAGCCGGCTCCGGGCGTGATCAGTGGGCGCGCGCGATGGGCTGTTCGGACCAGATGGTCTTGTGGTTCTGGCCATGGCGGCAGCCCCAGCGCTCGGCGAGTTGGGCAATGAGGAACAGTCCGCGTCCACCCTCGTCGGTGGTGCGAGCGCGGCGCAGACGGGGCTGGGAGGTGTTGGAGTCGGTGACCTCGCAGACAAGAACGTGGTGGCGGATCAGTCGCAGCTCCGCCGGCGGACGACCGTGGCGGATCGCGTTGGTGACCAGTTCACTGACGATGAGCTCGGTGGGGAAGAGGAGGTCGTCCAACCCCCATACGGTGAGCTGGCGGGTCGCCCATGCCCGAGCGTCCGAGACGGCAGCCGGATCAGCCGGTATCCGCCAGCGAGCGGTGTCGTTGGCGGGTACTGCGCGGGTGCGTGCCAGCAGCAGGGTCGCGTCGTCACGTGGTGCTTCGTCCACCAGCTGGTCGAGGAGGATCCTGCCGGTCTCCTCCAGAGCGCGGCCCGGGCGGCAGGAGGTGGCGAGGGCATCGGTCAGCCGCTGGAGCCCGTCGCAGACGTCGTGTGCGGCTTGCTGGACCAGGCCGTCGGTGTAGAGCGCGAGGACGCTGCCCGGCTCGACGTCGATCGTGGTGGTCTCGTACGGCATGCCGCAGACGGCGAGGGGCGGCCCTGGGACTATGTCGACGGCTTCGGCACTCCCGTCGGGCCGCACGAGCACCGGCGGCGGGTGCCCGGCACTGGCCATGGCGCAGCGTCGGGTGACCGGGTTGTAAACCGCGTACAGACAGGTGGCGCCCATGACGTCGTGGTCGCCAGGGGGTGCTTCCGCCGCGAGGCGCTGGACCAGGTCGGCGAGACGCGTGAGCAACTCGTCCGGCTCCAGTTCGAGGTCGGCGAGGGTCTGGATGGCAGCGCGCAGACGGCCCATGGTGGCACTGGCGGGTATGCCGCGGCCGATCACGTCTCCTGCGACGAGGGCCAGCCGGAGAGCGGGCAGGGGTATGGCGTCGTACCAGTCGCCGCTGGTGCCACCCCCACGGTCTGTGGGCAGGTAGACGCCGGCGGTCTCGGCTGCCGGAGTGTCGGTCGTGGCCGGGGGAAGGAGTCTTTGCTGCAGGGCCACGGCCGCTCTGTACTCGCGCGTGTAGCGACGTGCGTTGTCGATGGCGAGTGCTCCCCGTGAGGCGATCTGCCTCATGAGATCCACCTCGTCCGCGGTGAACGATTCGGAGGGACCGGTGCGCCAGACCACGATCGCTCCGAGGGTGAGGCCGCGGGCGTGCAGCGGTGCCACCATCACCGCCTGGATGTCGTGCGGGAGGAACTGCTCGGCCGAATGTGGACCGCCGATCAGGGCGATGTAGTCGTCCCGGCGGTAGACGACCGTCTCGCCGTGCTGGAAGCGGCGCAGAAGGGGGTGGTCGGACAGGGATGGGACGAGGTTTCCGCGCTGGATACCGGGCGGCCAGTCCGCGGTGGCCGGCGCCAGGGCCGCGTTGCGCAGATGCGGATCTCCGCCCCCCAGCCGCTCGGCGGGTTCGTCACCGTCGAAGACGGCGTCCGCAAGGTCGACTGCTGCGAGATCACCGAAGGTGGGTACAAGGGCGTCCGCAAGATCGTGGGCGGTCCGCACGACATCCAGGGAGCCCCCAACCCGCTCGGCGACCGCGTGGGCGAGATCCAGCTGTCGGCGGGCACGCAGTTGGTCGGTGTCGTCTATGTACAGGGCTGCGACTCCTGCGGGGCGTCCTCGCGCGTCCTCCAGTCGGAAGGCGGACAGCGACAGCGCGTGCCGCCGCGCCGGATGGTGTCGCCAGCTCACTCGCTGGTTCCTGTGGATCACCGGGGCGCCCGTCTCGAGCACCTGCCGCAGTACCGCCTCGATGCTCTCGGCGTCTTCGGCGCACAGCACATCGCCCAGTCGGGCGCCGGGCTGTATGGGACGGCCGTCGGGAGTGTCCGGCATGGCGTTCGTCTGCACGGTGGTGAGATCCGTGTCGTGCAGGGCGATCGTGATCCGGTTCTGTGCGGACAGTGCGCGCAGGAGGGCTGCGCCGTGCCGGTGGTCGGCGACGTGAGGAGTGGGGGCCGCGAGCACGAGGAAGTCCGCCGAGCCGCTCACCCGTGTGGTCCGGAATGTGACGTCGATCGTGTTGCCGCACCGGTGACGCAGTCGTACCCGGCCGGTCGCCGGCACGTGTGCGGCCCTGCGCGGGTCGTGCGGGAGGTCGGCCACGAGCTCCCGCACGGGGCGGCCGTGGACCTCGTCGGCGCGGAACCCGGTCAGGTCCTGTGCTGTGCCGGTCCACCCCACCACCGTGCCCCGATCGTCGAGCACGGCGGCGGCCAGACCGTCGAAGGCGTGGGGCCTGCCGCCGGGGACGGCGCCGGAGACGCTCGTCACTCCTTGGGAGGCGCCTGCCGGGTCGGCGTTTTCAACATCCGATGGGTCCATGTCTCTGGCTTTCATTACGAGGTTCCGCGACTACGGCAGAAGGGGATCCTGTGGCGGCTGTCGGCGCTCAGCGGGCACCTGTTGGGGATGGCAGGTCCTGTTCGGCCCAGACGACTTTGCCGTCTGTGACAGAGCGGAAACCGCACCTGCGTGACAGCCGACCGACCAGGTGAAGGCCGCGGCCGTGCTCGTCGAGATTGCCGGGATGGCGGGAGCGTGGCTGAGCGGTGCTGGTGTCGGAGACTTCGCAGGTAAGCACCCGGTGCTGGATGAGCCGTAGGCGGATCGGGCCGTCGCCGTGGCGGATCGCATTGGTGACCAGTTCACTGACGAGCGACTCCACGGCCGTCACCAGCGGCTCCAGACACCACTCCCTGAGCTGACGGGCGGCCAGGTGCCGGGCTGTCGGGACGGTGACGAGTTCGTTCGGCAGGTCCCAGGAGGCGACCTGGGCGGGTTGCAGGGCGCGCGTCCGCGCAAGGAGCAGGGTGACGTCGTCGGCCGGTGCCTGCGCCGACAAGGTCTCCATCGCCCGCGAGCACAGGTCCTCCAGGGCGGCACCGGGCTGTGCCAGGGCGGCGCCCAGACGCCGCAGGCCGACGTCGATGTCCTCGCCGCGGGACTCCACCAGGCCGTCGGAGTAGAGGACGAGTACGCTTCCTTCGGGCAGTTCCAGTTCCACGGACTCGAAAGGCACCAGGCCGAGACCGAGGCCGAGCGGGGCTCCGGCCGGCAGGACGGGGACGGTGACCTTGCCCTGCGCGTCGACGACCAGGGGCGGCGGATGCCCGGCCCGTGCCAGCGTGCACCGTCGGGAGACCGGGTCGTAGACGGCGTACAGACAGGTGGCACCCACCACCGCGGGAACCGTGTCGGAGACGTCGGCCTCGTCGTTCAGACGCCGGACCGTGTCGTCGAGGTGCGCCAGCAGTTCGTCCGGGGGCAGGTCGAGGTCCGCGAGCGTGCGCACGGCGGTCCGCAACCTGCCCATGGTCGCCGCGGCGTTGATGCCGTGTCCCACCACATCGCCGACAACCAGGGCCACCCGTGCGCCGGACAGCTCGATCACGTCGAACCAGTCGCCCCCCACACCGTGGTCCATGTCGGCGGGCACATAGCGCGAGGCGACCTCGACGGCAGCACCGCCGTGCACCCGATGAGGGAGCAGGTCGCGTTGCAGCGTGAGAGCGGCGGTGCGCTCGCGCGCGTACTGGAGCGCGTTCTCCAAACAGAGCGCGGCCCGCGTGACCAACTCCTCGGCGAGGAGCAGGTCGTCCTCCTGGAACGGCGTCTGTTCCGTGGAACGGCCGAACAGCGCCAGTCCCAGCACGCAGCGCCGCGCGCGGATGGGTACGACCATCAAGGAGTGGACGCCGCTGTCGCGTACCTTCTGCGCACGCGTCGGATCGTGGTCGACCCAGGGACCGGCATGGGTGTCCAGCACCGGTTCCAGGTGAGACCTGCCCGTGCGCAGGACGGCGGCGAACGACGAGGTCGGGGGGACGTGGATCACCTCTTCACGCACCGCTGGCATCTCCAGGACACCCTGGTCGACGGAGGCCACCCCGGCACGGCGCAACACAGGGCGGCGTCCGCTCGTCTTGCCGATCCGTGCGGCGGGCTCGAGTCCGAACGGAACCGACTCCACCAGGTCGACGACGGCGTGGTCGGCCAGCAGGGGCACGGTGAGCTCTGCCAGTTCCTGGGCGGTCCGCATCACGTCGAGGGAGCTGCCGATGTGCGTGCTGGCCTCGCTGAGGATGGCGAGGCGCTCGCGCGCCCGCTTGTTTCCGGTGACATCCACGGTCATGGAGCACACGCCCAGCGGCGTGCCGTCCGCGCCCTGGAGACAGAAGAAGGAGGCGGAGAACGCGTGCTCGCGGGGGCGGTCCGCAGGCGGCCACGCACGGTACTCGTGCACTGTCGTCGTGCCGCTCTGCAGCACCTGTCGCATCACCACCTCGAGCGCTTCGGCCTCGACGGCGGGCAGTGAGTCCTTCAGACCGCGCCCGAAGCGTCGGTGACGAGGCACGCCGTCGTGCCGCTCCATGGCGTCGTTCACCCACACACAGCGCAGCTGCGCGTCATAAACGACGATGCCGATCGGGGCTCGGGCAAGGAGCGACTCCCGCACCGGTCCCCCGGTCGCCCCCGAGGACAGGGAACCTACGTCCGTCACGGACGCCAGCCACCGGGTGTCGTCGCCCTGTCCCCGTAGCAGCGAGACCCGCAGCGTCATCCTGAGCGTGTGGCCGTCGCGGTGGCTTATCGCGACAGTGCCGGACCAGCCGCCGCGCTCACGGCACTGCTCGGAGAACGCCGAAGCCCTCCGTGCGTCCTCGGGAGGCGGCAGCACGTGTACGGCGGACCGGCCCACGACCTCCCCGGCCGTATAGCCGACGAGCTGCTGGGCGGCGTGCGTCCACCCCACGACGATGCCCTCGGCATCCATCATCGCTATCGCGGCGTCGGGCACCTCAGGGAGGCTCACCGGCTCGGCGAGGAGGGTGTGGTCAATGTTGGTCATTCGCGGTCCATCCCGTCGGTGCGGAAGTAGGAGCGTCGGCCTGTGGCCCGGCGACCCTGTGTGCAGCGGTGGTGAACGACGATGTCCCGGTGACCGGCACACGGTGGGGTATGTGTCGTATCAGAGCAAATTGCCCATTCCTGATGAAATCATCAGATGTAATGGCTTGGACGTCAAGTCCTTCACAGGTGATCGAAAAATCAGGCGCGTGGGCTCCAGCTCGCGGCTCTACAGGTGAACGGACGGGCAGCGGGTTCCGCGGAGCATGCACGGCGGGTGGGAGCGGCTCCCCAAGGCTCAGACCACCCGCCGGATGGCGGCCCACCCTGGCGGTCGCCCGGCAGACCGGGCGCCGGGACGATGCCGGGGAACCCATACCCGTAGTGCCCGAGGGCTGATGCGGCACCGCACGGGACTCGGCAGGCTGACGGCTTCGCCGTCCAGCCCGGCGGGGAGGGCCGGGACGTCGGCGTAGACGACGACGTCGTCAGGCGTGGCGACACGGGTGAGGCCATGAGGTTGCCCGCTGCGCAGCCTCGTGGCCGTTTCGGCGGGCGTCTCCGCCCTGACGGCCAGTACTCCCAGGAGACCGGAGTCGAGGTGTGCCCGCCTGCCCGGCCCGGCCGGGTCATCCACTTGGTAGGGGTTGTTGCTCACCAGTACGGCATCCGGCCCGTCCACGGTGAGCAGTCCGGTACGGACCACCAGCTCCGGGCCCTCGTGGCGGGCCAGGAATTCCGGAAGGATGCGCACGGTCGTGCCAAGCTTGTCGTCCCGATAAGCCGGGTCCTGCACCAGGGCGGCATAAGCACCGAACGAGACGTTGTTGACGAAGACCCGCTCGCCTGCGTACCCCAGATCCACGCGCAGCTCGACGCCGTCCGTGAGGGCCTCCAGCGCGGCCGAAGGATCCTCACGGTCCAGGCCGAGATCCATGGCGAAGTGGTTGCGGGTACCCGCCGGAATGACCACGAAGGGCAGGCCGCTCTCCGCGGCCACCTCGGCGACAAGCGCCTGGGTACCGTCTCCGCCTGCCACACCCAGCAGATCCGCACCGTCGTCCACCGCACGTCGGGCGACACTCGCCAGATCCTGGGGCAGGGAATGATCGATCAGGAACACCTGGGCTCCGAGCGTGCGGGCGCGTTCCGCGATCCGGAACCGGCTCGCCTTCCCTCCACCCGAACGCGGATTCACGATCAGACAGGGCCGCCGCGCGCCGGTCGTTGGCCGCCCCGCGTTCTCGCTCACGGCGCGTACCCGAAAGTCGCTTGCATCAGCCGGGCGCAGCTCACTGGCGACAACAGGACTGCCGCGATCGCGCCCGCAGCTGACGGCTCCGTCCCCCACCGGGCCGACGGTCCGGCGATCGCGCCTGCGGCCACCGCCACCATGACACTTCCTTCGACAGATACGGCTTACGGCATCAGCTTGCAGCTCGGCCTGGGGATCCGCACCCGGGATCCAGCGGTGTCTGCTCACTACGGTGCGCTTGCCGTCCACACTGCGGTGCGCGTCGGGTGCGACAGGGCAGGGAAGTACACCGGTCGAGGAGGTCTCCTCGTTTTCCCGTGACCGGGGCTGGGCACCCGACGCCCATGGCGCCGCGTCCGGTTCCGGTGCGAACCATCCTCGCCACCATCGGTCTGGTGCTCGCCACCTACGTCGCACTCGAGTTGGTGGTCCAGGCTCGCCGGGTCCTGATCTGGGCGGTCATCGCGTTGTTCCTGGCCGTCTCCCTTCATCCAGCGGTCGAAGCGCTACAGCGACGGGTGCCACGGTGCCGACGGTCGGTGGCCACCTTGCTGGTCTTCCTGGCCGCGGCCGCGGCCGTCGTCGCGGTGGTCGCCCTGTTCGTCATCCCCCTGGCCCAGGAGGGCAGCCGGTTCGCCGGTCGCCTGCCCGTGTTGATCAAGGACGCCCAGGTCGGCCGTGGGCCAGTCGGCAACCTGCTGGAGCGGACGCACGCTCTGCAGTATGCCCAGCACCATCAGGCGCAGATCCGCGCGTTCGCCACCGGTCTGAGCACGCCCGTCGCGAAGTTCCTCCGTGGTGCCGCGAGCACCGCGGCAGGCGCTCTCACCATCTTCGTGCTGGCCTATCTGATGGTGTTGGAGGGCCCCAGGGCCATAGACCGGTCCCTGGCCTTCGTGGACGAGGCGCCCGCGGCCCGCATACGCCGCGTCGGAGCCGCGTGCGCCCGTACCGTGAACGGCTATCTGACGGGGAACTTGCTGATCAGCGTCATCTGCGGGCTTCTGACCTACGTCGTGCTGCTGGTTTCCGGAGTGCCGTTCGCCGGCCTGCTGGCCGTCTTCGTCGCCGTGACCGACCTCATTCCCCTGGTGGGGGCCACCATAGGAGCTGTCGTCGCCTCCGCGGTGGCGTTCGTCCACTCCCTGCCGGCCGGCATCGGAGCCATCGTCTTCTTCATCGTCTATCAGCAGGCCGAGAACCACCTCCTGCAACCGGTCATCCTGTCCCGGACCGTGAAACTCAACCCCCTCACCGTGCTGCTGGCCACCCTGATCGCCGCCGAAGTCGCCGGGATCCTAGGTGCCCTGCTGGCGATTCCCGTCACCGGCATCATCCAGGTCGTCCTCGGTGACCTCTGGGCTCATCGCGGCGGTCGGTCACTGGGACTGCCGATACGGGCAGACGACAGCCCCGAGAACTCCGAACGGTCCGACGCCCGCGGATGACGGCCCCTGGAATCCGGCCGCCGCACGCGCAGCGAGGTGTTCGCCCGGGTCGACGCCTGCGCCTTTCCTCGTCAGGCGAAAGATCGTCGACGGGCCGGTCGGGCTTGCAGGGCACAGCTTGAACGGACAGACCTGGCAGACAGCGAAGACCCGGTGTGAGAGCGGCCTGCTGATCGCCCTCACCTGGTCAGTGTTCGAGCGGGACCCGGACGTCGGACTGACCGAGTACCTCGGCTGCCGCCTGCCGCCCTGATGAATGAGCCGACGTCCGAGATCGCCCCGCCCAGTTGAGCACGCAGCACGACGCCAGCGTCGCCATCACAGCCGCGCCGCACGATGCGCGCGAAGGACCGTTCGCCGGCCGACGACCCGCGGAGGTGGCGCGATGTCGGCGTCGGGCCGATCCGGCTCCGCCGATCAGTGCTGGGGGTGCGCTCGTGCGTGGAACAGGGGGCGCCGCTGAGGAGCGGTGCCAGCGGCCAGATGGCCGATCTCGACGCGTGTCCTGATGGCACGGACCACCTCGGTCAGGCCGACGACGATGGCCATCACACCCACCACCAGCGTGAGGGTCGCGATGGAGGCGAACGGCATGACGATCATCACGATGCCGGCCATGGTGCCGATGATGCCGAAGGCCACGTGCCAGCCACGGGCCGGCATGGTCTCATCGGAGGCCGCCGCGACCGTCTCCAAGGTGCCCCGAAGCAGCCAGCTGAAGCCGATCCACAGGGCCAGCAGAAAAAGTGGCTCCAGGGGTCCCCGGAAGCAGATCAGTCCCAGCAGGATGCAGGCCGCGCCGGTGACGAAGTGCAGTACCCGAAGATGCCGGGGGACGTGGGTGCCGAAGGCGGCGGCGAACTGGAAGACGCCAGTGGCCAGCAGGTAGACGCCGAAGAGCACGCCGACGACGCGGAGCGTCTCGCCCGGCCATACCAGGGCGATGACGCCCAGGGCGATGGTGGCGAGGCCCATGGTGAGCAGGATCTGCCAGCCCATGTTCGCCAGGGCGGCCATACCTTCGGCCGCAGGGCCCTCTCGTGGTTCGGTGCCACGTAGCGGAACGGAACCGGGGGAATCGGAAGGAGATGTCATGGCACCTACCTCCTTCTGTGAGCAGCGTGGTCACGTCACTACATGTCCATCGTCACCCGGTCGGCCTCATGCCGCTCGGACCGGGTGAGGTCCTCGGTGTCGGGGCGCACGAAGCAGTAGCGGCCGCCGAAGTCCGCCACGTCCGGGTCGGCGGTGACCACCAGCTTGCCCCGGGTGTGCCCCTGCTGGCTGCGGCGCTGCGCGTCGGCCGCCGCCCTCAGGGGAAACGTGTCGGCGACGTGGACGCTGAGCACGCCCTGCTCCGCGAGCGCGGTGAGCTGGGAAGGGCGAGGGTCCGTGGCGCATGAGGTAGTCCGAGCAAGCTCCTCCGTCCTGCGGGAGCCGGGGGCGTTTTCGCCGGACCTCCCGGATGCCGGCGGCCAGACACAGTCGCGGTGTCCGTTCGCGTTGACGACCGCATTCACGCGTGGGGAGTGATGACGGCGCGTCCTTGGATCCTGCCGTCGTGCAGGAGCTGGTAAGCCTCGTTCGCGCGGTGCAGGGGGAACTGCTCGACCAGCACCGTGATCTTTTCCTGCTGGGCGAGCGTGATCACATCCATCAGTTCGGTGAGGGAGCCCCAGTAGGGCGAGGCGACCGAGCACTCGTGCGGCGGGCTGGAGAAATCGACGGGCAGGGCTCCGCCGCCGAGACCGACCACGGTCAGGTGGCCGAGCACCCTGGCCACCTGAGCGGCCATCCGCAGCGTCGGGTCGATGCCGACCATGTCCAGCACGAGCTGGGCGCCCTGTTTCCCCGTCATGTCCATGATGCAGGTCACCGCCTCTTCACCCGAGAGCAGAGCCTCGTCGGCGCCCATGCGCTTGGCGGTCTCCAGCTTGCCGGCGTCGGTGTCCACGGCGACGACGGTGGTCGCAGCGCTGAGCGCGCGCAGAATCTGGATGGTCATCTGGCCCAGACCGCCGGCCCCGATCACGACCGCGGTCGAGCCCGGTCCCAGCAGGTGCAGCGACCGCTTCACGGCGTGATAGCTGGTCAGCCCGGCATCACTGAGGGGGGCGGCCTGGCGCGGGTCGAGGGCGCCGAGCGGAATCAGGTAGCGCGCCGCCGGGACCAGCAGGTACTCGGCCATGCCGCCGTCGTGACCACCGCCGAGGCCCGGGCCCTGACCACCGAGGTTCTGGCAGTAGTTCTCCTGGCCCTGACGGCAGTTGGTGCAGATGCCGCAGCCCCAGGAGCCGTAGACGATTACAGCGTCTCCAGGCTCGAAACCGGTGACGCCCGGTCCCAGCCGTTTCACCCATCCCGCGTTCTCATGGCCGAGCGTGAAGGGCGGGGTCGTGAAGCCGGGGAGCGGTTCGGGTGCCTGCATGATGTGCAGATCGGAGTGACAGGCACCGGCACCGGCGACCTTCACCAGGACCTGCCCCGGGCCGGGCTCGGGTACTGGCACCTCGCGCAGCTCGGGCGGTTGCCGCCAACCGACGAGTTGAAAGGCCCGCATGGCGATCCTTTACGCAAACGCTGGTCAGTCGCGGATGCCGTCGATGTCGACGAGGACGTGTCGCGGGCCGCGGAAGATCTGGTTGTGCCGATACGGCGGCGGGTCCTCGACCAGCCGGGGATTCTGCACCCGGCGGACGAACTCGCCGACCGCAATCTGGACCTCGAGCCGCGCGAGCGGGGCGCCGAAGCAGAAGTGGATGCCCTGGCTGAATCCGAGGTGCTGGTTGTCGCGGCGTTCGAGGTCGAGTTCGTCGGGGTCGGTGAACCGTTCCGGGTCGCGGTTCGCCGAGCCGTACGCCAGGAAGATGGGCGCCCCCATCGGGATGGTGGTGCCCGCGATGTCGATGTCCTCCACGGCCGAGCGGGTGTGCCAGAACTGGACCGACGACTCGAAGCGCAACAGTTCCTCCACCGCGGGCACGATCAACTCCGGTCGGCGGCGCAGCTTTTCCAGCGCCTCGGGATGGCGCAGCAGGGTGAGCACGCTGTGGGCGATGAGGTTGACCGTGGTTTCGTGCCCCGCGAAGATCAGGAGCAGGGCGTTGCTCGCGAGCACACCCTTGGACATCCCCCCCTCCGAGCCGTCCTCGTTCACCAGCGCGGAGAGCATGCCCGGGCCGGGCTGCCGGGCGTACCGGTGGAGCAGCTCGGCTGCGAACTGCCCGAACTCCTGCACGGCCTGGCGGCCCCCGGCCAGTCGGCTCTGCATCTCTTCGGAGGCGGCTTCGGGGCCGAAGTCCAAAGCGTCCAGGGCCGTTTCGATCCACTGGTGGAAGCGTGGCTCGTCCTCCAGCGGCACGCCCAGGACCTTGCAGATCACGGTCACCGGCAGTGGGTAGGCGAAGTCGTCGACGGCGTCGATCCGGGTCTTGCCCCGCATGTCGTCCAGGAGCCTGGTCACGATGCGGCGGATGTCGGGTTCAAGGTCGGAGATCAGGTGAGGGGAATGGGGAGGGCCGACGAAATGCGGCATCATCATCCGGCGGTCTCGATCGTGCTCGGGTGGATCCTGGGTGATGATGTTCGGCTCCAAAGAGATGACCGCCTCCGTGATCGGCTCGGCCTCCGCCTCCGCCGATCCCTCGGCCGGGGCCGCGACCGGGCCGGGGCACTTGCGTGGATCCGAGCTGACCCGGGGGTCGTGCAGCAGCGCGACGATCTCCCGGTAGGTACTGACGACATAGGTACCGTCCGGCTGCCGCGCCACCGGTGTCTTGCGCAGTTCCTCGTAGAACGGGTACGGGTTGGCGCGGTTGGCGTAGCGGAGGGCCTGCTGCCAGGGGGTTTCCTCGACCACGAGGCTCCACTCCCTCTTCTCTAGTCGATGCTGTCCGCCTTGCCCCGACGAGCGCGTCAGTGGCGGCGCGGCCGGAACTCGGCCGTCCGCTCGCTCGGAGCGTGTCCGGTCAGGACGACGTCGGGGATCGCCGTCGGGACCCTTGGGTCCGGGAACTCGGCCGGCACCGGCTTCATGTCGTCCGGCTGGTCCCAGCCCGGCGGCGGAGGCGGGAACGGACCGGATCGCTCGATCAGCTTCCCGTAGTACTCCAGCCACTTGCCGTGATCGAAGGTGACGGCCGCGACGATGCGGCCCCGGCGGCCGTAGGCGGCGGCGAAATGCCGGTCCGACACGGACCCTTGAGTGAAGACGATCTCGTCGCCGAAGGGCGGCACACCGACGGACTTGATGTTCACACCGAACTGACCGGACCAGAAGCCGGGCAGCAGCAGATGCGGACGATAGTGGGGCTCGAGGTTCACCATGTTGTGCGCCGCGACCTCGGCGCCGAGAACGGCGTTGTCCCAGTGCTCCATCGCCAGGAACTGGTACTCGTACAGCACATGCGGCGCACGCGCCACGTCACCTGCCACGTAGACGCTGTCGGTGACCACGCCGTTGATGTCGAAGGCACGACCACCGGCATCGCACCCGACGCCCCAGAAGCCGGCCGCCAGCCCCGAGCCCTCCAGCCACTCCACGTTGCGGATCGACCCGAGCGAGGCCACCACCACGTCGGCGTCGACGGTGGATCCGTCGGACAGATGCGCACGCCGCACGTGACCGCCGGAGTCGCCCTCCAGCGACGACACGCCCAGCCCGCAGCGCAGGTCCACGCCGTGCTCGCGCTGCATCTGCGCGGCGATCTCGCCGATCACCCCGCCGAGCGCGCCGACCAGCGGCGCCGAACCCCTCTCGACGGCGGTCACCGGGATGTCGAGCTCCCGGCAGACGGAGGCCACTTCCGAGCCGATGAACCCGGCGCCGATGACCAGGACCCGCGACGGCGGCTCGGCCAGCGCCTTTTGCAATTGCTCCGCATCGTCACGCGAACGAATCGTGTGGACACCGTGCAGGGCGGCCTCGGCCGCGTTCGGCCACTGCCGCACGCGGGTGCCCGTGGCGATCAGCAACCGGTCGTACGGAACCTGCTCCCCGTCGGCCAGGGACACCTGCTTGGTCACGCGGTCCAGTCCGACGGCGGCCACCCCGAGCCGCCAGTCCGCATCCACTTCTCGCATGCGGGGCAGCTTCGTGTGGTCGGCCGGCACCCAGCCCTTGAGCACCTGCTTGGACAGCGGCGGACGGTCGTAGGGCTCGTACGGCTCGTCCCCGATGATGGTCAGAGAACCGGTGAAGCCCTCCTCACGCAGGGTCTCCGCGGCCCGCAGCCCGGCCAGGGAGGCACCCACGATGACGATCCGGCCGCTCGCCCGGAACTCGCGCACCAGCTCCGCGACCGTTGCCCTCAAGGTCATGACGTCTCGCCTCGCTCCGCGCCGTCCACGCGGTCGATGACGATCGCCTGCACCGGACACGCCGCAGCGGCTCGCTCGACCTGCAGGCGCCGCTCGTCATCGGGGTTCGGCTCATAGGTGAGCGCCTCCTGACCGTTCAACCTGAAGACCTCATGCGCCAGGTACACGCATTGCGCGTATCCCTGGCAGCGATTCAGGTCCACGACGATCCGCATGGGCAGGCTCCTTCCGTTCTGCCTACCGCCCCACGGCGACCATCGACCCGGGTCACGAAGCTGGGGGTGCTTCTCAAGCCCCCCGTCTGGCGGCGGGGCTGGATGTCCCACCCGTCGCCGCCGACGGGCCGTTCGGTCCTGTTCGCTGCGCCGCAGCCTTTGCGGTGGCGCTCGCTCGGCTGTGAGCGGCACAGCCGGCAGAGGGCGATACATCCTCGACGTCGGCATCAGGGCGCGCCCTGGTCGGTACGGCCCCAATAGAATGGTCGTCCCGCCTTCCGGCGATCGCAAACCCGCCACTGCGGCGAACTGGATGCATCCGTGACTTCGAGCCCTCACTCTCCGGGCTGAGGCGATCTCCGGGCCGGTCACCACCGATCGCCAGGTCCCGCTCCAGCCGCCGTCCCGCCGTCCGGCCAGCCCGACCGCGTCCTGGCGCGTGCGCCGGGGGACCGGCGACGGGCAGCTCGCCATGAAGAGCGAGATCTTGGCGCTCCTGCCAGCCGGGCAACGGTTGCCTTCGTCACTTCGACATTTCCATACGACGTATGGTAACAATGAAAGCGCGCTTCCATACGACGTATGGAACTGCTCGCTCAGACCACACCGGGCGTCATACATCGCCTGACAGAACCGCCGTTGGCGCAGATCACCCCCCTCGGGAAGGAAAGATCATGAACAAGCTCGCGAAGCGCATCGCCCTCACTGTCTCCTCCGTCGCGGTCGCCGGTGCCGCCGCCCTCGGTGCCGGTGGTACCGCTTCGGCCGCGCCCCTTGCGTCCACGCACGTCCAGCACCCGAGCGGCGGGGCCGTGGCCGCCGACTACAGCTGGGACCACGGTGTCGGCTACCTGCTCGAGCGGGGCTACTCCTGCGACGAGTCCCGCGGCTGGCACCAGGACCGCCACGGCAGCGATTCGGCCCGGCACGACTGCGACGGTCTCTACTACCGCGATGGTCACTTCTACCGCTGGGACGGCGAGGGACACGGCTGGACGTCCGACAGGTCCTACCGCCACGACGGGAACCGCTGCGAGCACGACGGCGGGGGCAGGAATCACCATGACCTGAGCCGCGACGACCGGTGAGACGGATACCGGCCATGAGCGCAAGCAGTCCCCCTCGACCCTGCCCCTGCCGGCGACGGGGATCCGTCTGGCGGTCGGGGGGCGGCGTCCCCGACCGCCGCCCGAGTGAGTGCAGCGCCACTTCTCATGCGGTGCGCCGGTGCCGTCCGGCGCCCGCACCCCGCCGTACCGCCTCCGCCCGACCTGCCTCTTCGCCACAGGCCGGTGGGAGGCACCGCCGAGCCCTACCCAGGAGCGGAAGCCGATGAAGAAGTCCCTGAAGGCCGTAGAACGACGGGTGGCTGTGCAACTGGTCGTCTCGCACGCCTGTTCATTGCCCCTCTTCGTACGTCTGCGCTACGCGCCCGCGGACCCCTATGTCGTCCGGGCCGCCTTCTTCGTCGACTGTGACGACCCGGTCGAATGGGTCCTGGGGCGGGATCTTCTGGCAGACGGCCTGCAGGGCTCCGCAGGCCACGCGGACGTCCGGATCTGGTCGGCCGCAGGGCGGGGTGACGAGTCGATCTACATCGCCCTCGGGTCTTCCGCAGGAACCGCCTTGCTCGAGGTCCCCGTGCAGGACATCTCGTCCTTCCTTCAGGACACCCAGGCTCTGGTGCCACGGGGTACCGAGTCCGGGCTCATCGACTGGGATGCCGAACTGGCACACCTCCTCCCCCAAGGCTGACCGCCTGCCGTCCATGCTCAGAAGCAAAGGAACCAGTGTCATGTCCCAGTACCAGCTTCGCGTCTACACCCTGCGCAGCTCCGACGCGCTCTCCGCCTACGAGAAGATCTGGGCCCAGCACATTCCCGGTATGGCCAAGCACCGGATCACCACCCACGGCGTCTGGACGGGGCCCGCGGCGCCCGGAAACGAAACCCCCCGGCTCTACGCCCTCGTCTCCTACAGGGACACCGACGACGTGCGGGAACGACTGGAGGCGTACCTGTCGAGTCCTGAATTCCGCGCGGACATGGAGGGCTTCGACATCAGCCAGATCGTCGGCCTCGACGAGATCCCGCTGACGCCCACCGTGGACTCACCGTTGCGCTGACGGTCGGCCCGCGACGGGTGACGCGGCCAGAAGGGCCGGTATCCGGCGGCCCTGCGATGGTGGTTCCGGTGTCGTCGATGGCGACCCACCAGTGGTGGCCCTTGCTTGCATCGATACCGACCCACGAGCAGGGCACCTGTGTGGTCATGTGCGTCTCCTCGGACTCGGAGCGCGTGCCGTTCCGGTCCAAGGACGGCTCTGCCCTGCGTGGCCGGGCCCCGGCAACCACGGCCGGCGTCGAGGTGGGGACCGTGACGAGTCGGTTCACCACAACCGCGACCGGTACAGCGTCGATCGCTGAGACCAAGGGCGCCCTTTGCCCGGCAACCGCCGTTGGCCACATCTCTGTGTGGCCCCGGCCGGCAGTGGTGGCCTCGCCTGCTCCCGTCGGTGAATCCGACGACAGCCCTTCCGATGGCCCTCCCCAGATGACTCGAGGCACCAGGAGTAAGACCCAATGAAGTCATTGAGAACTGTGATCCAGGGGCTACCTGTGAAGCTTGTCGGCGTGCATGCGACGTCCTTGCCCATGATCATGAATCTGCGGTACGAGCCGAGTGATCCCTATGTGGTCCATGCCGCCTTCACCACCGATGCCGACAGCGACGAGTCGGTGGAATGGATCATCGGGCGCGATTTGCTGATCGACGGCCTGGAGGGCCCCGCCGGCGAGGGAGACGTTCGCATATGGCCCACCGGCGAGGAGGGCTGCCGCGACTTGTACATCCTTCTCAACCCGCCGTCCGGTACGGCCCTGCTCAAGGCCCCAGCGCAGGAATTCAAGGCGTTCCTGCAGGAAACGGAGGCAGTGGTGCCCCGGGGGGCCGAGCTCGGCCACAGCGACTTCGACCGCTTGCTGGCACACTTCCTCGCCGAAAGGTGAGTCCTGTCAGGGTGCGACCTGAGGCAGGCACACGGACGTCTGCGCCTCGGCGTTCACCGCCATGGTGAGTGGATGTCCGCAGTCGTGGCGTCGAGGGCGGCCGGGTCGATGCCGTCCTCGGTAAGGATGTTCGCCGCGACTCCGCGGCCGACCCGCCCCAGTGAGACCAGCCGCCGCGGCAACCCGCTACCTGCGTCGCATCGCCCGCCTTCCCGCGCTCCGTGGCTCGCCGCTCATCGGCAGGCTCTGCCCCAGGGACGCACCTGAAGGCGTTTACGTCGTCGTGGTGTGCCCTGCAGCGGAAGTCTGGCCGCCGTTTGTCCGCTTCGCGCTCGCCCCGCAGGCCCGCTGGCGGACGACGGCCGAGTTGCGGTCAGCCAAAGTGCTGGCCGAGCCTGCTGAACTGCTCGACTCATGGACGGCTGTCGGGACGGGCTGCTGCTCCGATGAAGAGATCTCGCTTGAGTGAGCGGCTTCAACGCCGACCGTGGGCACGCTGGGCCCCGCTCCCCGAACCCTGACGGGCCGTACACGCCGGTGCAGCGAACCGTCGTCTTGTGGACTTCCCTGCGGACAGTCTCATGTCCCGTGCCGCGCGTGAGGTCAGCACGGCGTCCACGGTGTCGCGCCCCAGGTGGTTCCCGGCGAAGAAACGCTCGAAGAACAGCGGCCCGGCGGTGGCCATGGCGAATGTCTCGGGGGTGACGTCGGGCCGGAGCTGGCCGCGCTCGACGGCTGTGGTGACCGCGGGACGCAAGGCGTCGGCGATCTGGTTCAGCAGCGCCTCCCGGAGGCGGCGCATACCTTCGTCGTGCCGTGAACCCCCGAGGACCGCGGCAAGGACGGCCCCCGATTGCTCGTCGTCCCAACGCTCGGCGAGCACGTTCGGACGGTACATGAGATCCGCTCGCGGATCGTTGCCCGAAGCGGCCCGAAGCTCCTCGGGTACCGGAGGGAGAGGGGGCATGCCGGCCTCCAGCGCGGCCAGGCGGAGGTCGAGAAGGCTCGGCCAGTGCCGGTAGACGGTTGCCCTGCCGGCGCCTGCACGAGTCGCAACCGTTTGATGTGTCACGGCCTCCAGCCCACCATCCGTGAGCAACGCGGTGGCCGCCGCGACCATGGCCTCACGACTACGCAATAGACGCGGATCTGTGCAATAGACGCGGATCTGTTCGATCTTCCACCTGGTACACCTTCCGCTGAAAAACCCGAGTCGCAGCCCACTATGAGACATCCATGGGGAGGGGAGGGGAGCCGCAAAGAGCCCGTACGGCAATTTTCGAAGGTGGGCCCTCAGGGCACTGTCTGTCCCGCTACATGTGCACGGCAAGTGCAGCGTTCTCGCTCTGCTGGGGCGCACCCCGGCGGTAGAGCAGGCCGGTGACGACCAGGCCGGTGACGAAGACGGCCGCCGACCACCAGTAGGCCGTGGAATAGCCCTCGAGGCCGGCCTGAGCCAGCACGCCGGGGTCCTTGGGGTTGCGGCCGGAGAGATAGCCGGTCGCGGCGTCGGATGCCATCGTGCTGAGCATGGCGATGCCAATGGAGCCGCCCACCTGCTGAAGCGTGTTGACAGCGGCCGACGCAACGCCGGCATCGGCGGCCGCCACCCCTGAGGTCGCCAGGCTCATGGCGGGCGCGATGACCGTGCCCAGCCCGATGCCGACGAGTACCAGCTGCGGCAGTACCTGCGTCACGTATCCGCTGTTCAGCTCCAGCCGGGTCATCCAAACCAGCCCGGCGGCCGCGATGGCCATGCCCAGCGGCACCACCGGCCTCGGACCTATGCGAGCCACCAGGACGTTGTTGGCCACCGCGGAGGCGGACGACGACGCCACGATCAGGGGCAGGAAGGCGAAGCCGGTGTTCAGGGCGCTGTAGCCGAGGCTCTGCTGCAGGTAGTAGGTGAGGAACAGGAACACGCCGAACATGCCCGCGCCGGTGACGAAGAGGGCGGCGAAGGAGGCACCGCGGTTGCGGTCCAGCAGGACTCGCAGGGGCAGCAGCGGATACGCCGCCCTGCTCTGCCACCACACAAAGAGGGCCACCATCACGGCACCGGCCACCAGCATGCCCCAGGTCGCGATCGAACCCCAGCCGTGCGTCTCGGCGTTCGAGAACCCGAAGACCAGGCAGAACAGTCCGATGGAGGCCAGCAGGGTGCCGGGTACGTCGAGCTTGGAGGACGTGTCACGCGGGGTGCGGTGCAGCAGGGCTGCCCCACCGACGAACGCCACCACCGCAAAGATCACGTTGACGTACATGGTCCAGCGCCAGTTCAGGTACTGGGTCAGCACGCCGCCGAGGATCAGGCCGATGGCTCCGCCGGCACCGGCGACCGAGCCCGCGACGGTGAAGGCCCTGGCCCGTTCGCGCGGCTCGGTGAAGGTGGTCATCAAGACCGAGAGGGCGGACGGGGCCAGCAGCGCGGCGAACAGCCCCTGCACGGCGCGCGCGATGACGAGCGCGGCGAAACCGTTCGCCGCGCCTGCCACCATGGAGGCGGCTGCGAAGCCGGCCAGACCCACCAGGAAGGTGACCTTCTGCCCGACCAGGTCCGCGACCCGGCCACCGAGCAGCAGCAGGCTGCCGAAGGCCAGCGCGTAGGCGGTGACCACCCACTGCCGGTCGGCGTCGGAGAAGCCGAGGTCGTGCTGGGCGGACGGCAGCGCGATGTTCACGATGGTGCCGTCGAGGACGCCCATCAGCATGGACAGCGAAACGACCAGCAGAATCCACCAGCGCCGCTGGTGCGACAGCTCGGGCACATTCTCAGGTGTGGTCTCGGCGCCGCAAGCAGCGACGGTGGCGTTCTGGGACATGGGGGCAGCCCTCCGGACAGCGGACGGGGGATGGAGGAGGAGAGAAAGGAAGTGATCGAGAGATCGGGTAGGGCTCATCCGGTACGGGGCGCCACTTCGCGCTCACGGGCGGGAGCACTCGGCGGCGTAGCCGCCTCGGTGAACGGATGACGCGGGTGATTCAGCTCGCCGAGGCTGACGGTCTCCCCCCTTCAGGAGGGGACCAGGATCAAGCCAACGATCTTGGTCGTTTCACGGTTCAGCGTCGGCATACGGCTGCCGTGTAGAGGCTGGATGTGGAACCACCCCGCCGGGCGGTCTCACCCGATGTGACGGGGTGGCTCCCGTGTGTCGCAGCCCTGGGATCGCCCGACTGCGGGCACGCCTCAGGCGCCAGTACTTATGGCGCAGCGTCTCAGGCTGACTGGCTCAATGGCCGGCGTGCCGGCCGTCAGGACCGGCAGCGAGGCGGCTTTCCAGGCCCGTGATCAGCGTGTCCATCACGAGGCGGAACATGTAGTCCTGGCCAGGGCCTTCGGGGGCCGCACCCATAGAGCCAGGGTCTGCGTCCGCGGCCCCGTCTTCGTCGGCTTCAGGGCCGTGGGGCTTGAGGGTCGACCACTGGTGGAGTGCGCCGTTGAGTTCCGCGGTGAGGACACCGATGACGACGGCGACCATCAGCGCGGCGATCTCCGAGACCTCTGACTGCGGCACGCCGGCAGCGGCCACGATGGCGGTGAGGGCGGTCCAGAACGGGTCGTTGGGCTGGATGAAGTCCGGCTGGTGGCTGAACGAGTACGCCAGCAGCTTGGGGTGACGGTGCGCCAGGGCCCGGAAGTCCATGGCGAGCAGCCGGATCCGCTCCTGCCAGGGAGCGTCCTCCAGTGTCACCGTGCGGAACTGCGCTCCGACCATTCTCGTCACGCCACGCAGCACCGCTTCCTTGTTCGGCACGTGGTGGTACAGCGACATCGGGTTCGCGTCGAGCTCGGTGGCGAGTTTGCGCATGGTGAGCGCCTCGACCCCGTCCTCGTCGATGAGCCGCAGGGCGGCGGCATAGATCCCGGCCTCGGTCAGAGGCACGTCTCTCTTCCTCGTACCCCGCGGGGGACGTCTCACCTTCTTTTCCATACCCCGTACGGTACCAGTTTCGTACACGGTACGGAAATGAGCTTCACCACAGCCCCACCTGGACTCCCGGGGTTGCACTCCGCTTTCCGTACCGCGTATGGTTCCAATTCCATACGGCGTATGCTTCCGTACGGCGCCACGGCATCGACCTGCGCAGCGCGCCCTTGTCCATCCCCCTTCACTCCCCTCCGCGCAGAGGAGCAAGACATGACCACCCACTCCGCGAACGACCTTCGCCCCATCCGGTCCCCGCGCGGGATCCCGCTCCTCGGCCACACGCCGCAGATCCCCGACACCAACCCGGTCGAGTACTTCGCCGAGCTGTCCAAGCAGTTCCCCGAGGGCATCTACGGCTTGGACATCGCCGGTGTCGAGCAGATCTTCGTCTACGACCCGGACCTGGTGGCCGAGGTCTCCGACGAGACCCGGTTCTTCAAGCAGATCGAGAAGACGCCGCTGCAGCATGTTCGGGACTTCGCGGGCGCGGGCCTGTTCACGGCTCACCAGCACGAGGAGGAATGGGGCATGGCGCACCGGATCCTCCTGCCGGCGTTCAGCCAGCGGGCCATGAAGGCGTACTTCGGGCAGATGCTGGAGATCGCCCAGAACCTGGCGGGCAAGTGGGAGCGCAAGGAGGGTCAGTCGGTCAACATCACCGACGACTACACCCGGCTGACGCTGGACACGATCGCCCTGTCGGGGTTCGGCTACCGGTTCGACTCCTTCGAGAAGGAGGAGCTGCACCCCTTCCTCAACGCGCTGCTGGGCGCGCTGATCGAGTCGCTGCGGCGCTCGCAGGAGCTGCCGATGATGACCAAGCTCCGCAAGGCCGATGCCAAGAAGTACGGCGAGAACGTCCGGCTGATGCAGGAGCTGGTCGAGAGCGTGATCAAGGAGCGCCGTGAGGGGAAGGGCGGCGGTGAGGAGGACCTGCTGGGCCTGATGCTGGAGGCCACCGACCCGGAGACCGGCAAGCGGCTGTACGACGACAACGTCCGCGACCAGGTGCTGACGTTCCTGATCGCCGGCCACGAGACCACCAGCGGCCTGCTGTCCTTCGCCACGTACTCGCTGATGCGCAACCCGCACGTGCTGGCCCAGGCGTACGCCGAGGTGGACCGGCTGATGCCAGGTGACACGGTCCCGGACTACGACACGATCATGCAGCTGGACGTCATCCCGCGGATCCTGGACGAGACCCTGCGCCTGTGGGCTCCCATCCCGTCGTTCGGCAAGACGGCGCGGGAGGACACCGTCATCGGCGGCCACTACGAGCTGAAGAAGGGTGCGAAGGTCCTCATCCTCGAGGGCCCGCTGCACACCCACTCCAAGGCGTGGGAGCGGCCGGACGAGTTCGACATCGACCGCTGGCTGCCGGAGAACCGCGTCCAGCAGCACCCGCACGCCTACAAGCCGTTCGGCAACGGCGTCCGTGCCTGCATCGGCCGGCAGTTCGCGCTCACCGAGGCCCGCCTGGCCCTCGCTCTGGTGCTGCAGAAGTTCAAGTTCTCCGACACCAGCGACTACAAGATGGACCCCCGGGAGGCGCTGACGCGCAAGCCCGGCAACTTCGAGCTGATCGTCCGCCGTCGTCAGGAGCACGAGCGGACCGTCTTCGGCGCCGCGGACGTGCAGACCGGCGACACGCAGGCGCAGGCAGCGGTCAGCGGCGTCGGCGTCAACCTGACCGTCGCCTACGGCTCCAGCCTCGGCTCCTGCGAGGACCTGGCCCGCACCATCGCCGACCGCAGTGAGCGCTCCGGCTTCGGCACCACCCTCGTCAGCCTGGACGAGCTGGGTGACAACCTGCCCACCGAGGGCCTGCTCGCCGTCGTCGCCGCCAGCTACAACGGCAAGGCCCCCGACAACGCCCAGCGCTTCGACGACCTGCTCGCCGCCGGCCTGCCCGAGGGCTCACTGTCGAACGTGCGGTACGCGCTGCTGGGCGCCGGCAACACCCAGTGGGTGGCCACCTACCAGGCATTCCCCAAGCGGATCGAGGAAGGTCTGCTGGCCGCCGGCGCCACCCCCGTCGTCGAGCGCGGCATCGCGGACGCCGCCGGTGACTTCGACGGCATGGCCACACGGTGGATGAACACCCTGTGGGCCACCCTGGCCGAGGAGTACGCCGCCGACACCTCCCAGGCGAGCGGCCCCCGCTACCAGGTCCAGCTGCTCACCGAGTCCGACGTACGCCCCGCCATCGTCTCCGAGCAGGCGTACCCGCTCACGGTGGTGGCCAACGAGGAACTCGTGGCCGACGCGACCGGCCTGTGGGACTTCAGCATCGAGCCGCCGCGCCCGTCCGCGAAGTCCATCACCGTCGAGCTGCCCGACGGCGTCACCTACGACACCGGCAACCACCTGGCCGTCTTCGCCAAGAACGAACTCGCCCTGGTGGAGCGCGCCCTGAGGCGGCTCGGCGTCGACTACGACCAGGTGCTCCGGCTCGACCAGCCCGGCGGCGGCCGCACCCACCTGCCGGTCGGCACCCCGGTCACCGCCGGCATCCTGCTCACCGAGTTCCTGGAGCTGCAGGACGTGGCCACCCGCTCCCAGATCCAGACGCTCGCCGAGCACACCGAGTGCCCGTGGACCCGGCCGCAGCTCCAGGCGTACACCGCCGACACCCAGGAGGCCGAGGAGCGCTACCAGAAGGAGATCCTCGGCAAGCGCATCTCGGTGCTGGGCCTGCTGGAGCGCTTCCCCGCCATCGAGCTGCCGCTCGCGGTGTTCCTGGAGATGACGGGCCCCATCCGCCCGCGCTTCTACTCCATCTCCTCCGCACCGTCGGCCAACCCGCGCCACGTGCGCCTGACCGTCGGCCTGCTGGAAGGCCCGGCCCTGTCCGGCGACGGCCAGTACCGCGGCACCTGCTCCTCCTACATCGCCGGCCTCGAACCCGGAGACGTCGTCTACGGCTACGTCCGCGTACCCTCCCCGACGTTCGCCCCGCCCGCCGACCCCGCCACGCCGCTGATCCTCATCGGCCCCGGCACCGGCATCGCGCCGCTGCGCGGCTTCCTTGAGGAGCGGGCGACACAGCACGCCAACGGCACCCAGGTGGGCCTGTCCCAGGTGTTCGTCGGCTGCCGCCACCCGGAACACGACTACTTCTACAAGCAGGAGATGCAGGACTGGGAGCAGGCCGGGATCGCCCAGGTGCACACCGCCTTCTCCGCGGTGACCGGCCACCCGGCCCGGTTCGTGCAGAACGCCATCGCCCATGCCGCCGACACGGTGTGGCAGGCCATCGAGGACGGCGCGTACATCTACGTCTGCGGTGACGGCCGCCGCATGGCCCCCGCCGTCCGCGAGGCCCTCGCCGCGGTCTACCGCGAGCACACCGGCAGCGACGACGAAACCGCCCAGCAGTGGCTCGCCCAGCTCGAAGCGGACGAGCGCTACCAGCAGGACGTCTTCGCCTGACCGCCGCACGCCGTCAAGGCGTGCGGCGGTCAGGCCGCCGGGAGGCGTGCGGCCCCCCGCTGCCGGCCGTACGCCTCCCGGCCACCACAAGCCCACCACACACCACACGGCACCCGTCGGCCCGAACCGCCGGGCGGTGCCGCTCACAGAAAGCAGATCGTCATGGACACCATGCTCGCCGGACGCTTCCACCTGGACAGCAAGAAGTTCGCCGTGGAGGAGGTCCCGATCCCCGTGCCGGGCCCGGGCGAGGTCCTCATCAAGGTCAAGGCCGCCGGCGTCTGCCTCTCCGACGTACACCTCCTCGACGGCTCCCTGGTCCCGCTGTTCGCCACCTCCGACACGGTCACCGTCGGCCACGAGGTCTCCGGTGTGATCCACACGCACGGCCCCGACCTCAAGCGCGGCCTGCCCGTCGGCACCCGCGTCACCCTGGAGGCCGGCAAGACCTGCGGCAAGTGCGCCGGCTGCGTGCGCCACCGCCCCTGCACCCAGATGCTCACCGCCGGCATCGACTACGACGGCGGCTGGGCCGAGTACGTGACAGCCCGCGAGGACACCCTCATCCCCATCCCCGACAGCCTGCCCTTCGACCAGGCCGCGATCATCCCCGACGCGGTGTCCACCCCCTACGCCGCCGTCGTCGCCACCGCGGGCGTCCGTGCCGCCCAGTCCGTCGGCGTCTGGGGCGTGGGTGGAGTGGGCGCGCACAACGTGCGCCTCGCCCGCCTGGTCGGCGCCGCACCGGTCATCGCCGTCGACCCGCTGCCCAGCGCCCGCGAGCGCGCCCTGGCCTTCGGCGCGGACTTCGCCCTGGACCCGGCCGCCCCGGACTTCGCCGACCAGGTCCGCGCAGCCACCGGCGGACGCGGTCTCGACTTCGCCTTCGACTGCGCCGGCGTACCCGCCGTCCGCGACCAGGCCGCCTCCGTGCTCGGCCTGGGCGGCTCCCTGATCCTGGTGGGCATCACCCCCCGGCCACTGACCATCACCGAGGGCCTGACCTTCAACTACCTGCAGAAGCAGGTGCGCGGCCACTACGGCGGCTTCCCCGAGTCCGTCTCCGAGCTGGTGCAGCTGACCGCGGCCGGACGCCTTGACCTGGCCCCGTCCATCACCGACCACATCCCGCTCGTCGAGGCCGCCGACGCCGTCCACCGACTGGAGAACAAGATCGGCGACCCGATCCGCCTCATCCTCGTCCCCTGACGCCCGTCAGCAGGACGACAAGCCACCCTGGGCAGGGGTGAGTGGGCGCCGGTGTGTGAGGGTGCACCGGCGCCCGCGGCTTTCCCGCAGCCAGAACCCGTGGAGATGGAGCCATGCACTCGACCGACGCCCCGCGCCGCACTCCGCAGCGCAGCGACGCTCGCTCGAACCGCCGACGCATCCTCGCCGCTGCTCGGCAGAAACTGCGGGACGACCCCGACGCGAGTCTCGACAGCATCGCCCTGGCGGCCGGCGTCGCACGACGCACCTTCTACGGTCACTTCTCCAACCGTCAAGCGCTGATCGCCGAGTTGACGCAGGAAGCAGCTCGGGCGCTGCGACAGGCGTTCGCTGCGACCCGTGTCCCAGATGCCGACCCGCTGGAGACGATGACGCGGATGGCCCTTGCGGCATGGGCGGTGGGCGACCAGTACCGCATGCTCATCTCGTTGGGGCGACACCGTCTGGGAGAGGAGACGATCCGCGCCACTCTGGCACCCGCTCGCGAAGAGGCCGTGGCGGCCATACGACGTGGCCAGGACGAAGGCGTGTTCGCGCACCACGTCCCCGCGCCCATCCTCGCCCAGGCGCTGGAAGCCCTGATGCTGGCCCTCGCCGAGGAGAACACCACCTCCGCCTGGGCGGACCCTACGGGTGAGGCCGCGGCGACCGCATTCCTCGTCGCCGCCGGCGTAGCACCACACATCGCCTCGCACCGGGTTCGAGCCGTGTTGCGCGAGTAAGGGAGACTCCCGGAACGCTGCCTGGCCATTGGGCCCCCCTCGGGCAGGCGTAGAGCCAGCGCGTCCAAGGGTCCACTCTCCTGCCCCGGACTCATACGCCGCGGCCAGTTCACCATCCGCCTGCGCGGTCAGCCGGCCCCGAGGGGGCGGTGCCTGGCCCAGGCCCATGCTCCTCAAGCGTTACGCCTCGGTGACCCGACGCCGCCCTCGGCGTCCCCCTTCCCCCTCCTCCCTGTGTCGTCGCTCCACTTCTGTCCGGTGATTCACCCCCTGTAGGAGTTCATTCATGCCTGCCATTCTGATCCACGGCGTACCCGACACCCACCATGTGTGGGACGGCGTGCGCCAGCACCTGACCCGCAGCGACGTTGAGGCTTGGGACCTGCCCGGTTTCGGTTCGCCGCGACCCGAGGGCTTCCACTGCACCAAGGAGGAATACGTCTCCTGGCTCATCGAGCGGTTGGAAGGAATCGGTGAGCCAGTCGACCTGGTCGACCACGACTGAGGCTGCCTCCTCACCGCGCGCGTGGCTTCCGTACGGCCGGATCTGATCCGCACGTGGGCCGGCAGCAACGGTCCGGTCAGCGCCGAGTACGACTGGCATCCGCTGGCCAAGCTGTGGCAGGACCCCGTCGCAGGTGACCGCTGGGCCAAGGAGTACGACGCCGCCGCGTTCGCCAGGGACCTGACCGACAATCTCCAGATCCCGGCTGAGCTGGCCGAACGGACAGCCGGCCGCGTGGACGAGACCATGCGCGACAGCATTCTCAAGCTATACCGTTCCGCCTTGACGGTCGGTGCGGAGTGGGAACCGGAACTGGCGAACCTGGCCGGACCGTCCCTGGTGTTCTGGGGGGCGCTCGACCCGGTCTGCCCCGTCGAGTTCGGCGAGAAGATGACCGCTTCCGTGCGCGCCACCCGTTTCCTGAGGCTCGGCAGCAGCCACTGGACGCCGATCCGGAAGCCGGCCGAGGTCGCCGCGGCCCTCGAGGAGCAGTGGAGCAGCTAACGGGGGTGACTGGCGCGCCCCGACGAGCACGCCCGTGGGCTGTGCCCCTGGCGGCACTGGCGCCAGGCCGCCAGAGGCACACGGGAGGGCCACCCCACCGCCGTGCATACCGCCGAGCGGGGCGGGCGCTCGGACCGAGAGGTCGATGATCATGGCGACCGCCGCGGGCCCTTGGCCGATCTCGCGACGGATCCGACTGGCGACAGCACCGTGGATCCGGGCGGATGCCACCGGAGGTGATCCGATCCGCAGGCAGGGGACACCCTGTGCAACCGGTGTGCACCGCATCTCGCTGTGGCCCGGCTTGCAGGGCGACGGTGCCGTCGTACGAGGCCCACCGCGCCTTGGCCCGCGGCGCAGATCCCACCGGCTCCTCAGTCGAGGCCCGGCAGCGGGCGCCGGGTGACCTCGTGCGCGTCCTCCAGGCGAAGGCCCAGCATGCGCAGGACCATCGCCGCGAGGTCGGAGGCGGCCTCGTCGCCGTCGAGGTCCGGGCGGGCAAGCCTCAGCGCCACCAGGGACAGCAGGGTCCCGCCCAGAGCGGACAGGGCCGTGGTCGGATCGGTGCCGGTGAAGCGTCCCGAGGCGATGCCGCGTTCCAGATCACGAAGCGCTCGTGGCGACAGGCCGCGGTCGGAGTGGATGTGGGCCAGGCCGCGGTCGCGCAGGATCCGCATGAGTTCAGGGTGTGAGTCCGCCATCCGTGCGGTGAGGCGGAAACCCGCAGCGACGAGCTCGGCGGGGTCGTCGATGCCTTCCACATGCTCGTCGATGACCTGACCGAACTCCTCCAGGGCGTCCGTCACCGCGGCGTCAAACAGTTCCGTCTTGGACTCGAAGTGGTTGTAGAAGGAGCCGAAACCGACGTCGGCGCGCTCGGCGATGGCCTGGATGCTGGCGCTGGTGTCCCCGGTCTCCGCGAGGATCTGCCGAGCCGCACGGATGAGTGCCTGACGGGTCTCGGCGCGGCGCCGTTCGAAGCGGTTGCGAGGCGGGGCTGACGTCGGCATACGACCGAGTGTAACAATCGCGCCGATGAAACCCCCATGACTGATGATTCTCTCAATTCTTTGGGTCTGCTCTCTTGACGATGAGCAACGGCAAAGTTGATGATTTCCTCATTACGGCAGTGTTGCTTGGAGGGCACCATGTCCCACATCTCCGTTAACAGGGCCGATCTGCAGACGCCCCACCAAGATCTCCACAGCGAGCTGGGCGCCCTGCGCGGTGAACACCCCGGACGAGCGAGAAACCCCGTCATCAAGGTGGCCGACCTGGCCTGGCTGGAGTTCGAGAAGCCGGACCTGGACCGGGCCGAGGTGTTTGCCCGCGACTTCGGCTTCGCGATCGCCGCCCGCACCGAGGAGGCGCTGTGGCTGCGCGGCACTTTCGCGGGCCCACCCTGCATGGTCATCCGGCGTGGGCATGCGTCCCGCTTCGTCGGGCCGGCGTTCCGCGCGGCCGAACGGGCCGACCTCGACCGGCTGGCCCGGACGACCGGCAGTGACGTCCGTGACATCGACGTACCCGGTGGCGGACAGGCGGTCGCCCTGCTCGACCCTTCCGGCTTCCCGGTCCGGGTCGTGCACTGCGGCGAGCAGCTGCCCGCGCTGCCCGAGCAGCAGCCGCTGATCCTCAACACCGGCACCGAGCACCGCCGTACGAACACCACCCAGCGACCCCCGCGCGAGCCGTCGCGCATTCAGCGCCTCGGTCATGTGGTGCTGGAGACAAGAGTGTTCGCCCGCACCTTGGACTGGTACCTGGACACCCTGGGGATGATCGTGTCCGATTTCCTGTTTCTGGACGGGCAGCGCCAGCGCGGACCGACCATGGCGTTCATCCGTTGTGACCAGGGCAGCTTGGCGGTCGATCACCACACGCTCGCCCTGCACCTCGGGCCGGGCACCGGCTACGTCCACTCCGCCTACCAGGTCACCGACCTCGACTCGATCGCCGCCGGCGGCGAGTATCTGGCCGAGCGCGGATACCAGCGCAGCTGGGGCATCGGCCGGCACATCCAGGGCAGCCAGCTCTTCGACTACTGGCGCGACCCCGACCGCTTCATGCTGGAGCACTTCGCCGACGGTGACCTGTTCTCCTGCGACCTCGAGCCCGGGTGGGCGCCGATGTCGGCGAGCGGCCTGGCCCAGTGGGGCCCGCCGGTCACCCGCGACTTCCTGGGCGCCAGCCCCTCCCCCGCCAAGCTGCGCGAGGCCATGACGGCCCTGCGCGGCGACAACGAACTCGACCCCGCACGCCTGCTGGGCCTGATGAAAGCGATGAGCTCATGAGCACCAACGTTCTGCGCACCACCGACGGCTGGTGGGCCGTCCGCGACGAGCGGGCCGTCCGCATCGGCACCAAGGCCGTCACCACCGCGGAACTGCTCGCCGACCGGGACGCGGTCCGCGAAGCCGCCGCCTCCACCGACAGCGGCACGCCCGTCGCCGACCTGGTCGCGCTGCCGCCGATCACCACCCCCTGCCGGGTGGTCGCCCAGATGGTCAACTACCGCAGCCACGCCAAGGATTCGGGTTTCACCGGCGATATCCCGCCCACCTTCTTCCGCAAGGCGTCCGGCTCGGTCAGCGGCCCCCATGACAGGATCGTCCGCCCGTCGCACGTGAAGTTCCTCGACTACGAGGTGGAACTCGGCCTCGTCATGGGCGCACCCCTGCCGGTGGGCACCGTCGTCGAGGAGCAGGACCTGCCACGCTACGTAGCCGGCCTGGTCCTGACCAACGACGTCAGCGCCCGCGACGTCCAGCTGACCAAGACGCAGTTCTACGAGAGCAAGTCCTATCCGACCTTCACGCCGACGGGCCCGTACCTGGCTCTGCTGGAGCCCGAGGACTTCGCCCATCTGCTGAACCTGCGGCTGCGGCTGAACGTCAACGGCGTACCGCGCCAGGACCGCACGCTCGCCGACATGATCGTGCGGCCCGCGCAGGCGCTCACCCTGCTCGCCCGCTTCCAGACCCTCGACCCGGGCGACCTGCTCCTGACCGGCACCCCCGGCGGCACCGCCCTGAAGGCCCCGCCCAAGCCGGTCGAGAAGATCGCCGCCCTGCTGCCGCCCGCGCTGAAGTGGAAGGCGTTCTTCAACGGCCAGGCCAAGAACCCCCTCTACCTGCGCGACGGTGACCTCGTCACCGCCACCATCGCCACCCCCGACGGACACATCGACCTGGGCGAGCAGCGGACCGCCGTGGCGGACGCGAGGTGAGCGCCGTATCCCGGCGACCGGTGGTCATCATCGGTGCGGGACCCGTCGGAGTCACGGCCGCGCTCCTGCTCGCCCGGCAAGGAGTGCCCAGTCTGCTCCTCGAACGCCACCAGGGCATCTACCCCCTGCCACGTGCTGTCGTCGTGGACGACGAGGTCCGGCGGATCCTGCAGAGCGTCGGTGTCCACGAGGAGTTCGCCGCCGTCTCGCGCCCGGCGCCTGGCCTGCGGCTGCTGGACGCCCGGCGCCGCGTGATCGCCGAGTTCCCGCGGTCCCTGCAGGGCCACCACGGCTTCCCGCAGACCAGCATGTTCGACCAGCCGGAGCTGGAGCGTCTGCTGCGCGAAGCTCTGGCGCGCCGCCCGGAGTGTGAGCTGTGGGGCGGGGTGGAGGTCGTGTCCGTCACGCCGCCCACCGACGGTACGGCTCCGGTGCGGGTGACCTTCCGCCGCGACGGAAGCGACGAGGAGGAGCACCTGTGGGCCGATGCGGTCCTGGGCTGCGACGGCGCGGGCAGCGTCACCCGCGAAGCCATCGGCGCCGACTGGGAGGACCTGCACTTCGAGGAGAGCTGGCGGGTCATCGACGTACGCACCAGCCTCCCGGTACGCACCTGGGAAGGCGCCGAGCAGATCTGCTGCCCCACCCGGCCGGCCACCTTCATGCGAGTCGGCGAGGACCGCTACCGCTGGGAGTTCCGGCTGGCCGACGGCGAGTCCCTGGACGGCCCGGAAGGGCTGAAGCAGTTGCACGAGCTCGTCGCCCCCTGGGTCGACCTGCCGCCCGCTGCCCACGGGGGCGACGACTTCGAGGTGATCCGGCAGGCGCAGTACACCTTCCGGGCCCGCCTCGCCGACCGGTGGCACCGAGGACGCGTCTTCCTGCTGGGCGACGCGGCCCACCTCACCCCGCCCTTCATCGGGCAGGGCCTGTGCGCGGGCCTGCGCGACGCCTACAACCTCACCTGGAAACTCGCCCGCGTCCTTCAGCGCGGAGCGGACGACCAACTGCTGGACACCTACCAGCAGGAGCGCAAGCCGCACGCCCGCCACGTGATCCGTGTCGCGGTCGCCGTCGGCTGGGCCATGACCGGGGGACAGGACCGCGGAGCGGCCATCCGCCGGGCCGTGGTGGGCGCGGCCTGCCGCATCCCCGGCGTGACAGCGGCGGTGAGCCGCGACCTCAGTCCCGCACTGACCGCCAATCCGCTGGTACGACGCCGCCCCCGGCTGGCCGGCCGTTCACTGGCCGGCACCTTCTGCCCACAACCCCGGGTGCTGTACCACGGTAGGCGCGAGCGCCTTGACGACATCCTCGGCAACTCCTTCGCCGTACTGACCGCCGTGCCGCCCACGGCACGGATGACGGGCGTGGCCACGGCCCTGGGCGCATCCGTGATCCATGTCGACGACCTGGACGACGACGGTGCCCTGGCCTCCTGGCTCGCACGCGGCCGGGCGGACGCCGTCCTGCTGCGCCCCGACCGTGTCGTACTGGACAGCGTCCCCACCGGCACCAGCGACTTCACCGACGCCGCCGCCTGGGCTCCCCTGCTGCACACGGCCCGCCGCCCCGCCGAAGCCCGGCCCGCACGCTGACGAGGAACACCACACCATGACCACCCCGCACTCCACGCCTTGTCCGGAGCCCTTCCTGCCGCCCGACCCGAACACGGCCGCCGGCAGCCGCATCGCGGACTTCGCCCACTGGGCCGCCCGGCACGCAGGCGCCGAAGGCATCCAGGCACCCACCGACTACCAGGCCCTGCACCACTGGTCCGTCACCGACCTGGAAGGATTCTGGGCCGCGGTGTGGGAGTACTTCGACATCGACGCCACCACTCCGTACGAGCGGGTGCTCGCCGAGGAGACCATGCCCGGTGCCAACTGGTTCCCCGGCGCCACCCTCAACTACGCCCACCACGCGCTGCGCAACCTGCACCCGGACGCCCCCGCGCTCACCGCGCTGGACGAGACCGGCGCCTGCTACGAGATCACGGGCCGGCAGCTCCGCGCCCAGGTCGCCTCCGTCGCGGCCACCCTGCGCGACCTGGGCGTCGGACAGGGCGACCGGGTGGTCGGCTACCTGCCCAACACTCCCCACGCCGTCATCGCCTTCCTCGCCACCGCCAGCCTGGGCGCGGTGTGGTCCGTGTGCGGCCAGGACTACGCCCCCAAGGCCGCCACCGACCGCTTCGCCCAGCTCGAACCCACGGTGCTCATCACCGCGGACGGCTACCTCTTCAACGGCACCCGTCACGACCGCCGCGCCGCCTCCCTCGACCTGGCCGCCGCCCTGCCCACGCTCAAGGCCACGGTCCTCGTGGATCACCTGGGCCTCGCGTGGCCCGCGACCCGGGCCGCGAGGCTGACGGTTCCCTGGGAGGACGCGGCCGGCCGCACCGAGTACCTCGGGATCACTCCCGTTCCGTTCGACCATCCGCTGTGGATCGTCTTCTCCTCCGGCACCACCGGCCTGCCCAAGGGCATCGTCCACGGCCACGGAGGCGTCCTGCTCGAACACCTCAAGATCCTCGGCCTGCACTGCGACCTGGGCGTCGGTGACCGCCTGCTGTGGTACACCACCACCCACTGGATGATGTGGAACCTGGTCGTCTCCACCCTGCTGACCGGTGCCGCCACCTGCACCTACGACGGCAGCCCCGCACCGGTGGCGCGCCCGGACATCCTGTGGGAACTGGCGGCCCGCCACAAGGTCACCGTCTTCGGCACCAGCCCCCAGTACCTGCTGGCCATGGCCAAGCTCGGCGTCGAACCCACCGCGCACGACCTGTCGGCGATCCGCGTCATCGGCTGCACCGGTTCCGCCCTGCCCGCCTCCGCCTACCCCTGGGTCCGCGACCACGTCGGCGCAGGCGTCCAGCTGGCCTCCACCAGCGGCGGCACGGACGTCGTCTCCGGCTTCGCCGGCAGCGCCCCCACCACCCCGGTGTGGGCGGGTGAACTGTCGGCCCCCAACCTCGGCGTGGCGCTCGCGGCGTACGACGGCGCGGGACGGCCGGTCGTCGACCATGTCGGCGAGCTCGTCGTCACCCGGCCCATGCCGTCGATGCCGCTGTACTTCTGGAACGACCCCGACGGCAGCCGCTACCGCGACGCCTACTTCAGCGCCTACCCGGGCATATGGCGGCACGGCGACTGGATCACCCTCACCTCCCACGGCTCGGTGATCGTCCACGGCCGCTCCGACGCCACCCTCAACCGCAACGGCGTGCGCCTGGGCAGCGCCGACATCCACGACATCGTCGAACGCCTCCCCGAGATCACCGAAGCCCTCGTCATCGGCGCGGAAGAACCCGGCGGCGGCTACTGGATGCCGCTGTTCGTGGTCCTCGCCGACGGGGTCGGTCTGGACGAGTCCCTGTGCGAGAAGATCCGCGACGCGATCCGCACCGGCGCCTCCCCCCGCCACGTGCCCGACGAGATCCTCGCCGTACCGGCCATCCCGCACACGAAGACCGGCAAGAAGCTCGAAGTCCCGGTCAAGCGCCTCCTCCAGGGCGCCCCCGCCGAGCAGATCCTCAACCCCTCCGCGGTCGACAGCCCCGACCTGATCGCCTACTTCGCCGGCCTGGGAGCCGAACGCCGCCAGGGCCGCCGCCCGCACACCCCCGAAGGCGTCTCGTGATCCTCTCCGCCTCGCTGACCTGTCTCATCGCGTTGATCTTCGCCCTGCTGGGCGCGGCCAAGATCCTGGCCCTGGGTCCGATGCCCGAGCCGGCCGCCCACGCCGGCTTCACCACCGCGGCCTACCGGCTCATCGGCGGCCTGGAGCTGGCGGGCGCCATCGGCGTGGCCCTCGGCCCGGTCGTACCGCTGTGCGGCGGCCTGGCCGGTATCGGACTGCTGATGCTGCTCGCCGGTGCCGTGATCACGCACGTACGCAAGGGCGACGGGCTGGCCAAACTCCTCCCCGCGGTGACATGCGCTGCTGCGATCGCCTGGTATCTCGTGCTGCTTGCCGGTGGCGGCTCGTGACGGTGGCCGAGGACTTCAGCGGCCACCTGCGATACGCAGACGATCCTCCTTGCCGGCTGCTGCGCGCTGGCGGCGGAGGCCCTGAGCCCTGTTAGCGAGCCCACGCCGGGGCTGGCAGACTGAATCTGTGGCCCTGCTGATGGCCGCGACCGATCTGGCCGCGTCCTCATCACTCACAGGCGCCGGTGTGGTGTCGGTCTGCGCATTGCTCTTCACCGTCGCCTCGTTCTGGTGGCTCAACGCCAGACAAGGGCGCCTGAAGACATGGGAGCCTCATGCCTTCGCAGCGATCATCCACTCATCCACCGCCCGCCTGCGGCTCCCTCTCGTCCTCCACAACACCGGTGCCAAGCCGATAGTCGTGCAGGACCTCCTCCTGACCTTCCCCGACGAGCCCGCTTCGCACCTGCCGCTGCTGTGGGTGTCCACACCGTCCCGCCTCCAGCCGGGTCCGGACGAGGATGCCAAGGAGCCGGCCGGATTCGTCGTGCCCGGCAGGGAAGCGCAACAACTCTTCATCGAGTTCGAGGCACCGTTTTCAGGGTTCATGCCGGAAGCCCGTGACTTCAAGGTCCAACTGCAAGCGAGGGTCGGCCACCGCAAGGGGTGGCGCCGCCTGCTGACGTTCACCCTGCGGGCCGCCAACATCACCGATCCGGACCGCTACACCGTCTACAACAACACACCGGTCGAACTGACCAAGGAAGATCAGAAGAGGGCGGATGCAGCACTCCTTGAGCTGTTGAACGAGCAAGGGGACGAATCAGCTCCGGACGGCGAGAGAGGACGGAAGCCTCCGAAGGAAGAGGGCGACCTCGGCACGAGCCGCTAGTACGACCGGTCGGCGGCGATGAGGGGTCAGCTCAGCGAGGCCGGGTCCTGACACGTCGACGGCCTCCAGCGTCGCCGCCATCCCCGCAGCCGTCAGCAGCCCGGGGATACCTACTGCGCCCACCACCCACGACCGCGGTCCTTCCACCAATCCCTCCGGGTAGAAGCTGCCACGCTGAGCGTCAACAGCGATCCGTCGCGGGTTGAACGTCGACTGCACCGCCGCGACCAGGTGACGGCCTCGGTCGCGACGATCAGGATTCGGCCGGCGCTCGGCGTACTCAAGTCAGGCTGAGGTCTTCGGCTGCGCCCCGCCCTCGGTACGCAGTTGCTCGTTGATGCGCTGGGCTTCTTCGAGTTGGTCTTCGAGAACGACGATGCGGCAGGCGGCCTCTATGGGCGTGCCTGCGTCGACGAGTTCGCGGGCGCGGGCCGCGATGCGCAACTGGTAGCGGGAGTAGCGGCGGTGGCCGCCTTCGGAGCGCAGCGGTGTGATCAGGCGGTGCTCGCCGAGGGCGCGGAGGAAGGCGGGAGTGGTGCCGAGCATCTCGGCGGCCCGGCCCATGGTGTAGGCGGGGTAGTCGTCATCGTCGAGATTGTCGACAGGACGAGGACCGGCAGGGGGCATAGACCTCTTCTTTCGCGGACGCGTCGGGGGGCCCGGATGCCTTACCGGCACCCGGGCCCCGAGCTTTCAACACCATCTACCGGCACACCGTGCCGGCCTTGTTCGTCCGCAGGGGCCGCCTGGGAGGGCGGGGCTGCGGGGATCGCGAATGCGTGACCGGGGACCACCTTCCAATCCGGGGCCTGCGGTACCCGGGCGGACTGCTTCCTCGCCCGGGCGATCCTGATGGCGTTCGGCTCCTTACCTTCGATTACTCGGTTGTACTGCTGGATACCGCGGGTACTGCTCACGACCTCTCGGGGGTCGTGTCCTTCTTGACCTGTTCGCACGGCAGTTCATGTCTGCCGTACTCACTTCGACTTCCTGGGTACGACACGACAGTAACCCCACGACGAGCCAATGTCTACTCTCGCCACAACAGATTTTCTTCAGGGTGGATGTGTGCACCTCTACTGCCTGCACACCCAGAAGAGTGCCGCCCCGGGTACGTGGCGGCGCGAATGACATCGCCCTGAACAGCAGCACACCAGCCCACCCGGGTCCGGGTGCTGTGCGGCGGGGACGCCACGCCGCACAGCACCCTCCCCGACGCCCGGAGCATCACCGGGCATCCGGGGCGTACCCCCTGAAGGGGATCGGCGTTCTCCGCCGGATGGCACCCACCGTCAGCCGCCGCGCGTCACCCCTGCCAAGGCCCGAGTCGGCCATGGGCGGCGGCGCCGACTCCTGCTGGCACAGCGCCGGCCACCGACGCCAGGCCGCACACTGCAACCAGATTCTGCACTCGCCTCGTGTCTTCCGCTGACTGCGCCGTCGATGGTGTAGGACGGCAAAGCCGGTCCGGACATCTCTGGCGAAGTCGGAGTCGGCGTCCAGGTCTGCCGTTGTCCGAAGGTGGCGCTGCCATGAGCATTGATGTCCTCGCCGCCGGTGTGGGCGCTGGGTGGTTGGCTGCCGACGAGTACGTGTCGTTAGTCGCGCGAGCCATGGCTGATCGCGGGTTCTGCACGCTGCCGGAGTTCTTCGACTCCCGACCGTGCGATAACGGCAGCACGGAACGGGACGCGTCGACGGGCATCTTTGGCCAGGCAGAAGTCGGCGGCGGCGTCGGCACGTCCGGAAAATGCGCGAACGACTGAAGTGGTTGCCACGCAGCGGTGAAAGCGGTCCATTCGCCGTTCTGCTCGGCCGGGACGGCGCCGACAACCTCACCAGGGCGACGCGCTCGGAAAGATCCCGGCCACGTCGGTTCTGCGGCGGATCTCCGTGTGCAGCCGCCGCACCGATGAGGTCGGCCACCCTACCCCGGCATCCTCTCCGTCCGGGTTGCGCATGCGGCAGGCATGTCAGGCGTGGTCCATTCCTCGGGTGTCCCGGGGATGTCGCCTGCGGCAGGAGCCTGAAGGGCGGCGCTCACTCCTCCATCCTCACCCCTCTCACTCTACTGACAAGGGCCCGACCCGAGCCCGGCCTCGGAGGTGGCCTCTCAGGGCGCCGTCTGGGTGGGGCAGCCGTGTCACACCGCACCTCGGGAGCGAGTGCGATCGCAAAGTCGGCACTCTCTGAGAGCATCACAGGAACACGAACCGCACGCGGCGCCGACCGCATCGTGCGCACCAGAGCACCCGCTCTCAGACGAAGCCGCACCGGAGCGCTCAGGTGCGGCTTCGTCGTCTCATGGCTCCTCGTAGCGGTCCCGTAGGCGGACGCCGACGGGCCTCGCCGTATCACTCGCCTATCACACAGCCATCACCAACTGGGCGGCCTCTCCTGGACCAGAAGGCTCTGACCGGCGGTTTCGTGCCCGCGCTGGACTGGCGTAGACACCCCTGGACGGTCTCTACAACCTGTGCCAGGTGGTATCCGGTGAGGGACCGAGGATCAGGACCGGGGCGTCTTCTGGCCCGTCAAAGCGGTATTGCAGGGGGTTCATCGGTGTCTCACTCACCCGTCTGACCCCCTCATCTGTCACGAGATGCCACATCGCCGGGGTGGACCTGGCGGGCCTTGCTCCGCTCCGGCACTGCCGGACCTGCCGACGAGAGCCCAGGTATACGTTCTCCGGCATGAACTCGTGACCGTGTCGACAGGGGCCCTCCGGGCGCGTGCCCTCCTTCAGTCGCTACGAGCAACGCCTTCCTCTTCGTCAGATTCGACCGCGGCTCTGGCGGCACCCGCTCGCTATGTCCGGCGGTGCCTGGACGTCACCGTGGCCGATGTCGCGCTTTTCGGCGAAGGCACGGTGCCCGCTGCCAATGGGCGACCGTGCGGCCGCCCGAATCCGGGGGACCATGGAAGCACTGCGAGGTGCGGGGGACACTGGCCACAGCCTGAAGCCGGCGCAGGGCGGCGTGTCGGGCTGGCAGGCGGAGGGAGTGCTTGGATGAGGAAAGCCGATCCCTTCGGTGCCGAGGGTGACCAGCCGGATTCCGGGCCGGGACAGCCGCGTGAGTTGCTGGATCTGCTCAGTGTCGCGGCTGTGCTGCTGGATGCCGAGGGTCGGATCGTGCTGTGGAGCCCGCAGGCCGAGGAGCTGTTCGGCTACACCGCGGCGGAGGCGCTGGGTCAGTACGCGGCGCGGCTGCTGGTCCACGAGCAGAACCTGGACGTGATGATCAGGCTGTTCAGCGAGGTCATGAGGACGGGACAGGGATGGGCCGGCGCCTTCCCCGTCCGACACAAGGACGGCAGTAGCCGGCTGGTGGAGTTCCGCAACATGCGACTCCTGGACGACGGGGGTGACTACTACGCCCTGGGCATCGCCACCGACGAGGCAATCCTGCGTCAGGTGGAACGGGACGTGGCCCTGTCCACGCGGCTGGTCTCGCAGTCCCCGATCGGGCTGGCCGTCTTGGACACCGACCTGCGGTACGTGGCCGTCAACCCGGCGCTGGCGCAGATCAACGGCGTCCCTGCCGAAGACCACCTCGGGCGACGAGTCCGCGAGGCCCTGCCGTTCCTGGAGGTCGACGCGATCGAGGCCGCGCTGCGGCAAGTCCTCACGTCCGGAAAGCCCATCATCGACCAGCACAGCGTGGGACGCACTCCCGCCGACCCCGACAACGATCATGCCTGGTCCGTCTCCTACTACCGGCTCGACGGTCCCGGCGGCCGGGTACTCGGGGTAGCCATCATGTTGGTGGATGTCACCGATCGGCACCGCGCCCGGCAGCGTCTCGCCCTGATCGCCGACGGCTCCGCCCGTATCGGCACCACCTTGGACGTGGAACAGACCGCCCGCGAGCTGGCCGACGTCGCCGTCCCCGAGCTCGCCGACGTGGCGGCGGTGGACATCCTGGATTCCATCCTGAACGACCGCCACCCGACGGCACCCGCGGCAGGCAGAGCACTCTTCCGGGCCCTTGCTGTGAAAGCCGCGTACCCCACCGAGGCCGTACGTGCCGCCGACCCTCCCGGCCAGCTCGCCAGCTACGGCGCGGAGCGCCTGGCCACTCAGTGCGTGCGGACCGGCCGCCCCATTCTGATACCCCACGTCGGCGAGCGGGACCTGGCACGTATCGCCCGTGACGCCGAGGCCGCCGCCATCCTGGCCCGCGCCGGCATCCACAGCTATCTCTTGACGCCCCTGATCGCCCGTGGCGAGGTGCTCGGCACCCTGGGCCTCACCCGCGCCCGCAGCCCGCTGCCCTTCGACAACGACGACCTCCTCCTGGTCGGTGAATTGGCAGACCGAGCCGCGGTCTGCATCGACAATGCCCGTCTGTACCAAGGCGCACGCAACACCGCGGTCACCCTCCAGCGCAGCCTGCTGCCCGACCTTCCACCGCAGCAGGCGGGCCTGGAGGTCGCCTCCCGATATCGGCCCGCCGGGACGACCATCGAAGTCGGTGGCGACTGGTTCGATGTCATCCCTCTCGTGGAAGACAAGGTCGCGCTGGTCGTGGGCGATGTGATGGGCAGCGGCATAAGCGCCGCCACCACCATGGGACGCCTGCGCACCGCTACCTCCACCCTGGCCGACCTCGACCTCCCACCGACCGAGGTGCTGCACCACCTCGACAAGATCACCGCTGACCTGGAGCAGTACGCCACCTGCGCCTACGCCGTCTACGACCCGCACCGCGCCCTGTGCCACATCGCTGTCGCCGGACACCTGCCCCCGGTGCTGATACGCGCGGGCGAGCCCCCCGAACTGCTCGATCTGCCCACCGGCGCACCCCTCGGGGTCGGCGGGGTCGCCTTCGAAGTCACCACCTTCGGCCTGGCCCCCGGCGACCGACTGGTCCTCTACACCGACGGCTTGGTCGAGACCCGCCACCACGCCATCGACGAGCGCCTGGACCTCCTCCTCCAACTGCTGCACAGCCCCGACCGAACCTCGGAAGAAACCTGCGACCGGCTCCTGGACGCACTGCGCGATCCGGACGACCACGACGACGTCGCCATACTCATCGCCCGAGCCCGGCCCCGGCCGCGGCCTTAGAGGTCGTCCGCTACGCCAAGGACAAGGTCAAGGACGCCCCCAACGTTGACGTAGGGGGCCGGGGCCACCTGTCCGAGGACGAAGAACATCGCCTGTACGAGCACTACGGCATCGGCTGGGACGCCGCCTGGCAACAGGCCAAACAGCCCGCACCGCCGGCTGGGCCCGCACCGACGCCGAACCGCCGGCACCAGCACCGGCACGGAAGCCACCGGTGATGCACATCGGCACCGAACGCCAGGCGTTCGGCCGGGCCCGGCTGCGCATGTACGTCGTCACCGAAGAGGTGCAGCAGATCGTCCCCGTCCGCCACGAAGAGGTACGCGTCGAACGCGAACCGGTCACCGAATCCAACCGTGAGGCCACGGCAGGCCCGGACATCACCGAAGCCGGGCCCGAGGTGACGCTGCACGCCGAGCGGCCCGGGGTGGAGACCAAGGCCGGGCCAGTCGAGCGGGTCCGCCTCACCACCGACGAGCGCACCGACGAGGAAACCGTCACCGGCGAGGTCCGCAAGGAGAAGATCGAGACCGACGTACCCGAAGACAAGCGCCGGCGGCGAGGACCGTTCCACATGGGCGCAGGGCCTGGCCCCGTCGGCCGACGGTCTTCCCACCCTGCGCCTCCCGCCCAGCCAGACGCTGTCTTCAAGAGGGGCAGCTATGGTGTCGCGTGCTGACAGTGGGCCGCGACAGCGGCATCGAGAGCCTCGCGGATGTCGTCGGGCAGTGTTCCCTCAGCGGGCCAGCCGACGAGAATCTCCGCCACCTTCCGTAGTTTCCTGTTGGTGTTCATCGACACCTCACGCAGCAGGTCCCACGCCTCATCGGGATTCGTGCCTGCGAAGGCGACCAGCACACCCATGGCCTGGTCGATACGGGCCCGGGCCAGCATTCCCTCTTTTCATCCATAGCCCATCCCGATCGCGGCCCCGGCGATGCGGCCGGACGCCTCGCTGGGCCGGCGCCGACGGAAGACCTGGCGGTGCGCGACGTCGTGGGCGAGCAGAGCGACCTGCCCGAACATCACGGCGAGGTACGCGGCGACCGCCAGAGTCCACCAGTCGGCGCCGATGAGGACGAACGCGCACCAGCCACCGGCGTAGGCGACGGCCACGGCGATGGAGCGGACGGTGTAGTAGCCGGGGCGTCTGTTCATCAGGCCGGCCTCGGCGATCTTCTTGGACAGGCGGGCGAAATCACTGCCGCCTACCGGGGGCGGCGGACGACGGGGCGGGGTCGGTGTGGGCATCGTCGTCTTCGGCGGTGCCCTGGTCGGCCGACTGCTGCACGAGGAGCTCCCACGCATGACACGTGCACTGAAACGGCGAGGTTAAGACGGGACCTCGGAGCCCGGAGCTGCTCACGCCCGACTGGACCGGCAGATGGACAAGAGGTACAGCGCCAACGGACGCCCGACGCCAGTGAGGCGTGCGCCCGATCAGCGTGCATCAGACCGCATCCTCGCGTGGACGACGGCCTCTCCGGCTCCTCCTCTTCCTCCTCGTACTCGTCCTCCGGCTCTTCGTCTTCGTCCTGCGGCTCCTCCTTGCCCTTGCTGCCTATGCGCTCGGTGCGCTGGTGCAAGGAGTCGGCCAGATCGGCGAGCTTGCGGTCGGCGACCGCGCTCAGCGCTGTGCGCCCTGCGAACAGGGCCTCGCCACTGAGCTGTTCGTTGAGGTCGGCGAACTGGGGAAGCTCGCGCAACCTCTTGACTACCTCCGTCAGCAGCTGTTGTGGTTCCAGCCCGAACCGACGGCCGGCGAGGTAGGTCGCCGCACCGAACGCGACCCGTCCCTTCTTCGTCCGGCCCAGGACATACCCGCCGAGAACCGCGGCGGCAAGAGCGATCTTGGGTACATCAGCCATCAGATTTCCCTTTCAAAGGGCTGCCGAGAGCAGACGCTCCGGCTGGCGCGTGACGCCCACGCGAGGGACCCGCACCTCGCAGGCGGAGGATCCGAATGGAGCAGCAGCCCGTGGCCGCGCTCATCACTCCGCTTCTCTCAGTCTGGGCGGTGACTCCAGCAGCCGCAGGCGGAGAGCAGAACTCCACGGGATAGCCGCTGACCCGCCTCACTGAACCGGCTGTGGCTACACATGACGGAATAGCTGGTTTGCTCTCCCGCGCGCACCCTCCCCTGCGCCATCCCGCTCGCCCTGATCCTGGGCGTCTCCCCGACCACCTCGGGCTTCTTCGAGAAGACCGGCAACCTGTGGCGTGCCCAAGGCCGCAGTTTGCGGCTGGACTTCGAGAACTTCCAGCGCTACGTCACGTTCGCCGACGAAGAAGTCGAGGGCTGGCGGGGAGAGATCCGCGACGGTGAGGTGGTCCGCAGCCACGAGGAGGCACTGGAAGAGGAGGAAGCGGCAGGAGAGGACGAGGAACAGGAGGAGCACGACGAAGAAGAGGACGAGGCGTCCGAAGAAGAAGGAGAGGAGTACGACGAGGAGGAGTCGGAGGACGAGTACGACGAGGAGGCCGACGAGAAAGAGCGCTGACGCAGCCCGAGCCAAGCGATTCCCCTCGGCGCGACCTGCCCCGACACTCGGCTGGTGTTCCCGGACTCTCACATCTCGGCGTATGGCCGTAGTGCGGTCGTACGCAGTCTGACCTGGTGGTTCCGGATGTCGAAGCGGCGCCCCGAACCACCCATCACACCCACACCAGGACTTGTGCTGCCAGGCGGTTCAGAGCCGTTGTGCACGGTGGAGGAGGGTGTGCAGTCCGTAGGGCCGCAGGGCGGCTCGGGCGGCGTTCGCTCCGGGGGCTCCGTGGACTCCTCCGCCGGGGTGGGCGGCCGCGGAGGCGAGGTAGAGGCCCTTGACGGGGGTCTCCGGGCGGCCGGTGCCGGGGACGGGGCGGAAGACGGCCTGTTGGTGCAGGGCGGCGGTGCCGTTGTTGATGGCGCCGTTGTGGAGGTTCTCGTTCATGGCCTGGAGGGTGGTGGGGGCCAGGATCCGGCGGGCGAGGATCCGGGTACGGAAGCCGGGCGCGAACCGCTCCACCTGGGCCTCGACGCGGTCCGCCATGGCTTCCTGTTCGCGAGCGTCCCAGCGGCCGGTCATGCGGTCGGGACCAGCGTCGGAGGTGATGCGCTGCGGGACATGGGTGTAGGCCCACGCCGACTCCGTGCCGGCGGGTGAGCGGCTGGGATCCGCCGTGGTCATCTGTCCGAACAGGGCGAACGGCTCGTCGGGGACCTGTCCCATGGCGAGCTGCGAGGCGAACCGGGTCAGGCTGACCATGCCGTCGGCCACGTGGACCGTCCCCGCACCGGAGGCTTGCGGGGCCGTCCACGGCACCGGGCCGGTCAGCGCCCAGTCGACCTTGAAGGTCGCAAAATCCCACTGGAAGCGTTCCAGGTCCCGCAGGAGTCGGGAGGGAAGGTGTTCCTCGCCCACGAGCTCGCGGTACAAGGCCGGCGCCGACGTGTCCGCGAGCACTGCGCGCCGCGCATTCACGGTTTCCCCACCAGCCGTCCGGACGCCCACCGCCCTGCCACCCCGTACGACGACGGACACCGCGCGCTCCCCGCACCGCAGGACGCCCTCGCGGTGCAGCAGCCGGCTCACGAGCGCCGCGGTCAGGGCGGCGGCACCGCCGACGGGGACCGGGAAGCCGTGGCTCTGTCCGAGCATCGACATCAGCCAGCCGAATCCGCCACTGCCCACCGCCTCGGGAGCCAGGTCGGCATGCAAGGCGTTCCCGGCCAGCAGGAGCCGTCCCCCCTCGCCCCGGAACTCCTCGTCGCCCAGGCGGCGCACCGGCAGGGCCAGGTTCCGGACCAGCCGCAGTCCGCCCGCGGCCCGGAGTTTCGCCGCCAGACGGAGCCCGGAGCGGACCGGCGGGAAAGGCGTGAACATGGCCTGCACCAGGTCCTGCCCGACACGGCTCCACGCCTCGTACATGTCCCGCCAGGCATCACCGTCACCCGACGCGAACTCCTCCAGCCCCGATGCGGTCTCCTGGACGCGGCGCTCCAGCACGGCGCACCTCCCGTCCCTCAACGGGTGGGCCAGCACGCGCGGGGCATGGCTCCATCGCAGCCCCTCCGCGGCGAGATCCAGGCGGGCCAGGACCGGAGACACGGCAGCCAGCGGGTAGAAGGCGCTGAAAAGATCGGAGACGTAATCGGGATGGACGCCACGGTCGCTGCGCACGGCGCCGCCAGGCTCCTGCTGCGCCTCCAGGACTTCCACGCTCCACCCGGCATCCACCAGCAGATTCGCCGCCACCAGCCCGTTGGGCCCGGCGCCGATCACCACCGCGTCAGGCATGGCGGGCCCCGGCGTGATCCTGCTCGGGATCCCGTTCCACGAGCCTGGCCAGGCGGGCCAGCATGCCCCGGTGCCGCAGCAGGAACAGCGCTTCACTCGCGGCGTTGTGGAGCGTGCCTCCCAGGCCGCGCAGGGGGTGCTCGTCACAGATGACGAGGGTTTCCTCCTCGCCCCACGGCCTGAGCTGGAGGAAGATCCGCGCAGTGCCCAGCTGCTTGAACGAAGCTTCCAGCTCCAGCTCACTTCCGGATTCCCGGTGCCGGACCGTCGTCACCCCGTCGGCCGACCAGGGCCCCAGCCGCACGGTGTAGCGGAGCCTGGATCCGACGGCTGGCCAGGTCTGGTCGAGCGGCACGGACTCGGAAGGCCCCACCACCCAGTCCCCGTAGCAGGCCGGATCTGCCAGCACCGCCCATACCGCGTACGGGGGACGCCGGATCAACTGATGGTGGACGGCCATGGAGGGGCCCCTTCCACGAGAACGGTCGATGTGCCGCACAGCCCTGTCACGCGGCACTGGGAGGGCCTGCCCGCGTTCGCACTGGCGCTTCCACAGGGCTGGGACACTCGGGCACATCTGACGTCTTCATCCGCAATGCGGTGCCACGGCCATGGTGCACGTACTCGAATGCCCTCGCATCTCACCCAGGCCAGAGGAGTCTCCGTGGAAGGTGCGCCTCGGCCTCCATCGGCAAACTCCGTCTGTTCCTGTCCGACCGGTACCGAAGCAGCGGCCTCGACCGAGCACCGGTCAGCACGCCACCTGCCGTTTTACGATGCCGTTGAGAACGGCCTCGGGCGGTAGTACCGGAGGGCAGATGGCGGAGCAGATCCGGAAGCCCAGAACGGAGACGGGCCCGGACGCCGCCACGGCAGCAGGCGGTGGGACTAGCCGGTCTTTCGTCCGCCCCCGATAGCGACATGGACCGGTTCGCCCGGCTGGTGACACGTCTGCTTCGCGTGCGCGTGCCCTGACACGCCGTCCGGTCTCGTCGCCCACGTCACAGCCCGTTCGCCACGCGGGGATCAGCACTGATCATTTTCATGCGCCGCCCGAGGCCGCTCCGCGACGGCGGCGGGACTGGTGGGACACCCGTGACGCCGGTCGTCTGACGCATCGACCATCGCACAAGGGATGAATGTTGGATAAATGGGGACTCGGAGGAGGTATCTCCCCCTCCCACAAGGAGCCTGTGCCCATGTCCACCGGAATGTTTCTGACGATCATCATTGCGATCGTGGTGGTGCTCGCCCTTGCTGCTGTAGCGGTAGCGCTCATGGCGCGACGCCGTCACCTCCGTGATCGCTTCGGCCCGGAGTACGAACGGACCGTCGAGGAGTCCGACGGCCGGCGCGCCGCCGAGCGTGAACTCAGGGAACGCGAGAAGCGGCACGATGCACTGGACATCAAACCGCTCCCCCCGGTCTCGCGTGACCGCTACACACGGGAATGGAGCAGTGTCCAGGAGGAGTTCGTGGACCGGCCGCAGGACGCGGTGCACGACGCGGACCAGCTGGTGACCTCCCTGATGCACGACCGCGGCTACCCGACCGAAGGGTTCGACCAGCAGATGAAGGACCTCTCGGTGGAACACGGGCGCACCCTCGAGCACTACCGCGCCGCACACGAGGTGGAATCCCTCAGCACCCACAGTCAGGCGACGACCGAGCAACTGCGGGGTGCCATGGTGCACTACCGTGCGCTGTTCGACGAGTTGCTCACCGACGGCGGCCGAGCACAACCCACCCACTCCTGACGCCGGCCCCGACCCGGCATGGAGGAAACACCATGCACAGCAACGACGACACGGGCCGCACGACCGGCGGCCTGACCACCGAGGATCTCGCACAGCCCTCCGGCGCCACCACCGGGACGCCCGGAGAAACAGAGGGAGCCTCCGGCAGAGCCCCGATGTACCCAGGTGAGAGTACCGCGACGCCGCAGACACGGAACCTGGCCGACGAGGCCGACGGGGACCGGTCCGCTGCCGGATCAGACGCGCCAGCCGCCGCCACGGACGCCGCGCGCACCCCGGACACCTCGGACGACGAAGCCCCGCAACTGCTCACGGAGGCCGAGGACCAGGGCTTCCGTGACCGCTGGCAGAAGACCCAGAACAAGTTCGTGGACGACCCCCGCGAGGCCGTGCACGACGCCGACGCTCTCGTCGCAGACGTCATGCAGACCCTGGCCACCACGTTCGCTCAGCACAAGAAGGACCTGGAGGACCAGTGGGGGCAGGGCGAGCAGGTCGACACGGAGGAGCTGCGCAGGGCTCTGCGTCGCTATCGCTCCTTCTTCAACCGGCTGCTCACCACGTGAGACTCCTTCCGCTGTCCGTCCGACCCGGTCGCCGTCACCCCGGGTCCAGGTCCTCACCCGGTCCACGTCCGCGACCACTGACATGCCGCGGTCCACCGCTGAGGCAGAGGGCGCACCGCTCCAGAAGGGCACCCTCGTCCGACATCATGGCGGCGACGGTCCCGCGCTCTCACCGCAGCGGCGGCAGGGGACCGACAAGGCCGCGTCACGTCCCGGCTGTCGGATGCTGACGCTCGCTCTCGGTCGACTCGTCAACGCCTGCATCTGCATTTTCGTGGGTGGGGGCACCAGTCCGCGGTCTCCCAACGCCCCAACACCCGAGACAACTCCGGACAGGCAGCTTGCGCCCACGGGCACGCCTTGAGCGGCGAGTCCGGTGCCGAGACGTCCAGCGCGATGGGAAGCAGCTGAGGACGGTGACGGATTCAAGTGCAGCCCCCTGCGGTGCGTGGCGTACGACGAGCCGGGTCAGGCGCTGGTTCAGCTCATCGATCTGCCCGGTGAGCTGCTCGACGCGCTCGGCCAGCATGCGCAACGTCAGGTGGGTGGCCTGGGCCACCGCGTCCTCGCCTCCGGGCGCGGCCACTGAGCACGGCCCGGCGTCGATCGGTCCGACTTGCAGGGCAACCGGCGGGTCGAGCGATCGGGCCGGTTCACCTCATGCACCTGGACGTACTGGGCGAGGAGGTAGTGGGACAGGCTCGCTCCGAAGGTGCCGGTGCCCTCCACCCCGGCACGGCGCAACCGTATCCAGGTTGGCGGGCGCAGACGTCAGCCGCCAGCAGCCGGCGGCCGTCACCGGAGAGGATCTGGCGCCCATGACCTTCCCCAGCCGGGGACCGGGGCGGCGACGTGAACCTCGCCGTGCGTGCCCACACCCAGGTCGACCCCACCCCGATTGGGCAAATCCGTGCTCGAGGAGGTGCTGCGCTCTCTGACGGAACCGGCTCTTCAGACGCATGTGCGAGTGCAATCGCAAAGTGGGCGCACCCCGAAAACGTTACAGGGACACGGGCCGCATGAGGCGCCGACCGCATCGTGCCCGACAGCGCAGCCGATCCCATGACGAAGCCGCGCCGGCGCTCTCCGGTGCGGCCTCGTCGTCTCACGGCTCCGCGCATAGCCCCCAGGCGGGGCCCCGCCGTGTCACTCGTCTATCACACAGCCATCACCAACTGGGCGGACCCTCCCGGACCAGCAGGCCCTGACCTGCTATTTCATGCCCGCGCTGGACTGGCGTAGACGCCCCTGGACGGTCTCTACAACCTGTGCCAGGTGGTACCCAGGGACGGGCCCAGGACCAGTACGGGGGCTTCTTCCGGCCCGTCAAAGCGGTATTGCAGGGTATAGGACGTACTCTCACTCACCCGACTCACGCTCCAACATCTCACGGCCGCCCCCATGACGGGGGGTGTGAAGGGACGGGCTGGATCGGGTGTACGCCCTCTCGGGCGACGTACCGTTCGAGGCATCGGACCATCTCGTGTCGGGTCTCACCCTCCTCGATCCGGTGCTCGCCGTAGTCCTGGGTGCGCGAGTCGACCCGCAGACGGGTGAACACGATGCGGTGGAGCACGGCGTTTGCCTGCCGGTCGCCGCCACGGTCGAGGCGGCGGAACTGCCGGCGTCCCCAGGAACGCTCGACCGGACTGACCCCGCACAGCGCGGCCAACGACGCCCCACTGTCGAGCCGTTCCGGGTTGTCCCCCACCGTGATCAGCAGAGTGACCGCCGCGTCCGGACCGATCCCCACCACGTCGAGAAGCTGCGGGGTATGACACTGGACAAGCCGGGCAGGACGCGCCTCCACGTCCCGAGTCTGCTCGGAGCCCCGGCCGATCCGGTTGCGCTGGCCAATCCGCACCGGAACAGCACGGGCTGACATATCCCGGGCACGGATCGGGACGGTGACCGGGATCGGATGGAACGGAAGTCCGTACGGGCCCGCCAGCACCCTGCTGACCGGCTACTTCGCCTGACGCGGATCACCAATGACCGCCATGCGCCACTTCCCTCATGAGCTGTTTCACCAACGCTTGTTGGTTTTTTCGGGGCTCAGTCAAGCGGTGGGCCCCCGGCCGCCTCGCACGCCACCCTTGGGCGGCAGCGCCCCCGTGCCTCCCGATCGGCGACGGCGGGACGGTGACTCGACAGGCCCCCTCGCGCGTCGGCAGCCGAGAATCGAATTCCGCGGCATATGCATTCGGGGCGGTTCAGTGAAGAATGAAATGCCTAGCGTGTTCGAATTCACGCCCTATTCACTTTCTTCACGGAATGTAATGCGCACATTGAGGCGGCGAGGTCCGTTCTCACAGTTCCCCCCAGTAAGAAGGTGAGGCAACGAAACGGGCGATTAACTGACGTGTAGCCGACAGGAATCGTCGCCTCTGGTCAACTCCTGGTTACCGCCGTTCACACACAGCGTCAGGAGGGGCCATGTCCTTCTTCGCCAGGGCGTCCTGGCCAGGAGACCATCGCGACGAGATCGTCGCCGGAACGCTCGTCGCGGCGGTGATCGTCGTGCTCGGCTACGCCTCGGGCATCGGCGCCCCGGCGGCGACGACCATCAGCACCGCCGCTCCTCCGGTGGCCGGGGCTCCGTCCGCCTCGCCCGGTGCGTCGGACGATTCCGGGGTCAGTAATTCAGGGGTCGGCGAGTCCGGTATTTCTGTCGGTGGGGCGGGATCCGGCTCTGCGGGGGATTCCTGGCCAGGAGGCGGTGACGCCGGAATTCCGCCGGTCGCCGAAACGCCGCCGCCCAGCGGGCGGAGCGGCGAGGGAACGGCTGCCGGAGGCGGCGGACAGGAGTCGGCTCCCGTCCCGTCCGGCTCGGTATCAGATGCGCCCACTCCAACCCCCTCTCCCACTCCGTCGAACGGCTGCCAGGAGGGTGAAGCACACCTGGTGCGGCCGCTCTTGAACGGCGTGATCACTTCGGTGACCGGCCTGCTGGACGGTCTTCTCGACGGGGGCTCCTCCGGCGTCACGGCCTCCCCGTCACCGTCGTCCTCTCCTTCGCGGTCCACCTCCTCGGCCGCCGGGCTGTCGTCGGTGTGCGTCGGCGTGGCGGCCTCGCCCTCGGCCCTCACGGGGGTGCTCCCGTGAGACGCCGCCTCCCCTTCCTGCTTCTCGCCGCGCCGGCCGCGGTCGCCGCCCTGTTCCTCGCCGCGCCGGCCGCGTCGGCACACACCGAGCTGGTCTCCTCGGCGCCGAAGAACGGCGCACGGATCGCGCGCACCCCAGCCGAAGTCCGGTTGGCCTTCAGTGAGCAGGTCGACCTCGCGGACGTCCACGTCACCGCGGGCGGCAGGCGGCTGGCACTGTCCCGTCCGGCCCGCGGCGACGCCAAGGGCAATGTCGTCGAGGTCTCCGTCCCGAAGACCACGGACAGGGACCGTCTCACCGTGGTGTGGCAGGTGCGCGACATGGAAGACGGCCACCCGACGTCCGGGACCCTGTCCTTCACACTCACGACGAAGGCCGAGGAGTCCGGCGCGGCCGGAGCGGGCACCCAGGCCGCGCCGCAAGGGTCCGAGTCGGTACGCACGGCCTGGACCGTGACCCGCTGGGCCGGGTATCTCGCCCTTGCCCTTTATGTCGGCGGGCTGGCATTCCTGGCACTGCTCTGGCCGCAGGGCGCCCACGACCGGCGTACCCGCCGGATCCTCACGCTGTCCTGGACGGCCGGGCTCGCGGCGAGTCTCCTCGCGCCGGGGCTGCAGGGTGCGTACGGCGTGATGGGCGCGCTCGGAGACGTACTGAAGTCCTCCACCTACACATACCTGTTGGGCACCGAAGTCGGCGTCGTCGCCGCATGCCGGGTGCTGATGTGGGTGCTGGCCGTGATCGTGCTGGCCGGGCTGCTCCAGGGTGGTGAGCGGACCACCCGGTCGCCCGGCTGGCGCGTCGGTGCCCTCGCCGTCGCCCTCGGACTTCTGCGGACCACCGGCATGACCGGCCACAACGCCGAGGGCACGCACCCGGGTTGGGGCGCGGTGGCCGACCTGGTCCACCTACTGGGCGTCTCGCTCTGGCTGGGCGGCCTGACCCTGCTGCTGTTCGGCGTGCTGCCCCGGCGCCGGCCGGAGGAGCTGTCGGCCACCGTGTCCGGCTACTCCACGCTGGCCGGGGTGTCCGTCGCCGCGATCGCCTTCGCCGGAGCGGTCCTGACATGGCAGATCGTCGGTTCCTTCGGCGCCCTGGTCCACACCGGCTACGGGCAACTGCTGCTGCTCAAACTCGCCGTACTGGCCGTTGTGCTGCTGATCGCCCAGGGCAGCCGCAGCTGGGTGAAGACGCGGCTTGACATCGCCGTGCTGCTGCGCGGTGACCGAGCCACCGTACGGCCCTTCGTCTACTCGGTCGCGGCCGAGACGGGGCTCGTCCTCGTCGTCCTCGCCGCGACGAGCGTGCTGGTCACGTCCGCCCCAGGGCGCTGACCGGCGATCCCTGCACCACCCCTCTCACCCTGCAAGGGAGACGCACCACCATGCACACCGAAGACACCACCACTCCCCCGCCGCGCCACCGCCGCTCCCGGATGGGCAACCGAGTGCTGCTCGCCACCGGCGCAGGCGCCGGCATCGCGGCCGTCGCCTGTCTCGCTCTGCTTCAGGCGTCGAGCGGGTCCGCCGCGCCCGCCACGGCCGCACCGGCGGCCGACGCCCACGCGATGACCTCCATGGACCAGGCGCAGCCCGCCGCTGCCCAGGCCAAGGCGGCCGACTACACCATCAAGATCACCAACTACAAATTTGCCCAGCCGGCCCTGACCGTCAAGGTCGGCCAGACCGTGAAGTGGGTCAACGAGGACACCGCTCCGCACACGGTCACCACCACCAGCGGTCCGGCCAAGTTCGACTCCGGCACGCTGAACAAGGGCGACAGCTGGTCGTACACCTTCACCAAGGCCGGAACCTACAAGTACTACTGCGCGGTCCACCCGGACATGACGGCCTCCATCACCGTGGTCGCCGACAGCGGGGGCAGTGGCGGCAGCACCGGAGGTGGTGCCGGAGGTTCCACGGGCGGTTCGACCGGTGGTTCGACGGGAGGCTCCACGGGCGGTTCGACAGGCGGTTCCACCGGGGGGTCGACGGGCGGCTCCACCGGGGGGTCTACGAGCGGTTCCACCGGGGGCAGCACAGGCGGTTCGTCCGGCGGCTCCAGCGGCGGTTCGACCGGGGGGAGCAGCGGCTCCGGCGGTATGGGCGGCGGCAGCGGTGACGGCGGCGGCGAGCAGTGCGTCAGCATCCAGCAGGTCCTGCTGCCCATCCTCCAGCACATCGACAAGGCCCACCTGGAGGAGTCCCCGGGCCAGCAGGTCCAGGACGCGCTCCAGCTCGACAGCTACATCAAGATGCACACGGCCTGGCTCGAATCGATCCTCACCCCGGCCGTGAACGGCACCGGCTCCGTGGCCGACAGCACGCTCACGGTCATCCTCCAGCACGTCACCTCCGCGCATCTGGAGGAGTCCCTCGGCCAGCAGGTCACGGACATCCTCAACCCCGACCAGTACGTGAAGACGCACACCGTCTGGGCCGAGCACCTGCTCGCACCCACCACGAACTACCTCACCAACTCCTGCTGACCCTCGGAAGAACGTGGCGGGCCGGCCGAGTCACAGTCGGCCGGCCCGCCACCGCAGGCCATTGTCCCCCGTCCCCTCGTCATGTCGAGGTGCCCGAATGAGCACTCAGACCCTGCCCACAGCGCCCCACCCGCCGACCGATCCGGTTCCCGCCCGGTTGCCCCGCCCCGGCACCTACACGGCGGGCGACCGCTGCCTCATCGAACTCACCACCCGCCTCGGCCCGTTGGTCACCATGCGCCGCCGCCTCACCGCGGACGAGGCCGCGCTGACCGTCGCGCCGTCAGCGTCCGACACCGTCCTCAGCCTGAAACTGACCGGTGTCGCGCTCGGCGGCGACGAGCTCACCTTCGTCAGCACCGCCGTCGAGCCCAAGCCCGAGGCCGACGACGCCCGGCTGCGCATACCCGGCGCACTCGCCACCGGCGACCCGACCGCCTCCTCCATCCCGGCCACCCTCACACTGCGCGTCGTCGACCGCACCGACGACAGCCTCCTCGTCCTCGGCACCGTCCAGGTCCCGTACGGCCATCTGCGTCGGGCCACCGGCCTCGCCCTGTCCCGCATCCGCCCCGCAGACCGACTGCGTCTACTCGTCGCCGCGGAGTTCACATGTCCCGCCTGACCACGTGCATCCCGCGGATCCTGCTCGCCGCTCTCCTCTCCACGGGCGCCGTCACCTTCCTCGGCGCTCCGCAGGCGAGCGCCGCCGGCCACCAAGTCGTCATGTCCGGCTACGCGTTCGCCCCACGCTCCCTGACCATCACCGCCGGGGACACCGTCACCTGGGTCAACCAGGACCAAGCGCCACACGACGTGAAGACCACGTCCGGCCCTGCGTCGGTCCACTCCCCGATGCTCAACAAGGGCGGCACCTGGAGCTATACCTTCACCACTGCGGGAACGTACGGCTACGTCTGCACCGTGCACCCCGGCATGACCGCCCAGCTGATGGTCCAAGCCGCCGCCACCCGGAAGTCGACCACCGCGGCACCCGCCCACCAGCACAGCAACCCCTCGGGCCCCACCCGGACGGCTGACCGGCGCACCCCTGCCCGGGGCACCGCGTCCACGCACCCGCACAACACCGCGTCGGCGGCCGCCGTACCGACCCCGTCCAGCAGTGCGCCCTCCCGTGCTCAGAGCACGGGGCCCACCCTCCAGACGCAGGTCCCGGCAGCCGCCGACAGCGCCGCATCCGCCCGGCCACTCGACCCGCTGCTCGTCCTGGCGGGCGTCGTCGCAGGGGTCGCTGTGCTGTGCCTGCTGCTCGTCGGCTCCCGCTCCGCGGCCGCGTCCGGAGCTCCCCCGACGGCTGACGGCGAGGCGGACGGGAAGTGAGCACGGCGCCAAGTGCGGCGCTTCCCGATGCCGGTCGGCGTTGTCACCACAAGAGGCGGCTGCGCCAGGCTCACCCCCTGGCCAGGTGGTGGCAAGCTCCAGTGCCGGCTGTTGGTGTCTCCGTTGACGACGGCGCCCCAACGGCAGACCTGAGAGATCAGGGCCGTGGCGGCTCCCCGGATCAGTATCTGATTGAAGACGGGAATCTCCATTGACTTGCCTGCAGATCGCGGCGGCGCTGCTGGAAATTGTTTCCGCTGATGCGGCCGCGTGGCAGCTCAAAGGGTCACCGCGATCCTCGAAAGCGGTGAGCCCGAGTACAACGGGGCCGTCAGCACGGGCAACAATCCCTCCCGACAGCACGGGCAACAATCCCTCCCGACCGGCCACACGGCGAAGCCCCACCAGAGACCGGCGGGGTTTCGCCGTGCTGGACGCCCCTATAACGGGGGGGTTGGCAGACACCGTCCTGACCAGGTTGAAGACCTAGCCGGGCGGCATATCGCTTGAGGCATCGGATGCTCTCACGTCTGGTCTTGCCCTCCTGGGTGCGGCGTTCGCCTGCCGGGGATCTCGGGTTGTACGGGGCGCGGCACGGGTTCGCGTGTCATCCCATGTGAAGTGCTGTTCCTGGCCGCCCGTTTCCGTCCTTCGGCAGGGTCACAGCGCCCGGACCAGCCCCCTCACGGCGACAGGCCTCAAAAGCGCCGACAGGATCGTCCCGGCATCCTGCTCGCCGCCGTCACGCCGACCCGGTGGTCTGCTCGGGAGCGTTTTCGATCTTCCACTGTGCCGGGAACTGCGGTAGCACCGCCGCCAGGACGACGGCGACCACCGTCAGCGCGGTGAGCGCGAGCACCGGCACCGTGTAGCTCCCGGTCGCGGTCTGCATCGCGCTGACCAGGAACGGCGACATACCGAGCGACAGGGTGGAGATGGCCAGCGTCAATCCCTGCAGCTGCGCGAACGAGGCGAGGCCGAAGTACCGCGCGATGAGGAAGGGTCCCAGCGACGACTCGGCGCCGGTGGCGAAGCCGAGGAGGATCATCGCGACGAACAGCAGCGGCGTCGAGCCGTGATTCGCGAAGGCGATCAGGAGCCCCACCGGCACCGCTGCGAGCATCGGGACCACCACCCGGGGCCGGTCGGTCCTGTCCAGGATCATCCCACCGATGAGAAGTCCGGCGACCGACGCGACGAACAGCGCGGACAGGGAGAGCGAGACCGTCGTCTCGGTGAATCCGCGCTCGTCGAAGAAGTCGACCGCGTTCTGCCGCACGGCCATCGGGCCGGCTGCCGCCAAGGCGAGGGAAGCCGTGATGGAGATCCAGACCCGTGTCCGGACCGCCGTGCGCAGCGGGACACCCGGAAGCCGTGGCAGCCCTGCTTCGGGCCCCGTCACACGCCGCTTCGTCGGCTCCATCGGCTCTGTCAGTTCCATCGGGCCCATCGGCTCAGTCGGCTCCACCGGCACCGTCGGCTCGGAGATGAGGAACACGGTGGTCGGGATCGCCACGACTGCGATCGCCGCAGCCACGACTAGGTAGGTTCCCTTCCAGCCGAGACCGGCGCTGCCGCTGATCAGCCACTGGAACACGGGTGAGAACACAGCGGCGGCCAGGCTGGAGGCGACGCCGATGAGGGCGAATCCGATGCCCTTGTGCTGCGGCAGCCAGGTCGAGACGACTTTGAAGACGACAGCCAGACCTGACATGAAGCCGAACACGGACGCCAGGATCAGCACGACCGCCAGCACCGGCACGCTGGACCCGCACAGCGGGACGAGGGCCGTCAGCACCGCGTAGAGGACAGCGGAGGGGACAGCGACCCTGCGTGCGCCCAGTCGATCCACCCAACGGCCCGCGAAGGGCAGGACGATCGGTCCGATCAGCAGCGGGATGGAGACGAACACGAGAATGCCGGTTGATTTGGCGACGCCCGTGTCCTTGGCGAACGCCGGCACGATGAACGTCGTCATTGCGGAGAGGCCGGAGGGACTGACCAGCATGAGGAGGAGACAGCCGATCAGCGCCGCCTTGGCGCTCGCTGGTGCCCTCCAGAGGTCGGCGAGGTAGGACTTCCCGCCGGCTTCGGACGAAGACGGGGCGGTGTCGCCCCTCGGCACGGAAGTGGTCATGGGAAAGCCTCCGTTACGGATGCACCGCGGCCCCATTGGCGCGGCGAGCTATTCAGAGGGCGGCTCAATCGGTCATGGGCTGGGGTGGTGACGCTGGGAAACGCTTTGCTCCCGACCAGCAGTGGAATTGGTTCCGCCGGTGGTGCCCGCGGCGCCGGAGCGGCCACAGAGCGGCGGCCGACGTCGGCACGGCGATCGGGAGGTGCCGGCGGTCACCGTGTTCTTCGGCATCTCCCGGGGTGTCACCGGTGGCAACTGCTGCTTTGTCGTGTCGGCCCGTTGGGCTCGACCGGCACCGGCACCGGACGGGTGGCGCCGTGCCCGGGTCCGTGGAGCCGAACCGGTCCCGGTGCACGATCGACTGCGAGATCGGGAGGGCTCTGGCAGGGGTCTGACAGATTCCGGGCGTCTGAGCGCCGTGGCCGGACTGTCGAGGGCACCGTTGCTCGGCTCACCAGGTGCCGCTGCTCCGCCGTCACTACGAGCGGAAAGGTGTCACTGCGAGCGGAAAGCCGAGTACTTGCTCGGGATCACCGGTGTCGCCGCGGCCCTCGAGTGGAATCGGGTCAGGCGGGGTGCGGCACCGGGTCCGGGAGCTTGCCGCCGGCCGCCGGCGGGGGCGTCTTCCCGGGAGGGGGCGAGCTGAGCGCGGCCATCATCGGCATCGGCTCCAGGCCGAAGATGTCGCGGCCGTTGATCTCGGCCATCGGGTCGATCCGGAAGGCGCCGTGGGTCGCGAGCACATGCACGTCCCGGACGAACCGCTGGATCGGGTTGGACAGGCCCACGGTCGAGGAACCGAGCGCCAGTTGGAGACCGTCGATCACCTGGAGACAGGCATGGATCTGATGGACGAGGTCCATCGTGATCTCCGGTTCCTCCCACGGGTGAAAGTCCTCGCCCGCCAGCGCTCGCCGGTCGATCTCGTCGGCCTGCCGTTCGATGACCGAAGCGGCCGTGTTGATGACGGCCCTCGCCTTGCCCGCCACGACCTGGGTCGAGGCCATGTCGGCCATGGTCGGATACGGCAGGTTGAACGGCGGCCGCTTGGCGGCCTGTTCGACGAAGGCCTTGAGGGCGCCCTGTGCCATGCCCAGGGCGAGCGCCGCGAACGCCGTCGTGGTGGCGACCATGGTGCCGATCGCGGAGTGCATGAAGCCGATGCCCTGGTACTCGCCGCGCAGGGCGTTCATGCGCGCGGGCATGTCCATGGTGTGGACGACCCGGTCCTCGGGGACGAACACCTCCTCGTCGGCCCGCACACTGTTGCTCGACGTGGCGCTCAAACCCATGACGTGCCAGTCGTCCACGATCGTGTACTGGTCCTGAGTGAGGAGCCCCATCGCACGGCGCCGCTCCCCGGTGTCGGGATCGTCGTACTCGAACCCGACCGAGGCCCACTTCGCGATCTTGCAGCCGCTGCCGAAGGACCACTTGCCCTTCACCATGTAGCCGCCGTCCACCTTGCGGCCGTCGCCGACCTTCGGCGCGAAGACGGTGGCGCCGAACAGGAGCGGCCCCTGCCAGGTCTTGATGTCGGCGAAGATCTCGTCCCTCACACGCTCGTCGAAGGTGAGCGCGCTTCGGGTCGCGCTGGACACGATCACCGTCCAGCCGGCCGACGCGTCGACGGTTCCGAGCTCACGTACGACCTCCATGGTGTCGCGAGCGCCGGAGGCGAATCCGCCCAGCTCCACCGGGACGGTGATGCGGAACACCCCGATCTCGTGCAGTACCGAGACCGTCTGGGGTGCGAGTGTGCCCTGCAACTCCCCCTCGCGGGCACGTTCGGCAAGGCCGGGCGCCGCCGCGCGCACCGCGTCGCGCATCCGCCGGCCCTCCTCGCTCAGATAGGGCGATTCGGGAAACCTGCTCACTTTGGGCGACGTCATTGTCATCTCAGTTCTCTTTCTTCAACCTTGGGCATCGTCGGCCGCAATCCGCCGCTGCGCACGCGCGGCGGCGGATTGCGATGCGGGGGGGGAGGGAGCGCCTCGGCCCGGCGTTGTCGGCCACGGGCATGGGGCGCGGCCATCGGGGCCGGCCGGGCCGGGCGCGCCGCTCAGTTCCCCGGCAGGGGCGCGTCCATCTTGCGGAAGGCGCTCCAGTGCTCGGCGAGCTTGCCGTCGCGCACCCGGAAGACCGTCAGGATGTACCAGTCGTAGGTCTCGCCGGGGTTCGTCGGGTCCGGCGTCGGGGCCTTCATCATGACGCAGGCCAGGTCGCCCTCCACGGTCACGTTGACCACCGGCGGCGGGGTGCCGTTGCCGGTCGGAACACGGCGGAAGTGCTCGATGATGTTGTCCCGGCCGTTGCCGGGCGCGTTCGGGTCGTGCTGGACGTAGTCCTCGACGATGTAACGCTTCATCACGTCGACGACGTTCTCCTGCACGGTGTCGTCGCGGACCATGCGCGCGAGATCCGCCTCGAAGTCGACCAGCAGGCGCTTGACGGCGGTCCGCTCGGGCGTGTCGCCCTGGGCGACGGCGGCCTTGTAGTCCTCGCGGTCGAGCCAGGTCTCGTACAGCTTCGGGTCGGTGATCTGTGCGATGCCGTCGACGATGCTGAAGTCACTCATGCGCGGATGGGCTCCTTGTCTCGGGAGGGATCTGTTGAGGCGCGGCGCTCGGGGACGGCGCCGCCGATCATGGCGAAGGGGGGCAGGCCCAGGAGCCGGCGCCCGTTCTGTTCGGCCAGCGGGTCGATGCGGATCGCGCCGTGCGAGGTGAGGACGCGGGCGTCGCGGACGAACCGCTGGATCGGGTTCGACAGGCTCACCGTGGACGAGCCGATCGTCTTCTGGAGGAGGTTGATCGCGTCCTCGCAGAGGTTCGCCGCATAGGCGATGGAGAGGCTGATCTCGGACTCCTCCGGCGGGGTGAAGTCGAGGCCCTCCGCGGTCCGCGCGTCGATCTGGTCGGCCGCGCCCTCGATGGTCGCGGCGGCGACATTGATCATGGCGAGTGCCTTGCCCGCCGCGACCTGGGCGGACGCCATGTCGCCGATCGTGGGGTAGGGCAGGGTGAAGGGCTTGCGCTTGTTCGCCTGCTCGGTGAAGCAGTCGAGCGCGCCCCGCGCCATGCCCAGGGTGATCGCGAGGTTCGCGAGCGTCGCACAGAGCAGCAGTGCCAGACCGCGCTGCCCGTAGCCGAAGCCCGTGTAGCGCTCGTGCAGCTGCTGGAGCCGCGGCGGGAACTCACCGAGGTCGATGAAGCGGTGCGCCGGGACGAACACCTCGTCCTGCACCCGAAGGCTGTTGCTGGACGAGCCCGACAGACCCATGACCTTCCAGTCGTCGAGGATCTCGTACTGCTCGCGGCGCAGTGCGGCCATGCCCCGTCCGCTGCCGCCGGCCTCGGGGTCGAACTCGACGCCGACCAGGGACCAACAGGCGTGCTTGCAGCAACTGCCGAACGCCCACTGGCCCTTCACCATCCAGCCGCCCTCGACGGGCCGGGCGTGGCCGACCTTGGTCGCGAACACGGAGGCACCCACGACGGCCGGGCCGGCCCAGTCCTCGGTCTCGGCGCGCACCTCGTCGACGACCTGCTTGTCCATCGCGAGCACGTTCTTCACGCCCACGCCGACGAACCCGGCCCACCCCGCGGAGCCGTCGCCCTCGCTGAGGGCGCTGATCACCTCGACCAGGTCCCGTGCGCCGAGCCCGTACCCGCCCCACTCGACGGGCATGGACATACGGAAGACGCCGGCGTCGTCGATCGCTTCGAGCACTTCGGGAGTGAGCGCCCCGATCTTCTCTCCCTCACGGGCCTGGGAGCGGATCAGCGGGATCAACTCACGCACCCGGTCGCGGATCCGACGGCCCTCGTCGCTGAGCCACGGGGAGACGACGGGTGAGGCGGCTACCGGTGGCAACGGCGGGAGCGGGGCATCGGGAGAGGGAGGCGGCGGCGGAGGCGTTGCAGTCATCGGAGCACCATGGTTTCCATTGATATGTACTGCACAGTTCAGTGCATGTGGTGGACATGAAGCGGTACGGGTCGGGACGGCGAAGCGCCCGGTCGCCCAGTGGCGCCGCCCTCAACCCAGCGGCGGGCGGGGGGCGTTGACACCGCGCTGGGGCACCGCGGCACCGACCATGGGGAAGGGCTCGAGCCCGAGGAGGCGACGGCCGTTCTGTTCGGCGAGCGGGTCGACGCGGATCGCGCCGTGCGAGGTGACCACACGTGCGTCGCGGACGAAGCGCTGGATCGGGTTGGACAGCGCGATGGTCGAGGAACCGAGCGTCTTCTGGAGCAGGTTGATGGCCTCCTCGCAGAGGTTCGCCGCGTAGGCGAGCGCGAGGCTGATCTCCGACTCCTCCTCGTCGGTGAACTCGAGACCGGCCTCGGTGCGCGCGTCCACCTGGTCCGCGAAGCGTTCGATCGTCGACCCGGCGAGCACGATCATCGCCTGCGCGCGGCCGGTGGCCACCTGGGCCGAGGCCATGTCGGCGACGCTCGGGTAGGGCAGGGTGAACGGCTTGCGCTTGGCGGCCTGTTCGGCGAAACAGGCGAGCGCGCCTCGGGCCATGCCCAAGGTGATCGCGGTGCTGCTGAGCGCCACGGTCATCAACAGCGCCCGGCCGCTCTGCTTGAAGGCGGCGCCGCTGTAGTGGTGCCGGATCCGGTCCAGCCGCGGCGGGAACTCGGCGAGGTCGAGGAAGCGGTAGTCGGGGACGAAGATCTCCTCGGTGACCCGCAGGCTGTTGCTGGACGTTCCGGAGAGGCCCATCACATGCCAGTCGTCGAGGATCTCGAACTGCTCCCGCTCCAGCACCACCACACCGCGGCCGGTACCGCCGGCCTCCGCCGGGTCGAAGGCGATCCCGACCATCGCCCAGCGGGCGTGCTTGCAGCCACTGCCGAACGCCCATCGGCCGCTGACCATCCAGCCGCCGTCCACCTTGCGGGCGTCCCCGACCGTGGTCGCGAACACGGAGGCACCCACGAGAGCGGGGCCCACCCAGCCCTCGACGTCCTTGCGGATCTCCTCGATCAGCTCCGGCTGGAGCCCGAGGAAGTTGCGCAACCCGACACCGACGAAGGCACTCCAGGCCGCCGATCCGTCCCCCTCCCCCAGGGCCGCGACCACCTCGACCAGGTCCCGCGTGCCCAGGGCGGTGCCACCCCACTCGACCGGCATCGTCATCCGGTAGACGCCGGCCGCGTCGAGCGCCTTCAGCACATCAGGGGTCAGCGCCCCGATCCGCTCCCCCTCCTGCGCCTGCTCCCGGATCAGCGGCCTGAGTTCGCGGATCCGGTCGCGCAGCCCGCGTCCGGCATCGGTCAGCCACGGCGACTCCACAACCCCGAAATCCGGGGCGACCTGATCGAACATCGGCTCTCCTCGTTGAGATTCAGCAGGAACAACGAACTCATCTGCGTGAAAGGCGAATTGATGACGGCCCCGCTCAGGCGGGGACCGCCGACCTGGCGCCGTCATCGAGCCGCCGGAAGCGGCTTCCGTGGAAGACCAGGGGCTCTGCCGACGGCAGCGTCCACAGACGGTCTATCTCCAGCAGGGCGATGGTGTGGTCGCCCGCCGGGAGTTCGGCGCGCAGCGTGCAGGTGTACCAGGTGACCGCTCCGGGAAGGACCACCGCTCCTTCTCCGGTCGTCTCCCAGTGCACCTGCGCGAACCGCTTGTCCTCCGCGCCCGCGAGCGCGCGGCACACCTCGCCCTGCTGCTCGCCCAGGACACTCAGGCCCAGCCGCGGCAGCTCCCTGAGCTTCGGCCAGGTGCGGGACGAGGTCTGCATGCACACCGAGACCAGGGGCGGGGCCAGCGACACGGAGGTGAAGGAGCTCACCGCCATTCCGACGGGGCGGTCGTCCACCATCCCGCACACCGCGATCACCCCGCTCGGGAAGCGCCCGAACGCCTCCCGCAGCGCCTGCGCGTCCATCAGGGCCACCGGTGTGGGCTGCGGCTCGAGGCCGGAGCCGGGACTGATGAGCCCCTGGGGCCCGTGCTGATCGATCGACATGGTCCTCACCTTCATTCTTCCTGCAAGGCGGTCGGCCTGGGAGGCGGTCGGCTCAGCCCACCTGGGGCACGCCGCCGGAGAACATGGGAAACGGTTCGAATCCGAGGAGCTGGCGCCCGCTGAGCTCGGCCAGCGGGTCGAATCGGATCGCTCCGTGGGTGGCCAGCACGCGCACGTCCCGCGCGAAACGCTGGATCGGGTTCTTGAGGCTCACCGTGGAGGAGCCGAGGGAGAGTTGGAGCTTGTCGATGGCGTCCGCGCACAGCCGTACCGCGTAGACGAGGTCCATCGTGAGCTCGGACTCCTCGGCACCCGTGAACTCGATGCCGGCCAGGGCGCGGCGGTCCACCTCGTCGGCGTGGCCGAAGATGATCGCCTCCGCGGCGTTGATCATCGCGCGGGCGGTCCCGGCGGCCACCTGGGTCGACGGCATGTCGGCCACGGTGGGGTAGGGCAGGTTGAACGGCTTGCGGGCCTTCGCCTGCTCGACGAAGCAGTCGAGGGTGCCACGGGCCATGCCGAGGGCGACGGCCACGTTGCTGAGACAGGTGATCAGCATGAGCGCACGGGTGTCGTTGCGGAACCCGATGCCCTCGTAGCGGTCCCGCACGCTGTCCATGACCGCGGGGAAGTCGGCCAGGTCGACGAAGCGGTGGTCGGGGACGAACGCCTCTTCCTCGGCGGTGATGCTGTTGCTGGAGGTGGCCTGCAGGCCCATGACCTTCCAGTCGTCCAGGATCGTGTACTGCTCACGGCTCAGCAGTGCCATCCCCCGGCCCGGTCGCCCCTGCGCGTCCTCGTAGGTCACGCCCACGGCCGCCCAGGCCGCGTGCTTGCAGCCGCTGCCGAACGCCCACTTCCCGGAGACCAGCCACCCGCCGTCGGCCCGGCGGGCCGATCCGACGCTGGTGGAGAACACGGAGGCACCGACGACCAGGGGGCCGATCCAGGTGTCGATCTCCTTGAAGACCTCGTCGACGGTCTGCTGGGGGAAGCCGAGGACATTGCGGATGCCGCCGGCCACGAAGACCGTCCAGGCGGCGGATCCGTCGCCTTCGCCGAGCGCCGTGATGATCTCCACGACGTCTCTCGCTCCGAGAGCGTAGCCACCCAGCTCGACGGGCAGCGAGGTCTTGAAGACGCCCGCCTCGTGGATCGCCCTCAGTGTCTCGGGAGGCAGCGCGCCGAGTCCTTCTCCTTCCCGTGCTTCCTCCCGCAGCAGGGGGATGAGCGCGCGTGTCTCGTCCCGGATCTGTCGGCCGCGGTCGCTGAGGTACGGAGAAGGGCGCCGTTCGGCCGCCGCGGCGGCCGGTCCGGTGGCGGAAGGGGTCGGAGAGGGGGGCTTGCTCATGGGGCTCCTTCACGGCTCAACTGTACTGCACTGTTCAGTCCAGTTGAACCGTACGGTAGGGTTCAGTGAAAGGTCAAGACATCGAGATGTGTACCGGCTCCGAGAGGGGCGGGACTCGACAAGGAGTGAGATGGCTGAGCAGGGACGTCCCCAGCGCAGGGGCGCGGGCGGGCGGAGCAAGCGGGGATCCATTCTCGACGCGGCCGTCGAGCTGTTCCTGGAACTCGGCTTCGACCAAACCTCGATGGATGCCGTGGCGGCACAGGCCGGCGTCTCGAAGACGACCGTCTACGCCCACTTCGGCGACAAGCTGGAGCTGTTCCGCGCGGTGATCGCCCGCGGCGGGGACACCCTGGACTTCGACCTGGACCAGACGATGCTCGCCTCCCTCGACGATCCCCAGGAGAGGCTGGTCCGCATCACCCTCAAGCTCCTCCAGGCCACGACCGCCCCGAACTATCTGGCCTTCATCCGCGTGCTGACGGTCGAGGCGGCCCGTCGGCCGGAGCTGACCGAGACGCTGAGATCCCTCGGCGTACCCCATGTCGTCGATCTGGTGGCCGTGGCGCTCCGCGAGGACGCCCGGCAGCGCGGCTACACCCTCACCGACGCGGAGGCCTACGCCGGACTGTTCGTGCGCATGACGGCGGCCGGACCGCAGATGGACGCGCTGCTGGATCTGGAGGCCGACCGCGACCCGGCCCACCTGGAGGCGTATGCCCGATGGACGACGGCCATCTTCCTGCGGGGCCTGAGCGCCGAGGACCGTCCGGGGGTGCCCGATTCCGCGATGCACCAGGTCTTCCCCTGGCTGTCCCGGGCGAACTCCTGACACGTGCCGTGGCGCGGAAGACGGGACCTTCCGCGCCACGGCGGTCCCGGGCGCCCCTGCGGGACGTCCGGACACCGCACGTTCCGACCCCTTCCGCGTGCCCCTTTCGGGACGACGGCGGCTGTTCGATTCCTGCAGACCTCTTGACCCATGGTCTGCACTGAACCGTACAGTGCATCGACCGGAGTGCCGCTCGGCACTCGGCGCCCTCGGCGAGCCATCGGCAGCACGAGACCGCCCTGCCTTTCAGCCGGCGGCCGCCATCGCCTCGCGCGAGGAAGGACGACGATGTCCCCGCCCCACACCGAATTCGCTCCGCCCGGCCGACCGGGCACCCCCGCCTCCCTGCGGGAGTCCCTGTCCGCACTGCGCGGCTATCCCAGGCCGGCCTGGAAAGCGGCGATCGCCTGCGTGCTCGCCATGGCCTTCAGCCCCCCGGCTCTCGTCACCGCCGTCACCTTCCTCATCGACCCGGTCGCCAAGGACTTCGGCTGGTCCCACTCGGAGACGCTGAGCATCTTCAACATCCCCACCGTGGCCGCCCCCTTCGTACTCCCCCTGGCCGGCCGCTGGGTCGACCGCTGGGGCGCCCGCGCGGTCGCCGTTCCGGGCACCGCCCTGTACGCGCTCTCCACGGCCGCGGTGGCGCTCGTGGGCGCCAACGGCGTCGTACTGACGACGGTCCTGCTGGTGAGCACGGCTCTGGGGTACACCTCGATCCTGGGCGTGGTCTACAAGGTCGTCTCGGAGTGGTTCCCCCATCACCGCGGACTGGGCTACTCCCTGCTCATCGGCGCGACCTCCAGCCTCGCCGGCGCCGCCCTCTCGCCTCTGAGCCAGTTGTCCATCGAGCACTTCGGCTGGCGGACGACCTATCTGCTGATCGGCGGATGCGTGCTGCTGATCGTCTTCCCGGCCCAGTACTTCCTGATGTACGAGCCCGTACGGGCACCCCTCGCTCCCGCAGCCACCGACGTACCGAAGGGCAAGGACCGGCCCCCGCACCGGGAACTGCCGGGCCTCCCCCTGGGCCGAGCCCTGAAGACCCGCGCCTGGTGGTACACGGTGCTGGTGCTGACCGTGGCGGCGGGCGTGGCGATGAGCGTGCGCCTGAACGCCGTGTCGCTCTTCGGCGAGCAGGGCTACTCCGCGACCGAGGTGTCCCTGTCGGTGTCGGTCATGCTGGTGGCGTCCGTGGCCGGGCAGATCCTCGCCGGCATGGTCCTGGACCGGTCCCGCACCCCACGCGCCTTCGTGCCGTTCATGGTGTGTCTGGTACTCGGCATGGTCATGGTCTTCGTGGCCACCGGGGACATGTGGGCCCTGTTCGTCACCATGGCCCTGCTCGGCGTCGTGACCGGCGCGGAGTCCACCACCGGGCCGTACCTCGTGGGGTCTTACTTCGGCATGCGGGCCTTCGCCCAGATCCAGGGCATCACGCTGGGCGTCGTCAGCCTCGTCGGCATCGGAGTCTTCCCGGTGCTGGCGCAGGGAGCCGCCGAGAGCACGGGCGGGTACACGGCGACGCTCGTCGCGCTCACCGCCGCGGGCCTGATCGTCCTTGCGCTGTCGGTCTTCCTGCCGGCCTACCCGAGCCCCGCCGCCCACGACTCGGACGCCGACGAGCCGGCAGCCGACAGCGCCGACGAGCGTATGGGCAGCTACTGAACCCGGCTTGCGGCGATGCACCCGGCGCATTTCAGATCGGCGACAAAACTGAACCGTTCAGCTTGACTGCACTGAACCGTACAGTGCGGAATTCCCACGCCACGGAACCACCGGAGGAAACCTTGCAGGAGTACACGATCGCGGGCGGGGTCGCGCAGATCCATGACCCCGCCTTCTTCGAGACGTGGATGTACCGCGACGACTTCACCGACGCACTGTCGAAGTCATCGACGGCCGGGGCGACCGCGATGAAGCGCCTGGTCATCGAGTTCGAGGCGGCTCTCGCCCGGATGATGCTGAGCGGCCGGGTCGACGAGCAGGTCGACGGCGTCCTCGAGAAGTTCATCGTCGACGACTACATCCAGAACGACCCGAACGTGCCCGGCAACGGGCGCGCGTTCCTGGCGGACGGGTTCCGCAGGATTCCCTCGACCGTGGACGCGCCGCCCCCTCCGGTCGCGTTGATCGTCGAAGGCGACCTCGTCTGTCTGCTGATGCAGAAGCCGTGGCCCGATCCGACGGCCCCCGGCGAGACGTACGACTGGTTCATCCCCACCGTCTTCCGGGTCAGGGACGGAAAGCTGGTCGAGCACTGGGGCTCCTACAAGAAGGGCGGCCACGAGGCCGGACCCGCGCCGGAGTAGCGGACCAGGGATCCCTCGAGCACCCGAACTTCCCGTCCGTCGCGCAGCGCTCTCGCCCCACGATATGGACTGAACCGTACAGTATCGCATCAAGCCGAATGCGGGCGTGCGTCGCACCTCGCTTACGGAAGTAAAGGACGACGATGTCCCCGAACCCTCATGCCGATCTCACGGCACCCGAAAAGCCGGCCCCTGCCGCAGGCACCCTGCGCGGGTACATGACCTCCTTGCGGGGCTATCCCGCCCCCGCCTGGAAGGCCGCGACCGCCTGCGTACTGGCCATGGCCCTGAGCCCGGCCGCCTCCAGCGCCACCATCACGCTGTTCGTCGGGCCCATCGCCCGGGACTTCGGCTGGTCGCAGTCGCACACGCTGACCGTTCTCAACATCCCGATCATCGCCGCTCCGCTGATCCTGCCGCTGGCCGGACGCTGGGTCGACCGCTGGGGCACCCGCGCCGTGGCGGTGCCGTGTGTCGCGCTGTACGGCGTCTTCACCGCGGCGATCGCACTCGCCGGCGGCAACGCCGTGCTCCTGCTCCTGCCGATGCTGGCCTCAGCCCTGTGCGGATACATCGGCATCATGGGCCTGACCTACAAGGTGATCGCCGAGTGGTTCCCCCGCCACCGGGGCGTGGGCTACTCCCTGTTCATCGGCGGCGCCACCAGCCTGGGCGGAGCGGTCATCGCCCCGCTGTTCCAGCTGTCCATCGACGGTTTCGGCTGGCGCCAGACCTACCTCCTGTTCGCCCTGTGCATCCTCGGGATCGTCTTCCCCGCGCAGTACTTCCTGCTGACCGAGCCGCCGCGGGATCCCGCCGACCTCGCGGCGAGGAAGGAAGGACGCGCCCCCAAGGAGCTCCCGGGCATGCCGCTCGGCGCCGTGCTGCGCACCCGGGCCTGGCTGATCACGGTCGCGGCCATCGTCCTGACCGCGGGCGTGGCGACGAGCGTGCGGTCGAACGCCGTTTCCCTGTTCGGCGAGCGCGGATATTCGCCGACGACCGTGTCCCTGTCCCTGTCGGTACTGCTCGTGGCCTCCTTCGTGGGCATGTTCCTCGCCGGTGTGGCCATGGACCGTTCCAGGAGCCCACGCGCCTTCGTACCGTTCGTCGCGTGTCTCGTGGCCGGCACGGTGGCGATCTTCGCCGCCAGGGGAGGCACCTGGGCCCTGCTGCCGGCCATGGCGCTGCTCGGCGTGGTGATGGGCGCGGAGTCGTCGGTCGCGCCCTACCTGGCGGGCCGATACTTCGGCATGCGCGCCTTCGCGCAGGTCCAGGGCATCACCCTGATCGTCATCACTCTCCTGGGTGTCGGCTTGACCCCGACCCTCGTCCAGGCGGCCGCCGAGTCCACGGGCAGCTACGACGCCCCCCTGATCGCCCTGACCGCCGCGAGCGTGCTCACCCTGGCACTCGTCTTCCTGCTCCCGCGCTACCCGGCCGACGAGAAGCGCGAACCCACGACGGCGGACGAGGCCGCACAGCCCGAAGCGGTCTGACGCACCCCGTGCGCCTCAGCACCCGGTAGCGACCGACAGCCAACCGCACAAAAGATCCCGGTAGGGCACGCGATGCGCGTGCCCTACCGGGCGTTGACGGAGGCTCGGCCGCTGCTAGCCCCGCGGCGCGGATACGACCGGCGCCGGCGGCCCGGGGGGAGCCAACGGCGGCGGGTTCAGACGCAGGGACTCCAGCGCCTCGCTCCAGCGCAGCAGTTCGTCCAGCATCATCGTGGCCGCGGCCTCCAGCGGCTCGTCGGCCCGGAAGCCGCCCTCCCCCATGAACTTGAAGACGAACGGGATGGCCACGGCCTCGGGGATCGGCATCATCTTGAGCGCCGTCGAGACCTCCTTGAGCACCTGCACGGAGCGCAGGCCGGCCGCGACACCGCCGTAGCTGACGAATCCGACGGGCTTGTACAGCCACTCCCGGTACAGGAAGGACATGGCGTTGAGCAGAGCGGCGGGAGGGCCGGAGTTGTATTCAGGCGTGACGAAGACGAAGGCGTCGGCCTCGTCCACCGAGGCGCTCCACTTGAGCGTGTGCTCGTGGGCGTACTGACCCGCACGCGGATGGCCGGGTTCGTCGAGGAGCGGGAGGCCGAACTCGGCCAGGTCGACGAGCTCGACGTCGAAGCCGCCGTGCTCCTTCGCGGCCTGGGCCGCCCACTGGCCGATGGGCAGCCCCAGTCGGCCAGGACGGGTGCTTCCTATGACAACGTGCAACTTCGGCATGGGTGGGCCTTTCTGCGTATGTACGGATTCGAGGGCGAACAGGACGAGGGAGTCGACGACCGATCAGGTGCGGGCGGCGGGCGGCGGGCCGGGAGGCTTGGGCGGGGCGGACTTGTCGATGCCGCTCCAGTGCTCCACCAGCCGCTGCTCGCGCACGCGGTAGGCGTCGTAGACGTAGTACGGGTAGAGCGTGCCGCTCCCGTCGGGTTCGGCCTGCGGAAGCAGTCCGGCGACGACGACGATGTCGCCCTCGGCGACGATCAGCGCGGGCGGGTTGAGGGGCTCGGCGGGCGTGGGGACGGGGCCGTCGGGGAAGCGGCCGCGCACGAACTCCTCCAGCCCCGCTCTGCCGGGCGGGTAGAAGGAGACGTGCTGGCGGTAGTCCTCGGCGACGAAGTCCTTGACCGCGTCCGGGTTCTGCGCGTCGAAGACACAGCGGTAGAAGTCCACCACCAGGCGCTTGTTCGCCTCGATATCGATCGACGGCGATGACGAGACGGCGGTCGCCCGCGTCGGCACGCCCGGTGCGGGGGGCCGCGGTGGGGCGATCTTGTTGAGGGACGGCCACCGCTCGACGATCCGTCCGTCGCGGATCCGGTAGGTGGTGAACGCGTAGTAGTCGTAAGGGGAACCGGGGACGTCCGGGTCCGGCTGCGGCATGTAGTGGCAGACACAGACCAGGTCGTTCTCCCCGATGACGAACACCGGCTCCCGCGGCCCGGAGGCAGCGTCCTCTCCCTGGTCCACCGTCGCTCCACGGCCGAACTCGCGGCGCAGGAGATCGGTGAACGCCTGCGCGCCGTCGGGGACGTCGGCGCCGTGCTGGACCAGGTCCGGGGCGACGTAGTCGACGACCGCCTCGGCGTTTCTCGCGCCGAAGACATCGGTGTGGAACCGGCCGACCAGAAGCTTGTTGATACGTGGCTCTTGCTCGGTTGATGTAGCCATGCGGCTAACTAAACTGTACCGTACAGTGCACGTCAACATGACGCTTGACATCTCCCCGACACAAAGGGGAGTGTCCTATTTAACGAATCATCTGTTCTACATCACGGGACTATGACGGCTTGTCCCGCAGAGAAGGGGACATCATGACTTTTCTGGACGCCAGCGAATGGCAGGAGCGGATCTTCTCCGGGGAGTGGATCAAGGGGGCGGGAGAGTCGTACGACTCGACCGAGCCGGCCACCGGCAAGACGCTCGGCCGAGTCGGCTCCGCCACCCCCGCCGACCTCGAGCGGGCCGTGGAGCGAGCCGCGTCGGTGCAACGCGACTGGGCCGCCCGGCCGTACAACGAGCGGGCCCAGGTGCTGCGGCGCGCGGCGCGCCTCTTCGAGGAGCACCAGGCCGAGATCGCGGAATGGATCGTGCGGGAGGCCGGCACCCTGCGACCGTTCGCCGACTTCCAGACCTCGAACGGGGCGGCCGAGGAGTGCTACGAGGCCGCCGCCCTGGCGGCAGCTCCGTACGGCGAGGTCCTGCGGTCCGTCGAGGACCGACTGTCCTTCGCGCGGCGACGCCCGGTGGGCGTGGTCGGGGTGATCTCCCCGTTCAACGCGCCGATGGTGCTGGCCATGCGCGCCGTCGCCCCCGCTCTGGCGCTGGGCAACGCGGTCGTGCTCAAGCCCGACCCGCGCACCGCCATCTGCGGCGGTGTCACCATCGCCCGGATCTTCGAGGAGGCGGGTCTGCCCGCGGGCGTGCTGCACATGCTGCCGGGCGGGGCCGACGTCGGTGCCGCGCTGGTGGACCACCCGAACGTGCCCGTCATCGCGTTCACCGGCTCCACCCGGGCCGGAAAGGCGATCGCCACCGCGGCCGCCCAGCGTCTGAAGCGGGTCCACCTGGAGCTCGGTGGCAACTCGGCGCTGATCGTCCTCGACGACGCGGACCTGGAGAAGGCCGTCTCCGCCGGTGCGTTCGGCTCCTTCCACCACGCCGGACAGGTCTGCATGGCCTCCAGCCGCCACCTGGTGCACGCCTCGGTCGCCGGGGAGTACGCCGAACTGCTGGCCCAGCACGCGAACGCCGCCCCGGTCGGCGATCCGGCCGGCGGGCAGGTCGCGCTGGGCCCGATGATCGACGAACGGCAGCTTCAGGCCGCCCACTCCATCGTCACCGACAGTGTGGCGAGCGGTGCGCGGCTGGCGGCCGGCGGCACCTACGAGGGCCTGTTCTACCGGCCGACGGTGCTGGCCGACGTGCCGCTCGACGCCCGCGCCTACGCGGAGGAGATCTTCGGTCCGGTCGCCCCGGTCGTGCCCTTCCAGGACCTCGACGAGGCCGTCCGGCTGGCCACGGACACCGAGTACGGACTGTCGCTGGGCATCCTGACCCGGGACGTGGCCAAGGGGCTGGCCCTGGCCGACCGCATCCCCACCGGGCTGGTCCACATCAACGACCAGACCGTGAACGACGAGGCGACCGTGCCGTTCGGCGGCGTGGGCGAGTCCGGCAACGGCTCCCGGCACGGCGGGACCGTCGCCAACCTCGAGGCCTTCACCGAACAGCAGTGGGTCACCGTCCGCGGCGAGATCCCCGACTACCCCTTCTGACCCGCTCTGCTCTCTCACCCCCGCTTCACCCGCACTTGGAGCATGCAGATGACCACTTCCTCGCGGCAGGGCCCCTCCCTGCCCGACCCCATGACGATCGCGCCGCGTACCACCCCGCAGCCGCCCACCCCACGGCTCGCCCAGGACGCCGCCGGCTGGGCGCCCGGCAACAAGTTCCTGGAGGGCCCGTTCACTCCCTGGACGGAGGAGGACGGCGCGTACGACCTGGAGGTGGACGGACGGATCCCGGACGACCTCGCCGGGGCGCTGTTCCGTGTCTCCTCCAACCCCCGCTTCCAGCCGCGCGATCCCGACCGCTACCACTGGTGGGAGGGTGACGGCATGGTCTGCGGGATCTATCTGCGCGAGGGACGCGCGGCCTACCGCACCCGCTGGGTGATGACCGACTCCATGAAGTTCGAGGTCGAGCAGGGCGAGGCGGTCTACAGCGGATTCGCCAACGGTGGCACGGCCCACTCACTGCCCGCCGGGGCGCCGAGCGCGAAGAACGTCGCCAACACCAACGTCGGCATCTTCGACGACCACCTGCTGGTCTACTTCGAGGGCGGCCTGCCGTACTCGATGCACCCCGAGACGCTGGAGACGTACGGCACGTACGACTTCCACGGCGGCATCGACGTCCTGTGCACCGCCCACTACAAGATCGACCCCGACAGCGGCGACATGCTGTTCTTCGCCGCCACCGGGCCGACCATCACCTGGTACCGGGCGGACGTGAAGACCGGGCACGTGGTCGACAGCCACAGCTTCGACATCAAGGTGCCGGTGCTGATGCACGACTTCGCCGTCAGCGACAACTACGCGATCTTCTTCGTCACCCCGGCGCAGTTCCGCCTCGACCACATCATGCGGGGTGAGCCGGGCGTGGTCTGGGACGAGGCCTCGCTGCCGCACGGGGTGCAGATCGTGCTCATGAACCGGCGCACCCACGCCGTCAGTTGGCACGAGGCGGGCGGCCACTGGGCCAACACCCACTTCTACAACGCCTACGAGGACAACGGCCACGTCGTCATCGACGGACACCGCATCACGCGCCTGGGCACCCCGGCCGACCGGCTGGACACTCCGGTGACGTCCCACTCCTGGTTCCCGCCGTCGGTGCCCCACCGCTGGCGTGTGGACCTGGCGACCGGACGGGCGACGGAGGAGCTGGTCGGCGGCGTGGCCGGGGAGTTCCCGAGGATCAACGACGCCTACACCGGCCGGCCGCACCGCTACGGATACTTCGTCACCACCCGTTACCTGGCCGACGACACCATGAGCGACGGTCTCGCCAAGCACGACGCCCTGCGCGACTCCACCACGGTCGTCGAGGGCCCGGACCACCTCACCAACCCCGGCGAGCCGGTCTTCGTGGCCCGCGAGAACGCGGTCTCCGAGGACGACGGCTACCTGCTCACCCTGTGGTGGAACCGCGAGACCGGCCTGAGCGAGCTCCTCATCCACGATGCCGCCGATCTACGACGCACCCCGCTGGCCCGGGTGAAGCTGCCCAGCCGCGTGCCCTTCGGCTTCCACGGCAACTGGGCCGACCACAGCACCCTCGATCAGGCCGTGGCCACCCGCGGCGACGCCAACTGATCCGTCCCTTGCCCCTGCCCGTACTGACCCGTACTGAAAGGAGAACTCCATGGCCATCACCGGCCTGGGACACACCGGCTTCTGGGTGGACGACCTGGAGTCGATGCGTGACTTCTACACCCGTGTCATGGGGCTGACCGTGACCGACGAGGACGAGGAGCGGGGCATCGTGTTCCTCTCCTCCCGGCCCGAGGAGGAGCATCACGAGTTCGTCCTGCAGCAGGGCCGCACCGCCCCTGCCGGCGCCAAGCTCACCCACCAGGTGTCATGGCGGGTCGACTCCCTGGAGACGATCATCGACTTCCACCACCGGTTCCGCGCCGAGGGCATCGAGGTCCAGCAGGAAGTCACCCACGGCAACGCCATCGGCATCTACTTCTTCGACCCCGAGGGCAACCGCAACGAGGTCTACCTCCGCATCGAACGCGACGTACGCCAGCCCTTCCGCAAATCGCTCAACCTCGACCTGTCCCCGGAGGAGATCTTCGCCGAGGCCGAGCGGCTGCTGACCGAGGGCGGCCCGGCCTACCAGCCGGTCCAGTGACGGGGGCGTCCTCGCGACGCCACGCGCCCCGGGTCGGTTCGGCCGGTGTAGGCGTTCCGCTCGTCGAGCGGAACGCCTACACCGGTGACGGCCCCACGGCGACCACCCTCGAACGCTCGTGCCCCGAGCCCTCTCCAACCCCACTCACACACCCGGGGCGTCGGCCGCCGCGCCGCCCCTTGCCGCCGTTTCGTCCACTTTCTCCGGAGAGCCATCATGAGACTGAGTACGGTCCGTCTGCCCGCCCCCGACTCCGGCGCGCAACTTACCGCTGCTGCCCGCCTGGAGGCCGATGAACTGGTCCTGCTGCCGTACCCGGACGTCGGAGCACTGCTGGCGAGCGGGGAGGACTGGCAACAGCGCGCCGCAGCGGCCGACGGCCAGCGGGTGCCTCTGGAGGGGGCGTCCCTCGCCCCCGTCGTCCCGCACCCCAACAAAATCGTGTGCCTCGGCCTGAACTACGCCACACACATCAAGGAGATGGGCCGGCCCACCCCGAACCACCCGACGCTCTTCGCCAAGTACGACGGGTCCTTGATCGGTGCCCACGACGACGTCCATATGCCGCCGGTCAGCGACGACCTCGACTGGGAGGCCGAACTCGGTGTCGTCATCGGACGGCGAGCCAGGCACGTCGCCCGGGACGAAGCGCTCGCCTACGTGGGCGGCTACACCGTTGTCAATGACGTGACCGTGCGGGACTGGCAGCATCGCACCCGGGAGTTCCTCTCCGGGAAGACGTTCGAGGCGACCACGCCGGTCGGGCCGTCTCTCGTCACTCCCGACGAACTCCCCCCGGGAGCCTCCGGGTTGACGGTCGGCTGCAGTGTGGACGGCCACACCATGCAGAAGTCCAACACCTGCGACCTGCTCTTCGATGTCGCCACGACCATCGCCTACATCAGCACCGTCATCACGCTCCTGCCGGGTGATCTGATCGCCACCGGCACCCCGGGTGGAGTGGGGGCGGGACGCGACCCCAAGGTCTTCCTGCGCCCCGGGCAGCAGCTGGTCACGTTCGTCGAGGGAGTCGGCGAGCTGCGCAACACCGTCGTCAAGGACCGGTTGTGATCTCCGGTCGCCGGGAGGTACCCGCACGGTAAAGTGTCTCCCATGTCAGGAACAGCGTCCCCCAGCTATCGCGAGCGCAACTCCACGGCCGACCGGGCCCTGGACATCCTGACGATGTTCGACGACACCCGACTTGTCATTTCCGGTAGCGCGGTCGCCGAGCGTCTGGGAGTCGCCCGTTCGACCGCCTACCGATATCTGCAGTCCCTGGTGAGCAGCAGGTTCCTGGAGGAGGCGCCGGGCGGCGGCTTCCGGCTCGGGCTGCGTGTCCTGGAGATCGGCCGGCTGGCAAGGCGCAGCTACGGACTGTCCGAGATCGCCGTTCCAGCGATGACCGAACTGTCCGAGGACGTCTGCGAGACGGTGCTCCTGACCCGTCGTGCCGGGGACCTGGTCGTCTGCGTCGACCGTGCGGAAGCCGGCGCACGGGCAGTGCGGATCTCCTACGAGCGTGGCAGCGCCCTCCCGCTCAACGCCGGGGCTTCCGCGTTCGTCCTGCTGGCCTGGATCCCGCAGGACGAGGCACGGCGGCTGCTGGAGGCAGCCGAGCTGAGGCGTTTCACGTCGGCCACGATCACCGACGTGGACACTCTCATGGACCGGCTGGCGTACATCCGTCGCACCGGTTATTCCGTCACCCGCGGCGAACTCGACCCCGATGTGACGGGCGTGGCCGCACCGATCCGCAACGCCGAGCGGAAGGTGGTCGCCGCGGTGAGCGTCGCCGCGCTCGCCTCCAGGGTGTTTCCCGAAGCGGAAGCGGAACTGGCTCAGAAGGTGCTGACCACGGCTCAGAGGATCACCGACCGCCTGATCACCGTCGGCGGTTGAGAACGCACAGGCAGCCTGTGGTTCCTGCTCGGCATCGCTACGGCGCATCCATCGCCCCAGGCCTTGATGTGCGTGACGTGGTCCAGGCCGCACGGGCGCAGCAACTCCCTTACCAGGCCAAAGGGCACCGCGCCGCCGGGGGCGCACTCGCCCTGGCGCAACCGGAACTCGTATCGGCACCGCCCCTCGCGCCCGGGCACGATGACGAGGGGCCGGTCAGGGTCGCCGACGTGCATGCCGTAATGCTCGTCGTGCGGATCCTCGAGAGTGTCGACGACGAGCCAGACGTCGTCGGGATAGCTGCGTCCGCGCATCGGGACGGACAGCTGCTCCCGCACGGTACTGCGGCCTCCGTCGCACGCCAGGACGTAGGCTGCCTCGATCTGCCGCGTCACCTCGTCACTGTCACCGTCACCGTCACCGGATGCCAGGGTGGCCCACACGCGGTCGGGATACTGGCTCAGTTCCACGAGGCGGGTCCCGAAGCGAACGTCGACGTGCGGGAAGCGGTCGAGAGCGGAGCGCAGGACGCGCTCGAGATCGGGCTGGGCGAACGGATTCTTGAACGGGTGCCCGTACCGCCGCTCTCCGGTGCCGCGGGCATGGACGAGCGGTCGTCCGCCGACTCCGTAGTACCTCGCGCCCGTCCCCGGCACGATGATCGGGTAGACGGCTTCGTCCAGGCCGGCCAACTGCAGTGTGCGCAGTGACTCGTCGTCCAGACTGATCGCCTTCGCGTCATCGCTCGTGGTCGCGTGACGCTCTACGACCAGCACGCGCACACCGAGCGCGCCCAGGAGGTTGGCCGCGGTCAGCCCGACCGGTCCCGCGCCGACGACGAGCACCAGTGGCGCCACGCCGGACGACGCCGGGGGTGGTGTAGCCATGGAGGGGCCTTTCGGGAGTGTGAGCCGAACGTGCGGTCGTTCTGTCCGGGCGAGGTCCTGCTGGGCCCTGGTCGAGGTGGATCGTCTGCGGGAGCGGCAGGGTGAGCTTCGCCCCGCACGGTCGTCCGGCCACGCCGGATCGACATGCCCCCCCGGAGAAGTCGCGCCGCCAGGTCCTCGACCTGGCATCTGTCTCGCAGACCAGCGACCAGCGACGCTCACCCTGTCTCTACTATCAGGACTTCTGCCCCACATATCGAGACACTAGGCCTCGGCTCCTTCTCTTGACAACCCCCAACCTCGGCACGGTCACAGGTGGCTCCAACGCGAAAACGGGGCCGACGGCGGAATGGTCCGCACCCCGAGGCACCCAGCACCGGACACAGGAGACGGCTCCGCCCCGGTAGCGCACGTCGGGGCCGAGCCATCAGAACGCGCACGCTTCCCCGAGAAGGCGAACCCCGGCTCCGACGGCGACCACCAGAGCCCCTCGGCCAGCGGCGGTGTGCGCGCCAGTCTCGCGGTGACACATGTGTCGTTCACCGCAGGAGGCACACCTGGGCGCCGCTGGATGCCGATTCAAGCGCGCCCCCGGACGGCGACACCCGCGAAAAACCATGACGCGCAGGTCTTGACGCGTAATATGAACTGAACCGTACAGTACATCATCCGATGCGTCCTACGCCGGTCGCCCCAGCTCAACCGAGGTTCCCCGCGCACCGCGGTTCGGGCCAGTCCCCCACTCCGACCGCCCTCGGTCCTGCGATTCACTCACCTACCAGGAGAAGACCCGATGCGTCACAGACCCGACCCGTCCGCGTTCCCGGCTCACCGCGACACACCGAGAGGTTCATCGGCTCTGCAACACGCACGGCATCAGGCCCTGCGGCTGGACCGGGCCTTTCTGACGTCGAACGCGATCGGCTTCACCGTCACGTTGGTTCTGGGCGCGACGGCCGGCGATCTGTTGGCCCTTCGGCTGCCCGGCACGCACGTGACCGTGGGGCTGCTGCTCTCCCTGGCCCAGGTGGCCTTGCTGCTGGTGACAGCCCGGCGCTTCGACCGGCGCTGCACCCGTCTGCTGGACCCCTGGCAGCAGGCGTACGGGCAGTCCGGTGCGGGAGCGGCCAACGGCGGTACGGGGGACACGAGATGACCGGTGGGACGTTGCACATGGCTGTTTCCGGCAGCCCGAATCATGTCTTGATCGGCTTCATGCTGTTCATGATGCTGACCCTCTTCCTGACGGTCTTCTCCAGCCTGGACGAACACACCGCACGGGAGTTCTACACCGGCGACCGAACACTGCCGGCGTGGAAGAGCGCGATGGCGCTGGCCGGAAGCTTCACATCGACAGCCCTGCTGCTCACCGTCACCGGTGTGGTGGCGACCGCGGGCTTCGACGGCATCACCACGGCCACCAGCATGTTCCTCTCTCTCGGGGTGCTCCTTCTCCTCGCCCGGCCGATCCAGCTGAGCGGCGCCTGCACACTGGGTGAGCTCCTGTCCCTCCGGGTGCCCGGAACGGCTCCCCGGATCGCCGCCTCGGTCGCCACACTCGCCATGGCAGGACCGTTCCTGGTCGTGCAACTGACGGCCGCAGGCAATATCACCGCCTCCCTGCTCGGTTTCACCGGGATCGGCGTCCAGAAGATCTGCACGGTGCTGATCGGCTGTCTGGTCGTCGTCTGCGGTCTGCTCAGCGGCGCCAAGGGGCTCACCTCAGTGCAGGTAATGGCGGTCACGGTGATCGGCACGGCGATCTTCGTGATGTGCGCGTACGCCGTCCGGGCGTTCCACGGCGACGTCGACACCCTGATCGGCGCCGCCGCCCAGGGCAGCACCCACCCGGGCCGGTACCTGTCCCCCGGCGGCACGATCGGCATCGGGAGCAGTTCACGCCTCGACTTCGCCGGAGGTCAGCTCGCCCTGGTCCTGGGCAGCGCCTGCATGCCGCACGTCCTGAGCCGGGTCTACGCGATGAAGGACCCAGCCACCGCTCGACGTTCCATCCGATACGCGGCCGGCATCGTCGCCGTGCTGTGCGCCGCGTCGGTACTGCTGGGATTCACGGCCGCGGCACGGATCGGCACGCGTGAGATCTTCAGCGGGCAAGCGCACTCCGACGGCGCGCTGATGCTCCTCGCGCGGAGCCTGACAGGGGGTACGGGGAACGGGTTCGGCGAGCTGATGTTCGCCGCTGTGGCCTGTGCCCTGTTCCTTTCCATTCTGTCGGTCGTCGGCGGCACCACACTGGCCGCTGCCGGCGCCCTGGCCCGGGACTCCTACCCCTACGTCGCGCGGCACAAGCGGTCAGGTCCGTCGGACGAGGTGTTCACCGCCCGTATCGCCGTGGCGCTCTTCGGCGCCCTGGGCATCGCGACCGCGGTGTTCCTCCAGGGTCACTCCGTCGGCTTCCTGGCCCAACTCGCCACCACCGTAGCCGCGTCGAGCGTCACACCGGCCCTGCTGTACACCTTCCACTGGCGCCGCTTCAACCGGACGGGGCTGCTGTGGGCGGTCTACGGTGGAACGACGCTGCCGATCGGCCTGTACCTGTTCTCCACTGCCGTGTCGGGCAGCCCGACGGCACTGATCCCGACCGCCGACTTCGCATGGTTCGGCCAGAGCAGCCCGGCCATGGTCTCCGTACCCGGGGCCTTCCTGCTGGGGTGGGTGGGCAGCCTGGTCGGACGGCGCCGGGGCGGACGGACCCAGGCTCCGGAGGAGGATCCGCTCGCCGTCGACGCACTCCTGTTGACCGGTCGGCCGCTCGCATCCCGCGCTGTCACCCCCCAGAATCCCTCCACACCCCTCCCCGGAATGCACCGGCCACTGTGACGTTCCCCGGGCGCGGGGTCGGCGCGGTGGAAGCGCTCGAAGACGAGCTCGGCCTCGACGGGTTCGAGGCCCGGCCCTTCGTCCGCCACCTCGATCACGCCGATCGGAAGGTGGGCGTGATCAGTGAGCGCACGCGATGGGCTGTTCGGACCAGATGGTCTTGTGGTTCTGGCCATGGCGGCAGCCCCAGCGGTCGGCGAGCTGGGCGACGAGGAACAGGCCGCGTCCGCCCTCGTCGGTGGTGCGAGCGCGGCGCAAGGCGGGGTTGGGCGCTGTTGGAGTCGCTGACCTCACAGACCAGAACGTGGTCGCGGATCAGTCGCAGCTCCGCCGGCGGACGGCCGTAGCGGATCGCGTTGGTGACCAGTTCACTGACGATGAGTTCGGTGGGGAAGAAGAGGTCGTCCAAACCCCATGCGAGCAGTTGGCGGGTCGCCCATGCCCGGGCCTCGGAGACGGCGGCGGGATCGGCCGGTATCTGCCAGTGAGCGGTGTCCTGTGCGTGTATGGCGCGGGTGCGTGCCAGCAGGAGGGTCGCGTCGTCCCGCGGTGCCTCGTCCACCAGATCGTCGAGGAGGGCCCTGCCGGTCTCGTCCAGAGCGCGGTCGGGGCGGCAGGACGTGGCGAGCGCATCGGTCAGCCGCCGGAGCCCGTCGTCGATGTCGTGGGCGCGTCGGTGGACCAGGCCGTCGGTGTAGAGCGCGAGGACGCTGCCCGGCTCGAGGCCGATCGTGGTGGTCTCGTACGGCATGCCGCAGACGGCGAGGGGTAGCCTCCCACGCGCTCGGCGACCTCGCGGGCGAGATCCAGTTGTCGGCGGGCACGCAGTTGGTCCGTGTCCTCCGTGTACAGGGCCGCGACCCCCGTGGGGCGTCCTCGTGCGTCCTCCAGGCGGAAGGCGGACAGTGACAGTGCGTGCCGCGGCACCGGACGGTTTCGCCAGCGCACGTGCTGGTTCCTGCCGAGCACCGGGACGCCCGTCTCGAGGACCTGGCGCAGCACCGCCTCGATGCTCTCGGCGTCCTCGGCGCACAGCACGTCGTACAGCCGGGTGCCCGGCTGTACGGGACGGCCGTCGAGCCTGTCCGGCATGGCGTTCGTCTGCACGGTGATGAGATCCGTGTCGTGCAGAGCGATCGTGATCCGGTTCTGTGCGGACAGTGCGCGCAGGAGCGCTGCGCCGTGCTGATGGTCGACGGCGTGAAGGGTGGGGGCCGCGAGCACGAGGAAGGCCGCCGAGCCGCTCACACGTGTGGTCCGGAACGTGACGTCGATCGTGTTGCCGCACCGGTGTCGCAGGCGTACCCGGCCGGTCGCCGGCAATGGCGTGGCCCTGCGCGGGTCGTGCGGGAGGTCGGCCACCAGTTCCCGCACGGGGCGGCCATGGACCTCGTCGGCGCGGAACCCGGTCAGGTCCTGTGCTGTCCCGGTCCAGCCCACCACCGTGCCCCGATCGTCGAGCACGGCGGCGGCCAGACCGTCGAAGGCGTGGGGCCTGCCGCCGGGGACGGCGCCGGAGACGCTCGTCACTCCTTGGGAGGCGCCTGCCGAGTCGCCGATTTCCGTATTCGATGTGTCCATGTCTCTGGCTTTCCTTTGCGAGAGCCCGCGGCTCCGGGAGGGGGGATCCTGTGGCGGCTGTCAGTCGCCGACGTGTCAGAGGGCGCCGGCTGTGGAAGGCAGGTCCTGTTCGGCCCAGACGACCTTGCCGTCTGCTGCGGAGCGCGAACCCCACCTGCGCGACAGCCGAGCCACCAGGTAGAGGCCGCGGCCGTGCTCGTCGAGCGTGCGGGGATGGCGTGGGCGTGGCTGGCCGGTGCTGGTGTCGGAGACTTCACAGGTAAGCACCCGGTGCTGGATGAGCCGTAGGCGGATCGGGCCGTCTCCGTGGCGGATCGCGTTGGTGACCAGTTCGCTGACGATCGACTCATGGGCGTCACGAGCGGCTCCAGACCCCACTCCCTGAGCTGACGGGCGGCCAGGTGCCGGGCCGTCGGGACGGTGACGAGTTCGTTCGGCAGGTCCCAGGAGGCGACCTGGGCGGGTTGCAGTGCGCGGGTCCGCGCAAGGAGCAGGGTGACGTCGTCGGCCGGTGCCTGGGTCGGCAAGGTCTCCATCGCCCGGGAGCACAGGTCCTCCAGGGCGGCACCGGGCTGTGCCAGGGCGGCACCCAGTCGCCGCAGGCCGACGTCGATGTCCTCGTCGCGGGACTCCACCAGGCCGTCGGAGAAGAAGGCGAGGACACTTTCCTCAGGTAGTTCCAGTTCCACGGACTCGAAGGGCACGAGGCCGAGACCGAGGCCGAGGCCGAGCGGGGCTCCGGCCGGCAGGTCGGGAACGGTGACCTTGCCCTGCGCGTCGACGATCAGGGGTGGGGGATGCCCGGCCCGCGCCAGCGTGCACCGTCGGGTGACCGGGTCGTAGACGGCGTACAGACAGGTGGCACCCACCACCGCGGGGACCGGGTCGGAGACGTCGGCGTCCTCGTCGTTGAGTCGCCGGACCGTGTCGTCGAGGTGCGCCAGTAGTTCGTCGGGGGGCAGGTCGAGGTCGGCGAGCGTTCGCACGGCGGTGCGCAGCCTGCCCATGGTCGCCGCGGCGTTGATGCCGTGTCCCACCACGTCGCCGACGACGAGGGCCACCCGGGCGCCGGACAGCTCGATCACGTCGAACCAGTCACCCCCCACCCCGTGGTCCATGTCGGCCGGTACATAACGTGAGGCGACCTCGACGGCGGCACCGCCCTGCACCCGATGAGGGAGCAGGTCGCGTTGCAGTGTGAGGGCGGCGGTGCGCTCGCGCGCGTACTGGAGCGCGTTGTCCAGGCACAGCGCGGCCCGCGTGACCAGTTCCTCGGCGAGGAGCAGGTCGTCCTCCTGGAACGGCGTCTGTTCCACGGAGCGGCCGAACAGCGCCAGTCCCAGTACGCAGCGCCGGGCACGGATGGGGACGACCATCAAGGAGTGGACGCCGCTGTCGCGTACCTTCTGCGCCCGCACCGGGTCGTGGTCGACCCAGGGGCCGGCACGGGTGTCCAGCACCGGCTCCAGGTACGACCGGCCGGTGCGCATGGCGGCGGCGAACGGAGACTCCAGGTGAGGGTGCACCACCTCTTCGCGCACCCACGGCAACTCCAGGACACCCAGGTCGACGGAGGCCAGACCGGCACGGCGCATCAGCTGCGGGCGGCTGCTCGTCGTGCCGATCCGTGCCGACGGCTCAACACTGAACGGCACCGACTCCACCAGATCGACGAGGGCGTGGTCGGCCAGCAGGGGCACCGCGAGCTCTGCCAGTTCCTGCCCGGTCCTCATCACGTCGAGGGTGGTCCCGATGTGTGTGCTGGCCTCGCTGAGGATGGCGAGGCGCTCCCGCGCCCGCCGGTTCCCGGTGACGTCCACCGTCATCGAGCACACGCCCTGTGGTGTGCCGTCCGCGCCCTGCAGGCAGAAGAACGAGGCCGAGAACGCGTGCTCACGGCGCCGGTCCGCGGGCGGCCACGCCCGGTACTCGTGCAGCGTCGTGGTGCCGCTCTCCAGCACCTGCCGCATCACCACCTTGAGCGCTTCGGCCTCGACGGCGGGCAGTGAGTCCTTCAGACCGTGCCCGAAGCGTCGGTGACGAGGAACGCCGTCGTGCCGCTCCATGGCGTCGTTCACCCACACACAGCGCAGCTGCGGGTCATAGACGACGATGCCGATCGGGGCGCGGGCGAGGAGCGACTCACGCACCGGTCCCCCGGTCGCCTCCGAGGACAGGGAACCTATGTCCGTCACGGACACCAGCCACCGGGTGCCGGCGTCCTGCCCCCGCAGCAGCGAGACACGCAGCGTCATCCTGAGCGTGCGGCCGTCGCGGTGGCGTATCGCCGTGGTGCCGGACCAGCCACCCCGCGCACGGCAGAGCTCGGCGAACGCCAACGCCCTCCGGGCGTCCTCGGGAGGCGGCAGCACGTGTGCTGCGGACCGGCCCACCACCTCCCCGGCCGAATAGCCGACGAGCTGCTGAGCGGCGTGCGTCCACCCCACCACGGTGCCCTCGGCATCGATCATCGCTATCGCGGCGTCGGGCACCTCACGGGGGCCTACCGGCTCGGCGAGGAGGGTGTGGTCGGTGTTGGTCATCGCGGTCCGTCCCATCGGTGCGGAAGTGAGAGCGTCGGTGCTTGGTCCGGCGGCCCTGTGTGCGGCCGTGGCGAACGGCGTTGTCCCGGTGAGCGGCACACGGTGCGGTATGGATCACAATGGAGCATATGTCCATTTCTGATGAAATAGTCAGATGTAATTGCTCAGGCGTCAAGACCCTCATGCCTGATCGGAGAGTCAGACACACGCTGTGCAGCTCATCGCTCGCCGTGGCTACGCGGCTTCACAGTTGGATGGGCAGGTGGCGGGGCCCGCGGAGCACGGCGTTCTGCCGGTACGGGGGCGGATCTTCGATCAGGCGGGCGCTGCCGAGGTGGGGAAGCAGCGCCCCGAGCGCCGCGTACGCCTCGACGCGGGCCAGGGGGCCGCCGTAGCACGCGTGAATACCACTGCCGAAGCCGAGGTGCTGGTTGTCCGCACGGGTGGGGTCGAACCGGTCGGGCTCGTGGAACCGCACGGGATCGCGGTTGCCCGAGGCCAGTGCCAGAACGACGGACGCGTGTTGCGGGATCCCGGTGCCGGCGACGTCCATGTCGGCGCGCGGGACGCGCTCGCGCATGTGGACCGGGGGCTCGTAGCGCAGCAGCTCCTCCACCGCGCGCGGCAGCAGGTCCGGTTCGCGGCGCAGGAGGTCCAGCTGCTCGGGCCGGCGCAGGAAGGTGAGCGCCCCGTTGGTGATCAGGTTGACCGTCGTCTCGTGCCCTGCAATGAGCAACAGCACGGCGGTTTCAGCGAGTTCCTCCTGAGTGAGCCGCAGGGCCGGGTCCGGTTCGTTGACGAAGGCGGAGAGCATGTCGTCACCCGGGTCGCCGCGGCGCTGCTCGGCGAGGTTCACCAGGTACCCGCCCATCTCCATCCGCGCCTGGTCCCCGGCTTTGTCCGTCTCCGTGGACTCGTCTTCGGGCCTGACGTCGGCGGCCGCGACCAGCGCGTCGGACCAGGCCCGGAACAGCGGCTCGTCCTCGCGCGGCACGCCGAGCAGCCGGCAGATCACCGTGACGGGCAGCGGGTAGGCGAAGTCGTCGACGACGTCGATCTGCCGGCCGGCTGCGAAGGACGCCAGCAGTTCGCTGGTGATCCGTTCGATCTCGCCACGCATGGAGTCGACCCGGCCGGGGCTGTGCGGCGGGCCGAAGGGCCGCATGGCCAGGGTGCGCAGCCTGTGGTGTTCGGGGTCGTCGAGCCGGAGGAACGGCGGCTTGTGGGTCACCTCCCCCCGGGTACGGGGGTCGGCACTCATCCGCGGGTCGTGGAGCAGAGCGGCGATCTCGTGGTAGGTGCCGATCAGGTAACTGCCGTCTGTCTGCCGTACCACGGGACCGGCCTCGCGGAGTTCCGCGTACAGCGGGTAGGGGTCGGGGCGGCTGGCGTAGTCGGTGATCCGTGCCAGCAGGGTCTCGGATTCCATGGCGGATCCTCGCGGTCGGCGGGACGTGGGCTACACCACGGTCAGTCTGCGGTCGGGAAGGTGGCCGGTGAGCGCGACGGTCGGGCCGTGGGACAGCCCCGACGGATCCGGTACGAGGGAGGGGATCGGAATGTCCGCCGCGATCGCCCGGTCCTGCGCGCCGGGCGGTGGCGGAAATGGAGCGGCCGTCTCGATCAGGTGCCGGTAGTAGTCGAGCGACTTGGTTCATCCCCCACCGCCGTCAGCGAACCGGTGAAGCCCTCCTCGCGCAGCGCCTCGGCGGCCCTGAGCCCGGCCGGCGACGCGCCGACGATGACGATACGGCCGGCCTTGAGGTCACCGGGCACCGGTGCTCACCTCTTCTCCCAGAAGGATCGCCTGGACCGGGCAGGCCGCCGCGGCCTGACGCACACGTTCGGCCTGGTCGTCGGGGACGGCCGTGGCGTACAGCAGTCCCTCCTCGCCGTGCAGCTCGAACACCTCCGGCGCGAGGAACACGCACTGCGCATAGCCCTGGCAGCGCGTGAGGTCGACAACGGTCCGCATGTCCACCACTTCCTCCGTCGCCTCACCCCCTCGTTTCCAGCATGGGCCGGGAATGACAGGCCCGCACGTTGCGGCCGCGGAACGCAGACCCCGGCGCGCCGATGAGGCGGGCATTGCCAACTCTTCTGAGGAAAGCGCCCGTTGTCGCCCTGGTCAGCTCCGGCCGTCTCCGTGACCCACGCCACTTCGACCATTCCATACAGCGTATGGTATTAATGAGAGGGAGGTTCCATACAACGTATGGAAAGTCTGACCCGGACCACGCCAGGCGCTACACATCGCCTGCCCGTACGACCGGCCGGCGCACCTGACGCCAACCGGGAAGGAAAGATCATGAAGAAGCTCACGAAGCGCATCGCCGTCACCGCTTCCTCTGTGGCGGTCGCGGGTGTCACCGTTCTCGGCGCCGGGGACACCGCCTCGGCCGCGACTCCTGCGTCCGCACACGTCCGCCACCCGGCTGTCACCGCCAAGGCCGCCGACCACCAGTGGGACCACGGAGTCGGCTACCTGCTCGAACAGGGCTACTCCTGCGACGGAATCCGCGGCTGGCATCAGGACCACCAGGGCACCGATTCGACCCGGCACGACTGCGACGGTCTCTTCTACCGCGGTGGTCACTTCTACCGCCGGCAGGGAGAGGGACACAGCTGGAAGTCCGGCCGGTCGTACGGGTACGACCGGAACCGCTCGGAGCACATCGGCTGGAACGGGGAACACCACAACCGGAACCACGCCGACTGGTGAGGCAGGTTCCGCCTGTGGCCATGGGCCCAGGCCGTTTCCCCCGCCTTGAAGTCCGTCGGCGACAGGGACGCGCTCGCTGGTCAGGGATCACTGGCCCCTGACCGCCGCCCCGGGCCGCCCGGCCGAGGGCCCTGCCCCATCGCCGCTGCCTGCAGATACCCGTCAGGCGTCGCGGACTCACGTCGCCCAGCTGTCGCGATGGGCACACGAATGGTGCGGTCCGGCCACCCGGGCCCTGCTGTAAAGCCCCTCCCTCCACCACCTCTTCGTCGCCAGCCGGGCGGCGGGGTGCGGCCGAGGCAGAGGCGCCCTGGAGTGAATGCCGATGAAGTCCTTGAAGACCGTCGTGCGGGGGGTGGCCGCGCATCTTGTCGTCTCACGCGACTACTCCCTGCCCATGTGCATGCGCCTGCGCTACGAACCCACCGATCCCTATGTCGTCCGTGCCGTCTTCTTCGTCCACGGTGACGAACCGGTCGAATGGGTCCTGGGTCGTGACCTTCTGAGTGATGGCCTGACGGGTTCCGCGGGCGATGGCGATGTCCGGGTCTGGCCGGCCGTCGGTCGTGGTGACGAGGCGATGTACATCGCCCTCGGGTCTTCCGCAGGCACCGCGTTGCTCGAGGTTCCCGTGCAGGACATCAAGTCCTTCCTGGAGGACACGGAGGCGCTGGTGCCACAAGGTACCGAGTCCGGACGCATCGACTGGGACACCGAGCTGGCGTTCCTGCTCTCGCAAGACTGACCGCCATCCGTCCACGCCCAGAAGAAGAGGAACGAAAATTCATGTCCCAATACCAGCTTCGTGTCTACACCGTGCGCAGCCCTGAGTCGCTCGCCACCTACGAGAACATCTGGGCCAAACACATTCCCGGTATGGCCAAGCACCGGATCACCACACACGGTGTCTGGACGGTGCCCGCGGCGCCCGCAAGCGAGGCGCCCCAGCTGTACGCCCTCGTTTCCTACAGGGACGCCGACGACATGCGGGAGCGACTGGAGGCGTATGTGTCGAGTCCTGAGTTCCGCGCGGACATGGAAGGCTTCGACCTCACCCAGATCGTCGACATCGCCGAGTCCGTGCTGACGCCCACCGCCGACTCGCCCTTGCGATGACGGTCGACCTTCGACAGGTGACGCGGCCGGAAGGGTGAGCTTGGTCGAGGATCACGTCGAGCACTTCCGGACGCACGGCTCCTCGTGGACCGACATCGGCGCCGCCCGGGGTGTCACCGGACAGGCGGTCCAGCAGCGCTTCAACAGCCCGCACAAGCGCCACAGCCCCGAGACGATGACCGACGACCTCCGCCGGGCGATGGCGCACGTCGAACAGGCGGCGGTGCAGCACCGCGACAACCACACCGGCACCGAGCACCTGCTCTGGGGCCTGACCACCGAGGACAACAGCGCCACCCGGCTCGGGCACGCCGCCGGTGTCCCACCGGAAGCGGTCCACCGGTCGGTCGGCAATCGACTGAGCACGGGTGGCTCCCAGGCAGCCGAGCGCGTCGCCTGGACGCCCCGCTCCCGCAAGGCCATCGCCATCGCCCGGACGCGGTCCGAGCACAACGGCTCCGACCGCATCGACTGCGACGACCTGCTGATCGGTCTTGCCCGGCTCGGCCGCGGAGTGGCCGCCGACGTCCTGACCGAGGCCGGGTTCGGCCCGGCCGCCCTCGACACCACACTCACGGACACCCGTTCATCACTGCACGAATGACCACGACGCAGTGCTTCGCGGCGATCAGCCACGTGCCCGGCCAGGACCTGGTCGCCCTCTCCCGAGGACAGCCGCCCGGACATCCGGACTGCGGCCCTGTCAGCGGCGACCCCAGGCCGCCACGCCTCGGAAGCAGGGACTCAACGGCCCGGGCCCCGGCCGTCACGTTCGGCGGCAAGCCGGCTTTCCAGGCCCGCGATGAGCGTGTCCATCACCAGGCGGAACCTGCGGTCCTGGACGGGCCCTGACGGGTCGGCGTCCGTGGGCTCGTCTGCACCGGCGGCGAGACCAGGGGGCTTGAGGCTCGCCCACTGGTGAAGGGAGCCGTTGAGTTCCGCGGCGAGGACACCGACGACTTCTCTGTCAAGTTCAGCGTGTTGAGACACGGTCAGCCAACTGCCGCAGTGAGCCGGCTACGGAAGGAGAACAGCGACCTGCGCCGTACTCTCGCTCTGCACGAGGAGGCGATCCGCCAGCTGGCCCTCGAAAACGACGCACTGCGCAGCGGCGGCACCGTTCTTCCACTGCCCAACCGCAGCACGCCCGCGCCACCCGGGCCGTCCTGAATGCGACACCCCCGCTGATGCCTGGCGTGGATGTGGTCGCTGGGCGTGGCGCTCAGTCGACTACCGGTGATCAAGGGGAGTTGATCAAGCCGTGCGTGCCGACGGCGTGCTCGTTCCTGCCCGGGTCGCGTCGGTGCCCCAGCTGGCCAGTAGTCGCAGAGCCTCCGCCGACGGGGAGTTCGGTTCGGCGTGGTAGGTCACGAGCATCTGCTCGTGGTCGTCGGCCTGGTGGAACGATTCGAGGCGGAGGTCGAGTTCGCCGACGAGCGGGTGGTGCAGGCGCTGGATGCCGTGGCACTTCTCCTTGACGTCGTGGGTGGCCCACAGCCGCCGGAACTCCTCGCTCTTGACGGAGAGTTCGCCCACCAGCGCGGACAGTCGGGGGTCGTTGGGATGGGAGCCGGCGTCCATGCGCAGCTGAGCGACGACGTCGCTGGCTTTGTGCTCCCAGTCCACGAACAGGTCGCGGTACTCGGGCCGCAGGAAGACCAGCCGCGCCCAGTTCTGCTCCCTGGCCGGCAGCTCGGCCCAGTCGCCGAAGACCGCTGCGGCCATCCGGTTCCAGACGAGGATGTCCGAGCGCCGCCCTACCAGGATCGCCGGAACACCGTCCATGGTGTCCAGCAGCGTCCGCAGGGGGCCCCGCACCTGCTGGGTGCGGCCGGCCGGCTTCTTCTTCTGTTTCGGCTTCGCCAGGTGTGTGAGGTGAGCGTGCTCGGCGTCGCTCAGCCTGAGGGCGCGGGCGATGGCGTCGAGGACCTCCGGCGACACGTGCTGCCCGTTGCCCTGCTCCAGGCGTGTGTAGTACGCCACGGACACCCCGGCCAGCTGCGCCAGCTCTTCGCGGCGCAGCCCCGGTACCCGCCGGTACCGCCCGTAGTCCGGCAGTCCCACGTCTTCCGGCTTCAGCCGGGCCCGGCGGGTGCGCAGGAACTCGCTGAGCTCGGCACGCGGGTCCAGAGCGTCGGCGGCGGGCTCGTGCACCGGTTCGGGGTATTCGTCCATGTCTCGAGTATCCACGGTCGCACGCACACCTTCCTGACCCAACCAGTGGTAGGCATCGCGCGCGTACGCAAAGCCGTGACCTGGGTGGATGCCGGATCGTCCAGCACGCTGGCCACTGTGCCCGGCTGGAAGACGGCCAGGGCGTGGCCTGGATCAAGAACGGAGTACATCCCATGAGCGCAACACAGGGGATCGAGTCGAGGACGCACCAGAGCGAGACGGCTGCGGAGGTGGTGGGCCGCCTTCGGGCGACGTTCAACACCGGTGTCACCCGCCCATTGGACTGGCGCGTCGACCAGCTGCAGCGGCTGCGGGCACTGCTGGTGGAGAACGAGCAGGAGCTGCTCGATGCGCTCTGGGCGGATCTGAGGAAGAACGCCGCCGAGGCGAAAATGCAGGAGATCGACTTCACTGTCGCCGACATCGACGAGGCACTGGCGAATCTCGAGAGCTGGCTTGAGCCCCGCCCGGTGGAGGTTCCTGCCCACTTCGGTCCCACGACCACGGCCTACACCACGTACGACCCGCTCGGGGTGGTCCTGGTGATCGCTCCGTGGAATTTCCCGCTGCACCTGCTCATCGACCCCATCATCGGCGCGCTGGCCGCCGGGAACACCGTGGTGGCCAAGCCGAGCGAGATGTCGGTGCACACCTCGGCGGTCGCTTCACGCCTGCTGCGCGAGTACTTCGACGCCGATGTGCTCACCGTGGTCGAGGGGGGCGCCGAGGAGACCACGGCCCTCCTGGCTCAGCGTTTCGACCAGATCTTCTACACCGGTAACGGCACGGTCGGCCGGATCGTCATGGCAGCGGCAGCCAAGAACCTCACCCCGGTCACGCTTGAGCTCGGGGGCAAGTCGCCGGTCTTCGTGGCCCCCGACGCCGACGTGGACGAGACCGCGGAGCGGCTGGTCGGCGCCAAGTTCGGCAACGCGGGGCAGCAGTGCATAGCCCCCGACTACGTTCTGGCCGATCCGGCCACCGCCGCCGCGCTGGTCCCCGCCCTGCGCGCGGCGGTCGACGCCCAGTTCGGTACCACCCCGCAGACCTCAGCCGGTTTCGGCCGGATCATCAACGAGCGGCACTTCGACCGGCTCACCCGCCTGCTGGACTCCGGCCGGGCGGCGGTAGGAGGCCAGCACGACCGTGACGACCTGTACATCGCACCGACCGTGCTCACCGATGTCGACCCCGCATCGCCCATCATGCAGGAGGAGATCTTCGGTCCGATCCTCCCCGTCGTCGAAGTCGAAGACCTCGATGCCGCCATCGCCTTCATCAACGAACGCGACAAGCCCCTCGCCCTCTACGCCTTCACCACCTCCGAGGCCATCAAGTCGCGCCTCGTGAAGGAGACGTCCTCCGGCGGCGTCGCCTGGGGCCAGCCGGTGATACAGCTGCTCATGCCGGGACTGCCTTTCGGCGGCGTCGGCGAAAGCGGCTTGGGCCGGTACCACGGCCGGTACTCCCTGGAGACGTTCAGCCACCTCAAGGCCGTCGCGGACGTGCCGCTCAGCTAGGCCCGAGCTTTCGTGGAGCAGGCGGTCCGATGGGCGATCGGCCGGCGGAAGGCCTCAGGCCGGTGAGCATGAGGAGCACTGAGATCGCTGTTCCCGCCACCGCCGAAAAGCGCGTTCCAGGTGAAGCCGTGTATCGGTTCTTCGCGGGGGCGCGTCGAGGGAGTCGGTCGCGGCGCGGGGTGCAGACACCGATCCGTACCGACTCCGGCGGCGGCACCCGTGACTTCGTCACCTGGCTGACTGCTGATCGTGTGCAAGCAGCGAACGCCCGTACTGCGGCGGGCAGTTGCGCTTGACCGGCGTCGACGCCGACGGCATGCGGTTCTCACCGCGTTCGCCGCCAACACCCCCCCACACCCCGATCGCGGTCGTGCAGCCGCGTCACCGTCAGCGGGCCCGCGCCTGCCCGAGAACCGCATCCGCACCTCCGCCGGGACAGCCTGGACCCCCTGCGTCGCAGGCCTTCATCCCGTTCTCCTCCGTATTGCAGAAAGAAAGAAACCCATGACTGTCAACATCTCAGAAGTTTCACCCGTCCCGTCGCTCTTCTCCCCCGTCTCTCTCGGGAAGATCGAGCTCGCCAACCGCATCGTCATGGCACCGCTGACCCGGGTCCGGGCCGGGTCCTCCGGCATTCCCGGGGACCTGATGGTCGAGTACTACCGGCAGCGGGCGAGCGCCGGAATGATCATCACCGAGGGCACCTACCCCGACCACGCGTCGCAGGGGTATGTCGGTGAGCCGGGCATCGCCACCGACGAGCAGGCGGCCGGCTGGCAGCGGGTGTTCGAGGCGGTGCACGCCGAGGGCGGCCGCATCGTCCTGCAGATCATGCACGCCGGCCGCGGCACCCACCCCGACATCAACGGCGGCCGCCGCATCCTCGCCCCCAGCGCGATCGCCATCGACAACAAGACGTTCACCGAGAAGGGCGAGCAGCCCTACCCCGTACCGGAAGCGATGACCACCGCAGAGATCCGGGCAGCCGTGGAGGACTTCGTCGCCGCGGCCCGCCGGGCCATCGAGGCGGGAGCGGACGGCGTGGAAATCCACGGCGCCAACGGCTACCTGCTCCAGGAGTTCCTCTCCCCGGCGGCCAACCAGCGCACCGACGAGTACGGCGGCTCGCCGCGCAACCGCGCTCGCTTCGTCGTCGAGGTCGTCACGGCGGTCGCCCAGGCCGTCGGTGCCGAGCGGGTCGGGCTGCGGATCTCGCCGGAGGTCGACCTCGGGGACGTCTTCGAGACCGACCGGGACGACGTCCTGGCCACCTACGGCACCCTGATGGACCAACTGCGCCCGCTGGGCCTGGCCTACCTCTCCGTACTGCACGCCGAGCCGGGCGGCGACCTTGTACAGGAGCTGCGGCGGCGCTTCGACGGCAAGCTGATCGTCAACAACGGCCCCTTCGGGGGGCAGACCACCCGCGAGCAGGCGCTCCAGCAGATCGAGGCCGGCCACGCCGACGCCGTGGCCGTGGGCCGGGCCCTCATCGCCAACCCCGACCTGGTCGAGCGCTGGCAGGGTGGCCACCCGGAGAACGAGCCGCGGCCGGAACTGTTCTACGGGCCGGGCGCCGAGGGCTACACCGACTACCCCTTCCTCGAAGCGGCTTGAGGCCCACGGGCACGCCTGTCCATGCGGCAGCCCCACTCACACATGGACAGGCGCCCGACCGGCGACACTGTGCCCGCCCCTTTGAGCGCGCGGTCACAGCGGCGATCACCGGCTCGAGGCCCGTCGGGTCCTTCAGGGCGTTGACGGTCCGCAAGTTCCTGGTCAGCAGCCTGCGTTCGGTGACCTCGGCGAGCACATCGCTCTCGTGCGTGGCCACCGCGGCGGCCTTCTGCCACAGCTGACGCCTATGACTGTTTTCCAGCGGCGGCCCACCCCGGCCTTGTCGATCACCAGTTCCCCGCCACCCCGCAGGGAACGTGCCGCCGCCTGCCTCTTTCACCCCTCCCATTCTTCGAAGGAAGCTGCCATGACCACCGCATTCGACCCGATCGACCTGAGCGGCAAGACGCTCGCCAACCGCATCGCTATGGCGCCGATGACCCGCAGCCGCGCAGACACTCCCGCCGCCACGGCGACGGAGCTGATGGCCACCTACTACGCCCAGCGCGCGAGCGCCGGCCTGATCATCACCGAGGGCATCCAGCCGTCGGCCGGCGGCCAGGGCTACACCAACACCCCCGGCCTGCACTCCGCCCAGCAGGTCGACGCCTGGCGGAAGGTGACCGACGCCGTCCACGCCCAGGGCGGCACGATCTTCGCGCAGCTGATGCACACCGGCCGGATCAGCCACCCCAGCCTGCTGCCCGACGGACTCCACCCCGTCGCCCCCTCCTCCGTCGCGGCGGCGGGCCAGGTGTTCACCTACCAGGGCCCCCAGGACTACGTCACGCCGAAGGAACTGGATCAGGACGACATCACCCAGACGATCCGCGACTACGCCGACGCCGCACGCAACGCGATCGCCGCCGGTTTCGACGGCGTGGAGATCCACGGGGCGAACGGCTACCTGATCCACCAGTTCCTCGCCCCCAACACCAATCTGCGCACCGATGGCTGGGGAGGCGGCGCCGCGAACCGGGCCCGCTTCGGCATCGAGGTCGCCACGGCCGTCGCGGAGGCGATCGGCAGCCACCGGACCGGCTTCCGCATCTCTCCCGGCAACCCCTACAACGACATCGCCGAGACCGACCCGGCCAACGTGCTGGAGACCTACACCACCCTGATCGCCGGACTCAGCCGACTGGACCTCGCCTACCTGCACCTGGTCGAGAACCCGGACCGCGACCTGACCGCCCGGCTGCGCAAGGACTGGCCGACGGCGTTCATCCTCAACCCCTTCACCCACCCCGAGACCACCGGCCCCGGCGCTCTCGCCCACATCGCGGACGGCACCGCGGACATCATCGCCTTCGGCGCGCTGTTCCTGGCCAACCCCGACCTGCCCGCCCGCCTCGCAGCCGGCGGCCCCTACAACACTCCCGATCCGGCCACCTTCTACGGCGGCGACCACCGCGGCTACACCGACTACCCGACACTGCCCTCCGACAGCGCGTGACCTGAAAAGACGTCACCACCCGCGAGTGCGGCAAGGCAAGCCGCGGCGTTTCAGGCCGCAGGCCACCGGCGTCCCTCTGGTCCTGACCTATGCGCCTGGTGGCGGCACTCGCCGCCTGCCACATCCGGCGGACCACCTTGGAGAACCGGCATCTGAGAGAGGAGCTTGAGGCCGCGACGGGCGGCGCTCGCGGCGCGGGCGATCCCGGACACGGTGCCCTGCGTATCACCGCGCAGGGCACCATCGAAAGCTTGGACGACGCGTTCGCGACCGCGTCGGAGCACAGTGCCAGAACCGACGCCACCACTGGTCCAGGGCCCTTCACGCCGGAGGGCCCTGCCCCATGCCCGCACTGGACAACGGACAGAACGAAAGCCCATCCATAACACCAGCTCAAGGCGGCACTTCGCCGAGCAAGCCCACCACGTTGGGTCAGCCCAGAACGGGACGGGGCTGGGTGGGCAGCGTACGGACCGCGGACCGCTCTGCGAGCTGCTGGCGTAGAAGTTGGTTTTCGATTGTCGTTTGGTGCAGCGCACCGACGAGACCTTCGACGTCGGCCTTGAGCTGGGCGATCTCCTCTGTGTCGGCAGCGCGTAGCTCCTTCAGCCGGCGGACCTGCTTACGCAGGCGCTGTTCGCTGTCTGGGGTGCCGCCACGATTGCGGACCTTGTCGTAGAAGTCGTTCTTCAGGTCGGTGTGCCGCTGGGTGAGTGCGTTGCGCGGGACACCGGCTTCGAGGGCGAGGGCGACGATCGTCAGCGCGCCGTTGGAGCGCTCGGGCGTTCCGCCCAGGATGCGGTCCATCGCGGCACGGATGAGGTCGCGCTCGTCCGGGGTGGGGCTCATGACGTCGGCTCCTGGAGGTCGATGCGGCCGTGGTGATGACGGTCGGCCAGGTCACGGAGATGGTCGGCGCGCAGGGTGAGCCGGTCGGCGAGCGGGCCGGGCACTGCTTCCGACGCGGCCTGTTTCTCCAACGCCTTCGCGTGCTGTACGAGTTCGTCGGCATGGCGGTCGGTGCGCGCGATGTTCGCGCAGGTGGGCTGGCATCGGTCCAGGCTCGGGGCGTCAGCGACATCGAGCCGGTGGCACAGGGCGCGGTCGCGGTTGTGGACGCACATCAGGAACGAGTGAGGGTTGTCGTAGACGGTCAGGGCCGGGTTGCCCAGGATGTCCCGGGCCTGCCGGTGCGTGCGGATGGACCCGGCGAACGTGGGGGCCTGGGCGTGGCCGGGAGGTAGTCGTCGACGCCGTACCGGTGCCAGGGAGGCATCACCAGGCCGGCCGGGTGGGCGCTCGCGGCGTCGAACGCCCACAACCGGGTCAGCGCGACCAGTTCCTTCGTACCGTCGTTGCGGTTGGCCCCTGGTCGGCGGGCCAGGTGAGCGGCGTACGCGGTGAAGGTCTCGGCCGCGCACGTGCCGAGGCCGGATGCCCCCTGGGCGGTGAGCCAGTGAGCGAAGCGCTGCCAGCGCCGCACGGTGTCGTAGATCCCGTGCGGCCCTAGTCGAGAGTGCCAGGCCGGGTGACCGACCAGAACACTCGCCGGCAGCGCCGTATTGATCATCATCCAGGCCGCCAGGCGCATCTCTTCCCGGAGGGTCTCGGGGAAGTTCGACCAGTCCACGCCGACCCGCGACGCACTGGGGTTGGCGATCAGCGGAGCGGGAGACCAGACGTCGTCGCCGTAGATCGAGATCGGGACGGGCCCGGACGCCAGGATCAAGGACGGTGCGATGACCGGGGTCCTCCATCCAGGCAAAGTCGGCAGTTCGGAGGGCAGAGCGGTCACAAGTCGTAGTCCCCGTGGAGAAGTTGATCGATGACATCACGATCGGCGTCGCTGACCGAGGCGCGCGCGGCATCCCAGAGCGGCTGTCCGACCCGGTCGCGCAGATCGGTGAGCCGGGCGTGGGCATCGGCCCAGTCCGCGTCCCACACGGCCGGCTCCACCGTGCCGCGCAGGTTGCCCAACGCCTGGTGAAGGTGCGCGAGACGAGGGTGATGGGCAGGCGTGACGCGCGCGTTCGGGCAGGCCGTACACAGCAGGAACGAGGCGGCGCAGCTCTGGCCCGGCGGGCCGAACGGGCTGTGCTCGTAGTCGGCGCAGCCCGCCGTCGCTGTCTCCCGGACCCCTGCCCCGGACTTCTCGGTCAGGCGGGCGGCGAACACGGTGCGATGGGCGGCAGCCACCGCGTCCAGGGCTCCGTCGGCGATCACCGGCACGGCCGCCTCCTGGACTTGCGGCTCCGGCAGCACGTAGACGCTGTCGTGCGTGTCCTGGGTGTTCTGCCCGGGCTCACGCCGGTGCAGCACGTTCACGGTCTTGCGGATCCGCTTGAGCGGAGAGCCGGACAGCCCGACCGACCGCGCCCAGTCGGCGCCGGCACGTTCATCCACGCCGAACCCGAACTGGCCGACCCGGACGGCCCTGCGGTAGGCCTGTCCCTCGTGCTCGGTGGTCTGGTGCCAGACCAGCAGCCGGTCCATGTCCGCACCGAGCAACGCCAACACGGCCCGCGCGTGCGCGGTCGCCTCCAAGGCCTCGCTGATGATCCGCCCGGAAGAGTCGGCGCCGGAATCGGTGAGGTTCCGGCTCTCGAAACGGCCACGGTGACCTGCGCGGCGTCGCTTCTCCAACCGCAGCCGGTAGACCGGCATCCCCGCCTCCGCCGTGCCGGGCAGCATCTCCGGCACGGGCATCTCGGAGATCGGCGTGGAGTTCAGCCCGAGCTCCGCGGCGATGAGCACCGCCAGCGCCGCCGTCTCATTGCGGCTGAGGAAGAGCCGCTTCCAGGTGTCCTGCGCCGAGTCGCCGCCCAGAGCCGGACGGTAGCGGCGGCGCACCCTGCGTCCCCACTCGTACAGCGGGACATCGCCGGTGCGCGCCAGCACGTCCAGGGCCTCGCCGACCAGCCACTCCCGGCTGCCCGGCTCCATCGTGCCCGCGCGCCAGGCCGCCAGCCGGTCGGTGTTCTCCCGGATCCGCAGCAGTGCTGAGCGGAACGTCCGGCGGGCCGCGACGCGGATCGCCTTGAACTCCTCGGGCCCATAGGCCTGTTCACGGCCCGGCTCCCACACGAAACGCGCGGCCATCGCCTCCCGTACCGGCTGCGTGAGGCGCGGATCCATCTGGAGCAGGGCAGCGATCGACGCGTACTTGCTGTAGCCGTTCGCCCGTGGCGGCAGGCTCAGCCGCCACGCGCTCCAGTGGGCGGGTGTCAGTCGGTCCACGTCCTGTGGCACGTCGTCCAGGCCGGCGAGGAACTCGGCGAAGGGCTTGACGAGGTACCAATGGGCCTCGCTGGTCTCGATGCTGTCCCAGCCTCCGCCCGGCGCGCACTTCGCCGCGTACAGGACGGCCAACGACCGCTGGAGCGTCTCCGGGATCGGAAGGGTGCCGAAGTCGTAGGTGCGCACCCGCCCCTGTGCGTCCTGGTGCCGTACGACCAGGCTGTCCTCTTCAAGGACCTGCGGACGCTGATGCGGTCCATCGGGCAGGGCGGCCGTGCGGCCGCGGCGGCTCACGGGGCCACCAGCTTCTCGTCCAGGTCTTGGATGCCCTCGCTCTCCCGGGCCAGCTGCGTGAACAGCCCGGCGAGTTCCTGCTCCGATACCGGTCCGGCTGTGGGCACGAAGTCGGCCGGCAGCGACCGCAGTTGCAGATCCGCGACCGGGGCGAGGTAGACCGCCTTTGTGGTCTCCAGCTGGGCGTGACCGAGCAGGTCCTGCACCATCCGCCACGGATCGCCGTACAGCAGACGGAAGTCCCGGCGCTCCTCCGGCGTCAGCCCCATACGCCGGTCCATGACGTGGTTGAGGACCACGAGCATCAACAACGCGAAGCTGTGCCGGCACATGTGCGGCGTACAGAACGGCGCCTCGTCTATCACCGGTGACAGCACCGCCTCGCACCGCTCGTGCGCGGCCCGGAACACGTTCTCCCACGAGGCCGGGTGAAACGGCAGACCGGACTCGTTCAGCCACAGCCACACCGGCTCCGGACCTGCCGGCCCCTCGGTGAAGAAGCTCATCCGCTCCTCCACCGTCGCCTCAGTCAGTGGGGTCTGCCCGACCACGCCGTCCCGGTCGCGCCAGTGCAGTACACGCCGGTGCCGACCAGTCTCGTGAGTCACCAGCCGCATCGGCACATCGTCGAAGCGGCCCAAGGCCTGCGCGCGCCGCACCACCCGGGCGCGCGAGGACTCGACGTACCCCTCGATCTCGCCCACCACCACAGAGGAGGCGTAGAACGTGCGAGCCCGCTTCGACTTCGTCACCACCCGAGCGAGCCGCCCCACGTAGTATCGACCGCCCTCCAGCCGAAGGCGCGGAACCTCCACAGTCAGCAACGAAGCCCCCTCCGTCAGCCGAACCCCGGAGGAGAACAGCAGGTCGCTGAAGGCACTGTTGCGGTCGGCCAGACGCCCCGCCCACCCCGGCGACGGTATGCCGTCGGCGCCATAGCCACGCAGACCGACCTCCACCCAGCGGCGAAAAGCCCGCGGGGTCAGCCAACGGACCTCGCTGGTCCGCGCGTTCTTCGCCCGGGCCGCCGGCACCAGAACACGCTGACCGCTCCTGCCGAGGACCGACCGCATGATCACCGGGTTGACCCTCACGTGATCGCGCTGCACCGCCCACTCGTACAACCGGATCAGCGCGGCCAGCCCGCGGTTCCACCGCGCCCCACCGACCCGGCGCGGGTTCCGCAGCGAGCGGGTCCGCCAGTCCTCGAAGTCCCACAGATCGTCTGCCGTGGCGTCGCACCACGTCTTCTCGCGACCCCACAGGAAGTCGAAGAACAAGCAGTAGTCGTCCGTGTAGTTCCGCTTCGTCTCCTGCGCGAGACGGGCGAACGACGACCGGCACAGATACCGGCTCAGCACCTCATCGATCCGGTAGTCCGGAGAAAGAAGAATCGGATCCCCAGGATGAACACCAACTCGGTCCTCACGCTCCGCCAGGTCCTTCCACCCGGCCAGAACGGGCACTCGACCCTCCGCCACCTGGCGGTCCCTCGGCACCCAATACCTACGCCACCCCGGCACGCAGCCACCCTTGCTCGATCCGCTTCAACACGTAGATCCAACAGGGAAGACGACGACGGCGACCACCAGAGCAGCGGCCTCCGGGACCTCTGCCTCCGGCACTCCCGCGGCGGCCACGATCGCGGTGAGCGCGGTCCAGAACGGGTCGTCGGGCAGGATGAAGTCCGGCTGGTGGCTGAACGAGTAGGCCATCAGCTCGGGGTGACGGTGCGCCAGGGCCCGGAAGTCCGTGGCGAGCAGGCGGATGCGCTCCTGCCAGGGAGCGTCCTGAAGCGTCACGGTGCGGAACTGGGCGCCGACCGTTCTCGTCACGCCACGCAGCACCGCTTCCTTGTTCGGCACGTGGTGGTACAGCGACATCGGGTTGGCATCGAGCTCGGTGGCGAGTTTGCGCATGGTGAGCGCCTCGACCCCGTCCGCGTCGATGAGCCGCAGGGCGGCGGCATAGATCCCGGCCTCGGTCAGAGGCACGTCTCTCTTCCTCGTTCCCCGCGGGGGACGCCTCACCTTCTTTTCCATACCTCGTACGGTATTAGTTTCGTACGTCGTACGGAAATGACCTTGATCACAGCGGCCGGCCGTGCCGCCGGGGGTTGCGTCGAGTTTCCATACGACGTAGGCGATCCACGCCGCTCTGGCACCGGCGCGTGAAGAGGCCGTCGCGACCATACGACGCGGTCAATACCAAGGCGTGTTCGAAGACCATGTCCCGGCACCCGTCCTCGCCCGGGCGCTGAAAAGCACTGGTGCTGGCCCTCGTCGAGGAGAACGCCGCGGGCACGTGGGCGGACCCCACGGGTGAGGCCGCCGCCACCGCATTCCTGATCGCCGCCGGCGTGGCACCGCAGGCGGCTGCGCTCCGGGTGCGGGAAGTTGTCAGGCGAGGTCCGGCAGCGGGCGTCGAGTGACCTCATGGGCGTCGTCCGGAGGGACGCCGAGCATGCGCAGGACCATCTCGGCCAGGTCGGAGGCGGCCTCGTCCCCGTCGAGGTCGGGGCGGGCCAGTCGCAGCGCCACCAGGGACAGCAGGGTGCCGCCCACGGCGGACAGGGCGGTTGTCGCGTTGCCGCAGGTGAAACGGCCCGACGCGATGCCGATCTCCAGGTCGCGCAAGGCGCGCGGGGAGAGACCGCTGTCCGAGTGGATGTGAGACAGACCGCGGTCGCGCAGGATCCGCAGGAGTTCCGGGTGGGAGTCGGCCATCAGGGCGGTGAGCCGGAAACCGGCCGCGACCAGCTCGGCCGGGTCGTCGATGCCTTCGACGCGCTCGTCGACGACCTGCCCGAACTCCTCCAGGGCGTCCGTCACCGCGGCGTCGAACAGCTCCGTCTTGGACTCGAAGTGGTTGTAGAAGGATCCGAAACCGACGTCGGCGCGCTCGGCGATGGCCTGGATGCTGGCGCTGGTGTCCCCGGTCTCCGCGAGGATCTGCCGGGCCGCACGGACGAGCGCCTGACGGGTCTCGGCGCGGCGCCGCTCGAAGCGGTTCTGGGGTGGGGCTGACGTCGGCATACGGCTCAGTGTAACCGCCACGACGATGACCCTGCCATTACTGATGAAATCCTCAGTCATTTGGGCCTCGCCTATTGACGACGAAATTAAGCAGAGTTGATGATTTCCTCATTATAGCAGTGTTGCCTGGAAGACACCATGTCCCACATCCCCGTTGACAAGGGCGGTCCTCTGACGCCCCACCAAGACCTCCACAGCGCGCAGGGCGCACTGCGCGGAGAACACCCCGGACGAGCCCGCAACCCCGTGATCAAGGTGGCGGACCTGGCCTGGCTGGAGTTCGAGAAGCCGGACCTCGACCGGGCCGAGGTGTTCGCCCGGGACTTCGGCTTCGCGATCGCCGCCCGCACCCAGCACGAGCTGTGGCTGCGCGGCACATTCGCAGGTTCTCCCTGCATGGTCATCCGGCGTGGGAGTGCCTCCCGCTTCCTCGGACCGGCGTTCCGTGCGGCCGAGCGGGCCGATGTGGACCGGCTGGCCGCGGCCGTCGGGCACACCGTCCGGGACATCGACGTACCGGGTGGTGGCCGGTCGGTCGCCCTGTTCGATCCGTCGGGCCTGCCGGTCCGGGTGGTGCACTGTGCCGAGCCGCTGCCCGCGCTGCCCGGGCAGGAGCCGTTGATCCTGAACTTCGGTTCCGATCACCGTCGTACGAACGCCACCCAGCGTCCGCCCCGCGAGCCGTCCCGTATCCAGCGCCTCGGCCATGTGGTCCTGGAGACACGGACGTTCACTCGCACCGTGGACTGGTACCTGGACACCCTCGGGATGATCGTGTCCGACTTCCTGTTCCTGGACGGACAGCGCGAACGCGGTCCCACCATGGCCTTCATCCGCTGCGACCAGGGCAGCACACCCGTGGACCACCACACCCTCGCCCTGCACCTGGGGCCCGGCACCGGCTACGTCCACTCCGCCTACCAGGTCACCGACCTCGACTCGATCGCCGCCGGCGGGGAGTACCTGGCCGAGCGCGGCTACCGGCGCAGCTGGGGCATCGGCCGGCACATCCAGGGCAGCCAGCTCTTCGACTACTGGCGCGACCCCGACCGCTTCATGCTGGAGCACTTCGCCGACGGTGACCTGTTCTCCTGCGACCTCGAGCCCGGGTGGGCGCCGATGTCGGCGAGCGGCCTGGCCCAGTGGGGCCCGCCGGTCACCCGCGACTTCCTGGGCGCCAGCCCCTCCCCCGCCAAGCTGCGCGAGGCCATGACGGCCCTGCGCGGCGACAACGAACTCGACCCCGCACGCCTGCTGGGCCTGATGAAAGCGATGAGCTCATGAGCACCAACGTTCTGCGCACCGGCGACGGCTGGTGGGCCGTCCGGGACGAACGCGCCGTCCGCATCGACACCAAGGCGGTCACCACCGCCGAGCTGCTCGCCGACCGCGCCGCCGTGCGGGAGGCCGCCGCCTCCGGCGAGAGCGGCACGCCCGTCGCCGACCTGGTGGCGCTGCCCCCGGTCACCACCCCGTGCCGGGTGGTCGCCCAGATGGTCAACTACCGCAGTCACGCCAAGGATTCAGGCTTCACCGGCGACATCCCGCCCGTCCCCGAGGCCCGGGACATCGTGCTGGAGTGGGACAACTGGGCCTGCGAAACCCGAGCCCGGGTCTTTCAGTCGACGATCCGGAAGGTCACACCCGCAGAGCAAGGCTCGTGGGAACGTGCCCTACATGAGGAGCGTCGGCGTGGAGCCGTCAGGGTTTGGAGTCGGCTGCGTGGCATTCGTGTCCCACCACCTCGCCCTCCTGGAGTGGGCCGACGGTCAGTTCCCGGTCGCAGGGATCATCCTCGGTGCGCGGGTGAGCCCCCGACTTGGCGCTCCGGGCGTCAAGGGCTGTGCAGAAGGCCGCGGTGGGAGGTTGCCGTGGAGCAGGATGCTGCTACCGGTGAGGGCGATGATCCGAGCCAGCGCCGGGGGCGAGTGGTGCAGTCGCAGGGATCCGCCGGCCACGGCGGTGGCCCGCGACGCGTCGAGGAAGGCGTTGAGGCCGGTCACGTCGCAGAAGGTGACCGCGGTCAGGTCGACGTCGATGGTGCGGATGCCGTCGCGCAGGCACTGCCCCAGTGACTCGCGGACGACGCGCTCCGTCGTCAGATCGATCTCACCCGCCAGGGTGATCAACGCCCGGCTGCGCCTGTCGCGGCGGTAGAGGGTCAGCTGTGGAATGGGCATGGCACCTCGGTTCAGTGAGACCGGCCTCGCAGCGCGAAGGCCCGGACACCCGGCTCCTCCTGCGCTCGGCACACGGTCGTGCTCTCGTGCAGAGAGGCAAACGGGCGGTTCAGCAACCTGTCTTCCAGGCGCAGGGCCGACTGGTCGCCTCGGGGGATCCGCCGACGATCGAACGGAGTCCGCTACCCGGGGACATCTGTGCCTACAGGAGCGCGCATCGAGATCCGGGAGAGAGCCGTTGTGCAGGGGGTTCACGTCTCGGTGCGGCGCCACCGCCAGAGCCGCCGCCGGGAACGGCCGGGCGGCGAGGTACCTGCATCAGGAGCACGCCCAAGGCGATCACCGCGAGGACCACGCCCACGGCGTGACGGTCTCCATGCCTCACATTCCCTGTGCCGGGGTGGGCACGGGGTCGATGGCCGCTGCGGCAGGGGTGCGTGCGGCGTGTCCGCCTTCGGAGTCCCAGACCGCCTCCCGGAGCGAACCCGAGCCGGCCGCTGCCTCTGCCGCGACAAAGGCTTCGGCCTCATGGATCAGGCCGGTCGCCGTGAGGCTCCGCGACGGGTCGGTGGCCGCGGCCATCAGCCGGGCGGCGATGGCCGGCTCTGTCTCCGGTGGGATCACCAGCAGGTCCCAACGGCCGACGGTATAGGAGAGCAGCAGCAGTTTGTGCGGGTCCTGCTCGGCCTCGAACCAGCCGACGTGCACCACGTGCCCTTGGACGGGCACCTTTCGCGGGATGACGGGCCAGAACGTGGGGTTCACCGTTACTCGGGTGATCCGCCCCCACAGGGGATCGAGGACCTCGATGAGCGCCGGAAGCTCCGCCGTCAGGGAGCGGGAGCGGGGCCACCAGGCACCGTCGATCAGGGCCGGAGCGGTTCCGAGAGGTGCCAGGACGAGTCGGAGGGGCGACGAAGAAGGCGACGAAGAAGGAGTCCGGTCTTCGACCGCGGGCGTCAGCAGAATGGTCGCGGTCATGACGCGGACCCAACCCCGGGCCGGTCGTGGCCGACCCGGTTGTCGTGAATCGCCGAGAACGACCCGACGTGGAAGCCGGTGTACGGAAAGCTCTCGGTAATCACCAGGGTACTCCTTGTCGGGCCCCGGCGGACCGATGCGGAGCGATGGGTTGAACGAGAGCACGTAGGAGCGACGGTTCGCGGGGCTTGGCCCGCGCCGCCACTCATGCCGCGTCGTGCCAGGCGGCGATACCGGTCACCGTGACCGCGACGGTGACCGGCTCCGCGACACCGTGGGTGGCGAGGTGGGTGATGAGGGCGGCTGTCACCCGGTCATGGACGTTTCGGGCGATGTCCAGCGCCCGCCGGCCCTCGGTCAGGACGCAGCGCACCTCGATGTGCCATCCCGAACCGTCCGGCGCCCGGTCGGCGCGAATGCCGGCCTCGGGCGGCGTGGTGTCCGCCCGGGTGGGCGCGGCGGCTGCCGCGAGGCGCCGGGCGAGGCGGGGTTGCAGGCCGGCCACGCCGGGGACCGCGAGGGCCGCCTCGGCCGCGACGCCGAGAAGCGCGGTGGTGCCGGTGGCGGTCATCACGTGCCACCGCCCGTCGGGAGGCGGGGGCCGAGGGTTGACCCCGGCTCCAGTACGTCGACCACGGCGATGTCGACGGCTGTCACCGTGAGCCCCAGGTCCTGTCCGGCCGCGTGGAGGACCGATCGGCGTACCTGGTGGACCCGGTCGGGCAGCGGGCGGTCGAGGGAGGCGGCCAGGGTCATGGTCACCCGCACGCCGGTGCCGTTGCCCTCGGGTACGAGTCGGCAGGTCGCGGCCCTGACACCGGGGACCGCGTCCGCGGCCCGCCTCAGCACCTTCGCCGCGGCGCTCTCGGTGATCCGTAGGTCCAGGTGCGGGTCGGCCAGGGGCAGTATCCGCCCGAACCGGACCTCTGCCCTGACGACGTCCATGACCCGGTCGGCGAGTGCGTGCAGGCCCGGAGGGTCCTCGTCGCGCAGCGCCCGGGCGGCCGCGTTCACCGTGGCCAGTCCCTCGACTGCCTCTCGGCAGTACGGACAGGACACCGGGTGCGGGCCCGCGGCCGGCGGTGCGTCCCGCCCCTGTTCCCAGACCCGGCTGAGCAGGCGGCCGCAGGGCAGTACCTCATCGCCTGCGAACGGGGGCACGTCGGCGGCGGCTGAGCTGTTGCGTGGCCCACCGGCTCCGGGCGGTTCGGGAGGCCGCGTGTGCGGGTCGTCTAGCGCCATGGGCCCATCGCCTCCTGCAGGGATCGGCGCGCCCTGAACAGTCTGCCGCGTACCGTCTGCTCGCCGGTACGCGTCACGTGCGCTATCTCCTTGTAGGGCAGGCCCTGCACCTCCCTCAGGATCCAGCAGACCCGCTGTCCGGCGTCCAGTTCGGCGAGTGCTCGGCGCAGGGCGGCCGTGGCCGCATCCTGCTCGGCGGTCCGGGCGGGCTGGCTCCACGCGTCGCCCGCCGCGGGTTCGGCGACGGTTTCCAGGGGGACGGGCGGCGGTCGGCGGTGTCGCATGGTCTGGCATCGGTTGACGGTGATCCGGTACATCCAGGTGTGGAACTCCGCGCCGTGCCGGTATTCCGGCAGGTGGCGCCAGGCGCTGATGAAGGCGTCCTGGACGGCCTCTTCAGCGTCCTGGGGGTTGCCCAGCATGCAGCGGGCCAGGGTCAGCAGGGACCGGCTGTGCCGCTGGACGAGAACGGCGAAGGAGTCGTCGTCCCCCTCGGCCGCCCGTACGGCCAGCAGTCGGTCCGGCAGGTCGCGTACCGACAGGTCGCGCTCCGGCGTTGGGGAAACATCGCTTTCGATCATGGCGCCCCCGCACAAGGTACCGGACCACCCGTGTACCCGACAGGGCGGCATGTGATGCACGCCACATCCCTCGGATGTGAGGAATGTGGCGTCCGTGATGTCCAACGCTTCGAAGGGCGCCGCACCGGTGTCCGAGCGACCGATCGAGGCGACCGCCATGACGGACAACATCACCAGCGTCGGCGGGGGCGGCCGGTCCGAAACGGGCGTGAGCCCGCTCACGGGCCGCACCGGGTCGGGGGCTCCGGCCGAGACACGGGGCAAGACCACCATCGCGGACGGTGTGGTGGCCAAGATCGCGGGCATGGCCGCCCGCGAGGTACCGGGCATCCACAGCCTGGGCGCGGGGATGGCCCGCGCCTTCGGCGCCATGCGGGAACGCGTCCCCGGCACAGGCGGCGGAGCGGTCACCCGCGGCGTCAAGGTCGAGGTCGGAGAACGGCAGGCCGCGGTCGACCTGGACGTCGTCGTCGAGTACGGCGTCTCCATCGTCGACGTCGCGGGCGGCGTACGCACCAATGTCATCAGCGCCGTGGAGCGGATGACGGGCCTGGAGGTCGTGGAGGTGAACATCGCCGTCGACGACGTTCACCTGCCCGACGACGAAGAGGAGCAGACCGAACCGGACGAGGGCCGCGTGAGGTGACCGCCGCCGGGACCACCGCCGTGTCCTCGGGCATGAGCGGAGGATCACGGCGAGAGGGACGCTCGTGAGACGGGTGAGTGCAAGATGAACACAGCAACGACCGGACTCGCGGCCGGTATGGCCCTCGGCTTCGCCGGCTACTTCGGCGGCTTCTGGGCATTTCTGCTGGTGCTGGTCCTGGGCGCGGCGGGGCTGATCGTCGGCCTCGTCGTACAGGGCGACCTCGACCTCCGGACACGGAGGCAGCGGTGAAGACCCGGCCCGGTTCCCCCGGCGAGGGGTCGGGCCCGCCGACGCCGACCGCCGGGCTGCCGCCCCCGGCCGAGCGGGGCGCCACCGTCATCCCGGACAGGGTGGTCGCCCGTATCGCCACGCAGGCCGCGCGCGCGGCGCAGTCGCGGCGCGCCGCCGTACCGCCCGATCGGGGCGGACCTGCGGCGCCCCACGTCTCCGCCGCCGTCCGTACCGGATCGGTGCGCCTGCATCTGACCATGGACCTGCCCTACCCCACCGACATCCCCCGTGTCTGCGAGCGGATCCAGCAGGACGTCGCCGAACGGGTCGCCCAGCTGACCGGGCTGCGGGTGGGAGAGGTACTCCTGACCGTCCGGCGGCTGGTGACCGCCGCCGACGCGAGCCGGGGGCGGGTCCGGTGACCGGCCACGCGGCCCGGGTCACCGGGCACGCCGTGGAGGAAAGGCGATCGCGATGACATCCGAGCCACATCCTCCGGGCAGCGGCTCCGCGTCGTCCACGCACCGTGCCGCGGTGCCGCTCACGAAAGAGCCCGACCCTGCCGAACGCGACGTGTCCACCTCGGACCTCACGGCCGGTGAGCGCGACGGCGGCCACCGGACCCGTCGCACGTGGTCCGGGCGCCGCATCACGGCGGCGTCGGTCGCCGCGGTGATCCTCGTGGCCGCGGTCGCGACGCTCGTCGACGTCATAGCCGTACGGGCGGGACGCCCGGCGGCGGCCTGGCGACGGCACCTGGCCGACGAACTGGCCACCCGCCCGGTGGACGACGTGTGGATGCTGACGGGAGCCGCCGTGGCCGCCGCCGTCGGCGTCTGGCTGATCGTCCTGGCCCTCACCCCCGGTGAGCGCCGCTGGCTGCCCCTGCGCTCACCCGCCGGCTGCCCGCGAATGCGGGCTTTTCTGGACCGCGACGGCGCCGCCGCCCTGCTGCGCGACGCCGCCATGCGGGTCCCCGGAGTCGGCGCGGCGCACGTCCTGGTGCGCCGCCACCGCATCAAAGCCCGCGCGGACGTCCGCTTCCGCGACCCCCGGCAGGTGAAGGACGACCTCACCGCCGTCCTCGGCGAGGAACGCGACCGGCTGGCCCTCGCCCGTCCTCCCCGTATCGCCGTACGGGTGCGGCGACGCACCCGCTGACGCGAGACCCGTAGCACCGGAGCCCGCCATGACGCCGCGATCCGCACTCAACCGCACTCTGCTGGCCCTCGTCGGCCTGGTCCTCCTCGGGGGCGGACTGCTCATCCTCTTCGCCGGACTCGACCTCTACCGGCGGCACGATCTGGCCCCGCCCGCCGGCTGGCCCCTGACCCACCCGGCAGACGTCCTGCTCGGCTCCGCCGACCGGGTCCGCTGGAGCGGCCAGGGCTGGTGGTGGTGGCCCGCGGTCATCGCCGCCCTCGTCGTCGCGGCTCTGCTCGCCCTGTGGTGGCTGCTCGCCCAGCTGAGCCGACGTCGCCCCGGCTCCCTGCCCGTCGGCGGCACACCCCCGCAGGAGGGCGTCGAACTGCGCGACCGCGCACTCGGTGACGCGATCGCGACCGAGGCCGGTGCCCTGCCGGGGGTCGGCCATGCGGCCGTGCACATCACCGGCCGACCGGCCCGCCACCGCACCCGCGTCAAGCTCACCCTCACCCCCGAGGGCACGCCCGGCGCCACTCTCGGTGCCCTGTGTGAAGGCCCGCTCCGCACCGCCCGGCGGTCCACCGGCCTTGCTGACATGCCCACCGAGGTCCGCCTTCAGGTCGCCCGCCACACACCACACCGGGTGGAGTAAGGAAGGGATCGGCCGTTCCCACCTCAACGCGCTTTCAGTCCCTCGTAGTTCGCAGGGAATCAGCACTACTCCCCAAAGGAGAGATCATGATCATCCTGGGCATCATTCTGCTCGTCGTCGGCTTCCTCACCGGGATATCCATCCTGTGGACCATCGGGATCATCCTGCTGGTCGTCGGAGCCATCCTGTGGATCCTCGGCGCGATGGGACACGCCGTCGCCGGTCGACGCCACTACTGGTAGTCGGGGTCCTGCCCCGCAGGCAGTGAGCCGGGCCGCGGGCAGGGCGGCAGACGGCGCGGACCCCTCGAAACGTTCGCGGCGCCGGAGAGGCCGATCCGGCAGAGGTCGCCGCCGGTGCCGACCGGCCGCCGCGGCTCGGACGCGGCGCGCACGAGCGCACGGCCGACTCGATGGGGAGTCGGTGGGTCGGCCCCCGCGATCCGGGCGGAAGTCCCACGCCGCGTCGGCCGGTGAGTCTCTGTCGGGAGTCGGTATGCACAGCGCCTTCGTGAAGATCCGCCAGAACGTCCCCCCGGGCCACGGCGATGGCGGGCGGTGAGCGGCAGGAACCCCGGGAAGGCTCCGCCCGGTCGGAGCACTTCGGGGAGGAGTTTCTGGGAGTCCTGCTCGACCAGGGGCACGAGTTGCCGCCGCACCAGCTCGGTCCGCTCGTCGCCCGGCAGATCGGCAGGCTCGACGGCCGCGAGACCTCGCTCTTCCTGCAGGACTACGGCCAGGTGTGGCTGGTCCCCCTGCCGGGTGACGGGCTGGCGGCCGGGGAACCGCAGCCGATCGACGGCTCCGACGTCGGCCGTGCCTTCCGGGAAGCGCGTCCCGTGGAGGTGCCGCAGGCCGACGGTGTGCGGATCTACCTGCCTCTGCTGGACGGTGGCGACCAGGTGGGCGTCATGGCCGTCACCCTGGACCGCATCCACGACGACGAGCGACGGCTGCTGCGCCGACTCGCCTCGCTCGTGGCCGACATGCTGGTGACCAAGCACGGTTACACCGATCTGTTCTTCCGGCTGCGCCGCAGAGAACCGATGAGTGTGGCGGCGGAGATCCAGTGGTCGCTGCTGCCACCGCTGGCGATGTTCACGCCCCGGGTCGAGCTGGCCGGAATGCTGGAACCCGCCTACGACGTGGCCGGCGACAGCTTCGACTACGCCCTCAACGGCGATGTCCTGCATGTGGCCATGGTCGACGCGATGGGCCACGGGCTGGATGCCGCCACGATGGCCACGGTGGTCATCGGAGCCTACCGGCATGCCCGGCGCATCAGCGTCGGCCTGTCGGAGATCTATGCGTTCATGGATCGGGCCGTCGCCGTGCAGTTCGGCCCCGACCACTTCGTGACCGCACTGATGATGCGGCTCGACACGGTCACGGGCAGGCTTCAGTGGGTCAACGCCGGACATCCCGCTCCTCTGCTGATCCGTGGACACCGTGTCGTACGACGGCTGCAGGGCCCGACGACGCTGCCCGTCGGCTTCGGCGGTCACGAGCCCCGGATCAGTGAAGTGGCCCTCGAGCCCGGCGACCGGATCATGTGTTTCACCGACGGACTGATCGAGGAGCGCGATGTCGGCGGTGAGGAATTCGGTGAGGAACAGCTCATCGACTGGGTGAACCGCCTTGGACCCACGGCGCGGCAGATCCGGACGGTGGCGCGCAGCCTCTCCCACACGCTGCAACGGGCGCGGGGCGGGATCACGACGGACGACGCGACGCTCCTGCTGATCGAATGGCGCGGGGCGCCACCGACCGCCTCGCCCTCCTGGAGTGAGCCGGCAGCCGCACCACCAGGGACATGGCCGAAGACACGCTGACCGTTACACTCCCGCCGCTGTCTGCGAACGTCCTACCGGCGGAGCCGGCTCCGCGATCCTCCTCGGAGCGGGTTCACTTCTCCGTGCGGTGCCATGGCGAGAACCGCCACCGCCGGGTACGGCCGGGGGCCGGGGTCTCCATGCGGTCATCGTGGCTCGCGGTGAACAGCTGGATCACGATCACACCGAAGACGATCATCGCGAGGAGCACACTCACCGTCACCAGGGTGCCCATGTATCTCACACTCCTACTGCCGGGTGGGCATGTGGCCGGTGACCGGTCCGTCAGGAGTACGCGACGTGGGGTGGCGGGCGTCATGCCCGCCCTCGGAGTCCCAGACCGCCTCCCGGAGCGAGTCCGAGTCTGCCGCCGCCTCTGCCGCGGCAAAGGCTTCGGCCTCATGGATCAGGCCGGTCGCCGTGAGGCTCCGCGACGGGTCGGTGGCCGTGGCCATGAGCCGGGCCGCGGTGGCCGGCCCTGTCTCCGGTGGGATCACCAGCAGGTTCCAGCAGCCGAACGTGTAGGACAGCAGCAACAGCTTGTGCGGGTCTTCCCCGGCGTTGGACCAGCCGACGCGCACCATGTGGCCGTGCGCGGGCACTTCTCCCGGAATGACCGGCCAGAGCGTGCGGCTCACCGCTATCCGGGTGATCCGCCCCCACAGCGGGTCGAGACGTTCGACGAGCGCCGGGAGCTGCTCCGTCAGGTTGCGCGAACGGGGCCACCAGGCACCGTCGATCAGGGCCGGAGGGGCGACGGCCGGCGCCAGCGTGAGTCGGAGGGGTGACGAGGAAGGGGCCCGGGCTTCGACTGCGGGTGTGAACGGAATGGTCGCGGTCATGGCGCGGGCCCAACCCCGGGCCGGTCACGGCCGGCCCGGTTGTCATCAATCGCCGAGAACGACCCGGCGTGGAAGCCGGTGTACGAGATGCTCTCGGTAATCACCAGGATACTCCTCGCCGAGGCCCGGCGGACCGATGGGGAGCGACGGGCCGAACGGAACACGAGGCTTGGCCCGACTACGGCCCGAGCGATCCGTGCCACCAGGGCGCACTCGTGGCCGAGGCCTGTCGCGCGCGTCCTGCGGGCATCGGCTGATGATGGGAGTACGGCCGAACACGCGGAGCTGATCATGACGGGTTGGCGGGTCAGGGACTACACCCAGGACGATCTCGAAGCGCTGATCCGAGTCGACATGGAGAGCAGCACGACCGAGGAGCCGCCGCTCTTCCCGCTCTCGGACGCCGTGACGGCCCTCCAGACCCGCCACCCGGCTGTGGTGGCCACGGCCGACGACGTGCTGATCGGCGCCGCGGTGAGCAGGGTGGAGGGCGAACGGGCATGGATCCTGCGCATCTGCATGGCGCCCACCTGGCGGCAGCGCGGGCTGGGCAGTGCCCTGATCACCACCCTTGAGCAACGGCTCTTCGCCGCCGGCGTCCGCGCGGTGCACGCCGCCCTTCCCGAGGGCGAGACCGGTGCCACCGCCCTGCGCAACTGCGACTTCGGCGCCCGCCCCGGCCTGGTCTTCTTCGAAAAGCGCGGGCCGGTGAGCCCACAGTCGGCCGGCACGCTGTCCTCGCTCGGAGCGGAGCTGCCGCCGGGGGGACTGTGGCAGAAGGTCGCGGGCATGCAACGGGAGAAGCAGCTCATCGAGCGGCGCCTGGTCCTGCCGCTGGCCCATCCCGAACTGGCCGCCCAGCACGGAGTGGAACCGCCCCGGGCGGTGATGCTGTTCGGCCCGCCCGGGACCGGCAAGAGCACGTTCGCGCACGCGATCGCCAGCCGCCTGGGATGGCCCTTCCTCGAACTGTTCCCCGCCCGTCTGGCCGCCGAGTACGGCCTGGCGACCGGGCTGAACCGGCGCTTCGACGAGATCGCCCGGCTGGAGCACGTCCTCGCCTTCATCGACGAGGTCGAGGAGATCGCCGGCGAACGCGGCGGCGCGGACGCGACCGCTGTCGGCGTCGTCAACGAACTGCTCAAGGCGATCGTCCGGTTCCGAAGCCAGGACGGACGGCTGCTCGTGTGTGCCACGAACAACGTGACCACGCTCGACTCCGCGTTCCTGCGGCACGGCCGCTTCGACTACGTGCTGCCGATCGGCCCTCCCGACCACACCGCCCGGACCGCACTGTGGGAGAGCTACCTGTCCCGAGCGGGCGCGCGGGCCGACAGCGCGGTACTCGCGTCCGCCAGCGGGGGGTTCACCCCCGCCGACATCGCCCACGCGGCGCGCACCGTCTCCCAGGCCCAGTTCGAGCGCACCTTCGACACCGGAACCCGGACCACCCCCACCACCGACGACTACCTGGACACGATCCGCGACACCAAGCCCACGGTCAGCTCCGCCATGGCCCAGGAATTCGCCCAGCAGACGGAGAAGTTCGCCCGCATCTAGCGTCCAGGCCGATAAAGAGTCGATCTGCGACGGACGTGTCAGGACGGCGTGGGTGGCGTGTCGCCGCCCGTATCGATGAGGATCTGTCTGGCGTCGGTGACGTTGTCGGCCCGTATGGCCCTGGCCATCGCGGCGCGTGCCGCGTCGGGCGACGTGTCCGGAGGGACCAGCATCAGGGAGAAATGGTCCCGGTCGCCCCGGGTGATGAGGACGGTGTCGTCAGCGACCGGGAAGGAGTCGATGTGGACGACTCGGCCGTCGACCGTCACCCGGGTCGGCAGTTCGTCCCAGGCGCTGCCGTCCAGACCGACCCGGGTGACAGGCCCGAGGTGCTCGGCCAACGCGGAGATCAACGAGGGGAGCTCGGCGCCGATGTCCCGGGACCGCGGCCACCATGCGCCGTCCAGGATCCCCTCGCGTGCGTGTGTCGTCTCCAGCCGCAGCAGGGCCGTTCCGGGTTTCACCGACCGGTGGACGGCATCCGGCAGGAGCCGGGGGAGGTCGGGGGTGTCTGAGTCGGCCATGGTGTCCGCCCGTCCGCAGAGAGCAGTGCGACCGCAGAGTGTGCGACCGCGATACGGCCCTGCTCCCTCACGGTACTCCGCACGACGCTCGCGCGAGCGCTTCGCCGCAGGGCGCGGTTACGGAAGCAGACAACGGCTCCGGCGTATACCCGCCGGAGCCGCCCTTCCGGGTCATTGCACGTGAGCGTGCGCCGACCCGGTTTCCACGTTACGCCAAAGGGATTGATCCGGCACGGGCAATCCCTGCGAAGGTTCACGTCGGTCCGAGAAGCCGACACGGCTGCTCAGCCGCGCCCTTCCTCTTCCGTCTCCATCTGCCGGATCCCCTGGTGCGTCAGCGTGATCATCGCGGGCGTGTTGCCCCTCCCCCAGTCCACGACGACCCAGCCTTCGTCCGCCAGGTACATACAGGCAGCGGCCATGTCCTGCTCAGGGATACCGAGGTCGGTGCGGAGCTTCGCCCCATCGACGCCCAGGAGGCGATTGCCCTCGGCGGCTTGGTACAGAGCCTGCATGATCCTCTCGCGGTACGTCTTCCGGTCTCGCAATATCGCCATGACGCGCCTTCCTCTACTGCCCACGGTCGGACCGAAGTCGATGTCATCCGCGGTCGCCGTCGCGGTGGGGCGCGTCGGAACGGTCGCGTCCACCGCCGACCGACCGTGCCGCCGGGGCCGACGCCCGGTCCCCGGCAGAACACCGCCGTAGTGGAAGGCGGCGATCCGCGCGTCGTGCTGAGCGTTGAGCCGGTGGATCAGAGCGACTCCGACGGCGATCAGAAGGAGCAGCACGGCCACGGCGATGACAGTCATGGCTCTCTCACCTCCGCCGACCGGCGGGCGAAGGCGGGGCCGGAGCCTTGATGCCGTCGCCCGCCATCAGCTGCGCGGCTGCCTCCGCACCGGTTTCCGGCGGAATCACCAGCACGTCTCGGCGACCATCGGGTAGGGACAGAGTAAGTCTGTGCGGATCCTGGGCCTCGGTGGACCAGCCCACCTGCACGGTACGCCCGGCGACGGACACCCAGTGCGGGATGACGGGCCAGTAGGCCGGATGCACGGTGACGCCCGTGATGCGGCCCCAATGTTCGACCAGTGCGGCCGTCAGGGTGGGCAGCTCACGGGTGAGGGCACGGGACCGAGGCCACCACATGCCGTCCAGCCCGCCCGGCGCGGGCGACAGGGACAGCCGGGCCGACTGCGGGGGCGCGCGCCTGGTCGATGTCGTACGGTCGATGGTCACGGGCATGGCGCGGACCTGTCCCCGGGCTCGTGGGTGGGCCCGGCATTGTCGATCACCGGAAACGGCACCCGCAGCGGAGCCGGCACGCGAAGAACTCCCGGTTTCTTCACACTACTCCGCTCACCGGCCGGAAAAGCCGGGGGTGACCAGGTGCTTTCCCGCCTCCGGAGCCTGCGCGCCGGTGCCCGGCACCGGCGCGGTCAGAGGTTCTGGCGCAGTATCCGGTGATCGCAGTGGGTACGGCGATGAGCGCGGCCCAGCCGGTCACCTTCTTCGTGATCACTTTCACGCACGATCCGGTGCGGCGTCCGCGTCCCGGGTCCGGCCGGGCACGGGTCTCCTACTGGGCGTCCGCCGACACATCCGTCACTGGAACCCGCCGGAACTCGATCGTCTCGTACGCCGTCCGAACGCCCGTTTCATACAGGATGCCCACGCTCCGGCCGTCGACCTGAACGAGGTCCGAGTACCCGGCCTTCCGCGCGGACAAGGTCAGCGCCTTGCCGAAGGACCGGCCCCCGTCCGTGCTGCTCCACAACGCCATGGCCGCGCGGTCGGTCGGCACGGAGGGTCCCGAGAACAGCAGGTTCCCCTCCTTCCCGGCCAGTTGCAGCACGCTTCCCTCCACCAAGGGCACGTCGTTCAGCGAACGCTGCTCCGCATAGCCCCGGTCCAGGCTGGCGCCCCCGTCACCGGAGTAGGCGTCCAGGCGGTTCCCCGAGCTCGTGCCCTTCTGGTTCCGGGCACTGAAGTACAGGCGTCCGTCCGGTAGTTGGGCCGCTGTCGACTCGTTGGCGTTGTACACACCCTCGTAGGAGTCGTCGACGAAGCCGAGGTGCCAGGTTTTCCCGCCGTCGTCGCTGTAGATGGCGTGCGCCCCGTAGTACCTGGGCTCCTGGCCGGTGTCCGGCGACCCCGGAGGCGGCGCGGAGGAGTGGTTCGCCGGGACCACCAGCCGCCCCGCGTGGTCACCCCGCGTCAGCGCGACGGCGTGGCCCGGCCCCGTGGCGTACCAGCGCCAGTCCGGCTTCTTCACCTCCGACGTGATCTCCCGCGGGGCGGAGAAGGAGCGCCCGTCGTCCTCGCTCGTCTGCACGAACACCCGCCGGCCCTGCTCACCCGTGGCCTCACCGCGCAGAATCTGCGCTTCGGTGACGTCACCGCTGTGGTAAGAGGTGACGAGCACGATGTTCCCGGTCCGGGGATCGACGACCGGGGACGGGTTGCCCCGGGTGTTCCCGTCGCCCTCAGCGACGACCTGCAGCCGCCCCCACGTGCATCCGCCGTCCTGCGACCTCCTGAGCACGACGTCGATGTCGCCGTGGTCCGCCCTGCCCCCGACCCGGCCTTCGGCGAAGGCGAGCAGGGTCCCGGCGCGCGTGCGGACGACGGCGGGAATGCGGTAACTGCCGTAGCCGCCCACGCCCGAGACATACGGAACGGAGGAGGTGCAGCTTCGTTCCGGCCCGGCATCCGCGTTGCCGGCCCGGTCCGCCCAGGGCCGGACGGAGACCACGAGCGCAGCGAGGCCGATCGCGACAGCACCGAGCACGGACGTACGACGGCTCGGGAAGGGACGGCTCATTGCTCTCCAGGTCAGCGGGACGACCCAGCCGAACCTAAAGGCGTGGCCGTGACGCGACAACGCCCTTGAGGTGAAGGGGAAATGAAGGACCGGGTGGCCGGGCGGGCCGGCGAGGCGGTCCCCCGGGCAGCCCTGCCGGCCGAGGTGCGGGACGAGAACCGGTTCGGCTCACAGGGCCGAGCGGCGGGCCAGCAGCGCCAGGACCAGCAGCCCGGGGGCCATCGGCAGCCATCCGGTCAGCAGGCGGTAGCCGAGGACCGCCGAGACCGCCGCCGGTCCCGGTGCGCCGGCCGCCGTGAGCGCCAGGGCCAGCGCGGCGTCCAGCGAGCCCAGTCCGCCCGGCGTCGGCAGCAGCGCCGCGGCGCCGCTGGCGACCAGGTAGGCCATGACGACACGGCTCATGGGAAGGCCGAGGCCGATCGCGTGGACCACGGCGACGACCACCCCGGCATGCAGCAGAGCGAACCCGACGGAGCCGCCCCACAGCGCCCAGGCCCGCGCCCGGCACCGGTGCACGGCCCGCACGTCGGCGAAGGCCCTGCTCACCGCTCGTCCGAGGCGGCCGTGGAGCGCGACCGTCAGCGCGGCGGCTCCGACCACCACCGGCACCAGCAGAACCAGTCCGTGCGGGACCCGCGCGGAGAGACGGACCGTGCCGGGCGAGGCGACCAGCAGGGCCACCCCGAGCACGCACCGGACCGTCCCGCCGACCGCCGCCTTCACCGCCAGTGCGGTCGCCGAGCGCCGGGTGGACAGCCCGCACCGCGTCAGGAACCGCAGGTTGACCACCGCCGCACCGGCACCCGCCGGAAGGAGGTGGTTGGCCGCGCCCGCCGCGAACTGCGCCGCCACCAGCCGCCCCCTGGGCAGCCGTTCGACCACCGCCCCCTGCTGTGCCACGGCCGCGCACACCCAGGTGCCCACCGCGGCGAGGCAGGCGAGCACCAGCCACTCCCCGTCGGCGGCGGCCAGCCGGTCGGTACCGCTGTCCAGCGTGGCCCGGTGCGCGACGAGCATCCCGCCGGCGGCGACCAGCACCAGCAGGGTGATGCCCAGTCGGACGTACAGGCGCCGACCCGAGGTCACCGCCAGGCTCTCGGCCGCGGTCACGGCGGTCACCTCCCCTGCCGTACGACGGGATCCATGTACGCCCGGAGAGCGCCGACCCGCTGCTCGGCCCAGGTGCGCGCGTACGCGGGTGGACGGCTCCCCGGCCGAACGAGGACGGCGAAGGCCGTGCCGTGGGCGGCGCGTTTCAGCTCGGCCACGGTGGTGCTGGCGTCGTGCCCCGCCGTCTGGGCGGAGCCGCAGCCGGTGTAGAAGGCGATCGGCACGGCGTCGTAGCCGCTGAGCAGGCACGGCGGCCGTACGCGACGTGTGTGGAGGGCGGCGGCGGTGCGGGCCCAGTCGGCGCGGGAGGCGGCGGAGCTGTGCACGGTGTGTTCCAGGACGACGTACTGCACGGCCAGATGGCCTGCCAGGCCGACCGCCACCAGGCCGACGGCCAGGGCGCGCCCGGCTCGGTGGGACGGGGCGGTGACCAGGTGGACGAGGCCCAGGGCGACGGGGAGGGCGAGCAGGGCGTAGGCGGGCAGCAGGAAGCGGGGGGCCGCGTAGCCGATGAGGAACAGGTAGGGGATCGCGGCCGTGGCGGCGCAGGCCCCCGGCAGCAGGACGGGCAGGGCCCGCCGGGCGCGGACGGCGACCACCGCGCCGAGGACGGCGAGGAGCGGCAGCGCGAACCACCACAGGGTCACCGCCGGGTTGGGGGCCGCTCCGGTGCAGGGGCGGCACAGGGTGCGACCGCCGAGGCTGCGCAGTTGGTCGACCACGGCGAGGTGCCAGCCGAGGCCGCCCTGGATGGCGGAGGCGGCGGACAGGCGCCGCGCCAGACCTCCGTAGCTCGTGTACGCCTCGATCACCCACTCGCCGCCACCCGCCACCAGCCCCGCGGCCAGCACGGCGAGCAGACGGGGGCGGCGCGGGCGGCGCAGGGCGAGAGCGAGCAGGGGCAGCACGACGTAGACCGCGTCCATCGGGCGCATCCACGCCATCAGCGCCGCGCCCGCGAACACACCCCACCAGGCCGCCCGGTCCCGGGCGTTCGCACGGGCGCGCAGGAAGCAGCCGACGCAGGCCAGGGCGCCGATGGCGACCCAGTAGTTGGGCATGGCCTCGGAGCCGTAGAACAACGTCACCCACAGCGAGGCGAACAGGGCGCCGGACAGGGCCAGGACGCCGGGGCCGAAGTGGCCCCGCCAGACGCGCAGGGCGAGGTAGAGGGCGAGGCCGGAGAGGACGGCCAGGTAGATCCGGAGCAGGACCGTGGAGTCGGACCACGACGCGACCGGCGCGACGAGGAGCGAGATGCCGCGGGAGCGGGGCGCGCTGAAGTAGGCGGCGGGAACGTGGCCGCTGACCTGGCTGACGTAGACGGTCTCGTCCCAGCCGAGACCGATGTCCGGCCGGACGAGGACGAGCTGGGCGAGCGTGAAGGCGGCCGCGACCGCCCCGAGCCGGGGCTCGGCCCGCGCACGCCGGGGCCGGACGGCCTCCGCCGGGAGGCCGGTGCGAGCGGCACCGGTCGTCGTGGCGTTCGGGCCGTCGGCCATCTCGTACCTCTCCTCGTCACACGCCCCGGAACCGGCCGGGAGCCGGAACCTCCTACAGCCCGTAGGAGGACATCCCACCCTACGGTTTGTAGGGTTAGAGGCGGGTGAGAAGACGTCCGTTCCCTTCAGCCGGTTCTCTCCTTCGGTCGGCCCGTTCTTTTCAGCCGGCGCCGGGGAGGGCGATTCCCTGGTCGTAGGCGAAGATCACGGCCTGGACGCGGTCGCGGGCACCGATCTTGGCCAGGACGCGGCCCACGTGCGTCTTCACGGTGGACTCGGACACGACGAAGCGGGCGGCGATCTCGCCGTTGGTCCAGCCCTTGCCGATGGCGACGAGGATCTCGCGCTCGCGTTCGGTCAGGGAGGCCAGGCGCGGGTCCTCGGCCGGGTCGCCCCTTCTGGTGGGCACGTGCCGGGCGTACTCGTCCAGGATGCGGCGGGTGAGGGCCGGCGCGATCACCGCGTCGCCTCCGGCGACCGCGCGGATCCCGGCGAGGAGCTCGTCGGGGCGTGCGTCCTTGAGGAGGAAGCCACTGGCTCCGGCCCGCAGGGCGGCATGCACGTACTCGTCGACGTCGAAGGTGGTCAGCACGAGGACCCGGGAACGCCCCCCGGCCTCGGCGATCCGGCGGGTCGCCTCGATGCCGTCCATACCGGGCATCCGCACGTCCATCAGCACGACGTCGGGACGGAGTTCGGCGGTCCTGCGGACGGCCTCGGCGCCGTTCGAGGCCTCGCCGACCACCTCCGTCTCGGGCATGGAGTCGAGCAGCACCCGGAAGCCGTAGCGCTGCAGCTGCTGGTCGTCGACGACGAGCACCGTGGTCACCGGGTGCCTCCCTGCGGTGTCAGGTCGAGGGCGGCCTCCACGGCCCACCCCCCGTCGGCCGCGGGCCCGGCGCTCACGGTCCCTCCGTACAGCGCCGCTCGTTCGCGCATGCCCACCAGTCCGTGTCCTTCCTCGTTCCATGGTCCGGGTCCGGCGGGTCCGGCCGGGCCGTCGTCCCGGATCCGGATGACGAGCCGTTCGTCCTCGACGACGACCGCCAGGTTCACCTGGGTGCCGGCACCGGCGTGCTTCAGGGTGTTCGTCAGGGCCTCCTGGACGATGCGGTAGACCGTCAGCTGCATCCCGCGGTCCAGGGCGTCCACCTCGCCGACCGTCCGGTAGACGATCTCCAGTCCTGCGGTGCGTACGCCGTCACACAGCGTCTCGATGTCCGCGAGGCCGGGCTGGGGGCTGAGTTCGGGTGCCTGGCGGGCGCCGTCCGACGCCTCGCGCAGGACGCCGAGCACCCGGCGCAGCTCGCCGAGGGCGGTGCGGCCGGTGTCGCCGATGAGCTGGAGGGCCTCCTTGCCGCGTTCGGGAGCGGCGTCGGTGGCGTACGCGCCGGCGTCGGCGAGGGTGATGATGACGGACAGGTTGTGGCCGACGATGTCGTGCATCTCACGGGCCACCCGGGCGCGCTCCGTGGCGGTCGCGAGTCTGATGCGCTGGTCGCGTTCCGTCTCCAGCCGCGCCGCCCGCTCCCGCAGCCCCGCGAGCTGCGCCCGCCGGGTCCGCACCGTCAGGCCCACGGCCAGGGCCGCGGTCGCCGTGCTCAGCAGGAAGAACAGGGCGTCCCAGACGGACATGGCCGGCGAGACCCGCACCGCGACCAGCACCATCCCCGCCGCCATGACCGCGCAGGCCCACGGCAGGCGGCGCAGCTGCCCGTGCAGGGCCAGGCTGTACAGGGCGACGAACAGGGCGACGTCCGCGCGCAGCACGGCGTCCAGCGACCACTGCAGGACGAAGACCGCGGCGATGGTGACGAAGGCCGCCATGGGCCGGCGCCGCCGCCACAGCAGCGGCAGCACCAAACCGGCCTGCAGGGCCAGCATGGCCGCGAGGGGGAGCTGGGTGAAGACGAACTGGAACCTGCGCCGGCCGTCCCCGTCTCCGTCCCCGTACCTCGCGCTGCCGTGGTGCAGGAGGTCCGGCAGGCAGAACATGAAGAAGACCAGCGCCGCGACCGCGGTGTCCAGCACCCACGGATGGGCGCGGTCCGCGTGCCGCAGCCGCTGGCCGGCCCGGGCGAGCCGGGCGGCCAGCGGTCCCGTTCCGCCGATGTCCCCGGCGGAGGCGGTCGTCGTCAAGGTGGTCACCTGCCCATGGTGCAGGCTGTCAGACGTCGCTGCGCACCAGCCGGTACGCCGCGCCCGCGAGCGCGAGCACCGTCCAGCCGAGGAAGACCAGCAGCCCGGCGCCCGGCGACAGGGTGGTGCTGTCGTGGGTCAGGGCGAACATCGACTCGCCCGCGTTGCTCGGCAGGTAGGGGCTGATGTCGTCCTGCCAGGAGCTGGGCAGCAGGGAGATCAGGCCCGGGACCAGCATCAGGGAGGCGACCAGGACCGAGATGCCGCCGGCCACCGACCGCAGCAGGGCGCCCAGGGCGGTGCCGATGACGCCGACCAGGCCGAGGTAGAGTCCGGCGCCCAGCAGGCTGCGCACGACACCCGCGTGCGAGAGGCCCATGGCCGCGGGCGTGCCCGACACGATCTGGCTGCCGAACAGGAAGGCGACGAACGCGCCCAGCGTTGCCACCACCAGCGCGACCAGCCCGAACACGGCCGCCTTGGACCACAGCACGGGCAGCCGGCGCGGTACGGCGGTGAGCGTGGAGCGGATCATCCCGGTGGAGTACTCCCCCGCCGTGACCAGCACGCCGAGCACGCCGAGGGCGAGCTGGGCGAAGTTGGTGCCGAAGAGGGACAGGCTCACGGCGGTCGCGGTGGCGAAGTCACGGTCCTGGTGCGGAGAACCGACGCCCGACTTGTAGTGGTTCGCGGCGATGAGCCCGAAGGCGACGAGAAAGAGCAGGCCGAGGCCCAGGGTGATCCAGGTCGAGCGGAGCGACCACAGCTTGGCCCACTCCGAGGCGAGCACGCGCCGTCCGGTCACCCGATAAACGGGGCGGGTGGCGGTGGCCGGGGGCGCCTCGACGGGCGCGGCGAGGGTGCTCATGCCGCACTCCCCTCGGTCACGCGGGCCTCGATGCCGGTCGTCGAGCCGTGGTACTCCACGGCATCCCTCGTCAGGTTCATGAACGCCTCCTCCAACGACACCGTGCGCGCGGTCAGTTCGAACAGCGCGATCCCGTGCTCGGCCGCCTTGAGGCCGATGTCGCGGGCACTCAGCCCGGTCACCTGAAGCTCCTCGGAGCCGGCCCGCCCGCTGATGTCGACGCCGGGACCGGCCAGTGCCTCCCGCAGCCGGGCCGGCTCCTGGGTGGCCACCTGCACCGTGTCGCCACCCGCCTCCCGGACGAGGTCCGCCACGGTCGTGTCGGCCAGCAGCCGCCCGCGCCCCACGATGATCAGATGGTCCGCGACCAGGGCCATCTCGCTCATCAGGTGGGACGACACGAACACGGTCCGCCCCTCCTCGGCGAGGGCCTTGAGCAGGTTGCGGATCCAGAGGACGCCCTCCGGGTCGAGCCCGTTGACCGGCTCGTCCAGCATCACCGTCTGCGGATCGCCCAGCAGCGCCGCCGCGATACCGAGCCGCTGCCCCATGCCGAGGGAGAACGCGCCGGCCCGCTTCTTCGCCACGCTGCCGAGGCCGGCCAGTTCGACGACCTCGTCGACCCGGCGGCGCGGAATGCCGTGGGTCAGCGCGAGCGCCAGCAGATGGTTGTAGGCCGAGCGGCCCGGGTGGATCGACTTCGCCTCCAGGAGGGCACCGACCTCCTGGAGCGGTGCCTGGTGGCGGGCGTAGTGCCGTCCGTTGACGGTCACCGACCCGCCGGTCGGGGCGTCGAGGCCGACGATCATGCGCATGGTCGTGGACTTCCCCGCGCCGTTGGGCCCCAGGAAGCCGGTCACCGTGCCCGGCTGCACGGCGAAGTCCAGCCCGTCGACGGCCGTCTTCTCGCCGTACCTCTTGGTCAGCTGCTGTGCGTCGATCATGCGCGTCTCTTCCTGTGGGAGCCGGCGCCCGTCTGTCGCCCCTCGACGCCTCACCGACAACGCTAGGAGTCGAAACGCCCCGATTCGGTGGTACCGGGGCATGATCCACGCCCGCCGGGTCGTACCGCGGTACTACGCACGCCTGCCCCCTCGGTCGCACCCTCCAGGTCGCCGTCGGGGCGCTGCCGCGTGCGGTCCGGAAGCGGGCCGCACGGGCGCAGTGGCCGTCCGGTCCGGCCGGTGCGGAGGCGTCCGGCGTGCTCACACCCGTGAGCCCTCAGGGGCCATGGCCGACGGGGTGGTGCGGGGCGTGCGCAGCGCGGATCGGCCGTCCGACCAGGCCGTCAGCACGCGCGCGGCCAGGCGGTCCTCCAGGTGCCCGGTGGCGCGGATCCCGAAGACCACGTCGGCGTCCAGCTGCGGCTCGTCCGCCAGCAGTCCGGCGACGACCTCGTGCCGTACGACCTGTTCGTGCACCGCGTCCGCCTCGACGTGCTCGGTGTAGAAGCGGACGGCCGCCGGGCCGGCGCCCATGCGGCGCAGGGCCTCGGACAGCCGCCGGGAGGCGGGAGACGAGGTGATCTCGACGGTCGCGAAGTGGCCGACGAGCGCTCCGCGCAGGGCCCGGTGCAGGCCGAACAGGGACATCATGTTGGCGGTGGCCAGTGCCTCGGCCGGTGCGGCGTCGACGTAGTGGCCGTACGAGGTGTCCAGGCCCAGGTCCGCCATCAGGTCGGCGAAGAGCCGGGCGTGGATCTCGTCGGCGCGGCCGGCGCCGAACTCGTCGAACTCCACGGCGACCATCCCCGCCTTGGCCCGTCCGCGCAGCCGGGGGATGACCCAGGCGTGCGGGTCGGCCTCCTTGAGGTGGTAGAGCGAGCGCAGCGCGGCGTACTGGCGGAAGTGGTCGAGAGTGCCGTGGTCACGCAGGAAGTGGGAGAGGCTGCCCTCGACCTCGCCGACCGGTTCGAGCTGGAGCTCGTCCAGGGCCCGCGCGGCGCTGTCGGACGCGTCGACCGGCACGTCCGCGCGCAGCGCGCCGAGGAAGCGGTCCTCCAACCCGGCGCGCAGGGCGAGGAGTCCGGGGTCCCACTCGCGGTCGTCGGGGACGCCGTCGAAGCCGAGGTAGTGGAGTTCGTAGAGGATGTACAGGGCGAGTTGGAGGTCGTCGCCGTAGGGGTCCGTTCCGGAGGGGACCGGTGGCAGCCCGGATCCGGGTCCGCTCAGTGCGGCGGTGAGCGCGGCGGAGAGCGGGCCGCGCGGCTCCGGCAGTCGTACGTTCGTCATCACGATGCCTCGTCCGGTTTCGCACGGCGGCGATGGCTGGTGTCGCACCAGGGCGGGGTCCGGGTACGGCGGCAGGTGCAGATGGCCACGGTGAAGCGCCGCGACACATGCACCTCGCCGTCCTCGCCCACGACTTCGACGGGTCCCTCCACCAGGAGCGGACCGTCGCGCTGGACGCGGATCCGGCGGGGGCGTTCATATGTGTTCGGCACGGATCACCACCAGCTCCTCCGTCGTGCGGTCGGCGCTGTCGGCCAACAGGCCGCGTTCGCGCAGCCAGCCCGACCGGGAGCGCAGGATGCGGCCGAAGGGCAGCCGGGTGCGGTCGACGACCTGGGCGTGCAGCCCGGCCGCGTGGAGCCGGGCCAGGGTCTCCTCGACGCCGCTCAGGTGGGAGTGCACCATCAGCAGCCTCCCCGCGGGGCGCAGGACCGCCGGTGCCGCCGCGCAGATGCGGTCGATGAGCAGCCGGCCGTCGGGCCCGGCGTCCCAGGCCCGCGCGCGGCCCCGGGGCGGGCGGTCGGCGGGCGGGGCCGGGACGTACGGCGGGTTGGTGACCACGAGGTCGAAGCGACGGCCCGGCACCGCGGACGCCAGGTCACCGTGGCGCACCCGCACCGTCTGGCCGTTCAGCAGGGCGTTGCACCAGGCGGCGGCGAGCGCGCGCCAGGAGATGTCCACCGCGGTCACCCGCGCGCCGAGCCGGGCCGCCTCCACCGCGAGGGCACCGCTGCCGGTGCCGAGGTCCAGGACCTCGGTCCGGCTGGTGATCCGCTCCCGGCGCAGCGCCCGGCCGAGCAGCCCGGTGTCGGTCTGCGGCCGGTAGACGCCCGGCGGGACCCAGCCGCGGAACCGGGGCGGGGAGACGAGGGATTCGGTCGCCATCATGGTGCCCCTGGTCGGCTCGACGCCTTCAACGGCCGCCCGGCGAGTGCGCGGGCGACTCCGCGGAGGCTCTGGCCAGGGCCTCCGTGTCCGAGGGCTGCGGGGATGTCCTGAGGGTGCGGTGGACGACGAGGGCTTTCACGGGTGCTCTCCACGCTGGTGAGAGGGGGTGCGGGCGGGCCGCATCCCGGCCCGTCGTGTCACACGGGTACCCCCGGGCCGCTGTCGTAACGAGAGATCCCGGCGGGGACTGTCACGTCGACGGGGTCTCGCGCTGCTCCAGCGGCCGGACGGCGGGACCTCGGAGGATGCCGGATCCGCGGCATACGTGCAGGCCACCTGCATGCCGCGGTCGGCCTGGCGACCACCACACCCCCTTGGTCCGTTTCGCCGGAATCGTGTACGGGGACCCGGCACGGGCAGCACCAGCACGCTCAGCCGCCCTCCGGCCGGCCGGACCACGTGATGCTCGCCGACGTCTTCCCGACGGGCTACCACGCCACCGAGACGGCCGGCGTGGGGCCCGGGGACCAGACCGTCGTCTACGGCGCCGGACCCGTCGGGCTCATGGCCGCCTGCTCGGCGATCCTCAGGGGCGCCGGCCGGGTGTGGGTCGCCGACCACCAGCGGGACCGGCTGCGCAAGGCCGAGAGACCGGCGCCATCCCGATCGACACCAGCAGCCAGGACCCGGCCGAGGTAGTGAAGGAGGCCACGCTCGGGCTCGGCGCCGACAACGGCTGTGAATGCGTCGGTTACCAGGCTCACGATCCGAGCGGCCAGGAGGATGCCGCCCTCACGACCGGCCAGGCGCCGGTGAAGAGGTACAACCGGGCCCTGCGCGACCTGATCGCCGGAGGCAGGGCCGAGCCCGGCTTCATCGTTTCGCACGAACTCGGTCTCGACGAGGCACCGCCGGCCTACGAGCACTTCGACAACCGGGACGAAGGCTGGACCAAGGTGATCCTGCACCCCGACCGCCACGGCTGAGACGGGCTGGGCGGGTACTCGTGCAGAGCCGCCGCACGCGGGCGGAGGAAAGCGAGGGCACGAGCCATGACGACACCGATGCCGGGCACCCGCCCGCAGGTCCGCACGGTCCGTACGGACCTGCTCGGGATCTATCTCAACGACCATCTGGCAGGTTCGACGGTCGGAGTCGGACGCTCCCAGTTCATGGCCCGATCGCATCGCGACCCGCCCTTCGCGGAACCCCTGCGGCACCTCGCGGGCGAGGTCGCCGAGGACCGGGCGAGCCTGCTGCGCATCATGCGGAGCCTGGGCGTGCCGCAGCGCCGCTACAAGGTCGCCGCATCCGCCGCGGCCGAGCGACTGGGGCGTCTCAAGAGCAACGGGCGCCTCTTCAGGCGTTCACCGCTGACACTGGTCATCGAACTCGAGTTCCTCCGGCTGGGAGTGAAAGGCAAGGAACTCGGCTGGCGCACCCTGCGCGTCCTGGCCGAGGCGGACGGCCGCCTCGACGAACAGGAGCTCGACGACCTGATCGCACGGGCCGGGCGGCAGCTGAGCACGCTGGAGGACCTGCGCGTCAGAGCGGTCCGAGACGTGTTGCTGTGTGACTGACGGGGCGCTGAGGGCCCGAAGGCCGGGGCGAGAGGGCCGAGCCCGCGTTCATCCACATGCCCGTCCCCGGCACGCCTCCCGTGCCGCTTCCGTGGGGGTGGCGCTCGACGGCCGGCCGTCGGTCCTGCGGGCCGTGGCGACGGCTGCGGTGAGCTGCTTCCGGACGGCATCCGGCAGCGCTGCCCCATGGACCGCCGTCAGCACGTCCCTGGCGAGGTGGTGCAGTTTGGTATTGGTGTGCTGAGATGTCGTGACCAGCACCTCCCACGCTGCGTCCGGGCTCAGACCGAACGTGGCCATGAGGACCCCGCGCGCCAGGTCGATGTCCGGACGGGTGCGCATCGCACGGCGGAGCTGGACCACCTCCGTCCGCAGAACCCCGTCGTCCGCGTTCCCGCCCTGAGGCCCGGATTTCCCCACGGGCGGATCGGTGCCGTCGGATGCGACTGATCCGTCGGGTGCGGCGGAGAAGAGACCGTAGGTGTCCGTGAAGGTCAGCAGGCGTTCCACGGCGGGGCTGACGGCGGTGACGGTGATCGTCTTTCCCGCCGCGACCGCCCGGGCGCGGGCGGCCAGCAGTACGTTGAGCGCGCTGCAGTCCGCGAACGTCAACCGGCCGAGATCCAGGTCCACGCCCTCGGCGGAGCTCGCAAGGGCGTCGCGCAGGGTGTGCCGGAGCTCCTGACTGTTGTCGAGACAGAACTCGCCGCTCACGGTGACGGTCACTCGACCGCCGTCCGGACGGGCCGATGCCATCAGACTCGTGGTCGTCGGCCGGGGCGGGCGGTCGCCGCCGCATTCGCCCGCGAACGGCACTTCGTCGGACGGTTCCAGCATGATCGCCTCCTCCGCACATGCCTCCTCAAGCGTCGTACGCTCCCCCTGGCCCGTCAAGGTGTACGTGAAATTTAGTTCGTGTTTCCGGTTGCGTGAAAACGCGGCCGTACGATTTGGGCCACGGCGGCAGTCGCCGGACCGGCAGTCACGAGGTCAGCTCTCGGCGTCCGGGGCGGGGGCCGCGGGGCCTGCCGGTGCGGCGCGGAGCATGGCCTTGTAGAGAGCCTCGTGCTCGGGCGAGGCGGGCAGCGGACCCCGGGCGGGGGCCTCGAAGGACTGGACGAACAGGGCCACGACGCGGCGCCAGGCGTCGGGCGCCGCGTCACCGGTGGCGTTGACGACGCCCGCGTTCGCCATGTGGAGCAGCACCAGGTCGGAGGGGTCGAAGTCCGCGCGCAACCGGCCTGCCTCCTGCGCGCGACCGATCAGCCGGACCATGCCCTCGTACGCCTCGTTGCGACGCGTCTCCAGTTCCTTGGCCGTGGGGAAGGTCGTGGTCAGCACGTCGGCGAAGCCGTAGTCGGCGGCCTGCATCGCACACGCGGCCTCGATGTAGCCGACGAAGCCACGCCAGGGGTCGGGATCGTCCAGGGCGGCGGCGACCGCGTCGGCGTAGGCGTCCATACGGTCGGCGAAGACGGCCGCGACCAGGTCCTCCTTGGCCGGGAAGTGGCGGAAGGCCGTGGCGATCCCGACGCCCGCCTCACGGGCCACCGAGGCCATGGAGGCGTTCAGCCCGTCGCGCGCGAACACCCTGCGCGCCGCCGCGACGATCCTGCCCCGGTTGCGCTCGGCGTCGCTGCGCAGCGGCTGGGCGGCAGTGCCGTCGGGATGCTGGGAGCCAGGAGTCATGCCGGCAGTCTAGCAATCGGAAAGGCCTATCCATTTCCCGTGGTACGGTGAGCGCACCGAACCGGTAAGCCCTATCCGGATCGCGAATCGGAAAGGGCTATCCACATTCCTGCCTCCCTTGCGGAGGCCTTGCGAAAGGATCGCTGTGAGCAGCATCGCCATCGTCGGGGCCGGCCCCCAGCTGGGCCTGGCCATCGCCCGCACCTTCGGCACCCAGGGCTACGACGTCGCCCTTGTCTCCCGGGACCCCGAGAAGCTGGAAGGTATGGTCGGCAAGCTGACCACCGAGGGCATCACCGCCGCCGCCTTCCCCGCCGACGTCCTCGACCGCGACGCCCTCACCCAGGCGCTCAAGGACGCCGCCGAGCGCTTCGGCGGCATCGACGTCCTGGAGTACTCCCCGCTGGGGGCGTTCGGCCAGGTCGTCCTGGCCACGCCGGCCGAGAGCGACTACTCACACATCCAGCACGAGATCGAGTTCCAGCTCTACGGGGCCATCGCCGCGACCAAGGCCGTCCTGCCCGCGATGCGCGAGGCCGGCACCGGCACCCTGCTCTACACCACCGGCGCCGGCTCCCTCGACCCCCTGCCGGTGGTCGGCAACGTCAACGCCGCCGCCGCGGCGCTGCGCAACTGGGCGGTCAACCTGCACAAGGAACTCGACGGCACCGGCATCCAGGCCGCCCACATCGGCATCGACGTGTCGATCGCCGTCTCCCTCATCCCCGGCCAGCCGGTGATCCAGCCCGAGGACATCTCCCCCGCCTACTGGGACCTGCACACCACCAGGCGCGATCAGGCCGAACTCGTCTTCAAGGGCTGACCACACCGGCTTCTCCCGCCGGCCCCGGTCCCTCGGTCTCGATCGAGACCGGCAAGAAGCCCGCCCGCCGTCGTGCCGGGGCCACTGCTGCGATCAGGGCAGTTCCGCGGTGTCGACACCGAGCAGTTCCACGAGCTGGAGCCGGTGGAGGCCGGCGATGTTCTCCACCAGGTCGGGGTGGCGCAGCAGAGCCGCAGCCTCCGTGTCCCACTTCCCGGGGGCGGTCAGCCTCCGCAGGCCGCCGCCGGCCTGGTGCTCGCTCATGGCGGCGGCCCGGTGGGCGGCGTGGGCGGCCAGGGCCGCGTCGGCCAGGAGGCAGGCGGCCCAGCTGACGACGGTTTCGTCGACCCAGGTCCGCCAGGCGGCGTCGCCGGTGCCGTCGGGCTGCGGCTCGCATCCGGTGAGCCAGTCCAGCCGCTGGGACCCGCTGGGTGCGAGCAGGTGGAGCAGCTGCACATCGAGGGTGGTGGGGTAGCGCAGGGCGGCGGCGAGCGTGACCGCCTGCCGGGCCTGCGCCTCGGCCAGCGCCCGGCTGAGCGCACCACCGGGGGCGGGGTAGGCGGCCAGGAGCCAGCGGGTGGAGGCGGCTATGACAGGTGTCAGATCGTCGGTCACGGCGGTCGGTCCCTCGGGAACGTGCTCGCCTGTGTCCGGCAGATCGGTCCCGCGAGCTGTTACGCGGGGCCGCGCTGCCCCGCTCGTGACCTACCAGCGTAGGCAGCCGGACCGGAGGAGGGAATGAGCAGCGTCACAGGAGTCCGGGCCGCCGCCCGGGTTCCCGACCGGGAATCCGGGCGGGCGCCGAACGGCCCGGTACTTCTCCCCGGGGGTCAGGACTTGCCGCGGCCTGTGATCAGGTCGCGGGCCCGGTCCACCAGACCCGTGCCCGGCGCGAGGAGCTTGTTGGCGGGCGGGGTGCTCGGCGCGGAGGGGTGGGGGCGGGTCGGGGCCATGGACTTGGCCCGGCGGATCTTGTCCCCGAGCTTGTTCAGAGCGTCGGCGGAGCAGGTCTGGCGCAGCATGGGGAAGAGGTTGTCCTCCTCGTCCCGGACGTGGGCGGAGACCTCGTCCATGAGCTGCTGCAGCAGCGGGCTCGTCTTGGGGTCGTCGGTGTCCGCCTTCTCCAGCTGCTTGAGGAGCTCCTCGACCCGACCGTGGTCCGCGATCTCCTTGTCCGCGATCCGGTCGCCGCCCTCGATGTACTCGCGTACCGCCGGGTAGAGGTACTCCTCCTCGGCGATCGAGTGCCGTACGAGTTCGATGGTGACCTCGTCCACGACGTCACGCAGTGCCTGGCCGCCGCCCGGCATCCCCTGGATCCGGGCGAACATCTCCTCGACCTCGCGGTGGTCGGTCATCAGCTCCGCGATCGCGTCTCCACCGTGTCCCATGGTCTCTCCGCCTTTCGCTGTTCATGCCCGGGGCCGGGCCGACGAAGCCGGCGTCGCCGCGGGCGAGGTCCACCCGCCGGGTGCCCACCCCCGGTCGGGAGTAACTGCTTCTTCGTCATCGAGGAGCGGCCCTCGATGTTGCGCAGAAGCGTGAGCTCCACGTCGCCGTGTTCGCCGTGGATCAGGCATCCAGGCCGACCGCCCCGGCTCACTTCTTCTTCAGCGCGGACGGCTTGTGCACTGCGGACCGGCCGGACTTGCCGCTGCGCACCTGGTACTGCGGTTCGTCACGGGACGCATCCACCGTGCGGCCAGCGGCCTCGGTGCGCTCGGTGATCTTCTTCTCGACCTCGCCCTCGGCCTGTCCGCCGTGACTCTCCCAGGCCACCTTGTCGCCCCTTTCCAGCTCCTTGCCCGCGCGCCTGTTCCGAGCCATACCGGCACTCCTTCACCTGCGGTGGGCCGTTTCTCCCAAGGTGCGGGCATCGTGCCTGCACCGCAGCTGCTGGTCACGCTCTGGGGCTGAGTTCGGCGGGCATCGGACTGTCTGTCCGGAGGACGGGTACTCAGTGATCTCTGCGGCTTCTCGCGCACCAGGTCCCACCGATTGCTTCCAGACCACCGACGTCTCGCCCTTCCCGGAGAAGCGCCTGGCAGCGGCCTGCCGTCCCACCAGGGACACCATCTCCCGCGGGCTTCGAAGACAGGGAGGCATCTCCATGCCGACACCACTGCCGTTCCGGGCGTCCGAATCCCTTCACGGCCTGTCCGCCGTGGTCACCGGCGGCTCCCGCGGTCTCGGTCTTCTCATCGCCGACGAGCTGATGGACCGCGGCTGCCGTGTCACGCTCGCCGCGCGAGACGCCGACGAACTCGAGCGGGCCGCCGGGCTGCTTCGGCAGCGGCATCCCGAAGGCTCCGTCCGCACCGCCGTGACCGACGTGCGGGACAGGCAGGCCCTCGGTGGTCTTTTCCACCGGACGGCCGAGGCCTGCGGCGGCGTGGACGTGGTCATCGCCAACGCCGGCATCATCCAGGTCGCACCTGCCGAGACCGTCGGCGCGGCCGGATTCGACGACGCGATGGGCACGATCTTCCACGGCGCGCTCCACACCAGCCTCGAAGCACTCCCCTACCTGCGCGAGAGCCCAGCCGGCGGAAGGCTGGCTCTGATCGGCTCCGTGGGCGGTCTGCTCGCCGTACCGCATCTGCTGCCGTACTCGTGCGCCAAAGCCGCCGTGGGGGCCCTGGCCGAAGGGCTGTACGCGGAGTCGGCGCGCGACGGCGTGTCCGTGACCGCCGTACATCCGGGTCTGATGCGCACCGGCTCGCATCTGCACGCCGTGTTCGGCGGTGACCGGCGACGCGAGTTCGCCTGGTTCTCCGCTCTCGCCGGCACTCCGCTGATATCGATGGACGCGCGCCGCGCTGCCGACCGCATCGTCACGGCCGTCCAGCGCCGCCGCCTCCGTCTCGTGCTCACCCCCGCCGCCCGCATCGCCGACAAGGCCCACGGCCTCGCCCCCACGCTCACCGCACGGCTCAGCCACGCGACGACCGCACTGCTGCCGACCGCGGAAGGCGAACCGGAGCTGCGCCCGGGCCTCGACATCGAGCTGGCAGCCCCACGCACGCTCGGGGAACGCCTGCGCTCCGTGGGCAGCGCGCTGAACGACCGGGCTGCCCGTGCCTACAACGAACGCCACCGCACCGCTGCGGAGCGGCATCTGCCCTGACCGGGCTCACGGCCGGGTGCAGCGGGTCCAGCTGCGCGTCTTGCGCGGATCGCGCCGTGAGGCGTCGGCCCACACCGTCGGCAGCTCCCGTTCGCGCCGGTCGGCGTCGGCCTGCTCCTGTCCGTACAACAGGCCCCAGACGAAGGAGGGTTCGCCGGCCGCGTGGGCTGCCAAGGTCATCTTGCGCAGGGTGTCCCGGGCCACGACGCTGTCCTGATGGTCCCCCAGCACCTTCTGGACCGCTTTGACGCGCTTGCCCAGGCGCTTGGCGGGCTTGCCCAGTGTGTCGCGCGTGGGCTCCGTGGCGTACCGCGTCTTCTTGGCCGCCTTGCGGGCTTCGTGGAGGGCCGTGTCACGTTCCGGTCCCGGCGAGAGTTCCAGCGCGTGGGAAACCCGGCCGGCGAGACGGCGGTATTCCTTGAGGACGGCCTTGGCCATGACTCCGGCTTCCGGCCGGCCTTGCCGCGTAGCGGGGGCTGTTCCGTCAGGGTCGCCAGAGAGTCCAGAAGGGCCAGGCAGCGGGGGGAGTTCAGGGCGTCGAGGGTGCGCCGGCGGGCCTCGGAGCTGTTATTGAGGTCCCACACCCGCAGCCGGGAGGCAACGGGGCCGAAGACCAGTTCCGCAGGCAGCGCGTCGATCCTCGAACCCAGCCTCTCCCGGAGTACCTCCTGGTCGCGTTCCGCGCCCAGGAGGTACTCCGGGACCGGTAGGAGCGCAGGACGCCGCGCAGCCGCCCGCAGGCGACACGCATCTTGTGCACCGAGTCGGGCACGTCACGCCGTACCGCGGGGTCGAGGTTCACCAGGGCCTGGATCCGGCCTTCCACATAGCCGAGGACCGCTTCGCCGGCGGACCCCGGCACCACGGTCTCGGGGGCCGGTCCGCCCGGCAGCCGGGGCGCTCCCACCGTTGTCTCCTCCAGAGCCCGGGCCAGCTTGGACGGAGCGTGCGCACGGTCCACACCGCTCTTGCGCGGCGTCTTGTCCACGAGGTCCAGAAGGGCCGGGTCGGTGTCCGGTGCGAGTTCGACCTCCATCTCGGTCCAGGAGGCCAGCGTGCCGGTGGCGCGCAGGGGCTCGGCGCTCAGCTCGGCGAGGACGGCGCTTCCGGAACCGACGAGCTGCCGTACGCCACGGGTGGAACGGATCCGGACGACCGGCCGCACATCCGCTCCCCGGGTACGGGAAAGGGCCAGGTCGCGCAGTGTTTCCGGAAGACTGTCGGACAGCGGGGCCTGTACCTCTTCCCGGCTGTCCCCGGACAGCGGCAGTTTGAGATGCCAGCCCGCGTCGGTTCCGCCCGTCCTTCGCCTGAGGGCGGCCGAGGAACCGGCCGGGCGCAGGTAGTCCGTGTCGTAGTACACGGCGTCCAGGATCTCGGTGCCCTGATCCGCGACGGCCACGATGCCGCCCACCCCGGTGAGGTCGGGCAGCCATGTCGTGTCGGCAGCCGACGGTGATCCGACCGGCCGTCAAACCACTCGTCCGAGCTGAGGCGGCTCAGGGTTGCAGCAGGGTTTTGATCATGCCGTCACGCTTGGCCTGGAAGTCCGCGTACGCCCGTGGCGCCTCCTCCAGGGGCAGGTGGTGGGTGGCGAAGCCGTCCACGCCGGAGGTGATCCGCACGATCACGTCGTCAGGCTGTTCGATCACCGGATCGGGGACCGTCTCCACCCGGACGTCCCGCCGACCCTGCCAGGTCAGAGCGCGCATACCGTCCGCCTCCTCGCTCGTACACCGGTCAGTGGTCACGACCGGGTATCCGCAGCGAGCCCCCTCAGTCGCCGACGGCACCGTCACCGGCATGCGGGGTGACAGCCGCTCCAGCAGCTCCGCCGAGGGCTGGAAACCCACGGATGCGAGCGCCGCGTCGACTGCCGTGCGGCGACAGCGCCTTCCCCGGCGGAGCCCTCGGGGGAGGGAAGGCGGTGCGTGTGCCGGATGACCGGCGATGCGGGACTGTGCGCCATTCGCGGATGATCGCAGAGGTGCGCGAGCCGGTGCACAGGAGCTTTCCGCTCCGCCGCCGGACAGCTCCTAGCCCAGGTCGAAGGTGTTGGGCAGCCCCAGCCGGTAGCGCACCTCGTCGACCCGTTTCAGGGGCTCCAGCTCCGGTGGCCGGAACAGCTCCCAGACGTGGCACCGCTCCGCGTCCGAACCGTCCGCGTCCAGCAGTGCGTTGACGGCGCGTCGGGCGGATTCGTTGGCGCCCTCCATGGTCGCCAGGTCCACGTCGGTGCGGATGTAGTCGCCCGCGAGGAAGAAGTTCGGCACCGCCGTCCTCGCCGACGGGCGGTGGTAGAGCGTGCCGGTGGGGTGGATGAGGAGTTGTTCGCGGTTGTGCGGGTCGGGGCCGCCGAGGCCCGTCACCGCAGGGTCCATGAACCAGCCGAGCCGGTCCTCGTCCCTGAGCGTCGTCTTGCCCGAGTCGTTCAGCCCGTCCTTCAGCTGGGCCCACAGTTCGGCGACGATCTCGTCCTTGGTGCACTCACGGGCGGTCTTGCCGTACAGGATGCCGGGCTTGTCCCACTCGGAGATGATCGTGGACAGGCACTCGTGGGCCTGCCCGTCACCGTAGTCGCGCGAGAAGTCCCGTACGTCCCAGAACTGTGTCTGGCCGATTCCGGTGACCGCCCAGGGTGAGTCGAGGCAGTTGATGTGGCCGTGCACGACGGGGGTGGGGGTGCGCAGGTAGAACATCACGCCGGTCATCCAGTCCGTCTTCAGCTCGTCGCACCGCCCGAGCTGCGGGTCGGCGGCGCGCAGGGCCGGGCCCCAGGTCACGCGCGCGTGCTCGACCGGGAGGGCGGAGACGTAGTGGTCGGCGGTGACGGTGCGCGGCCGGCTGCCGTCGCGCGCCGCCACCCGTACGCCGGCCACCCGTACGCCGTCGTACACCACCTCACGGACCTCGGTGCCGAGCACGAACTCGACGCCCAGGGAGCGCAGATGCGTCTCCCAGGGGTCGATCCACGCCTCGCTGGTCGGGGCGTTCAGCACCCGGTCGACGTCCGCGTCGCCGTCCATGCCGCGGCCGAGCAGGCCCCACAGGATGAGGGCCTCGATGATGACGCGGCCGACGGTGCGGGTGGAGGCGACCTCGGCGCGGGTGGCGACGAGGTTGCGGGTCTGGCCGATGCCGAGGAGCACCTGGTACTCGCGGCTCATCTCGCCGGCCCGGATGAAGTCCCACCATGCGACCTTCTCCCACTGGTCCTCGCGGCGGGCGTCGCAGCTGGTGAGGTGGACCAGGAGGCGGTCGGCGAAGTAGGCGGCCTCGTGGGCGGGCAGGTGGGTGGCGAGGTCCAGCACCGACAGGACCTGGTCGCGGATCCAGGACGGGGTGAGGTCGCCTGGAGCGGGCGGCGTGGTGACCCGGCGGAGCGGGAAGTGCAGGTCCGGGCGGCCCGAGCCGCGCGCGAACAGCTCCTCCGTGCCCCCTCGGAGGTTGCCGTGGACGCCGTTCGTGTTGCCGGGGAAGGGGATGCGGCGCATGGTGTCCGGCAGGTTCCGGTAGAAGCCGGGGAAGAAGCGGAAGCCGTGCTCGCCGGGTAGCGGCTTGCGGCCGCCCGTTCCGGTCCCGGGGACGTCCATCGAGCGGGCCTTGCCGCCGAGGGCGTCGTAGTACTCGTAGACCGTGACCCGGTAGCCGCGTTCGGCGAGTTCGTGAGCGGCGCTGAGGCCGGAGACCCCGCCGCCGAGGACGGCGACACGCTTGCCGGAGCCGGCCGCGGCCGCACTGCCGGCCGCCCCTAAGACGCCGGCCGCTCCCCCGCCCACGGCGCCGGCGACCACTCCCCCGCCCGCCGCCAGGAAACGCCTGCGGCTGTGCCCGCCGTGCTCCCGAGACTGCTGCGCGTGTTCTGTTGTCATGAGAACCGGAGATTAGGGAGGGGCTCGGGCAGCCGGAAGCACTCTTACGTGTCGCCTACAGCATCCTCACAAACACCCGGGGACAGCGGCGCCGAGCGTGTCGGCGCAGGGCCGGTGCCGCCGGGTTGCCGCTCGCGTACCGACCAGGAGCACCCGGCCTCGCCTGCCGGCGGGCGGTTACCGCACCCGACGGTGGGGAGCAAGGGCCGAGCCGGTCGTGGATCGGCCGGGGGGGCTCGGGACAATCATGGCCATGAGCGACCGAATGTCCGACGCCGAGAACCGGCTGGCCAGGATCGAAGGGCTGCTGGAGAGCGGCGAGCACGACGTGGTGCCCGCGTGGCGCAGGGCGACACAGGGCGAGCCGCGGTGGGCGGTGACCGCCGTGATACTGGTGGCGATCGCCCTGCAGCTGATGCTGCCGCACCGGCTCGCCTTCCAGCCGTACTGGGCCCTGCCGGTCCTGGAGGTGGTGTTGCTGGCCGGCGTCATCGCCGGCAACCCCCGGCGGGTCGAGCCCCGCACCCGGTGGCTACGGGTCCTCGGACTGGTGCTGATGGGGGTGATCAGCGTGGCCAACGGCTGGTCGGCGGTCCGCCTGGTCGCGGGTCTCGTGAACGGCACGGAGGGCCGTGACGCCGGGCCGCTGCTGCTGAGCGGCGGGGGCATCTGGCTGACGAACGTCATCGTGTTCGCCCTCTGGTACTGGGAGTGGGACCGCGGCGGGCCGATGGCCCGGGTCCTCGGCCGGCACCAGTACGCGGACTTCCTCTTCGTGCAGATGCAGAGTCCGGAGACCGCGCCGCAGGACTGGGAGCCGGGCTTTCTCGACTACCTGTACCTGTCCTTCACCAACTCCACCGCGTTCAGCCCGACCGACGTGATGCCGTTGTCGCACTGGGCCAAGATGCTGATGATGCTGCAGTCCTCGGTCTCCCTGGTGACGGTGGTCCTGGTGGTGGCGCGGGCCGTCAACATCCTCCAGTGACGGCGGTGCCGGCACCGCCGGCCGGGCTGCCTTAGGTTCGTCTCCATGAGCGAAGACTCCTTGCGCCTCGTCACGGTCGAGCGCACCGGCACCGGCCGTTTCACCGCCACGAACGCCCGCGGCGGCACGATCGCCTTCGGCACCGGCGACGGCACCGAACTCACCCCGGTCGAACTGCTGCTCGCCGCGATCGGGGGCTGTACGGCCGCGGACGTCGACGTGTCCACGAGCCGTCACGCGGAGTCGACCGCGTTCACCGTCACCGTCAGCGGCCACAAGGTGAGCGACGAGGACGGCAACCGGATGACGGACCTCTCGGTCGCCTTCTCCGTCACCTTCCCGGAGGGCCCGGCCGGCGACCGCGCCCGCACCATCCTGCCCCGGGCGGTCGCCGTCTCCCACGACCGGCTGTGCACGGTCAGCCGCACGGTCGAGGCGGGAACGCCGGTCGCCGTGTCGGTCGAGAACGTCTGACGTCTGACGTCGGTGGCCGGGTCGGGTCCGGCTGTGTGGCTGTGTGGCTGCCTGGCTGCACGGCGGCATGGTCGAGCGTCTCGTGGACGACCTCCAGCAGGATCCGCTGCTGGGGGTCGAGCACGGCGGCCTCGCGCGGTGCGATGCGGAAGAAGTCGGCGTCGAATCCCGCGATGTCGTCGAGATATCCGCCGTGCGCGGGCACGTCGGCGGGCGGGAAGGCGGTGCCGTCGCGCCATCGGTCCGCCGGAACCCGGCCGATCGCGTCGATCCCGTCCACCAACAGCCGCCAGTAGTCGGCGGGCCCGCGCACCCCGCCGGGCAGCCGGCACCCGACGCCGATGACCGCGACCGGTTCGGCCGCCCCTCCGGACAGGGCCGGCGCGGGGGCGTGCGGCCCGCCCGGCGCTTCGTCGAGCGGGGTCCCGGCGGGCACGGTCCCGGGCGCGTACTCGGGGGGCCGTTCCAGGTTGTCGCCGGGCAGGTACGGCAGCAGGTCGCGTACGGTGTCGAGGGCGTCCTCCTCGTCGGCGGCGAGGAAGTGGGCGTTGCCGTTGACGGTGTTGCTGACGCGGGCGCCGCCGAGTTCCTCGGCGGTGGTGCGCTCTGCGGTGACCGTCTCGATGACGTCGGGGCCGGTGACGAACATGTGCGAGGTGCGGTCGACCATCACCGTGAAGTCGGTGATCGCCGGTGAGTAGGCGGCGCCGCCCGCGCACGGGCCGAGGATGACGGAGATCTGCGGGATCACCCCGGACGCCTGGACGTTGCGCCGCACCAGTTCGGCGTAGAGGGCGAGGGAGGCGACGCCCTCCTGGATGCGGGCGCCCCCGGAGTCGTTGAGGCCGATGACGGGGCAGCCGGTCCTCAGTGCCAGGTCCATGGGGGCCCCGGTCTTCTCGCCGAAGGCCTCGCCCATGCTGCCGCCGAAGACCGCGGAGTCCTGGGCGAAGACGCAGACCCGGCGCCCGTCGACCGTGCCGTACCCGGTGACGCCCCGTCGCCGTAGGGGCGGCGGGTGTCGTCCCCGGTCGGGCGGGCGCGCACGAACAGCCCGGTCTCGGTGAACGAGTCGTCGTCGAGGAGCCGTTCGATCCGCTCCCGCGCGCCGAACGCCCCGCGTCTCCTGGCCGCCCCCGGAACGAGCGCCCGTGCCGTACGGCGGTCCAGGTCCGCGATGCGTTCTGCGGTGCGGTCCGCAGGGGGCGCCGCGGTCGCCTGCTCGGGAGTCATGGAGTGCACCGGGCGCCCGGTCCGGCGCGGCGCGGACTGTCACCGGCTGATGGCCAAGGGGTTACCGTTCGACTCAACTCACTTTCCACTGGGGCCAGTTGACACAGGTTGGCGCTAGCGTTCGACGTGCGGCCACCAGGGGAGGGCCGTACGGCGGTCTGCTGGGGGGCGTGATGGGACGGGGACCGGTCCTGTCCGCGGCGGCGGTGGCACTGCTGCTCGCGGGCTGCACGAACGGCGGGCACGGCTGCCGCCGGGCCTGCCGGCGCTGGTCGCGGACCGGGCCGCGCGCGTCCTCGACCTGCCGGTACCGGAGCCCACCGCCCTGTCCGGGGTGCCCCTCGCCGACACCCCGCCCGCCCCGTCCCGGCGGTGGCTGCTGCTCGCCTCGGCGGCGGCCGGTGTGTCAGCGCGGTGGGCGGCGGCAGCGCGTGGTGGCGGTGGGGGCGGCCGGGGACGCCGGGGTCCGGCAACGGCCCGCTGCCGACCCGTACGATCGCGCTGCTCGGCGACCTGTCCACCGCCGTCGTCGAGGCCCAGGTGCGCGGGGCACGGCTGGCGGTCGACGCGCACAACGCCCGCTCCGACCGGACCTTCGACCTCGCCCTGCGCACGGCCGACGACCGGGGCACCGCGGCCGGTTCCGCCGCCGCGGCCGCCCGGCTCGTCGCCGACCGCGAGGTCTACGCGGTGATCGGCGCCGGAACCGGCACGGCCGTGCCGGCCGCCGTGCCGGTGTGCACCGAGGCCGGGGTGTGCCTGCTCATCACCCGCGCCGACACCGACGCCCTCGACGGCACCAACACGACCAGCTCCCTGGTCCTGCGCAGCACCCGCACCGCGGGGCCCGGTGCCGTCGTGAAATACCTCAACCTGGTGGCACGCCCCGCCCGGACGCTCGTCGTGCACGACCTCACCGACGCCGGCGAGGGCGAGCCCACCGTCCGGATCGTCACCGTCTACCGGAAGCTGGAGGTCGGCACCGTCGAGATGGCCGAGGTCGCCCCGGGCACCGCCTTCACCGACGTGGCCCACGGCCTGGCCGCCCACCCGGACACGGCCGTCCTCTTCGCGGGCGGCCTCCCGGCCCGCGCCGCCGCCTGCGCCCGGGCCCTGACCGCCGCCGGGCACCGCGGATTCCGCGGCGGCGACGAGCACATCCTCGGCGCGCCCTTCCTGACGGCGGGCGGCGGCTGGTGGATCAGCACGGGGTACTGCGACCCGGCCGCCGCCCCGAGGACCCGGACGTTCGCCGCCGCCAACCGCACCCGCTACCGCACGGCTCCGCCACCGTGGGCGGCCGAGGCGTACGACGCCGTCGGCTACGCCGCCCACGGCCTCGCGGCGCCCAGCAGCGACGAACGCGAGTCCCTGCGCGCGGAGTTGCTGCGCGAGCCCTGGCAGGGCATCACCCGCCGGTACAGCTACGAGAGCCAGAACCAGTACCTGGAGACCGGCCAGGACGGTGGGTGGTTCCTCTACCACGTCGAGAACGGCAGGGCCCGGTTCGTCGCGCGGCACGACGACATCGGGAAGAAGACGTCGTAGGCATCCGGTGGGGCGGCGGAACTACAGGCCGTCCGATGCGCCGAGGCCGGTCAGCGCGCCCACCGGGTCCAGGTCGGGGGTGCCTCTGGGCCACCAGTCGTCGTGGCCCGGCTCCGACTCGTAGGCGTACCACAGGCCGTCGCGGCCGAAGCGGAGCTGGAGATGGCCGCCGGGGTGGGTCAGGTGGTTGCGCCACGGCCGGAAGGCCGGGAGGTCGGCGGCGAGCAGCAGCGGGCGGGCCCGGTCGAAGCGGCCGGCCGGCGGGTCCCAGGGCTCTTCGAGGACGGCCAGCCCCTCCATGCCGCCCTGCCGCCAGGCGGCGACCGCGCGCGCCAGGTCGCCCGGGGTCCGGCCCACGGCGTCCGCGAGCGTGGCGTAGAGGGCCCGGGTGGACGCGGTCAGGCCGGAACCGGGGCGGGCCGCGGCGAGCCGCACCGCGTCCTGCCAGAGGGACAGTTCACCGACCGGGTCGTGTCCGGTGGTGAGCAGGGCGTGGGCGCGGGCCGCCGCGTCGGTGGCCAGCTGGTCCAGCGCGAACGGGTCCGGGCCGCCGGGCACCCCCGGATACACCGGCGGCTGCTCGGGGTGCGCCGGCGCCGGCAACGGAGGCGGCAGCGGCGGGAGTCGACGCGGTACGAGGGCCTCGGTGGCCCGGACGCCCGGCAGCGCGGCCGGCTGCCGCTCCCGGGCCGCGCGGGCGGCGTTGCGCCGGGACAGCGCGTCCAGCACCTCGCGCTCCCCGCGGCCGCGCAGCAGGAGCAGCACGAACGGGTCCGCGTCCAGCAGCCGCGCGGTCTGGTAGCAGAGTGCGGCCGCGTGTTTACAGGGGTGCCCGAAGTCCGGGCAGCTGCACCGGGGTTCGAGTTCACCGGGCCCCGGCAGCAACGGGACCCCGCTGTCGGCGAGGGTCTGCGGCAGCTCCTTGTCGAGCAGCGCGGCGATGTCGGCCGGCCGGTCGGCGGCGGCCTCCAGCAGCCGCTCCCACTCGTCCTCGCCGAAGGTCCGCAGCCGCACCTGCACGCGGTACGGCCGGGGCCGGCTGCCCTGCACGTACGCCAGGACCAGCCCCGGGGTCACGGTGATGGCGTCCACGTGCCCGCGCTCGGCGTAACCTCGCCCGCGCACCAGCCGCTTCACGTCCAGCGCGCCCTCTTCCAGCGCCCGTACCCAGGCGTTTCCCCACCAGGTCTCGGCGAACTCGGAAGCAGAGGCGGAGACACGGGACGGGAGGGGAGGGAAGGTACGGCGGAGCTCGGAGTCGCGGTGGGGGGTGGCCATGGTGCGCGGGAGACGGAGGGTCGGCTCCGGGTGGCCGGTGGCGACCTCAGCGGGGTGGGAGTCAGGCGTGTCCGGGTCGGGTCCGGGTGCGGGCTCGGGTGCACGTTCGGGTTCGGGTGTGGGTTCGGGTGCACGTTCGGGTTCGGGTTCGGGTGCGGGTTCGGGTTCGGGAGTGTCCGGTTCGGACTCCTCCCTCGGCATCCGGAACGCGGTCGCCAGGAACTGCTTCAGGTCACGGGCGGTGCGACCACGAGCCGCGGACGCCGGGGCCGGCGAAGACGAGGGCGAGGGCGAGGGCGACGACGGGCGCCGTACCGGGCGGGCCGGGGGCTGTTCAGACGTCTGCGCCGCAGCCGCCTCCTCGGCCCGCCTCGCCTCCGCGCGCGCCGCACGCAGCGCCTCCCGCGCGACGTCACCGGGACGGCTGCCCGGCCGTCCGGCGGCGGACGCGGCCGTGTCGGCCCGGTCGATCCCCGCGATCTGCTCGGCCGGCTCGGCGGCTACACCTTCCTCGGCGCCGGGCTCGGGCTCGGCATCCCGCCCCTCGGCCTCCTTCGCGGCGACGGCCACCCGCAGTGCCAGACGCGCGGCATCCCCCGGCCTCGGCACCCGCTCCGCCCGTTCGCCCTCTCCCCCGCCCGCGGCCACCGCGTCGGCCCCGGTCTCCGCCTCGCGCCCCCGCGCCGCCCGCAACGCGCGCCGCGCCGCATCCCCCGGCCGCTCCTCGCCCGCGCCGCTCATGACGTCCTCCGCAACGACACCAGGTCGGACAGCTCGCGGTCGGTCAGTTCGGTCAGGGCGGCCTCGCCGGAGCCGAGGATCGCGTCGGCGAGGGCCCGCTTCGCCTCCAGCATCTCGGCGATGCGGTCCTCGACCGTGCCCTCGGTGACCAGCCGGTGCACCTGGACCGGCTGGGTCTGGCCGATGCGGTACGCGCGGTCGGTGGCCTGTTCCTCCACCGCCGGGTTCCACCAGCGGTCGAAGTGCACGACATGGCCGGCGCGGGTGAGGTTGAGGCCGGTGCCCGCGGCCTTCAGAGAGAGGACGAGGACCGGGGTCGCGCCGCTCTGGAAGCGGTCCACCATGCGCTCCCGCTCCGGCACCGGGGTGCCCCCGTGCAGCAGGTCGACCGGGACCGCGCGAGCCTGGAGGTGTGCGGTGATCATGCGGGCCATGCCGACGTACTGCGTGAACACGAGCGCCGAGCCGTCCTCGGCGAGCACGGTGTCCAGCAGCTCGTCGAGCAAGGTGAGTTTGCCGGAGCGGGCGGCCAGGCCCTCGATGCGGGACTCCTCCTTGAGATACAGCCCGGGATGGTCGCAGATCTGCTTCAGGGCGCCGAGCAGCTTGAGCACCAGGCCGCGGCGCGCGATGCCGTCCGCCGTCTCGATGGCGAGCAGCGACTCGCGCACCACCGCCTCGTACAGCGCGGCCTGCTCGCGGGTGAGCGGGACGGGGTGGTCGGTCTCCGTCTTGGGCGGGAGTTCGGGGACGATCCCGGGGTCGGACTTCTTGCGGCGCAGGAGGAAGGGGCGGACCAGGCGGGCCAGCCGGGTCACCGCCTCCTGATCCTCGCCGTTCTCGACGGCGCGCGCGTGCCTGGCGCGGAAGGACTTGAGCGGGCCGAGGAGTCCGGGGGTCGTCCAGTCGAGGAGGGCCCAGAGCTCGGAGAGGTTGTTCTCCACGGGGGTGCCGGTGAGGGCCACGCGCGCGGGGGTCGGGATGGTGCGCAGGGCTTTCGCGGTCGCCGAGTAGGGGTTCTTGACGTGCTGGGCCTCGTCGGCGACGACCATGCCCCAGGGCTGTTCGGTGAGCCTGCCCGCGGTGGCGCGCATGGTGCCGTACGTGGTGAGGACGAAGCCGCCGTCGAGGCCGTCGAGGGTGCGGTCGGGGCCGTGGAAGCGGCGGACCGGGACGCCGGGGGCGAACCGGGCGATCTCCCGCTGCCAGTTGCCGAGCAGCGAGGCCGGGCAGACCACCAGGGTCGGCTCGGTGCGGGCCCGCTTGAGGTGCAGGGCGATGACGGTGATCGTCTTTCCGAGGCCCATGTCGTCGGCGAGGCAGCCGCCGAGGCCGAGGGCGGTCATCAGGTCGAGCCAGGCCAGGCCCCGCAGCTGGTAGTCGCGCAGGGTGGCGTGCAGGCCGGCGGGCGGCTCGGCCGGCTGGATGCCGGCGGTGAGACGGTCGCGCAGGGCCGCGAGGACACCGACGGGGACGGCCTCGACCCGCTCGCCGTCCACCTCGGCCTCGCCGGTGAGCGCGACGGAGAGCGCGTCGACCGGGTCGAGCAGGCCGAGTTCGCGCCTGCGCGCCTTGCGGACGAGGGCCGGGTCGACGAGTACCCAGCGGTCCCGCAGCCGTACGACCGGGCGATGGGCCTCCGCGAGGGCGTCCATCTCGGCGTCGCTGAGCGGATCGCCGCCTAGCGCCAGCTGCCAGCGGAACTGGAGCAGTTCCTCGCTCTCGAAGAAGCCGGTGCCGTCGGTGGCCGAGCCGGGGGCGGGCCGCACCACGGCCGCCGCGGTCAGGTCCTGGGCCAGGTCCCGGGGCCAGTGCACGGCGACCCCGGCCGCCGCGAGCCTCGTCGCCGCCACCCCCAGCAGCTGTCCGAGCTCCTCCTCGGAGAGCGCGAGGACGTCCGGCACGTCCTGCTCCGCGAGGCGGGCCAGCGGCGGCCACACCCGCGCGGCCCGGCGCACGGCCAGCGCCGCGTCCACGCGCGTGCGGGGACCGAAGGCGGCGTCGGACGCCCCCGACCACAGCGCCGCCGCGTCGGTCACCAGCGTCGGGTCGGCCAGGCTGTGCACCTGGACGATCGCCGCTCCCGCGCGGTGCGCACCCTCGCCGTCGTCGAACAGGTCGTACGCCGACAGGTCCAGCCGCAGCGAGATCCGCACCCCCGCGTCCATGCCGGCCGCGACCTCCGCGGCCCACTCCTGGGCGTCGGGCAGCCGCCGGGCTTCGCGGGCGGCGAAGGGCCGGCCCGCGGTGTGCGGGGCGGCCGGAGTGCGGGGCAGGGTGTCGGCGACCGCGTCCAGGAAGGAGCGGACCAGCGCCTCCGGCTGGGGCAGCAGGAGCGGGCCGGGGCCGGGCAGCGGGACGGCGTGGCCCTCGGCGGGCAGGGCGTCGGCCACCGCGCGCAGGTGGGCGATGTCGGCGGGCTCCAGAGGGCCGGCCCGCCAGGCGTCGTGTCCTGCCGGGGTGAGGCCGGGCAGCAGCCGGCCGCGGGCGGCGAGCCGCAGCGCGTGCAGGGCGGCGGCGCCCCAGCAGGCGGTGGCGGGGTGGGCGGCCGGGTCGCGGCGGGCCCGGACGAGATGCGGGAGGGCGGCGGCGAGCGGCAGGGTGAGCGCGGGCACCTGCCGGCGGCGGACCCCGGTGGCGCCGTGCCGCCGTACGACCGTGAGCTCCTCGGTCGCGGTACCGGGCAGCGGATCGCCCTCGGGGTCCCAGAAGGCCATCCGGCCCTGGCGGGGGAGGTCGGCGGGCAGGTAGACCGCGGCCAGGCGCACCGGTACGTCCGCGCCGGCCTCGGCCGTCGTGCCGCTCATACGTTCTGCCACCTCCCGCCCGCCTGTCGGATCAGACGTCTTCGACTGTACGGGCGGGGTCTGACAGTCGGTCCCGGCGACCGGCCCCGGCGGCGGCCTACGGGACGGTGCGCGAGACGACGTAGATCATCGGGTAGTTGGGGTCGGCCGTGTTCACCACCACGTCCTGGGTGGGCGCCGGGTTCTTCTGCTTGTGCGTCAGGCCCGACCAGGTCCCGGGGCCGGTGAACTTCCAGCCGCTGATCTTCTGGTCGCGGGAGCTGATGCTGATGTCGTTCTTCCCGAGCGCGTCCCGGTTGACGCCCATGCCCTCCAGGAAGCTGTCCAGTCCGGCGCTGTTGGTGCGGAACTGGACGTAGAGACGGCTGGTCTTCCAGTTGTTCGTCTCGTAGTACGCGATCCGGTCGGCCGGGTGCGGGACCGGCACCTGGTAGAGGCGCCGCTGCACCTTCGAGGGCCAGCCCTCGGAGAGGCCGATCGCCGAGTACTTGGACTCCTTGTCCTTGCCGCTGTTGCGGCTCTGGGCGGCGGAGATCACCAGATAGCCGGCCGGGACCCCGATGAGCAGCACGATGATCAGCAGCGTCAGCGCCCGGCGCTTGGCCTTGTGCCCCGGGGTCTCGGGCGGCCGCTGCGGTCCCTCCGGGGACGCGGCCTGACGGGGCAGCGCAGCGGTCATGCGGTGTCCCGGGTACGGCGGGCCTCCGCGAACCGCTCGTAGCGCTCGTACCGCTCGACCCGGCGCCGCTTGGCGCGCCGGAACCGGCGGGCGACCAGGCGGGCGAGGTCGGCGGCGCCGACCATGCCGGCCTCGGGGCCCAGCTGGGCGCGGGCGATCCGGGCCTCGGGGCGGTAGCCGCGCCCGGTCAGCTGGCGCTTGAACGCGTCCCGCGCGGGGCCGATCAGCAGGTCGTCGGCGGCGCTGACGCCACCGCCGATCACGAAGCAGGAGGGGTCGAGGGCGGCGGCGAGGTTGGCGATGCCGACGCCGAGCCACTGGCCGATGTCCTGGAGCAGCTCGACGCACATCGCGTCGCCCTCGCGGGCCAGCTCGGTGATCATCGGGCCGGTGATCTCGTTGATGTTGCCCTTGACGTGCTCGATGATCCCGTAGGCCACCGGGGAGTCGGCGGCGGCCAGCTCCTTGGCCTCGCGGACCAGTGCGTTGCCGGAGCTGTACTGCTCCCAGCAGCCGCGGTTGCCGCACGGGCAGCGGTGGCCGCCGGGCACCACCTGCATGTGGCCGAACTCGCCGGCGACGCCGTACTTGCCGCGCTTGACCTGGCCGTCCTCCAGGATCGCGCCGCCGATGCCGGTGCCGAGCGTGATCATGACCAGGTGGTCCTCGCCGCGGCCGGCGCCGAAGCGCCACTCCGCCCAGGCCGCCGTGTTGGCGTCGTTGTCGACGAGGACGGGGACCGAGAGCCGGCCGGAGAGGCGGTCGCGCAGCGGTTCGTTCCGCCAGGACAGGTGGGGGGCGAACAGCACGCGGTTGCGGTCGGCGTCGACCCAGCCGGCGGCGCCGATGCCCACGGCGTGCACGTCGTGCCGGTCGGACAGGTCCAGGACCAGCTCGACGATCGTGTCCTCGACGACCTTCGGGCTCTTGGACTTGTCCGGGGTCTCCGTGCGGAGCTTCTCCAGGATGTTGCCGTCGGCGTCCACGACGCCCGCCATGACCTTGGTGCCGCCGATGTCGATGCCGACCGTCGGCACGCGGGGGGCCGTCAGGTGGGACCGGCGCTCCCTGGTGCCGACGGTGCGCAGGACCGGGGCTCGGCGGGAGCCGATGGGGGCGGTGAGGTCGCGGTAGGTGCTCATCGGGCTTGATTGTGCCTCACCGTGAGAAAGGGTGCCGTTCGGGGGAGATAAGGAATGGGTGCGGCGCCGTTGCCGAGTGCGGGTCGCCCGTGGCTGGTCGCGCAGTTCCCCGCGCCCCTTTCAGGGGCGTTGCAGCTCGCGGCGCAGAGAGTCCAGGTCGCTTTCGCCTGCCGTTCGGCGGGTCAGCCAGCAGATCCGTCACATTGTCCGGACATTAAGACCAGAACGGCCGTGCCTTCAGGACCGCACGAGCAGCTGGAACTCGAAGGAGTAGCGGGTCGGGCGGTAGATGTGGTCGCCGAACTCGACGGCGCGGCCCGTGTCGTCGTACGTGGTGCGCTGCATGGTGAGCAGCGGAGCGCCCTCCGGCTCCGCGAGCCGGTCCGCCTCGGCGGCCGTGGCGCCGCGCGCGCCGATGGACTGGCGAGCGCTGTGCAGGGTGATCCCGGCGGTCCGCATGAGACGGTACAGGCCGGTCGCCTCCAGCTGGGCGGTGTCCAGGTCGAGCAGGCCGGGGGGCAGGTAGTTGGTCAGGCACGCCATGGGCTCGCCGTGCGCCAGCCGCAGGCGTTCGATGCGGTGCACCTCGGTGTCCTCGGCCACCCCGAGCGCGGCCGCGACCTCGGCGGACGCCGGGACGACGGTGTTGACCAGCACCTTCGTCGCCGGGCGCTGACCGGCCGACTCCAGGTCGTCGTAGAGGCTGCTGAGTTCCAGCGGGCGCTTGACCTGGCTGTGCACGACCTGGGTGCCGACACCCCGGCGGCGGACGAGCAGGCCCTTGTCCACGAGGGACTGGATGGCCTGGCGGACCGTCGGCCGGGACAGGCCGAGCCGTGCGGCGAGCTCGATCTCGTTGCCCAGCAGGCTGCCGGGGGTGAGCGAGCCGTGCTCGATCGCCGCTTCCAGCTGCTGGGCGAGCTGAAAGTACAACGGGACCGGGGAAGTCCGGTCCACACTGAGGTCGAGCGTCACGGTCGGGTCCACATCTGGTTTGGGCACGGGGCCGAGCGTATCCCCGTGACGGGTTGACGGGAAGTTGTGTAGTTCGATTGTCCGGACATACGGATTGACAGCGCGCGGGGTGCACCAGCACCTTGTTCCCATGCGCATCGGGGTCATCGGGACGGGCCGCATCGGCACCATTCACGCGAACACGCTCAGCCGTAATCGCGAGGTCGGATCGCTGATCCTCACGGACGTGGATCCCCAGCGGGCCCAGGATCTGGCGCACCGGCTCGGGGAGACGGCGGCGCCCGGGACGGACGAGATCTTCAAGTGGGGCGTGGACGCCGTGGTGATCACCGCCGCCACCTCGGCCCACGCCGACCTGATCGGCCGCGCGGCCCGCTCCGGGCTGCCGGTCTTCTGCGAGAAGCCGATCGCCCTCGACCTGCCGGGCACGCTGCAGGCCCTGGCGGAGGTGGAGAAGGCCGGGACCGTGCTGCAGATGGGCTTCCAGCGGCGCTTCGACAAGGGGTACGCCGGTGCGCGGGAGGCGGTGCGCTCGGGCCGGCTCGGGCGGCTGCACACCGTACGGGCGCTGACCTCCGACCAGTCCCCGCCCCCGCCGGAGTGGCTGCCGCTGTCCGGCGGGCTGTTCCGGGACACGCTGATCCACGACTTCGACGTGCTGCGCTGGGTGACCGGCCGCGAGGTCGTCGACGTGTACGCGACCGGCTCGGACGCGGGACCCGCGATGTTCCGCGAGGCCGGTGACGTCGACACCGGCGCTGCGGTGCTCACCCTCGACGACGGCACGCTGGCCACGGCGACGGCGACCCGGCTGAACGGCGCCGGGTACGACGTGCGGATGGAACTGGCCGGCGAGCGGGACACCGTGGTGGTCGGCCTGGACGACCGTACGCCGGTGGCCTCGACCGAGCCGACCGGGCCGCCGCCCGCGGACAAGCCGTGGCCCGGTTTCCTGGAGCGGTTCGGGCCCGCCTACGAGGCCGAGCTGTGCGCCTTCGTCGACGTGGTGCGGGGTCAGCTGGCCAACCCCTGCGACGGGCGTGAGGCGCTGCAGGCGCTGCGGATCGCGGAGGCCTGTGAGACCTCCCGGCGCGACCGCAGACCGGTGGCGCTCGCGGAGATCCCGGACCGGCTTGCCTGACCGGGCAGGCCTGCCCGACCTGCCCGACCTGCCCGACCTGCCCGGCTTGCCTCGGCCTCAGCCTCGCCTTCGGGGTGCGGCTACCAGCGCACCGGGAGGCTGCGCACTCCTCGCATCAGAGTGCCCGGCAGCCACTCGCCGTGCGGGCCGTCCAGGGCGAGGTCCGGGGCGCGCTCCAGGAGGGTGCGCAGGGCGGTCCGGCCCTCCAGCCGGGCCAGGGGTGCACCCAGGCAGTAGTGGATGCCGTGACCGAAGGCGAGGTGGCCGCGGTGGTCGCGGCGGATGTCGAACCGGTCGGGCTCGGGGTAGCGGTCAGCGTCGCGGTCGGCACCGGCGAGGCTGATCATCACGGGGTCGCCCCGGCCGATGGCGGTGCCGGCGATCTGCAGAGGCTCGGCGGCGTACCGGTACGTGGCGTTCTCCACCGGGCCCTCCCAGCGCAGGGTCTCCTCGACCGCGCCGTCCAGGAGGCTCATGTCGGCGCGCAGGGCGGCGAGCTGGTCGGGGTGGGTGAGCAGGGCGAGAACGCCGTTGCCTATGAGGTTGACGGTGGTCTCGTGGCCGGCGATCAGCAGGACGAAGGCCATGCCGCGCAGTTCCGCGGCGGAGAGCCGGTCGCCGTCCTCGGCGGTGGTGCGGATCAGGTCGCTGAGCAGGTCGCCGCTCGGGCCCGCGCACCGCTTGTCCTCGATGAGCTCCGCCAGGTAGTCGGCGAGCGCGACGAAGGCGTCGTACTCGCTGCCCGGATTGCTGGGCGCGACCACCTCGTTGGACAGTTTCCGGAACCGCTCGCGGTCCAGCTCCGGGATGCCGAGCAGTTCGCTGATCACCGTGATCGGCAGCGGGTAGGCGAGGGCGTCGACGAGGTCGGCGCGGCCGCGCGGGAGCATCTCGTCGAGCAGCCGGTCGGTGATCTCCTGGATCCTCGGCTCCAGTGCGGCCACCCGGCGGGCGGTGAACGCGCGCGTGATCAGGCCGCGCAGCCTGGTGTGCTGGGGCGGGTCGGCGAGCAGCAGGTACTTGCCGATCAGCTCCTCGTCGAGGAACTTGAAGCCGACCTTCTCGGTGTCCTTGGCCAGCCTGGGGTCGGCGAGCGCCGCGCGCGCCTCCTCGTACCCCACGACCAGCCAGGTCTCGTGGTACTGGTCGGGAAGCGGCCACCGCACTCGGTGCACCGGGCCGCTCTCGCGCAGCCGCGCGTACACCGTGTGCGGGTCCGTGCGCAGACCGTCGCCGTACTCGCCGAGGTCGGTCACCTGCATGCTCTGCTCCCCCTTCAGGAGGTCCCCGAGGCCGTCCCGTATCCGGAGAACGCACGGGCCGCCCCACAGGTGCCCCACCGTCGCCCTATTCCTCCAGCAGTCCCGCGTCGTACGCCAGCAGGGCGATCTGGACGCGGTTGTTGAGGCCGAGCTTGGCCAGGATGCGGGAGACGTGGGTCTTGACGGTGGCGACGCTCATGAAGAGGCCGGTGGCGATCTCGGCATTGGCGAGGCCCCGGCCGACCGCGACGGCGACCTCCCGCTCCCGGTCGTTGAGGGCGGCGAGCCGGTCACGCGCGCGTGCCTGCCGGGTGTCCGCCCGGGTACCGGCCGCGTGCCGCATCAGCTGCCGGGTGACGGCGGGCGACAGCACGGGGTCGCCGGCCGCGACCCGGCGCACCGCGGCGACGATCTCGGCGGGCGGGGTGTCCTTGAGGACGAACCCGGCGGCTCCCGCGCGCAGGGCGTGCAACACCTGTTCGTCGGCGTGGAAGGTGGTCAGGACGACGACCTGCGGGGCGTCGGCACGCGCGCGCAGCCGCTCGGTGGCGGTGAGTCCGTCCACTGACGGCATCCGGATGTCCATCAGGACGACGTCCGGGCGGGTGCGGTCCACGAGCGCCTCCACCTCGTCACCGTCGGCGCCCTCCCCGACGATCTCTATGTCCCCGGCGCCGCCCATCATGAGGGCGAGACCCGCCCGCACCAGCGGGTCGTCGTCGACGAGCAGCAGTCTGATCGCGGTCATGGCTCCTACGTAATCACGCGGATACGGCGCCATGCGGCCGTCTCCCGTTCGTCACGCCGCCGGGACGGCGGCCCAGGGCAGCCAGGCCCGCACCTCGAAGCCGCCGTCGCCGGTGGCCCGGTGCTCCAGTCGTCCCCCCGCCAGAGTGGCGCGTTCGGTCAGGCCGATCAGGCCCTGGCCGGAGCCGGGGACGTGCGGGGCCTCGTTCGCGGGGGCGGGGTTGTGCACGGTGATGTCCAGGCCGTCGCCGGGGGCGCCGGTGACGCGGACGGTGACCTCGGCGCCGGGGGCGTGCTTGCGGGCGTTGGTGAGGCCCTCCTGGGCGATCCGGTAGGCGGTGCGGCCGACGGAGGCGGGGACGGCGGCCGGGTCGCCGACGTGGTTGTTCAGCACCACCTTCATGCCGGCTCCCCGTACCTCGGCGACCAGCGACTCCAGCGCGGCCAGGGTCGGCTGCGGGCGGCCGCCCGCCTCGTCGCCGTCGGCGGCGCGCAGCACGCCGATGATCTCGCGCAGGTCCTGGAGGGCCTCGTGGGCGCTCTCCCGGATGACCCCGGCGGCCCGGGCGATCTCCTCCCGGGGCGCGTCGGGCCGGAACTCCAGCGCCCCGGCGTGCACGCTGAGCAGGGTCAGCCGGTGGGCGAGGACGTCGTGCATCTCTCGGGCGATGGCCTCCCGGGCCAGCCGCTGGGCCCGCTCGGCGCGCAGCCCGGCCTCGGTCTCGGCCCGCCGGGCCCGGTCGCGCAGGCTGACCATCAGCTGCCGCTTGGAGCGCACGAACATGCCGAGGCTGACGACCAGGAGGGTGAACAGCACGACCAGGATGACGACGGCCAGGTAGGGCAGGTCGGGGTCGGGGCGCAGCCAGTAGAAGAACGGGACCAGCGCGAGGTCGGCTCCGGCGATCCAGGCGACGTACCGGAACGGGCGGTGCACGGCGAGCGTGAACAGCGCGACCATGGCGGCGCCGCCCGCGGTGTCGGAGACGAAGCCGACCGGGATCATGGCGATGGCCAGGCCCGTCGGCCAGCGGCGGCGCAGCCAGACCGCGGCACAGGCCAGACCGCCGACCAACTGGTCGGCGACGGCGAGGCCGTGCGAGACGTTCGGGTCCTGGCGCATCGTGTTGGCGGCCGCCACACCCAGAAGGACGGCCAGCAGGAAACAGCTGAAGTCGACGAGCCAGTCGCGCGCGGTGCGCCGGGGCCGCCGGCCGGCCGGGCCGGCGTCCGGGTCGAGTTCATGGATCACGGCGGAGGGGAAGAGCCAGCGCCGCCCCTCGAACGTCCGTATGGAGATGTCACCGCTCACGGTCGACAAATCTACGCAGGACCGACCCGTGACACCTACTCGTGCACGGGATCGTCGACCAAAGTTGTGCCCGTGTGGACTTTCGGTGTGCCACGCGCGCGTGCGGCGGGTCTTCCGGCGGGCACGGCCCGCCCCACGGCCGATGGTGTGGGGCTGGGCCGCGGGGCGAGGGTCGTACCGTGAAACGGTTGCTGGAACTGCTCGGGTTCGTCGCCCTCGTGCAGGGTGCGCTGGGGCTGCTGCAGGAGTTCACCCACTGGCGGGTGGGCCTTCTGCAACGGCTCGGCTTCCTCGACGGCTACGGCGTCTACGCGAGCGTCGCGCTGATCGTGCTGGCGTGCGCACTGTTCGCCGCCGCGGGGAGCCGGAGGTCCGGCTGAGGGGCGGCCGGGATCCGGCCGGCCGGGCCCAGTGCACCAGCCTCGCCGGTTCACCTCGGCAGCGAACGGTCCGTCCGGCGTGGAGGCCCGGCGGCTGCCGGGATGCGGGCATCAGGGGGCCGGCCGGCGGCAGGTTAACTACGTGAAAACTCAGAGGACTTGGCGGCAAATTCTTCAGACTTGTCATTGACATGCCACACTCTACGCGCGTCATCATGGAGCCATGAGATTCCCCCCACGAATCACCCGCATCGGCGCCGCGGGCGCCCTGCTGTCCGCCCTCCTCGTGGGCGGTACCGTCTCCGCCGTCACGGCGGACGCCGCTGCCAGCTCGGTCGGCAGTATCTGCTACAGCAACCTGCCGTCGCAGGCGTACGACACGCTCGACCTGATCGCGTCGGGCGGTCCGTTCCCGTACTCGCAGGACGGGACCGTCTTCCGCAACCAGGAGGGCGTGCTGCCGAGCGAGCCCACCGGCTACTACCACGAGTACACCGTGATAACGCCGGGCTCCTCCACCCGCGGTGCACGTCGCATCGTCACGGGCGAGGACTACCAGGAGGACTACTACACCTCCGACCACTACGTCACGTTCAACCTCATCGACTTCGACTGCTGACTCCGCCGGAGGAAGCAGTGCAAGGACCAGCGCGAACCCGGTAGATCCTCTTACTCGCTCAGCTGCCCCCGTACAGGCCGCATACCGGCGGCCGGCCGGACCGGCCGTGTCGTATCCCTGTCGGTGCCGTCTTCGCTCCGCGTACGGCAACGATGCGAGCAGCGACAGCTGCGTCTGCACGGCTCGGAGTCCTCGCCCCGCGTTCCCCCCACCACGCCAACATGGGACGCGGGGCGAGGCATGTCCGGCCCAACCGGGGAGGCGCCGCGCTTCGGCCCCGCCCGGTAGATCCCCGGCCACCGGCCGGAACCGGCATGTCGACAGCCACTGGCCGTCGGCGCCGACCGCGCCCCGAGGATTCCCCGAGGCGTACAGCCCGATCGCCGCCGACGACAACGTGGACGCCTCGCCTACCGTGCGGACCCCGGGCGTCTGAGTCCTGACGGTCGGCAGGGGCGCCTGTGGCCCACGCGAACCCCTCTCACATCCCGTGTGTCTGCTGCCCCTCGAGTTGCCGCCTGGCGGCAAGCGCCTTCGCCAGCACCGTGGTTCGGTAGGGATTCGCGGCGTCCAGCGCCGACGCCACCGCAACCGCCTCGTCCAACAGCGCCAGCCGCTGCTCGGGCAGCTCCCGCACCAGCGACGACGCGCTGGCCTCCACCAGAACGTACGCCAGTTTCGACCCGTACACCTCCGGCTCGACCTGCGTCAGCAGGCGGTAGATCCGCAACCCCTCGGTGCCGCGCACCACCCGCCGGTTGGCACTGAGCAACTGGACCCTCGCCCGCATGACCATGTCCTGATCCATCGGTCCCCCTCCGTTTCCTCACCCCCACCTGCACCCGTCCCGCGACGAGACAGCACGACGAACGCGTCGGCACCCGGGAACGGATGCCGACACGGACGTCGGAGAGTGGATGACGACGAGTCTGCGGGCAGGTCACCACCTGGGACAAGCCTGAACGGACGTGCGCTCCGTCCTACCGAAAACCACGTCCGAGCAGGCATGATGGACCTGACACTCGCTCAGCCTCTTGATCGGTTCGGCAAGTCCGGGAAGGCACCGTTGTCAGTGGTGGGCGGCAGGATGCCGGTCATGACGACACCTGCAGCAGAGATCACGGATGCGGCCGCCTACGCACAGGCCGTCCAGGACGCCGTCGGGGCGGCTGCCGCGTACTACGCGGGCGGCACGTCACCGCTGGACGACGATGCCTACGACCGACTGGTGCGCGGGATCGCCGCGTACGAGGCCGGACACCCCGAGCAGGTGCTGCCCGACTCCCCCACCGGGAAGGTGGCCGGCGGCGCGATCGAGGGCGATGTCCCGCACACGGTGGCGATGCTGAGCCTGGACAACGTGTTCTCCGCGGAGGAGTTCACCGCCTGGACCGAGTCCCTGGCCCGCCGTATCGGGCACGAGGTCACCCGCTTCCACGTCGGGCCGAAGCTGGACGGCCTCGCGGTCGCCGCCCGCTACACCGAGGGCCGCCTCACCCGGCTGATCACCCGCGGCGACGGAACGGCCGGGGAGGACGTCTCGCACGCGATCGGCACCATCGAGGGCCTGCCCGGGCAGCTGGCCGAGCCGGTCACCGTGGAAGTGCGCGGCGAAGTCCTCATGACCACCGCCCAGTTCGAGTACGCCAACACCGTGCGCACCGAGCACGGCGGGCTGCCGTTCGCCAACCCGCGCAACGCCGCCGCGGGCACACTGCGGGCCCGCGAGCGGCTCTACACGGTGCCGATGACGTTCTTCGCCTACGGGCTCCTCCCGCTCCCCGGCGCCGACCCGGCACTGGCCGAGCGGCTGACCGCGTCCGCGCACAGCGACCTGATGCACCTGGCCGCCGAGTTCGGGCTGCACACCAGCGCCCGCACCCCGGTCCCCGACGCCGTCGCCGAGTCCGTGGAGCAGGTCCTCACCCGGGTGCAGGAGATCGCCGCGGCCCGTGCCGGGCTGCCGTTCGGGATCGACGGCATCGTCATCAAGGCCGACCTCGCCGACGACCGGCGGGCCGCCGGATCCGGGTCCCGCGCCCCCAGATGGGCAATCGCCTACAAGCTGCCGCCCGTGGAGAAGATCACCCGGCTGCTGGCGGTGGAGTGGAACGTCGGCCGCACCGGGATCATCGCCCCGCGCGGCGTCCTCGAACCGGTCGTCATCGACGGCTCCACCGTCACCTACGCCACCCTGCACAACCCGGCCGACATCACCCGCCGCGACCTGCGCCTGGGCGACCAGGTCATGGTCCACCGCGCCGGCGACGTCATCCCCCGCATCCAGGCCCCGGCCGCCCACCTGCGCACCGGCGACGAACTACCCCTCGCCTTCCCCGAGACCTGCCCGCGCTGCGGATCGGACATAGACAAGACCGAGGAACGCTGGCGGTGCACCCAGGGCCGCAACTGCCACCTGGTCGCCTCCCTCTCCTACGCCGCCGGCCGCGACCAGCTCGACATCGAAGGCCTCGGCGCCACCCGCGTCGTCCAGCTCGTCGAGACCGGTCTCGTCAGCGACCTCGCCGACCTGTTCACCCTCACCCGTGAGCAGCTGCTCGGCCTGGACCGGATGGGCGAAACCAGCGCCGACAACCTCCTCACGGCGATCGCCACGGCCAAACAGCAACCGTTGTCGCGGGTGTTGTGCGCACTCGGCGTGCGCGGCACCGGCCGGTCCATGTCCCGCCGCATCGCCCGCCACTTCGCCACCATGGACACCATCCGTGCCGCCGACGCCGAGGCGATGCAGCAGGTCGACGGCATCGGCGCGGAGAAGGCCCCCTCGATCGTCGCGGAACTGGCCGAACTCGCCCCGCTCATCGGCAAACTCGCCGCCGCAGGCGTCAACATGACCGAGCCCGGCGCCACCCCGTCCGGCCTCGGCGACGAGGTGAGCACCGACGGTGAGGCGCCCGTCGCCGCAGCGGAGACCGGCCCGCTGGCAGGGATGACCGTGGTCGTCACCGGCGCGATGACCGGGGTTCTGGAGAAGCTCTCCCGCAACGAGATGAACGAGCTCATCGAACGCGCCGGCGGCCGCTCCTCCTCCAGCGTCTCCAAGAAGACCACTCTCGTCGTCGCCGGAGAGAACGCGGGATCCAAGCAGGCCAAAGCCGAATCCCTCGGCATCCGTCTCTCCACCTCCGACGAGTTCGCCGCCATGGTCGCCGACTACCTCAGCTGAAGCCTCCGCCATCGCATGACGCCCGCCGCCGTGGGGGCGGCACCACGGTGGTCGGGTTCCGCGTCCCCACGGTCGGCGAAACGCCCTCTCAGTAGCCGTTCCTCGAGGAGCTTGCACATCCTGCGCAAAGTGGCGTCGCGGAAAGGCCGCCGCAGGAGCGCGCCGGTTCTACGACGAGATGGCTCCGCTCCCGACCGACTCGACCGGGCGCGGGCTGCGGGGTCGACCCGGGCGGCGAGGTGGTCAGGCGTTCTGCTCGGCGATGTACGAGCCGTAGTCGGGGCGGCCCGCGAGGTCGTACGACTGGATCGAGACGCCCGCCGTGGTGATCCGCCCGCCGGTGTGCCGGAACTTCGTCGGCGGCGCGCCTTCCTGGAAGAACCGGCGGCCGGAGCCGAGCACGACGGGGAAGGTCACGAGGTGGAGGGTGTCGACGAGGCCGAGGTCCTGCAGGGAGCGGACCAGGGCGCCGCTGCCGTGCACCTGGAGCTCGCCGTCGGTGCGCTCCTTGAGGGCCGTGACCTCCTTGGCGAGGTCGCCGGCGAGGACCGTGGTGCCGGACCATGCGGGGTCGGTCAGGGTCGCGGACGGGACGTACTTCGGGAGTGCGTTGAGCCTGGCCGCGATCGGGTTGCCGGGGTCGGTGATCTTCGGCCAGTAGGACGCGAAGATGTCGTAGGTGTGGCGGCCGAGCAGGAAGGCGCCGGCCCGGTCGAAGACCTCGGCGACGAACCGACCGAAGTCCTCGTCACCGTACGTGAAGCTCCAGCCGCCGTGGGTGAAGCCCCCGCTGGGGTCCTCCTCGGGGCCGCCGGGCGCCTGGTAGACGCCGTCGAGGGTGACGAACATGGTGGAGACGAGCTTGCCCATGGCGGTGCCTGCTTCCTGGGGCGCGGTCCGTTGTCGCCGGTTCAGACCCCCGTGGCACCCGTAACTCATCGGCCGGCCGGTCCCCGGCGCGCCCTCACCCCGTGTACGTCGAGAACAGTCCGCCGGTCGGGCCCTGCTTGTCGCCGCCCTGGGCCTTCTTCAGGGCGTTGGCGAGGCTCTCGATGGTGAGGGACTGCAGGATCACCCGGCCGTTGCCCTCCAGGGTGGCCAGGGAGAGACCCTCGCCGCCGAAGACGGCGTTCATCAGGCCCTGGCGGTTGAGGCCGCCGACGCGCTGGACGCCGTACTGGATGCCCTCCTCGAAGGCGACGACGCAGCCCGTGTCGACCTCGATACGGCCGCCGAAGTCGGCGGGGTTCAGGTCGATGAAGTTGCCCGCGCCGGCGATGATCACCGTGCCGTGGCCGGTGAACTTCTCCAGGATGAAGCCCTCGCCGCCACTCATGCCGGTGCGGCCGCCGGAGAAGGCGATGCCGAACTCGACGGTGGACTCGGCCGCGACGAAGGCGTCCTTCTCGGCGAACCACGCGCGCGTGCCGTTCAGCTCCAGCGCGCGCATCTCGCCGGGGAGCACGCCCGCGAAGCCGACGGTGCCCTCGCCGCCCTGGGAGGTGAAGTACTGGAACGCCAGCGACTCGCCCGCGAGCATGCGCTGGCCGACCTGCATGGCGGTGCCCATGGCCTGGCGGAGCATGCCGCCCATGCCGCCACCGCCGCCGCCCTGCTGCTGGCCCCCGCCGTTCGGACCGCTGAGCCGGGTCTCCATGGTCACGTTCGTCGTCTTGAACAGGAACTTGCCGGCCTCGCAGTAGACGGTCTGGCCGGGGTGCAGGTTGACGACCGCCATCTGCATGGCGTTGCCGACGATTTCTTGCTGAAGGGTCACGGCAGAAGAACGTAGCCGACGGCTCAGCGGTTCCCTCCGCCCACCCACCACCCGACTCGGTCGTCCCGGACCCCACCGGTCTCCCGCGTGGGGCGGGGCTGCGCGGAGAGCCACCCGGCTCTCCTGGGGCACCCTTGAGCACCTCGGCAGTCCCACCCTGTCGTTGCTCTTCGACTTCGCTTTCCGAGAAGGCGAGTCGGGTGGGCGGGCAACCAGGCGTCAGGACAGTTCGCGGTGCCTTGCCGTCAGGGCCGCTGCCCCCGCTTCCGTCGGCGTGCCGAACAACCGCAGGCGGGAGATCCCGCCGTCCGGGAAGATGTCCACGCGCGCGTGGGTGCCCACCGCCGGGGCGGCCAGGACGAAGCGGTGGTTCGTGTCGGGCTGGAGGCGGGTGCGCGGCAGGATCTCGCGCCAGTCGCCGTCCTCGCCGTCCCGTACGGACACCGACGCCCAGCCCGCGCTGTTGCCCTTCAGGTACGCCGTGTCGATCTCGATCGCCCTGATCCGGGACTGGGCGGCGAGCCGGTACCGGATCCAGTCGTTGCCCTGATCGCGGCGGCGGCGCGTCTCCCAGCCGTCGTCCATCTTGCGGGAGCGGCCCGGCTGGACGGTGTTGGTGGCCGGCGAGTAGAAGAGGTCGGAGGCGTCCTCGACCCGGCCGCCGTTCTCCAGGGCGACCACGTCGAAGGTGCCGAGCACGGCGAGCCACCCGGGGTCGGGCACGACCTCGCCGTACACGCGCAGGCGTGCGATGCCGCCGTCGGGGTGCTGGTTGACGCGGAGGTGGGTGAAGCGCTGCTCCAGGGAGACCGCGAAGCCGTTCGCCGCGTGGCCGCCGACCGGCGTACGCGGGACGAGGGTCGTCCACTTCACGTCGTCGCCGAGCAGTTCCGCCGGGGACGGCGAGCCCGCGACCGACGTGCCTTCGACGGACACCGCCTGGGGGTAGTTGCCACGGAAGTGGGCCGTGTCGACGACGATGCCGCGCACCACCCCGGCGGCGCCGAGCCGGACCAGCGCCCAGTCGTGGTCCTCGGCGGTGGGCCAGGGGTGGTCGGCCGAGACCCCGCGGCGGCGGCGCGTCTCCCAGCCGTCCATGATCTTGCCCTTGTGCCCGAAGTGCTCGGGGTCGAACTCGGCCCGCCCCGGCACCAGCAGGTTCTCCCGCTGGGCGAAGAACTCGTCGTTGGCGGCGATGACCCCGGCACCGAGCTGCCGGTCGGCGAGGTTGACGTACCGGGTGAAGGGGAAGTCGCCGGTGCGGTAGTCCGCGTAGGGGTCGCCGCCGGAGTAGGGGTGCGCGTCGCCGGTGAAGGTCGGGATCGCCGTCAAAGGTGTTCCTTTCGGTGTCGGCCGCTGCGGGTGCGGAAGGAAGAGGTCGTCAGGGGGTGCGGGTGAGGAGGCGGCCCTGCGGGGGCGTGAACTCGCCGTCTGAGACGATGCGTTCGCCGCGCAGCCAGGTGGACTTCACGACGCCGTACAGGGTCTTGCCCGCGTACGCGGTGACCCGGTTGCGGTGTTGCAGGCCCGCCGGGTCCACGGTGAAGGTCTCGTCGGGCGCGAGGACGGCGAAGTCGGCGTCCCGGCCCGCCGCGATGGCGCCCTTTCGGTGGTGGAGGCCGACGAGCGCGGCCGTACGGGCCGACATCCAGCGGACCACGTCCTCGAGACCGTGGCCGCGCCTGCGGGCCTCCGTCCACACGGCGGCGAGGCTGAGCTGGAGGCCGGAGATGCCGCCCCAGGCGGTCGCGAAGTCGCTGGTCTTGAGATCGGCCGTGGAAGGCGAGTGGTCGGTGACCACGCAGTCGACGGTGCCGTCGGCCAGCGCCTGCCAGAGCAGGTCCTGGTTGGCCGCCTCCCGGATGGGCGGGCAGCACTTGAACTCGCTGGCGCCGTCCGGGACCTCCTCGGCGGTGAGGGTGAGGTAGTGCGGGCAGGTCTCGACGGTGAGGCGGACGCCGTCCGCCTTGGCCGCCGCGATCAGCGGCAGCGCGTCGGAGGAGGACAGATGCAGGACGTGCACGCGCGCGTGCAGGCGTTTCGCCTGGGCGACCAGCTGGGCGATCGCCGTGTCCTCCGCGTCACGCGGACGGGAGGCGAGGAAGTCGGCGTACCTCGGGCCGCCCTGCTGCGGGGCGGCCTCCAGGTGGTGCGGGTCCTCGGCGTGCACGATCAGCAGGCCGTCGAAGGAGGCGATCTCCGCCAGCGACCGGGCCAGCTGCTCCTGGTCGAGGTGCGGGAACTCGTCCACGCCGGACGGCGACAGGAACGCCTTGAAGCCGAAGACCCCGGCCTCGTGCAGCGGGCGCAGGTCCTTGACGTTGCCGGGCAGCGCGCCGCCCCAGAAGCCGACGTCGACGTGCGCCTTGTCGGCCGCGACCCGCTGCTTGACGCGGAGGTTCTCGACGGTCGTGGTCGGCGGGAGGGAGTTGAGCGGCATGTCGACCAGGGTGGTGATGCCGCCGGCCGCCGCCGCGCGCGTGGCGGTCCAGAAGCCCTCCCATTCGGTGCGGCCCGGGTCGTTCACATGCACATGGGTGTCGACCAGTCCGGGCAGCAGGACGTCGTCGCCGAAGTCCTCCAGGCGGGCGCCCTCCGGGACGGGGGCGTCATAGGGCAGTACGGCCGTGATCGTCCCGGCGGACACGGCGACCGAGGCGGCCCGCGTCCCCTCCGGGGTGATGACGCGCGTCGAGCGCAGCACCAGTTCAGCGTCGGACACCCGGACCCCTCTCTCTGCCGCCGTTTTACTTCCGGGAAACGGGATTTACGCCCACGTAACGGAATTCAACGTTCTGTTGAAGGAGTCTTCACTCCCGCTCCCGCGCCGTCAAGGGCACACTGCATCTCGGGGCCCGACAGGCGCTCACTCTGGACGTTTCCGCAAAGCGGAATTAAACTTCCAGCAAGCAGAACGTAGCTACGCACGACCGGGGAGTCAACCGACTGCCGGGTAGGCTTCTGCCCTTCCCGCCAGTCCCGAAAGGAACGCGCCGTGCCGACGTCAAGCGCCAGCACCACCGACTCCGCCAAGTCCGGCGGCGTCCAGTCCCTGGAGCGCGCCTTCGATCTGCTGGAGCGGATGGCGGACGCGGGCGGCGAGGTGGGTCTCAGCGAGCTCTCCGCGAGCAGCGGGCTGCCGCTGCCGACGATCCACCGGCTGATGCGGACGCTGGTCGCCTGCGGCTACGTACGACAGCAGCCGAACCGGCGGTACGCGCTCGGGCCGCGGCTGATCCGGCTCGGCGAGTCGGCGTCCCGGCTGCTCGGCACCTGGGCGCGGCCGTACCTCGCGCGGCTGGTCGAGGAGACCGGGGAGACGGCGAACATGGCGCTGCTCGACGGGGACGAGATCGTGTACGTGGCGCAGGTGCCGTCGAAGCACTCGATGAGGATGTTCACCGAGGTGGGGCGGCGGGTGCTGCCGCACTCCACGGGCGTGGGGAAGGCGTTGCTGGCGAACGTGCCGGACGCCGAGGTGCGGGCACTGCTGGGCCGGACCGGGATGCCGGCGGCGACCGAGAAGACGATCACCACACCGGAGGGGTTCCTGGCCGCCCTCGCGGAGGTGCGGGAGCTCGGGTACGCCGTGGACGACAACGAGCAGGAGGTGGGGGTGCGGTGCCTTGCGGTGTCCGTGCCGGACTCGCCGACCGCGGCCGCCATTTCGATCTCCGGGCCCGCGGGGCGGGTGACGGAGGCGGCGGTCGAGAAGATCGTGCCGGTGCTGCAGCAGGTGGCTGTGGAGTTGTCTCGGGCGTTGGTGAGTTCAGGAGCCTGAGGGGTAGGGGCCGCTTGACCGTTGGCAGGTGCGGGTGCGCTGTGGCTGGTCGCGCAGTTCCCCGCGCCCCCAGGTGAATGACCGCACCCTCGCTTTCAAGCTCTCGGAGTCTCCCCGAACAGGTCCACCGCCTGCCGTACGTCCGACAGGCCCCGTGACAGGGCGCTCATCGAGCCGATCGCGCCCGCGATCAGTAACAGGGACCGGCGCAGGCGCGGGATCTCCGGGATGCCGCCCGTGGCCATCGCCGCCAGGGCCGCGAGCTCGTCCTCGGCTATCGCGCGGTCCGGGAACTCGGCCGGATGTGCGGCCAGTTCGCGGCGCAGCCGGGAGACCGCCGTGCGCAGTTCCGTCACTCTCGGATCCTCGTCGCTGCCGGTCACTGACCTCTGTCCCAAGCTCCGCAACACAGCTCTCCCCCCTCACCAGGTGCCCCTGAACGGTGGTCGGGCGCCCGGGGACGCGGGTCAGTAAACGCCCTCCCGTGCGGAATGCGCTACAGCGCGGACCGAATTTCAGTCCTTCGGAACCGGCCGCCCGCTCCGGCGTCGGGTATGCAGGACGCATGACGGACACGCATGACCAGATCGCCGGGCTGCTGCTCGCCGCCGGCGGTGGCAGACGGCTCGGCGGACGCCCCAAGGCCCTGCTGACGCACCGGGGGCGGCCACTGGTGGAGCACGCGGTCGGGGTGCTGCGGGCGGGCGGCTGCGGGCCGGTGCACGTGGTCCTCGGGGCCCTGGCGGACGACGTGCGGGAGCGGGCCGGGCTGGACGGCTGCGTAGTCGTGGAGAACCCGGACTGGGCCGAGGGCATGGGGTCCTCGCTGCGGGTGGGGCTGGAGTCGCTCGCCGGGGCGGGGGTGCGGGCCGCGCTGGTGTCGCTGGTGGACCAGCCCGGGATCGGGGCCGCGGCCGTGGCGCGGGTGCTCGGCGGGTACCGGGACCAGAACTCGCTGGTGTCGGCCGCGTACGACGGGGTGCGCGGCCATCCCGTCCTGTTCGGCTCGGCCCACTGGGCGGGGATCGCCGCGAGCGCGACCGGGGACCGGGGCGCCCGCGCCTATCTCAAGGCTCACGAGGAGGCGATCACGCTCGTCGAGTGCGGGGACGCGGCCGAGCCGTACGACATCGACACGGAGGCGGACCTGGGCCACCTTGAGTGAACGGGGTGGCACTGAGCGCCACCTTGGCTCGACCCGGAGAATCTCGACATCAACAAACCATTGAACTTCCACAATGAGGAAACTAGTATCCACTGTTCAGAAGCGCCCGGCCCCCGATCGGGTGTGCTTCGCTCTACCCGGAACGACTGGCACCCGGTGCCACCGCTGAAGGAAGTGACAGCTCATGTCCGCACCAGCGCCGTCTCCGCTGGCCATCGTCGACGCCGAGCCCCTGCCCCGGCAGGAGGAGGTCCTCACCGACGCGGCGCTCGCCTTCGTGGCCGAGCTGCACCGGCGGTTCTCGCCGCGCCGAGCCGAACTCCTCGCCCGCCGCGCCGAGCGCCGCGCCGAGATCGCCCGCACCTCGACCCTGGACTTCCTCCCGGAGACCGCCGCCGTCCGCGCGGACGACTCCTGGCGGGTGGCCCCCTCCCCGGCGGCCCTGAACGACCGCCGGGTGGAGATCACCGGTCCCACCGACCGCAAGATGACCATCAACGCCCTCAACTCGGGCGCCCGGATCTGGCTCGCGGACTTCGAGGACGCCTCCGCCCCCACCTGGGAGAACGTCGTCCTGGGCCAGCTGAACCTGATCGACGCCTACACCCGGAACATCGACTTCACGGACCCGGCGAGCGGCAAGTCGTACGCCCTGCGCCCGGACGAGGAGCTCGCGACGGTCGTCATGCGGCCGCGCGGCTGGCACCTGAACGAGCGGCACGTCGAGGTCGACGGCGAGCAGGTGCCCGGCGCCTTCGTCGACTTCGGGCTCTACTTCTTCCACAACGCCCAGCGCCTGCTCGACCTGGGCAAGGGACCGTACTTCTACCTCCCGAAGACCGAGTCGCACCTCGAAGCCCGACTCTGGAACGACGTGTTCGTCTTCGCGCAGGACTACGTCGGCATCCCGCAGGGCACCGTCCGCGCCACCGTGCTGATCGAGACGATCACGGCCGCGTACGAGATGGAGGAGATCCTCTACGAACTGCGCGACCACGCCTCGGGATTGAACGCCGGACGCTGGGACTACCTCTTCTCCATCGTCAAGAACTTCCGGGACGGCGGGCCCCGGTTCGTCCTCCCGGACCGCAACGCGGTCACCATGACGGCCCCGTTCATGCGGGCGTACACCGAACTCCTCGTCCGTACCTGCCACAAGCGCGGCGCGCACGCGATCGGCGGCATGGCGGCCTTCATCCCCTCCCGCCGCGACCCCGAGGTCAACAAGGTCGCCTTCGAGAAGGTGCGTGCCGACAAGGACCGCGAGGCGAACGACGGTTTCGACGGCTCCTGGGTCGCCCACCCCGACCTGGTCCCGATCGCCATGGAGTCCTTCGACCGGGTCCTCGGCGACAAGCCGAACCAGAAGGACCGGCTGCGCGAGGACGTCCACGTCGAGGCCGCCGACCTGATCGCGGTCGACTCGCTGGAGGCCAGGCCGACCTACGCCGGTCTGGTCAACGCCGTGCAGGTGGGCATCCGTTACATCGAGGCCTGGCTGCGCGGGCTCGGCGCGGTGGCCATCTTCAACCTCATGGAGGACGCGGCCACCGCGGAGATCTCGCGGTCGCAGATCTGGCAGTGGATCAACGCGGGCGTAGAGTTCGAGAACGGCGAGAAGGCCACGCCGGAGCTGGCACGCAAGATCGCCGCCGAGGAACTCGACGCCATCCGCGCGGAGACCGGCGACCAGGCCTTCGCGGCCGGCCACTGGCAGCAGGCCCACGACCTGCTCCTCACCGTCGCCCTCGACGAGAACTACGCGGACTTCCTCACGCTGCCCGCCTACCAGCAGCTGCGCGGCTGACCTAGTCCCGCGCAGCCTTGTCCGAGTGGCCCAGGGACCTCCCCGGGGCCACTCGGTCGCGTACGGCCTGCTTCACGGCCGTGGGCTCGGGGAAGCCCTGCTCGCGCCGGTCCCAGACCACTTCGTCACCGACCCGTACGACGAAGACGCCGCCCTTGCCCGGCTTCAGCGCCAGCTCCGTCAGCTCGGTCTCGAAGGTGGTCAGCAGCTCCTGCGCCAGCCAGGCCGCCCGCGGCAGCCAGCGGCACTGGGTGCAGTACTCGATCTCTACCCGCCGACTGTCGCTCATCCGAGGTGCACCGACCAATCCTGTCGGGCCGCGGGCTTGCCGTGCAGGTCCGGAACCCGCTTCAGCCAGTCCGGGCGTCCCTGCTGGTTCCTGGCCGCACGGGCGGCCTCCTCGGCCGCGAGCTGGTCGCGGCCCGGGAAATCGGTGGGGAGCCACTCGGCGGAGGCCCGCACCCGGGCCAGCAGATAGCCGACGTAGGCCTCGCGCATCTCGTCGGGCGTGCCGAAGTCGGTGAGCCACGCGTCCGGGACCTCGGCGAGGACGTCCCGGAGCAGCTTCTCGGTCACTTCGGGCGCGAGTTCGGCGTCGGCGGCCCGGGTGTCGGGGCCGAACCGGCCGAGGGCGTGATGACGGAAGTCGTACGCCTTCCCGGGGGCCGAGGTGTCCCAGCGGTGGTGGAAGACGAGCGCGGCGCCGTGGTCGATGAGCCACAGGCGCGGGGGTGCGATGCCGAGGGTCGGCCAGACCATGAGGTTGGAGCTGTGCACCGTACGGTCGACGTTGACGGTGAGTGCGTCCAGCCAGACGATCCGGCCCGCCTCCAGCGGGTCCACCGGGAAGACCTCGGCGATCCGCGGGGTGAAGTCCTCCGCACCGGGCAGGAAGTCCATCCCGAGGTTCACTCCGCCGCTGGCCGCGTGCAGGTCGCGCACCTCCTGGTGCGGCTCGTCCCCGGCGATCGCCGGGTCGAAGTGCACCAGGACCAGCTCGGGGAACCGCAGCCCGAGCGCCCGCGCCAGCTCCCCCACGATCACCTCGGCGACGAGCGCCTTGCGCCCCTGCGCGGAACCGGTGAACTTCACGACGTAGGTGCCGAGGTCGTCGGCCTCGACGATGCCCGGCACAGAGCCGCCGGTCCGCAGAGGTTTGATATAGCGGGTTGCTACTACCTCTCTCAGCATCTTCCAAGGCCCAACAAGTTGCTTACCTTACATTCCACGAACGGCTCCCAGGCACTGCGACCCGGAACGGGCTCCTCGAGGTGAGCTTAGTATCCAAGCGTGACAGCCGGGCAGGAGTGATCACAGGTCCGCCTGCGCAGACAGTGGATGTGGCCGGTTCTCTGCTCCTCTCGCTCATGGGAATGATCGGAACCCTGATCGGCAGCGGTATGACGGGTTTCCTCGCCCTGCGGTCCGAGCGCGCCAAACAGCACGCCCTGGAACAACAGGAGGAGCGCCAGTCACGGCACCGGGAGAGGCTCCAGGAACTGGATCTCCGCCTGGAGCACCATCGCTGGCGTCGTGAGCACCGCAAGGCGATCTACGAGGAGTTCGTGGAGAAGTCGCAGACGGCCCGGATCGCGGCGCTCGACTACCACCGGGCCTCTCTGCCCGGTGCTCCGGAAGCCGAGCACGGGAGGAGATCCGGCTGCGCGGCAGAATGGCGTACCGGGAAGCTCTGAAGACGTCCTACGCGGTCGAGTTGCAGGGCCCCGACGAGGTGGCCGCACGGGTGGGCGACTGCATATCCAGCCTGCGGGACCTGCTGACCTGCGCCGAGGAGCAGGAGGCGAGGTCCGTGGCGGGACCGCTGAGCCAGGGCGACGCCATGGAGATGGACCGGCGCTTCAACGAAGCCCAGGACCGGCTACGGCTTTTCACCCGCGCCGGACGGGACGCCCTGGACCGGCCCACGCCGCCCGTCTGAGCCGGTGCCGTGGAGTCCTCCCGTCACAGGGCCGACCCGCCGGACGCATCGATGCACTGCCCCGTCACCCAGCGGGAGTCCGCGGAGGCGAGGAAGGCCACGATGTCCGCGACGTCCGCGGGCTCCCCCATCCTGCCGAACGCGGAGAGCGCGGCGTGCCGGGCCTCTGCCTCGGGCGTCGCCCAGCGCTTCCGGTTCAGATCCGTCTTGACGAAGCCCGGTGCCACACAGTTCACCGTGATCTGCCTGCTCCCCAGTTCCTTGGCGAGCGTGTGGGTGAGAGCTTCCAGGGCCGCCTTGGCCATGGTGTAGGCGAGGGCGGACGGGAGGGCGACGCGGGTGGCCGCCGAACTGATGTTGATGATGCGGCCGCCCTCGCGCAGGAGCGGCAGTCCTTCCTGCACGAGAAACAGCGGTGCCCTGGCATGGACGGCCATGAGCCGGTCGAAGTCCTGCGGGGTCACCTCGCGGACCCCGCCCCCGATGTTGAAGCCGGCGTTGTTGACCAGGATGTCCAGCACGGTCGGCTCGCCCAGTCCGCGCAGACCGGCATCGAGTCGCTCGTACACCGTTCGGATGCCGTCGGGAGCGTCGAGCGGACCGCGCACGGGAAAGGCGCGCCCGCCGGCGCCGGTGATCAGCTCGACGCTCTCACGGGCCGAGGACTCGTCACTGCCGTAGTGCACGGCGACGAGCGCGCCGTCCGCCGCGAGACGGCGGGCGATGGCCCGGCCGATCCCCCGCCCGGCGCCGGTGACCAGAGCCGTCCTGCCGTTCAGCGTACCCATCGGGCCCCCATGCCATGATCGCGTCATGCATCCCGGGCGAGGATACAGAGACCTGCCGATGCCGTGATTCACGTGCACGGCTCGTGAACTGCCTCCGCTGCCGTGACGGTGGGACGATCGTCGGCTGGTGCCCGCGCAACCGCCGTCGGCGGATTCGCACAGGCGGTTCGCCGGTGCCCGTCCGGAAAAGATCAGTGATTCTTGTGTGGTTGAGGGATGCCTGGTAGGACTGTGACGCGCCGTCACCGTCACATGTTCGATTCTGCGGGGGTCATGTGGTCGCCACGGCCTTGACGTCTTCGCCACGGCGACGCCCGGATACTCCGCGCCAGGCCTGGCACCGGCTTCCCGCCGTCGTCAGGAGAGCCAGGCAGCACGGGCTGGCGTCGGCCGCGGTCGCAGTGACCGTACTGCTGTGTGCGACGGCGCTGGCCGCGCTCACGACGCTGGCCGGGAGTTCGGTGCAGGCCGGGGCCGTGCGGCGGCTGGCCGCCGACCCCGACGCGCAGGTGAGCGTCAACGCGTCCTTCCGGGCCGGGGGAATGGCCGCGGCCGACCGGGACGTACGGGCCGCCGCCGACCGGGTGTTCGCCGGGGTACCGCAGCGGACCTATGTGGGGCTGCTGGGCATGTCGCCGGTCTCGGTAACAGGGATCGACGGGGTCACGGGCCCGCCGCGCGGTCCCGGCGGCAGCGGTCTGCACCCGGTCGCGGTGCAGGACGCGGGCCGGTTCGGGCGGTTGGTCGCCGGGCGGTGGCCCGTCGGCGCGGGCGACGCCCCGGCCGGCGCGTTCACCTCGCTGCCCGAGGTCCGGGTCGCCACCGGGTCCACCGCCCCGGTCGACACGGCGGTACCCGCCGCGCTGGCCAGGCGTCTGGGCGTCGCACCCGGTTCCCGCCTGCAGGTTCGGGACGCCTTCGGGCGCGCCATGACCCTACGGGTCACCGGGGTCTTCCGGGCGTCCGGTGCCGTCGGGTTCTGGCCCGCGATGGCCGGCGACCTGACCGAGGGGGAGACCGCCGACCAGGACCTGCTGGTGGTCTCGGCCTCGGCCCTCAACGGCAGCGCCGTCCTGAACGGGCAGCTGGCGGCCCACTGGAGTGTGCAGCCGGACTTCTCCCGTCTCGCCCCGGGCAGCCTCGCCGGGCTCCACGACCGGCTGCGCGCCTTCTCCGGCAGCCAGAGCCGCGTGTCGGTGTTCGGAGGGCGGCGGCCGTCGTTGAACGACCTGACCGTGGTCTCCGGTCTGCCGGGGGCGATCGACGACCTGTCGGTGCCGATGGTGGCGGCCCGGTCCTCGCTGTACCTGCCGAGCGTGATGCTCGCGTCCCTCGCCCTGGCCACCCTGGTGCTGGCCGCTCGTCAGTTGACGGTACGTCGGCGCAGCGAACTGGCTCTCCAACGGGCCAGGGGCGCGGGCACCCTGCGGTTGCTGCGCGGCGCGGCGGCCGAGTGGGCGCTCACCGGCGTCCCGGCCGCCGTCGCCGCGCCCTTCCTGGCCGGGCTGCTGCACCCCGGCACCCGGAGCACCGGCGCGTGGGCGGCGGTGGGTCTGACCCTGCTGGTGCACGCCGCGGCGGTGCTGCTGCCCGTGCTGCCGTCGGCGCGGTCGCGGCCGGCCCGCGGCGCGCGGGCCGCCGCCGCGCAGCGGCTGGGCGCCGACCTGGCGCTGCTGGCCGTCGCGGCCCTGGGATATCTGGAGTTGCGGCGGCACCACTCGCTGCTCGTCGGCCTGGGCACCGGCGGCGCGTCCGCCGACCCCGTGCTGGTCGTGGTACCGACCCTGGTGGCCGGCGCCGCCGCGCTCCTGCTGTTACGGCTGCTGCCGCTGACCTCCCTCCTGCTGGACGTGTGCGCCCGGCGCAGCCGGGGCCTCGTCCTCGCGCTGGCCGGCTGGCAGTTGAGCCGGCGGGCCGCGCGCAACGCGGGACCGGTGATGCTGATGTGCCTGGCCGTGTCGGTGAGCGCCTTCGCCACCACCGCGCTGGCCTGCCTGGGCGGCTTGGCGTCCGAGGAGGCCGCGTTCACGGTCGGCGCAGACGTGCGGATCTCCCCCTCCGCAGACGACAGTTACCCCTCCTCCGTCCTGGGCGCCGCCTATCGCGCCCTGCCGGCGGTGACCTCCGCCACACCAGTGACGCGGTCGACGGTGAACCTGCCCGGCGGAGCCACCGAAGAGCTGGTGGGCACGATCGGCGGGCCCGCTCCCCGCCCGCCGTCACCGGTCGTCCCCGGGATACGGCTCCCGGGGCGTCCGACCGCGCTGCTGGTGGACGAGCGGCTGAGCAGCGACGGCAGCCGCGCGGCCCCGGACCTTGGACTGACCGTGCAGGACGCGTTCGGCGTCGTCAGTACGGTGACGGCCCGGCTGCCCGCCGCCGACGGGGCCAGGCACACCGTCGTGGTCCCCCTCGACGTGGCGCTGAGCGGCGGCCACCCGCGGAGTTATCCGCTGACGGTGACCGCCGTCAGCGTCCTGCCGCAGCCGAATGTGCGCCCCGCGCGGCTGGACCTGGAACTGATCCGGGTGGGCGCGCGCGGCACCGCGGACACCTGGATCACCGGGCTGCCCGGTGGGCAGGTCTGGGCCGACGGCACGGACCACGCCGCCGACTCCACCGCGGGGGCGTGCCGGGGAAATCCCACCGGCGCCTACGGTCCCGGCACCCCCGGGGTGTGCTCGGTCGATCGTGGTGGCCCCGAGGTCCTCCGCACCACCATCAGCACCGGAATCCGGGCCTCCCAGGCAAGCGAGGACGCGTTCGGCGTCCTGGCCGGCAGCGACTACGAGACCCGGCCGGGCAGCCGGCTGCGACTCGTCGCGGGCCCGGCCGGCGCGCCGGGGCCGCTGCCGGTGCGCGCCGACGCCTCGGCGCTGAGCGAGGTGCGCCTGGGCGTGGGCAGCACCATCACGCTGAATCTGGGCGGCGCTGAGGTCACCGTCAAGATTGTGGGCCGGGTCGACTCGCTGCCCGGACTGGGCCGCGGACAGGGGCATCTGATCGCCGACCAGCGCCAACTCGCCACCGCGACGACGCGGACCGGTGCCGACCAGGAGGATCCCGCGTTCTGGTGGCTCAGCAGCACCGACAGCGCCCGAACGGCCGCCGCCACCGAGGCGCAGCCCGCGCTGGGCCGCGTCACCACCACGGCGCGCACCGCCGCGTCCCTTCGGGCCGACCCGTTCCGCAGCGGACTGCGCCGGGTGCTGGAACTGGTCCGGTATCTGGCCCCCGGCTTCGCGGTCATCGCCTTCACCGTGCACGCGGTGGTCTCCACCCGGCAGCGCCGCAAGGAGTTCGCCCTGCTGCGGGCGGTGGGCGTCCGGGCCAGAAGCCTGTCCGCGCTGCTGGGCGCCGAGCAACTCGGTCTGGCGCTGTTCGCGGTGGTCCCCGGGGCGCTGATGGGCATGGCCCTGGCATCGGCGGTGCTGCCGCTGGTCACCGTGGACGACAGCGGACAGACCCCCTATCCGCCGCTGCCGCTGGTCATCCCCTGGTGCACCGTGGCGCTCACCGCGGTGGCGACCGCCGTGGCCATCAGCGCCGTCGTGCTGGCGCTCGCCCGGCTGCTGGCCCGGGTGGACCTGGTCCGTGTGCTGCGAGCGGGGGACGACCGTTGAGCCGGGCGGCCGGACACGACCGGAAAGGACGGACGGTGACGCGAACCGTGGGTACGGGCGCGGCGGTGACGCGGCGCCTGATACGCAAGGAGACCCTCGGCGACCTGCCGCTGCTGGCCTGCCTGGCGGTGTTGGTCCTGGTGCTGACGGCGCTGTGCGCCTGGGGCCCCGCCTTCGCGGGGGGCCAGGAGGACCGGGCACTGCGGCAGCGTGTCGACGCCACGCGGGCCCAGGCGCCCCCGATCAGCCTGAGCACCACACCTGAGGTCTTCGGCACCGAGCCGCCCGCCGTGGACATGGCCACCCTGCTCGGCGCCGGCCGCACCCTCATCGAGCGGCTCAGCGGCCCCGCCGCCCGGCATGTGACCATCACCGGCGGCGACTACGACTACAACCAGGCGTCCCTGATCTCACCGCAGCCGCCGGGGCCGGCCATCACCAGCACCGAGCTGACGGTCAGCCATCTGCCGTCCGCGCGGGCCCACCTGCACTACGTCAGCGGCCACCCGCCGGCCGACCACACGCCGTTGGGCACCGCGCCCCAGATCGGGTTGTCGCAGGCCACCGCGCAGGCGCTGGGCATCCGGGCCGGCAGCCGGCTGACCCTTGAGTTCGCCAAGACCCTCGGGGTACAGAACGCACCGCCCCGCGCAGTGCTGCTGGTGAGCGGGATCTACCGCACCACGGCCGCCACCGACGGCTTCTGGTCGGGCCGGGAGACGCTGGACCAGCCGTCACGCTACCCGGCCGAGCACTCCGCCGGCACGGTGCTCGCCGTCCGCGGCCTCGTCGGCCTCGACGCCGCCGACCTGCTGGCCGGCCGCGGGGTGGGCGGCCCGCGGGTGACCTGGCAGCTGCGCGCCGATCTGTCCGGGGCGGCGCTCGACCGGGCCCGCACCCTGACCGGGCCGCTGTCCCATTACAGCCAGGACCTCAGCGCCGCCCTGTGCCAGGGGACCGACCCGATCACCGGCGACCTCAGCTGCCTCGTCGAAGGCCAGGCCACCGGGCCCCTGTTGGTGACCGACTCCCTGACACCGCTGCTCGCCGCCTTCACCGCTCAGGACCAACAGGCCAGGGACCTGGCGATGTTCGCCGTCGACGCGCTGGCCGCGGTCGCGCTGGCCACCGTCACCGTCGCGGTACGGCTGCTGCTGCGCCGAAGGCAGGCCCACCTGCGGTTGCAGCGCGCGCGGGGCGCGTCCACCACGCGGCTGGTGCTGCTGCGCTGCGCCGTGGCCTGGCCGGTGGTGGTGATCGCAGCACTGCTCGGCTGGGCGGCCGGAGGGGCGCTCGCCCCCACCGGCACGTCCGGAGCGCCGCAGCCGATGACCGCCGCGCTCGCCGCCTCGGTGGTGGCGCTGACGGTGCCGCTGATGACCTGGCTCGCGGTCCGAGAGCCGCGCAGACCCGGCCGGCTGCGGCACTCACGCCGGAACATCGCCCTCGGCCGGCGCGTGGTTCTGGAGCTGACGGTGCTGGTCACGACGGCGGCGGGTGTGATCGCGCTGCGCTCGCAGGGCCCCGACGGGATCCTGGGCGCGGTGCCGGTGCTGGTGGCGCTGACCGTCGTACTCGTCCTGCTGCGGTGCTACCCGCTCGTGCTGCGCCTGGTGCTGCGGCGGACCCGGCGCGGCCGGGGAGCGGTGGGCTTCGTCGGGGCCGCCCGGGCCGCCCACGACGCCCCGGCGACCGGGCTGGCCCTGTTCGTCCTGGTGCTGACCCTGGGAACGGCCGTGTTCGGCGGCCTCGTGCACCGTACGATCGACGACGGCCTGGCCACGGGTGCGGCCTGGAGCACCGGCGCCGAGGCGAGCGCGACCGTGGCCGGAACCGTGACTTCCGCATCGGGTACCGGCACCACCGGGACACGGACCGCCCTCCAGCATCTGTACACCCTCGACCTGGCAGGGCAGGCCGACGGCGCAGTGATCTCGCCGGTCGCCGTGATCACCGTGGATCCCCGGCAACTGGCCGCCGTCGCCCCGAAGTCGCCCCTGGCCGGCGCGCTGCTGTCCCGGCTGGCGGCCCCGGCGGGAACCCGGGCCGGCGCGAACGCCCCGCTGCCCTCCTTCCTCTCGCCCGGCCTGCGGGCGAGCGAGCGCACCGGCGGCTTCACCGCCACGGTCGTACCCGACGGGCAGCGGCCGGTGGACCTCGTCTTCAAGCCGGTCGGCACCCTCACCGCCGCGGAACTGCGCGACCCGCTCCTCGGGCCGGTCACCGCGCAGCTCACCGCCGGTACGCCGTTGCTGATCACCACCGCAGGAGCCGAGCATCTGCTGCCCCCGCAGCCCTCGGGAAGCACCGTCCTGCTCCTCAGGGGCGACAGCCCCGCCACCGCCGCACCCGCGGCACTGCGGTCGGCGGCGGCCAAGGCGCTCGGTCCTCTGGCCCGGATCCGCGTCCGCTCCGAGACGGTCAGTGCCCTGCGCTCGGACGGCCTGACGCGGGGACTCGCCACGATCTACACCACCGGCTCGATCCTGGCCGCCCTGTCGGGCCTGCTCGCGCTTCTCCTGGAACTGACCCTCACCTCCCACGAGCGCAGCCGAACCACCTCGTTCCTGCGCACGCTCGGACTCGGCGCAAGGGAAGCCGGGGCGCTGCACTTCCTGCAACTGCTGCCGCTGGCGGTCGCCTCGGCGGTGGGCGGCACCCTGCTGGGGCTGCTCGAACCGCGGCTCATGGCGCGGACACTGGACCTGCGGCAGTTCACCGGCGGTCCCGCCCAACCGGCGCTGCACACCGACTACTCGCTGACCGTCGCCCTCGTCGCCGGCGTGGCCGCGCTGATCCTGGCCGCCGCGGTCACCGAGTCCGTCCTCGCCCGCCGCCGCGGCCTGGGAGCCGTACTGCGCCTCGCGTGACGGCTCGCCCTCGGCGTGCTCAGCGTTCGGGGCCGCCGCCCGCCGCGTCCTGCGCGTCGGACCTCGCCCGGCGCGCGGCCTCGTCGGGCCACACGCCGACGTGGTCGCTCTCCAGGACCAGCCGGACCCGCTTGCGCAGGTGCAGGCGCTCGGTGAACTCGCCCGGCAGCTGCAGCCGACCGCTGCCGTCCAGGACCGCGTACTCCTCGGCGGTGAGCACCTCGACGCCGTCCTCGTCGGTGGCGACCCGGCGCAGCACCTCGGTCGAGGTACGGCCGTCGCGGATCCCCACGGTGCGCTGCACCTGCTCGGACACCAGCGCGTCGTGGGTCACCACGATCACGGTGACACCCAGGTCCTCGTTGGCCCGGCGCAGCGCGGCGAAGACCTCGTCGCTGGTGGCGGTGTCGAGTTCGCCGGTGGGTTCGTCGGCGAGCAGCACCCGCGGCTCGTTGGCGTTGGCGACGGCGATGGCGACCCGCTGCTGCTCGCCGCCGGAGAGCGTGTCCGGGGTGCGGTCCCGGCAGTGGCCGACGGACAGCAGGTCGAGCAGTTCCTCCGCCCGGGCCCGGCGCCGGGAGCGCTTGATCCCGGTGTACGTCATCGGCAGCATCACGTTCTCGGCCGCGGAGAGGTAGGGCAGCAGATTGCGGGAGGTCTGCTGCCAGACGAAGCCCACCGTGCCGCGCCGGTAGCCGAGCCGCTCGCGGCGCTTCATCGCCAGAAGGTCGTGTCCGGCGACCTCGGCGGCGCCCGCGGTGGGCACGTCCTGGCCGGACAGTATGCCCAGCAGCGTGGACTTGCCGGAGCCGGAGGCCCCGATCACCGCGATCATCTCGCCTTCGGCCACGGTCAGGTCGAGGCCCTGGAGGGCCTGTACCTCGACACCCTCGGTCCGGTAGATGCGCACCAGGTTCTCGCAAACGACCAGCCCCGCCTCGCGCCGCGGGGCGGCGGCCGCCGCGGCCCGCCGGCGCAGCTCGGCCAAGTCCGGTGCCCCGGTGGGCTGTTCGTGAACTGGCACACGGTCCCCCGAGGAGGTGAGGTCTGCGGGCAACGCTGTCAGGCAGTCGCCAGCGTAATGCGGAAGTGTGTGCGAGGGGCGGGATCCGGCAGGTCGGCGGCGGCACGCCGGTTCCGTCCCGGACGGTCGGGTGCCGGCGCCTCAAGGACCGCCCCGCCCGGGCTTTCGTCACCGGTCCGCGGCGGTGCCGTCAGTCGTCCTCGACGATGCGGCCGTCCCGGAGTTCGAGCACGCGGTCGGCCAGCGCGAGGAGTTGGGTGTCGTGGGTGGCGACGAGGGCGGTGACGGATTCGCTGCGGACGACGGCGCGCAGCAGGTTCATCACGGTGAGCCCGGTGTCGGCGTCCAGCTGGCCGGTGGGTTCGTCGGCGATGATCAGGGCCGGATTGTTGGCAAGCGCCCGGGCGATCGCGACCCGCTGCTGCTGGCCGCCGGAGAGCTCGCCGGGACGCTGGTCGGCATGGTCGGAGAGGCCGACGAGCGAGAGCAGAAGACGGACGCGGGCCTCGCGCTCGCGGGCCGGGACCTTCCGCAGGCGCAACGGAACCCCGACGTTCTCGGCAGCGGTCAGGACCGGGATGAGGCCGAAGGACTGGAAGACGAAGCCGACTCGGTCGCGGCGCAGCGCCAGCAGGTCGTCGGCGCCGAGGCCGGCCAGGTCGGTGCCGTCCAGGATGATCCGGCCGCCGTCCGGAGTGTCGAGACCGCCGACCAGGTTGAGCACGGTGGTCTTGCCCGAGCCGGAACGGCCTCTGAGGGCGACGAGTTCGCCGCGCGGCACGTTGAAGGAGACACCGCGCAGGGCGTGGACGGCGGTTTCGCCGCTGCCGTAGGTGCGGCGCAGGTCCTCGACCACGACCATCCCGCCGGCCGCCGTCCCGACGTCCGCCACAGCGCCGTGACCGCCGGGCTGCTCGCGCATTCTTCCTCCCCGCCCCGCCCCGGCTCGACCGGGGCGCTACTGCATCCGCACCGTAGGGTATGCCGGACCGCCGCGGGAAGGTGGATCGCGGGCGTACCACCCGGCGCACCGGCCTCCCGGCCACCGCGGTGCGAGCGCGGCCGAGGGTGTTCGGGCGAGGGCACGCTAGGTCGCCGGAGGCGAGGTCCGCCGGCCGGCCTCTGCCGTGCCCGGCGGGAACACCTCGGGCACACCGTGCCGGCCCGCACGCCCCGGCTCCCGTGGCCGACGGCGGCCGAGCGGCACAGCCGGCGCCCCGCCGTCTCAGACCAGGGGATTCGGCAACGGCAGATAGCGCGCGTCGGCCCCGTCCGCGCCGGTCCAGCGCAGCAGGAGGTTGGTCTTGCCGGGCAGGGTCGGGGAGGCCAGCAGGCCGGTCACCTCCGGGAGCGGCTGCCGTGCCAGCTCCCGCCGCGCCGCCGGCCACGGGTCGAACCCGGGGTGCCGCTCGGCGAGCGCGGCGGCGACCTCGGTCAGGTGGTTGACGACGAGGCAGTACACGAGCCGCTCCCAGCCGGCGGCCCGGTCCACGTCGGCCAGCAGCTTGACCCCTTCGGCGTCCCGGTACAGCGCCTGCACCGGCATGCCGTCGGCGTCGACGGCGACCAGGGTGTTCTGCAGATGCGCTTCGAGGACGACGCCGTGCTCGGCGAAGGCGGTCAGGGCCGGGGGTACGACCGCCCGCAGATACGCCTCCCACCAGGCACCGGGGTCCGCCGCCGCGGCCAGCGGGTCGCCGTCGAAGCCCTCCACCAGGCCGGCGGCGAGCAGCGGGGTGGCTCCCGGCAGCAGCGGCCCGCGCAGCCCGTCCCGGACCAGTACGGCCAGCTCCTCGAAGGCGAAGCGGGCGGTGCGGTAGCCGCGGTCGCCGAGCCAGCCGGCGGGCCCGTCCATGGCCGTGAACGCGGCGGTCGCGGCCGCGTCCGTACGGCGCAGTCTGCGCAGGTCGTGCGCCCAGAGGCGGCGGATGTCGTTGGTGATCCGGACGTCCAGGCTGAACTTCAGGAAGAGGTCCCGCTCCGGCTCGTACACCGTGCGGATCGCGGCGGTCGGCCAGGTCGTGAAGCCGGTCTCGCCGAGGCGCAGCAGCCGCCCGTCCGCGAAGGCGGGAGCGAGGTCGCGGGCGACCAGGTCGAGCTGCCAGGGGTGGGCGGGCAGCAGCCGGTAGCCCGGCGGTACGGCGGCCAGGGCGTCCAGCGCGGCCGTGTCGCCCTCCTCCACCACCTCGTCCTCCCGGACCGCGAGCAGCACCAGCGGGAACCGGGCGTGCGCCTCGGGGGCGTACGGCAGCCAGGCGGTGACCGGGCCGCCGCCACGGGCCTTGGGGGCGGGGTGGTAGGGATGGCCGGTGATGAGGGACTGCTCCGAACGCAGATACGGGTCGTCGGGCGCCGTCGCCCGGGCGCGTGCCGTGAGCAGCGCGGCGACCGCGTCCCGGCTGTCGATCATCTCGGTCGGCAGGTCGCCGTTGGACAGCCCGGTGTGTCTGCGCAGTTCCTCGGCGACGAGTTTCACCAGTTCGGGGTGGCCGACGCGGTGCCAGGTGCCGTCCGCGTACACCTCGGGAGCGGCCGGCCGGCGTCCGCCGCGCACCCGCAGCAGCCGTCCGCCGCCGGGCAGCCGGTAGACCCGTGACGGCCCTTCCCCGGTGTCCGGGAGCGGCTGGGCCACCTCCCGCAGCAGGCAGTTGAGCAGGGGCGCGGCAGCGTACGCGTCGGCGCGTTCGCCGACCGCGTCGCTGAGGGGGATGAGGTCCACGCGTTCCATTCGTTCGCTACGTCCACACAGTCCGATCCTGATCAGTATGTCGCTCACCACCGGTCATCATGACCGTCGTACCCCTCTCCGAGGAGCCCTCCCGTGCATCGTCCCTCCCCCATCGAGACCCGGCTCGCCGCGGAGCTGGCCGAGGCCCGGCCGGACCTCGTCGACCGGTACGCGGCCGAGCTGCCCGGTGCGCGGGCGGCGGTGCTGACCCGGCTGTGGCGGGCGCTGGCGCACGAGCCGCTGCCGTGGGTGGCGCGCCGGGTGCGCGGGGCGCACAGCCTCGCCCTGTGGCTGGCCGACGGGCGGGCGCTGCACGGGCCGCGGGCGGATCCGTACGCCACGGACGCGTACGTGACCGCCGTGCGTCTGGACGGGGAGGTGTACGACGATCCGGCGCGGTTGACGACGGACCTGGGGTGGCCGCACTCGGCCGGTTTCGCCGCCGAACTCGGGCACAGCGTCGCGTCGTTGGCGCTCTCGCGAGCGAACCGGGAGTTCTCCGCGAAGGGCCCGGAGCAGAGGGGCCCCGAGGAGTGGCCGGTGGGAGTCTCTCCGGCCGAAGCCTGGGGGAGCGACTGGCAGTGGGAGCAGCGGGTCGTCGACGGGCATCCCTTCCACCCCAACTGCCGTTCCCGGCCCGGTTTCTCGGCGGCGGAGCAGCTCGCCTACGGGCCGGAGCACCGGCCGGTCGTACGGCTGGAGACGGTCCCGGTCGCGGCCGGGGACTGCCTGCTGACCGGCGACTGGCCGGACGAACTCCGGGACGGTGGCCGTCTGCTGGTTCCCGTGCACCCCTGGCAGCACACCCATGTCCTCAAGGGCGGCTCCGCCGGGCCGTGGCGGGACGCGCACCCGCTGATGTCCCTGCGCACGCTCGCCCTTGCCGACGACACCCATGTGAAGACAGCCCTCAGTGCACGGCTGACCTCGTCCGTGCGGGACATCTCGGCGTACTCGGTCGGCGCGGCGGTGACGTTGTCGTCGTTCGCCACGGACCTGGCGGACCGCACGGACGGGCTCCTGCACATCACCCGCACGCTGGGCGCGGTGACCGCCGGCTCCCCCGACCTGGCGGCGCTGTTGCGCGAGTCGCCGCAGGCGTACGCGGCACCGGGCGAGCGCGTCCTCCCGGTGGCGGCCCTGGCCACCACGACGCTCCCCGAATCGCCGTCGTGGCTGGCCGGGTTCACCCGGCTCGCGCTGACGGTGGGTCTGCGGCTGCTGGATCTGGGCGTGGCCCTGGAGGCGCACGGCCAGAACCTCCTGGTCGTGCTCTCCGGGACCGGCGCCCCGCTCCGCCTGGTCTACCGCGACCTGGCCGACATCCGTCTCAGTCCCGCCCGCCTCCGCCGGCACGGCATCACCCCGCCCGACCTGACGGGCCGCCTGGTCACGGACGACGAGACGACCCTGCGCCGCAAGCTGTTCGGCTCCCTGGTCGCGGGCGCCCTCGCGGGCACGGCGGGTTCGGGACCGGTCCTGGCGACGGCCCTGGAGGCGGCCGTACGGCACCTGCCCGCCACCCCCGACCTGACGGCACTCCTCGAAGGACCGCTGCCCACCAAGGCGTTGACCCTGATGCGGCTCTCCCCGGAGGTGCCCGGCGACCAGTGGACGGCCCTGCCGAACCCGCTCGCCGCCCTGCGTTGACCTGCCGGTCACTCTTGTTCACCGGTCCGGACCTCGTTTTGGAGCCCGGCACCTTTGATCAATAGGATCCGCCGATGATCAGAACACATCGGCCGGCGGCAGGAGTCTGTGCTCTGCTCGCCGCCCTGGCGGCCGGGATCGCGTTCCCCGGCCATGCGGTCGCCGACGAGACCGAACAGGCCGCTCCCAAGGTGGAGCTCGTGCTGGACGTCAGCGGTTCCATGCGGACGGCGGACATCGACGGCGGGACGCGCATGGCCGCGGCCAAGCAGGCGTTCAACGAGGTGCTGGACGCGACGCCCGAGGGGGTCCAGCTCGGCATCCGCACGCTGGGCGCCAACTACCGCGGCAACGACCGCAAGGAGGGCTGCAAGGACACCGCGCAGCTGTACCCGGTCGGCACGCTCGACCGCACCGAGGCGAAGACCGCCGTCGCCACACTCTCGCCGACCGGCTGGACCCCGATCGGCCCCGCGCTGCTCAAGGCGGCCGACGACCTCCAGGGCGGTGACGGGACCCGCCGTATCGTCCTGATCAGCGACGGCGAGGACACCTGCCAGCCGCTGGACCCGTGCGAGGTGGCCCGCGAGATCGCCGCCAAGGGCGTCGGGCTGACCATCGACACGCTCGGCCTGGTGCCGGACGCCAAGACCCGCGACCAGCTCAGCTGCATCGCGGACGCGACCGGCGGCACGTACACCTCCGTCCAGCACAAGGAGGAACTGACCGACCGGGTCGGCCAGTTGGTGGACCGGGCGGCGGACCCCGTGGTCACGCCGGTGGCGACCGAGGGGACGGACCAGTGCTCGTCCGCGCCCGCGCTGAAGTCGGGGCTGTACACCGACCGTGAGGAGTTCGGGCAGCAGCGCTGGTACAAGGTCGACGTCAACCCGGGCCAGGAGCTGCGCGCTTCGGTGAGCGTCGCGGCCGACCGGGCCGTCAACGCCGACTACGGTGTGCTGCTGCGCGCGGTGACCGTGCACGGGCGGGAGATAGTGCGCGGCGAGGCGTCGGGCCTCGGGCGAACGGACGTCATCTCGACCGGGCTGCGGTACCCGAAGGCCGAGAGCGACGACGACGAGGACACCACGCCGGAGACCGTCTGTCTCCAGGTGACCAACTCCTTCTCGGCCGCGTCCGGGGTGAAGACCAGCCCCGGCCTGCCGGTCGAGCTGACGGTCGACGTGGTGGACGGGCCGTCGAAGGCGAGCGATGTCGCCTCCTTCGGTCTCGGCCGCGGCTGGTGGCTGCTCGGCGCGCTGGTGCTGACCGGCTTCCTCGCGGGTCTGGTGTGGGGCTGGGTGTCGCGCTGGCGGGTCGCGGTCTGGAGGACCAACTGATGTCGATCACACGTGTGTTGAGCGCCGCCATGCTGGCGGTGGGCCTGGCGGCCGGTCCGGCGGTGGCGGATTCCTCCCCCTCCCCCAGCGCCTCGGAGGACAGCGGCGCGCCCACCCAGGCGGGCACGTCCTTCCGTACGGCGGCCGAGATCGACCAGGGGCAGCGGGCGACGGCCAGCGGGTCCACCGGCGACTACCTGTACTGGTCGTTCCCGGCCGACGCCGGCCGGCGCCCGGACGTCAAGGCGACGGTGAAGCTGCCCGACGCGCACGCGGGGCAGACCTGGCAGCTCGACGTGTACGACGGTCTGCGGCGCCGGCAGGCCTGCCAGTACGGCGCGCAGACCCGCACGGCCGCGCAGGGCGCCACGTCGGTGGAGCTGGCCTGCGTGATGCGTACCGTGCGCGCCTGGTCGGAGCCGTGGGCCGACGATCCGCTGCCCGGCACGTACTACATCCGGCTGACCGTGGTGGACCTGACCTCGGCCGACCTCGGTCAGCCGGTGAGCGCCGAGGTGAAGGTGGACTCCAAGGACATCGGCGGCTCGGCGGCGGTGGACGGTTCGCTGGCCGAGCCGCTGGTACCGGGGATCGCGGTCAAGGCCGAGTCGGACGCCGACAGTTCCTCGTCCGACGACGGTTCTTCGACCTCTAAGTCGGCGGTCCTGTCCAGCATCGAGCCCGACGGCGGCTGGTCCTCCGGCTGGTGGAGCGACCGCTGGGTGTGGACCGGGATCGGCGGCGTGCTGGCCGCGCTGGCGGGGATCGGCGGATATGCGCTGACGCGGGGGTCGGGCCGGCCGTCGCGGGTACCGCCGGGCGCGTGATCCTGTACAGAACCTGGTGACTGGGCCCCGTTCGCGGCGGCCCAGTCGTCGTTTCAGGCCTCCCGCAGCTCCTTGGCCAGCGCCCCGTCCCCCGTCACCGTGACCCGCCCGCCCCGCACCGCCTCCGCCAGCCCCAACTCGCCCCGGGCCAGAGCCGTACCCGTCCCGGCGTCGAGCACGAGCCGGGCGTCGGGCTCGGCCGGAGCCGGGCCGTCGCCGTACACCGGTCCCTCCTCCGCCCCGACGTACAGGTGGAAGTCCCCCTCCCCCAGCCGGACTTCGACAAGCCCCTCGCCCGTCAGGGCCCGCAGCAGCGGCAGCGCGAACCAGTGCGCGCGCACCGCGTCGGTCGGCCGGCGCTCCCCCAGTTCGGACTCGCCCCACTTGCCCAGTGCCTGGAGTACCGGCAGCAACTCCCGCCCGCGGGGCGTGAGTTCGTAGACGTACGCCGCACCCGGCGGGGGCAGCCGCCGCCGGGTGGTGAGCCCGTCCCGCTCCATGTCCTTCAGCCGGGAGGCGAGGACGTCCGTGCTGACCCCCGGCAGATCCGCGTGCAGGTCCGTGTAGCGGCGGGGACCGGCGAACAGCTCCCGGACGATCAGCAGGGTCCAGCGGTCGCCGACGACGTCGAGGGCGCGGGCCGCGGAACAGTACTGGTCGTAGCTTCGGCGAGGTGACATGCGACGCAGTCTAGACAAGATGTTGGACTTTCCAAGCTCCTACTTGGTAAAACCAAGCAACACGAGTTCCCGGAGGGGCGCATGGAGTTCCGGCAGTCCAACAAGCTCAGCGAGGTCTGTTACGAGATCCGCGGACCGGTGATCGAGCACGCCAACGCGCTGGAGGAGGCGGGCCACAGCGTGCTGCGCCTGAACACCGGCAATCCGGCACTCTTCGGCTTCGAAGCCCCTGAGGAGATCCTCCAGGACATGATCCGGATGCTCCCGCAGGCACACGGCTACACCGACTCGCGCGGCATCCTCTCCGCCCGCCGTGCGGTGGCCGGGCGCTACCAGACGCTGGGCCTGGAGGTGGGCGTCGACGACGTGTTCCTCGGCAACGGCGTCTCGGAGCTGGTCTCCATGGCCGTACAGGCGCTGGTCGAGGACGGCGACGAGATCCTCATCCCCGCCCCCGACTTCCCGCTCTGGACCGCGGTGACCACCCTCGCCGGCGGCAAGGCGGTGCACTACCTCTGCGACGAACAGGCCGACTGGTACCCGGACCTGGCCGACATGGAGTCGAAGATCACGGACCGCACCAAGGCCGTCGTCATCATCAACCCGAACAACCCGACCGGCGCGGTGTACCCCAAGGAGATCCTGGAGGGCATCCTCGACCTGGCCCGCCGGCACGGCCTGATGGTCTTCGCGGACGAGATCTACGACCAGATCCTGTACGACGACGCCGTCCACCACTCCACCGCGGCCCTCGCCCCCGACCTGGTGGTCCTCACCTTCTGCGGCCTGTCCAAGACGTACCGGGTGGCCGGCTTCCGCTCGGGCTGGCTGGTCGTCACCGGCCCGAAGCAGCACGCCAAGGACTACCTGGAGGGCCTCACCATGCTGGCCTCCATGCGGCTGTGCGCCAACGCCCCCGCCCAGTACGCGATCCAGGCCGCACTCGGCGGCCGCCAGTCGATCCGGGAACTCGTCACCCCCGGCGGCAGGCTGCACGAGCAGCGCAACGTGGCCTGGGAGAAGCTCAACGAGATCCCCGGCGTCTCGTGCGTCAAGCCGAAGGGCGCCCTCTACGCCTTCGCCCGCATCGACCCCAAGGTCCACCCGATCCACGACGACGAGAGGTTCGTCCTGGACCTGCTGCTCCAGGAGAAGATCCAGGTCGTCCAGGGCACCGGCTTCAACTGGCCCGCCACCGACCACTTCCGCATCCTCACCCTCCCCCACGCGGAGACCCTGGAGACGGCGATCGGCCGGATCGGGCGGTTCCTGAGCGGCTATCGACAGTAGTCGTGCCGTGGTCATGCGGTAGTCATGCGGTAGTCATCGGGGGCCGTCCGGGTATGCCGTACCCATGACCCAGCGGCCTCTGCTCCTCCTCGACGTCGACGGCCCACTGAACCCCTTCCGGGCCCGGTTCCTGCGGCACCGCGGGTACGTGACCCGCAGGCTGCACCCCGCCGGCTGGTCCGCCCGCCAGCGGCCGGACTCCCGCAGGCTGCGCCGGGGGCTGCGGGTGCGGCTGCATCCGGGACACGGGGTCCGGCTGCTCGCGCTGCCGTACGAACTGGCCTGGGCCACCACCTGGACGCACCAGGCCAACGAGATGATCGGCCCGGTCGTCGGGCTGCCCGAACTGCCCGTCATCGAGTGGCCGGAGCTGTTCGCGAAGGATCCGGACGGCCTGTACTGGAAGACGCGGACCGTCGTGGCGTGGGCGGCCGGACGGCCGTTCGTGTGGGTCGACGACATGGTCACCGAACTCGACGTCCGCCATGTCGCCGAGCACCACGAAGGGCCCGCACTGCTCCTTCCGGTGGATGCGCGGCACGGCCTGCGGGCGCGTGACTTCACCGAACTGGAGCGCTGGGCTCTTAGCGTCTCTGATCAGCCAACTGATCCTTTGTGATCCGCGGGTTGCGGGATCGGTTGGATCGGTTCCCACCGTGGTGGGGTGGCGTGGGCGTGCAGGTGAAAGCCTGCGCCCAGTGCCGCCCCTCTAGGCCGGTGTCGGCGGGTGGTGGGTGTGCTGATCGTCGTCACGCCCTGGTGCCGGTGGGCTGCGCGGGGCAGCCGTTTTGGGCCCGTGTGAGCGTGTCCCTCCGGACGCTTGCCCGCCGGACCCGAGGGACCGGTAGGGGAGGGTGCCCCGCGTCGCCTGGGCGCGGAGCGTGCGATTGTGCGCCGGGTGGGTCCGGCCTTGGACCGGTCTCCCCGGCGGATCCCAGTGATGGTGGCCGTTTCGACCACTGCGGTGGTTTCGAGCTGGTCGACCACGCTGCGGATGACCATCGCGCCACTGGCGCGGTCGACCGCGGTCTTGGTTTGGTGGGTGGAGCCGCGTGCGGCGATGCGCTGCCATGCTCCGGTGTCGCGGTCGCCCTGCCAGCCGCATTCGGGGTTGGGGCAGATGGCCCATTTCCAGCCGGGTACGGTGGGCCGGTCGGGGGCCTTGCGGTGGCGTAGCGGTACCAGGCAGCGGGGGCAGTGCCGGGAGGTGCCACGGGCCGGGACTGTGACGACAGCGATTCCCGCTTCGGCGGCCAGGTGCCGCATGCGTTCCACGATCTGTCCGCGAACCTGCTGGGACAGACGGGTGTTGAGAGTGCGGCCCATGCCCCGGGCTTCCATCGAGCGCAGGTCCTCGACGTAGATCACGCTCGCGTGGGCGGCCAGTGCCTGGTCGACCGTCCACCTTGCGGCGGACCGGGCAAGCGCGTCGTTGAGGTTCGAGCGTCGGTCGGCCACGTACCGAATCTCCTGGGCCAGGACGGCGTGTTTGCCGGACAGATAATGGCTGTCGGTGTCGTTGATGAGCCGCCGATAGTGATCGGCCTTGGCATGCAGATGCTCGCCCTCGCGGCGCAGCCGGTGCTGTTTGGCCAGCACTCCGGCGGCCCGGAACTGGGCACCCGAGCCCAGCGCGGTGATCGTCCCGTTGTCGTGGAGCCGAACGGCGCCCGCGCTGAGCAGTGCGTTGAGGCCCCAGTCCACGCCCAGCGCCACTGTGTGCCCGGTGCGCCGGGCCTTCGGCACGGTGTGGGTGTAGGCGAGGTCAGCGTGGACCCGGCCGTGGTGGGCGCGCAGGGTGGGCAGGTGCACCAGCGCTCCGGGCGGGATGGTGGGCGGCAGTGTGATGGGGCAGACCACCCAGGTCCAGTCCCGATAAGAGCTGGGGGCGGGGCAGGTTGGCAGCTGCAGCCGCAGCAGCGCCCGGCCCGGCTCATCACTGCGGGCAAGAGTGGCCTGCTGTCCGTCGCAGGCGGAAAGCAGCAGCATCCGCGCCGCGTGGGGTGCGGCCTCAAGCTCGAACACGTCGGCGGGCAACCGGCCGTGCTTCTCGGCGAAGGCGGCGATCTGCCGAGTACGGGACCTGATCACGCTGGAGGGCAGATCCCGGCCGTCGGGGACGGCGGCACGGACGGCATCCCACTCATCCGAGGTGCGCCTGCCCGACTCCGCGGGCCAGGTCCCAATGACTCCGGCGGTCAGATCCGCGCGCCACTTGGCCGACCGGAGCAGGCGCCCGGCCTGCTCCTGGGCCATGCGCACGATGCGGTCGTTGACGCGCATGTCCTCGGCCGGTGCGGTGGTCCAGCCCAGTCGCCGCAGCGCCATCCACGCGTTCGACGGCAGCTTGCGGCCTGCGCCGTCCACACCTGAGGCCAGCAGGTCAACATCGGCGGCGTTCCAGTGCACACCCAGCAGAGCGGCAGCCATGCTGGACACCAGATCCGCCGCCCAGCCCACCCGCTGGGCCAGAACTGCGGCCGACAGCACCTCGCCAGTCTTCTCCACCACGCCCGCACGCAGCAGGCCACGGGCACAGGCGATACGGGCCGTCTCGTCCTCGCCCAACGGCAGCCTCCGGCTCACCGGCACCTCTCCCCACCCGTAGTGCTGTCATCCGATCAACGACGCGCCCGCGGAAAGGTCACGCATTCGATCCGCGCACCCACATACGACCGGCAGACGACACACCACTGCACATCACTACAAGTCCCTAAGGGAAGTGTGAGCCTCTGACGTATGGCTGATGTCTTCCTCGTCCGGCACGGTGAGACCGAGTGGTCGCGGTCCGGACGGCATACCGGGTGGACCGACGTGCCGCTCACCGAGCACGGCAGGGACGAGGCGCGCCGGCTGGTGCCGCTGATCCGCTCGCACCGCATCGGTGCCGCGTTCGTCAGCCCGCTCCAGCGGGCCCGCGAGACCGCCGAGCTGATCGGGGTGCCCGACGCACGGGTCGACACCGACCTGCGGGAGTGGGACTACGGCGGCTACGAGGGCGTGACCACCATGGAGATCCAGCGCACCCGGCCCGGCTGGTTCCTGTTCACGGACGGGGTCGCGCCCGGCCCGCCGGACCACCCCGGGGAGAGCCCGGAGCAGGTCGGGGAGCGGGCCGACCGCATGCTCTCCAAGGTCGAGGCGGCCCTCGCCAACACGGAGGGGGTCGTGCTGCTGGTCGCCCACGGTCACTTCCTGCGCGTCCTGACCGCCCGCCGACTCGGCCTGGCGCCGTCCGCCGGGGCCCTGTTCCAGCTGGCGACCGGGACGCTGTGCCGACTGGGCACGGAGCACGACCGGCCGGTGATCGCGGGCTGGAACATCCGGCCGGGCGGGTAGCGGCACCGCGTTGTCAGTGGCCGGTCGTAGCCTTCGGAGAAGGGATCAGTACCGCGCTCGACACCGGGGAGGTGCGCACCGTGACCCGACCGCCCACCGCCGCGCAGCGGCGGGTCGTCGACGCCGCCGACCCGGTCACCGGGCGGCTGCGGGGTACCGAGGCGCAGCTGGCGGCGCTGGTGAGGCGCGGGCTCGCCTTCCGGCACCCGCGCCCGCCGCACGACCACTTCCTGACGCCGGCCGGGCACCGGATACGGGAGGCTCCGGAGGCCCTGACCGCGACGGAACCCCGGGCCGCGACGGAGTCCCGGGCCGCGCGGGAACCCGAGCCGGCCGGGGGGTTCGCCGCGCGGGTCGGCGGGGAGGAGTCGGCCGCGGGCGGGCCCGCCCGAGCGCGTGAGGTGCACAGCGCCTGGCAGGGGCTGCTCGAACTGCGCCGGATGACCAATCCCGACGGCGCCACCGACCGGCCGTGCGGCTGGGAGCGTGCGCATCTGGTGCGGGCCGCCGCGCTCGCCCTGGAGGCGGCCGGGCAGCCGCCCGAGGGGCCGGGCACCCCCGGCTACCGGGTGCGGGCGACCCCGCAGCCGGAGGCGGTCGCGGTGTACGCGCCGCAGGGCGAGCCCTTGCGGGCGTGCGCCGCATCCCTGGAGCGGGCGGGCTGGCAGACCGGCGAGTACACGGAGCCCCGGACCAGAACGCGCTATCTGCTGGCATCGCCGCGCCGGGTGTGACGGGCGTGTCAGGATGCCGACAGAGGATCAGTGCGTCGTACACGAGAAGGGGAAGTCGTGAGCGAACCGTATTCCGTCCGGGTGACCGTCCGTGGCTACGAGACCGATGTGCAGGGCCATCTGAACCAGGCGGTGTACATCAACTACGCCGAGCACGCCCGCTGGTCGCTGCTCCAGGCGGCCGGGGTCACGCAGGCCGAGCTGATCGGGCGGGGCGTGGGCCCGGTGGGACTGGAGACGACCATCCGTTACAGGCGGGAGCTGCTCGCCGGTGACGAGGTCGACGTGACCTGCGCGTTCGAGTGGGGCGGTGGCAAGACGTTCCGGATACTCCAGAAGATCACCAAGGCGGACGGCACGCTGGCCGCCGAGGTCGACGCGGTCGGCGGGCTGCTGGACCTGAAGGCCCGGAAGCTGGTCGCCGATCCGCGCGAGGTCTTCAAGGAACTCGCCTCGGACCCTGCGCTGTTCGGGATATGACGCGGTCCGCGCCGTCTGCACGGCCGTCTACACGTCGAGCAGTTCCGGCTGGTGCTCGGCGTCGTAGACCGCCCGGGCCTGTGCGATGTAGTGGCGGTTGCGCTCGGCCCAGTCGGTCAGCCGCTGCAAGGTCTCGTGCAACTCCATCGCCACCGGGGTGAGTTCGTACTCCACGCGCGGAGGCACCGTCGGGTACACGGTGCGGGTCACCAGGCCGTCGCGCTCCAGGTTGCGCAGGGTGAGGGTCAGCATCCGGCGGCTGATGCCCTCGATGCCGCGCTCCAGTTCCGTGAAGCGGATGGGCCCGTGCGAGGCCGCCACCAGGATCTGCACGCTCCATTTGCCGGCCACCCTGTCAAGAACCTCGCGGACGGGGCAGGCGTGCGCGTTCACGACCTGGCTGGTAACACCGGTGTTCCTCTGGGACATCGAACTGCCTCCTTACGCCGTCCTCTCATGGTCACTCACCATGAACCCCGTTACAAGTCGTGCCCCTTGCGCACGATCGGTTCCTGTTGATGTCCCTGACGAGCTACGGCGACTGCGGAGGCCAGAAGGCCATGTCGACCACGACCGGCACACCGGCCGCACCGGTGACTCTCTCCCGAACATACCCGCGTCGGGCATCCCTCGCCGTCCTGTGCGCGGGCGCGCTGATGACGATCCTGGACGGCACCATCGTCACCGTGGCGATGCCGGCCGTCCAACGCGACCTGGGCTTCAGCGGTCCGGGGCTGGCCTGGGTGGTGAACGCCTATCTGATCCCGTTCGGCGGACTGCTCCTGCTGTTCGGCCGTCTGGGTGATCTGGTGGGCCGGAAACGGATGTTCACGGCCGGGCTCGCCGTGTTCACCGCGGCCTCCGTGGGGTGCGGGCTGGCGACGAGTCAGGGCGCGCTGATCGCGGCGCGTGCGGTGCAGGGCGCGGGTGGCGCGATGACCTCGGCCGTCGTGCTCGGCATGCTGGTGTCGCTCTTCCCCGAGCCGCGCGAACAGGCCCGTGCCATCGCGGTGTTCAGCGCGGTGGGGTCGGTGGGCGCCACCCTGGGCACCTTCCTCGGCGGAGCGCTGACGCAGGCGCTGAGCTGGCACTGGATCTTCCTGATCAATCTGCCGATCGGGGTGGCGGCCTGGCTGGCCGCGGTACGGATCCTGGCCCGCGAGCCCGGCGCGGGGCTCCGCGGGGGCGCCGACGGTCCGGGGGCGGCCCTGGTCACCGGCTCGCTGATGCTCACCGTCTACGTCATCGTCGGCTCCGGCGACCGGGGTCCGGCCGCCACCGTGCTCCTGGCCGCGCTCGCCCTCGCCCTCCTCGTGGCGTTCACCGTCCGCCAGGCCCGGGCCGAGCACCCGCTGCTGCGGCTGCGGCTACTGCGTTCCCAGGCGCTGAGCGGCGCGAACGGCGTACAGATCCTGATGATCGCGACGATGTACGGCTTCCAGTTCCTCGGCGCGTTGTACCTGCAACGCGTGCTGGGCTACGGCGAGTTGCACACCGGTCTCGCCTTCCTGCCGGCACCGCTCGCGATCGGCGCCCTGATGCTGGGGCTGTCGGCGCGCATGACCGGCCGCTTCGGCGCGTACCGCGTGCTCCTCGCCGGGCTGGTCCTCATCACCGTCGGGATGGCCCTGCTGAGCCGGGCGCCCGCCGACGGGTCGTACGCGGCCGACGTGCTGCCCCCGATGCTGCTCATGGCGGCCGGCTTCGCCGCGGCGATGCCCCCGCTCACCGGCCTCGCCATGGCCGGCGTCCGCGAGGAGGACGCGGGACTGGCCTCCGGGCTCTTCAACACCACGCAGGTGGTGGGCGGTTCGCTGGGCCTGGCCGCCCTGTCCACCCTCGCGGCGAGCCGTACCGACGGCCTGCTGCACGCCGGCGCGGAGCTGGTGCCGGCCACGGCGGAGGGCTACCGGCTGGCGTTCCGGGTGGCCGCGGTGATCGCGGCGGGGGCCCTGGGGCTGGCGGCGGTCGCACTGCGGCCCCGGCGCGCCTGAACCGGGCGGGGCCGGCGCCCCTGAACCTGGCGGCGCCGGCTCTCAGGACCCCGGGAACGCACCCCTGTGGTCCTCGGCCCACTCCCGATAGGTCCGGGCCGGCCGGCCGAGCACCTCCCGGGCGTCCTCGGTGACCACCGCGTTGCCTCCGGCACGGACGAACGCCACGCCCATCAGGGCACCGTCCGCCTGAGCCCCCTCCATGCCCCAGGCCGTGCGAAGGAAGTCGCGGGTCTCGTCCGGGGCCAGGTCCCGGGTCGGGACCGGGCGGCCCAGGACCTCGGCGAGCACGGCGGCCTGACCGGGGACGGTGATCGCCTCGGGACCGGTCAGGGTGTACGTCCGCCCCGCGTGCCCGGCGTCGAGCAGGGCCCGCACCGCCACCTCGGCGATGTCGCGGGGGTCGATCACGCCCGAAGCGCCGTCGCCGGTCATGTTGGGGACCGGCTCGCCCGTGCGCAGGGCCTGGACCCAGGTCAGCGTGTTGGAGGCGAACGACGAGGGCCGCAGCACCGTCCAGTCGAGCCCGCTGTCCCGCACTGCCCGCTCGCCGGCCACGTGCCACGAGCCGGAAGGGCCGGTGGCCGGGTCGCCGGTGGCGATGGCGGAGAGCTTGACCAGCCGCTCCACACCGGCGGCCCGGGCCGCGGCGACCAGGGCCGCGTCCTGCCCCGCGTCGGGACCGGCCGGCCGGAGCAGGAACGCGGCCGTCGCACCAGCCAGCGCGGCCTCCAGGGACGCCGGGTCGGCGTAGTCCCCACGCACCACCTCCACCCCGGCGGGCACCGTCGCCTTCACCGGGTCGCGGGTGAGCGCGCGCACCTTCGCGCCGCGTCCGGCCAGCTGTCGTACAACGTCGTTTCCGATGGTGCCCGTGGCACCCGTCACCAGAATCATGGGGTCCACGGTGGGCCCGCCGGGGCGCCCTTCTCTTGGAAATTCCGGCACGGCAGGACCGCCCGGGCGGCGGTGCCGGTCGCCTACGGTGGAAAGGTGCCGAAGACCATCGCCGAGCCGCTTGCGACCATGCCCGACGTGCTGCGCCCGTGGATCTCCGAGGTGCGGCCCATGTCCTTCGCCGAGCCCCCCGAGGGGACGTTCGTCCAACTGCCGGACGCGCTGACCAAGGTGGTGCTGCGGGTGACGGCGGACGGGCAGCGTGACGTCCTGGCCGTCGGGCCGCGGGTAAGGGCGACCTACCACGAGGGGAAGCCCCACGTCTCGTGCGTGGTACTGCACCTGGCGCCGGGTACCTCCCGGCCCCTGCTGGGTGTGCCGGCCGCCGGACTGGTCGGCCGGGTGGTGCCGCTGGACGCCCTGCCGGGCGGGGTGGCCCGCCGGTTCGCGCGTGAGGTGCGGTGGCTGGACCCGCTGGAGGCACTGCCGCGGATCGCCGAGGTGCTGCCCGGGCTGTTGTCCGAGCAGACGGATGCGGGCCGGACGGCGTTGCTGCGGGCCGGCGTGGACGCGTTGTCCGTGCGGCTGGACCGGGCGCCCGCGCAGGTACGGGACGTGGCCCGGGAACTGGCCGTCAGCGAGCGCCAGTTGCGGAACCTGTTCACCGACGGCGTCGGGGTCTCCCCGAAGCACTACGCCCGTATCGACCGCGTCCGCACGGTCGCTGCCCGCGCGGGCAGCGTCGGCTGGTCGGAACTGGCCGCCGCCACCGGCTACTTCGACCAGTCGCACATGACGGCCGACTTCCGCGCCCTGATGGGCGTACCGCCCCGCTCGTACGTGACCGAACGGCTCCCCGCGCCCAGTCCCTGCCAGGCGATCCGGCGCGGCTGAAGCCGGGGCCCCGGCTCCTTCGGGCAGGCGTGGCCGCCCGCGACGCTCACGGCGTGTCCGGGTCCGGGCGGGTCGGGACCGGTACCTGGTTGAAGCCGTAGTAGAGGGCCAGCAGGCCGTGTGCGGCCAACGTGAGCGGGGCCGAGACGAAGGCCAGGCCGACGGTGACCGGGTAGCCGAGTGAGCCGAGCGCGAAGCGGGCACGGGTGGCACGCGCGGCCTCGACGTCCACGCGGGCGTCGAAGAGATGGCCGGTCCGGGTGAGATGCCACCACAAGGCCTGGAAGGCGGCCGCCATCAGGACCATCACCAGGCTGTAGACGGCCGCCGCCGCGTGCGAGGACGCGTCCTCCCGCAGGTACTCGGCGAGCATCGCCGTCGGCCAGGGCACCGCGGACACCACCATCAGCACCAGCAGGTTCAGGAACATCAGCTTCCGGTCGACCCTGGCGACATAGCTGAACAGCTGATGGTGGTTGACCCACATGATCCCGACGACCAGGAAGCTCACCACGTAGGCCGCGTAGGACGGCCACTGGGCGCCCAGCGCCTGCCAGAGGCTGCCGCCCTCCGCGGTCTTCGGCACCTTGATGTCCAGGACGAGCAGGGTGACGGCGATGGCGAAGACCCCGTCGCTGAAGGCCTCCACACGGCCCGACTCGTTCATGACGCACTCCCCCGTCGGCTCACAGGGACTTCCTACCGCATCCCGCGCCCCGGAGCCGGCGTCACGGGATCGACTGAGGTGCCGCGAGCGGTACGGCGGCCTCCGTCGTGCCCCTCGCTCCCGCGCGCTGCCGGCCCAGGTGGTTGAAGACCAGGTTCAGCACCACCGCCGCCACACATCCCGTCGAGATGCCCGAGTCGAGGACGGTCCGGGCGGTCTCCGGGAAGGCGTGGTAGACGGTCATCGGGGCGACCCCGGCGAAGGTGACGCCGTTGACGAAGGGCAGCCGGGCGCCGATCCTCCAGACGCCGAGGGTCTGGAGGAAGGTGGCGAGGCCGGCGGTGAAGAGGCAGGCGGCGGTCAGGAAGGTCAGTTCGGTGCCGGTGAGGCCGATGGCCGCGCCGACGACCAGGGGCGGGGCGACCACTCCGGCGTACATGGCGGCCACGTGCTGCAGGCCGGTGGTCGCCATTTTCAGGGGCGGGAGCTTCTCGTCGACGGGATGCACTTCTTGCACTGCGGCTCTCCTCCGGTGGGTTACGCGGCGGCTCTGGCGCGGGTTTCAGGGAGGTGGTGCGTGATCCAGGTCGTGCGGGACCCGAGAGGAGGACGGTGACCGGTCCCGGGCGCGCGCATGGCAGCGCGCGCCCGGGAGACGGCCGCCGTGGACCCTTCCGGGGTCCACGGCCACCGGCCGGGAGCCGTCCCTCCCGACCGGAGCTCACACGCCTTGCGGAGAAGGGGAGTTACCGCCCGGCGAGCTGCGCCAGCCGCTGGGCCTCGGCCCGCGTGGAGCGGGCGATGGCGTCCTCGTCGACGTGCAGCAGACGGTTGTCCTCGACAATCTGACGGCCGTTCACGAAGGAGGCGGTGACCGGGGCGGCCGCGCCGAAGACCAGGGCGGTCACCGGGTCGGCGATGGAGGCGTGGGCGAGGGTGTCCAGCCGCCACAGGACCAGGTCGGCGAGCTTGCCGGGTTCGAGGGAGCCGATCTGGCTCCCGCGGCCCAGCACCTGGGCGCCGCCGTGGGTGCCCAGGCGCAGCACCTGGCGGGCGTTCAGGGCCGCTTCCCGGTGCGCGCCGAGGCGGTTGATCAGCAGCGCGTTGCGCAGTTCGGTGTGGAGTTCGCCGGACTCGTTGGACGCGGTGCCGTCGACACCGAGGCCGACCGGGACGCCGGCGGCGAGCATGTCGGGGACACGGGCGATGCCGGCCGCGAGGCGGGCGTTGGAGGACGGGCAGTGGGCGACGCCGGTCCTCGTGCGGGCGAACGCGGCGATGTCGGAGTCGTTCATGTGGACGCAGTGCGCCATCCACACGTCCTCGCCGAGCCAGCCCGTGGACTCGAAGTAGTCGGTCGGGCCCATCCCGAACAACTCCTTGCAGAACTGCTCCTCCTCGACGGTCTCCGAGCCGTGGGTGTGCAGGCGCACTCCCAGTCGGCGGGCCAACTCCGCGCCCTGCCGCAGGAGTTCGGTGGAGACGGAGAACGGCGAGCAGGGGGCGACGGCCACCTGGGTCATCGCGTCGAAGGAGGCGTCGTGGTGCTCCTCGACGGTCGCCTCAGTGGCGGCGAGGGCGCCTTCGAGGGTCTCGACGGCGAAGTCCGGGGGCAGCCCGCCGTCCTTCTCGCTGCGGTCCATGGAGCCGCGGGCGAGGGTGAAGCGGACGCCCGTCTCGCGGGCGGCGCGGATGATCGCGCCGGACAGGTCGCCGGAGTCCCTCGGGTAGACGTAGTGGTGGTCCATCGCGGTGGTGACACCGCCGCGGGCCATCATGGCGAGCGAGCCCTGCGCGGCCGCGTACACCATGGGCTCGTCGATGCGCGCCCAGGTCGGGTAGAGCGCGACCAGCCAGTTGAAGAGGTTGTGGTCGGTGGCCAGGCCCCGGGTGATCCACTGGTAGTAGTGGTGGTGGGTGTTGACCAGGCCGGGGGTCACCAGGTGGCCGGTGGCGTCGATCCGCCGTACGACGTTCTCCAGTCCCTCGGGAGCACGGCCCGCGCCGAGCGACTCGATCCGGTTGCCGGCGATGACGACGTACCCGTTCGCGTACTCGGTGTCGTGGGCGTCGACGGTCGCGATCGAGCAGTTCTCGATGACGATGCGCTGGTCTGCTGCCATGGTTCGTCCTTTTCGCTCAGTGGACTTGTGGGGAGGGCACGGCAGGACCCCGGGGATTTGAGTGCCTCGGCCGGGGAGCCGGACAAGGTCGCCGCCCCGGCCGAGGGTGCCGAAAAAGGGATGCTCAGAGGTTGGTGAGGTCCACCGGGATCCTCGCCTCGCAGCCGTCCCGCAGGATGGTCGCCTCGATCAGGCCGTAGGGCCGGTCGGCGGCGTAGTACACGGCACCGTCCTCGGTGGCGTTCTTGAGACCGAACGGCTCCAGGTCGACCAGGAAGTGGTGCTTGTTGGGCAGCGAGAAGCGGACCTCGTCGATCTCGCCGCGGTTGTTGATGATGCGCGAACCCATCTGGTACAGCGTCTGCTGCAGCGAGAGGGAGTACGTCTCGGCGAAGGCCTGGAGCATGTGCTTCTTCGTCTGCTCGTAGGACTTCTCCCAGTTGGGCATCTTCTGCTCGTCGTCGGTCCAGTTGAACCGCCAGCGGCTGGAGACCTGGGTGGCCAGAATGCGGTCGTACGCCTCGGGGAGCGTCGTGTACTTGTCCTTGACGTAGCCCCAGAACTCCGAGTTGGTCGAGTTCATCACGACGAGGTCCTTGAGGCCGGAGATGACCTCCCACGACTCACCGTCGAACGTGATCTGGGTGAGCCGGGTCTCCTGGCCCTTGCGCACGAACGAGTGCTTGACCTCGTCCGCGCCGATGAACTTGGAGTTGGCGTCCGAGGCCTCGATGCGCTCCCAGGCGTACTCCTCGATGCGGATCCGGGCCCGGTGGATCGGCTCCTGCGAGGTCACGAAGTGGCGGGCGAGGTGGATGCCGAACTGCTCGGCGGAGTCGATGCCGTGTTCCTTGGCGAACGCGAACACCGTGTTCTTGGTGGTGTCGGTCGGCAGGACGTTGGCGTTGGAGCCGGAGTAGTGGACCTCGTCCATGTCACCGGAGAGCGACACCGAGACGTTGAGGTCCTTGACGTGGTGGGTGGCACCGTCCCGCGTGATCTTCACGACCCGGTTCTCGGCCTTGCCGTACTGGTTCTGTCCCAGAATGGTGGGCATGAGCTAGCTCCCTCGGTAAACGGAGTAGCCGAACGGGTTGAGCAGCAGCGGTACGTGGTAGTGCTCACCCGGTACGACGGCGAACGTGATCGCCACCTCCGGGAAGAACACGGCCGGTCCGCTGTCCCGATTCGCGGGGGCGTCCTGCTGCGCATCGGCTTGCTTCTTCGCGGTCTTCTCTTCGAAATACGGCTCGACGGCGAAGTCGAGCCGCACGTGTGTCGTCCCCTCCGGCAGGTCCGGAAGGTCCTTGCACCGGCCGTCGGCGTCGGTCGCGGAACCGCCGAGCGCCTGCCAGTCCGCCTCCCGGCCGCCGCGGGCGGAGAGCCGGACGGCGACGCCCGCGGCGGGGCGGCCGACGCTGGTGTCCAGGATGTGGGTGGACACGGAGGCGGTGGTGCTGGTGCTCATGCTGCTGTCAGTCCTCTTCGACGATGCGGGCGAGCCGGATGCGGTTGATCCTGCCCAGCTCGGTGCGGACGATCTCCCGCTCCCGCTCCGGCGGGTTGCCGATCCGCTCCTTGGCCGCGTCCCGCATCTCCTCGCCGGTGCGGCCGGTGGCGCAGATCAGGAAGACATGGCCGAACCGCTCCTGGTAGGCGAGGTTGAGTTCGAGCATCTCCGCCTTGAGGCCGTCCGCGGCGCCGGCCATGCCGGACTGCTCCCGGGCCGAGGTGGGGTCGCCCGGCTTGGGGCGGCCGATCGGCGGGTGCCCGGCCATGGCCTGAGCCAGGTCGGCCTCGCCCAGCTCGGCCATGGCGGCGTCGCTGGCGGAGTAGAGGGCCTCGGGGGTGGCGTAGGGGCGGGCGGCGAGCAGGCGCCGGGCCCAGGCCGTGGAGGCGCACGCCTCGTGGAGGGCGGCGAGTGCCGCGTGCTCCTCCAGGTCGTTGAACCGGGCCAGACCCGGGGGCGTGGAAGTCGACGTCACGGGAGCCTCCGTGGCCGTGTGCGGCCTTCGTGCTGAACGGGCTGCCGTTAGCTAACGCCCTCCGGAACCCAGCGTCAACACTTTGTTGAAAATTCCGCGTAACATCCCTCGCTCGTGCCCCGCAGGTCGCTCCCGGGGCGCTCCTCGCGGGTCAGCTCTTCTCGCGGTTCAGGTAGTTGTAGACGGTGAAGCGGCTCACCCCGAGCGCGCTCGCCACGGTCTCCACGCCGTGCCGTACGGAGAAGGCGCCTCGCGCCTCCAGTATGCGCACGACCTCCTGCTTCGCCTTGCGGTCCAGGTCGGCCAGCGGTTTGCCCTGCTTGCGCTCCATGGCGGCCAGGATGTGATCGAGGGAGTCCGCGAGCTGCGGCAGCCGTACGGCGACCACGTCCACGCCCTCCCAGGCGAGCACGACGTCGTCGGCGCCGGCCTCGTCGGGCGGGAGCATCTCCCCGCCCATGGCGTCGACCAGCGGCTTCACGGCGGTGATGAAGGGTTCGTCCCCGCTTCGGGTCACTTGTCGTCACCCTCCCCCACCACGTTGACCTGGAGCGAGATCCGGGTGGCCCCGGCCTCCAGGGCCCTGCGCAGCAGTGCGTCCACGGCGGTGAGCACGGCGTCTGAGCCGCCCTCCGCCGTGTTCCCGAACGGCCCGACGTCCACCGCGTCCAGCGCGGCCGCCTCGACGACCTCACGGGCGACCAGCGCGTGCGCGGGGGCCTCGTCGAGGTCGAAGGGCTCGGTGGTGAACTCCACTCTCAATCGCATTGCGCCCCCAGAACACGTCCCTGACCCGGCCGCGACGGACCCACTCCGGCCGCCACGAGGCGACCCTAACGGACCATGGCCGTCCTCCGCCCGCCACGCAGCCAAGCCGCCGGAGCACAGCGCACCGGGCTCATCCGCGCTCCTTGCGCAGGAAGCCCCGCAGCCGCCTCTCCGGCCAGGTGTTGATCACGTCGTCACCGGTGAGCCAGCCACGCTGGGCGGTGCCGATGCCGTAGCGCATGTTGGCGAGGTGCGGGACGGCGTGGGCGTCGCTGTTCACGGCGAACCTCACGCCGTGCCGGCGGGCCCGCAGGATGTCCTCGTCGCGCAGGTCGAGGCGGTCCGGGTGGGCGTTGATCTCCAGGGCCGTGCCGGTGCGGGCGCAGGCGGCGAAGACCGCGTCGAGGTCGGCGTCGATGCCGGGCCGCTTGCCGATGAGACGGGTGGTGGGGTGGCCGATGACGTTGACGTGCGGGTTCTCGCAGGCCCGGACGAGGCGCCTGGTCAGCTGCTCGCGGCTCTGGTTGAAGTGCGAGTGCACGGACGCCACGCACAGGTCGAAGCCGGCGAGGAAGTCGTCGGGCCAGTCCACCCCGCCGTCGGGCCCGATGTTCAGCTCGGTGCCGTGCAGCAGCCGCAGCCCGCCGCGCCGGCCCCTGGTGGGGTACCTGCCGTCCAGCTCGCGCACCCGTTCCCGCTGGGCCAGCATCCGCTCGTCGGTCATGCGCTGCATCGCCATGTCGGGGGCGTGGTCCGTGATCGCGTAGTAGGCGTAGCCGCGCCGGGCGGCCGCCTCGGCCATCTCCTCCAGCGGGGCGAGCCCGTCGGTGAGGTCGGTGTGGGTGTGCAGGTCGCCGCGCAGGTCGGCCTCGGTGACCAGCTCGGGCAGCTCGCCGCGCAGCCCGGCCTCGATCTCTCCGCGGTCCTCGCGCAACGTCGGCGGGATCCAGGGCAGGCCGAGCCGGGCGTACACCTCCTCCTCGGTCTCCGAGACGATCTTCTCGCCGCTCTCGACGTCGAAGAGGCCGTACTCGGAGAGCTTGAGCTTCTGGTGCACCGCGATCTCACGGGTGCGGATGTTGTGGGCCCTGGAGCCGGTGAAGTACTGCAGCGCGGCTCCCCACGAGTCCGGCGGTACGACCCGCAGGTCGACGTTGAGGCCCTTGCTGGTGCGCACGGACGTCTTGGTCCCGCCCTGCCCGATGACCTCGGTGACGTACGGCAACCCGGTGAACGCCCTCATGAGCGGCGCCGACTTCTTCGCCGCCGCGAGGATGTCGATGTCGCCGATCGTCTCCCGCATCCGGCGCAGTGATCCGGCGTACGCGCACCGCTCGCAGCCGGTCACCGCGGACAGGGCGCCGACGATGTCCTCCGCGAGGTCCGTGGCCAGGTCGAGCTGCACCCGGCCGCCGGCGGACCGGAGCAGCGCGATGCCGTGGAGGATGTTCTCCTCGGTCTTCGGCCCGAAGCCCTTGAGGTCGCGCAGCCGCTCCTGGTGGATGGCGTCGGCGAGTTCCTCGACGGAGGAGATGCCGAGCTCCTCGTAGACCGCCATCGCCTTCTTCGGACCGAGGGTGGGCACGGCCGTCAGCCGCCGGACCCCGGCGGGGATCTTCGCGCGCAGTTCGTCGACGGCGGAGACGCTGCCGCTGTCGAGGTATTCGAGGACCTTCTGGGCGATCGACTTCCCGACGTTCGGGATGTCCTGGAGCCCCTTGAGGTCGAGCGTGGCGACATCGGCGTGGTGGCCGCCGACGGACCGGGCGGCCTTCTCGTAGACACGTGCCCTGAAGGCGTCGCCGCCGGTGATCGAGATGAGGTCCGCGTACTCCTGGAACAGCGCGGCGACCTCGTCGTTGGAACGGGCCACACCTCCAGGGTAGGGCGCGGGATGTGCGCGGGCGCTCTTGACAGCCTTCCCTGCCCACAGGCAGTCTTCCATTAAGCAGAAATTAATTTCCGCAATACGGAAACATAGAGAGTGGAAGGGAGCGCCGACCCCATGGGATTCGCAGAGCAGCGCTTCACCGTCAACCTGTCGATCCTCTTCACGGAACTCCCGCTCCTGGAGCGCCCCGCGGCCGCCGCCGCGGCCGGCTTCCCGGCGGCCGAGCTGTGGTGGCCCTGGGTCGACTCCCCCACCCCCGAGCGCTCCGGGCTCGACGCGCTGAGGAAGGCGATCGAGGACGCGGGCGTCCGGCTGACCGGCCTGAACTTCTACGCCGGCCAGCTGCCCGGACCCGACCGTGGCGCCCTGTCGGTCCCGGGCGCGGAGTCGGAGAGGTTCCGCGCCAACATCGACGTGGCGGCCGACTTCGCCCGGTCGCTCGGCTGCACGGCGCTCAACGCGCTGTACGGCAACCGCGTCGACGGCGTGGACCCGGCCGAGCAGGACGCGCTGGCCCTGGAGAACCTGACGCTCGCGGCGCGCGCGGCCGACCGGATCGGCGCGGTCCTGCTGATCGAGGCGCTCAACGCGCCCGAGTCACCGCGGTACCCGCTGGTGTCGGCCCCGGCCGCGGTCGAGGTCGTCGACAGGGTCAACGAGGCCACGGGACTCGGCAACGCCCGCTTCCTGATGGACCTCTACCACCTGGCGATGAACGGCGAGGACCTGCCGTCGGTGATCGAGCGGTACGCCTCGAAGACGGGCCACGTCCAGATCGCCGACAACCCGGGCCGCGGCGCCCCGGGCACGGGGTCGCTGCCGCTGGCGGACCTCCTCGACGGGCTGAGGAAGGCCGGGTACGACGGCTGGGTGGGCCTGGAGTACAAGGCGGGCGACCGCCCGAGTGCGGACGCCTTCGGCTGGCTGCCGGTGGCACAGCGCGCCGCCCGTTGATGTGACCGCCCCCGGGGGCTGCCGCCCCCGGACCCCCGCTTCGGCCTTCGGCCTCGTCCTCGAACTCCCCCGGAGGGGGACCCCCAGACGGGCTGTGTGATCGACGTATCCAGAGAGGCACCCCCTATGAGCAACACACTCCCCAAGATCGCCTGGATAGGCCTCGGCATCATGGGCTCCCCCATGTCCGAGAACCTGGTCAAGGCGGGCTACGACGTCACCGGCTTCACGCTGGAGCAGGACAAGCTGGACCGGCTGGCCGCCGCCGGCGGCACCGCGGCCGCCTCCATCGCCGAGGCGGTGCGGGACGCGGACGTGGTCATCACCATGGTCCCCGCGTCGCCACAGGTCGAGGCCATCGCGTACGGCCCGGACGGCATCCTGGCGAACGCGCGGTCCGGCGCGCTCCTCATCGACATGTCGTCCATCACCCCGCAGACCTCCGTCGACCTGGCGAAGGCGGCGCGGGACAAGGGCATCCGCGTGCTCGACGCGCCCGTGTCCGGCGGTGAGGCCGGTGCCGTCGAGGCCGTGCTGTCCATCATGGTCGGCGGTGAGCAGGCCGACTTCGACGCCGCCAGGCCGGTCTTCGAGGCGCTGGGCAAAACCATCGTGCTGTGCGGTCCGCACGGCTCGGGCCAGACCGTGAAGGCCGCCAACCAGCTGATCGTCGCCGTGAACATCCAGGCGTGCGCCGAGGCCGTGGTCTTCCTGGAGAAGTCCGGTGTGGACCTGACGGCCGCGCTGGACGTGCTGAACGGCGGCCTGGCCGGCTCGACCGTGCTGACGCGGAAGAAGGACAACTTCCTCAGCCGCGACTTCCGGCCGGGCTTCCGGATCGACCTGCACCACAAGGACATGGGCATCGTCACGGACGCGGCCCGCAACGTCGGCGCCGCCCTGCCCGTCGGCGCCGTGGTGGCCCAACTGGTCGCGTCCCTGCGCGCGCAGGGCGACGGCGGCCTCGACCACTCCGCGCTGCTGCGCGCGGTGGAGCGCCTGTCCGGCGCGCAGGTCTGAGCCGGACCGCATGACTTCCGGGCGGTGGCGGTGCCGACACCTGTCCTGTCGCGCCCAGGCGCCGGCGCCGCCCGGAAACCACTTCAACAAACTGTTGACGCCCTGGCCGACCCGATCCTAGGCTCCACGAAGCGGAAATGAATTTCCGCTGACACCCGCACGGAAGGCCCACGATGTCGAAGCGCGTGCTCACCACCGAGTCCGGCGCCCCGGTCGCCGACCACCAGAACTCCGCCTCCGCCGGCATCGGCAGTCCGCTCCTCCTCCAGGACCAGCACCTGCTGGAGAAGCTCGCGCGCTTCAACCGCGAGCGCATACCGGTGGGGGCACCTCCCACGCCCTTAAGGCAGTGGGGGAGGGTGGTGCACGCCCGGGGCAGCGGCGGGTACGGCCACTTCGAGGTGACCGACGACGTCACGGGGTTCACCTGTGCCGACTTCCTCGCCTCGGTCGGCGAGCGGACCGAGGTGTTCGTGCGCTTCTCGACGGTCGCCGACTCGCTGGGCGGCGCCGACGCCGTACGGGACCCGCGCGGCTTCGCGGTCAAGTTCTATACGGCGGAGAGCAATTACGACCTCGTCGGGAACAACACCCCGGTGTTCTTCGTCAAGGACCCCGTCAAGTTCCCGGACTTCATCCACTCGCAGAAGCGCGACCCCTTCACGGGCCGTCAGGAGCCGGACAACGTCTGGGACTTCTGGGCGCACGCCCCCGAGGCCACCCACCAGGTGACCTGGCTGATGGGCGAGCGGGGCATCCCGGCGTCGTACCGCCGCATGAACGGCTACGGCTCGTACGCCTACCAGTGGGCGAACGCCGAGGGCGAGGCCTTCTTCGTCAAGTACCACTTCAAGACCAACCAGGGCGTCCGCTCTTTGAGCAGCGAGCAGGCCGCCGAGCCGGCGGGCAAGGACCCGAAGGCGACGACCGCGCAGAACTACGGCCGGGACGGCTTGATGGCCGCCAACGCCCGGGGCCGGCACGCGAAGAACTACGAGCCGAACTCCTACGACGGCCCGGTGGAGACCGGCCGCCCCCGGTCGGCGCCCCTCGCCGTGACCGGCCACACGGGCACCCACGAGGCCCCGCTCCGCACCAAGGACGACGACTTCTTCCAGGCGGGCGAGCTGTACCGCCTGATGTCCGCGGAGGAGCGGCAGCGGCTGGTGGCGAACATCGCCGGCGGCCTCTCGCAGGTCACTCGCGACGACGTGATCGAGAAGAACCTGGCCCACTTCCACGCCGCCGACCCGGAGTACGGCAGGCGCGTGGCGGAGGCGGTCCGCGCCCCGCGCGAGGACTGACCCCACAGGCGGCCCGCGGCGGCCGACCGGCCCGGATGAGGGGTGGCCGGTCGGTGTCGGCGCGCGGGCGGGGCGAGGACCGCGGCGGCGTGCAAGCCAGTGCGGTGGTGAAGGAACCGAGCGCTCTTCTCGACCAGAGGGAAGGACGCCCCCGGCTCCCTCGCACCCGCCGCGGTCCCAGCCACACCCTGGCCCCCGTCCGGCGGCGCGAACGTCCCGTCGCGCCCGGCCTCGCGCCGTCGGACGGCCACAGCCGGGGAGAGCGCCACGGACTCGTCGAGCGCCGGATGCGGAACCGCCCGCATCCGGCGCTTCGGCGTGCGTTTCCACCCCCGCCGCAGGAGCCTTGTGGCATGACTGCACATCCACCGACCCAGTTCCCGCGCATCGTCGTGCACGCCCCGGCCCTGGACGGCTCCCGGCGGGTCACCGAGGGCGACGTCACCCTCGGGATCGCCTCCCACCTCGACGACGTGATCGAGATCCTGCGGATGGCCGACCTGGACCGGATCGAGGTCGAGGAGAGCGACCTCATCGAGTGGCAGGGCGGCGGCCCGGACGACTGGCCGGGCCTGACCGAACATCCCGAAAGCTGATGTACCCGGACGAACGTACCGGCCGATCCTCAAATAAAGCTCTGAACTGCGTTCAACATGCTTCAACCGCCCCAGTCAGGGGGCATATTCGCGTCACACGGTGCCCGCCGGCACGGGGGCGGCGGGCACCGAGTCATCTACGACGCGAAGCGGGCGGTCCATCCCCGGGATGGACCGCCCGCTCTCGTCTTCGCCGGCTCAGACCTTCAGTGTCCTGATCGACGTCGGGGCGTGCCCCGGCTCGGTCGCCATCTCCTCGAACTCGACGACGTTCGAGATGTCGTTGGTGGTCGACATGGAGATGTTGGTGACCCGCTCCAGGATCGCCTCCACGACGACCGGCACCTGGTGCTCGGCGGCCAGCTTCTTGGCCTTCTCGAAGGCCGCGCCCAGTTCCGCCGGGTCCGTCACCCGGATCGCCTTGCAGCCCAGGCCCTCGGCGACCTTGACGTGGTCGACGCCGTAGACGCCCAGTTCGGGCGAGTTGATGTTCTCGAACTCCAGCTTGACCTGGAAGTCGATGTCGAACGCCCGCTGCGCTTGGCGGATCAGGCCCAGGTAGGAGTTGTTGACCAGGACGTGGATGTACGGGATCTTGTGCTGCGCGCCGACCGCGAGTTCCTCCAGCATGAACTGGAAGTCGTAGTCGCCGGAGAGGGCGACGACGGACGCCTCCGGGTCGGCCTTGGCCACGCCCAGCGCGGCCGGGATCGTCCAGCCGAGCGGGCCGGCCTGGCCGCAGTTGATCCAGTGCCGGGGCTTGAAGACGTGCAGCATCTGGGCGCCGGCGATCTGCGAGAGGCCGATCGTGGAGACGTACCGGGTCTCCGGGCCGAACGCCTTGTTCATCTCCTCGTAGACGCGCTGCGGCTTGATCGGGATGTCGTCGAAGTGGGTGCGGCGCTGGAGGGTCGCCTTCCGCTCCTGCGCCGAGGCCGCCCAGGCGGAGCGGTCGGGCAGCCCGCCGGTCGCCTTCAACTCCAGTGCCACCTCGACGAGCAGTTCCAGTGCCGCCTTCGCGTCGGAGGCGATGCCGTAGTCGGGGGCGAAGATCCTGCCGATCTGGGTGGGCTCGATGTCCACGTGGACGAAGGTGCGGCCGGCCGTGTAGACGTCCAGCTTCCCGGTGTGGCGGTTGGCCCAGCGGTTGCCGATGCCGAGGACGAAGTCGGACTCCAGGAAGGTCGCGTTGCCGTAGCGGTGCGAGGTCTGCAGACCCACCATGCCGGCGTTCAGCTCGTGGTCGTCGGGCAGGACGCCCCAGCCCATCAGGGTCGGGACGACCGGGGTGCCGGTCAACTCGGCGAACTCGACGAGGAGTTCGGCGGCGTCCGCGTTGATGACCCCGCCGCCCGCGACGATCAGCGGACGCTCGGACGCGTTCAGCATCCCGATCGCCTTCTCGATCTGGGCGCGGGTGGCAGCCGGCCTGTAGACGGGGAGCGGCTCGTACGTCTCCGGGTCGAACTCGATCTCGGTGAGCTGCACGTCGATCGGCAGGTCGATCAGGACCGGGCCCGGGCGGCCGGAGCGCATCAGGTGGAAGGCCTGCTGGAAGACGCCCGGGACCTGCGCGGCCTCCAGCACGGTGACCGCCATCTTCGTGACGGGCCTGGCGATGGAGGCGATGTCGACGGCCTGGAAGTCCTCCTTGTGGATCACCGCGGTCGGGGCCTGGCCGGTGATGCAGAGGATCGGGACGGAGTCGCCGGTGGCCGAGTACAGACCGGTGATCATGTCGGTGCCGGCCGGGCCGGAGGTGCCGATGCAGACGCCGATGTTCCCGGGGTGCGTACGGGTGTAGCCCTCGGCCATGTGCGAGGCGCCCTCGACATGGCGGGCGAGGGTGTGCTGGATGCCGCCGGAGGCCTTGAGCGCCGCGTAGAAGGGGTTGATCGCCGCGCCGGGCACACCGAACGCATCGGTGACGCCCTCGCGCTTGAGGATCTCAACTGCCGCGCGGGCAGCGGTCATACGAGCCATCGAGAACTCCTGCTTTCGGCTGTCGGATGCCTGCTCCCGTCGCGCCCCGCGGTGAGCATCGTCTTCAGTTTTCCGTATTACGGAAACTAACTTCTACTATCTGAAATCAATGTAGGTGCGGTGACGAACGTCGTCAAGGGACGGACAACCGGGCCCCGGCGGGAGCACCATGGGACGGCTGAACCGACGCGACGCCTGAGGTGGGGGCCATGTCCGAGAGCGTGCCGGTGCGCTGTCCGGCCTGTCGGCGCGAGCACGTCTACACCGCGCCGTCGTACCCGTGCGCCTGTGGCGCGCCGGTCACCCCGAGCCTCGACGGCACGGCCGGACCGACCGCGGTGGCACACCGCGCCTGGGACGCGGACTGGGTGACGGTGAGCTGCGGCTCCTGCGGCCGCCGGGACCAGTGGCCGCAGCCGGAGCTGGGCTGCCCGTGCGGGGCGCTCCTGCGCATCGCGGTCACCGGCGGCGTGTCCGCGCCGCCGGCGGAGCCCGAGCCCGAACCCCGGACCGCCTTCCATCCCGTGACGATCCGCACCGCCCGGGACGCGGTCACCGCGGCCGCGCTCTATCTGCGCTGGCTCGGCTACCGGGACATCCGCCGCGCCGACCAGCAGCCGCCGTCCGGCATCGGGCTGGCCGCCCGGGGGCTGCTGGCCCAGGTGGACCCGACCGTGCAGCCGGCCTCGCGGCGGGACGTGGAGTGTCTGTGGCTGACGGCGATGACGGAGGATTCGGGGTGCGTGTACTTCTCCCTTGCGGGGTACGCCGAGGAGGCGCGGGAGCGGGCCGACGCTCTGGGGGTGCCGTTGTTCGTGCTGGACTTCACGGGGACGCCGCAGCCGGTGAATGAGCACGCCGATGAGCTGCGCGGCTCAGGAGCGTGAGCATCTGCGGGCCGGTGGGGGCTGGTCGCGCAGTTCCTCCCCCAGCCTTCGGCCGGGGGTACCCCCAGCGCCCCTATGGGGCGCTGCCCTGGCGGGCGCTTCAATCGGTGGCGTATTTCTCCCTCAGTTCGATCTTGCGGACCTTGCCCGAGACCGTCATCGGGAAGTCGTCCAGGATCTGCAGCCGGCTCGGCACCTTGTAGTGGGCCAGGCGGCCCTCGCAGAAGGCGCGGAGTTCGTCCAGGGTGGGCGGGGCGGCAGGGTCGTGCGGGATGACGCAGGCGAGGACCTCCTCGCCGTACCTCTCGTGCGGCACCCCGACCACCTGGACGTCCCTGATCTTGGGGTGGGCGTAGAGGAACTCCTCGACCTCGCGCGGGTAGATGTTCTCGCCGCCCCGGATGATCATGTCCTTGATGCGGCCGACGATCTCGACGTACCCGTCCTCGCGCATCATCGCCAGGTCGCCGGTGTGCATCCAGCGCCCCGGGTCGACGGCCTCCGCCGTCTTCTCGGGCTCGTTCCAGTAGCCGAGCATCACGCTGTAGCCGCGGGTGCACAACTCACCTGCGGTGCCGCGGGGCTGGGTGACCCCGGTGGCCGGGTCGACGACCTTGACCTCCAGGTGCGGCAGCACCCGGCCGACCGTGCCGGTGCGGTGTTCCAGGTCGTCCTCGATCCGGGTCTGGAGCGAGACCGGGGAGGTCTCCGTCATGCCGTAGCAGATGGAGACCTCCGCCATGTGCATCTCGGCGACCACCCGCTTCATCACCTCGACCGGGCAGGGCGAGCCCGCCATGATGCCCGTGCGCAGGGTGGAGAGGTCGTACGAGGCGAAGCCGGGGAGGTTCAGCTCCGCGATGAACATGGTCGGGACGCCGTAGAGCGAGGTGCAGCGCTCCTGCTGGACCGCCTCCAGGGTGGCCTTCGGGTCGAAGGACGGGGCCGGGATCACCATGCAGGCGCCGTGCGAGGTGGCGGCCAGGTTGCCCATCACCATGCCGAAGCAGTGGTAGAAGGGCACCGGGATGCAGATCCGGTCCTGCTCGGTGTAGGCGATCGACTCACCCACGAAGTAGCCGTTGTTGAGGATGTTGTGGTGGGAGAGCGTGGCCCCCTTCGGGAAGCCGGTCGTGCCCGAGGTGTACTGGATGTTGATGGGGTCGTCGCAGGACAACTCGGCCGCTCGGGCCGCCAGTTCGGCACCCCGCTCGGCCGTTCCGCGGGCGGTCAGCGCCTCCCAGCTCGGGTCCCCGATGTAGACCGTCTCCCGCAACTGCGGGCACCTGCCCCGCACTTCCTCCACCATCGCCCGGTAGTCGCTGGTCTTGTGCCGCAGCGAGGCGAACAGCAGGGAGATCCCGGCCTGGTTCAGGACGTACTCGACCTCGTGGGTGCGGTAGGCCGGGTTGATGTTGACCATGATCGCGCCGATCCGGGCGGTGGCGTACTGCACCAGCACCCACTCGGCGCAGTTGACCGCCCAGATGCCCACCCGGTCGCCCTTGGCGACCCCGCTCGCCAGCAGGGCGTACGCCAACCGGTCGACGTCGGCGGCGAATTCGGTGTAGGTCCAGCGCCTGCCGGTCGGTACGTCCACCAGCGCCTCGCGGTCCGGCCAGGCCGCGACGGCCCGGTCCAGGTCGGCCCCGATGGTGTCGCCGAGCAGCGAGGTGGTGCTCGTGCCGTGCGTGTACGACGAGCTCACCGGAAGTCCTCCTCGCGGTACTCGTCGGCCGAGCCGGCGGCCGTGGCCTCGCGCAGCTCGATCCGGCGGATCTTCCCGGACACGGTCTTCGGCAGCGGGGCGAACTCCAGCCGCCGGACCCGCTTGTACGGCGCCAGCACCTGCCGCGAGTGCTCGAAGAGCACCTTCGCGGTGTCCGGGCCCGGCTCCCAGCCCGCCGCAAGCACGATGTACGCCTTCGGCACGGCGAGCCGCAGGTCGTCCGGCGCGGGCACGACGGCCGCCTCGGCCACCGCCTCGTGTTCGAGGAGCGCGCTCTCCAGCTCGAACGGGCTGATCTTGTAGTCGGACGCCTTGAACACGTCGTCCGCGCGGCCGACGTAGGTGATGTAGCCGTCCTCGTCCCGGGAGCCGATGTCCCCGGTGCGGTAGTAGCCGCCCGCCATCGCCTCCGCCGTACGGTCGGCGTCCCCGTGGTAGCCGGTCATCAGGCCCACCGGCCGCGCCGCCAGGTCGAGCGCGATCTCGCCCTCCGTCGCGCCGGGGGCACCGCTGACCGGGTCCAGCAGCTCCACCCGGTACCCCGGGCTCGGACGGCCCATCGACCCGGTCTTCAGCGGCTGCCCGGGGCTGTTGGAGACCTGCACGGCCGTCTCGGTCTGCCCGAACCCGTCCCGGATGGTCACGCCCCAGGCCCGCCGCACCTGTTCGATCACCTCGGGGTTGAGCGGCTCGCCCGCCGCGACGACCTCGCGGGGCGGGGTCGCCAGCTGACTCAGATCCGCCTGGATGAGCATGCGCCACACCGTCGGCGGGGCACAGAAGGACGTCACGCCGTGCCGGTCCATCTCGGCCATCAGCCGGCCCGCGTCGAAGCGCGCGTAGTTGTGGATGAAGACCGTCGCCTCGGCGTTCCAGGGGGCGAAGAGGTTCGACCAGGCGTGCTTCGCCCACCCCGGCGAGGAGATGTTCAGGTGCACGTCACCGGGTTTCAGGCCGATCCAGTACATGGTCGCCAGGTGCCCGATCGGGTAAGAGGTGTGGGTGTGCTCGACCAGCTTGGGGCGGGCGGTGGTGCCCGAGGTGAAGTAGAGCATCAGCGGGTCGTCGGCCAGCGTGGGGCCGTCGGGCACGAAGTCGGCCGAGGCGGTGTACGCGTCCTCGTACGGCTCCCAGGGCCCGGCCTCCGACGCCGGCAGCCCGCCCACCGCGATCCGGGTGTACGTGCCCGGCACCTCGGCGAACTTGGCCGCGTCCTCGGCGCGCACGAGCACGTGCTTCACCCGGCCCCGGTCGACGCGGTCGCGCAGGTCGGCCGGGCCGAGCAGCGGGGTGGCCGGGATGACCACGGCCCGCAGCTTCATAGCGGCCAGCGCGGTCTCCCACAGCTCGGCCTGGTTGCCGAGCATGACCAGGATGCGGTCCTCCGGCTCGACGCCCCGCGCGCGCAGGTGGTTCGCGACCCGGTCGGAGCGCTCGGACAGCTCGGCGAAGGACAGCTTCGTCTCCGAGCCGTCCTCCTCGACGATGTGCAGGGCGGTGCGGTCGTTGCCCTCGGCGATGACGTCGAACCAGTCCAGCGCCCAGTTGAAGTGGTCCGGACGCGGCCAGGCGAAGCCCTCGTAGGCGGTGGCGTAGTCCACACGGTGTTCCAGCAGGAAGTCCCGTGCCCTGCGGAAGTCCTCCGTCGCACTCGTCATACGCGTCTCCTTCGGTACCGGACCATTGCCGGGCGGCTCTCTGGCATCGTGTAATCCGTGATGCAGGTCTCACTACCCCCGAACGGGGGTGTGGACAGCACGAGGCCGGGGTCGAAGGGGCAGGACAGGTGGCAGCAGAGGTCACGGGGGCGGTGGAGATACGTGGTGCGCTGGCCAGACTCCGGCGCGCCACCGGGCTTCCGATCGCCTTCGGCGGGCTGGTCGAGGCGGGCCGGACACAGGTCCGGATCAGCGAGCTGACCGGCACCAGCACGGCGTCGCTGCGCTCGCTCGCGGTCACCTCCGGGAACGGCCTGGGCGGCAAGGCGGTCGAACGGGCCCGCCCCTGCGCGGTCGTCGACTACTCGGCCTCCCGGCAGATCAGCCACGAGTACGACATCCCGGTGGCCGCCGAGGGCCTGCGCTCGGTGCTCGCGGTACCGGTGGTGGTACGACGCCGGGTGCGGGGCGTGCTGTACGGCGCGCTGCGCACCGCCCAGCCGCTGGGCGACCGCACGCTGGGCGCGGCGGTGGCGGCGGCCCGGGACGTGGAGCAGGCGCTGGTCGTGCAGGACGAGGCCAGGGAGCTGCTGGCGTCGGCGCGGCCGGAACCGGCCGCCGCGGGGGATCCGGGGGCCGCCCGGGAGCAGGTGCGGGAGGCGCATGCCGCGCTGCGGGCCCTGGCACCGCGGATCGCCGACCCGGAACTGCGCGCCGAACTGCTCGCCGCCTGCGGGCTGCTGACCGCGCCGGCGCCGGTTCCGCCGGCCCAGGCGGTGCTGGCGCCGCGGGAACTGGACGTGCTGGCGTGGGTGGCGGCCGGGGCGACCAACGCGGCGGTGGCCGAGCGGCTGGGGCTGCGGCCCGAGACGGTCAAGGGCTACCTGCGCTCGGCGATGCGGAAGCTGGGCGCGCACACCCGGGGGGAGGCGGTGTCGACGGCTCGTCGGACGGGGGTGTTGCCATAGCCGGAGGGGACCCATTCCATTCATGCGGACGCGCAGTGAATTGCCATATGCGAAGCCCCTGTTATTTCCCTCACCATGCCGTTCGGCCGGATTTCAGGGTTCATTGCCTAGAATTTGGCTGGGACACGACACACGAGGGGAGCGGTGACCGTGCGACGGGACTTCCAGGAGCCTGCCAGATGCCGCCCCGACCTGGTCATCGGCCGGGCGGAGCTGTTCGCGGCCGCCCGGGAGCAGCTCTCCTCGGGGGGCAGCGTCCTCCTGCACGGGCCCGCCGGAATAGGAAAATCGACCGTCCTGCGGGCACTGGACGCGGAATACTCCGGCACCGCCCGCACCGTGTTGCGCTGCTCGGCCACCGAGTCCGAATCTCATCTGCCGTTCCTCGCCCTCGCCGACCTCTTCGGCCTGGTCCTCGACGACGTCTCCGCCCACCTGCCCGGCGCCCAGCGCACCGCCCTGGAGTCGGCGCTCACCGGCCGCGGCGAATCCACCCTCCAGCGCGACGGCCTCGCCCTGCGCCTCGCGGTGCTCTCCACGCTGCGCGTGCTGGCCGCCGAGGGGCCCGTACTGATCGTCGCCGACGACCTCCAGTGGCTGGATCCGGCCAGCGCCGAACTCCTCGGCTTCGCCGCCCGCCGCCTCGGCGGCACCCCGGTCCAACTGCTCAGCGCGGTCCGCACGGAGGGCCAGGAGTACGACCGTCACCTACGCGCGTCGCCCCCGGACACCGTCGCCGTCCGCCTCGGCGCGCTCAACCGCAGGCAGGTCTCCGAACTCCTCGACCACCGCGGCCACACCGGGCTGAGCCGGTCCACGGTCCGGGAGATCCACCGCACCAGCGGCGGCAACCCGCTGTTCGCCCTGGAGCTCGGCCGCGCCCTCGCCGAGAACCCGACCCCGCCCCGCCCCGGCGAGCCGCTGCCGGTGCCGACCTCGCTGCGCGCCCTGGTGCTCAGCCGTCTCGACATGCTCTCCGTCGAGGCCCGCCGCACCCTGCTGGTGGCCAGCGCCGGCGCCCGCCCCACCCAGGCCCTGCTGCACGCGGCCGGCCGGGAGAACGCCGAGGCCGAGTGCGCCCAGGCGGCCGAACTCGGGCTGCTGGCCACCGAGCCCGAGGGTCCCGCCGTACGGTTCGCGCATCCCCTCATCTCCGCCGCGCTGTACGCGGAAGCACCCGCGCAGGAGCGCCGGGCCGCGCACGCGGCGCTGTCCACGGCCGCCTCCGACCCGATCGAGCGGGCCCGGCACCTGGCCCTGGCCACCACCGGCACCGACCCGGAGGTCGCCGACCGGCTCGCCGAGGCCGCGACCGAGGCCCGGGACCGGGGCGCGCCCTCGGTGGCCGCGCAGATCGGCCTGCTCGCCGCCCGGCACACCCCCGGCGGCAACGCGCCCACCCCGGACGAGCGCCGGCTCCAGGCGGCCGAGGACGCGACCAGCGCGGGCGAGATCGACCTCGCCCAGGACATCGCCCGCGAGGTGCTCACCCACGCCACCCGTCCGGCGGACCGGGTGCGGGCCTGGATCCTGGTGATCGACTCGGCCGGCCACACCATGACCGAGGTGGACGCGGCCTTCCCGCACGCCCTCGCCGACGCCGGGGACGACCCGCGGCTGCTCGGCAAGGTCCACTACCAGCTGGCCTGGCGGGCGCTGATCGTGGGCGGCGACTTCACCGAGGCCCGGCAGGCGGCGGCGCACTCCGCGGACCTCGCGGCCGTGGGCGGCGACCGGCGCACCGAACTCCTCGCACTGTCCCTCCAGGCCCAGGTCGAAACCCTGATGGGCCATCCGGCGGCACCCGCCACCATCAAGCGCGCCCTGAAGGAGCCCCAGGACCCGAACGTGGCCTGCCACCACAACGGGGCGGGCAGCGCCAGGTTCCGCTGGCTGGTGATGGGCGACCAGCTGGCCGAGGCGCGCACCACCGTCACCGCGCTGCTGCGCGAGGTGCGCCGACGCGGGCAGGTGGAGAGCGAGGTGCACTTCCTGCGCGGGCTCGCCGAGACCGAACTGCGCTCCGGGCACTGCGGCCGGGCCCTCGACCTGGCCCGGGAGGGCCTGCACCTCGCCCACGACTCCGGGATCGGCGAGACCGCCTCCGCGATGCTCACCTCACTGGCCGAGGCGTCCGGCGGCGACGTGGACCGGGGCCTGGCGCTGGCCCGGGAGGCGGTGGAGCACGCCGAGCAGGACGGCGACACGATGTACCTGTCCCGGGCCCTGGGCGCCCTCGGATACGCCCAGTTGGTGGCCGGCGACCCGGCGGGCACGGTCCGCTCGCTGCGCCGGGTGCGGGAACTGGAGCAGAGCCTCGGCATCACCGACCCGGCCCGCGGCCGCTGGCAGGGCGACCTCGCCGAGGCACTCGTCCGGGTGGGGGAACCCGCCGAGGCGCAGGACGTCATCGACGTCACCCGGGAGCACGCGCTCAGGCTCGGCCGGGAGAGTGTTCTCGCCGCGCTCGACCGGGCCGAGGCGCTGGTCCGGGCCGCGCACGGGGAACGCGACACTGCCGTCACCCTGCTGACCTCGGCTCAGGACCGGTTCGCCAAACTGGGCTACGGCCTGGAGGAGGCGCGGGCCGCGTTCGCGCTGGCCGCGCTGCGCGAGAAGCGCTCCCCCACGGCGTTCGACGAGGCCACCCGGCTGTTCCGGCGGTGCCGTGCGCTGCCGTGGCTGCGGCAGGTGGACGAGGCCGTCTCCGCGCCGGAGCCGCCGGTCGAGGCGCCCGCCGCGCTCGACGCCCTGGACGGGCTGGCCGCGATGGAGCGTCAGGTCGCCGCGCTGGTCATGGAGGGCGCCACCAACCGGGAGATCGCCGCCCGGCTGTTCATCAGCGTCAAGACGGTGGAGGCCACGCTCACCCGGGTCTACCGCAAGCTGGGCATCCGATCGCGCGTGGACATAGTCCGTTTGGCCGCGGGGCGACGCGCGAAGTGAGAGCCCTCCCGGTTAACTGAGGCGGACCGAGGGTTTTCCCTCCCGCATCCCCCTAGGGGGTTCCCTCATTGGGAGGGTGGGGTTCCGGGTCCTAGCTTATGGATGTGCCGCTCGCCCGGGCATACGGGGGTCGGTCCCGCGACCCCCGTGCTGCACCCCCCACACCCGCGCGACCCCCACCGGCAACCCCCACTGAGGAGACTCATGTTCGGGCACCACCGCGCAAGAAAGTCCGCCGCAGTCCTGGTGGCCACCGCCGCCGCCGCGGCGACCGCGCTGATCGCGTCCCCCACCGCGTCAGCCGCCCCCCAGCCGATCGTCGGCGGTACCACGACGACCACGACGGCGTACCCGTTCATGATGCAGATCACGGACGCGTCCGGCAGCCAGTTCTGCGGCGGGACCCTGGTGTCGGCCACCAAGGTGGTGACCGCCGCGCACTGCATGGAGGGCGAGTCCACGAGCAGCGTCCGCGTGGTCGGCGGCCGCACGTACCTCAACGGCACCAACGGCACGGTCAGCAAGGTCAGCAAGATCTGGATCAACCCGGACTACACGGATGCCACCAACGGCGACGACGTGGCCGTCCTGACGCTGTCGACGTCGATGTCGTACACCCCGGCGTCGTACGTGACGTCCTCCCAGACGGGTCTGTACGCGGCCGGCACCACGGCCCGCATCCTCGGCTGGGGCACCACCTCGGAGAACGGCAGCTCCTCCAACCAGCTGCGGACCGCGACCGTCCCGATCGTGTCCGACTCCAGCTGCAAGAGCTCCTACGGTTCGGACTTCGTCCAGACCGACATGGTTTGCGCCGGATACACGTCCGGCGGCGTAGACACCTGCCAGGGCGACAGCGGCGGTCCCCTGCTCATCGGGGGCGTCCTGGCAGGGATCACTTCCTGGGGAGAGGGGTGCGCGGAGGCGGGTTACCCGGGTGTCTACACCCGGCTGACCACCTTCTCGGACCTGGTGACCGCGCAGGTCAACTCGTAACCAGAAGGTCTCCCGAGTATCCCTCGGGTGAGTGACCAGGGGGCGTTGCGGGCTTCCACGAGCAGCCCGCAGCGCCCCCTATCCATGCCCGCTACCTGTCGGCGGTGAGCTTCCCGGCGGCGCCCCAGCTGTCGGCCGGGACCTCGTGGATCCAGACCTGCACGGTCTCGGCGGGGATCTTGTACGCGTCGACGAACGCGTCGGTGACGCGCCTGACGAGGTCCCGCTTGAGTTCGGGGTCGCGGGGGCCCTGCTGGACGGTGACGATCGGCATCGCTGAACTCCTCCGAGTGGGTGTTCTGTTCGGTGGGTCCAGTCCATCGCGCGGGACGTCCGCGACCAAGAAGCAGATCCCGACCGCAGCGATCAGCCTTCGTGATCGTCGCAGGCCAGCAGCAGGGCGGCCAGGTGCGGGGAGGGGGCGACCGCGGGCACGGTGAGGCCCGTCGCGAGGGCCAGGCCCAGCGCCCGGAACGGAACGAAGGCGACCCGGGGGGTGTGCAGCACGCGCGCGTGGGACGCGTACACGACCGTCCAGAGCATGGGGGTCCCCCCGCTCGAGCGAAGCCGAGAGTGGGGGAGGGTGCCGATGCTGGCGAGGGTGTCCTGGAGGGAGCCGGGCGACGGTCCGGGCAGCGGCTCGAAGCCGGCCTCGCGACAGGCGCCGACGACCAGGTCGACGAGGGCGGGGTTGGTGCGGCGCTCGGTGAGCGCGAGGGGGAGGCCTGCCAGTTCTTCGACGCCGATCTCGGCGCGGCCGGCGAGGGGGTGGGTGGCGGGGAGGGCGGCCACCAGGGGGTCGGGCCACAGCGGCCGGACCCGGACACCGGGCACGGGCCTCGACGGCCCGGACGAACGCGGCGTCCAGGCGGCCGCCCGCGACCCGGGCAAGGCTCCCCCACTCTCGGCTTCGCTCGAGCGGGGGGACCCCCATCGCGGCGGGCAGCGAGAACAACTCGACCGGCACGTCGGGCGCGCGGCGCGCGAACGCGTCCAGCACCCGGTCCAGATGTGCACCGAGCCCCGTACTGGTGCCGATCCGCAGCCCGGCCGGTGCGGCGACCGCGGCCCGGGCCCGCTCGGCCGCCGCCAGCACCGCCCGCGCCTCGGGCAGCAGCCGCTCCCCCGCGCCGGTGAGCCGGACCCGGCGCGGCGAGCGGTCGAACAGTTCGGCGCCCAGTTCCCGTTCGAGGCGCTGTATCTGCTGGCTGACGGCCGACTGCACGATGTGCAGGCGCTCGGCGGCCCGCCCGAAGTGCAGTTCCTCGGCGACGGCGACGAAGTAGCTGAGCTGCCGCAGTTCCATGACGCCGACTCTAGGCGGGTCCCGCGAAACCGCTGCAGTGCGGCCGCGCCCCGTTCGGGGCGCGAGGCTGTATCCATGTGCGGCTCCGCCGCGTGGGCGCGACCAGCCCCGACGGCGCCGCAGTCGGCGGACGGCAGGTCGCGGCGCCTCCGGCAGAGCGCCGGGCGGGCGGATTCGCCGCCGCTCATCACCGTGCTTGGGCCACGACGGTCCCGAACCGGATGTCGTAGCGCTCACCGGGGTGCAGGGTGGCCAGCATCCGCTCGCCCTCCTCCATGATCGCGGCCCGCTCCGCCGCCCCGCCGGCCGACGGCCCGAAGGTCTCGATGACCAGGGCATCCTCCGCCAGCTTCCACACACCGGCCAGGAAACCGTCCACGAGCAGGGTGCGGTGGGCCTGGTTGCCCTGCCAGACGCGCCCCCGGTACTCGGGCGGGACGACACGGGTGCGGTCGGCGTGGGAGAGGAGGAGGTTGTCGAACTCGGGGAGGAAGCGGGGCGGGGAGGGGGTCCCGGGGTCGGGGCGGGGCGCGTCGGGGAGGTCGAAGAGCTCGGCGCCGGTCTCGTCCCGGAAGGAGAGGAGGCGGGGCCGCAGCCGTTCGAAGGCCGCGCGGAGCCGGGTCAGCCCGGCCCAGGTCTGCATGTCCCTGACGGAGGCCGGGCCGAAGGCGGCGAGGTAGCGCAGGACCGCGGTGTCCATGGCGGCGGTGTCGGCCGTGGCGTCGGGGGCGGACGCCGGCTCGGCGGGTCGGCCGAGCCAGTGCTCGGCGGTGGTGAGGGCGACCTGGCCGGACCGGCCCCACAGCCCGCGCGGGGTGACCTGGACGAGGGGCAGCGTGCAGCGGGCGGCGACGGCGAGGGACTGCGGGTCGGCGTCCGGCCACTCGGCGCTCAGCGCCTCCCGCAGCCCGGCCATGGTGCGCGGCTCGGCCTCGACCAGGCCCCGGGCGAGCGCGGCGAGCCGGTCCAGGTCGACGCCGGCCAGCCCCTTGCGGAAGGCGGTCAGTTCGCGTCTCCGGGCGGGCTGGACCAGCGGGCGCACGGTCAGCGCGTCGGCGGCGGTGTGGGTGTGGATGGTCGACCGCAGGGTGACGATCCGGACCACCTCCCGGTCGGCCATCAGCCGGGAGAGCTGCTCGGGAGCGAAGCCGTCGAGGCGGGCGGCGAGGGCGTAGTACGGCGGCTTGACGTTCTGCGCCTGGAGGCCGACGAGGTGCGCCACGGCCTCCTTCACCGACCGCGGTGAGCGGCGCAGCAGGAGCTGGCGGTCGAGGGTGGCGCGGTTGAGGGCGCGGGTGCCGAGGACCGGGCCGGACGGCTGCTTCGTCATACCCGGCACGCTAACGCCGAACGAGGACAGATCCTGTCCGCATCTCTCACCGAATCCCGTCCTCGATTCCCTCCGCCGGGCCCGTATGCCCCGTATATCCTGCGACGAGACTCACGGATCACGCGTGATCACCCGGACCACGCGGATCACACAGCTCACGCCGATGCAGGCTCCACCGAGAGGCGGCCGCGATGTCCGAGCGACGCCCCAGCCCGGTCTCGAAGAACGCCGCGAACGGCAGGAACGGCCGGGGCACCAGAAGGTCCGTCTGGCGCCGCGCCCTGCCGCAGGAGCGGGACGCCACGGCCGAGCCGCCGGAGCGAGGGTCGGGCGGAGAGCCCGCCGAGCCGCCGAGCATCGTGGAGGCGGCGCTGTACAGCGGCGGGGTGCGGGTGTCGACACCGGCGACCCTCGCGGAGACGTACCGGGAACTGCGCGACACGCCCTCGGGCATGGCGTGGATCGGCCTGGCCCGTCCCACCTCGGACGAACTCCTCTCCCTGGCCAGCGAGTTCGACCTGCACCCGCTCGCGGTCGAGGACGCGATGGAGGCACACCAACGGCCGAAGCTGGAGCGGTACGGCGACACGCTCTTCGTGGTCCTGCGCGCCGCCCGCTATCTGGACGCGCCCGAGGAGGTCGACTTCGCCGAGCTGCACGTGTTCGTCGGCCCCGACTTCGTGATCACGGTCCGGCACGGCGCGGCCCCGGACCTCTCGGCGGTCCGCCGCCGCATGGAGGACTCCCCCGACCTGCTCAAACTCGGCCCGGAGGCCGTCCTCTACGCGATACTCGACGCGGTGGTCGACGGCTACGCCCCGGTCGTCGAGGGCGTCCAGAACGACATCGACGAGATCGAGACCGAGGTTTTCCGCGGCGACCCGTCCGTATCCCGCCGCATCTACGAACTCTCCCGCGAGATGGTCGAGTTCCAGCGCGCGACCCGCCCCCTCGTCGGCATGCTGCACGGCCTGATGGCCGGCTTCACCAAGTACGAGACCGACGAGGAACTCCAGCGCTACCTCCGCGACGTCGCCGACCACGTCACCCACATCAGCGAACGCGTGGACGGCTTCCGCCAGGCCCTCACGGAAATTCTCACGGTCAACGCGACCCTGGTCACCCAGCAGCAGAACGCGGAGATGCGGGCGTTGGCGGAGGCGGGGTTCGAACAGAACGAGGAGATCAAGAAGATCTCGTCGTGGGCGGCGATTCTGTTTGCTCCGACCCTCGTTGGAACTATCTACGGCATGAACTTCTCACACATGCCCGAGTTGCATTGGGGGTTCGGATACCCCTTCGCGATCGGGCTGATGGGGGTTGTATGCGCTGGTTTGTACGTGATTTTCAAGCGACGGGACTGGCTTTAGGGATGAGCATCCACCCACGCGGAGCTTCCGCTGTTTGCTCTCGCACCTGACAAAATTGGGGCACGAACGGGCTCTGGGGAGTCCGTGGGGAGAAGTGATGTGGATGATCTCCTCGCCCTCACGAAGCCACGCCTCTGACCTGGCCTTTCGAGCGCCTGTCGACGCTGGGGAGAATCCGGGGAGAATCGAACGCCGCTACCCGCCTTCCGTTGGGCACAACGAACCCGCGGTGTCTCGCCGTTCCCCGGTTCCCGCCGCGCCGACCTCCCCTGCGGCACGTGACGGAGAGTCACCGAACGAGTGGCAGGAACCGACTGTGGAGCGGCCACTGCACATGACCTGGTAGGGGATGTCCTTGTACGACATGAACAATCCTCGACGGTGCGCGTCTGGTCGCAGCGCCGGCGCGGGTGAGTGGCTCGCTGCGTGATCCGTCGCCGCCGATGTTGTACTTGCCCTGGTAGTAGCCCCGTTGGGAAATGCACGTGGGCACGCCCAGCTTGACCGCAGGAGTGGACGCCTGCCCTCTGTGCGACGCCCGCCGGGCCTGGCGCAAGAAGAGGCCCGTGCATCCGCCGAACTGCTGTACTTCGACCCGACCACGGCCCAGGCCGCCAGCCACTGGGTCCACCACGGGTCGGGCCACAGCACCGGCAAGGAACTACTGGCCGCCACCGTCCGCCACGACAGTCCCATCAACGGCAGTTCCTGCTGGAAGGCGGCGACCGACCATGACTCCGACCGCCTTTGAGGGACTGCTGACGGCCCCCATGCCGTAGCCCGCCTCCACCTGGGCCGCTCGGCCGTCCTGGTCCGCCATGACTTCAGCGCCGCCGACCGGACACATATCGGTGTCCAGCCGGCGGCTCCGTCGTCGGGAGGGGATCAGGGCGTCGGCTCGCCTCATTGACGGCACCGGAACTGCGCCACCGCCCGAGTGCCGGGCCGGCTCCCCTCAACGCGCCGACCTGCCTAGCTGGACCGCGGCAAGGCGGTCCGGGCGAGTTCAGGTGGTCGCGGCCCCCAGTTTGACGGACTGCTGCCGCTCGGCCGTCGTCGACCCGGTCCCGGGGTCGTCTCCCAGGACGTTGAAGGTGGCGAGGTACTCGACCGTGCCGCCCACGGAGCCGATGTCCAGGTAGATGGGAAGGATCTGCTGGCCGACCTTCGCGGTCAACCGAAAACCGAGAGAGGTCTGGGCGCTCAGATAGGCGCCGTACTGAGCCACCCCGACATGCTGCTTGCCGCCACTGCCGGACCCGTCGAAGCCTTTGCACTGCTGAGCCGCGCCTGCCAGATCGGCCATGATCTTGCTGGCACCGTCACCGGCGTACGAGGCCAGACGCACCCGCACCATGACTCCGGAACGATCCTCCGCCACCGCGCTCCGCTCCACCGAGGCCACCGACTTGACGGCCCCGGTCCCGCTCAGCGCGTCGGCGACGGGCTGACATACGGCCTTGTCGGCCACCATGCGTGCCCCTCCGACGGGCCCCGAGGCAGACTTCGGAACGGCCACCTTCCACCCCGCCGCATCACCATCGGCGATCACAGCACTCTCCAACTGCGCACGCGTCATCGCGGTCGACTTCCCGTCGGCCGCGGCGGCAGTCGTGTCACTCGCCTTCACAGAAGGCTTCTCGGTCTTGGCTGAGCCATGCCCGCCACATCCCGCAGCCAACAACACGGACCCAGCCACGATCACGACCCGGGCCATTCCCCCACACCTGTTCATCAACGCTCTCATCTCTCGGAAGCCCATAAGGATGGACAGGTTCACTTGCCGACTTTGAAGTTTAATAGGGCCGATCGCAGATATGTCCCCTTACCGTCTTACAAGTTGCACAGCTCCGAATCTGCCTGCAAGTTACCGACAGCATTCACTCTCATAATACGCAGCTTTCGGCTACTTTCGCAGCTCTTTTGAAGCGGCGGTAGCGGCGCGCTCATTTTCAAGCACAGTTACATGTGAACCTTACTTGCGCCAAGGCCATATTCCCTCCGGCGCATTAGCACAGACCAACGCATACTTCCGGTGCTCCAGATCAGGCCATTCACATAACGGCCAGAGCGCCGCCATGCTGCATGAAAATGCGAACAGCCGAGCCACCGGCCGATAGGTAACCACGAGTCGTCGATGGCTGAGCCGATCGCCAAAAAAATTCGTCCTGATACCTGCCGCCAACCCCCGCAGCGTCAACGAAAAACGGTTCACCATACCGCCTGCGGACATGAGTGCTACGAGCGGCGTTGCCGCCATACGACTCCGAAGGGATCAGCCTTCATACTCCCAGGGAGCAACTTCCCATGGAGTTGCAATCGATTTGCGAGTCGCCGCATACCCTATCGGGATAGTAAAAGCTTCAGCCACACTTCCATCCAGCCTCAGCACGTGACTCACGTGATAGACCCCGCAAGCGTCGTCATCATTTGGATCGTTTATACCGTCTCCGATGAGCCAGTCCCCCTCATCGTCGTGCACCACTATCAATGCTGGCATTTGACCATTGATAATGGTGCGCTGGACGACAGCTGCCACATTAGGTACGGCAGAGGCACCTTCATCACTCACTGGCACCAACTCCTAACTGCCAGGTATTCCACCATTGGGAAACGTCCCCATCTCTTCCCACATCTCGGGATAAGTTTTGTCGCTCTTAATTTCGCTATTACATACTCGGCACAGCACATCGCCGTAACTGGGGTCCCCTGATCCGCCTCGTGATTGAGGCACCCTGTGATCAACTGCCCCTTCATTCGAGGGCGGCGTAACACCGCTCCTCGACTGTTGCGGCCTGACAACAGGCTCGCCGCAGATCTCACATTTGGCCGTCCCGCCGTTTGCGGCCTCATTATCGGCCCAGACCTTTCTCTTGCCAGCGCGAGTAAAGGGCAGACCCGGACGACTACCAGGAGCCCCGCCAACAACCCTGGGGCAGTTATGGACCAGCACGGCCGTTTCGCCCGCCAGCACATAGTACGTGTGCAGAGTGCCGACGGTGAGGTCGTACGTCGTCTTGCGCTGGTGGAAATTACGGATTTCGGCCACCGTGACGGTGGTGCCGCGCGTGGTGCGGAGCCGGGTACCCGTGGTGAGGTCGTGGGCGTCGGTCCAGCGGTGGTGGGTGACGTCCCAGAAGGGGTGGTGCCAGGTGGTGGTGAGGGTTTGCTTCGCCGACGCAGTATCGGTCTGCTTGCCGTTGGGGGGGCCGCGGGTCGGTGCCGTGTCCAGGGTGAGGGTGGTGAAGTCCTTGTCCGTCGTGGTGACGATGACGTTCTGGACTTTCTCCGGTGCGGTGACGCCGGTCTGGGGGTCGGTGGCCAGGACCGTATCGCCGACCTTCACTTTGCTGATGGGTTTTGATGTGCCATCGGCGAGGCGGACGCCGGTGCTCGGGACGAAGCTGTGGACTGCTGAGGTGCAGCCCGCTGCATCGGCGCCGGCGCTCTCCGCGCTGCGTGTCTCCGCCAGGGCGTGTTCCGCCTTCACCGCGTCCTCGGCCAGTTTCGCCGCCTCTTCGGCGTCCTTGACCGCCGTGTAGGCGCGGTCGAGGGAGCGCCAGATCTTGAAGGCTTCGACGCCGACCTTGATGGCCTTGAAGACCTTGCCCCAGGGGACAGCTGTCAGGGCTGTGTTGACGCAGCCCATCACGTCGCCCTTGGTGAAGCAGTTGTAGGCGTCGGTGAGGCCAATGACGTCCGCGACCAGGCTGAGCAGCTGGTGCTTGAAGCCGGTCACCTGCTTCTTCGCCGCGGCGGCGGCCGCGTTCGCGGTGGCCTTGGCACGCTGTACGGCCCTGGCTTCGGCCTGCGGGTCGTACGTTTTGCTGCTGATGTTGCCGCCGGCGGCGCCGAGCGTGTGTCCGTCGGAGCAGCGGCCGTGGTGGCAGACCGAGGTGTTCTGGCCGCCCGGGTCGACCGGGCCGTCCTGGACGTAGCGGGTGGGGTTGCTCTTGCTGGTGCCGGTGCCGCCGATGGGGTAGCCGACGCCGCACAGGTCGGCGAAGCATAGGCCCGACGGGTCGGACTCGGTCACCGGGGAGTCGTCGGCGTAGTCGTAGGCGTTCCAGGACTGCGGGTTGCCTGGGGTCAGGACGGGGTCTGGGCTGAGGAAGCGGCCGATGGTGGGGTCGTACTCGCGGGCGCCGAGGTTGGTCAGGCCCGTGTTGTCGTCCTGGGTGCCGCCGACGTAGCCCTGTTGCCCGACCCAGGTGCCGGTCTGGTCGCGTGACTCGCCGAAGGGCTTGTACTGGCGGCGGACGACCTGCTGGGTCTGGGAGTCGATCTCCAGTGTGCCGGTACCCTGCCGGTCGGGGATCAGGTAGGTGAACTTGCCGTCGGAGGAGTGGGTGGCCACCGTCTCACCGGCGATGGAGATGTAGCGGACGCCGTCGGCGGTCGAGGCGCCGGTCTTGAGGGTGATCTCCTCGTCGCCGGTGTAGAGGGTGGTCCCGTCCGGGCTGTGGCGGATCAGCAGCCCGCCGTCGGCATCGTAGAGGTACTTCGTGTCACCGGCCGAGCCGGTCGAGGACAGTTCGGAGAAGTTGCCCTCGTCGTCGTAGGTGAGGGTGTCGGTGCCCGTGCGGGTGGTGCGGGTGTGGACGTTGCCGTCGTCGTCGTAGGTGTAGGCGTTGGTGGTGTCGGCCGTCGAGTCGCCGGGGACCACCTTGTCCACCGTCGATACAGCGTGGGCCGGGCCCTTGCCCGCCTCGAAGGGGGTGTAGGAGGACGTCGCGTCGTGGGATGTGTCGCCAGTGGTGTTGTGGTCGATCTGGGAGGAGCGGGCGCCGGCGGCGTCGTACGTCCAGGACTGCCAGTACGGCGACGGGCCGCCCACGGTCGTCGAGGCGCCGGACGCGGGGGTGGCCGAGCAGTCGTCCGTGGCCGTCCACGCGTCCTTCAGGCGCTGCGCCCAGTCGTGGGGGTGTCGGCGTCGAACGGTGAAGGGGCCTCCTGGTCGTGCTCCGTGATGTTCGTCTCCTGGCAGGCTGACCCAGGGGCCTGATGTCGCTGGTCAGCCCGTTCTCTCGTGCTTGATACGTCACTTCGTTCCCGCGGCGGGCCGGGAGAGCGAGCCTGGGCGCGGGGCGGAGAGCGACGGCGATCGTCGCTGTCCGCCCCGAGCGCGTTCGCCGCGATTACGCGGCGGGGGTGAGTTCGGCGCGTCCGAACAGCAGCGCGTAGCCGGAAGGAAGTTGGCGCAGGATGCGGGTGATCAGGTCGGGACCTGCACACGCGGCGACGGCGGAGAAGACGGATCCGGTGTCCCAGCGGGTCGTGGCCTGAGAGGCGCCGGTGCGGGCGGCGAGGTCCTTGACGAAGGCCCAGCCGGTCAGCTGCTGGGTGTCGGGGATCTGGGCGGTGAGGATGCGCGCGGCCTCGAAGGGCAGACGGGCGGCCAGTTCGACGCGTTCCTCGCCGGTCAGCTGGCGTCCCAGTCCCGCGAGGACCAGGCGGACGGCTTCCTCGGCCTTCTCGCGGGTGGGGTAGGCGCCGTCGTAGCGGACCTTCTCCAGCATCTGCTCGTACGCCCTGTCGTAGGGCTGCGGGAACGGTGCGGGTCGGTCGGACGTCACTGCGGTGATTGCCTTTCTGTCACCAGGGTCGCGGTGACCGGCGTGCGGTCACCGGTGGGTGGGCGGTCGGGTGGGCCTGGGGCGGCCGGAAAGTGGGTCGTAGCCGGGGAGGGAGCAGGCTCTGGTTCAGCAGGTCGTCGCCCACGGCGTCGGCGACCGTGGAGAGGACGGCGCCGACATCCCGGGCGGCGGTCTGCTCGGTGGCACCCTCGACCCGGGCCGTGCTGGCGCGCACGAACCGCTCCTGGGCAGCGGCCCGGCGCTCTGCAGCGAGTCGAAGCACGATCAGAGCGAAGCCATCCGGCAGACGGGCCGTCGACTACGTCGGACGCCACTCATCCTCGGTCCCGGGGAACACGGAGGACGGGCGAGAGGGGCGAACAGATACCCGTCCTCCGCCGCTTCAGAGCCCTTGTCGATCCGGCTCAGCCGGAGATCTCCTTGCGGCCGGATCCGACGCCGATGGCGATCTTGCGGGGCTTGGCGCGCTCGGCGATCGGGATGCGCAGGGTGAGCACGC
>NZ_JBVHTI010000001.1:1744781-1783319 GCF_055565975.1 Streptomyces sp. NPDC028289 | reverse complement strand
GAATTCGTCACAGGCAATCACTCTCGCATCCACCCCACCTGACCAGCACACCGGCCCCCACGACTCCACCACAAGATCGCCCGGACACTGCCTAGCGTGGGCGACAACGGATACGTGATCGGAGCGAACATCGCATGACGTCCGAAGAACCCCTGAGCCTGCTCGTGCAGGCGCGGGGCGAGCCGTCCCCTCTGTACGAGCCGGAGGATCCGGCGGCCTATGAGGACCTCGGCGCCTTCACCCGCACCGTCCCGCTGGACGACGACCGGCTGGCCCTCCCGGCTGACCTGGCGGACGAGCTGCGCTCCTGGTCGCTGTCCCGCCCGCCGGAGGGCTTCGGCTCCCGCCCCGACCAGCGCAAGCACGTCAAGCGGGGGCTGGAGATCGCTCATCGGCTGGCCGAGCGGCTGGGGCCGGCGTGGTCGGTGCGCTACTGGGACGAGCGGCACCGGACGGCGAAGTGGCTGTGCTGGGGCTGCGACCGCCTGCACTGGGAGCGCGACGAACACGGCACCCCGCCGCATCCGCTCGACCTCACGGTCGAGGGCGAGTATCAGTACGGTCCGCTGCGCTCCGACGGCTTCGGGGACTTCTTCCCCGACGACCCGGCCGCCGGACTGGCCCTGTCCGACGACCTCGTCGCCGATCTGTACACCTGGGCGAAGGCCATCGACACCACCCTGAACCTGTATCTGCAGGACCGGGACGAGGCCAAGCACGAGGACGAGTGGCAGCGGCTGTTCCACGAGGGCGCGGAACTGACGAAACGGGTCGCCCACGAGTCCGGCCCCGCCCGGAGGGTGACCTACAAGGGCGTGGCGAACGGCGGCCTGACCACGATGGCGTCGGTCACCTGGCAAGGGGACCGGCAGGTGTAGCCGGCGGAGCGGTTCCGCGCGGACGGCGTTCCGCTCCGGGGTGACTCCCGGAGCGGAACGCCGTTTCGCGTGTGCCGTCACAGTGCCTCGCGGGGCGCCGTGCTCGCCCGCTCCGTCAGCCGGGGCGCCAGCAGCGTAGCCTCCGGCACCTCCCCCTCCCCGCCCAGCTTCCGCATCAGCAACTCCGCCGCCCGTTCGCCGAGTTCCGCGGCCGGCAAAGCCACCGAGGTGACCGGGACGCGCAAGCCCGCCGCGAGTTCGTCCGGGCAGATCGCGGTGATCGACAGGTCGGTGGGGACGCGGAGACCGAGGTGCTCGAAGGCGTCGACGAGGGGTTCGAGGGCGGCCTCGTTGTGGACGACCACCCCCGTCAACGCCGGCTGCTCCCGCAGCAGTTGCTCCGCGACCCGGCGCGCCGCCGCCGGCGTCGCCTCGCACGGGTGGACGGAGGACGCCATGCCGTTGCGGTCGGCGGCGGCCGTGAAGCCCTGGACGACCCGCTGGGCGAACGCGGTCTCGCGGACGTACACCTCCGGCGGCGAGCCGACCAGCGCGACCACCCGGTGGCCCAGCCCCGCCAGCCGCTCCACGCACAGCTCGCCGGCCGCCCGGAAGTCCAGGTCGACGCAGGTCAGGCCCTCGGCGGCGGCCGGGAAGCCGATCAGCACCGACGGCCGCTCCAGGGCACGCAGCAGGGGCAGCCGGGGGTCGTGGAGCTGGACGTCCATCACGATCAGGGCGTCGACCAGTGCCGTGTCGGCGACCCGGTGCAGGCCCTCCTCGCCCTCCTCCTGGGTCAGCAGCAGCACGTCGTGGTCGTACCGGCGGGCCGTCGTCACCACCGACACCGCGAACTGCATCACCACCGGGACGTGGATGCCGGTGCGCAGCGGGATGACCAGGGCGAGGACCTTGGCGCGGCTGCTGGCCAGGGCGCGGGCGCCGGCGTGCGGGCGGTAGCCCAGTTCGCGGATGGACGCCTCGATACGGCGCCGGGTCTCGTCGGAGATCGGGCGCTTGCCGCTGAGCGCGTAGGACACCGTGCTGGGGGAGACCCCGGCGTGCCGGGCCACGTCGGTGATCTTCACCATCAGCCCAGCTCCAGGGAGAGGAACCCGGTCCCGGCCTGCGCGTGTGCCGTGCGCTCCCCGGCCGCCAGGTTCCAGGCCGCCGCCGGGTCGCTGCACGAGGCCCGCAGGGTGTCCCCTTCCCGTACGACGGTGAAGGTGACGTCCCCGACGGGCACCGTGACCTGCGCGCCGCGCTCCAGGCCGTAGGCCCGCAGGGTCACCCCGTCGGCGTGGTCGTAGTCGGGGCGGTCGGCCACCGCGCCGACCGGGATCACCGCGCCGGGACGGACCAGGAGGGGGACGCCGAGGAAGTCGTGGTGCTCGCGGACCCAGCCGGGGCCGGCGACCGTCCGGCCGGTCAGGAAGTGGGTCCAGGTGCCTTGCGGACAGTAATATGTCACATACCCCCCGTCGTCGAAGACGGGCGCCACCAGCAGATCCGCCCCCAGCATGTACTGCCGCTCCAGATGCGCACACCCCGGATCGTCCGGGAACTCCAGCACCATCGCCCGCATCACCGGCACCCCCTCCGCCGAGGCGGTGCGCGCGGCCTCGTACAGGTACGGCATCAGGCTCAGCTTCAGCCGCGTGAAGTGCCGCAGCACGTCCACCGACTCCTCGTCGAACAGCCACGGCACCCGGTACGACGACGACCCGTGCAGCCTGCTGTGCGAGGACAGCAGCCCGAAGGCCAGCCACCGCTTGAACAGCGCCGGCGTCGGGGTGCCCTCGAAGCCGCCGATGTCGTGGCTCCAGAAGCCGAAGCCGGACAGGCCCAGCGAGAGCCCGCCGCGCAGCGACTCGGCCATCGACTCGTAGGTCGCCTCGCAGTCCCCGCCCCAGTGCACGGGGAACTTCTGGCTCCCGGCCGTCGCCGACCGCGCGAACACGACCGCCTCCCCTTCGCCCCGGTGCTTGCGCAGCACCTCGAAGACGGTCCGGTTGTAGAGGTAGGTGTAGTAGTTGTGCATCCGCTCGGGGTCCGAGCCGTCGGACCAGGCCACGTCCACCGGGACGCGCTCCCCGAAGTCGGTCTTGAAGCAGTCGACCCCCTGGGCGAGCAGGGCCTCCAGCTTGCCCGCGTACCAGTCACGCGCCGCCGGGGACGTGAAGTCCACCAGCGCCATGCCCGGCTGCCACAGGTCCCACTGCCACACGCTCCCGTCCGGTCGCCGCAGCAGGTGCCCCAGCTCCTTCCCCTCGGCGAACAGCGGCGACCGCTGCGCGATGTAGGGATTGATCCAGACGCACACCCGCAGCCCGCGCTCGTGCAGCCGCCCCAGCATCCCCTCCGGATCCGGGAACACCCGCGGATCCCACCGGAAGTCGCACCAGTTGAACTCCCGCATCCAGAAGCAGTCGAAGTGGAAGACGGAGAGCGGCAGTTCGCGCTCCCGCATGCCCTCGATGAAGGACGTCACCGTCTTCTCGTCGTACGACGTCGTGAAGGACGTGGACAGCCAGAGCCCGAAGGACCATGCGGGCGGCAGCGCCGGGCGGCCGGTCAGGGCCGTGTACTTGCGCAGGATGTCCTTCGGGGTCGGGCCGTATATGACGTAGTACGTCAGCTGCTGCGACTCCACGCTGAACTGGACCCGCGACACCGCCTCCGAGCCGACCTCGAACGACACCTTCCCCGGGTGGTCGACGAAGACGCCGTACCCCGCGTCGGTCAGGTAGAACGGGGCGTTCTTGTAGGCCTGTTCGGTGGCGGTGCCGCCGTCGGCGTTCCAGATGTCGACGACCTGGCCGTTCTTGACCAGCGGGCCGAAGCGTTCGCCGAGGCCGTAGACGGACGTGCCGACCCCGAGGCCCAGCTGCTCCCGCAGGTAGTGGGCGCCCGTGGCGGCGTCCCGCATGATGCCCATGCCCTTGGGGCCGCTGGAGGTGAGGGTGCGGCCGCCGGAGAGGAAGTCGAGCCGCCAGGGAGCCGTACGGCTCAGCCGCAGCGTCAGCGAGCCGGAGGTCAGGGTCGCGTACTCGTCGTCGTACGACACCTGCGACGCGAAGTCGGCCCGGTGCAGCTCGAACTGCGGGCCGCGTGGCCGCTCGCCCTCGAAGTGGGTGAAGGTGACGCCGATGACGTCGGGCATCGGGGTGTGCGCGCTGATCGTCAGGACCGGTCCCTTCAGCAGGTCTCCGCGGTGGCGGATGGGCTGGGTCGGCGCGTGGATCTCCAGGGCGCCTTCCGTCGCCGTGACGTCGAGGACCTCGACCGGGTGGGCCGCGGTGACGCCGTCGCGCAGCAGCCAGTAGCCGTCGGTGAACTTCACGCACGAACCTCCTATTTGACGGCTCCCACGGCGATCCCCCGGGTGAGCGTCCGCTGGAAGACGAGGAAGAAGACGAGGGCCGGGAGCACGCCGAGCAGCGCGGCCGCGTTGGTCATCGTGGCGTCCATCAGGCGCTGGCCCTGGAGGACGCCGAGGGCGACGGACACCGTCTGGTTGTCGTTGGAGATCAGCATGACCAGCGGCAGCAGGAACTCGTTCCAGGTCCAGATGAAGAAGAAGACCAGGAGCACGCCCAGGGTCGGGCGGCTCACGGGTACGACGATCCGGACCAGGATCTGCCACTTGTTCGCGCCGTCGATCCGGGCCGCCTCGACGATCTCGCGCGGGAACTGCCCGAGGACGGCGGAGAGGAGGTACGTCCCGAACGCCGACTGGATCACCGTGAACACGATGATCACGCTGAGCCGGGTGTCGTAGAGGCCCGCCTCCTTGCTCAGGTAGTAGAGCGGGTAGACCAGCGCCTCCTGCGGCAGCAGGTTGGCGAGGACGAAGAAGGCCAGCACCCAGGTGCGGCCGCGGATCCGGCCGATGCCGATCGCGTAGGCGTTGAGGACGGACAGGGCGGTGGCGAGCAGCGCCACCGAGCCGCTGATCAGGACCGAGTTGACGAGTTTCTGCGTGTAGTCGACGCGCTGCCAGAAGTCCTTGAGGCCGTCCAGGTACAGGCCGTGCGGGAGGCTCAGCGGGCCGTTCCGGGAGTACTCCGCCGGGGACTTCACCGCGTTGACCGCCACGATCAGGAACGGCACGACCATGAAGAGGGCGGCGAGGCAGAGGGCGAGGAGGACCGGGTAGCGGCGCAGGGCGGTCATGAGTCCTCCCCCCGACTCTGCAGCTTCAGGCCCAGCACGGCCAGGGCCAGGATGATCACCGTGAGGACCGTGGAGATCGCCGAGCCGTAGCCGACCTGGGTCTTCTCGAAGAACGTGGTGAAGGAGAAGTAGGAGGGGACGTCGGTTGCGCCGCCCGGGCCGCCCTTGGTCAGGACGTACACCGCGCCGAAGACCTTGAGCGCGGCGATCGTGCACCAGGTCAGGACGACGTACACCTCGGGGCGGATCTGCGGCAGCGTGACGTGCCAGAAGCGGCGCCACCAGCCGGCGCCGTCCAGCTCGGCCGCCTCGTACAGCTGGGGGTCGACGCGGCCGAGTCCGGCCATGAAGACGACCAGCGGGAACCCGATCTGTACCCAGACCAGCACGCCCATGACCGTGTAGAGGGCGAGGTCGGGGTCGCCGAGCCAGTCCTGCTGCCAGCTGCCGAGGCCGACCGCCTTGAGGAGGGCGTTGAGGGAGCCGTTGTCCGGGGCCAGGATCCAGCTCCAGACGATGCCGGCGACCGCGACCGGCAGCACCTGGGGGAGGTAGAAGCAGGCGCGCAGGACGGCCGCGACCCGGGTGCCGAAGTGCTTGCCGACGTAGTCGAACAGGGCGGCGGCCAGCACCAGTCCGAGCGCGGTCGGGATCGCGGCCATCGCCACGACCATGAAGAGGCTGTGCCGGAAGGACGCCCAGAACTCCGAGTCGTGCAGCAGCTCGCGGTAGTTGGCGAGCCCGGACCAGTGCGGGCTGCCCACGCCCTGCCAGTCGGTGAAGCCGGCGCCCGTGTTCATGAGGAACGGGACGATGACGACCGCGAGGAAGGCGAGGGCGCCGGGGAGGAGGAAGAGGGCGTACGAGTCCCGGCGCACCCTCACTTGGTGCCCTTGTCGTACGCCGTCTGCAGGTTGCTCAGGTAGGCATCCGGTTTCTCGCTGCCGGTGATCAGCTTCTGGGTCTCGGAGACGAGGGTGTCGTAGAAGCCGGCGACCGGCCAGTCGGGGTAGAAGGCGAGGCCGTCCCGCTTGCTGACGGTGTTGAAATCGGCGATGAGCTGCTTCGACTTGGGGTCGGTGATGGCGCTCGCGTCGGCGGCGACCGGGACTCCGCCCTTGTTGCCGAGCAGGTTCTGGATCTTCTTCGACATGGTGATGTCGATGAAGTCGTAGGCGAGATCCTTGTTCCCGGAGTTCTTCGGTACGACCCAGAGGTTTCCGCCGGAGCCGAGGGTGAGGTTCGAGCCGGGCCACAGGAAGCTGCCCCAGCCGAACTTGGCCTCCGACTGGAAACGGCCGTACCACCAGCTGCCGGAGAACAGGATCGGCGACTTGCCCTGGATGAAGGAGACCCCGGCCTGCTCGGCGGTCGTACCGGACGACGTCTTCGCGATGTAGCCCTTCTTCACCCAGTCGGCGAAGGTGGTCGCCGCGTACGTCCAGGCCTGGTCGTGGAAGTCGACCTTGCCCTTGTACAGCTCGTAGGCGTCGACCCACGAGCGGTCGGCCTTCGAGAGCGCCAGCTGGTAGAGGTACTGCTGGGCCATGTACTCGGAACCGGCGTTCGCGAGCGGGGTGACCCCCTTCGCGACGAACTTGTCCATCGCCGCCGTCAGGTCGTCGAACGTCTTCGGTTCCGCGATCCCGTACTTCTCGAACAGGTCCTTGTTGTAATAAACCATGGTGTACTCGGCGTAGTTGGGCACCCCGTACCACTTGCCGGAACCCATCACGCCGTCCGCGTCGTACTGGCTGGTGGTGCGCACGCCCGCGCTGAGCTCCTTGTCCCAGCCGCGCTTGGCCGCCTCGGCGGTCAGGTCGGTGAGGAGCCCCTGCTTGGAGAGCAGCCCCGCCGTCGCGTTGCCCTTGTTGTACTCCATGATGTCGGGGGCGTCGGAGGAGTTCAGGACCATCTGGGCGGTCTTCTGGATCTGCTCGAAGCTCTTCTCCTCGTACTTCACCTTCACGCCCGGGTGCGTCGCCTCGAACTCCTTGATGGCCTCGTTCCAGGCCACGCCCATCGCGCTGGTGGGACCCTCGTAGTGCCACAGCCGCAGTGTCTTCGCGTCGGACGTGCTGCCGCCCGAGCCGCCGCAGGAGGTGAGGAGCAGCGATCCGGCGAGGATCGCCGCCGCGGTCGTCATTCGCCTTCGTGCCGTCAACATCCAATGCCTCCGGGGGAGTCGGATGGATGGTGCTCGTCCCGCGTCGAATCGGTTCGATGGGGAACGTCGAAGCGCTTCGACGGAGGACGGTAGGTGCGGGCCGTGAGGGCGTCAATGGGTGCGGCGGGAATTGGGCGAAGCGATTCGACTGAGCGCGTTGACGGCCAGGGCTGCGACGGCGGCCGCGGCCGGGGTGACGAAGGCGGCCGTCGGCGGGACGTGGTCCGCCGCCCAGCCGCCGAGCGCGGAGCCGCAGGCGATGCCGGTCAGCAGGGCGGTGACGACCAGGCTCATCCCCTCGTTGAGGCGGTCCGCGGGGGCCCGGTCCTGGACCAGGGTCATCGCGGTCACCATGGTCGGGGCGGTCGCCATGCCGGCCGCGAGCAGGGCGGGGGCCAGGGCCCAGAGGCTGTCGAACGCGCGCACGGCGAGCAGCGGCAGGGACATCAGGGCCGCCATCGACAACAGGCAGACGGGGAGCCTGCGTTCGGCCGGACCGGTCGGCCGGAGCGCCCCGTACAGCAGGCCCGCCGCGCAGGAGCCGGCGGCCTGGAGGGCGAGCACGGCACCGGCCGCCGAGCGGTGGCCCTGGGCGTCGGCGTAGGCGATGGTGACGACCTCCATCGAGCCGAACACCGCACCGGTGGCGACGAAGCAGACCAGGAGGGTGCCGATGCGCAGCGGTGTCCGTGCGGTCGCCGACCCGGGCCGGGGCGGTGGCTCGGTGGCCCGCTGGGCGGCGAACAGCAGCGCGCCGGTGAGCAGCAGCACCGCGCCGGCCAGTGTGCCGGCCTCCGGGAAGAACGTGCCGGTCAGGAAGGAGGCGAGGACCGGGCCGAGCATGAAGCACAGCTCGTCGGCGGCCTGTTCGAAGGAGTTCGCGGTGTGCAGGGCGGCCGGGTCCTCGCGCAGCAGGTGGGCCCAGCGGGCGCGGGACATGCCGCCGAGGTTGGGGGTGGTGGCGGTGGCCGCGTAGGCGGCGAACAGGGTCCAGTCCGGGGCGCCGTAGCGGACGCAGAGCAGCAGGGCGAGGCTGCCGAGCACGGCGGTGACGGTCGCGGGTACGGCGACCCGGGCCTGCCCGTACCGGTCGACGAGCCGTGCGATCCAGGGCCCGACGAGACCGGTGGCGGCGAGGCCGGTCGCGGTGACGGCGCCGGCGAGGGCGTACGAGCCGCGCGACCCGGCGATCATCACGACCGCGCTGACGCTGAAGATGCCCATGGGGAGCCGGGCCAGCAGGTTCCCGGCGGTGAAGGCCCGGGTGCCGGGGAGGGCGAAGAGGCGGCGGTAGGGGCCGGGCGGGCGGGAGCGGGAGTGAGGGGTGCGGCGGGGATCGGCGCGGCGCTGGAACCGGGGGCTGAAGTCGACGGTGACGAGGGTGTCGGCGGTGACGGCGTGCAGGCGCGGGGGTGCGGGTTCGGTCGGTTGCGGCATGCGCACTACCGTCGCGCGGGGCCGATCAAGGGGTCCAACACCTGCTCGGCGCCGATTCACGCACCTGTGTTGTAAGTTCGCGTGATGTCAGCGCCTGCTTCGCCCGCCCACGTCGACCCCCGCCTGCTGCGCGTCTTCGTGACCGTCGCCGAGGAGCTCCACTTCACCCGCGCCGCCGCCCGGCTGTACGTCGCCCAGCAGGCGCTCAGCCGTGATGTACGACGGCTGGAACGGGAGTTGGGCGCCGAACTGTTCCTCCGCAGCACGCGCCAGGTCAGTCTCACCGCCGACGGCACCCGGCTGCTCCCGTACGCCCGCCGGGTGCTGGCCGCCCAGGACGCCCTGCTCGCCGCGTTCGGGCAGGCCCGGCCGTTGCTGGTGGACCTCAACTCCCCGGGCTTGGACACCGCCCGCCGCGTCCTGTACCGGGCCCGCGAACTCGCCCCCGACTGCGAGCTGATGGCCCGCTACGAGAGCGGGCTCACCGGAGCGGCGGCCGAACTCCTCGCGGGGCGGCTCGACGCGTCCTTCGGGCGGTTCGCGGGACTGGACCCGGCGCTGCGCTCCGGGCTCGAACACCAGCCCGTGCGATTCGAACCCATGGCCGTAATTCTCCCCTCCGGTCACCGGCTCGCGGCCCTCGACGCGGTGCCGCTGGCCGCGCTCGCCGGCGAGACGGTGTACGCCGGCGCCGGGAACGAGCGCACCCTGGAATGGACTGACCTGGCCTTTCACCTCTTCGAGGGGCGAGGCACCGCGGTCGCGCCGCCGCTGCCGCTGGCCGTCGGGGAGGAGGAGTTCCAGCGAGTCATGGCCAAGGACCGGTATCCCATCCTCGCGGTAGTGGGATTTCCGGCCATACCTGGAAGCGTGTCGCGGCCGCTGGTCGATCCGGTCCCGTTGTCGCCTGTGTCGCTCGTGTGGCGAAAGGGGCTGGTCCATCCGGGAGTCGACGCGTTGCGGCGGGCGGCCGCCGAGATCGGCCGGGCGGAGGGGTGGCTTCGGCGACCAGCCGACGGATGGATTCCAGCCAGTGATGAAGAGGTGATGGACGACCGCAAATGACACATCGGGAACACGGATCTCCCCCGTGCGCTAGCTTCATGGACCCGAGCGCGGAGAGCTGCAAGGGGGCGCTCGGAGCGGGTGAGGGCCCGTTCCGTTGACGTGCGCTCGGGTTCGTCGGTGCGCCCGGAACGCTCCCGTGAGGGGATGTACGCGCGTGAAGAACTGGCGAGAAGAAACCCAAGCCGAATTGCCGCAGGTGGCCCTGGATGCCCGGGATGTGCCGGTGACGGGCGACGACGGGGTGGAGGCGGGCGGTGTTGACGCCGGCGGGGTGGCGAGGGGTGTTGTTGACGCTGGCGGGGCGGCGGGTGGTGTTGTGGACGTCGGAGGGGCGGCGGCTGGTGTTGTGGACGCCGGCAGTGGCGGGGTGGCTCGGGCCGTGGGAGCGGGTGGGGTCGGGGGAGCGGATGGGGCCGCCGGTGCGAGCGGGGCGACCGAGGTGTTGCGGGCCGGGTCGTTACGGAACCCGTGGAGCGTGGTCGAGCCGCCGATCCCGGTGTTCCTGCGCGCCCCGGTCCCGGACCCCGTCCACGGCCCCGACGAGGTGATTGTCCAGAACGACGTCGGTGCCGTACGAATACGGCCGACGGGGCCGACGGGAGCGACCTGGCCGACGGCAGCGACCTGGCCGACGGGACCGACCGGGCCGACACGGTCCGCCGCGGCGGGGGTCTCCAGGGCCTCCGGGCCTCCCAGGGCCCCCGGTTCCTCCGAGGGCTCAGGTGCTCCCGACGTCCCCGTGCCCGTCCCCGACTTCGTCGACGCGTCGGGGCGGCGCAGCCGCCGGCTCCGCAGGCTCGGGATGGCCGTCGGCCTCGCCTGTGCGGTCTACGCGGTGGTCATCGTCGTCACCCTGCTGTCCGGGAGCTCCGACGCGCCCTGGCTGCCGGTACCCGGGCAGAACGCCGACAGGCCCGCCGGCAAGGTCGACGACTCGCCGCGGCCTGCGCGGTCGCCCCGGTCCTCGGGCGACGGCGCCTCGGTGGCCGGCCCGGCCGTGAGCGGTGGTACGAGCCCGTCGGCCGGTACCTCCTCCCGGGCATCCGGTACCGGAAAGGGGACCGCCCGGCCGAGCGCGTCGGCCTCCGCGCGGCCGACCTCGTCCTCCGGGGTGACGGTCACCTCCCCGAAGTCGGGGTCGTCGTCCGCCTCCGCCGCGCCCTCCACGGTCCCGCCCACCTCCGACGGACCGTCCTCTCCCGCCTCGTCGCCGCCGGTCTCGCCCAGCGAGTCGGCCGCCCCCACCGGCGGCGCCTCCGCTCACGCCCGCGTCCTCTGATGGCAAAGGAATAGGGGGAAGTGTTCCGTCTGCAGCAGGGGATCCGCGTCATGCACGACGCCCGCGATCCCCGCTCCTCCGCCCGTGACATCGCCGCAGAGGTCGTCCAGGCAGTCGACCAGGGCATCCCAGTTCCAGCCGAAGCAGCTGGGAAATCGCAGAGTTTCCGCGAATGCGTGGAGGACGCCCTGCGCGGTCACCAGATCGCGGGCGTCGAAGTGGTGGACCTGGCCGCCCTTCGCTGTCAGCTCCGACTGTTGCCGCCGGACCTCCGCCGTACCTTCGGGGACGCATACGACCCAGGGCTCCGAAGTGCCTGTGAGATCGAACCTGGTCATTCCTGGATCACTCTATGAATACGTCATTGCCCCGGACGGGGTGAGGCGGAGCATCAGTCCAGAGCTTCCGGGCGGATCGGCGTGGTGAGCTTCCGTCGGAGGCGCGGGGCGGACGCGCAGGGCGGACATGTCGAAGCCCTCGTCGTCGTCCTCGTCACCGGTCGGCAGGCGTCCGGACTCGTTCGGGTAGTAGTACAGGCCGTACGACCAGAACTCCGGGAACTCGTGGCACATGAGATCGGGGTACGCAGAGATCTCCGCGTCGTGATACCGCTCGTTGATCCTGGCCACCGCTTCCGCCCGAGAAATACCGAACCGCGAGATCATCTCGTTCGCGATGTCGCGGAAGTACTCGACCATTCCCTCGTCGAGATCCATCAGAAATTCCGTTGTCATGGTGTCGGAGGTCCTACTCGTCGGAAACTGGAGCCAGTGAAGAGCTAAGGGCTGTCCCGTAATCCCCGGCGGGCGCACGACGACAGCTACGGCACCTCGCAGCGTTGTCGGGCTCGCCCGAATACGCCCAGTATGAGGACGACCCTCCGCCTTGCGATGCACCGCATCTGACGCCGCGCGCTGATCCACCAGGGATTACGGGACAGCCCTTAGGCGGCCCTGTCACCGAAGATCGGGATCTGGTGCCCGTTCAGGACGGGGGGGCTTCCCTTCCCCCAGTTCCTCCGCGGCGTGCCAGCGCAGTGGGTCGGTCCAGACCGCGGGATCGCCGGTGGCGATGCCGCGCAGGAAGCCGATGGCTTCGTGGGTGCCGATCTCGCCCAGAGACTGGAGGGCCTCGACGCAGAAGGTGAAGTGAGGACCGTCGGTCGACTTCCGTTCCCGCACCAGCGCGGCGACCGGCTCGACTCCCTCCGGGGCCCGCAACTCTCCGAGCAGGTCGACCAGATCCTCCGTGTTCACGCCGGCGGGCCGCTCGGCCAGCACCGTCGCCAGGACCGGCCCGAGCCCTTCCGAGGGGAGATACAGCGCCAGCGCCGCGAGCCGCTCGAAGCGCCGCCAGTCCCCCTCGGCGGACGTGATCCGCAGCCAGTCGAGGACTTCCAGGCCTGCGCTCGTGAAGCGGGACTTGATTTCTACGTCCATGGCAATACCTGAACTCACTGCTGGTAAAGGAAGTGGTGGTCTCCACCGGGCTTGTCCAATGCCCGGTACCGCTTCAGGGCGTCGTATCCTTTACCGACGATCTCAGTGCCATTCCTCGGGATTGAGCGCTGCCCCCACGAATCCGTCACCCGTGGTGACGATCAGGTCGGGTTGCTCGACACGGGCCGCGATCTTCCCGCGGTCGAAGTCACTGAATTCGAGGACGAAGTGTTCGGCGACGGCGGGTCGGTCCAGGGGGCCGCCGTCGAGGTCCACGGCCGAGTTCGCGCGGTCGGCGCCCTGGCAGAGAACCGACACGAACAGCGGGAGGTGTTCCGTCTGCAAAAGGAGATCCGCGCCGTGCACGACGCCCGCGATCCCCGCTCCTCCTCCCGTGACCTCGCCGCAGAGGTCGTCCAGGCAGTCGACCAGGGCGTCCCAGTTCCGTCCGAAGTAGCCGGGGAAGTGGAGGGTTTCCGCGAAGGTGCGGAAGACGTCCTGGGCGGTCGTCAGATCGCGGGCGTCGAAGTGGTGGACCTGCCCGCCCTTCGCTGTCAACTCCGACAGTTGCCGCCGAACCTCCGCCGTACCTTCCGGGACGCATACAACCCAGGGTTCCGAAGTGCCGGTGAGATTGAAACTGGTCATTTCTGGATCACCCTGTAAATTCGCCGACGTAGTAGAAAGTGCCGTAGTGGTCCGGTGTGTAATACGCGGGGCCGGGACCGTCCTTCGGGGTCAGGAGCCGTTCGGGGCCTCTGATCTCTTTGCCGCAGCCCGGGGCGCTGCACTGCGGGAGATCGACCTTGGCGTTGACATCCCATTCCTTGTACTTGCCACCTGGCAGCGCGGACAAGTTGTTACCCCAGTTGGCGTTGCCATGGTAGCCGTCGATCTTCCCGATTCCTCCCGGCCGGGCGTTGACCTTGTCCAACATGTCCGCGGCTTTCTGCGGTGCCGGACCGGGAAGGACGCCGAGGCCGCCGGGACTGCCGGTGTCGCCACCGTGCAGATGGCACAGGGGCGCCAGACCGAGAGGGTCGGACCAACTGTGCGGGTTGTGTACATAGGCGACGGGGTTCGGCGCGGGGAGCAGACCGAGCGGGTCAGGGCTGGTGTATCGGGCGGTCTCCGGATCGTAGTGCCGGTGATGGTTGTAGTGGAGACCGGTCTCCGGGTCGTGATATTGCCCGGGGAAACGGAGAGGCGTGTACGCGTTCGAGTCACGGCTCCAGGCCGTCGTTCCCCACAACGTGGTCCGCGTGCGCCAGTGGATCTCTCCGTCAGGTGAGACCAGTTCTGTCGGGGTGCCGACAATGTCGGTGACGATGGCGAAGAAACGCTCGTCGATGGTGTCCTGGGGCGCCGTGGCAGACCACACCCGTTCGGTCTGACCGAGTGGAGAGAGCCCGTCGTGATCCCAGGTCAGCGTGGTGAGCCTGCCCGTGTCGCCGTGCTCGGTGGTCTGTTCGCACAGGGTGTTGCCGTCCCAGGTGAAGACGGTGCGTTCCAGGACGGTCTCCCCGTCGGCGGCCAGACGCAGCTTCCCGGACCTTCTGCCCAAGGGGTCGTAGGTGTAACGCCAGCGGGTGCCGTCGGGCGTGGTGACCGCGCTGAGCCGGCCTTCGGCATTCCACTCGTACCGCCAGATGTCGGGCTTTCGGGAGAGCCGGGTCTTGCGGCGTACGACCACTCGTCCCAGGGCGTCGTACTCGTAGTAGACACCCCCGGCCCGGGTCACGCGGGTTCCTGTGTACTCACGCGACCCGGTGGCCTCATGGCCGGGGTGGCCGGCGGGCCACTCGGCCTCGGTCTGGTTACCTACGGAGTCGTAGCTGTAGCGCTCGCTCCAGCCCGCCGCGTGCACTGCTGTGACGTGGCCTTGGGCGTCGAGGTCGAAGCGCCGGCCGCCCGTCTGTGCGTCCTGGATGCTTGTGAGGTAGCCGTCGGCGCGGTAGGTGTAGGCGCGCTCCATGATCCGTCGGTCACCGGGAGCGCTGCTCCGCTGCCCGACCAGGCGGTCCAGGCTGTCGTAGGCGCGTGTGAGGGTCAGCGCGCCGTCGACCTGCCGGGTGATCTCCCGGTCCGCCGCGTCGTGAACGAAGTCGACGGTGTGCCCCCGGGTGACCAACCGGACGACGCGTCCCGCCGTGTCGTACGCCCAGTCGCTGTGCGCGCCGGACGGAGTGGTGCGCAGCGTCCGATTGCCGGCGGCGTCATAACCGAAGCGCATGGTCCTGCCGTCGACGGTCTCCGAGACACGACGGCCGACCGCGTCCAGTACCACGCGCAGGCTGCTGTCCGGGCTGACGGCCTCGGTCAGCGAACCGTTCGGTGCATACGCGAAGTGGGTGATCGTGCCGTCCGCGTCCTTGGCCGTGACCTGCCCCAGCGCGTCCCGCTGGTAGCGGATGCTCTGGCCGAGTGCGTTGGTCCGTGTAGCCATACGGCCGGCCGCGTCATAGGTGTAGCGGGTGGTGCGGCCATCGAAGTCGGTCTCGGTGAGGAGCCGCCCGGCTTCGTCGTAGGTGTAGTTCCAGACCAGTCCCTGCGGGTTGGTCACCTGAGCAAGGCGGAGGTCGGCGTCGTGGGTGAAGGTGAGACGCTCACCTCCCGGACCGGTACGAACTCTGAGCCGGTCGAAGTGGGTGTACTCGAAGGTGCTCACTTGGCCGACGGCGTCGACATGACGGACACAGTTGCCCTCACCGTCGTACTCCCAACTCTCGAACGATCCGTCCGGGTTGGTGCGGCGGATGGGCAGGCCTTCGATGTTCCGTTCCAGACGGGTCTCGTGGCCGAGTGCGTCAGTCACTGACACGGCCAGGCCGAAGGCGTTGTAGGTGTAGTGGGTCGTGCTGCCCAGACCGTCTGTCGCCGCCAGGGTGAGACCAGCTGCATTGTTCACATAGGTGGAGGTGCGGCCGGCCGCGTCCAGGGCCTCGATCAGGCTGCCGTCTGCGGCACGACGAAAGCGCGTGGTCGCGCCGGTGGGATCCGTGACGCCGGTGAGGTTTCCACGCTCGTCGTTGCTGTACAGCCAGGCGGAGCCATCCGGCAGGGTCAGGGCTGTGGGCCGATGCCGTTCGTCGTAGGCGATCCGGACGACGGAGCCGTCGGGTCGGATCACCTCGACGGGCTGTCCCGCCTCGTTGTGGGCGAAGACGGTGCGGTGCCCGAGTGGGTCCGTCGTCGCGGTGACGTACTGACGGGCGTCGTAAGCCGTGGTGACCGTGGCGCCGAGCGGGTCGATTTCTGCGACGACCAGGCATTGGTCGTTAACGACGAAGCGGGAGACGGCACCCGCGGCGGTGGTGAGGGTGGTGACACGGCAGTCGGGCCAGGCGGGGTCGACGCTGTCGTAGGACAGAGTGATCGTGATGTGCCCTGCCTCGCCGCCCTCGCCGAGGCAGCGGTCCTGCTCGTCGTAGGAGTAGTGGTAGCGGCGCTGGTTCGTGTCCACCCACGAGGTGACGCGGAGCCTCTCGTCATAGGTGAAAGTGAGGGGGAGACCCGACGAGTTTGTGACCGAGGTGAGATTGCCGTCGGTGTAGCCGTACCGCTTGACGACGACGTCGGTGCCGTCGTCCGCGGCTGCGGCGAGGGCGAGGGCGGTGACGCGGCCCTCGTCGGTGGTGAGCTTGAGGTGGTAGCCGCCGGAGTGGCGGATGGCCTGCGGAGTGCCCTCGGCGTTGTAGTGGAATTCGATGGTGTTGTTGTTGCGGTCGGATATTCGGGTGAGCAGGGCGATGCTGTCGGCGTTGGGGCGGGCGAAGTGGCGCGTGTGCCCGGTGAGGGAATCGGTGATCCGGTAGCCGCCGTCCTCCTGGCGGGTGAGGGGCAGATGGGGGCCGGTCTCGGGGAGGACCGGGGCGTGCGGTGCGGCGGGGTGGGGGTAGGTCAGGAGCAGACCGTCCTCGGTGACGTGGACGATGCCGCGCTCATCGACTTCCAGACGTTCATCAAGGGTGGAGGCCCAGCTCGGGCCGAACCACCAGCCGCAGCGGTAGTCGGAGGCGACGCGACGGGTGAACGACAGCGGGAGCAGGCCAGGCAACTCGATGTCGCTCTGTGGGAGGTACATCGCGCCGGTGGCCATGTCGACGGGGTCGCTGCCCTTGGATCGGACTACGCTCTTGAGCCGGTTGAACGCCCCCTCGGCTCCGTCGGCGAGCATGGCGCGAGCGTTCTTGCCCAGCCCGCGGACGGCGAGGCTCATGGCCTTCATGCCACCGCGGAGGTTCTTCATCTCCTTCAGCCCCTTGGCGATCTTGCCGAGGCTGGTGATGCCCTTGCCGCCGGGTATGCAGTCCAGCGCCGCGAACGCCACATCCCATAGCGACGCTTGGCCCTTGGAGTATTTGTAGAGGGTGTCCGCGAGCACGACGAGGGCCGCGACCAGCACGATCGCGCCGAGGATGGGCCCGCCGATGATCATCGCGATGATCCCGACGACCGCGACGACGACCTTGCAGACGGTGACGATGGTGTCCCAGTTGTCCTCGAACCAGTGCCCGACGTCCTGCCACCAGTGCCGGTTCGGGATACCGGCATCCGAGGCCTCGTCGATCTTCCGCTTCGCCTCCCCGGCCGCGTCGTCGCGCATCTTGCGGGCGTCCTCGGCCATCTTCTTCGCGGCGTCGAGGGCGTTCTGGGCGGTGGTGACGTCCGACTGGGCCTGGGTGTGTGCGGACTTGGCGCTCTGCACGTCCCGGGTGGCGGCGCGGACCTTGCCCTCGTCCGGCTTGTCGGCGTCCGACTTGCTGCCGGTGGGGTCGTCCTTGTACTTGTCGGCTTCCTTGGTGGCGCGGGTGACCCAGGAATCGGCGGAGGAGAGCCGGGACTTGGCCGAGGACAGGTCCGACTGCGCCTCCTTCGCCTTGGCGAGGGCCTTGTCGGCCAGGGCCTGGGCGCGCTCCAGCTTCGGCCAGTAGTCCGCGAGGGCGTCGCCGCACATCTCGTAGGACTTCTTCAGCTTCTTCAGGTTCTTCGGGACGTCCTTGAACTGCTCCTTGAACACCTCGGCCGACTTGCCGGCCCACTGCAGGAGGGTGTCCTCGCCGGCCATGCCCTTGACCAGACGCAGCGCGTCGGAGACGTCGTCGGCGAAGGCGTGCAGCTGCTGAGCGAGGGTACGGACGCGCTGCGGATCGCCGGGGGTCGGGTCCTTGTCCAGGTCGAGTGGATGCCAGTCCGCCGGTCGGTACCCCGCCATGTCCCCGCAACCCCCGTCGCGTACGTCTCATCAACAAACCTGTGCACACGTGAAGTTACAGGTACGGTCGGTTTGAGGTGAAGGCCGTTCGGTGATGCGGGCTCGGATACGTTCCCCGTCTGGGTGTGTGGGGCACCTCGTCTTCCGGGTGCCCGATCTGACCAACAGCCTTTGCGGAGGCCAACTGACGGTCGCGGCGATGTCACGGGACGGCACCAAAGCCGAGGCCGAGGCTGCGAGTTGTCCAACTATGATCTGGCATGCACGCTTCGTTCGGCCGGGTCGCAGCAAATCGCTCTGGTGCGTTCCGGATGGACCCCGATAGCGTATTCGCTGCTTCGCAGACCCCAACCGCCCCACCAGGAGCCCACCGTGACCCGCCGTTCCCGCCTGCTCACGACAGCCACCGCCGGTGTGACGGCCGCACTGCTGCTTGCCGGTTGCGGTGGAGGTGACGGAGGCAAGGACAACTCGAACGGCAAGATCGCGGGAGCGGACACGGGGGCTTCGGCTTCGGCCTCGCCGAGTGCTTCGGCTTCGGCGGCCGCGTCGGGGCGCCCGAAGATCGAACTGCCCTCGGATCTCTCCTACACCTTCGAGTGGCCCAAGACTGGGAACGAGGTCAAGGACGCCGTATTGGCGGACAGCGAGCAGAACATCAAGTCCGTTGACCTTGCCATCGCGAACCAGGACCCGTTGGACAAGGCTTACCGGTACTACTTCGAAGGCGAGGCTGCCGCTCAGATCCAGACGTATGTGCAGGCATACGTGAAGGCCAAAGCGCGGACGACGGGTCACTTCCGCTATTACGACCCGGTGGTGGACGTCAGCGGCTCGGATCAGGCCTCTCTCGTGTACTGCGAGGACCAGGGCAAGGCATATGACCTCTACCTGAAGACGAAGAAAGTCAACAAGACGTCCGTCACTAAAGACAGCTACGTGCTTTACAGCACTCAGTTGCACAAGAACGACAAGGGTGTCTGGGCTGTCGAGAAGCTCATGTCTGTAAGGGGGAGTTCCAAGTGCCAGCCATGAGGCCGGGCTCAAGAACGCTGATCACCTTGTTTCTGGTCGGTTCGATCCTGGCAGGAGCTCAGCCTGCTATGGCTAACACCGGAGTAGGCGGAGGTGCGAAGACTCCCCCCATGCCGGGTGAGAAGACTTCGGGCGGCGCCGACGGGGACTCGCTCAACGCGGGCGTGATTGTGTACGACCGTTCCAAGAACGGCTCCGGCACCTCCGTGGGGCCGGTCACCGCCACCACCTCCTGGACGCCGCCGGCCTGCTGGTACGCCCCCAAGTACAGCCCCGCCGCGTTCCAGGCGTACGTGGAACCGATCTGGGCGGCGGACTCGACGGGGTATGAGTGGGACGCCGAGCAGCGCGACCGCTACGTCAACGGCCATCCCTACAAGGACTTCAACAAGGACAAGGCCGGGAAGGGTTACTGGTGGGACTCGTACGTCAACAAGTCCTTCCCGCCCGGCTGGGACAAGTGCGACGAACCCTATTTCTGGGTGGACACCGGCGATGCCCCGCCCGCTGACATCCCGAACACCATATCCACGAAGATCCTCGGTGAACTCGCCTACAACGAGATCCGCGTCCCCACCAAAGAGGTGAGCCTCAAGCCCGCGGGTACGACCAAGGTCAACCTCGCCACCTGGGCCTGGCTGGACAAGACGACGTTCAAGCCGGTGTCCGTCACCGCCAGTGTCCCGGTGCTCGGCATTTCGGCGACGACCACCGCCGAACCCGTCTCCCTCCGGATCGACCCGGGTACCTCCGACGCGGTCACCTACCCTGCCTCCGGTGTCTGCGAGTTCCACAACGGCAGTATCGGCGAGGAGTACACCGCGGGCGACGCTGGCAAGACGCCGCCCTGTGGAGTGAAGTACCTCCGCTCGTCGGGTAACGGCTCGTACCAGCTCAAGGCGACGGTGACCTGGAAGATCCACTGGACCGGAAGCGACGGCAACGGCGACGACCTCCCCGACGGCACCTTCGGCAGGCCTCAGGATGTCGTCGTGCAGGAGATCCAGTCCGTCAACAGGTGAGAGAACCACCCCGACCACACCACCCAGCAGGAGTTTCAGAGTGAGCCGCCGGTCCCGTCTGTTCGCACGCGCACTCACGGGAGCCGCGATCACGCTCCTCGTCGGTGGTTGTGGCGGGAGCGGCGGCTCCACGGTTGACGACACCGCGGCCGGTACGGGAGCGGGCAGCAGCGCATCCGCATCGCCGAGCGCATCGGCTGCCGCGGACCGTCCCCAGGTCACGTTGCCGTCGGATGTCACGGACGAATACGCAGGGTGGGAGACGGGCGATGCGACAAAGGACGCCGTACTCGCGGACGTCGCCGCACGCATCGACTCGACGAACGACGCCATCCTGCGCGGTGACACGAGCGCGCCCGGCCTGTCGTTCTACTACCGGGACAAGGCGTTGAGCGGCGCCGTCGCCTGGATCCAGGCGTATCTGGACGCCGACCTCTCCTTCACGGGCACCACCCGGTACTACGCCCCCAAGGTCAGCCTGGCCTCCGGAAAGATCACGGCGACGGTCCGCTACTGCTCCGACGAGAGCAAGGGCTTCAACAAGTACCGCAAGACCGGCAAGGTCGACCGGACGCCCTCGGACCAGAGCCCGTACGTGGTGTACAACACGCGCGTCGAGAAGAACGACTCAGGCGTCTGGCAGACCTCCGCTCTGACCTCGCACCGCGGCGACAAGGCCTGCGCGGACTAGCCGACGAGCCGCGTGTTCTCGGTACCTCGTGTACCAATCCCGGCCGCCCTACCAGGAGTCATTCGTGAACCCCCGTTCCAGCCTGCCCACGACAGCCGTAGCCGGTCTGACCGCCGTACTCCTACTCACAGGATGCGGCGGTGGCGACGGCGACGGCGGTGCGAAGGCCGCGGACAAGGCCTCGTCCGCGCCGACAACGACCGGGGCGTCTGTTTCGGTCTCGCCGAGTGCGTCTGCCTCGACATCGTCCGACGGCCGCCCGAAGATCACGTTGCCGTCGGATGTGACGTTGACCTTCGAGGGCGGCCGGACCGGGGATGCGGTCAAGGACGCGGTGCTCGCTGACAGCGCGGAGATGACGCGGGCCGTCGACGCCGCCATCGCCGGGACGGATCCCAAGGGCCAGGGAATGGCCTACTACACCACGGGCAAGGCCCTTGAGGCATCGCTGTCCTGGGTCGCTCAGTTCAAGAAGGCCGATGTCACGATCACCGGCGTCGTCCGGTATTACGACCGCAAGGTGACGCTCGAGAGCAAGACGGCGGCCACCCTCACGTACTGCGGCGACGAGAGCAAGGGCTTCAGCAAGGACAAGAAGACCAACAAAATCAACAAGACGCCTGTCACCAAGGACAGTTACGTCACGTACAACACCAGGCTCGACAAGAACTCCGACGGCGTCTGGCAGACATCGCAGATCATATCCACCAGGGGGGCGGCTCAATGCCAGCCGTAGCGAGGGCAATCGGTGTCGGTGTGGTGGGGGTGCTGCTTCTTGCCGGATGCGGGGGCGGAGTGTCGAAGTCCGACGACAGGTCGGCAAGGGCGAAAGAGACCACTCCGACGTCCTCGGCTTCGTCCAATGCCTCGGCGGCGAGTGCGGCTGAACGGCCGGAGATCAGGTTGCCGTCGGACCTGTCGTACACCTTCGACTGGCCGAAGACGGGTGACGAGAAGAAGGACGCGGTCCTCGGTGATACCGAGCAGTTCATCAAGGCGGTGGACATGGCGACCGCCGAGCAGGATCCGCTCGACAAGGCATACCGCTTCTACTCCGAGGGCACGGCGGCGGCCGGGAGCCAGAAGTTCATCCAGGAGTTCGTGGACTACAAGGACCGGATCACCGGTACGAAGCGCTTCTTCGACGCCAAGGTGAAGATCAACGCGGACGGTACGGCCGGTCTCGTGTACTGCGAAGACCAGACCAAGGCATACAACAAGAGCCTGAAGACCGGGAAGACCGACGTCGACACGCCCTCCAGTGACAGCTACGTCCTCTATCGCAGTCTGCTCCGGACCGGCAAGCAAGGTGTCTGGATCACCGAGAAGCTGACGTCCCAGAGGGGGAGCGCCGAGTGCCGGCCCTGAGTTCATCTGCCCCACGCCCGTTCACCACGGCCACCGGCGGTGTCGTGGCAGCCGTACTACTGCTCGCGGGATGCGGTGGTGGCGAAGGAGACGCGAAGGCAAGCAGCGAGAGCCCGGATGCGGTGCATTCGGTGTCGGCATCGCCGACTTCCTCGCAGTCAACTGCCGCCACGCGTCCGGAGATCACCTTTCCGAGTACCGCCAAGAACGTCTTCGAGGACACGAAGACCGGAGACGCGACGAAGGACGCGGTTCTTGCGGACAGCGCACTGAGCGTGAACTCCGTGGACGAGGCGATCCTCACGGGGACCCTGAGCACGAAGGCTCTCGGTTTCTACAACACCGGCAAAGCTCTGAACGCGTCGATCACCTTCATCAATGGCTACCTGAAGAAGAAGGACACCTGGATCGGGGAGACCCGGTACTTCGACCGCAAGGTGGCCCTGTCCGGAGCCGGCAAGGCATACGTCACCTATTGCTCAGACGAGAGCAAGTCGTTCATCAAGAACAGGACGACCGGAAAGGTCGACAGGACCCCGACCACTTCTGAGTCCTACGTGCTCTACCACACCGTGCTCGCCAGGAACGCCGACGGTGTCTGGCAGACCTCCGACATCGTCTCGAACAGGGGTGACAAGGCGTGCCAGCCGTGACAAGGGCCGCTTGAGTCGACCATTACTCGTCGAACCACGCCACCAACCGCACGTTCTCCTCGCTGTGCACCCCCGCCAGGGCCTCCATCACCGTCCACACCGGGGCCCACGGGCCGTCCTCCGGGACCGCGTCGCGGCGGCGGAGGCGTTCGGCTCGGTAGAGCGTGGTGCCGGTGGTCCATTCCGTGCCCTCGGGGTGGAGGCCGGCCAGGTCTGCCGGGGACGTCGTCAGCGTGTTGATGCCGCTCGCTCGGGCGAAGCCTTTGCTCCAGTCGAGGTGGTGGACCAGGCGGAGGGTGCCGTCCGGGGTGCGGTGGTAGCGGGTGATGTGGGTGGTTCGGGGGATCGCCGGTTCCGTCCAGTCGATCGCCCTCGCCTCCGGCCACGTCAGCCAGGTCTCGGCGAAGGCCGCGGCCGCCCAGGTGGAGTGCTCCTGGCGGACCTCGGGGGAGGTGTCCGGCGGTAGGCCTCGGTCTGCCGCCACCGGGCGCCACGTGGCGTCGAAGTCGCGTACGCCGAAGAGGCAGGCGAAGCCGTCGTAGTCCCTCGGCATCCCCAGCATCGACAGGCTGATGGCCGGGGACCATGCCGTCTCGTCGTGGTTCAGGCCCTCCCGCCAGGTGCGGCACTCGATCCAGCCGTGGATGTCCGTTCCCATGCGGTCATTGGGGTCGTGGCGGTGCCACGAGGGAGACGAAGTGAGCCCAGGTGGAGGTTGCGACGGTGAGGTGGGGGCCGGTGGGGTTCTTCGAGTCGCGGATGTGGACGGCGTGGGGTGCGGGGGCCATCTCGACGCAGTTCGAGCCGTCGCCGCTGTGGGTCGACTTGTGCCAGTGGAGTATGTGCACAGGTGCCTCCTCAGAGGTCAGAGGTCAGAGGTCAGAGGTCCAGGACCCGTTGGTTGATGAAGTCGCGGGTTTTGGCCGGTGAGAGCGAGCAGGATTCCATGCGGCCCAGTACGGCTCGGTACTTGCTCAGCTGAGCCTCGGCGTCGAGGAACTCGCAGGCACCGTGATGGGAGTCCAGCTGAACCGTGTCGAGCTGCGGCACGGGACCCTCCACGTAGTCGAAGGACTGACCGGTGGTCGGGAAGTTGTCAGCCTCGAAGGGGATCACTCGGACGACGACGTGCGGGAGTTCACTCATTTCGAGCAGGTGCTTGAGCTGGCCGCGGGCGACGGCCGGGCCGCCGAAGCACATGCGGAGTGCGGCCTCATGGATGATCGCGGTGTACGGGGGTGGTGCTGCCCGGTGCAGGATGCCTTGCCGCTTGATCCGGTGAGTGAGACGGTGCTCGATCTCGTGCTGACGCATCGGCGGCACCACCGACCGGAAGAGCTCGCGGGCGTGATCTGTTGTCTGCAGCAACGCGGGGATGTGAATGAGTAGCGCCACCCGCAGCGCGGAGGCGTGGTGCTCCAGCTCGGCCAGATCGACCAGCGCCACGGGTACGTGTTCGCGGTACTCCTCCCACCAACCCCGACTGCGTCGGCCTGTCATGGAGGCCAGCGCGTCCATGAGTTCCTCGTCGGAGCAGTCGTAAGCACGTGCCATGGAGCGCAACCGGTCCGCGCTGACCGGCGTGCGGCCTGTCTCGATCATGCTGACGCGCGCTTGGTTGACGCCGAGAAGTTCACCGGCGCTCGTGGCGGTGAGCCCGGCCCGTTCCCGGAGTTTCCGCAGCTCCGCGCCCAGCCGTCGCTGTCGGAGCGTGGGGCTTTCGGTGGACGGCACACCGTCTCCCTTCTGGCATGAGGCGGCCCAGTGCTCCCTCACATGAGTGAAGCATGGATGCATTCACGGAATTTAGTTAGATGCATCTAACCGTCTGCTCTACGGTGAGAACGCACCGCTCAACCAGCCGCTTCGGTAAGCCGGAAGCGCACCCCCCAGGCGGAGCCACCGCCCGGCGCGGTCGTTGAGCGAACCCGAGTCCCGTCTCTCGTCGGAGGTCCTCGTGAACACCGTATCCCCGCCCGACACCTGGACATACGCCCTTCGCCTGCCCCATGATCCCCGCGCGGCACGCGTCGCACGCATGACCGTACGAGCGCCCTCAGTGGGCATGGCCTGCACGAAGTCCTGGACTCCGTCGAGTTGTTGACGTCGGAGCTGGTCACCAACGCCTACCGGCACACACGCGGCCCCGCCTCCCTCCGGCTCACCGCTCTCGCGGACGGTCGGCTCCGGGTCGGGGTCTGGGACAGTCACCCGCGTATCCCCGCTCCGTTCGGGGAGCCTCCCCGGGACCGTGTGCCGTACGTCCCGGCGGAAGCCGAGCGGGGGCGCGGCCTGCGGCTCGTGCAGGAGTACGCGGACTCGTGGCGCGGCCTGTCCGTCGGAGACGGCGGTCCGCTCGACCGCGGTGCCGGGAAGCTGCTGTGGTTCGAGGTCGGCGAGTGCTGACGGCGGGTCAAGCTCGGGTCAATCCGCCCGGTGGCCGTTCTCTCGGTGCATGCCACATGGAACACTTCCTGGGTTGCAGAAGTGAAAAGAGTGGCTCGGCCGACGGGGAGCGGATGCGATGAGCGCGCGGCAAGTACGGAAGATGTTCCAGTTGATGGCCAGTGGTGAGCCCGTCGAGCTCACCAACGCCTGGGCCTCCGTGAAGAAGCTCGCCCGGCTCGCCTTCATCGCCCAGCAGTTCGGGTACGAGTACGCCGACGCCCGCCACACCGGCTCCCGCAACAACGTGCTCAAGCTCCTGATCGTGCCGGATCACAGCCCGCAGGGGCGGGCGCGCGCCGCGCAGAACTGGGCGCAGTACCCGAACGCCGCCGACGGTGTCTCGCTGCCGCCCCTCGTCCCCGACGCCGTCGAACTCCTCAAGGCCCGGATCCAGTTCGACCTCACCGGGAAGAACGCCGAGAAGCGCATGCTGCTCGGGGCCGGTGGTATCACGCTCGGGCTGGTGCTGGCCGCGGCGCGCGCCGGCGGGAGTGCGGGGGCCTTCGTCGTCTCCGGGGTCGTATGGGTTCTCCTCATGGCGGTCATGGGGCTCGGGTTCTTCGTCACGCGCGGACGCAACGCCAAGTTCGCGCAACGGCTCCAGGCCGCCGGGTTCATGCCGGTGACGGGGGAGGGCGGGCGGGTGCGGTATCTGCCGCCGGGCACGCCCATGCCCATGCAGCAGGGCCCCATGCAACTGGGCCCCATGCAGCACCCCCAGTACCAACCCCAGCCCCAGTACCAGCCCCCGCAGCCCCCGCAGCAGCCCGGCCCCTACGGCCCGTACGGCGGCCAGGGCGGCCAAGGCGGCCAGCCCGGCTACGGCCCCTACGGCGGCCAGCCCCCCGCCGCACCCGCACCCGCTCCCTCTCCCGCCGGTTACGGTCAGCAGCCTCCCACCCCCTACACCCCCGGCCCCTACGCCCCGCCCCCACAGCCGACCGGGCCGTACGCCGCTCCTCAGCAGCCCGCCGGCCCCTACGCCCCGGGCCCCTACCAGCAGCAGCCCCCGCAGCCTCCGTACCCCTCCAGCTGACCCACCCCGCCCCCGACCTCTCACCGGGCCTCCCCGCAGGGTGAGAGCAACGTTCCCTTCCGGTCACCCACAGCCACAGCGCGGAAACGACGCCTCCCTACCTTCGTGGCCTAGTCACTCGTAGCAGACCGAGCACGCGGAGCACCGTGGAGGCGTCATGACAGCCCCAGCCCCTACCTCACGTAGTCGCTGGATCCAGGAGTGGGATCCCGAGGACGAGACCTTCTGGAAGCAGACCGGCGAGAAGGTCGCGCGACGCAATCTGTACTTCTCCGTGTTCTCCGAGCACATCGGGTTCTCGGTCTGGACTCTGTGGTCCGTGCTGGTGCTCTTCATGGGCCCGGAGTACGGGCTCACCCCGGCCGACAAGTTCCTGCTGACCTCGATGGTCACGCTGGTCGGTGCCGTCGTCCGCGTCCCGTACACCTTCGCCGTGGCGATCTTCGGCGGCCGTAACTGGACGATCATCTCGGCCAGCCTCCTCCTCGTCCCGACCATCGCCGCGTTCACGGTGATGAAGCCGGGGACCTCGTTCGACACGTTCCTGTGGATCGGGCTCCTCGCGGGTATCGGCGGCGGCAACTTCGCCTCCTCCATGACCAACATCAACGCCTTCTTCCCGCTGAAGAAGAAGGGGTGGGCCCTCGGGCTGAACGCGGGCGGCGGCAACGTCGGTGTCGCCGCGATCCAGCTCGTGGCCCTCGCGGTGATCGGTGCGAACGGCGGCCCGCGCGTGCTGCTCGGGATCTACATCCCGCTGATCGTCGTCGCCGCCGTCTGCGCCGCGCTGTTCATGGACAACATCGAGAACGTCAAGAACGACACCGGCGCCGCCGTGGACGCCGCCAAGGACGCCCACACCTGGATCATGTCCTTCCTCTACATCGGGACGTTCGGGTCGTTCATCGGCTACAGCTTCGCCTTCGGACAGGTGCTCACCAACCAGTTCGGCCGTACGCCGCTGCAGGCCACCTACCTCACCTTCATGGGCCCGCTGCTCGGCTCCCTGATCCGTCCCGTGGGCGGCTGGCTCGCGGACAAGTACGGCGGCTCGAAGATCACTCTGTACAACTACGTCGCCATGGCCGCCGCCACCGCCGTCCTGGTCGTCGCCAGCATGCAGAAGTCGCTGCCCCTGTTCGTCACCGCGTTCGTCGTCCTGTTCGCGCTCGCCGGTGTCGGCAACGGCTCGACGTTCAAGATGATCCCCGGCATCTTCCACACCAAGGCGCTCGCCAAGGGGCTGGAAGGTGAGGAGGCGGTCAAGTACGGGCGTCGGCTCTCGGGTGCTTCCATGGGGCTCATCGGCGCGGCCGGCGCCCTCGGCGGCGTCGGTATCAACCTCGCCTTCCGGCAGTCGTTCCTCTCCTACGGCTCCGGCACCGGAGCCTTCGTCGCCTTCCTGGTCTTCTACGGCCTGTGCTTCGCGGTGACCTGGGCCGTATACCTTCGCCGGCCGGCCGCGCGGGCGCAGGCCACAGCCGCCACCGAGACAAAGGCGCAGCTCAGCTACGCCGAGGTGTGACGTAACACTGGTGACATGAACCCGAACCGAGCCTGTCACGCACCGTTGACAGGCTCGTTCGGCATGCGGGTCAGCTAGGAGAGCAGCCATGGACGAGGAACAGCAGCAGCGACCGGAGGCCGGTCAGCACGGTCCTCTCGCGGGGTTCACCGTGGGGGTCACGGCCGCGCGCCGCGCCGACGAGCTCGGGGCACTGCTGCAGCGGCGCGGTGCCGCTGTGCTGCACGCCCCCGCCCTGCGCATCGTGCCGCTCGCGGACGACGGCGAGCTGCTCGCCGCCACGAAGGAGATCATCGACCAGGCGCCGGACATCGTCGTGGCGACCACCGCGATCGGGTTCCGGGGGTGGGTCGAGGCCGCGGACGGGTGGGGTTTCGGCGAGCAGTTGCTGCAGAGGCTGCGGAACGTCGAGCTGCTCGCCCGCGGGCCCAAGGTCAAGGGGGCGATCCGGGCCGCCGGGCTGACCGAGGAGTGGTCGCCGTCCTCCGAGTCCATGGCCGAGGTGCTCGACCGGCTCCTGGAGGAGGGCGTGGACGGCCGCCGGATCGCCGTACAGCTGCACGGGGAGCCGCTGCCGGGGTTCGTGGAGTCGCTGCGGGCGGCGGGCGCGGAGGTGCTGCCGGTGCCGGTGTACCGGTGGATGCCGCCGGAGGACCTGGGCCCGGTGGACCGGCTCCTGGACGCCGTCGTCTCCCGCTCGGTCGACGCGATCACCTTCACCAGCGCCCCCGCCGCGGCCTCCCTCGTCTCCCGCGCCGAGCACCGCGGGCTGCTCGGCGACCTGCTCGCCGCCCTGGGCCACGACGTCGTCCCCGCCTGCGTCGGACCGGTGACGGCGCTGCCGCTCCAGGCCCTCGGCGTCGACACGGTCCAGCCGGAACGCTTCCGGCTCGGCCCCCTCGTCCAGCTGCTCTGCCAGGAACTCCCCTCCCGCGCGCGGGCCTTGCCCATCGCCGGCCACCGTGTCGAGATCCGGGGGCACGCGGTCCTCGTCGACGGCGCGCTGAAGCCGGTACCGCCCGCCGGGATGTCCCTGCTGCGGGCGCTGTCGCGACGGCCGGGCTGGGTGGTGGCCCGCGCCGAACTCCTGCGGGCCCTGCCGGGCGCGGGCCGCGACGAACACGCGGTGGAGACGGCGATGGCCCGCCTGCGTACGGCCCTGGGCGCGCCGAAGCTGATCCAGACCGTGGTCAAGCGGGGGTACCGGCTGGCGCTGGACCCGGTGGCGGACACGAAGTACGCGGACGTGTGAGCGGACGTGTGAGACACCGAGGAGACACCGGCCGGGAGACCACGCACCGGTTCCCCGCTGCCCGGCGCTGTCCGGCGTGATCCTGGTGGGCGTTCGTATGTACGATGCCCGCTCCGGGGGCTTCCTCCGCATCGGCACCGTGCGCGAGGCCATGAGCGCCGGCACAGCGAACGGAGCGCCATGGCACGCGTCGACAGGGTCTTCCTGCTGTGGCACGTACACCACCGTGCCGAGGACGAGGACGGAGAGATCCGGCACTTCGCCGCTCCCGACGACTACTGGTCCGACGAGGAGGCCGGGGACGACGTCAAACACCTCGGCGTCTACTCGACCCGCGAACTGGCGCAGGAACGCATCATCCAGGCCAGACAGTTGCCGGGCTTCCGGGACGAGCCCGACTGCTTCCACATCGAGGAGGCGGCCATGGACGAGCCGGAGTGGACGGACGGCTACGTGACCGTGGGTCCGTCGTCCTGGTACGGAGTGCGATGCGTCTTCCGGCACCGCGGCCTCGGCGTGTACGAGGAGCGGGTCACGCTGTGGACCGCCCGTTCGGCGGGCGAGGCGATCGGCCGTGCCGAGGCCGAGGCGGTCGAGTACTGCGAAGCGCTCGACGAGGTCGAGTACGCGGGCTTCGCCGAGGCGTTCCGTATCGACGGGACGCCAGGGGAGGGGGCCGAGGTCTTCTCCCTCATGCGGGAAAGCGGGCTGCCGCCGGGGGAGTACGTACAGCGGTTCTTCGCCACGGGCGATGAGCGGACCGGCTGACCGGCGTACGACGTTCTGGGGCACGGGGGCAGCACTCGACACGGGTGCCAGGCCAGGCCCTCGACGCCCCGAAGTAGGGCCGCCCGCGATCGTGATGCGGCAGGTGCGCTTGCTAGTGAACGTGTCCTTTGTCAACGACCCGAGGCCGGAGTCCCGGGCTTGCACAACGGGCGCCACTGGCGATGGCGCTGCGTTTGCGTCCTGTCCCACTCCCCGGGTCGGGTGGCGGGTCTGGGGCGGTTGACGGCGCCCCGCGTCGCCACAACTCCCACGCTCGGGCGCGGATGTTGCGGGAGCTGTTCCGGTCTGCGTGATCAACGAATCCGCAGGACCGGCAGGCGAACCAGGCCTGACTCACCCGGTTCGCCCTGTCCATGTGCCCGCATTCAGCGCAGGTGCGGGAGGTGTACGCCGGATCGACGTACATCACCGGCACCCCTGCTTTGCGGGCCTTGTATGCGATGAACTGTCCCAGCTGGGCAAAGGCCCAGCTGGAGTGGGTGGCCCTCCCCCACTGCCTTAAGGGCGTGGGAGGTACCCCAGGCTTTCGAAGCCGGACCCGTTCGCGGATGCCCGTCAGGTCTTCCAGGGCGATCCCGCGACCGGTGCGTTCAGCCTCGGCCACCACATGCTTCGCGATCTTGTGGTTGATGTCCTTCGCCCGCCGCTCCTCCTTGCGCCGCCGCTTCTTCAAACGGCGCTTGGCGGACTGTGTGTTCTTCTTCTGTAGCTTGGTTCGCAGCGCGCGTTCCCGGGTGCGGATGCGGTTGAGCTCCCGCCCGGCCATGATCTCGCCGTCCGAGGTGGTGGCGATGTTGGCGATGCCCAGATCAATGCCGAGGAAGTCCACTGGGCCCATGTTCAGCGACGCTTCTGGAACTTCGCAGGTGGCGTTCAGGAACCACATTCCGTCCCGCCACAGCAGGTCTGACTCGCCTCTGCGGTACAGGGCCAGCGTGGCCATCTGCTCTGGTGAGGTGGTGAACGCCACGTCTCTGACCCGCCCGGCAGTCGTCCAGACGGAGACGCGGTGCCGGTCCATCTGCCAGGACAGCATCCGATCGTCGTAGGGCTGTGCACTCTGCGGACGGAAAGCGACCGGCTTCTCCACCGCCCTGCGGTAGCGCCTCGACCCGGGCCTGCCCAGGTTCCCGGCCCTCAGGTTCGTCTTCAGCGCGGCGTACGCGTCGCAGGTCTTCTTGATGACGTGCTGGGCGGCCTGGGCCCCGAGCCCCCACCGTGCCTTGATCTCCCCGTAGGTGTGCTTGCGAAGCGCGAAGTTGCTTTTCACATCCGCCGCGAACGCCACGCCGCTGACCCAGGTCGCCGCTTCATTGCAAGCACGCAGGGTCGTCTCCAGCGCCGCCGCCTGCACGGGCGTCGGCAGCAATCGGACCTGCACCACCAGCTTCACGATCACCGAACCTACACACGCTTACGACTGCCCATCACACGTTCACCATGCGTCACCCGACCGAGTGATCTTGCCACGGTGCTGCACCCCCGGCTCCGCCGGACAAGACGCTCGGCCGCTCTGCCGACAGGACACAGGGTCACGGCCCGGAGCGGGGGGCGGCGAGGCCTGCCGGGGTATCCGGGCCGAACGGGGTCGGCCCGGGTCCCGGGCTCCGGCGTCCCCGCCCGGCGCGGGGTCGCACGGGAACCCCGCGGAAAGGCGGAACCCCGGTACGAGGGCTTCCGGCCGCCCGCCGCACCGGGCACTGTGAACAGAACGGTTCTCCTGTCCTAGGCGGTGACAGGCACATGGCACTGGGTACGGCCGCGACCGCGTCCGCGTACGAGCTGCGCTTCGACGCCGGGCGGATCTGTCTCGATCTGCTCGCGACCACGCATCCCGGCGAACGGCTCGACGGGCTCGCACCGTTGCGGGCCTGGATCACCGGCTCCGGACTCGTCCCGCCGGGCACCCCGCTGGCCCACGCCGACCCCGGCTGGCTCGTCGGCTTCCGCGAACTGCGGGGACATGTCGGGCAGTTGGTGCGCGGCCGGAACACCCCGGGGGTCCGGTCGTACGACCTCTCGCTCGCCCGCGTCAACGAGGTCGCCCGCGCCGCGGCGCCCCCGGCCCCGCGCGCCGTGCCCGGCGAGGACGGGTACCTGGTGCGGGAGTTGGCCGGTCCGCCGGGGTGCGCGGCGCTGCTCGCCGCCGTCGCCCGGGACGCCGTGGAACTGCTCACCGACCCCGTCGCGCGGGCGGCGGTCAGGGAGTGCGAGGGCGACAACTGCCCCCTGGTGTACCTGGACACCTCCCGGGGGCGCAGGCGCCGCTGGTGCTCCAGCGAGGTCTGCGGGAACCGCGAGCGGGTGGCCCGGCACCGGCGCCGCGCCGCCCTCGCCCGCGCGTGACCGCCGTCACTGCGTATCTCAACTCCTGCCCCATTCGCGGCTTCTGTCGGATCTTCATCGAAGCTCCGCGAAAGTGATTTCGACAACACTCCGTTTGGCGACGGGTGAGTACGGGCAACTCGGCCGCCTTCGACGTTGTGTCGGAAATGTAAAGATCACGCGGTGGGAATGTGGGGTCATGTCCCGCTCGTCATGTCACCTCGCAGAAAAATGTGGGGTCTTGTTGAACACCTCGCGAGTCACTTCCGTACCGGTGGGGGAGCGACCGACTGGGGGAACCCCCGGACACCGGAGGTGGGCGTGCGCAAGGATGCGGCCGTGGCCAATGAACGTGGATCGAGGGCCCGACATCGCATGTCCCAGCCCTCGGAGCCTGATGAGGAGCTGATGCGTGCCCTCTACCGAGAGCACGCCGGACCTCTCCTTGCGTATGTCCTTCGGCTGGTCGCCGGTGATCGGCAACGCGCCGAGGACGTCGTGCAAGAGACACTCATCCGTGCCTGGAAGAACGCCGGCCAGCTCAATCGGGCGACCGGATCTGTACGCCCCTGGCTGGTGACGGTCGCTCGCCGCATCGTCATCGATGGTCACCGCAGCCGGCAGGCCCGGCCGCAGGAGGTCGATCCGTCGCCGCTGGAGGTCATCCCCGCGGAGGACGAGATCGACAAGGCGCTGTGGCTGATGACGCTGTCGGACGCGCTCGACGACCTGACCCCGGCCCACCGGGAGGTGCTCGTCGAGACGTACTTCAAGGGGCGTACCGTCAACGAGGCGGCCGAAACGCTGGGTATACCCAGCGGCACCGTCCGTTCGCGGGTGTTCTATGCCCTCAGGTCGATGAAGCTGGCACTGGAGGAGCGGGGGGTGACGGCGTGATGAGTGTGTACGGGGGGCACGGCGGGTTCGGCACAGGTGGTTCGGGTATGTCTGGTGCTATGCAGGAATCTCCGGTGCCCAATGAGCACGAGACTGTCGGCGCGTATGCGCTCGGGATTCTCGACGACGCCGAGGCAACCGCTTTCGAGGCCCATCTGGCCGGGTGCGAATGGTGCGCCCAGCAGCTCGACGAGCTGGCCGGAATGGAGCCCATGCTCGCGGCCCTGGCGGATCTGCCGGGCTCCGGAAGTACCCCGTCCATCGGCGAGTCGCTGTCCGCGAGGCCCAGCCCGCGGATGGTCGAGAAACTCGTCGTCGAGGTCTCCGAGAAGCGGAAGGTCCGCAGCAGGCGGAACATCTTCGCACTGGCCGCCTCGGTCGTGCTGATCGCCGGCGGCACCGCGGCCGGCGTGACCCTGAGCGGCGGCTCGGACAACGGCACCGCGGACATGGCCATGGGGCCCGCCCAGGCGGCCTTCCAGACCATGTCCGACAAGAAGTCGGCCACGGACCCGACGACCCACGTCACCGCGACCGTCGCCGTGGAGAAGAAGGACTGGGGCACCCACGCGGTCCTCCAGCTCAAGAACGTCACCGGCCCGAAGAAGTGCTCGCTGATCGCCGTCGGCAAGAACGGCGAGCGCGAGACGGTGACCTCCTGGTCCGTCCCGACCTGGGGATACGGCATCACCGACGCCAAGTCGGCGAAGGCCAAGGAGCCCCTCTACGTGCACGGCGGGGCCGCCTTCACCCCCAACCAGATCGACCACTTCGAGGTCATGACCTTCGACGGGAAGAAGCTCGTCTCGGTCAGCGCGTAGCTTCGGCGGGCCCCCTTCGCGTACGGTTGACGGCTGCCCAGCACGTCAGAAGGGGGCCCGGTGGCCGCTCAGGCTCAGCAATCCGCGGTCGGCTCTCACGGCTCGGATCGGGATTCAGTCCGGGACTCGCTCCAGGACTCCGTCCGAGACCGTGAGATCAGCGTCGAACAGGTACACCTCGACCGGGTGTACCGCCGTCTCGAGGAGAAGATCCACGAGGCGGAGTTCCTGATGAACGACGCGGCCAAGCGCGGTCAGGTAGGCACACCCGGTGCGCTCGCCGAACGCGACGCGCAGGTCTTCCGGGCGGGCGTCCACCTGAACCGGCTCAACAACGAGTTCGAGGACTTCCTCTTCGGCCGCATCGACCTGCTCCTCGGCAAGGACGGCAAGAAGGGGCCCGACGGCGCCTACACCGCCGTGGAACCCGCCGAGGGCGCGGTCCGCGGCGACAACACCGCCGACATCGCCGAGACCCTGCACATCGGCCGCATCGGCGTCCTCGACCAGGACTACGCCCCCCTGGTCATCGACTGGCGGGCCCCGGCCGCCGCGCCCTTCTACCGGTCCACCCCGGTCGATCCCGGGCGTGTCGTACGACGCCGGGTCATCCGCTCCAAGGGCCGCCGGGTCCTCGGGGTCGAGGACGACCTGATGCGCCCCGAGCTGACCGCCTTCCTCGACGGCGACACGCTGCCCGTCATCGGCGACGGCGCCCTGATGGCCGCCCTCGGCCAGGCCCGCAGCCACACCATGCGGGACATCGTCGCCTCCATCCAGGCCGAGCAGGACCTGGTCATCCGCGCCCCCGCCGCCTCCGTCACCTACGTCGAGGGCGGCCCGGGCACCGGCAAGACGGCCGTCGCCCTGCACCGCGCCGCCTACCTGCTCTACCAGGACCGGCGCCGGTACGCGGGCGGCATCCTGATCGTCTCCCCGACCCCGCTCCTGGTCGCGTACACCGAGGGCGTGCTCCCGTCCCTCGGCGAGGAGGGCCAGGTCGCCATCCGCGCCATCGGCTCCCTCGTCGACGGCGCCGAGGCCACCCTGTACGACACCCCGGCCACCGCCCGCGCCAAGGGCTCCTCCCGGATGCTCCGGGTGCTGCGCAAGGCCGCCCGCGGAGCCCTGGAGCTGAACGACTCACCGACCCGGCTCAGGGTCGTCGCCTTCAACCGCCGCCTGGAGCTGGAGGCCGAGGAACTCGACCGCATCCGGCACAACGCGCTGGGCGGCACCGCCCCGGTCAACCTGCTCCGCCCCCGCGCCCGCAAGCTCCTCCTGGACGCCCTGTGGGCCCGCTCCGGCGCGGCCGGCCGGCACACCGACCCGGAGCTCGCCGCCGAACTGCGCTCCTCCTTCGACGAGGACATCCTCACCGAGGACCCCTTCATCGAGTTCCTCGACGCCTGGTGGCCCGAGCTGACCCCGCAGACCGTCCTCGCGGCCATGGCCGACGAGAGACGCCTCGGCCGCTGGGCCCGCCGCATCCTCAACCCCGGCGAGGTCCGCCGGGTGGCCCGCTCCCTGAAGCGGGACGGCCACACCGTCCACGACATCGCCATGCTGGACGAGCTCCAGGCCATCCTCGGCACCCCGGCCCGCCCCCGGAAGAAGCGCGAGGCGGACCCGCTGGACCAGCTCACCGGCCTGGAGGAGCTGATGCCGGTGCGCGAGGAGTCGCAGCGCGAGCGCGCCGAGCGACTCGCCCAGGAACGGGTCGAGTACGCCCACGTCATCGTCGACGAGGCCCAGGACCTCACCCCGATGCAGTGGCGGATGGTCGGCCGCCGCGGCCGGCACGCCACCTGGACGGTCGTCGGCGACCCGGCCCAGTCCTCCTGGTCCGACCCCGACGAGGCCGCCGAGGCCCGCGACGAGGCCCTGGGCACCCGCCCGCGGCGCCGCTTCGAGCTCACCGTGAACTACCGCAACCCGTCCGAGATCGCCGAGCTCGCGGCCAAGGTCCTGGCCCTCGCCATGCCCGGCTCCAAGGCCCCCTCGGCCGTCCGCTCCACCGGCGTCGAACCCCGCTTCTCCGTCCTCCGCGACTCGCTCGAGAAGACCGTGCGCGCCGAGGCCGAGCGGCTCCTCGACCTGGTCGACGGCACGGTCGGCGTGGTCGTCGCCATGGACCGGCGCGCCGAGGCCGCCCGCTGGCTGGCCGGGCTCGGCGACCGGGTGGTGGCCCTCGGCAGCCTGGAGGCCAAGGGCCTGGAGTACGACGCCACGGTCGTCGTCTCGCCCGCGGAGATCGCCGACGAGTCCCCGGCCGGGCTGCGCGTGCTGTACGTGGCCCTCACCCGGGCGACGCAGCAGCTGACGGTGGTCTCCGGCGAGCGGGACGCGCCGGACGCGGAGGGGGTGCCGGACCTGCTCAGGGAGTGATGCGGGGAGCGCCCGTAGACCCGTTCGGCTGGGGTTTTCCTGTGAAGTCCGCGGACGGGAATGGCCGCGCGGGATCTGTTTGTTAGCCTTGTCGTGACACCGGCTCGATCCAAGCCCCCGGGCCCAACCTTCGTCGCTACGAGCGACCACTTGCCGCGAGGCGAGCATGGCGGGTCGGTGTCATGAACGTAGGAAGAGGCCCACGTCGCTTGTGACGTGGGCCTCTTTTTTGTGCGAACAATACGTACGTAATCAGGCCCGGCTAACGCCTACCCGGCGGTAGGTGCGACGATCGGACGGCAAAACCAGCGGCACGGTGAAACAACGAAGGAAGTCGGCCATGGCAACGGCGCCCAGCGTCTCCTACTCGATGACCATCCGGCTGGAGGTGCCCGCGAGCGGAACCGCCGTCTCGCAGCTCACCACCGCCGTGGAGTCCTCCGGAGGCTCGGTGACCGGCCTCGACGTCACCGCGTCCGGCCACGAGAAGCTCCGTATCGACGTCACCATCGCGGCCACCTCGACCGCGCACGCCGACCAGATCGTCGAGCAGCTCCGCCACATCGAGGGCGTCACCCTCGGCAAGGTCTCCGACCGTACGTTCCTGATGCACCTCGGCGGCAAGATCGAGATGCAGTCCAAGCACCCCATCCGCAACCGTGACGACCTCTCCATGATCTACACCCCGGGCGTGGCCCGCGTGTGCATGGCGATCGCGGAGAACCCCGAGGACGCGCGCCGCCTCACCATCAAGCGCAACTCCGTTGCGGTCGTGACGGACGGCTCCGCGGTCCTGGGCCTCGGCAACATCGGCCCGAAGGCCGCCCTCCCGGTCATGGAGGGCAAGGCGGCCCTCTTCAAGCGGTTCGCCGGCATCGACGCCTGGCCGCTGTGCCTCGACACCCAGGACACCGACGCGATCGTCGAGATCGTCAAGGCGATCGCCCCCGGGTTCGCCGGCATCAACCTGGAGGACATCTCCGCCCCCCGCTGCTTCGAGATCGAGGCGCGGCTGCGCGAGGCCCTCGACATCCCCGTCTTCCACGACGACCAGCACGGCACCGCGATCGTCGTCCTCGCCGCCCTGACGAACGCACTTCGCTGCACCGGCAAGGCAATTGAGAACATCCGGGTCGTCATGTCCGGCGCCGGCGCCGCCGGTACGGCCATCCTCAAGCTGCTGCTCGCGGCCGGCGTGAAGAACGCCGTCGTCGCCGACATCCGCGGTGTCGTGCACTCCGCCCGCGAGGACCTGGTGGGCGCCCCCGCCGACTCGCCGCTGCGCTGGATCGCCGACAACACCAACCCCGAGGCGCTGACCGGCACCCTCAAGGAGGCCGTGCGCGGCGCCGACGTCTTCATCGGCGTCTCCGCCCCGAACGTCCTCGACGGCGACGACGTGGCCGCCATGGCCGAGGGCGCGATCGTGTTCGCACTCGCGAACCCGGACCCCGAGGTCGACCCGGCGATCGCCCGTCAGACGGCGGCCGTCGTGGCCACCGGCCGCTCCGACTTCCCGAACCAGATCAACAACGTGCTGGTCTTCCCGGGTGTCTTCCGCGGGCTCCTGGACGCCCAGTCCCGTACGGTGAACACCGACATGATGCTCGCGGCCGCGAAGGCCCTCGCGGACGTCGTGACCGAGGACGAGCTGAACCCGAACTACATCATCCCCAGCGTCTTCAACGAGAAGGTCGCGGGAGCGGTGGCGGGCGCGGTCAGGGAAGCGGCGAAGGGCGCGTAGCGCCCCGTAAGGGGCGCTGGGGGTACCCCCCGGCCGAAGGCTGGGGGGAGGAACTGCGCGAGCAACCCCCACCGGCCGACAGCCGGAACACGACGCACGTGCATGATGCAGGGGTCTGGGGGCAGCCGCCCCCAGGCAAACGTTTGTGAAACTTGCCACGCCATCCGATCGGCGCGTCGTGAAACCCCCCCTTCGGCCCACCCGTAGGGTATTGGCGGCACCCGGATTGGCGTTCCCGCCGCAGGTGGGGGCAGGATGCGTCCCGGCCCAACATGCGGCTCCGCCGCGTGGCACGCCTCAATGGCAAGAAGAACACGGGAGTAACAACATGAACCGCAGTGAGCTGGTGGCCGCGCTGGCCGACCGTGCCGAGGTGACTCGCAAGGACGCCGACGCCGTGCTGGCCGCTTTCGCCGATGTCGTCGGCGACATCGTCTCCAAGGGCGACGAGAAGGTCACCATCCCCGGCTTCCTGACCTTCGAGCGCACCCACCGTGCCGCTCGCACCGCGCGCAACCCGCAGACCGGCGAGCCGATCAACATCCCCGCCGGCTACAGCGTGAAGGTCTCCGCGGGCTCGAAGCTGAAGGAATCCGCCAAGGGCAAGTGAGCCGAGGCGCTCCGTTTGAGCGCCGTGGGTGACTGCGGGCCCGCTGTGGCCGGTCGCGCAGTTCCTCCCCCAGCCTTCGGCCGGGGGTACCCCCAGCGCCCCCTACGGGGCGCGTCCGCCGACGCGGCTGGAAATGACGACGGGGCGGCCCCTCCACCAGGGGCCGCCCCATCGTCGTGTCTGCGGGGTTATCCGAGCGCCTTGCCCGGCAGTTCCACGGGCTTCTCCATGCTGTGTCTGCCCGGGGGATGACCCCCGGGCCCCCAGCCGGAGGG
>NZ_JBVHTI010000001.1:1587395-1744684 GCF_055565975.1 Streptomyces sp. NPDC028289 | reverse complement strand
GGGAACTGCCCCGGGCCGGGGCCGGGAGGTTGCGGTTATCCGAGTGCCTTGCCCGGCAGTTCCACCTTCGCGCCCAGTTCCACGAGCTTCTCCATGCTGTGTCTGCCCGGGGGATGACCCCCGGGCCCCCAGCCGGAGGGAACTGCCCCGGGCCGGGGCCGGGAGGTTGCGGTTATCCGAGTGCCTTGCCCGGCAGTTCCACCTTCGCGCCCAGTTCCACGAGCTTCTCCATGAAGTTCTCGTAGCCGCGGTTGATGAGGTCGATGCCGTGGACCCGGGAGGTGCCCTGGGCGGCGAGCGCGGCGATCAGGTACGAGAAGCCGCCCCGGAGGTCGGGGATCACGAGATCGGCGCCCTGGAGCTTCGTGGGGCCCGAGACGACCGCGGAGTGCAGGAAGTTGCGCTGGCCGAAGCGGCAGGCCGAGCCGCCCAGGCACTCGCGGTAGAGCTGGATGTGAGCACCCATCTGGTTCAGCGCGGAGGTGAAGCCGAGGCGGGACTCGTAGACCGTCTCGTGGACGATGGACAGGCCCGTCGCCTGGGTCAGGGCCACGACGAGCGGCTGCTGCCAGTCGGTCTGGAAGCCCGGGTGCACGTCCGTCTCCAGTGCGATGGACTTCAGCTGGCCGCCGGGGTGCCAGAAGCGGATGCCCTCGTCGTCGATCTCGAAGGCGCCGCCCACCTTCCGGTAGGTGTTCAGGAACGTCATCATCGAGCGCTGCTGGGCGCCCCGGACGTAGATGTCGCCCTCGGTCGCCAGCGCCGCCGACGCCCAGGACGCGGCCTCCAGACGGTCCGACAGGGCCCGGTGGGTGTAGCCGCCGAGCTTGTCCACACCGGTGATGCTGATCGTGCGGTCGGTGTCGATCGCGATGATCGCGCCCATCTTCTGCAGCACGCAGATGAGGTCCTCGATCTCCGGCTCGACCGCCGCGTTGGACAACTCCGTGACGCCCTCGGCGAGTACGGCCGTCAGCAGCACCTGCTCGGTCGCGCCCACGGACGGGTACGGCAGCCGGATCTTCGTGCCGCGCAGCCCCTTCGGCGCCTCCAGGTACTGGCCGTCCGCACGCTTCTCGATGGTCGCGCCGAACTGCCGCAGCACGTCGAAGTGGAAGTCGATCGGCCGGCCGCCGATGTCACAGCCGCCGAGACCCGGGATGAACGCGTGGCCGAGGCGGTGCAGCAGCGGGCCGCAGAAGAGGATCGGGATCCGGCTGGACCCCGCGTGGGCATCGATGTCAGCGACGTTCGCGCTCTCCACGTACGTCGGATCGAGCACCAGCTCACCGGGCTCCTCGCCCGGACGTACCGTCACCCCGTGCAGCTGCAGCAGGCCGCGTACGACACGCACGTCACGGATGTCCGGAACGTTGCGCAGCCGACTGGGTGCACTGCCCAGCAGGGCGGCGACCATGGCCTTCGGTACGAGGTTCTTCGCACCGCGGACACGGATCTCGCCCTCCAGCGGGGTGCCGCCGTGGACAAGCAGGACATCGTCGTTGACGGTCATGAATCTCGCGTTCCGATGAGTCGGGCAGGGGCCAGGAGGGAAAGGGTAATCGCCAAACACAGGATCGGCTAAGCTGCGTGGCGTGTGCTGCGAGAACCAAGCTGTGCCCTTCTCTTGACGTTCATGTCAACCGGGCTGGTTCCAACCCGGCTGGCGCTGATCGCGTAGGACTCGGTCGTTCGCTGAGCGTCCGAGCGGCGTGAGCCAGGAATCCTTCTGCTTCGGCCGGAGGAGGGTTCAAAACACGAACGGTTCCTATCGGGGACGCTGAGTCACCAGTGTGAGTGTGCGCCGGTGACGCTTCCTTCCGCCCTTCGCTGCATTCACTCCCGGACCCGGATTGGCTCCCCACACGAGGGGAAGATGCGGGATCATGTCAGGCATGACCGAGGTGTCCTCGCTCACAGGGCGGCTGCTCGTGGCCACGCCCGCCCTGGCGGACCCGAACTTCGACCGTGCGGTGGTGCTCCTTCTCGACCACGACGAGGAGGGCTCCCTCGGTGTCGTCCTCAACCGCCCCACCCCGGTGGACGTCGGCGACATCCTGGAGGGCTGGGCCTCCCTCGCCGGCGAGCCGGGGGTCGTCTTCCAGGGCGGCCCGGTCTCCCTGGACTCCGCGCTCGGCGTCGCGGTCATCCCCGGCGGGGCCAACGGCGACCGCGCCCCGCTCGGCTGGCGCCGGGTGCACGGCGCGATCGGCCTGGTCGACCTGGAGGCCCCGCCGGAGCTGCTCGCCTCGGCCCTCGGCTCCCTGAGGATCTTCGCCGGTTACGCCGGCTGGGGCCCCGGCCAGCTGGAGGACGAACTGGTCGAGGGCGCCTGGTACGTCGTCGAGTCCGAACCCGGCGACGTCTCCTCCCCGTCCCCGGAGAGACTCTGGCGCGAGGTCCTGCGCCGCCAGCGCAACGAGCTCGCGATGGTGGCCACGTACCCGGACGATCCGTCCCTCAACTGATGGATCACCCTTTCGAGTGCCGTCGTGGATGTTCGAGAGCGGTTCTACTCCTCACCGCCTAGCCTCCCGGCATGAAGCTCGTGACGCAGGTCAGACTCCTGCCGACGCCGGAGCAGGCGGCGGCGCTGGAGGAGACTCTGCGTAGCTGCAATGAAGCGGCGACCTGGGCCAGCCGTGTCGCCTTCGAGCGCGATGTGAAGAGGAACTTTCCACTGCGTGGACTCGTCTACGGCGAGATGAAGGCGCGGTGGGGCCTCGGCGCGCAGGCGGCGCAGCACGTGATCAAGAAAACTTGCGATGCCTGCACCGTGCTCCGGGCAAACCTGAACGCCGGGAACCTGGGAAGGCCGGGCTCGGAGCGGCACCGGAAGGCAGTGGAGAAGCCCATCGTCTTCCGTCTGGAGGGTGCGCAGCCGTATGACGACCGGATGCTGTCCTGGCAGATCGAGGAGCGGCGTGTGTCCATCTGGACGGTTGCCGGCCGGCTGAAGGACGTGGCGATTGCTGCCGGATCCGATCAACTGACGGTCCTGGGTCTGTACCGCAGGGGTGAGTCGGACCTGGTACGGCGGGACGGGATGTGGTTTCTCTACGCCACCTGCGAGATCCCCGAAGCCGAGCCGAACACCGACCCGGTGGACTTCCTGGGCGTCGACCTGGGCATCGTGAACATCGTCACGACGTCCGACGGCGAGATCATGGCCGGGCGCGAGCTCAACCGCATCCGGGTACGTGAGCGGAAGCTGCGTGCCAAACTTCACAGGAAGAACACCGCGTCCGCCAAGCGCCGCTTGAAGAAGCGGCGAAGTAAGGAGGCGCGTCGCGCGGCGGACACCAGTCACAAGATCGCGAAGCAAGTGGTGGCCGAGGCTGAACGCACCGGTCGTGGGATTGCCCTGGAGGAGTTGACGGGCATCCGCGAGCGGGTACGGCTTGCAAAGTCCCAACGGGCTACCCATTCCAGCTGGGCGTTTGCCCAGCTGGGGGCGTTCATCGCGTACAAGGCCCGAGGGGCGGGGTGCCGGTGGTGTACGTAGAGCCCGCGTACACCTCCCGTACCTGTGCGGAGTGCGGGCACATCGACAGGGCGAACAGGGTCTCCCAGTCCCGGTTCGTGTGCCGGTCCTGCGGATTCGTCGATCACGCGGACCGGAACGGCTCCCGCAACATCCGCGCCCGAGCGTGGGAGTTGTGGCGACGCGGGGCCCCGTCAACGGACCCTGTCACGTCCCCGCCTCGGCGGGGCGGGGCTGGACGCAAACGCAGCGCTGCAGCCGGTGGCGCCCGTGGTGCAAGCCTGGGAACCATAGTTCCCGGCGGTTGATTACCCTTGGCACTTATGAGCACTCTTGAGCCCGAGCGCGGGACTGGTACGGGGACCCTCGTAGAGCCGACGCCGCAGGTGTCCCACGGTGACGGCGACCACGAGCGCTTCGCCCACTACGTCCAGAAGGACAAGATCATGGCGAGCGCCCTCGACGGCACCCCCGTCGTGGCGCTGTGCGGCAAGGTGTGGGTACCCGGGCGCGACCCGAAGAAGTACCCCGTGTGCCCCATGTGCAAGGAGATCTACGAATCCATGGGCAGCGGCGGCGGCGAGGGCCAGGACAAGTAACCCGCTGGTCCGACAGCTCGGCTCTCCGAGGCCCCGGGCGCGCTTTGGCGTGCTCCGGGGCCTTTGTCGTACCCGTGCGTTGCACGGAGTGCGTCGTGCGGTCACAGAGTGGTTGAGACCTCTTGTCGGCATGTTCATGTAGTCCCTAGCCTCCGTGGTGTTGTGCAGAGCGAAATAGCCGTTGCATATCTTGCAACGCCCCCCATGCTTGAGCGCGCTCCCGGAGGGTCACTCCATGAAGCTCCCCGTCCCCGCACTCCTCGTCGGCGCCCTGTTCCTCGCCGCCGCGTGCGCCCCGCAGACCTCCTCCAACTCCGCCTCCGACAAGGACGACAAGAGCGGCACCCTGCGGGTGTGGCTCTTCCAGGAGGTCGGCAACGACCCGAAGCAGAAGGTCGTCGACTCGGTCGTCGCCGCCTTCGAGAAGGCACACACCGGCACCAAGGTCGACGTGGAGTACATCCCGGTCGACACACGCGCCCAGCGCGTCAAGGCCGCCTTCAACGACCCGGCCTCGGCCCCCGACGTCATGGAGTACGGCAACACCGACACCGCCGGTTACGTCCACGACGGCGGGCTCCTCGACGTCACGAAGGACTTCGGCGCCTGGAGCGAGGCGAAGGACACCGACCCGACGGCCCGGCGGTCGGTGACCGTCGGCGGCAAGGTCTACGGCGCCCCCTTCTACGTCGGCGTCCGCGCCCTCTACTACCGCACGGACGTCTTCAGGGAACTCGGCCTGAAACCGCCGGCCACCATGGCCGAGCTGGCGGCCACCGCTCGTGAGATCCGCGCCGCGAAGCCCGGCCTGTACGGCCTCGTCGTCGGCGGCGCCTACACCTACGGCGCGATGCCCTTCATCTGGGCCGAGGGCGGCGAGCTGGCCACGGACAAGGGAGGGGCGTACACCTCGGCGATCGACAGTGCGGCCGCGCAGAAGGGCATCAAGGAGTACGCGTCCCTCTTCGGCGACGACAACTGCCCGGCCGCCAAGTGCGCGGGCTTCGGCGGCAACGACACGGTCACCGCGTTCGCCGCGGGCAAGGCGGGCATGGCGATCGGGGGCGACTTCAGCCATGCGGCCGTGGAGGCGGGGAGCGTCAAGGGCAAGTACGCGGTGGTGCCGCTGCCAGGGGCCACGGCCGGATCGATCGCGCCGGCCTTCGCGGGCGGCAACAACATCGGCGTGCTGAGGAGCACGACGCACCGGACGCTGGCCGTCGCGCTGATGGAGGAGCTGACCTCCAAGGAGACGCAGGCGGCGATGTTCGACGCGATGGGTTTTCTGCCGACGTTCAAGGACGTCCGTGACCAGGCGGCCGCGAAGGAGCCGTTCGTGAAGCCGTTCGTGGCGACCCTGGCCGCCGGGACGAGGTTCGTGCCTGCCTCGGCGGGGTGGTCGCAGATCGACTCCTCGCTGGTGCTGCCGACGATGTTCCAGGAGGTCATCAGCGGCAGGAAGAGCGTGGGGGCTGCTTCGCAGGAGGCGGCGAAGAAGATGGACGCGGCGTTCGGCTCCGCCGGATGACGCCCAACGGGGTGGGGGTCGCGGTGCGTTCGCGGGTGCGGGTGCGTGGGGGCCTGTCGCGCCCGCGCGGCGGTAGCCGCAAATTCAATACAGCCCCGCGCCCCTTGCGGGGCGCTGGATGGAGCCCTTGGCTGTATCTGGCCCCCGCTCTCGTGGTCCTCGGGGCGCTGCTCGGCTACCCCATCTATCAGCTCGGGCTCATCTCCGTCTTCCGGTACACCCAGGCTCAGGTCAGTGGGGGTGAACCCACCGCCTTCGTCGGACTCGGCAACTACGCGGACGTCTTCTCCGACGACCGGTTCTGGTCGGCGCTGCTGGCGACCGTCGGGTTCGCCGCCGCCTGTGTCGTGTCGACGCTTGCCGTCGGGTGTGCGCTCGCCGTGCTGCTCACGCGGGTGCGGGCGGTGCCGCGGCTGGCGCTGATGCTGGCGGCGCTGGGGGCGTGGGCGACCCCGGCCGTCACCGGGTCCACGGTCTGGCTGTTCCTCTTCGACCCGGACTTCGGACCGGTCGACAGGGTGCTCGGGCTGGGCGACCACTCCTGGACGTACGGGCGCTACTCCGCCTTCTTCCTGGTCCTGCTCGAAGTGGTGTGGTGCTCCTTCCCGTTCGTCATGGTCACCGTGTACGCCGGGATCCGCGCCGTACCGTCCGAGGTGCTGGAGGCCGCCGCCCTGGACGGGGCCTCGCAGTGGCGGATCTGGCGGTCGGTGCTGGCACCGATGCTCCGGCCGATCCTCATGGTGGTCACCATCCAGTCGGTGATCTGGGACTTCAAGATCTTCACGCAGATCTACGTGATGACCGGCGGGGGCGGCATCGCCGGGCAGAACCTGGTGCTCAACGTGTACGCCTACCAGCAGGCCTTCGCCTCCTCGCAGTACGGGCTGGGCGCGGCCATCGGTGTCGTCACGCTGCTGGTGCTGCTCGCCGTCACCCTGGTCTACCTGCGGCTGCTGCGCCGGCAGGGGGAGGAGCTGTGACCGTCGTGAATCTTGTGCGCGGGTTCGTCCGGCGGCCGGGGCGGCTGGCCGCCGAGGGAGCGGCGCTGGCGATCGCCGTACTCGTCGCCTTCCCGCTGTACTGGATGGTGCTGGGCGCCTTCAAGCCGGCCGGTGAGATCGAGTCGGACCGGCCCCGGCCGTGGACCCTCTCGCCCTCTGTGGACTCCTTCCGGCGGGTCTTCGGGCAGCAGGAATTCGGCCGTTACTTCGTCAACAGTCTGGTCGTCGCGGGCAGTGTGGTCGTCGTCTCGGCGCTGATCGCCTTTCTCGCGGCGACCGCCGTGACCCGATTCCGGTTCCGCTTCCGGACCACCTTGCTGATCATGTTTCTGGTGGCCCAGATGGTGCCCGTGGAGGCCCTCACCATCCCCCTCTTCTTCCAGATGCGGGACTTCGGTCTGCTGAACACACTGGGCTCGCTGATCCTGCCCCACATCGCCTTCTCGCTGCCCTTCGCGATCTGGATGCTGCGGGGGTTCGTGAAAGGGGTGCCGGAGGCCCTGGAGGAGGCGGCGTACATCGACGGGGCGAGCCGGTCGCGCTTTCTCTGGCAGATCCTTTTCCCGCTCGTCCTGCCGGGCCTGGTGGCCACGAGTGTGTTTTCCTTCATCTCCGCCTGGAACGACTTCCTGTTCGCCAAGTCGTTCATCATCAGCGACACCTCGCAGTCGACGCTGCCGATGGCGCTCCTGGTGTTCTTCAAGCCGGACGACCCCGACTGGGGCGGGGTGATGGCGGCCTCCACGGTGATGACGATTCCGGTGCTGGTGTTCTTCGTACTCGTGCAGCGACGCCTGGTCTCGGGACTGGGCGGAGCGGTCAAGGACTGAGGTGATTTCGGTGATGGATCTGATTCCCGCGCCGCGCAGTGTCGTCGCCGGTTCCGGCGAGGTGCGGCTGACGGCGCACTCACAGCTCTATGCCGGTCCGGGGACGGAGGGCGTCGGCCGCTGGCTGCGCACCGCCCTGTGGGCGGCCACCGGTCTGCCGCTGCGCGAGGGGCGGGAGCTCGACGACACCGAGGGCGACGGCATCGGGCTGCTGCTCGACCCGCGCCTCGGCCCCGAGGAGTACCGCCTCGTCAGCGACCCGGGCGGCGTCCTCGTCGAGGGCGGCAGCGCGGCGGGTGTCTTCTGGGGTGTCCAGACGCTGCGTCAACTCCTGGGCCCCGCCGCGTACCGCAGGGCCGCCGTCGAACCCGAGCGCATCCGGGCCGTGCCGTATCTCACGATCGAGGACGCCCCCCGATTCCCCTGGCGCGGCTTCATGCTCGACGTCGCCCGGCACTTCATGCCGAAGGAAGGCGTCCTGCGCCACCTCGATCTGATGGCGTCGCACAAACTCAACGTCTTCCACTTCCACCTGACGGACGACCAGGGCTGGCGCGTGCGGATCGAGCGCCACCCCCGGCTCACCGAGGTCGGCTCCTGGCGGGCCCGCACGAAATTCGGCCACCGGGCCTCACCGCGGTGGGAGGAGAAGCCGCACGGTGGCTTCTACACCCAGGACGACATCCGGGAGATCGTCGCGTACGCGGCCGAGCGGCATATCACGGTCGTCCCCGAAATCGACGTACCGGGCCACTCGCAGGCCGCCATCGCCGCGTATCCGGAACTCGGCAACACCGACGTCATCGACACCACCGCCCTCTCCGTCTGGGACTCCTGGGGGATCTCTCCGAACGTACTCGCCCCCACCGACAACACGCTGCGCTTCTACGAGGGGGTGTTCGAGGAAGTGCTGGAGCTGTTCCCCTCGGAGTTCATTCACGTCGGCGGCGACGAATGCCTGAAGGACCAGTGGCGGGCCTCGCCGGCCGCGCAGGCCCGCATCAAGGAACTCGGGCTCGCCGACGAGGACGCGTTGCAGTCGTGGTTCATCGGGCACTTCGCGAAGTGGCTTTCCGCGCGCGGGCGTCGGCTCATCGGATGGGACGAGATCCTGGAGGGCGGGATCGCCGAGGGCGCGGCCGTCTCGTCCTGGCGCGGCTACGGCGGCGGGATCGCGGCCGCGCGGGCCGGCCACGACGTCGTCATGTGCCCTGAGCAGTACGTGTACCTGGACCACCGTCAGGCCGACGGCGCCGACGAGCCGGTGCCGATCGGATACGTCCGCACCCTGGAGGACGTGTACCGGTTCGAGCCCGTTCCACCGGGGCTGGACGAATCCCAGGCGCGGCGGATCCTGGGCGCCCAGGCCAACGTCTGGACCGAGGTGATGGAGGACCACGCGCGCGTGGACTACCAGGCCTTCCCCCGGCTGGCCGCCTTCGCCGAGGTCGCCTGGAGCGCCCTCCCGGCGCCGGGGGAGCGGGACTTCGCCGATTTCGAGGGCCGTATGGCCGCGCACTACCGGCGGCTCGACGCCCTGGGGGTCGCCTACCGCCCGCCGGCCGGCCCCCTGCCCTGGCAGCAGCGCCCCGGCGTCCTCGGCCGCCCCCTCGACGGCCCGCCCCCGAACCGCTGACCACCCCGTCCCGCCCCCTCGCCGGTCCGGCTCCCCGCCCGCTTCCCGCCCGCTTCCCCCGCTCCGAACGCGTAATGGAAAAAGACCTCAAGGGTCACCGAAGAGTGTCAATCGGTGCGCACCGGTGATGGTGTAAGAAAACGGACCAAGTCGCCGATGAGGTGGGCGAATGCCTCCTAGCGGACCCGTGCGTTCGAGGCTTGCGAAGATGTGCCAGAGTTGCCACGTCCGCCCTGTGAGCACGTACCGTACGGCCACACAGGTGGGACCAGGTGGGGCAGCGGGAAGGGGCAGCCGGTTTTGACCACGCACGCACCGCAGGCGGGGCAGTCCGTCACGCTGCCCACGACGCTGAACGAGGCCGTGGCGGCCCTCACCGACATGCCCGCCGCGGTCCCGGTGGCCGGCGGCACCGACCTGATGGCCGCCGTCAACTCCGGACAGCTCAGGCCCGCCGCCCTGGTCGGTCTCGGCCGGATCAGCGAGATCCGCGGCTGGCAGTACCAGGACGGCAACGCACTGCTCGGCGCCGGTCTCACGCACGCGCGCATGGGCCGCCCCGACTTCGCGGCCCTGATCCCGGCGCTCGCCGCCGCCGCGCGGGCCGCCGGTCCGCCGCACATCCGCAACGCCGGCACCCTGGGCGGCAACATCGCCACGGCCGCGCCCACCGGCGACGCGCTGCCGGTGCTGGCCGCCCTGGAGGCGACGCTGATCATCGCGGGGCCGGGCGGATCCCGCCGGGAGATCCCGGTGTCGCACCTGCTCGCCGGCGTGGAGATGCTCCGCGCGGGCGAGCTGATCGGCTTCGTGCGGGTACCGCTGCTGCACGCCCCGCAGGTCTTCCTGAAGGCGACCGGCCGCACCGGACCGGGCCGCTCGGTGGCCTCCGTGGCGCTCGTCCTCGACCCCGCGCGGCGCGGGGTCAGATGCGCCGTCGGCGCCATAGCGCCGATGCCGCTCAGGCCCCTGGACGCCGAACAGTGGGTGGCCCGGCTGATCGACTGGGACAACGACCGCGCGCTCGTCCCGGAGGCGCTGACCGCCTTCGGCGAGTACGTCGCGGCCGCCTGCATCCCGGACCCGGCCCCCGAGCCCGACGGCTCGGTGCCGGCGCTTCCGCCCGCTGTACTGCACCTGCGGCGCACCGTCGCCGCGCTGGCCCGACGAGCACTGGGGAGGGCGCTGTCATGACCGACGACCAGCACGGAGAGGGCGCGCCCGCGAGCGGAGGCGGCCGCTGGAACCCGCTGCCCCAGGGCGACTACGACGACGGTGCGACCGCGTTCGTGAAACTCCCCGAGGGCGGCATCGAGGCCCTGCTGTCCGCCGACAGCCCCCTGGCCGCACCCGGGCACGGCTATGTGCCGCCGCAGATAGCGGCCGCCCCCGGCACCGACACCTGGGGCGCGCCGGCCGACGGCACCCGGTGGCCCGACCCGAACGCGGTCCCGCGGGAGCAGCCCGCCGACGACCGGTTCACGTACAACCCGGCCTCGACGCAGCAGTGGACGTACGAGGAGCCGCCGCCCGCGCCCGGCCACGATGTGACCGGGCAGTGGTCGATCCCGGTCGCGAGCGGTGACTCTCCGGACGAATCGGGTGAGTTCACCACATCCGCGCTCATGGAGCAGTGGGGCGGCACGCCGCCGGCGACCCTGCCCGGCGGGGCGGCCGCGCCATGGGCGACCGAGGCCCAGGCATGGGAACGCCCCGCGGAGGCCCCTGAGGCACCCGCTGAGCCCCCCGCGGGTCACGGCGACCCACGGGCCCCCGAACTCACCTCCCGGGCCGTCGGCGCGTCGCCTGCGGCCGACGCGCCGACGAGGGGCGAACGGGGCGAACGGGGCGAACGGGGTGAAGCGACGGAGATCGGCGAACCGTACACGGTCGGCCGGCCGGCCGCGTTCGACGGCCCGGCCGACGCCGGCGAGGCCGACGCGCCCCACGACGCTCCCGGCTCGCACCCCGCCCACGACCCGCGGGCCGCCGACGACGGGTCCGCCCCGCAGGGGCCGCCCGCACCCGACGACGACAGCGCCACGGCTGGTGCGGGTGGGAACCAACACGCCGAAGACGAAGACGAGGCCGAGGCGGTCGACGACCACCCCCTCGCCTCCTACGTCCTGCGCGTCAACGGCGCCGACCGCCCCGTCACCGACGCCTGGATCGGCGAGTCCCTCCTGTACGTCCTCCGCGAACGCCTCGGCCTCGCCGGTGCCAAGGACGGCTGCTCGCAAGGCGAATGCGGTGCCTGCAACGTCCAGGTCGACGGCCGCCTGGTCGCCTCCTGCCTGGTCCCCGCGGTGACCGCGGCCGGCAGCGAGGTCCGCACGGTCGAGGGCCTGGCCCAGGACGGCCGCCCCTCGGACGTGCAGCGCGCCCTGGCCCGCTGCGGAGCCGTCCAGTGCGGCTTCTGCGTCCCCGGCATGGCGATGACCGTCCACGACCTGCTGGAAGGCAACCCGGCCCCCACCGAACTGGAGACCCGCCAGGCCCTGTGCGGCAACCTCTGCCGCTGCTCCGGCTACCGGGGCGTCCTGGACGCCGTCGGCGAGGTCGTCGCCGAACGCGAGGCACACGCCGCGGCCGACGCTGAGACGGACGGCGACGAGGCCCGTATTCCGCATCAGGCGGGACCGGGCGCCGGCGGCGTCAACGCCTCGGCGTTCGAGTCCCCACGCACCTTCGGGGCCGGAATCCAGATCCCGCACGAGCAGGCGTACGACCAGTCGTACGGTGGCAACCAGTCGTTCGGCGGCGACCAGTCGTACGGCGGCAACCAGTCGTTCGGCGGCGACCAGTCGTACGGCGGCAACCAGTCGTTCGGCGGCGACCAGTCGTTCGGCGGCAACCAGACCTTCGGCGGCAACCAGTCGTTCGACGACCAGGGCCAGAGCTACGACGACCAGCCCTACGGCCCGGACGGAGGCCAGGCGTGACCAACGAGACCGTCACCACGACCACCGCCGCGGAGACCCCCGTCCCCGCCGCCGAACCGCTGCCGCACGGCCTCGGCGTGTCGCTGCCGGCGGCCGACGCGGGCGCGAAGACCGAGGGGACCTTCCCCTACGCGGCCGACCTGTGGGCCGAGGGCCTGCTGTGGGCGGCCGTCCTGCGCTCCCCGCACCCGCACGCGCGCATCGTGTCGATCGACACCAGCCACGCGCGCGAGATGCCCGGCGTACGGGCCGTCGTCACCCACGAGGACGTCCCCGGCACCCCGCGCCACGGCCGGGGCACCCCGGACCGCCCGGTCTTCGCCTCCGAGGTCGTACGGCATCACGGCGAGCCCATCGCGGCCGTCGCCGCCGACCACCCGGACACCGCCCGCATGGCCGCCGCCGCCGTCATCGTCGAGTACGAGGTGCTCGACCCGGTCATCGACCCCGAGCAGTCGTTCGAGGCCGAGCCGCTGCACCCCGACGGCAACCTGATCCGGCACATCCCGCTCCAGCACGGCGACCCCGACGCGACCGGCGAGATCGTGGTCGAGGGCCAGTACCGCATCGGCCGCGCCGACCCCGCCCCCATCGGCGCCGAGGCCGGACTCGCCGTGCCCCGGCCCGACGGCGGCGTCGAGCTGTACCTGGCCTCCACCGACCCGCACACCGACCGCAACACGGCCGCCGCCTGCTACGGCCTGTCCCTCGAACAGGTGAAGATCGTCGTCACCGGAGTGCCGGGCGCGACCGCCGACCGCGAGGACCAGGGCTTCCAGCTCCCGCTCGGCCTGCTCGCCCTGAAGACCGGCTGCCCGGTCAAGCTCACGGCGACCCGCGAGGAGTCCTTCCTCGGCCACGCGCACCGCCACCCCACCCTCCTGCGCTACCGGCACCACGCCGACGCCGAGGGCAAGCTGGTCAAGGTCGAGGCACAGATCCTGCTCGACGCCGGTGCCTACGCCGACACCTCCGCCGAGTCCCTCGCCGCCGCCGTCTCCTTCGCCTGCGGCCCCTACGTCGTCCCGAACGCCTTCATCGAGGGCTGGGCCGTCCGCACCAACAACCCGCCCTCCGGCCACGTCCGCGGCGAGGGCGCCATGCAGGTGTGCGCGGCCTACGAGGCGCAGATGGACAAGCTGGCGAAGAAACTCGGCCTCGACCCGGCCGAGATCCGGCTGCGCAACGCGCTCGCCACCGGCGACCTCCTGCCCATCGGCCAGACGGTGACCTGCCCGGCCCCGGTGGCCGAACTCCTCCAGGCGGTACGGGACTTCCCGCTCCCGCAGCTCCCCAAGGACACGCCCGAGGAGGAGTGGCTGCTGCCCGGCGGCCCCGAGGGCGCGGGCGAACCGGGCGCGGTGCGCCGGGGCGTCGGCTACGGCCTCGGCATGGTGCACATGCTCGGCGCGGAGGGCGCCGACGAGGTCTCGACGGCCACGGTCAAGGTCCACGACGGCGTCGCGACCGTGCTCTGCGCGGCCGTGGAGACCGGCCAGGGCTTCACCACGCTGGCCCGCCAGATCGTCCAGGAGACACTCGGTGTCGACGAGGTCCACGTGGCTCCCGTCGACACGGACCAGCCCCCGGCCGGCCCCGGCTGCCGCGGCCGCCACACCTGGGTCTCCGGCGGCGCCGTGGAACGCGCGGCCAAGATGGTCCGCACCCAGCTCCTCCAGCCCCTCGCCCACAAGTTCGGCATGTCGACCGAGCTGCTCCAGATCACCGACGGCAAGATCACGTCGTACGACGGCGTCCTGTCGACCACCGTCACCGAGGCGCTGGACGGCAAGGAGCTGTGGGCCACCGCACAGTGCCGCCCGCACCCGACCGAGCCGCTGAACGGCGACGGCCAGGGCGACGCCTTCGTCGGCCTCGCCTTCTGCGCGATCCGCGCGGTCGTCGACGTCGACATCGAGCTGGGCTCGGTACGGGTGGTGGAGCTGGCCGTCGCCCAGGACGTCGGCCGGATCCTCAACCCGGCGCAGCTCAACGCCCGCATCGAGGCCGGTGTCACACAGGGCGTCGGCATCGCCCTGACGGAGAACCTGCGCACCCCGCGCGGTCTGATCCGCCACCCCGACCTCACCGGCTACGCCCTGCCGACCGCCCTAGACGCACCCGACATCCGGATCGTCAAGCTCGTCGAGGAACGCGACGTGGTCGCCCCCTTCGGCGCCAAGTCGGTCAGCGCGGTACCGGTGGTCACGTCCCCGGCCGCCATCGCCTCCGCCGTCCGCGCAGCCACCGGCCGCCCGGTCAACCGTCTCCCCATCCGCCCGCAGGCGGCGGTGGTCACGGGCCAGTGAGCCTGTCCGGGGTCGTGGTCGTCGCGGGGGTGATGGCGGCGGGCAAGTCGACCGTCGCCCAGGCGCTGGCCGAGCACCTGCCCCGGGCCGCGCACGTCCGTGGCGACGTGTTCCGCCGCATGATCGTGTCGGGGCGGGAGGAGTACACGCCCGGGGCCTCGCCGGAGGCGACCGCCCAACTCCACCTCCGCTACCGCCTGTCGGCCGCCACGGCGGACGCCTACGCCGGGGCCGGCTTTACGGCGATCGTCCAGGACGTGCTGCTGGGCCCGGAACTGACGTCGTACGTCGAGCGGATCCGCACCCGCCCCCTGCACGTCGTCGTCCTCGCCCCCAGCCCCGAGGCCGTGGCCGGGCGGGAGGCCGGGCGGTCGAAGAGCGGGTACGGACCCGCGTGGACGATCGCCGATCTGGACGCGGAACTCCGCCTGCGCACCGAGCCGTTGGGACTGTGGCTGGACACGTCGGCGCTCACCGTGGAACAGACGGTGCAAGCGATTCTCGCCGGGACGGAACGGTCGAGGGTCGCCTGACGTCTCTTCTGCGGGGCGTTGTCAGTGCCGCGGCGTAGTGTTCTGCGTAGTGGGGACGGCCGTTTCGGAGGGGAAGCCCGGACGGGCCGCCATGCCCTGCTGACGACCTGTGCACGACGCACCACTCGAACCACTTGCACGTCTTGAACTCTTGATCGCGGGGGCAGCGATGAGCACGATCAGCACGACCGGCAGCGGTGCGACGGCGATCACGCTGACCGAGGCAGAACTGGACCGTTACATCACGCACGAACCCACCCGCAGCTGGCTCACCGGCCCCGGACTGCCCGACAGCGGCGGCCTGCTGACGTTCGAGCCGCTGCGCACGGTCGGCCTGCGCACCCTGGCGGACGTCACGGACGGCCCGACCCGGCTCGCGGAGGAGCTCCGGGACCGCCTGGTGATCGGCGAGCTGCTGGCCCCGGCCGGCCTGGACACCGAGTCGATCCTCCTCGACGGCGGCACCGGCGAGATCAGCACGGCCTACCTGATCGATCCCACCGACCCGCGCCCGCTGGCGCCCTCGCTGGAGACCCTGCTGCGCTTCGCCGCGGTCACCGAGGAACTGACGGGCCTGCGCGGCCGTTTCGCCTCCCTCGCCGGTACGCACGGCACGAAGGCGGCGACCGAGGCCTCCCGCAGGCTCCTGGAGCTCTTCGAGGAGGGCACGGCCGGCCGCGTCCCGCCGTACTGGAAGGCGACGGCCCTGATCCGCCCCCTCAGCCTTGTCGCGGGCCCCGGCACGGACTCCGGGCTGGCCGTCGACCTGCCGGTCCGGCTCCTGGACCAGGAGTTCGGGCAGGGCCGGGTGGCCCGCTTCGAGGAGGTCGACTTCCCGCCCACGCTCACCCACGAGCCGACCCGCCGCTTCCTGCGCGAGACCGGCCTCCCGGAGGACGCGGTCGTCTTCCACCTCGACCCGGACGCCCCGCTCCCCACCCTCTGGGAGTACTTCACCGACATCCACACCGGCGGCTTCCCCGTGGAGGACCTCCCGCCCCACGCCGACCGGCTGATACGCCTCGGCTACCTGGTCGAGGACAACAGCCTCGTCGTGGACGGCTCCACGGGCGCGATCCTCAACTTCTCCGAGCCCGAGGCGACCCTCTACCCCCTCAACACGGACATCTCCACGCTCGCCTACACCCTCTGGCTCCTGCACCACGAGCGCACCATCGACGAGCACCTGGGCCACGAACTCACCACCGAGGCCTACGACCAGCTCGCCGCGACCATGCTCCACACCCTCGCGACCATCGACCCCACCCCGGTCACGACCGACGCCGACTGGCACTACTGGACGGAGCTGTTCCAGGACGAGGCCGGCGGGGTGCTGTAAGGGGGGGAGCAGGGGGGCTTGGGCTGGGGCGGGCCGGTCAGGTCACCAGGCCCTGGCGGTAGGCGTAGACGACGGCCTGGACGCGGTCGCGCAGCCCCAGTTTGGCGAGGATGCGGGACACGAAGGTCTTGACGGTCTCCGGGCTGAGCACGAGGGCCGCGGCGATCTCGCTGTTGGAGAGGCCGTCCGCGATCAGCCGCAGCACCTCCAGCTCGCGCGGGGTCAGCGGAGCGCCGTGCGGGGTGCCGCCGTCGGCGGGCCGGATCCGGGCGGCGTAGCGGCCCACGAGCTGCCGGGTCACCTCGGGGTCCAGCAGGGCCGCGCCCGTGGCCACGGTCCGGATGCCGTGCAGCAGCCGGTCCGGCGGCGCGTCCTTGAGCAGGAAGCCGCTGGCGCCGGCGCGCAGGGCCTCGTAGACGTACTCGTCCAGGTTGAACGTCGTCACCACGAGTACCTTCACCGGGTGCGGCACCCCGGCACCGGCGAGCAGCCGGGTGGCCTCGATCCCGTCGAGGACCGGCATCCGGACGTCCATCACCACGACGTCCGGGCGCAGCCGGCCGGCGAGGTCGACCGCGGCCTGCCCGTCCCCGCACTCGCCCGCCACCTCCAGGTCGGGCTGGGCGTCGATGATCGTCGCGAGCCCGGTGCGGATCAGCACCTGATCGTCGCAGACCAGGACCCGGATCGGCGCCTCGCCACCGCCGTCGGCGGTGGTCACGCCGGTCACGCCGGACTCCCCGCGGGTATCCGGGCCCGGACGACGAAACGGCCGTCGTCCGCGCGCCCGGCGCTGAACTCGCCGCCCAGCACGGCCACCCGTTCCCGGAGACCGGCCAGGCCCCGCCCGCTCCCGCCCGGGGACGCCGTGGCCGGGCCGGACCCGTCCGTGCCGACCTCCACCGTGAGCTCCTTCCCGCCGTGCCGCACCCGGACCGAAGTGGGGCTGCCATGGGCGTACTTGAGGGCGTTCGTCAGTGCCTCCTGCACCACCCGGTAGGCCACCAGGTCGGCGCTGCCCGCCGACGGGGTCGGCGTGCCCTCCTCGGTGAACTCCACCGGCTGCCCGGCCCGGCGCGTCTGCTCCACGAGCGTGAGCAGCCGGCCGGCGGGCGGTGTCCTGCCGCCACCGGTATCGGTGCCGTGGTCGGGATTGAGCAGGTCGAGCAGATGACGCAGGTCGGAGATGGCCCGCCGTCCGGTGTCGGTGACGGCGGTCAGCGTCTGGTCGAGACGGTCCGGCGCGGCGGTCAGGTACCGGGCCGCCTCCGCCTGCACGACCATCGCCGTCACATGGTGGGTCACCACGTCGTGCAACTCGCGGGCGATACGGGTGCGTTCGGCGGTGCGCGTGTCCTCGGCGACGCGCCGCCGCCGTTCCGCCTCCGCGGCCCGGGTGGAGCGCAGCCACGCCCCGATGCCCCAGGCGAGGACCAGCGCCAGGTAGAACGTCACGAACCCGCTCACCGTCTCGCCCCCCGACCCCAGCCGGTACAGTGCGACCGCCAACGGCACGTAGGCCGCGGAGCACACCAGGGCGATGGCCCGCCGGTGCCGTTCCAGATGGGCGCCGGTGCTGATCAGGGCGAGCGGCAGCGCGGAGCCCGCGACCGAGTGGTAGCCACGCAGCTGGTCGACGGCGAAGCCGAGGCAGACCAGCGCCAGCGAGACGGCCGGCCACCGCCGGCGCCCGGCGAGCGGCAGGCACTCCAGACCGAGCACCGCGATGGTCAGCGCGTCGAAGGGGCGGGTCGGCACGTCTCCGACCTGGGTCCCCTTGCCGTACAGCGCGGGCAGGAACGAACCGGCCAGGAGCAGCAGCCCGAGCGGCAGATCCCGGACCGTGACGTCGAGTCGGTGCCACCACCCGGGCACCCGACGGGGACTGATCACCGGGGCAGTGTAGCGACGGCACCGGCCGGGACGTCCCGGCGCCGACGCGGCATCAGATGCCCCCGCCGCTTGGCGAGCCAGAGGAACGCGGCCGTCACCAGCACCCCGAGCAGTACCGAGTACAGGCTCGCCTCCGGCCCGAACTGCCCGCCGGTGACGAGCTGCGACCCCGAGGCGGTGGCGTCCAGCAGGCCCTTCTGTGCTCCGCCGCTGCCGGAGACCTCGGTGCCGAAGATGCCGGACTCGGCGAAGTTCCAGCCGAAGTGCAGGCCGATCGGCAGCCAGAGGGTGCGGGTGGCGGTGTACGCGGCGCCGAGCATGCCGCCGGCCTCGATCGCGATGGCCAGGGCACCCCACACGGTCGCGTCCTTGTTGAGCAGATGCATCATCCCGAACAGCGTCCCGGTGGACACCAGTGCGATCCAGGTTCCGGTGCGCTCCTCGACGATCCTGAACAGCACGCCCCGGAAGAGCAGTTCCTCGGTCACCGCGGCGGCGGCCATGTACCCGACCAGGCCCACCGCGCCCGTCAGCGACCCCGCGCCGTGGACCGTGTAGTCCCCGAGGAAGGCGATGTTCCCGATGACACACGCGAAGGTCGCCACGCCTATGAGCGCCCCGCGCCCGAACGCCGCCCGGGCACCCTCCCGCCCCACCTCGACGCTCGGCCGGTGCTCGGTCCGCCGAACCACCCACCCGTAGACGAGCACCGCGACCACCGCGGTGAGCAGGCCGAGGACCAGGCTGAGGAACCAGTTCCCCTGCACCGCCGCGACACCCTGCCCCCCGACGAAGGCGACCGCCGCGACCGCCAGGAGCTGCCAGACCAGCCTCATGATGACTCCCTCACAGGATCCGCGGCCGAGCGCCGCGACTGGCCCGAACGCTACGGATCGGCCGCCCCGGAATCGTCACCGCTCAGTGGACACCTGCCGGTAGCTCGCACGGGGGACAACCCGGACGGCCGTCACCACTCAGACCGGCGCGCTCCTGCTCACTCACCGTCACCGCCGGGGATGCGGGGCGGCACGCCTCCCCTTAACGTCGCAGGTGAGGACCAGCCAGGGAGCGGACATGAGCCGAACCAAGCGCAGCAGGACCCGCGGCACGGCCCGTAAGCGGGTGCCCAGGATCTCGCCCCGCCGGGTGACGTCACGGACGGCGCCCACTCCGACGGCACCCGAACGCGGGTCGCCGCAGCCGGCGCCACCCCGTGACCACGCCTTCCCGCACGGCCCACCGCGCCGGTCGACCCGCATGCGGATATCCGGGACCAACCCGTGGTCGGTCACGGTGATGAGCTTCTTCTTCCTGACGGGCCTGGGGGTGTGCGTCCTCGGCGCCGCGCTCGCCACGTCGGTGATTCTGAACGTCGTGGCCCCGGGAGAGTGGCCGACGCCGTGGCAGACGCTGGTCGTCGCCACCGGGGTCGTCGCGCTGGAGGTCCTCCTGGGCACCGTCCTGGCGTGCCTGTGCGGCTTCATGTACAACTACACCGCCCGTTTCAGCGGCGGCGTCGAAGTGGCCCTGACCGGCGACCTCACCGACCCGCCCCCGGCCGCCCAGGCCCTCCGGCTCCTGACCCGGCTCCACGCACGCCTCCGCCGCCCCGAGGCCGACCCCCGCCCCCGGCAGCCGTAGCCGTCCGGACAACCACAAGGGCGGCACCCCTGTCCGGCGCCACCGGCACCAACCAGCGCCGCAGCCGGCTCCTCCCGGGCGATCACCGCCCGTTCATGCGCCCGTTCGGCCTCGGCGACCGCGCTCTGGGCGCGCTCCGCCACCTCGCGGCACTCCTCCGGGATTGCCCAAAGTTCTCGGGATCCGGCGACCTGACGGTCATGCGAACCACCGTCGATCACCTTCGGTCGCTCGTGCGCTGGGCTTGGAACCCGGCGCCGTCCCGTCTCTGTTGGCCCGCCTGCATGCCGCGGTGTCAGCGACGGTGGTCGACTTCGTCCTCACGGGCGATGCAGGCGGCACTGCACCACCACAGGCCCACTCGCAGAACTCCGCGAGGCTGCTGGACGCATTCGCGTTATGGCCGCCGCCCGGGCTTGCTGCCGGAGAGGAGCCCAGTGCAATCGATGACCGGATTCACGCAGCAGAAGCCACCGGACTCCCCTCCCACCTCGTGGGGGCGCCGCGGTTTTCGTGGCTGGCCGCGGTTGGGGCGGAGCCCGCTCGCCTCTTGGAGCGGCCTACCGCGCACCAGGTTGTTCAGCTCGGTGATCGCGGTCCCTGCGTGTGGTGCTCACGCCTTCCCGTCGTCGCTTTCCCGGTCGCCGTCGGCGAGGTGCTCGCCCTGGCGAACGGGCGCATGGGCTCCGCAGGGTCGGAAGCGGGCGAGGTATGCCGGGCTTGGGCCGCGGCGCTCGGTCAGGTGGAGGCCGGCGGCGTCGGCGAGCCGGTGCAGCCGGCCGAAGGGGATCCAGTGCCGGTCGAAGAACTCGCCGATCACCAGCCGCCCGCCTGGTGCCAGCACCCGTGCCGCCTCGCGCAGTACCCGATCCGGCTCGGGGATCTCGCCGAGCGCGGTCACGGCGTATACGGCGTCGAATGTCCCGTCGGCGTAGGGCAGTACACGTGCGTCCGAGCGGGTGGGCGTGATCGTCGCCAGGCCGTCGCGCTCTGCGCGGCACATCACGTGGTCGAGCATCTCCTGCTGGATGTCGAGAACATCGAGCCGTCCCTCCGGCCCGAGCTGCGGGGCGACGTGCAGCGACTGCAGTCCGGTCCCCGGGCCGATCTCCAGGATCCGCTCCCCCGGCCGCGGCCGCAGTACGGCGTCCATCCGGTCGGCGGTCAGGAACGGCAACGGCACGTCGAGCAGGCCGCGTTGGGCGTACGGATAGGGCGCCGTGTCGCCCAGCCACCAGGCGGCGGCCAACGCGGCGCCCGCGCCGGCGGCGACCGCCCAGCGGGTCCGGGCCGGGATCGGGGCGACGGGGGCGGTGGTGATGCGGTGCATGGTGTTCTCCGGTGGATCGATTCGGTCCGTGGCATGTGGCTGGGCGGTCGGCGTCACGCGGGCCGGTTCAGCGCCCGCAGCGCCAGCCGGCCGCACAGCGCGGCGAGCGGCAGCTCGGCGCCGAGCGCCATGGCGACCGCGGTGGCGAAGTCGCCGCCCAGGGCCGCGGTCGTGGTGTCGAACCAGGCGTCCACCACAAGCAGCGTCGCGGTCGCGGCGGCTGCCAGGGCGTGCCGCCGGTCGCCGCGGGCGGCGAGGAGGCCGGTGGCGATCAGGCCGAGCGCCTCCAGCGCGTCGAGCCCGACCCAGGCGACCGGCCAGTGCGCCGCGGTCGCGGTGGCCGGCAGGCCGGTGGCCAGCACGTACAGCCACGGCAGCAGGGCGAGCCCGCAGGCGACCAGCAGCCACCCGGCCCGCCGCATGCCCCGCGCCGGGCGCGGTTCCTCCGCCTCTCCGTGGAGCGGGATGACCTCGGCGCGGTCGAAGTCCTCGGCGCTGGCCACTTCCTCATCGCACAAGCCCAGTTGACGCATCGTCTTCCCCCGCTCCCCGCCGGCTCTCCCCTTCACGTGCTCCACCCTCCGCCGCGCACCAGGGCGCCGTCAGTCACGCAGGGTTCCGACCCGGGGTGGAGACAAGTGCACCCCCGAACCGGGCGGGAGCGTCATGGCACCGGGATGGCCTGCGGCTTTACCGTTTGACGCATGCAACTCGCGACGTGGCTGCAGCTGGTGCTGGGCCGGCCGTTCCGCAGGGCGGGACACCGGACCGCGCTCGTCGCCGCCGGCCTGCCGCTCCACCTCGCCGTGGTGCCACTGTGGCTCTGGCTGGTCGGCACGCTGGCGGCGTTGGTGCCGGCCGTGACTCCGCTGCCCGTGCTGCTCCCGCTCGTGGCGCTGCCCGTGCTGCTCACGCTCGTGGTGACACCCCTGCTGACCGTCGGGCAGCGGCGGCGCTACCGGGCGCTCGTCGGCAAGGACCTCCCGCGCCCCGCCGTACCCGGGCCGGGACGCAACTGGAAGTCAGCGGTGCGCCGGCCGACCACGCGGGCCTTGTGGCGGCAGGTCTGCTACCACGCCGTGGCGGGTCCGCTGCTCGCCGTCCTGGACCTCGCCGTCCTCGCCGTCTGGGCCGTCGCTCTCGTGGCCGCCTCCATCTACGTGTGGATCTGGGCGCTGCCCCCGCAGTGGCGGGTCACCGACGTCGGGTACACCACGCAGGCCGCGTACATCACCGCCGGCGGTCTCGCCCTGCTGTTCCTCGGGCCCCGGCTGACCGGCGCTCTGGTGCGGCTGGAGACCCGGGCGGCCGAGGTCCTGCTCGGCCCCAGCCGCACGGAGAAGCTGGCCCGCCGGGTCGCCGACCTCGCCGAGAGCCGGGCCGGTGTGCTCGACGCCGCCGACGCCGAGCGGCGGCGGATCGAGCGCGACCTGCACGACGGCGTGCAGCAGCGCCTCGTCTCACTCGCCGTCAACCTGGGCCTGGCCAGGTCCACCCTCGGCGACCTGCCGGAGGACGCCCGCAAGGTGATCGACGAGGCGCACCGCGAGGCGAAGGAAGCGATCGCCGAGCTGAACAACCTGGTGCGCGGTCTGCATCCGGCCGTCCTTGAGGACCGCGGCCTCGACGCCGCGCTGTCCGGGGTCGCCGCCCGCCTCCCGATCCCGGTGCGCGTGGCGGTGGACCTGCCGCAGCGCCCCTCACCCACGGTCGAGGCCGTCGCGTACTTCGTGGTCTCCGAAGCCCTGACGAACGTGGTCAAACACGCCCAGGCGACCCGGGCGGACGTGACCGTGGACCGGATCGGGGAGACACTGCTGGTGGTCGTCGCGGACGACGGAGCGGGCGGCGCGGATCTCGCGGCGGCCGGCGGCACCGGGCTCGCCGGGCTCGCCAAGCGCGTCGCGTCCGTCGACGGCACGTTTTCCTGCCGCAGCCCCGCCGGGGGGCCGACCGTCATCACCGTGGAGCTGCCGTGCGCGCCGTGATCGCCGAGGATTCCCTCTTGCTGCGCATCGGTGTGGTCAAGGTGCTGGAGGCGGCCGGCTTCGAGATGTGCGCGCAAGTCGCCGACGCAGAAGGGCTGCTGGCGGCCGTCGAGGAGCACCGGCCCGACATCGCCGTGGTCGACGTGCGCATGCCGCCCGGCTTCACCGACGAGGGAGTGCGCGCCGCGCTGGTGATCCGCCGCCAGTACCCGCGTACCGCCGTGCTCCTGCTGTCGCAGTACGTGGAGGAGCGGTACGCGGCCGATCTGCTCGCCGCCAACACCTCGGGCGTCGGCTATCTGCTCAAGCAGCGGGTCGCCGACGTCGAGGAGTTCGCCGAGGCGGTACGCCGGGTGGCGGCCGGCGGCACCGCGCTCGACCCGCAGGTCGTCGCGCAGCTGCTGGTGCGCCGGCACAGCGATCCGCTCGACCGGCTGACGCCGCGCGAGCGGGAGGTGCTGGAGCTGATGGCGGGCGGCCGGTCCAACTCCGGCATCGCCGCCGAGCTGGTGGTGAGCGAGAGCGCGGTCGCCAAGCACATCAACAGCATCTTCACCAAGCTCGACCTGCCCAAGGCCGACGCCGACCACCGCCGCGTCCTGGCGGTGCTGCGCTTCCTGGGCGTTGCGACCGCATAGTGCGCGATCCTGCCCGTATGCCCAGTCGACAACGGTGCTGATCGCCATTTGGTGGGGAACGGGGCGCCTTCGGACACGTGCTCTTCACCAGGCTTTGCCGCGGTGGGCGTCGAAGGCGGTGGCCGTGGTGCGCAGGGCCACGGCATGGGTGGGGCCGGTCATCGCTGGTGTATTCGCAGTCTTCGGGGGCGGAGGTGGGGAGGATTGGCCGGGAGCGGCCGAGACCGTCTGCGGGCTGCGTTTTCGTGCGGCGAGAACGCGCTGCTCGTCGAGGTCCGCGCTCTTGGCGCCGCTGCGCAGCATGCTGGTGGCTGGTAGTCAAGGCGAGCCTGAGCGGTATCGGAACGCTCGCGCTCTACTGGTGGCACCACCACCGTCAGCGGGTGCTCGCGATGCGGTGACAGTCTGCCTGTGTCGCACGACTGAGACGGGAACTGGGACGGACGACCCAAAGGGCGGCACCCCCGAGGGGGTGCCGCCCTGTCGTTCTGCCCGGTCAGGCAGTCGGAGGCCGTGGCGGGAATCGAACCCACGTAACTCGCTTTGCAGGCGAGTCCCTAAACCACTCGGGCACACGGCCGTGTGCGTGACTTGAAGGTACGGGGGTGCGGGGGAGGGGCTCAAGGGGATCGGTGGGGCTGCAACGGGACTGCCATACGGCGTTCATGAACCGGGGGGCCCAGGGGTCGGGCGGCCGGAGAACAGGGGGTGTACGACCAAGGTCGGAGGTGGGGTGGGGCTTACGACAGGGGTCAGGGTGGGGATTGGGTCTTACCGTGGTCGGCATGACCGCACTTGAGCCGAGCGACGCCGTTGTCGCGGACGAGACCCCCGACAGAGCCGACGCGGGCGGTGTGCTGGGGCGGTCGTACCGGGCGTTGAGCGTCGGGATCGTGTCCGTCGTGCTGCTCATCGCCTTCGAGGCGACGGCCGTCGGGACGGCGATGCCCGTCGCGGCCCGGGAGCTGGACGGGGTGCCGCTGTACGCGTTCGCCTTCTCCGGGTACTTCACTACCAGCCTGTTCGGGATGGTGCTGGCCGGGCAGTGGTCGGACCGGAAGGGGCCGCTCGGGGCGCTGACGACGGGGATCGGGGCCTTCGCCGCCGGGCTCGTGGTGGCCGGGACCGCGCAGGGCATGTGGGTGTTCATCGCCGGGCGGGCCGTGCAGGGGTTCGGCGGCGGGCTGGTCATCGTCGCGCTGTACGTCGTGGTGGGGCGGGCCTACCCGGAGCGGTTGCGGCCCGCGATCATGGCCGCCTTCGCCGCGGGCTGGGTGGTGCCGTCCATCGTCGGGCCGCTGGCCGCGGGCGCGGTGACCGAGCAGCTCGGATGGCGGTGGGTGTTCCTCGGGATCCCGGTGCTCGTGGTCTTCCCGGTGGCGCTCGCGCTCCCGCAGATACGGCGCCGGGCCGGCGGGCCGGTGGCGGAAGAAGGGGGTCACGGGGCCTTCGACCGGCGGCGGATCCGGCTCGCCCTCGGTATCTCGCTCGGTGCGGGGCTGCTGCAGTACGCGGCCCAGGACCTGCGGTGGGTGTCGGTGATACCCGGACTGCTCGGTGGTGCGCTGCTGGTGCCCGCCGTGCTCGGGCTGCTGCCCCGCGGTACGTACCGGGCGGCACGAGGCCTGCCCTCCGTCGTCCTGCTGCGCGGGGTCGCGGCCGGCGCCTTCGTCTCCGCCGAGTCCTTCGTGCCGTTGATGCTCGTCACCCAGCGGGGCCTGTCGCCCACCCTCGCCGGGTTCTCGCTGGCGGCGGGCGGCGTGACCTGGGCGGTGGGCTCGTGGGTGCAGGCGCGGCCGCGGATGGAGCCGTACCGCGAGCGGCTGATGACGCTCGGGATGGTGCTGGTGGCGGCGGCGGTCGCCACGGCACCGACGGTGCTCGTGTCCGGCGTGCCGGTGTGGACCGTCGCGGTCGCCTGGGCCTTCGGCTGCTTCGGGATGGGCCTGGTGATCGCCTCGGCCAGCGTGCTGATGCTCCGGCTCTCCGCCCCGGCCGAGGCCGGCGCCAACTCCGCCGCCCTGCAGATCTCCGACGCCCTCTCGAACGTCGTCCTGCTCGCCGTGGCCGGCGCGGCCTTCGCCTCCCTCGGCGGCGGCAGCATGTCGGGGGCGGCGGGCTCCGGTTCCCACCCGGCCGCCTTCGCCGCGGTGTTCCTGCCGATGGCGGGGGTGGCCCTCGTCGGGGCCTGGGTGACGACCCGGCTCCGTGATCTGTGACGTGAGTCCCACCCGGGGGTGAGGCGGCCTTGTCCGCACGTTGACCGCGGGGGCGCGCCGGTAGGGTGGCCCGGTTGTCATACGTAGCCGCCCGACCCTCGTACCCCTCGCGACCCCCTTACTACGGAGACCGTGACTACCACCGCCGCTTCCCCGTCCTCCTCCAACTCCCACCACCTTTCGCCGGCCTTCCCCGGCCGGGCGCCCTGGGGTACCGCCAGCAAGCTGCGTGCCTGGCAGCAGGGGGCCATGGAGAAGTACGTCCAGGAGCAGCCGCGCGACTTCCTGGCCGTGGCCACGCCCGGCGCCGGGAAGACGACGTTCGCGCTGACGCTCGCCTCCTGGCTGCTGCACCACCATGTCGTGCAGCAGGTCACCGTCGTCGCCCCCACCGAGCACCTGAAGAAGCAGTGGGCGGAGGCCGCGGCGAGGATAGGGATCAAGCTGGATCCCGAGTACAGCGCCGGACCGCTCAGCCGGGAGTACGACGGGGTCGCCGTGACGTACGCCGGTGTCGGCGTGCGGCCGATGCTGCACCGCAACCGGTCCGAGCAGCGCAAGACCCTGGTCATCCTCGACGAGATCCACCACGCCGGTGACTCCAAGTCCTGGGGCGAGGCCTGCCTGGAGGCGTTCGAGCCGGCGACCCGGCGGCTGGCCCTGACCGGTACACCGTTCCGGTCGGACACCAACCCCATCCCCTTCGTGACGTACGAGGAGGGGCAGGACGGGATCCGGCGGTCCGCCGCCGACTACACGTACGGGTACGGCAACGCGCTCGCCGACCACGTCGTCCGCCCGGTCATCTTCCTCTCCTACAGCGGCAACATGCGCTGGCGCACCAAGGCCGGTGACGAGATCGCCGCCCGGCTCGGCGAGCCGATGACCAAGGACGCGGTCAGCCAGGCCTGGCGTACGGCGCTCGACCCGCGCGGCGAGTGGATGCCGGCCGTGCTGCGCGCCGCCGACCAGCGGCTGACGGAGGTTCGGAAGGGGATCCCGGACGCCGGTGCCCTCGTCATCGCCTCCGACCAGGACTCGGCCCGCGCCTACGCCAAGCTGATCCGTGAGATCACGGGGACGAAGGCGACCGTGGTCCTCTCCGACGACACCGGCGCGTCCAAGCGGATCGACGACTTCAGCGGCAGCGACGACCGGTGGATGGTCGCGGTACGGATGGTGTCCGAGGGCGTCGACGTGCCCCGGCTGGCGGTCGGGGTCTACGCGACGACCATCTCCACCCCTCTCTTCTTCGCCCAGGCCGTCGGCCGGTTCGTGCGGTCCCGGCGGCGCGGCGAGACCGCGTCCGTGTTCCTGCCGACCGTCCCGGACCTGCTGACCTTCGCCAACGAGATGGAGGTCGAGCGCGACCACGCCCTCGACAAGCCGAAGAAGGACGGCGAGGAGGACCCGTACGCCGAGTCCGAGAAGGAGATGGAGGAGGCGAACAAGGAGCAGGACGAGGACACCGGCGAGCAGGAGCAGTTCGCCTTCGAGGCGCTGGAGTCCGAGGCCGTCTTCGACCGGGTGCTCTACGACGGCGCCGAGTTCGGCATGCAGGCCCACCCGGGGAGCGAGGAGGAGCAGGACTACCTCGGTATCCCGGGACTCCTCGAACCCGACCAGGTGCAGCTGCTGTTGCAGAAGCGGCAGGCCCGGCAGATCGCGCACAGCCGCAAGAAGCCGGACACCGAGGCGGACCTGCTGGAGCTGCCGGCCGAGCGGCGGCCCGTCGTCTCCCACAAGGAGATGATGGAGCTGCGCAAGCAGCTGAACACGATGGTCAGTGCGTATGTCCACCAGAGCGGCAAGCCGCACGGGGTGATCCACACGGAGCTGCGGCGGGTGTGCGGGGGGCCGCCGAGTGCGGAGGCGACGGCGGGGCAGTTGCGGCAGCGGATCGCCAAGGTGCAGGAGTGGGCTACCCGGATGAGGTAGTCGGTCGGGTGCGGGCCGGTGGGGGTCGTTCGCGCAGTTCCTCCCCCAGCCTTCGGCCGGGGGTACTCCCAGCGCCCCTTTGGGGCGCGAAGGTGGACGTATGCGACACAAGGCGCGGTAGTCCATACCGGTACGTGACCGGATTCTGGACGGAGGCTTCCGCTCAGCGAACCCGCACCGCTACTGTCCGGCTACGCACACGCCCCGTGGCAGCGCCGCCGCGGAGCGCAGCCGTGAAGCGACTGGGCCCGGAGCCGCCGGGCCGCCATGCCGATCGGCGGCCTCTGAAGCGCGTCGCTGACGGGACTCGGCGACGCATCCGCCGCGTCGGAGGTTGCCGGCCTCACCACTTAAGGAGTGGGCGTCGTGACCGCGGAGACCTCTCAGACGCTCGACCGGGGACTCAGGGTCCTCAAACTGCTGGCCGACACGGACCACGGGCTGACCGTCACCGAGCTTTCCAACAAACTGGGCGTGAACCGGACCGTGGTGTACCGGTTGCTCGCCACGCTGGAGCAGCATGCGCTGGTACGGCGCGACCTGGGCGGGCGAGCCCGGGTCGGGCTGGGGGTGCTGCGTCTAGGCCGGCAGGTGCATCCGCTGGTACGGGAGGCAGCGCTGCCGGCGCTGCGGTCGCTCGCCGAGGACATCGGGGCGACGGCCCACCTGACCCTGGTCGACGGGACCGAGGCGCTCGCCGTCGCGGTCGTCGAGCCGACCTGGACCGACTATCACGTGGCCTACCGGGCCGGGTTCCGGCACCCGCTGGACCGGGGCGCCGCCGGCAAGGCGATCCTTGCCGCCCGGCACTCGCCGCGGAACGACCCCGGGTACACGCTGACCCACGGCGAACTGGAGGCCGGGGCGAGCGGGGCTGCGGCGCCGCTGATCGGGGTCACCGGTGTCGAGGGCAGCGTGGGGGTCGTGATGCTGGCCGACGCGGTGCCGGAGCGGGTGGGGGCGCGCGTGATGGACGCGGCGCGGGAGGTCGCGGAGGCACTGCGGTAAGCGGGGGCTGGGCGGGGGTGGGGACGCTTACCGGCGCTGGCAGGGTGCCTTCGGCCGGGGGGACCCCCAGCGCCCACCCGTGCCGCCCTGCGGCACGCCTGCCCGCAGCTATGTAGCTGACGCGACTGCAGCGCCCCTTCAGGGGCGCTGGGGGTACCCCCGGCCGAAGGCTGGGGGAGGAACTGCGCGAGCAACCCCCACCCACCCGCGGTCGCAGCACCACCGCACCCTCCTCTTTGTTTCACCCGTCCACCCACATTGGCCGATCCGCCAATCCCACCCCCAGACCTCTGACCGATCCTCCCAGCCGCCCACGCCCGTTCTCTCCGCATCATCAGGGCCAGACAAGAGCCCACGGCGGAGGGAACGGCACAGTGGAGACAGTGGGGACACGGCCCCGGCAACAAGTCGGCACCACCGGCCGGCTCACCCGGCGGCAATCCGTCGGCGCCCTCGTCGGCGAGGCGGACGCGAGCCCGTTGAAGCGGACCATGGGCGTCACCCAGCTCACCCTGCTGAGCGTCGGCGCGACCCTGGGCACCGGCATCTTCGTCGTGCTCGGGCAGGCCGTGCCCGAGGCCGGCCCGGCGATCGTCGTCTCCTTCGTGCTGGCCGGTGTCACCGCCCTGTTCTCGGCCCTGTCGTACGCCGAGCTCGCCGGCATGATCCCCGGCTCGGGATCGTCGTACAGCTACGCCTACGCCACCCTCGGCGAACTCGTCGCCTGGGTGTGCGGGTGGTGTCTGATCCTGGAGTACGGCGTGTCGGTGGCCGCCGTCGCCGTCGGATGGGGGCAGTACGTCAACGAACTGCTCGACCTCGTCTTCGGCGTCACCCTGCCGGACTCGCTCAGTGCCCCGCCCGGCGCCGGCGGCACGATCAACGTCCCGGCCGCGCTCATCGTCGTCCTCGCGATGGTCGTCCTGCTGCGCGGGGCCAAGGAGAGCGCCGTCGCCAACGTCGTCATGGTCGGGGTGAAGATCGCGGCCCTCGTGATGTTCTGCGCGGTCGCCTTCACCGCCTTCCACGCCGGCAACTTCCAGCCGCTCTTCCCGCTCGGCGCCGCCGGGATGAGCGCGGGGGCCGCCTCGCTCTTCTTCTCCTACATCGGCTTCGACGCCGCGAGCACCGCGGGGGAGGAGGCCCGCAACCCGCAGCGCGACCTGCCGCGGGCGATCATCCTCTCCCTCGTCCTCGTCACGGCCCTGTACGTCCTGGTGGCCGTCGCCGCGCTCGGCGCGATGCCGTGGAAGCAGTTCGCGGGGACCGAGGCGACGCTCAGCGAGGTGCTCGTGCGGGCGGTCGGCGGCGGTGACCTGTGGCCGATCCTGCTCTCCGTCGGTGCCGTGGTCGCCACCACCAGCGTCGTCCTCACCGTGCAGTACGGGCAGATCCGGATCCTGTACGCGATGTCCCGGGACGGGCTCGTGCCACCGCTGTTCGCCAAGGTCCACCCGCGCACCGGGGTGCCCCGCGCGAACACCGTGATCGTCTCCTCCTTCATCGCCGTCCTGGCCGCCCTGGTGCCGCTCGGCAGCCTCGCGGACGCCACCAGCATCGGCACCCTCTTCGCGTTCATGCTGGTCAACCTGGCCGTGGTGATCCTGCGGCGGCGCAGTCCGGACGCGCCCCGCTCCTTCCGCGTCCCGTTCTCCCCGGTCGTGCCGGTGCTCGGCATCGGCTTCTGCGGCTACCTGCTGTTCAGCCTCGGCGCCGACACCTGGATCGCCTTCGGGGTGTGGATGGCCGTCGGCCTCGTCGTCTACGGCTGCTACGGCATCCGCCACTCCCGGCTCGCCCAGGCCACCATCCCGCAGGACAGCCCCGCATGACCGCCCTCGACCTCACCGCCGACGTCGTCGACCTCACCCGGGCCCTCGTCGACCTTCCCTCCGAGAGCGGGGCGGAGGCCCGCATCGCGGACGCGGTGGAGCACGCCCTGCGTGGCCTCGGGCATCTCAAGGTCGACCGGGTCGGCAACACCGTGGTCGCCCGCACCGCCCTCGGCCGGGGCCGGCGGGTCCTGATCGCCGGTCACCTGGACACCGTCCCGGCCGCCGGGAACCTGCCCTCCCGGCTCGCCGACGGGTGCGTGCACGGCCTCGGCGCCTGTGACATGAAGGGCGGGGTGGCCGTCGCCCTGCGGCTGGCCGCCACCGTTCCGGAGCCGGCCGTCGACCTCACGTTCGTCCTCTACGAGTGCGAGGAGGTCGAGGGCGAGCGCAACGGTCTCGGTCTCCTCGGCCCCGAACTCCTCGCCGCCGACCTCGCGGTCCTCATGGAGCCCTCCGACGGCGGGGTGGAGGCCGGCTGCCAGGGGTACCTGAGCGCCGACGTCGTCGTGCGCGGGCGGCGGGCGCACACCGCCCGCGCCTGGCAGGGCGTCAACGCCGCCCACCGGGCCGCCCGGGTGCTCCAGCGGCTCGACGACCACACCGCCGAGCGGATCGTGATCGACGGGCTGGAGTACCGGGAGGGGCTGAGCGCGGTCGCCGTGCGGGCGGGGGTCGCCGGGAACGTCGTACCGGACGAGTGCGTCGTCAGCGTCAACTACCGCTTCGCGCCCAGCCGTTCGGCGGCGGACGCGGAGGAGTACGTACGACGGCTGTTCCCGGAGTACGAGGTGCGGATCACCGAGGTGGTCGCCGGAGCGCTGCCCCGCCTCGACCGGGTCGCCGGGCTCGTCGAGGCGCTCGGGGCCGAGCCCAGGCCCAAGCTGGGCTGGACCGACGTCGCCCGGTTCGCGGCCCTTGACGTGCCCGCCCTCAACTACGGCCCCGGGGACCCGTCTCTCGCGCACACGGCGGGGGAGTACGTGCCGGTCGGGCAGCTGCGCGACTGCGAGCGGAACCTCAGGGCGTGGCTGCTGCGCTGAGCCCGGCCAGCACCCGCAACTGCAGCCACAGCACCAGCCGTTCGTCGGGATCGTCCAGGTCGATCCCGACGTGCTGCCGGAGCTGGCGCAGCCGGTAGCGGCAGGTGTTGGGGTGGACGGCCAGCAGCTCCGCCGCTCCCGCCATGTCGCAGCCCGCGTCGAACCAGCAGACCAGGGTGCGGGCGTACTCGGTGCCGTGCCCGGCGTCGTACGCCAGCACCCGCTGCCAGGCCCCCGCACTCAACTCCCGCCGCTCGCCGAGTACTTCGGCGAGCCGGAGCAGGGTGACCCGGGGGCGCACCTCGTCCACCGTGGCCACCGGCGACCGCGCGTCCAGCACCCGCAGCACCAGGTCCGCGTCCGCCCGGGAGCCGGCCACCTCGCCGATGTCCGGGACCAGTTCGCCCAGCCCCGCCCGCACCGGCACCCGCAGCGCCTGCCCGGCCCGCCGCACGATGTCCTCGGCCAGCGGCCGGTGCCGTGCCCCCGGTCCGGGCAGCAGCGCGTACACCACCCCGTCGACCAGCACACACGCCTGCCGCCCGTAGCGCGCCTCGCACTGCAGCCGTACGACGTCCAGCAGGCGCAGCGCGGTGCGCTCGGCGTCCGGCACGTTGGCGGAGGTGTCGAGCGCGAACGCGGCCACCCGGACCTCGCCGTCCACTCCCAGGCGGGCCGCGGCGGCCGGGGCGTCCGCCGTGCCGTCGAGGAGCCGGCGCAGCAGGTCGCCGCTCTGGTGGCGGGCCAGTTCCTGCGCCGCGCGGGCGCGCAGCAGGAGCAGGGCGGCGGTGGCGGCGCCCTGGGCGAGGGTCTCCTCGGCGTCCGGCGCGAGCGCACCGCCGTCGACCACCCAGACCGAGCCGAGCGTCTCGCCGCCGGCCCGCACCGCCATCGCCAGCCGGGGCAGGTCGGCATCGCTCAACGCCGGGAGCCTGACCGGCCGTTCGGCCGCGAACAGGGTCCGGTACTGCTCGGTGTTCTCGGCGCTGGCCGGCACCTGGAGGCCCAGGATGCCCTGTCGGCGGTCCTCGTCGACCGGCTGGCCGGCGACGGTGGAGTAGGCGAGGATCCGCTGCCGGGGGTCCTCGATGGCGGTGGCCCCGCCGACGCCCGCGGCGATCGCGTCCGCCAGCGCGAACAGATCGCCGAGTCCGCTCCCGGGGGCCGCCGGGCGGGCGCCGATCGCCGAGGCCAGCAACAGGTGGACGTGGTGCCAGGCGGCGTCCTCGTCCACCGACAGCAGCGCGATCCCGTGCGTCTCCGCCTCCCCGACCGGCCCGTCCGCACCTCGCACCACCACCCCGGTCAGCCCCGCCTCGGCCGCCGCCCGCACCAGCGGCCCGGCCGCCGCCGCGCGCACCCCGACCGCCAGCAGCAGCGCCCCCGGCCGCCGGGGCAGCGGCGCGTGGGCGTCGTACAGCAGCGCCTCGGTCACCGGCACGGTCAGCCCGGCGGGAGCCGTGTGCAGCCGGACGGAGGGACCGCCGACGACGTCGAGCAGGTCGCCGAGGGTGCAGGCGTCCATGGGAGTCCTCAGGGAAGCAAGGGAAAACGAGTTCTTGGCGGATCTCCTCATCAAGATAGGCATTCCTTGTCCGTCCGCACAACGCACCGGAGCGGGTCGGCTCCGAGACTCGGATCATGACCCTGACCGTGACCGGAGTCAGCATCCGCACCGTCCACGACGTCGCCGGGCTCGCGGCCGTCACCGGCTACTTCAGCGACGTCTGGCAGACGCCCCGCACCGCCCCGCCCTACCCGGCCGAGGTCCTGCACAGCCTGGTCCACGCGGGCGGCGCCGTGCACGCCGCCTACGACGGCGCGCGGCTGGCCGGGGCGGCCGTCGCCGTGTTCGGCCCGGACCGCGACACCTACTCCCTCGTCGCCGCCGCCGACCAGGGCCTCGGGCATGCCGTGAAGCGGGCCCAGCGCGCCTGGGCCCTGGACCTCGGCGCCCGCACCATGCGCTGGACCTTCGACCCGCTGGTCGGCCGCAACGCCCGCTTCAACCTGGTCAAGCTGGGCGCCACCGGCACCGAGTACCTCGTCGACTTCTACGGCCCGATGGCCGACGGCGTGAACGACGGCGACGAGAGCGACCGGCTGACGGTGACCTGGGACCTGACGGCCGACCCCGTACCGACCGCCACGCCCGCCACGCCCGTCCCGCCGTTCGGCGCCCGGGACCGCGAGGACGCCCCGGCCAGCCACCGTGGCCCCGACGGCCAGGTCCTCGCCCGCCGCGACCTGGGCGACCGGGCCGTGTGGTGCCGGGTGCCGGAGGACGTCGTGCGGCTGCGGGCCGCGGACCCGGCGCTCGCCCTGCGCTGGCGGCACGCCGTCCGCGAGGTGTTCACGGCGGCCTTCGCCGAGGGTTTCCGGGCCGTGGGGATGTCCCGGGACGGCTGGTACACGCTCGCCCGCACGACGGGGGCGACGGCGTGAGGCTGGAACGCGTGGAGCTCGTGCAGGTGGCGATCCCGCTGGTCACGCCCTTCCGTACGTCCTTCGGGACCATGACGACCAAGGACACCTTCCTGCTCCACGTCGTCACCGACACGGCCGAGGGCTGGTCGGAGTTCGCCGCCGATCCCGAGCCGCTGTACTGCTCGGAGTTCGTGGCCGGCGCGGAGATCGTGCTCCGCGACTTCCTGGTGCCGCGCGTGGCGGCGGTACGGGACCTCACCGCCGCCGCGGTCGGCCCGGCGACGGCGAAGGTCAAGGGGCACGAGCTGGCGAAGGCCACGCTGGAGACGGCGGTGCTGGACGCGGAGCTGCGGACCTACGGGATGCCGCTGTCCGTGTTCCTGGGCTCGGTGCGGGACCGGGTGCCGGCGGGTGTCTCGGTCGGCATCAAGGACTCGGTCGGCGAACTGCTGGACGACGTCGAGCGGTACCTGGCCGAGGGGTACGTCCGGATCAAGCTGAAGATCGAGCCCGGCTGGGACGTCGAACCGGTACGGGCGGTGCGCCACCGGTTCGGGGACGCGCTGCCCCTCCAGGTCGACGCGAACACGGCGTACGGCCTCGCCGACGCGGAGCACCTGCGGCGGCTCGACGAGTTCGGGCTGCTGCTTATCGAGGAGCCGCTGGAGGAGGACAACCTCCACGGCCACGCCCAGCTGCAGCGCCGGATCACTACGCCGGTCTGTCTCGACGAGTCCCTGCACGGCGCACGGGACACGGCGGCCGCGATCGCCATGGACGCGTGCCGGGTGGTGAACGTCAAGCCCGCACGGGTCGGCGGCTATCTGGAGGCCCGCCGGATCCACGACGTGGCCCGCGCCCACGGGGTGCCGGTGTGGTGCGGCGGCATGCTGGAGACCGGCATCGGGCGGGCGCCCAACCTGGCGCTCGCGGCGCTGCCCGGGTTCACGCTGCCGGGCGACACCTCGGCGTCGGGCCGGTACTTCGCGGAGGACATCACCGAACCGTTCGTGCTGGAGGACGGGCACCTCCCGGTGCCCACGGGGCCCGGGATCGGGATCGAGCCGCTGCCGGACGCGCTGCGCCGGTTCACCCGCGAGCGCCGCGAGCTGCTCACGCGCTGACCGGGGCGATGGCCGGAACAGGCCGCCGCGTTAGATTGACTCCGTGCTCTCACGTCTCACGCGTCTCCAGGCCGTCGCCGTCTGCGCGGTTCCCGTCGTGGCCCTGATCGGTACGGCCGTCTTCGCGCCGTTGCCGTTCTCGGTGGCCCAGCCCGGGATGACGGCGAACGTGCTCGGCGCCAACAGGGGCACCCCGGTGATCACCGTCTCCGGGGCGCCCACCCGCACGACCAGCGGGCAGTTGCGGATGACGACGATCGAGGCGACCGGGCCGGACGCGCGGGTCTCGCTCGGCGACGTGATCGGCAGCTGGTTCCGGACGGACCGGGCCGTGATGCCGCGTGACTCGGTCTACCCGAGCGGCAACAACGTCCAGGAGATCGAGCAGCACAACACCGAGCAGATGGAGCAGTCGCAGGACGCGGCGACCCAGGCCGCGCTGAAGTACCTCGACCTGAGCGCGAGCAAGGTCAAGGTGACCCTGAAGCTGGCGGACGTGGGCGGGCCGAGCGCGGGGTTGCTGTTCTCGCTCGGGATCATCGACAAGCTGGACGGGAACGGGAGCGGGGGCGACCTCACCGGCGGGAAGAACATCGCCGGCACGGGGACCATCGGTGCGGACGGTGCGGTGGGGGCCGTGGGCGGGGTCGCGCTGAAGACGCAGGCCGCGCGGCGGGACGGGGCGACGGTCTTTCTGGTGCCGAAGGACGAGTGCGGGGACGCCAAGGCGGAGTTGCCGAAGGGGCTGCGGTTGGTGCCGGTGACCACGTTGAAGGGGGCCGTTTCCGACTTGGTCGCGTTGGAGAAGGGGGAGAAGGTCCCCGGCTGTTGAGTTTCGGGTGCGGGTCGTGTGTGGTTGCTCGCGCAGTTCCTCCCCCAGCCTTCGGCCGGGGGTACCCCCAGCCCCCTTACGGGGCGATCGCCGGCGTCGGGGTTGCGAGGCGGAGGCCGACTTCGACCAGGGTCCAGCCGATACGCTGGCGGAGCTCCCGCTCCGGCCTGGTCTCCTTGGCCAGACGATGGGCCTCGGCCTGAACGTGCAGTTCCGTGATGCGGTGCTGGGCGAGCTGGGCCTGTGTGTGCATGGTGGGTGCCTCTCAGTCCGTCTCGATGGGGAAGAGGTGCGTGTGGATGCGTACTTGTTCCGACTCCGGGGTGTCCTTGTCGGGGACCCGGTCCCGGTAGCCGTCGATCAGGGCGTGCATCTTGCCGATCAGTTCGAGGGCGAGCTCGGGCGTGAGCCGCATGGTCATGTCGCTCATGTCGCTGGCGTGGGACCAGGGCTGGGACCACCGGTCCCGGGTGCCGAGCCAGGCGGCCAGCTCGCGGGCGTGCCGGGCGGCCCCCTCCTGCAGGAACACCTCCGACAGTCCCCGTACCTCGGGACTCGCGTCATCGAAGTCCGCGCTGTCGTAGCGGATGCTCTGGTCCACCGCCTGCCACCAGCGCTCGCGGCCCTTGCCGCGCTCGGGGGCGTCCTCGACGAAGCCGTGTTCGGCGAGCTGGCGCAGGTGGTAGCTGGTCGCGCCGCTCGACTCGCCCAGCCGTTCGGCCAGTTGGGAGGCGGTGGCGGGGCCGTGCTGCCGCAGGGCGTCCAGCAGCTGCATCCGCAGCGGATGCGCGAGCCCACGCAGTGAGCGGGCGTCCAGCCGCCGCTGTTTCCGTTCCTCGTGCTCCGTCATGCGTACAAAGATAGCGTTGCAAAGAGTCCTTTGCAACGTGTCTTTTGCATCGACTTCTCTGTAACTCCCGCCGGGGTGCCGCTACTTCGCCCCTTCACTGTCCGCCGCGGCCTGTTCCACCAGCGGGATGATCCGCAGCGGAACCGGGTTCTCCATGACGATCGCCGTGGAGGCCCGGACGATGCCGTCGAAACCGACGACCCGGTCGATCACCCGCTGGAGATCGGCGTTGGAGCGGGCCACCAGCCGGCACTGCATGTCGCCGGTGCCCGTGGTGGTGTGGAGTTCCAGCACCTCCGGCACGCTCGCCAGGTGCGCTCGCACGTCCGGGCCCTGGCCCTGCCGGATCTGCAGGGTGGCGAACGCGGTGACCGGGTAGCCGAGGGCCGCGGGGTCCACCTGGGGGCCGAACCCCTGGATCACGCCGTTCGACTGGAGCCGGTCCAGACGCGCCTGCACGGTCCCGCGGGCCACGCCCAGCCGCCGGGACATCTCCAGGACCCCGATGCGCGGCTCCCGGGCCAGCAGCACCAGGATCCGCCCGTCCAGATGATCGATCGCCATTCCCGCCTCCGGATGGTCACCCTGTACAGAAAGTTCGCCGGTAGGGCCGTATCGCTGAGCATATTGCCCAGGAGAAACGCCATCTATTGCGCACCTTGCGGGGCCGGTTCACCCTTCGGACATGACGCAGACCACACAGCACACTCCCGCTGCGACCGCCCGGCAGAGCGACCCCTTCCCGGTCAAGGGAATGGACGCGGTCGTCTTCGCCGTGGGCAACGCCAAGCAGGCGGCCCACTACTACTCCACCGCCTTCGGCATGCGGCTGGTCGCGTACTCCGGTCCGGAGACCGGGAGCCGTGAGACCGCGAGCTACGTCCTGGAGAACGGCTCGGCCCGGTTCGTGCTCACCTCCGTCATCAGGCCGGACACCGAGTGGGGCCACTTCCTCTCCCGCCACGTGGCCGAGCACGGCGACGGGGTCGTCGACCTCGCCATCGAGGTCCCGGACGCCCGCGCCGCGTACGCGTACGCGGTCGAGCACGGCGCGCGGCCGGTGGCCGAGCCGTACGAACTCAAGGACGAGCACGGCACCGTCGTCCTCGCCGCGATCGCCACGTACGGCGAGACCCGCCACACCCTCGTCGAGCGGACCGGGTACGACGGCCCGTACCTGCCGGGATTCGTTGCCGCCGCCCCGATCGTCGAGCCCCCCGCGCGCCGCACCTTCCAGGCCGTCGACCACTGCGTCGGCAACGTCGAACTCGGCCGGATGAACGAATGGGTCGACTTCTACCACCGGGTCATGGGCTTCACGAACATGAAGGAGTTCGTGGGCGACGACATCGCCACCGAGTACAGCGCGCTGATGTCGAAGGTGGTCGCCGACGGCACCCTCAAGGTCAAGTTCCCGATCAACGAACCGGCGATCGCGAAGAAGAAGTCGCAGATCGACGAGTACCTGGAGTTCTACGGCGGGGCGGGCGTCCAGCACATCGCGCTCAACACCAACGACATCGTCGAGACGGTACGGACCATGCGCGCGGCCGGCGTCGAGTTCCTGGACACCCCCGGCTCCTACTACGACACCCTCGGCGAGTGGGTCGGCGACACCCGGGTCCCGGTCGACACCCTGCGCGAGCTGAGGATCCTCGCCGACCGCGACGAGGACGGCTACCTCCTGCAGATCTTCACCAAGCCGGTCCAGGACCGCCCGACGGTCTTCTTCGAGATCATCGAACGCCACGGCTCCATGGGCTTCGGCAAGGGCAACTTCAAGGCCCTCTTCGAAGCGATCGAACGAGAGCAGGACCGCCGCGGCAACCTGTGACCCCCCGTCGCGGCGGGACAACAGGCGCGCCGGTCCGGAGACGTGCCGGTTCACCCTTTTCCGTCGCGACGGTGATCAGCCACGACGGCGTGTACGGGCGGTGCCCGACTGCCCTCGCCGCCGAGGCCCTACTGCGGCAGTTCCTCGTTCGGTGGCTGGCTGCCCAGAGCCGTGAGGGCGGTGTGGGCCGCCGGGATCTGGAGGGGGGAGAAGTACGGGTTGATCCGCAGGGCGTCCTGGAGGTGGCGGCGGGCCGGGGCCTCCAGGTCCAGGTCGCGTTCGATCATGCCCCGGTGGAAGGCGTACGGCGCGCTGCGCACCCCGCCGCCCTTCGTCGAGTCGGTCGCGATCGAGGCGTAGCGCAGCGCCTCCTTGTCGTCGCCGGCCCGGTGCAGGGCCCAGCCGAGGGCGTCCGCGACCTCGATGCCGGGCTGGCGCTCCCACTCGGCCGTCAGCCGCTCCACCGCCTCCTGGACGTCCCCGTGGTCCGCCTCGTACTGCCCGATCACGAGATCGTCGTCGATCCCGGCCTCCAGCTCCCGCCGCACCTGCGTCCGCATCAGCTCGTACTGCGCGTCCGCCTGCCGCCCCATCCCCAGCGACTCGTACAACTCGCCCAGCTCCAGGGCGACCTGCGGAGTCGGCCGGTGCGCGAGCGCCCCCTGGTAAGCGGTCAGCGCCTCCTGCGTACGCCCCAGCGCGGCCAGCGCCCGCCCCTGCCCGGCCCGCGCGGCCGGCTGGTCGGGGTCGAGGCGTACGGCCGCCGTGAAGTGCCGCAGCGCGTCGTCCCGGTCGCCCCGCTCCCAGGCCAGCTGCCCGGCCTGGCACAGGTACGCGGCCTGTTCGACGGGCGTCCGGGCGGCCGCCGCCGCGTCGGTCACCTGGGCCACCGCGTCCTCGCGCCAGCCCCGGTCCCGGTACACCGCGGAGGCCCGCGCCATCACCGCCGGCTTCACGTCCGCCCCGACCTTCAGCGCCATCAGCTTGTCCAGCGCGGACCGGGCCGCCTTGTAGTCGCCGAGCCCGTTGTACGCGTCGATCAGCACCGGGTACGCCGACCACCGCTTCGGCGCCGCCTTCAGCGCCTCCTCGCCGAACCGCCTGGCCTCCGGGAAGTCCCGGCGCGCCACGGCCAGGCCCGCCAGTCCGCCCAGCGCCTCCGTGTTGTTCTTGCCGGCCACCTTGAGGGAGGTCCGCAGCGCGCGCTCGGCCCGCGGATAGTCGCCGGTGTCGGCGGTCCGGCGCGCCCGCTCGACGTAGGCGGCCCCGAGCACCGCCCAGGCCGCCGCGTCCTTCGGCTGCGCCCGCACCCGCGCCTCGCGGGCGCCGATCAGCGTCGTCAGGTCGGGCAGGGCGGCGGGCAGCCCGTCGAGGACGGCCGTCTGCGCCGCCGCGACCGCCGCCGCCCGCGCGGCCGCCTGGGCCCGCGGCCCGGCCGCCGGGGCCGGCGCGGCGCGGTGCGGCTCGCGCGGCCACAGCATCAGCGTGCCGCCGGCCGCCACACCGCCCGCCAGCGCGACGACCAGCAGCCGCCGCAGCACCCGGCCGCGGCGGCGCGGCGGCGCCGGTTCCGGGAGCAGGGAGGTGGCAGGTGGGGACGGTCGGTTATCCAGCGCGCACATGACGGACACTGTGCGTCAATACGACCACTGCATCCGGGCGGCCCAAGGACGGACCTGTGGGGGTTCACACCGATGGCCCCGGGTGCGACGCTGTGATCATGAGCCGTATCGAAGCGCCTCGGGACGAGGCCACCAGCAACCTCACCGACCGGCTCCTCGCGGGTCTGCCGGCCGACGCGGTCCTCGTCGATCCCGACGTGACCGCCTCCTACGCCAACGACATGGCGAGCTTCTGCCCGGCCGGCACCCCGGCCGTCGTCGTGCTGCCGCGCACGGCCGAGCAGGTCCAGCACGTCATGCGGGTCGCCACCGAACTGCGTGTCCCGGTCGTCCCGCAGGGCGCCCGCACCGGCCTGTCCGGCGGCGCCAACGCCACCGACGGCTGCATCGTGCTCTCCCTGACCAAGATGGACCGCGTCCTGGAGATCTCGCCGGTGGACCGCATCGCGGTCGTCGAGCCCGGCGTCGTCAACGCCACCTTCTCCCGCGCGGTCGAGGAACACGGCCTCTACTACCCGCCGGACCCCTCCAGCTGGGAGATGTGCACGATCGGCGGCAACATCGGCACCGCCTCGGGCGGCCTGTGCTGCGTGAAGTACGGGGTGACCGCCGAGTACGTCCTCGGCCTGGACGTCGTCCTCGCGGACGGCCGCCTGATGTCCACCGGCCGCCGTACGGCGAAGGGGGTCGCGGGGTACGACCTCACCCGCCTCTTCGTCGGCTCCGAGGGCTCGCTCGGCATCGTCGTGCGGGCCGTGCTCGCGCTCAAGCCCAAGCCGCCGCAGCAGCTGGTGCTGGCCGCCGAGTTCGGCTCCGCGGCCGCCGCCTGCGAGGCGGTGTGCCGGATCATGGAGGGCGGCCATGTGCCGTCCCTGCTCGAACTGATGGACCGTACGACCGTCAAGGCGGTCAACGAACTCACCCACATGGGTCTGCCGGAGTCCACCGAGGCGCTGCTGCTCGCCGCCTTCGACACCCCGGACCCGGCCGCCGACCTCGCCGCCGTCGGCAAGCTCTGCGAGGCCGCGGGCGCCACCCAGGTGGTCCCGGCCGACGACGCAGCCGAGTCCGAACTCCTCCTCCAGGCCCGCCGTTCCTCGCTGGTCGCCCTGGAGGCCGTCAAGGGCACGACGATGATCGACGACGTGTGCGTGCCCCGCTCCCGGCTCGGCGACATGATCGAGGGCGTCGAGCGCATCGCGGCGAAGCACCGGCTGACCATCGGGGTCGTCGCGCATGCCGGTGACGGCAACACCCACCCCACGGTCTGCTTCGACGCCCAGGACGACGACGAGTGCCGCCGCGCCCGCGAGTCCTTCGACGAGATCATGGGCCTCGGCCTGGAACTCGGCGGCACCATCACCGGCGAACACGGCGTCGGCGTCCTGAAGAAGGAGTGGCTGGCCCGCGAGATCGGACCGGTGGGCGTGGAGATGCAGCGGGCCGTGAAGCAGGTGTTCGACCCGCTGGGCATCCTCAATCCCGGCAAACTGTTCTGATCCCGGCTGTTCTGATCCCAGCAGTTCGGATCCCCGCCGTCGCGACCTCCGTTGTTCCGATCCCATCCGGCGGGGCCCTCACTGGGCGAGCAGCTGGTCGAGCGCCTCGTCGATCCCCAGCTGCCCGCCCTCACTCCCCGGGGGCACCACCCGCAGCGTCCGCTCCAGCCAGGCGGACACCTGGGGGACCGGTGCTTCGAGCAGGGCGTCCCCGTCGGGTGAACTCAGCGCCATCAGCACGACGCTGCGGCCCTCCGCCTTCGTCGGCCACACCCGCACGTCCCCCTGCCCGCACGGCCGGAACACCCCCTCCACGAGCAGGTCGCGGGCGAAGGTCCAGTTGACCGGCTGCTCGGAGTTGATGTGGAAGCTGACGTGGACGGCGTACGGGTCGTCGGAGCGGTAGCCCAGCCGGGCCGGGACCGGGATGCTCCGCTCGGGGGACAGGATGAGCCGCAGCTCCAGTTCGCGCTCCACCACGGTGTGCTGCATGACGTCTGGTTCCTCTCTCGGTCAGTCGTACGGGCGCCCTTCGGGTGGGCCCGTACGAGTGGAGAGGGGCTGGGGCCGCGAGCATTACGCGGATTCGGGGAAAATTTTTCCGGGTGCGGTGGAGGGGGTGCACAGGGCTGCCCGGAAAGGGGCGGGTCCTGCGGGACTGGCGGTGGCGGGCAGCCGGGTCTGATAGATGTGGAGCCTCCCACATGACCCCCGAGCAGATACGGGATGACGGACATGACCGCCCCAACCCCGGCACCCGGTGACGAACGGCCCCGCGAGGGCTACTACCCGGACCCGTCCATCCCCGGCTACGTCCGTTACTGGAACGGCGCCGCGTGGGTGCCGGGCACCAGCCGCCCGGCCCCGTCCGACGGCGAACCGCTCGTCGCGCCGCCCGGCTCGCACCCGGCGGCTCCCACTGCTCCCGCGGCCCCGGCCACCCCGCCCGCCTCGGCGGTCGAGGAGACCGGCCCGCACTTCTTCGACGAGGACCCGCAGCCGGGCGGTGCCTCCGGCTGGACGGCGGAGGGGAGCGCCTGGGGCAACGACCCGCGGGCGGCGGGCTCCCCGGCCCGGCCGGACGGCCGGTCGGCCCGCACCGACGGCACGGCGTCGATCCCGCCGGCGGACCAGGCGGACCAGGGAGACCTCGACTCCGGCGGCACGTTCATCTTCCGCAGGCCGACGGTCGGCCCGGCGGGGACCCCGCCGGCGGCCCGGCCGCCGATGGACGACGGCACGCTGACCTTCCGGCCGATCCGGGGCGAGGGCACACCGAACGACGGCGGCCCCGGCGGCGCGGCCGGTCCCGGTGCGCAGGGCCCGGTCGGCGCTCCCGGCACCGCCGGTCCCGCGCGCCCCGGCTTCGGTGCCGGAAAGGCGGCCGCCGCCCGCGCCGCCGCGGCCCAGGCACCCGCTGCCCAGCCCCCGGCACCCGCCCAGCCCGCGGCCCCCCACGCCGCCGCCCCCGCCGTCCCCCCGCAGCAGTCCGCCCCGCCCCGGTCCCCGATGGCGCCCGCCACCGCCACCCCCATGGCCTCCGGCGCCGGCGGCGGGCAGTCCTCCTGGGCCCAGCAGGTGCACCAACTCGCCGGCGACCAGCAGGTCGCCCCCTGGAAGCCGCCGGTGGAGGACCCCTTCCAGGCGGCCGCCCGGCGGCAGGCCGCGGCCCGGCCCGCCGGCCTCGGCAAGCGGTTCGCGGCCCGGCTCGTCGACAGCCTGGTCGTCGGCGCGGTGACCGCGGCCGCCGCCGTACCGTTCGGGACCAAGGCCGCCGACCACGTGCAGGACAAGATCGACGTCGCCAAGCTCTCCGGCCGTACCGAGACCGTCTGGCTGCTGGACGGCACGACCGGCCTGTACCTCGGCATCGTGCTCGCGGTCCTGCTCGTCGCCGGTGTCCTCTACGAGGTGCTGCCCACCGCCAGATGGGGCCGCACGCTCGGCAAGAAGCTGTTCGGCCTGGAGGTACGGGACATCGAGGGCCACGAACCCCCCGCCTTCGGAGCCTCCCTGCGCCGCTGGCTGGTGTACACCGTGCCCGGACTGCTCGGCATCGGGATCGTCGGCGTCGCCTGGTGCCTGTTCGACCGCCCCTGGCACCAGTGCTGGCACGACAAGGCGGCGCACACCTTCGTCGCCGACTGAGCGCTTCGCCGGTGGCGCCGCGATCTGCCGTCGTTCGTCTGCGGCGCCGTCGTGGCTGGTCGCGCAGTTCCTCCCCCAGCCTTCGGCCGGGGGTACCCCCAGCGCTCCGAAGGGGCGCTGCCACCCGGCCCGTTCGGAGCGGTCGTCCCCCGTACGGCCGTTCGCCGGATGCGGGCCCGGCCGCTTCGCGGTGCACTCGGGCCATGAGCACCGAACCGCCCCCGCCCCCGGGCTCGGGAGAGCCGCCGGAGGACGATCCGTTCAGGAAGCAGCCCCCGCCGGGCCAGGGAGAGGGCCAGGGGCCGGGCTCGCCTTACGACACCCCGTACGGCGGCTCGCAGCCCCCGCCGCCCTCCTACGGCGGCGGCCCCTACGGCGCGGGCGGCGGCCCCTACGGAGGCGGCGGAACCGGCGGCTACCCGGCCGATCCCCTCGCCGGGATGCCGCCGCTCGCCGACAGCGGCAGGCGCACCCTCGCGCGGATCATCGACATGATCCTGGTCGGCATCGTGGTCGTCCTGCTCACCCTGGCGTTCCGGGTGAGCGAGTACCAGATGGACGGCGACAAGATCTCGGCCGGCCGGTCCTTCGCCCAGTCGCTCGTCGCCGCCGTCCTCTTCGTCGCCTACGACACCGTGCTGATCGCCAAGTGGGGGCAGACCCTCGGCAAGAAGTGGCTCGGCATGCGGGTCGCCAACCTGTCCGACGGCGCCACGCCCTCCGCCCAGACCTCGCTGCTGCGCGCCCTGGTGCTGTGGGTGCCGTTCGCCTTCTGCTGTGCCTGTGTCTGGACGGTGATCTGCGGCGGCTGGAGCTACTTCGACAAGCCGTACAGACAGGGCCTGCACGACAAGGCCGCGAAGACGGTCGTGGTCAGTACGAGCTCATAGCGGGGCCGCCGGTACGGGGGCGCACAAGCAGTCGGCGGGTCCGTCAGTCTCACGGATCCGCCGACTTCGCTCGTGTGCGTGCGTCAGGGCGCGGTGGGCTCCCGCACGGGCTCGGCCGTGGCGGCGGCCACGGTCTCCCGGTGCACGGGGAGCCGCACCTCGGGCGGGGCGATCGGGGCGGGCGTGGACTGTGCGACCGTGCGCGGCCGGGGGAGCGGGACCGTCATGGCCACCAGCAGTCCCAGACCGAGCGCGGCGAGCGCGATGACCGCGATCCCGATGCCCGAACTCGTCTGTGACAGCAGCAGCATGGCGAGCGTCGAGCAGATCACGGTGGCCGAACCGTAGACGAGCTGTGCCGGGGTCGGACGAGGCATGGCAATCGTGTCCTCGGGAGATGTGGGGGTGAGACGGGGAACCGGCCTTGGTTTCCACCGGCTCCCGGGCGTTCCACCGTTCGACTCTATTCGCGTGCATGCCCGAGAGGAACGTCCGGTAAGCGTGACCTAACCCACGGTACCGGTGCACAGGGGGCGCACGGTCGCATGGCATACGGCAACCGGAGGCATATGCGCGCCGGTTGGGCGGGGCGCTTCGGGGGTACCGCGGCGTCCGGTGTCCGTAAAGCGAACTCCTGCTCCGCATAGTGCAGTTGAACTGTCCGAGTCAAGGTCTGTCTTTTCTCGTAAACCAGTAGTCAAATGTCGTCACTTGAATCGACGCGTTGAACGTGCGCGCACGGACCCCCAACCATCACCCGGTCCTCCTTGCCGTGCGCGCGGCGCGGGGGAGGAACTCAAGTGACCAGCAGACCCTGGACGTTCAGAGCGCTCGCCGTCGGCGTGACGCTCGCGACCGCCTCCGTAGGCTTCACCACCTTCGCGGTCGCGCAGACCGCGGCCCCGGCGGCGACCGCCGGCACCGTCGACCGGCACGACCCGTCGACGAAGCAGGAGGAACACGACCTCGACGGCCCCCTGAGCAAGACCCAGGAGGCCCAGCGCCAGGAGGCCCTCGACCAGGTCATATCCGGCAAGGCCCAGGTCAAGGAGCGTGACGGTTCGAAGGTCGTCCAGCTCGAGGGCAAGAAGGGCGACAGCAAGTACGTCGAGCTCGGCCGCGAGAAGACGGACAAGATCTTCACGATCCTGGTGGAGTTCGGCGACCAGACGGACCCGCGGTACGGCGGCACGGCCGGCCCGCTGCACAACCAGATAGCCGAGCCGGACCGCACCAAGGACAACTCCACGGCCTGGCAGGCGGATTACAACCAGCAGCACTTCCAGGACCTCTACTTCGGCACCGGCGAGAACACCGAGTCGCTGAAGAAGTACTACGAGAAGCAGTCCTCGGGCCGCTACTCGGTCGACGGCGAGGTCACGGACTGGGTCAAGGTCCCCTACAACGAGGCGCGTTACGGCAACAACGCCTGCGGCTCCACCACCTGCTCCAGCGTCTGGAACCTGGTGCGCGACGGCCTGAACGCCTGGGTCGCCGACCAGAAGGCGGCCGGCGAGTCCGACGCCGCGATCAAGGCCGACCTCGCCCAGTACGACCAGTGGGACCGCTACGACTACGACGGCGACGGCAACTTCAACGAGCCCGACGGCTACGTCGACCACTTCCAGATCGTGCACGCCGGCGAGGACGAGTCCGCGGGCGGCGGTGCGCAGGGCACCGACGCGATCTGGGCGCACCGCTGGTACGCCTTCGGCACCGACGCCGGCGCCACCGGCCCCGACAACAACAAGCTCGGCGGCACCCAGGTCGGCGACACCGGCATCTGGGTCGGCGACTACACCATGCAGCCGGAGAACGGCGGCCTCGGCGTCTACGCCCACGAGTACGGTCACGACCTCGGCCTGCCGGACGAGTACGACACCAACGGCGGCGACAACTCCACCGGTTTCTGGACCCTGATGTCCTCCGGCTCCTGGCTGGGCACCGGCAAGGAGGCCATCGGCGACCTGCCCGGTGACATGAACGCCTGGGACAAGCTCCAGCTGGGCTGGCTGAACTACGACGTGGCCAAGACCGGCGCGAAGTCCAGCCACAAGCTGGGCGTCGCCGAGTACAACACGAAGGACAAGCAGGCCACGGTGGTCACCCTGCCCGACAAGGCGGTCACCACCACGGTGGTCACCCCGGCCCAGGGCTCGACCCAGTGGTGGAGCGGCAGCGGCGACAACCTCAAGAACACGCTGACCCGTGACGTCGACCTGACCGGCAAGTCGTCCGCGACGCTGAACCTGGACGGCTGGTACGACATCGAGTCGGGCTACGACTACCTCTACACCGAGGTCTCCACCGACGGCGGCGCCAACTGGACCGCCCTGGACGGCACGGTGAACGGGGCGGCCATCCCGCGCGACGGCAGCGACAAGCCCGCGCTCACCGGCTCGATCTCCGCGTACGCCAAGCTGTCCTACCCGCTGGACGCCTACGCGGGCCAGAAGATCCAGCTCCGCTTCCGCTACCAGACCGACGGCGGGGTCGCTCTCAAGGGCTTCGCGGCCGACGAGATCACCCTGACCGCGGACGGCTCGGCGGTCTTCTCCGACAACGCCGAGTCCGCGGACGCGGCTTGGACCGCCTCCGGCTTCTCGCGCATCGGCGCGTCCTTCACCAAGGACTACGCGCAGTACTACATCGCGGAGAACCGCCAGTACGTGTCGTACGACAAGACCCTCGAGGTCGGACCGTACAACTTCGGCTTCTCGACGACGCGTCCGGACTGGGTGGAGCACTACCCGTACCAGAACGGCCTGTTGATCTGGAAGTGGGACACCTCCGAGGCGGACAACAACACCAGCGTCCACCCCGGTACCGGTCTGATCCTCCCGATCGACTCGCACCCGACGGCGCTGAAGTGGTCCGACGGCACGCTGATGCGCAACCGCATCCAGGCCTACGACTCGCCGTTCAGCCTCTACGCGACCGACGGCATCACCCTCCACAAGGCGGACGTGGCGACGAAGATCAGGCAGTCCTCCGGGGTGTCCGTCTTCAACGACCACAAGAGCGACTACTACGACGCCTCGAACCCGACCGGCGGCGTCAAGATCACTGACACCAACACGAAGATCAACATCGTCACGGAGGCCCGGGACGGCTCGACGATCTCCCTCCAGGTCGGCCCCGCGGTGAAGTAATCCGCATTACCGCAGGTCAGACACGTATCGGCGGCGACCCCTTGGCGGGTCGCCGCCGCTCGTGCTTAGGTGCGTCCTGTGGCTTTCTTATTGACACCGACACGCACGGGGGTGTGACCGCATGGCCGCAGGAGGGTTCTGCAAGCTGCCGAACGGCAGAGTGGTGGTGGCGCTGAACCTGCCCAGTCCGACCACCGCGGACAGCTCATCCGCCGTCCGCGTACTGGTCCACGCCCAGAACCGCGCCCGAGCCCTGACGAGGCTCCGCAACCTGGGCATGCGAGCGGTCTACCTGCGGGGCAACGCCGCCCCACCGACCCCGGACGAGATCACCGCCGTCCTCCACCACCCCGACGGCCTCATATGGCGAACCGCCCCTGACAACGGTGTCACGGCCCTGGAACTCTGGAGACCCATCAGATCCCTGCTCCGCCGACCAACAGCAGCCTGACCAGCACTTCCCGACACGGGCCCTCCAGCGCTGCCTGCCAGTTCCGGGCGGTGCAGCCACCCCAGGGGCGCGGGGAACTGCGCGACCAGCCCCCACCGGCCCGCAGGTGGCCACCGGGCGGTCCGGCACCGCCGAGATCCACCGTCGTGGCTGAGCGCCGTGGCGGCGGAAAGAGGGTGACCGGCGGCCCATCAGGGCTGAACACTGAACGCGGGGAGAGCAGCAGCCCCAGGGGCGCCGACGCTGACTCCCGGTGCCGGGCGGTGCAGCCACCCCAGGGGCGCGGGGAACTGCGCGACCAGCCCCCACCGGCCCGCAGGTGGCCACCGGGCGGTCCGGCACCGCCGAGATCCACCGTCGTGGCTGAGCGCCGTGGCGGCGGAGAGAGGGTGACCGGCGGCCCATCAGGGCTGAACACTGAACGCGGGGAGAGCAGCAGCCCCAGGGGCGCCGACGCTGACTCCCGGTGCCGGGCGGTGCAGCCACCCCAGGGGCGCGGGGAACTGCGCGATCAGCCCCCACCGGCCCGCAGGTGGCCACCGGGCGGTCCGGCACCGCCGAGATCCACCGTCGTGGCTGAGCGCCGTGGCGGCGGAGAGAGGGTGACCGGCGGCCCATCAGGGCTGAACACTGAACGCGGGGAGAGCAGCAGCCCCAGGGGCGCCGACGCTGACTCCCGGTGCCGGGCGGTGCAGCCACCCCAGGGGCGCGGGGAACTGCGCGACCAGCCCCCACCGGCCCGCAGGTGGCCACCGGGCGGTTCGTGTCGTCGGAAGCCGCCGTGGTGGCGGAGGCGAGTGTCAGACCACCGGCTTGCCGGTGAGTTCCACGCCCGCTTCGCGGAGTTCTTCCAGGGCGCGCTCCGTGGTGGCCTCGGCCACGCCGGCCGTGAGGGCGAGGAGGACCTGGGTGTGGAAACCCTCTTTCGCGGCGTCCAGGGCGGTAGCCCGCACGCAGTGGTCGGTCGCGATCCCCACCACGTCCACCTCGTCGATCTTGCGGGCCCGCAACCACTCCGCCAGCTTGACCCCGTTCTCGTCGACCCCCTCGAAACCGCTGTACGCCGCGGCGTAAGCCCCCTTGCTGAACACCGCGTCCACCGCCCCGGAGGCGACCGCAGGGGCGAAGTTCGGATGGAAGCCCACGCCCTCCGTGCCGGCGACACAGTGTGCCGGCCAGCTGTGGACGTAGTCGGGGTTGTCGGCGAAGTGGCCGCCCGGCGCGATGTGGTGGTCGCGGGTCGCCACCACGTGGCGGTAGCCGGCGGGCGCCTGCCCGATCAGCTCCGTGATGGCGGCGGCCACATCGGCGCCCCCTGCCACCGCGAGGCTGCCCCCCTCGCAGAAGTCGTTCTGCACATCGACGACGATCAAGGCGCGGCGCATGATAGGTGTCCTTCGCTTTCGATAGCGGGTCCGTCGACGGGGGAGACGCGGAAAGAAGGGGTGCGGGCCCGGCCTGAACCTCCGAGCGTAGAGACTTACGGGGGCGTAGGGGAGGGGGCCTTGCAGGGCACGTACGCGGGCACCCGCTCTAGCTACCCGAGCGCCCCTGTACGTACTCCGTCGGAATGACCGGTTCCCCGCGCGAGAGCTGGGTCGCGGAGAGCGGCAGATTCGCCATGGCCGCCTGGTGCCGGGCGCGCGGCGCGTCCAGGGGTTCACGGGCGACCACCTCGCCGGACTTCACCAGTTCGACCAGCAGCTGCCGGTCGGCCAGGCCGGCCGGGACCTCGCCGGTGCCGACCACCTCGGCCTCCGCCACCCCGTCGGCGTCCAGCCGCCGCGCCGCCCACTTGCGCCCGCCGACGGACGTCTTGCCGCCGGTCGACTTCTTGGCGACCGCCACCAGCGGCGCCTGCGGGTCGGCGGACTCGGCCCGCGCGACCAGCTTGTAGACCATGGAGCAGGTGGGATGCCCGGAACCGGTGACCAGCTGGGTGCCGACGCCGTACGCGTCCACGGGGGCGGCGGCGAGCGAGGCGATGGCGTACTCGTCGAGGTCGGAGGTCACGGTGATCTTCGTGTGCGTCGCGCCCAGCTCGTCCAGCTGCTGGCGCACCCGGTGGGCGACCAGCAGCAGGTCGCCGGAGTCGATGCGGACGGCGCCCAGCTCGGGCCCGGCCACCTCCACGGCCGTACGCACCGCCTCGGCGACGTCGTAGGTGTCGACCAGCAGAGTGGTGCCCCGGCCCAGCGAGTCGACCTGGGCCCGGAAGGCGTCCCGCTCGTGGTCGTGCAGCAGGGTGAAGGCGTGGGCGCTCGTCCCCACCGTCGGGATGCCGTAGCGGAAGCCGGCGGCGAGGTCGGAGGTGGTGGCGAAACCGCCGATGTAGGCGGCGCGGGAGGCGGCGACGGCAGCCAGCTCGTGGGTGCGGCGGGCGCCCATCTCGATCAGCGGGCGGCCCCCGGCGGCCGAGGACATCCGGGAGGCGGCGGCCGCGATCGCGGAGTCGTGGTTGAGGATGGAGAGGATCACGGTCTCCAGGAGCACGCACTCGGCGAAGGAGCCCTCGACCCGCATGATCGGCGAGCCCGGGAAGTAGACCTCGCCCTCGGGGTAGCCCCAGATGTCGCCGCTGAAGCGGTAGCCGGCGAGCCACTCCAGGGTCGGCCCGTCGACGATGTTCCGCTCCGCCAGGAAGTCGAGGACGTCCGTGTCGAAGCGGAAGTTCTCGACCGCGTCCAGGACGCGTCCGGTGCCCGCCACGACGCCGTAGCGGCGCCCCTCCGGCAGCCGCCGGGTGAAGACCTCGAAGACACTCCGCCGCTCGGCCGTACCCGCCTTCAGGGCGGCCTGCAGCATCGTCAGCTCGTACTGGTCCGTGAAGAGCGCCGTCGACGGGACATCCACCGGCAGCCCAAGGTCCGCAGTGTTCATGACGACAGATGCTACACCCCTTCGCGTCAGTGTGACGATTTAGGGCCCGCGTGGCAGCATGGGCCATGTGACGTCACCCGCTCCCGTAGAGATCGAACGCACCGAGTCGGCGGAGGAGACCTTCGCCGTCCCTGAGCCCGACGTCCCGTGGATCACGCTCGTGCACAACGATCCCGTCAACCTCATGAGCTACGTGACGTACGTCTTCCAGACGTACTTCGGCTATCCCAAGGACAAGGCCACCAAGCTCATGCTGGACGTCCACCACAAGGGCCGCGCGGTCGTCTCCAGCGGCACCCGCGAGGAGATGGAGCGCGACGTACAGGCGATGCACGGCTACGGCCTGTGGGCCACCCTCCAGCAGGACCGGAAGTAGCGACCCTCTCCGCCCGGCCCCCGATCAGCTCCGGAAGCAGCGAATCCACTCCATGCCAGGAATCTTCGAACCGCTCCCCGGCGGCGGCGCGGCCGTCGCCCTCGACGACGTCGAGATCTCCATCATCCGGTCGCTGGCCGTCCAGCTCCTGGAGCTCATCGGCCCCGGCCCCGCCGAGGACGCCCCCGACGACCCGCTCGCCGAGCTGTTCGCCGAGGGCCCGAGCGAGGCGCCCGCCGACCCCGTGCTGCGCCGGCTCTTCCCGGACGCGTACAGCGACCCCGAGCGGCTCCCGCAGTCCCCGGAGGAGGCCGAGGAGCAGCAGGCGCACTCCGCCGAGTTCCGCCGCTACACCGAGAACGACCTCAGGGCCGGCAAGCGGGAGAGCGCCCTCGCGGTGATCCGCTCCCTCGACGCCCTCGCCCCGGGGGAGAAGGGTGAGGCGGTCCTCAAGCTGGCGCCCGAGGAGTCCCGGCAGTGGCTCGGCACCCTCACCGACCTGCGCCTCGCGATCGGCTGCCGCCTCGACATCACCGACGAGGACGACACCGACCTCCTCTACCGGCTCCCGGACGAGGACCCGCGCAAGCCGATGGTGATGGCGTACCTGTGGCTCGGCGGCCTCCAGGAGACCCTGGTCGCAACCCTTATGCCGTAGTCCGTCCCGATTGCCTCCCGGTTTCGCGTTCGCTCAGAGGACGCTCAAATCCGGATAACGATCCCGTCACCGTTGCGGCCTGTTATGACCTTTTCGGCCGCACTTTGTCCACTTCTTCCTGTGGTGTGCGCCACAATCCCTCTCGGTGGAATCCGGTGATCAGCGTTGCGACCGTGATAAATCTTCACGACCGCCCGGCGAACACCACCCACGTGTACGTCCGGGTGCGCCACCGAACCGGCCACCACCGGTCAGGCACCGCTCCAGCAATCCGGGGGGATCGAAACCCGATCCGAGGCCGACGAGAGGCCCGGGTCGGCATGGAGAAAGGCGCACACCACACATGACCTCCGCTCAGGTCGACACGTCGGGGAATTCCGCGAATTCCCCGGAAGCCTCCGAAGAGGGGTACGAGCGCGGGCTCGGCAGCCGCCAGGTCCAGATGATCGCCATCGGCGGCGCCATCGGCGTCGGGCTCTTCCTGGGCGCCGGGGCGAACATCGCCAAGGCCGGCCCCAGCCTCATCCTCATGTACGCCCTCGCCGGCGGCATCATCTTCTTCATCATGCGGGCCCTCGGCGAGCTCCTGCTCTACCGTCCGGTCTCCGGCTCCTTCGCCGAGTACTCCCGGGAGTTCCTGGGCCCGTTCTTCGGCTACTTCACCGGCTGGACGTACTGGCTGATGTGGGTCGTCACCGGCATGGCCGAGCTGACGGCCGCCGCGATCTACGTGAACTACTGGTTCCCGCAGGTCCCGCAGTGGGTGACGGCCCTGGTCTTCCTGGTGGTCCTCTTCGGGGTCAACCTGATCTCCGTGAAGGTCTTCGGAGAGCTGGAGTTCTGGTTCTCCATGGTCAAGGTCACCGCCCTGATCGGCATGATCGTGATCGGTCTCGGCGTCCTCACCTTCGGCTTCAGCTCCGCCGGTGACACCGCGTCGGTCGCGAACCTCTACCAGTTCGACGGCTTCTTCCCCAAGGGCGTCGGCTCCTCCCTGATGACCCTTCAGGGCGTCATGTTCGCCTACCTCGCGGTCGAGCTGGTCGGCGTCACCGCCGGCGAGTCGGAGAACCCGGAGAAGACCCTCCCCAAGGCGATCAACACCCTCCCCTGGCGCATCGCCCTCTTCTACGTCGGCGCGCTCACCGTCATCCTGTGTGTCGTCAAGTGGACGGAGTTCGCCCCCGGCGTCTCCCCGTTCGTCGCCGCCTTCGCGAAGATCGGCATCCCGGCGGGCGCCGGCATCGTCAACTTCGTCGTGCTGACCGCAGCCCTGTCCTCCTGCAACTCCGGCATGTACTCCACGGGCCGCATGCTGCGGAACCTGGCCGACAGCGGCGAGGCCCCGGCCGCCTTCCGCAAGCTGTCCGCGTCGAAGACCCCGGCGTTCGGCATCACCGTCTCGGTCCTCTTCATGGGCATCGGCGTGGTCCTCAACTACGTCGTCCCGGAGAAGGCGTTCGGCTACGTCACCTCGGTCGCCACCGCGGCCGGCATCTGGACCTGGCTGATGATCCTGGTCAGCCACGTCCTCTACCGCCGCGCGGTCGACGCGGGCCGCCTGCCCGCGTCCTCCTTCCCGGCGCCGGGCGGCGCGGTGTGCAGCTGGATCGCCATCGCCTTCCTCCTCTTCGTCACCTGCCTGATCGCGTACGACGGCGACTCCCGGGTCTGCCTCTACGTGATGGCCGGCTGGGCGGCCGCGCTCGGCGTCGGCTGGCTGGTCCTGAAGAACCGCAACCCCGAGGTCGCCGAGCGCCGCGAGCCGGCACCGCTGGAGAAGGTGAACTGACCACCCTCCGGGACGCCCGCCGCGGGGAGCACTCGTGGCGCCCCCTGCGGCAGCCGCTCAGGGCGTCCGGCATCCGGGCCGTCCCGTACCACCCACCGGTACGGGGCGGCCCTTTGCTTATCCTGGCGAACATGCTGACCATCACCCAGGCCCTCGTCGACCAGATCGTCGCCCACGCGCGCAAGGACCACCCGGACGAGGCGTGCGGTGTCGTCGCCGGGCCGGCCGGCTCCGACCGCCCCGAACGCTTCATCCCCATGCTGAACGCGGCGATGTCCCCCACGTTCTACGAGTTCGACTCCGGGGACCTTCTCAAGCTGTACCGGGAGATGGACGACCGTGACGAGGAGCCGGTGGTCGTCTACCACTCCCACACGGCGACGGAGGCGTACCCCTCCCGTACCGACATCTCCTACGCCAACGAGCCCGGCGCCCACTACGTCCTCGTCTCCACCGCCGACACCGACGGCCTCGGCGACTTCCAGTTCCGCTCGTACCGCATCGTGGAGGGCGAGGTGACGGAGGAGGAGGTCAGGATCGTCGAGGCGTACTGACTCCCGGCGAGCCGACGCCTGCCTCTTCTCCGCCGCGACGGCGGAGTCCGGCGGTGCGGAGCCGGCCGGTGGTGATCCGCGGGCCGGCGGGGGGTGGTCGCGCAGTTCCCCGCGCCCCAGGTTGGTCATCTCACTCTTCGGCCGGAAAATGTCCGGCATGTGGAATCACACTCCGGAATCGGTACCGGGAATCGATACGATGAGCCCATGGTTCTGAACGACGTGAGCGACAAGGCGCCGGGCATGCTGCTCGTGGCGCGGCTGCACGTCGACCTGTGCAGGCTGAACAGCGCCATCTGTTGACGTTCCCCTGCCGCCGTACGGCCGTGAGCCGCGGCGTGCCGCTGCGCGCCCACCCACCCAGACTTTCCGACAGGAGCCCTGAGCCATGGCCATCGAGGTCCGCATCCCGACCATCCTCCGCCAGTACACCGACGGTCAGAAGGCGGTGGAGGGCAGCGGTGACACCCTCGCCGACCTCTTCAACGACCTCGAGACCCGGCACGCCGGCATCCACGCCCGCATCGTGGACGACGGCAAGCTGCGCCGCTTCGTGAACGTGTACCTGAACGACGAGGACGTCCGTTTCGTCGACGGCATCAACACCAAGCTCACCGACGGCGACACCGTGACGATCCTGCCGGCGGTCGCCGGCGGCATGGCCTGAGATCGGCATGCGCTACGACTCCCCGTTGGCCGCGGTCGGCAACACCCCCCTGGTGCGCCTGCCGCGGCTCTCGCCGTCCGCCGAGGTCCGGATCTGGGCCAAGCTGGAGGACCGCAACCCGACCGGCTCGGTCAAGGACCGTCCCGCCCTGCACATGATCGAGCAGGCGGAGAAGGACGGCCGGCTCACTCCCGGCTGCACCATCCTGGAGCCGACGTCGGGCAACACCGGCATCTCGCTCGCCATGGCGGCCAAGCTCAAGGGCTACCGCATGGTGTGCGTGATGCCCGAGAACACCTCGCAGGAGCGCCGGGACCTGCTCGGGATGTGGGGCGCGGAGATCATCTCCAGCCCGGCCGCGGGCGGGTCCAACACCGCCGTACGAGTGGCCAAGGAGCTGTCCGCCGAGCATCCCGACTGGGTGATGCTCTACCAGTACGGCAACCCGGACAACGCCGGTGCGCACTACGCGACCACCGGTCCGGAGATCCTCGCCGACCTGCCGTCCGTCACGCACTTCGTCGCGGGGCTCGGGACGACCGGCACGCTGATGGGTGTCGGGCGGTACCTGCGCGAGCACAGGCCCGACGTGAAGATCGTCGCCGCCGAACCCCGGTACGACGACCTCGTGTACGGGCTCAGGAACCTCGACGAGGGCTTCGTGCCCGAGCTGTACGACGCCTCCGTGCTCACCACCCGCTACTCGGTCGGCTCCGCGGACGCCGTGACCCGGACCCGGGACCTGCTCCAGCAGGAGGGCATCTTCGCGGGCATCTCCACCGGTGCCGCGCTGCACGCCGCGATCGGCGTCGGGAAGAAGGCCGTACTTGCCGGCGAGAGCGCGGACATCGTGTTCGTCGTCGCCGACGGCGGCTGGAGGTACCTGTCGACCGGCGTGTACACCGCCGCCACGACCGAGGAAGCCATCGAGACCCTCCAGGGTCAGCTCTGGGCATAGCGCTCATCATGTACGCGCCAACCCCCCTCTATGAGGGGGCTAAGCGCTGCCTATGACGGAGCAAAGATCTTCGCCGGGGGGAACCGGTCCCCGGTGAACCCCGCTAGGTTCCTCACCGTCCTGTCATGCCACGCTCGTCGGCATCCCAGGGTGTTCGAAGTGTCATGCTCATGACGCCGCACTCTGCCGCCGCTACGCGCGTCACGGGCCTGCCTTGTAACCCCACCGATGGAGGCAGTACCCCCATGCGTGAATCACGACGGAGCCTGCGAAGACTTCTGGCCTTCGCGTTCCCCGCCCTCGCCCTCGCCGTCTCCGGATTCGTCGCGGCACCGGCCGCACAGGCACAGGCACACACCGTCTCCCCCCAGGCCACCGCCCAGACCACCCGGGCCGCCCAGAACGCCAAGGCCCTGACCGACCCCGCCCGGCAGGCCGTGCACAGCACCGGCAAGGCCGGGCAGAAGGTGCCCACCAAGCACCTGTGCGCCACCGCCGCCAAGCCCGGTGAGGTCAACTGCTTCGCGCAGCGCCGCACCGACATCAAGCAGCAACTGGCCTCGGCACTCGCCGCCGCGCCCTCCGGCCTGAGCCCGACCAACCTGCACAGCGCCTACAACCTGCCCTCCACGGGCGGCTCCGGCCTGACCGTCGCCGTGGTCGACGCCTACAACGACCCGAACGCCGCCTCGGACCTCGCCACCTACCGCTCCACGTACGGCCTGTCGGCGTGCACCGTCGCCAACGGCTGCTTCAAGCAGGTCAGCCAGACCGGTTCGACGACCTCGCTGCCCACGAACGACTCCGGCTGGGCCGGCGAGGAAGCGCTCGACATCGACATGGTCAGCGCCGTCTGCCCGAACTGCAACATCATCCTCGTCGAGGCCAACTCCGCCACCGACTCCGACCTCGGCACCGCCGAGAACGAGGCCGTCGCGCTCGGCGCCAAGTTCGTCTCCAACAGCTGGGGCGGCTCCGAGTCCTCCTCCCAGACCAGCGAGGACACCTCCTACTTCAAGCACCCGGGTGTCGCGATCACCGTCTCCGCGGGCGACTCCGACTACGGCGCCGAGTACCCGGCGACCTCCCAGTACGTGACCGCCGTCGGCGGCACCGCGCTCTCCACCTCCTCCAGCACCCGCGGCTGGACCGAGTCCGTGTGGAAGACCAGCTCCTCCGAGGGCACCGGCTCCGGCTGCTCCGCCTACGACGCGAAGCCGAGCTGGCAGACCGACACCGGCTGCACCAAGCGCATGGAGTCCGACGTCTCCGCGGTCGCCGACCCGGCCACCGGCGTGGCGGTCTACGACACCTACGGCGGCTCCGGCTGGGCGGTCTACGGCGGCACCAGTGCCTCCTCGCCGATCATCGCCGGCGTCTACGCCCTCGCGGGCACCCCGGGCTCCAGCGACTACCCGGCGAAGTACCCCTACTCGCACACCAGCAACCTGTACGACGTCACCAGCGGCAACAACGGCTCCTGCTCGACGTCGTACTTCTGCACCGCCGGCACCGGCTACGACGGCCCGACCGGCTGGGGCACCCCGAACGGCACCACCGCCTTCGCCTCCGGCACCAGCACCGGCAACACGGTGACCGTCACCAACCCCGGCAGCCAGTCCACCGCCACCGGCAGCTCGGTCAGCCTCCAGATCTCGGCCTCCGACAGCGCGGGCGCGACCCTCACCTACAGCGCCTCCGGCCTGCCGACCGGCCTGTCCATCTCCAGCTCCACCGGCCTGATCTCCGGTACGGCGTCCACCGCGGGCACCTACAGCACCACCGTCACCGCGACCGACTCCACCGGCGCCTCCGGCTCGGCCTCCTTCACCTGGACCGTCAGCACCAGCGGTGGCGGCACCTGCACCTCCACGCAGTTGCTGGGCAACCCGGGCTTCGAGTCGGGCAACACCACCTGGACGGCGTCCAGCGGTGTCATCACCAACTCCAGCAGCGAGGCGGCCCACGCGGGCTCGTACAAGGCCTGGCTCGACGGCTACGGATCGACCCACACCGACACGCTGTCCCAGTCGGTGACGATCCCGTCCGGCTGCACCGCCACCACGTTCACCTTCTACCTGCACATCGACACGGCCGAGACCACCACCAGCACCCAGTACGACAAGCTGACGGTCACTGCCGGTTCGACCACGCTGGCCACGTACTCCAACCTCAACGCGGCCTCCGGGTACGTGCAGAAGTCCTTCAGCCTCGGGTCCTACGCGGGCTCGACCGTCACCCTGAAGTTCAGCGGTGTCGAGGACTCCTCGCTCCAGACCAGCTTCGTCGTCGACGACACCGCCGTCACGACCGGCTGACCCCGCCCCTGAACTGACCGGATCCCGCACCCGGAAGCCGTCCGGGTGCGGGATCCGTATGACCGGGAGATACGTCATATCGGCACCAAGGGTCCGTTCCCCGACGGAAAGGCGGACACCCCATGCGCCGTACGACGTTCCACCGCACGTCGCTCGCCGCGGCGAGCCTGCTCCTGCTGGCGGCCTGCGGCTCGCAGAGCGGGGGCGACGACAAGGGCAGCGGCGCGGTGTCCCCGAAACCGACGCCGACCCCCACCTCGACACCGAGCCCCTCCGCCGGCGGTTCATCCGCCGGCTGCACGCCCCTGACCTCCGAACTCACCGCCGCCGACAGCGGCCGTACCTTCTGCCTGGCCCACGACGGCACCTTGCGGGTCACCCTGACCGGCTCCGAGCAGCGCCCCTGGAAGAAGATCGCCGAGGCCGGGGACACGGCCGCCCTCCAGGAGACCAACTACGGGATCATGCTCCGCGGCGGCGACGCCGGATCCGCCTACCGGGCGATGGCCGCCGGGACCGTCACCCTCTCCTCCACCCGCCCCCTGTGCGCCCAGCCCACCGCGCCCGGCGGGGTCTCCTGCAAGGGGATCGAGGAGTGGAGGGTCACCGTGCGGGTGAGCTGAGCCCGCCCTAGGCGAGGTGCCGCACCTGGTCCCACAGCACCGGGTCGACCACGCCCACCCGGCGCCGGAACTCCCACACCGCGATCTCGCGCAGCTCGTCCGTCTCCAGGAAGCTCGGCCGGCCCTGGGCGTCCCCGACCGAGCCCGGCGGCAGCGGGATCACCCCGGCGCGCTCGTCGTGGTACTTGCTGGTGATCTTCGCGATCGTCGCCCGGCTGCCGTGCACGGCCAGCACCAGGCACGGACGGTCCTTGGCGCCGGGACCGTCCTCGTAGGGCACGTTGGCCCACCAGATGTCCCCCGGACGGGGCCGTCCGGTCTGCGTGCGCGTGCCGCGCGGATGCCCCGGGGGGCGGGTGCGGTGTCCGCGCGGCCGGTGGCCTCTGCCCCAGCCGTCGACGAGCGTGGCGACCAGCGCCAGCAGGACGACTGCCGCGAGTGCGAGCCACCATGACGTGTCCATACGACGACGTTACCGGCGCGAGATAATCGATGCGCGCCCTTGCGCGATCCTTATGCGCCCCCGGTCCAGCCGAACCGGTGACACCACAGGTGAGTTCGCCCACAACGGCCCCTGGCGGAGGAGCGACCGGCTCTTTTGCGCCTTACGCTCGACAAACCGCACGACCCCCGTCATGCCCTTTTTCCCGACTCCAGTTCCCAGCGCATCTGGGTTTCCGCCAACGGAGGTTTCTGCTTCATGAAGCTCACCGTCGTCGGCTGCTCGGGGTCGTTCCCGTCCGCGGAATCGGCCTGTTCGAGCTACCTCGTAGAGGCCGACGGCTTCCGGCTGCTCCTCGACATGGGCAACGGCGCCCTGGGCGAGCTGCAGCGCCACTGCGGTCTCTACGACCTCGACGCGATCTTCCTGAGCCATCTGCACGCCGACCACTGCATCGACATGTGCGCCTACTTCGTGGCGCGCTACTACCGTCACGACGGCGGTCCGTGCCCACCGATCCCGGTCTACGGCCCCGAGGGCACCGAGCACCGGCTCACCACCGCCTACGCCGACACCCCCACCGCCTCCTCGATGAGCGAGGTGTTCGACTTCCACACGGTCAAGCCGTCCACGTTCGACGTCGGCCCCTTCACGGTCCACACCGAGCGGGTCCGCCACCCCGTGGAGGCGTACGGCATCCGCGTCGAGCACGCCGGGAAGTCCCTGACGTACTCCGGCGACACAGGCCTCACCCCGACGCTGGAGGACCTGGCCCGGGACACCGACCTGTTCCTGTGCGAGGCCGCCTTCACGCACGGCAAGGAGAACATCCCGGACCTGCACCTCAACGGCCGCGAGGCCGGTGAGACCGCCGCCCGCGCCGGCGCCCGCCGCCTGGTCCTCACCCACATCCCGCCGTGGACCGACCCCGCCGTCAACCTCGCCGACGCCGGCGAGGTCTTCGACGGCCCGGTGGAACTCGCGGCGCCGAGGGCGACGTACGAGATCTGACGCGCGTACAGCGTTCAGGGCCGTACGACGAGAAGGCGGCCGTACGACGAGAAGGCCCCCGCAGCCGCCGGGCTGCGGGGGCCTTCGCCACACCGTGGAGGGGGCTCACGCCTTCGTGAGGTCCTCGATCTCCTCCTCGGGCTCGCGGCCCGGGGTGGGGAGGTTGAAGCGGATGATGGCGAAGCGGAAGACGAAGTAGTAGATCGCCGCGAACACCAGGCCGATCGGGATGATCAGCCAGGGCTTGGTCGCCAGGTTCCAGTTGAGTATGTAGTCGATGACACCCGCGGAGAAGGTGAAGCCCGCGTGCACCCCGAGCGCCCAGGTGATCGCCATGGACAGGGCGGTGAGCACCGCGTGGATCGCGTACAGCAGCGGCGCGATGAACATGAACGTGAACTCGATCGGCTCGGTCACACCGGTCACGAAGGAGGTCAGGGCCATCGACAGCATCATGCCCATCACGGCGGCGCGGCGCTCCGGGCGGGCAGTGTGCGCGATGGCGAGGGCGGCGGCCGGGAGGCCGAACATCATGATGGGGAAGAAGCCGGACATGAACTGACCGGCCGTCGGGTCACCGGCGAAGAAGCGGGTGAGGTCACCGTGGACGATCGTGCCGGACGCGGTCTTGTAGTCGCCGATCTGGAACCAGGAGACCGTGTTCACGAACTGGTGCATGCCGACCGGGATCAGCGCACGGTTGATCAGACCGAACAGACCGGCACCGAAGGCGCCGAGACCGGTGATCCACTTGCCGAAGTCGGAGATGCCGTCACCGATGGGCTTCCAGACCAGGCCGAAGAAGACACCCATGATCGTGCCGACGAAGGCCATGATGATCGGAACGAGCCGGCGGCCGTTGAAGAAGCCGAGCCAGTCCACCAGCTTGGTCCGGTGGAAGCGCTGCCAGACCACCGCGCCGAGCAGACCCATCACCAGGCCGCCGAGCACACCGGGGTTGTTGTAGGTCGCGGCGATGTCAGCGCCCGCCTGGACCTTCGCGTCGGTGACGGGGAACGCGGTGAGGACGTTCTTGTAGACAAGGAAGCCGACCAGCGCGGCCAGTGCGGTGGAGCCGTCCGCCTTCTTGGCGAAGCCGATCGCGACACCGACGCAGAACAGCAGCGGGAGGTTGTCGAAAATCGCGCCACCCGCAGTGGCGAACACCGCCGTGACCTTGTCCGGCAGGTGCAGCTTGTCGTGGATGTCCTGCTGGCCGAAGCGGAGCAGCAGGCCCGCCGCCGGCAGCACGGCGATGGGGAGCTGAAGGCTGCGGCCGATCTTCTGCAGGCCCTGGAAAAGACCGGATCCCCACTTCTTTGTGGGGGCCGCCGTCGCGGTGGCGGTTGTCATACTTCCTCCATCGGTGGTGGTCTACACCACTCAGTGGTGTAGACCTGTTGTACACGATGGGGGCGATATAAGGAACCCGTCAATTCCGCAACCGGAGCACTACGCGGCGTATGCCATTCGGCCACCGGCTGCTCAGGCCTCGGTGACGTCCTCCACCTCGTCCTCCGGTTCCCTGCCCGGGGTCTTCAGGTCGAACCGCGTGATGGCGAACCGGAAGATCACGTAGTAGACCGCCGCGAAGCACAGCCCGATCGGAACGATCGCCCAAGGTCGCGTCGCCAGGTTCCAGTTGATGACGTAGTCGATGAGCCCCGCCGAGAAACTGAACCCGTCGTGCACCCCCAGCCCCCACGTCACCGCCATCGACACCCCCGTCAGCACCGCGTGCACCCCGTACAGCAACGGCGCGACGAACATGAACGAGTACTCGAGCGGCTCGGTGATGCCCGTCACGAACGACGTCAGCGCCACCGACAGCATCAGACCGCCGATCTCCTTGCGCCGGTGCGGCCGCGCACAGTGCGTCATGGCGAGCGCGGCGGCCGGCAGCGCGAACATCATGACCGGGAAGAACCCCGACGTGAACTGACCCGCGCTCGGATCACCCGCCAGGAACATGTTGATGTCGCCGTGCACCGTCTGCCCCTCGGGCGTGGTGTAACTGCCGAACTGGAACCAGATGGGCACGTTCAGGAACTGGTGCAGCCCCACCACCAGCAACGCCCGGTTCGCAAGCCCGAACACCCCCGCACCCCACGACCCCGCGTCCCGCAGCCAGTGACTGAAACTCTCCAGACCGCCACCGACCGGCGGCCAGACCCACAGGCACAACGCGGCGAACGCGATGGCCACGAACGACATGATGATCGGGACCAGCCGCCGCCCGTTGAAGAACCCCAGCCAGTCCACCAGCCTCGTCCGGTGGTACCGCACCCAGAAGAACGCCGTCAGCAGCCCCAGCGCGATCCCGCCGAACACCCCCGGATTCTGGAACGTGAACGCCGACACCGACCCGTCGCGCACCTGGCACCCGATCCCCGGCAACGTCCTCGACCCGCCGGGACAGTCCTCCGGGAACTGGTGCAGCACCCCGTAATAGACGAGAAAGCCCGCCACCGCCGCCAGCGCCGTCGAACCGTCGGCCTTCCTCGCCATCCCGATCGCGACCCCGACGCAGAACAGCAACGGCAACCCGACCGAACCGTCGAGCAGTGCCCCGCCCGCCCCCTTCATCACCTTGGAGACCGCCGTCCAGCCCAGCCCCTGCTCACCGAACACGTCCGGCTGGCCCAGCCGGTTCAGGATCCCCGCCGCCGGCAGCACCGCGATCGGCAGCTGAAGACTGCGGCCCATCTTCTGCAGCCCCTGGAAGAGGGCGTGCCACCGTTCCCGCGCGGGACCGACCGTACTGTCGGCGCTCTCGGCACTCACGGGCGTCTCCTCCGGGGTTTGTCGACCGCCCACCAGCTGGTGTAGACCAGTCGACAGACGGTTCCGCCGCGCTGCTCGCCATCATTCGGCACGCGCGGTACGACCGCTCGCAAAGATGGGCCAACTGTGGGTTACTGCGACAAAGCGGTTCGGATCAGGGAGAAGGAACATGGCCAGCAAGGCTGAGAAGATCGTCGCCGGCCTCGGCGGAATCGAGAACATCGACGAGATCGAAGGCTGCATCACCCGGCTGCGCACCGAGGTCCACGACGCCTCGCTGGTCGACGATGCCGCCCTCAAGGCCGCCGGCGCGCACGGCGTCGTCAAGATGGGCACCGCCATCCAGGTCGTCATCGGCACCGACGCCGACCCGATCGCCGCGGAGATCGAAGACATGATGTGAGCCCACGGGCTCACCGGGCGCACCGGGTTCACCGGCAAGGGGCTCTTCCCCTCCTGGGGAGGAGCCCCTTCCCGCGCTCCGGATAGGCTCGTCGCCATGTCTCGAATCGACGGCCGCACCCCCGAACAACTCCGCCCGGTCACCATCGAACGCGGCTGGAGCAAGCACGCCGAGGGCTCCGTCCTCGTCTCCTTCGGCGACACCAAGGTCTTCTGCACCGCCTCCGTCACCGAAGGCGTCCCCCGCTGGCGCAAGGGCAGCGGCGAAGGCTGGGTCACCGCGGAATACGCCATGCTCCCCCGCGCCACCAACACCCGCGGCGACCGCGAGTCCGTCAAGGGCAAGATCGGCGGCCGCACCCACGAGATCTCCCGCCTCATCGGCCGCTCCCTGCGCGCCGTCATCGACTACAAGGCCCTCGGCGAGAACACCATCGTCCTCGACTGCGACGTCCTCCAGGCCGACGGCGGCACCCGCACCGCCGCCATCACCGGCGCCTACGTCGCCCTCGCCGACGCCGTCACCTGGGCCAGGGAACGCAAGCTCATCAAGGCCGGCCGCCAGCCCCTCACCGGCACCGTCTCCGCCGTCTCCGTAGGCATCGTCGGCGGAGTCCCCTTGCTGGACCTCTGCTACGAGGAGGACGTCAAGGCCGAGACCGACATGAATGTCGTCTGCACCGGCGACGGCCGCTTCGTCGAGGTCCAGGGCACCGCCGAGGCCGAACCCTTCGCCCGCGACGAACTCAACGCCCTCCTCGACCTCGCCGTCGCCGGCTGCACCGACCTGGCCACGATCCAGCAGGCGGCGCTCGAAGAGGCACTCAAGAAGTAAAAGGGAAGGAAAAGGGCGAGGTGAGAAGGGGGCAACCCCGGCGGCCCACTCCGCGTCCCTATGAATACGGGCGCACGGCACGTACAACCGTGCGCCCGGCCAGCCGTACCACGGGGAGGGAACACCACCATGGCCGCCAGCCGACGCCGAGGACGCCGTCGCGTCACCACCATCGCCGCCGCAGCCGCGACCGCCGCACTCACCACCGCCCTCCTCACCGGCTGCGACTCCGTCAACACGGCACTGGACTGCGTCCGCACCGCCGACTCCATCGCCGACAGCGTCACCGCCCTCCAGCAGGCCGTGGAGAACGCCGCGAACGACCCCACCCGCACCGAGGCCTCCCTCGACTCCATCCAGCAGAACCTCAAGAAGATCGGCGACAAGACCGACGACGCCGACGTCAACAAGGCCGTCGACCACCTCCAGCAGGCCGTCGACAACGTCCGCACCGCCGTCAGGAACGGCGACTCCACCCCCGACGTCACCCCGGTCACCGACGCCGCCGGCGAACTGACCAAGGTCTGCACGCCGTAAAACACCGCCCCGGCCCTTGCGATACTGCTGGACATGACGACCCGCCTGATCCTCGCCACCCGCAACGCCGGAAAGATCACCGAGCTGCACTCGATCCTCGCGGCGGCGGGACTGCCCCACGAACTGGTGGGCGCGGACGCGTACCCCGACATCCCCGACGTCAAGGAAACAGGCGTCACCTTCGCCGAGAACGCGTTGCTGAAGGCCCACGCCCTCGCCCAGGCCACCGGCCTCCCCGCCGTCGCCGACGACTCCGGCCTCTGCGTCGACGTCCTGAACGGCGCCCCCGGCATCTTCTCCGCCCGCTGGGCAGGCCGCCACGGCGACGACAAGGCCAACCTGGACCTGCTCCTCGCCCAGCTCTCCGACATCGCCGAGGAACACCGGGGCGCCCACTTCGCCTGCGCGGCGGCGCTGGCCCTGCCGGACGGCACGGAGCGAGTGGTCGAGGGCCAGCTGCGGGGCATCCTCCGGCATGCGCCGACGGGCACGAACGGCTTCGGCTACGACCCGATCCTCCAGCCCGAGGGCGAGACGCGCACGTGCGCCGAACTGACCCCCGCCGAGAAGAACGCGATCAGCCACCGGGGGAAGGCGTTCCGGGCGTTGGTGCCGGTGGTGCGGGAGCTGTTGGGCTGAGAACGGAAGAGGGGCCGCCCGTGAAGGTGGCCCCTCGCATGTGCGGTCGGTGGGACTCGAACCCACACGGGATTTCTCCCACGGGCACCTAAAACCCGCGCGTATCGCCTATTTCGCCACGACCGCCCCAAAACGGACATTTCTCGGAGCTGCCGTTTTGCTTGGCCCAGTGTACGGGGCTACGCCTCTCTTCGCGTGCCTCCTCGGTACCAGGCGCTCGTGACCGCATGGCAGTTGGGGCGCGGCAGCCGCAGGTTCTCGATGCGGTCGTCCCGCCGGTTCCCTCCGTCTGCGGCCGCGTGTTCGCGAAACGGCTTGCGCCGGGTCACCCCGGTGCAAGCCGTCTGCGGTGGTGGATCAGGTGGTGCTCAGATGCCCAGATCCTTGATGATCTTGGCCACGTGGCCGGTGGCGCGGACGTTGTAGAGGGCCTTCTCCACCTTGCCCTGCTCGTCCACGATGATCGTGGAGCGGATGACGCCCATGTAGGTCTTGCCGTAGTTCATCTTCTCGCCGAAGGCGCCGTACGCGTCGAGGACCTTCTTGTCGGGGTCGGCGAGGAGGGTGACCTTGAGGTTCTCCTTCTCGCGGAACTTTCCGAGTTTCTCCGGGGCGTCGGGGGAGATGCCGAGGACGTCGTAGCCGGCGTCGGCGAGGAGGGAGAGGTTGTCCGTGAAGTCGCACGCCTGCTTCGTGCAGCCTGGGGTGAGGGCGGCGGGGTAGAAGTAGACGATGACCTTGCGGCCCTTGTGGGCGGAGAGGGACACCTCGTTGCCGTCGGCGTCGGGGAGGGTGAAGTCGGGGGCTACGTCCCCGGGCTGGAGTCGCTCGCTCATCGGTCTAGCGTAACGGGGGGTCCTGACCGTGCGGCGGCGGCGAGAGCTGACAGACTGTCCAGAACAGGCAGTACGGCAGTACGGCAGACTTCGGAGGGCCTACGGTGGCGGAGACGTCGGACACCAGAACCCCGGCGCAGATCGAGGCGGACATCAAGCGCCGCCGCGAGGTGCTGGCCGAGACGCTGGACGAGATCGGGGTGCGGGTGCATCCGAAGACCATCGTCGGCGATGCGAAGGCCAAGGTCGCGGCCAACGTCGATCACACGCTCGGGCGGGCCTACGTCCAGGTCAACCGGGTGGTGAGCGATGTGAAGGCCCAGTTCGTGGACGAGGAGGGCGCGCCGCGGCTGGAGCGGGTCGTGCCGGTCGCGCTCGTCGCCGTGGGCGTGGTCGGGCTGCTGGTCTTCAGCGGTACCCGACGGCGTAAGAGCTGATCAGAGGCAGGTAGGTTCACAGGCGTGAGCGCCAAGAGAGACGAGCAGAGCAGCCAGCACGACAAGCTGCCCATCCGGATGCTGCACGACCGGGTCCTGGTCAAGCAGGACACCGGGGAGGGCGAGCGACGGTCCGGCGGGGGCATCCTGATCCCCGCCACGGCGGCCGTCGGGCGCCGGCTGGCCTGGGCCGAGGTGGTCGCGGTCGGGCAGAACGTGCGGACGGTGGAGCCCGGTGACCGGGTGCTGTACGACCCGGAGGACCGTGCCGAGGTCGAGGTGCGGGGGGTGGCGTACGTGCTGATGCGGGAGCGCGACCTGCACGCCGTGGCCGCCGACCGGTTCGAGGGCTCGGAGGACTCGACCGGCCTGTATCTCTGATTCAGAGGCTTGGAGCGGCCTGGTGGCTTTGGTCACCAGGCCTCTTTGTCATTCCTTTGCTACCTTCGAAGGAGCCAGCCCGACGAGACGCGCCGTACCGGGACCGTGAAGGCAAAGACGACGCACCCCCGTTGTCAGCGATACGTCAGCGATACGTCTCGGAGGTGCCGTCATGGCCTGGGTTCTGCTTTTCGTCGCCGGTCTGCTCGAGGTCGGGTGGTCCGTGGGGATGACGTACACGGACGGCTTCACCCGGCCCCTGCCCAGTCTGCTCACCGGCGGCGGGATCGTCGCCAGCATGCTGCTGCTGTCGTACGCCGCGCGGACGCTCCCCATCGGTACCGCCTACGGCGTGTGGGTGGGGATCGGGGCGGCGGGGGCGGCGGTGTTCGGGATGGTGGGGCTGGGGGAGCCGGCCACCGCCGCCCGGATCTTCTTCGTGTGCCTGCTGCTGGTCGCCGTGGTGGGGCTCAAGGCGACCAGCGGTCATTGACCAGCAGGCATTGACCAGCGGTCATTGGACGAACCCGAACCCTCCTCCGCCCCCGTCGCCCGCTGTCGTGCCGGTACTGGTGCCGGTGTCGGTGCCCGCCGTCGTCGTCCCGGTACTCGTGCCGGCGGTCGTGGTCCCGGTGGAGGTGCCGGAGTCGGTGCCCGAGGTCGTCGTACCGGAGTCGGTGCCGGCGGTCGTCGTACCGGACGTGGTGGTGCCGGCGGTGGTGGAACCGTCCGTCGTGCCGCCGTCCGTGGTGCCGGCGGTGGTGGTGCCGGTGGTGCCGCCGTTGTCCTGGCCGCCGTCGGTGGTGCCGCCGGTGTCCTGGTTCCCGCCGGTGGTGCCGCCGTTGTCCTGGCCGCCGGTGCCCGGGGTGGCCGTGTTCTGGGTGGGCGGGGCCACGGTCTCGGCGCCGGCCTGGAGGTCCAGGTCGAAGTCGGAGGCCGTGGTGCCCTTCAGGGCGTCCTTGGTGTACTGCGCCCAGATCTCGGTCGGGGCCCCGCCGCCGTTGATGCGCTCCAGGCCGAGCGCGCCGTAGAGCGACTTGTGGGCGGCCGTGACCGGGTCCTGGCCCATCACGGAGACGACGGTGGAGAGGTCGGGGGTGTAGCCCGCGAACCAGGCGGCGGTGTCCTCCTCGGCGGTGCCGGTCTTGCCGGCCGCCGGGCGGCCCGCGGCCTGGGCGGCGGTGGCGGTGCCGTTGTCGACCACGCTCTGCAGGACGGAGGTGGTGGTGTCGGCGGCCTGCCGGCTGACGGCCTGGGTGGTCTTGGACTCCGGCAGCCTGACGGTCTCCGTGCCGTCCCTGGTGATCTTGTCGACCATGGTGTACGTGCCGTGCCTGCCGTGGTTGGCGAGCGTGGCGTAGGCCTCCGCCATGTCGAGGACGCTGGCGGTGGCGGTGCCGAGGGCGATCGACGGGTACGGCTGGAGGTCCTTGGTGTCGGCGGGGATGCCCAGGCCGACGGCGGTCTGCTTGACCTTGGACGGGCCGACGTCGACGGCCATCTGCGCGTACACCGAGTTCACGGAGAGGTCGGTGGCCTTGCGGACGGTGATCTGGCCGTACGACTTCTCGTCCTCGTTCTCCGGTGCGTAGGAGCCGCCGGGCCAGCCCTGGACGGTGCGCTTGTTGGTGCCGTCGTAGTAGGTGTTCGGGGTGATGGTCTGCCCGGCCTGGGTGGTGGAGCCGTTGTCGACGGCGGAGGCGAAGACGAACGGCTTGAAGGTGGAGCCGACCTGGAAGTCACCGCGGGTCGCGCCGTTGGTGTACTGCTTCACGTAGTCGATGCCGCCGTACATGGCGACGACCTTGCCGGTCTTCGGGTCGACGGAGGCGCCGCCGGCCCGCACGTAGTTGTCCACCTTGTTGTTCTTGCTCAGCTTCGACATCAGCTTGTCGTCGACCGCCTTGACGAAGGCGTTCTGCCGGCTCTTCTGCAGGGTGGTGGTGATGCGGTAGCCGCCGGCCTCCAGGGAGTCCGAGTCGACGATCTTGTTCTTGATCAGGTAGTCGTTGACCGCGTTGACGATGTAGCCGCGCTGTCCGGACATGCCGGTGGAGACGGTCTGCTCCTTGGGCATCGGGAACTTCATGGCGGCCCTCTTGGACTCGCTGAGCCAGCCCTTCTTGACCATGCCGTCCAGGACGTAGTTCCAGCGGGCGACCGCGGCCGCCTTGTTCTCGGGGTGGGCGACGACGTCGTACTCGCTCGGCGCGTTGACGAGCGCGGCGAGGTAGGCGGCCCGGGCCGGGTCGAGGTCGATGGCGTCCTTGCCGTAGTAGGCCTGGGCGGCGGCCTGGATGCCGTAGGCGTTGCGGCCGAAGTAGCTGGTGTTGAGGTAGCCCTCGAGGATCTGGTCCTTGGACTCGCTGCGGTCCAGCTTGACCGAGATGAAGAACTCCTTCACCTTGCGGGTGACGGTCTGTTCCTGGGCGAGGTAGTAGTTCTTCACGTACTGCTGGGTGATCGTGGAGCCGGACTGGGTGCCCTTGCCGGTCGCGGTGTTCCAGGCGGCGCGCAGCATCGCCTTGGGGTCGACGGCGGACTCGGTGTAGAAGTCGCGGTCCTCGGCGGCGAGCACGGCGTGCTGGGCGTCCGTGGAGACCTGGGAGAGGTCCACGTTCTCCCGGTTGACCTCGCCGTCGCGGGCGAGCTGGGAGCCGTCGGCGTACAGGTACACGTTGGACTGCTTGGTGGCGAACGTGTTGGCCGCCGGGATCTTGACCATCGAGTAGCCGAGGAAGAACAGGCCGATCAGCAGCAGTACCCCGAGCACGAAGGTGCCGAGCAGCATCCGCCAGGTGGGGATGATCCGCCGCCATCCGGTCCGCTTGGGCCGCTTCATCTTCTTCCCGCCCCCCGTCGTCTGCGCGTCGGCCGCGGGCGGCTCGGCGCCGGGCGGTACCGCCCCGGCCGGCGTGACCGCGGCAGCAGGCGTGACCGCGGCGGGTGCCGGCGCCTTCGGCGGCCTGACCGCCGTGAGCTGCCGTGTCTGCGTGTCCTGCCCGTCGTCCTGTGCGCTCCGTGCGTTCTGCCGGTCCTGCGTGCTCTGCCGGTCCTGCCCGCCCTGTGCGTTCTGCCGGTCCTCGGGCGCCGCCGCCGGTGGTCGCGCCTTCGGCACCCTGACCGCGGCGAGCTGCCGTGTCTGCGTGTCCTCGGCCGCAGGCCGCCGCTCCGTCCGCCCCGGACCGGCCACCGCGGGCGGCTCCGCGCCGGGTGGTTCCGTGCCTCGCGGCTCCGCACCGGGTGGTTCCGTGCCCTGCGGCTCCGTGCCGGGTGCCTCCGGCGTCGTCTTCCCGGCCGCCGCGGGCGGCTCCGGCTGCTTCGTCCCGGCCGTCGGCTGCGCCGGGATCTTCTTCCCCTCGGCCGCGGCCGGCGGCTCCGTCGGGCCTCCGCCGCCCTGGTTCGGCTGTTGCGGCTGCGGCTCGTCGCTCATGTCGTGCACGGACTCCTGTTTCGCGTCGTACATTCGTTCCCGTACGACCTCGTACGCTTCTGCGCCCCCTGTTGAAGACTCTCGCACCGCGCGTTCCGTTCCCGGATTCCGGCACGCTTCGGTCACGGAAATTGCGTGGCCTGCGGTGTCGTCGGCGCAGTAGGCTCCTGCGCTTCGGTGTCGGACGGTCCGGGAGGTCGGTTGGCGTGGGCGCGGGACGGTTGTACACGGCCGTCGCTGCGGGGGGTTTCCGACGGTACGCGACGTATCGGGCGGCCACCGCCGCCGGGGTGTTCACGAACACGGCCTTCGGGATCATCCTCGTCTACACGTACTTGGCGCTGTGGGACGAGAAACCGCACCTCGGAGGCTATGACCAGGCACAGGCGGTGACCTATGTGTGGCTCGGGCAGTGCCTGTACGCGACGCTCGCGATCCAGGGCGGGGGCGTGGAAAAAGACCTGATGGAGCGTATCCGTACGGGCGCGATCGCGATCGACCTGTACCGTCCGGCCGATCTTCAAATATGGTGGCTGGCGACCGATTTGGGTCGCTCGCTCTTCCAGATGCTGGGACGGGGCGTGATCCCCTTCCTGGTCGGCGCGGTGTTCTTCCCGATGGCGCTGCCCGCGGACGCCGGCACCTGGGCCGCCTTCCTGGTCGCGCTGTTCCTCGCGATGCTCGTCAGCTTCGGCATCCGCTACCTGGTCGCACTGAGCGCGTTCTGGCTGATGGACGGCATGGGCGCCAACCAGGTGATGATGATCGCGGGGATCTTCTTCTCGGGCATGACCCTGCCGCTGAACGTCTTCCCGGGCGCCCTGGGCGAGGTGGTGCGCGTCCTGCCCTGGGCGGCGCAGATCCAGATGCCCGCGGACGTGCTGATGGGCGAGACCGGGGTGGCGGGGGCGCTCGCCTTCCAGGCCGGGTGGGCGGTGGTGCTGCTGGCGGCGGGGCGCCTGCTGCAGTCGGCGGCGACGCGACGGGTGGTGGTGCAGGGTGGGTGAGCGTGCCCTGGACGGGGGGCGCGGTTGGCGCGGGGCGGGGGAGCGGACCCGGGAGGGGCTGCGGGCGTACCGGCTGATCGCCGGGATGTGGATCCGCTCCACGATGATCTACCGCACCTCCTTCGCCCTGACGATGGCCGGGAACCTGCTGGTGACCGGGCTGGACTTCGCCACGATCCTGCTGATGTTCACGCGGGTCCACTCGCTCGGCGGCTGGTCGCTGCCCGAGATCTGCCTCCTGTACGGACTGTCGGCGACCGCGTTCGGCGTCGCAGACCTGGCACTGGGCTCGATGGACGTGCTGGGCGCCCGGATCCGCGACGGCTCCTTCGACACCCTGCTGGTCCGGCCGGCGCCGGTGCTCGCGCAGATCGGCGCCGACCGCTTCGCGCTGCGCCGCCTGGGCCGGATCACCCAGGGCGCGGTGGTGCTGGGCTGGGCGCTGGTCTCCGTGGACGTCGCGTGGACGCCGGCGAAGGTGCTGCTGGTCCCGCTGATACTGGCCGGCGGCGCGGCGATCTTCTGCGCGCTGTTCGTGGCGGGCGCGGCCTTCCAGTTCCTGGCGCAGGACGCGGCGGAGGTGCAGAACGCGTTCACGTACGGCGGTACGACGCTGCTCCAGTACCCGCCGACGGTGTTCGGGAAGGACTTCGTGCGCGGGGTGACGTTCATGCTGCCGCTGGCCTTCGTCAACTGGGTGCCGGCCGCGTACGTGCTGGGGCGGCCGTATCCGCTGCGGCTGCCGGCGTGGACGGCGTGGTCGACACCGCTGGTCGCGCTGGGGTGCTGCGTACTGGCGGGCGCGGCGTGGCGGGTGGGCCTCAGGTCGTATCGAAGTACGGGGAGTTGATCCGATGTCGGACGTGTTCAGCGAGGTCGCCGGGGTGGACGAGGTCGCCGAGGTGTTCATCGAGGTCGCCGGGGTGGAGAAGGTCTTCGAGGTCCGGAAGAAGACCGGCTTCCTGAAACGGGAACGCCGGCAGGTGCGGGCGGTCGACTCGCTCTCCTTCACGGTGGCGCGGGGCGAGATGGTCGGCTACATCGGCCCGAACGGCGCCGGGAAGTCGACCACGATCAAGATGCTGACGGGCATCCTCACCCCGAGCGGCGGCCGGCTCCGGGTGGCCGGCATCGACCCGTCCCGCGAGCGCACCCGCCTGGCCCACCGCATCGGCGTGGTCTTCGGGCAGCGGACGACCCTGTGGTGGGACCTCCCCCTCATCGACTCCTACCGCCTGATGCACCGTATGTACCGCATCCCGGACGCCCGTTACCGCGAGAACCTCGACCGCCTGGTCGAACTCCTCTCCCTGGACACCCTCCTGGACGTCCCGGTACGGCAACTCTCCCTCGGCCAGCGGATGCGCGGCGACATCGTGGCCGCACTCCTGCACGACCCGGACGTCCTCTATCTCGACGAGCCGACGATCGGCCTGGACGTGATCTCGAAGGCCAGGGTCCGCGACTTCCTCCGCGAACTGAACACCGAGCGCGGCACCACGGTCCTGCTCACCACCCACGACCTCCAGGACATCGAGCAGTTGTGCTCCCGCGTGATGGTCATCGACCACGGGCGGCTGATGTACGACGGTCCGCTCGCCGGCCTGCACGAGGCCGGGGAGAGCGAACGCACCCTCGTGGTCGACCTGGAGCGGGAGCTTCCGCCGATCGACGCCGGCCCGGCGGCTCGGGTGGTGAGGGTGGAGGGGCCGAGGCAGTGGCTGGCGTTCCCCGCGTCGGAGTCGGCGGCGCCGCTGGTGGCGAGGATCGCGGCGGAGTACCCGCTGGCCGACCTGTCGGTCCGGGAGCCGGACATCGAGGCGGTGATCGCGAAGATGTACGCGGACAGGGCCACCGCGTAGTCCCCGTAGTACCCGGCGCCGCGAACTCGTAGTCTGCCTCTATGACCGAGGATGCCCCGGAGCTGCGCGCCTCCGACGCCGATCGTGAACGAGTCGCCGAGATCCTGCGGGACGCCCTCGCCGAGGGGCGGCTCGACATGGAGGAGTTCGAGGAGCGGCTGGAGGCGACGTACAAGGCCCGTACGTACGGCGAGCTGACGCCCATCACCAGGGACCTGCCCGCGACACCGGCCGTGTCACTCACCAAGCCCGCGCCGCAGGACGGCACTTGGGGGCACCGGATCGTCGGCGGCGAGGGCACCTCCTCCTGGGCGGTGGCCGTGATGTCCGGCTTCCAGCGCAAGGGGCGCTGGACGGTCCCGAGGCGCTTCAACTCCCTCGCGTTCTGGGGCGGCGGCGAGATCGACCTGCGCGAGGCGAACTTCGCGGACGGCGAGGTCGTGATCAACTGCATCGCGATCATGGGCGGGATCAGCGTGATCGTGCCGCCGGGCGTCGAGGTGGTGATGCGCGGCATCGGCATCATGGGCGGCTTCGACGAACGCGAGCACGACATGTCACCGGACCCGGCCGCCCCGAGGGTGGTGGTGACGGGCTTCGCGTTCTGGGGCGGAGTCGAGGTCGCCCACAAGGTCACGAAGGCGGAACGCCAGCGCCTCAAGGAAGAACGCCGCCAGGAGCACCTCGACCGCAGGTCGGCCCGCCAAGAACTCCACGCCGCCCGCCAGGAGTGGCACCACCAGCGCCGCGAGGAGCGTGACCGCCGGAGGCACGGGGACTACTGAGGGGGCGGCGGGACAGCCGACCCAGGGGCGCGGGGAACTGCGCGACCAGCCCCCACCGGCCCGCAGCTGACCACCGGCCGGTCCGGCACCGCCGTGATCGGCGGAGCGTTTCGGGTGGCGGTGGGGCAGCCGCCCCAGGGGCGCGGGGAACTGCGCGACGAGCCCCCACCGGCCCGCAGGTGACCACCGGCCGGTCCGGCACCGCCGTGATCGGCGGGGCGTTTCGGGTGGCGGCGGGACAGCCGACGTAAAGGGGCGCGGGGAACTGCGCGACGAGCCCCCACCGGCCCGCAGGTGACCACCGCCTGGTCCGGCACCGCCGGATTCCGCCGTCGTGGCCGTGCGCCGTTGCGGCGGGGTGCAGGGAGGCGTCGGGGCATGGGGGAGCGGCGGGGTGCAGGCGCTGCGGAGGTGCGCCGGGGCGTTTCGAGTGGCGGCGGGACAGCCGACGTAAAGGGGCGCGGGGAACTGCGCGACGAGCCCCCACCGGCCCGCAGCTGACCACCGGCCGGTCCGGCACCGCCGGATTCCGCCGTCGTGGCCGGGCGCCGTTGCGGCGGGGTGCGGGGTGCGGGGAGCGCCGGGGCGTAGGGCAGCGGTGGAGTGGGCCGCTGGAATTTTCGGGGGGACAGGTGGTGGGAACTCTTGTCTCCGTCCGGGAGTAGGTCAGGTAGGGACAATGGGTGCGGGATCACCGTGAGGGTGGTGCCGGGTGCGAACGGGTGGAGCAGATGGAGGAACGTACGGAAGCGGTGGACCGGGAGTCGGCTGCCCCGTCCTACAAGTCCATGAACGCCTTCACGCCCGCCGACGAGGAGCGCCAGCGCGGCGTCCGGCACATGAAGCGCACGGCGACCGGCCTGCTGCTGCTCGTCGCCCTCGTGTACGCCCTCGCCAAGTGGGCGTCCGGCGCCGGCGCCGGCGCCTGGGCGGACTACGTCGCCGCGGCCGCCGAGGCCGGCATGGTCGGCGCCCTCGCCGACTGGTTCGCGGTGACGGCGATCTTCCGTCACCCCCTCGGCGTGCCCATCCCGCACACCGCGATCATCCCCAGCAAGAAGGACCAGCTCGGCGTCTCGCTCGGCGAGTTCGTCGGTGAGAACTTCCTCTCCCGGGACGTCGTACGCCAGCGCCTGCGCGCCGTCGGCATCGGCAGCCGCCTCGGCGCCTGGCTGGCCGAGCCGAAGAACGCCGACCGGGTCACCGCCGAGCTCGCGACAGCGCTCCGCGGCGCGCTCACCGTGCTGCGGGACTCCGACGTCCAGGCGGTCGTGGGCGAGGCGATCACCCGGCGCGCCGACGCCCAGGAGATCGCCCCCGGCATCGGCAAGATGCTGGAGCGGGTCGTCGCCGACGGCGGCCACAAACGCGTCGTGGACCTCGTCGTCACCCGGGCGTACGACTGGCTGGTGCTGCACGGCGACTCCGTGATGGACGCCGTCCAGGGCGGCGCCCCCGGCTGGACCCCCCGGTTCGTCGACCGGCGTGTCGGCGAGCGCGTCTACAAGGAGCTGCTCCGCTTCTGCTCCGAGATGCGGGACATGCCCTCCCACCCGGCCCGCGGCGCCCTCGACCGCTTCCTCACGGACTTCGCGAACGACCTCCAGTCCGACACCGACACCCGCGCCCGCGTCGAGCGGCTCAAGGGCGAGGTCCTGGGCCGCGGTGAGGTGCAGGACCTGATCGCGTCCGCCTGGACGGCCGTACGCTCCATGATCGTGGCGGCGGCCGAGGACGAACGCAGCGAGCTGCGGCTGCGCGTCCGCGCCTCCCTGATCTCCCTGGGTGCCCGGATGGCCGAGGAGCCCAAGGTCCAGGACAAGGTCGACAGCTGGGTCGAGGGCGCTGCCGTGCACGTCGTGTCGACCTACCGCAAGGAGATCACCTCCCTGATCACCGACACGGTGGCCGGCTGGGACGCCGAGCACACCACCCGGAAGATCGAGGCGCACATCGGCCGCGACCTGCAGTTCATCCGGATCAATGGCACGGTGGTGGGGTCGCTGGCCGGTGTGCTGATCTTCACGGTGTCGCGAGCGCTGGGAGCGTAGACCGCGCGGGCCGGGGCACCCGAACGGGCGGCTTCGGTTCTGGACTCCCGGGCAAGGAGGCGCGCGTTGGGTACGGCTACGGGCATGGGCGTGGACGAAAGCGGCGGCCGGACGATCACCACCCGCATCCCGGCCCGCCTGGACCGGCTCCCCTGGTCCCGCTGGCACTGGACGATCGTCATCGGCCTCGGCACCGTCTGGATCCTGGACGGCCTGGAGGTCACGGTCGTCGGCAACATCGCGAGCCGCCTCTCCGAACCGGGCAGTGGCCTCGCGATCTCCTCCTCCCAGGTCACCGGTACCGCCGCGGCCCTCTACGTGGCCGGCGCCTGCACCGGCGCCCTCTTCTGGGGCCGCCTGACCGACCGCCACGGCCGCAAGAAGCTCTTCATGATCACCCTGGCGGTCTACCTGGCCGCCACCGCCCTGACCTCGATCTCCTTCGCCCCCTGGTGGTTCTTCACCTTCCGCTTCCTGACCGGCTTCGGCATCGGCGGCGAGTACGCGGCGATCAACTCGGCGATCGACGAGCTGATCCCGGCGTACCACCGCGGCCGCGTCGACCTGATCATCAACGGCAGCTTCTGGGTGGGCGCGGTGGGCGGCTCGCTGCTCTCGATCGTCGCGCTGAACACGGACTTCCTGGCGAAGGACGTCGGCTGGCGCCTGACCTTCGCGCTGGGCGTCGTCCTCGGCCTGGTCATCCTGCTGGTACGGCGCAGCGTCCCGGAGAGCCCGCGCTGGCTGCTGATCCACGGCAGGGAACGGGAGGCCGAGGAGATCGTCTCCTCGATCGAGGCGAAGGTGGAGGAGGAGACGGGGAAGCCGCTCCCGGCACCGGAGAGCGAGCTGGTGATCCACCAGCGCAAGAGCGTCACCTTCGCCGAGATCGCCCGCACGGTCTTCCACGACTACCGGCGCCGCGCCGTCCTCGGCTTCTCCCTCTTCATCGGTCAGGCCTTCCTCTACAACGCGATCACCTTCGGCTTCGGCGCGATCCTCACGAAGTTCTTCGACGTGCCGACGGGGGACACCGGCTACTACTTCGTGGTCATCGCCGTCGGCAACTTCCTCGGCCCCCTGCTCCTGGGCAAGCTCTTCGACACGGTGGGCAGGAGGGTGATGATCTCGTCGACGTACCTCCTCTCCGGCCTGCTGCTCTTCCTCACGGCGTGGCTGTTCGACCGCGGCGTGCTCACGGCGGGAACGCTGACGGCGTGCTGGTGCGCGGTCCTCTTCTTCGCGTCGGCGGGAGCGTCCAGCGCCTACCTGACCGTCTCCGAGATCTTCCCGATGGAGACGCGGGCGATGTCCATCGCGTTCTTCTACGCCCTGGGCACGGCCGCGGGCGGCATCAGCGGCCCCCTGCTCTTCGCCGACCTCACGGGGACGGGCAAGGTGGCCGACACGGTGCTGGCGTTCCAGATCGGGGCGGGCCTGATGTGCGCGGCGGGACTGGTGGCGGCGGCGTGCGCGGTGAACGCGGAACGCCGGTCTCTGGAGGACATCGCGCGTCCGCTGACGGCAGCGGCGGCGGAGAAGGGCGGTCCGACGAAGGCGCCCGCGTAGGAGAGGACTTCCAGCAGCTCACCGGCTCAGCGTCACGGCCGTCACCGCCGTCGCCACGAAGGCGACACCCCCGCACACGGCCACCGCCCAGCCCACGCAGCGCGCCCGCAGCCCCCGGTAGCGCCGCTCGTACTCGCCCCGCAGGGACACACACCGGGCGGCGATCCGTTCGAGGTCCTGGCGGGCGCGCCGGAGGCTGTCGTCGACGTAGTGGCGCTCGACCTCGTCGCGCTGGGACGTGGTCAGCCAGTCCATGTGGCCGGTGAACTCCCGCGCCAGCTGCTCGGCCTCGGCGATCCTGGCCTGCCACAACAGGTATCCCTCGACCTGGTTGGCGAGGTCTCCGTCGGCTCCCGGCGGGTGTCCGCCGCCCCTGCGACGTCCCGCCCCGGTCACGTGTGGAGCCTGTGCGCCTCGGACTCGGCCATGGCGAGGTCCGGGTGGTGCAGGTCGAACGCCGGGGACTCGCTGCGGATCCGCGGCAGGGTGACGAAGTTGTGCCGCGGCGGCGGGCAGGAGGTCGCCCACTCCAGGGAGCGGCCGTAGCCCCACGGGTCGTCGACGCCGACGGGCTTGCCGTACCTGGCCGTCTTCCACACGTTGTAGAGGAACGGCAGGATCGACAGGCCGAGCAGGAACGAACCGATCGACGAGACCGTGTTCAGCGTGGTGAAGCCGTCGCTCGCCAGATAGTCGGCGTACCGGCGCGGCATGCCCTCCGCACCCAGCCAGTGCTGGACCAGGAAGGTGCCGTGGAAGCCGACGAACAGCGTCCAGAAGGTGATCTTCCCGAGCCGCTCGTCGAGCATCTTGCCGGTCATCTTCGGCCACCAGAAGTGGAAGCCGGAGAACATCGCGAAGACGACCGTGCCGAAGACCACGTAGTGGAAGTGGGCCACGACGAAGTACGAGTCGGAGACGTGGAAGTCCATCGGCGGCGAGGCCAGGATGACACCGGTCAGACCGCCGAACAGGAACGTCACGAGGAAGCCGGCCGCCCACAGCATCGGTGTCTCGAAGGACAGCGAGCCCTTCCACATGGTGCCGATCCAGTTGAAGAACTTCACACCGGTCGGGACCGCGATCAGGAAGGTCATGAAGGAGAAGAACGGCAGCAGCACACCACCGGTGACGTACATGTGGTGGGCCCACACCGTCACGGACAGACCGGCGATCGAGATGGTCGCCGCCACCAGACCCATGTAGCCGAAGACCGGCTTGCGGGAGAAGACCGGGATGACCTCGGTCACGATGCCGAAGAACGGCAGCGCGATGATGTACACCTCCGGGTGGCCGAAGAACCAGAAGAGGTGCTGCCAGAGCAGCGCTCCGCCGTTGGCCGCGTCGAACACGTGGGCGCCGAACTTGCGGTCCACCTCCAGCGCGAACAGCGCGGCCGCGAGGACCGGGAAGGCGAACAGGACCAGGGTCGCGGTCAGCAGCACGTTCCACACGAAGATCGGCATCCGGAACATGGTCATGCCGGGGGCCCGCATACAGATGATCGTGGTGATGAAGTTGACCGCGCCGAGGATGGTGCCGAAACCGGAGAAGGCCAGGCCCATGATCCACATGTCGGCGCCGAGGCCGGGCGAGCGGATCGCGTCCGACAGCGGGGAGTAGGCGAACCAGCCGAAGTCGGCCGCGCCCTGCGGGGTGAGGAAGCCGCCGACCGCGATGGTCGAGCCGAACAGGTACAGCCAGTAGGCGAACATGTTCAGCCGCGGGAACGCGACGTCGGGGGCGCCGATCTGGAGCGGCATGATCCAGTTCGTGAAGCCGGCGAACAGCGGCGTCGCGAACATCAGCAGCATCACCGTGCCGTGCATCGTGAACGCCTGGTTGAACTGCTCGTTCGAGATGATCTGCAGGCCCGGCCGGGCGAGCTCGGCGCGCATGAGCAGCGCCATCACGCCACCGATCAGGAAGAACGCGAACGACGTGACCAGATACAGCGTGCCGATCGTCTTGTGGTCGGTGGTGGTCATCCACTTCACCACGACGTTGCCGGGCTGCCGGCCCCGCAGCGGCACCTCGCTGTCGTAGTGGGGGACGGCCGAGGGCTCGGGCTGGTTGAGAACGGTCACCGGTGTGTGTCTCCAGACGCTCGCGGTTCACCCTCCGGCCATCCTGGCGGCTGGGGACCGGGAGAGAGGCCCCTGAGCCGCCCGCATACGGCCGAACGGGCGGCCAGGACCCACGGGTGGAGCAAGCCCCGGGCGCGTCCGACCGCGCCCCGAAGTGGCGCTGGGGGTACCCCCGGCCGAAGGCTGGGGGAGGAACCGCGCGACCAGCCACGACGGAGCCGCGCCCGAACGACGGCGCACCGCGGCACTACCCCGCCCGGCGCCCCCGCCTCCGCAGCAACAGCAACCCACCCGCCAACGCGGTGACCCCCGTCGCCGCGGCCCACCCGACGACGTCCCCCGACCCGGTGGCGGCAAGGTCGTCGCCCTTGCCCATGGCCGACGGAGACGCCCCCGACACAGGCGCGGACGCCGATGCCGACGCCGCCCCGGACGCCGATGCCGATGCCGATGCCGACGCCGCCCCGGATGCCGCCGGACTCGGCGAAACCCGGTCCCGTGTGAACGCCAACGTCCCGAACCCCAGCTGGTCGTACCCCCCGCTGTTCGGCCCGTAGTCCCCGCCCCCGCCCTCCGGCGCCGCCTTCGCCGCGATCCGGGTGACGTAGGTCGCCGACATGCCCCGCCGCTTGGTGTAGTGGTTGGCGATCATCGCCCAGATGGGCCGGATCATCGACGGGTCGACGCCCGCCGCCGCCGTCACCGTCTCACTCCCCGACCACCCTCCGACCGCCCCCTTCCGCCGTGTGTTCGCGGTGAACGGCACCTGCCCGCCCAGGTTCCACTTGGCGACGTACTGCGCCCCCTTGAGGAACCGGCTGTCGTCGTAGCCGTACAGGTCGATCCCCTGGTTCCACGCCATCTCGCAGAACGTGCCCATCAGGCCGACGCCGAGCAGGGCGTGCCCCTGGTCGCGCCCGGCCTCCAGCCACTCGCCCAGCCCGTCGTCGTACACGACGGGAATCGCGTTCCTGACCGACCCGAGCCCGGCGCCGTGCTTGAAGTAGTCGACCGCGCGGGCGACCTGGGCGCGGTCGTCGCAGAAGATGCCGGTGGCGAGGACGCAGGCCATGTTGGCGAGGTCCCAGTTGGTCCAGTAGTTGGAGACGACGGCGCCGTTGTGCCGGACGAGGAAGTCGTCGCTGACCGCGCCGAAGTTCTTGGCGAGCATCTCCTGGAAGCGGGCCAGCTCGAAGTCCCCGTGGCCGCGGACGAGTTCGGCGGCGTTGGCGAACTGGTAGCCGTACAGCCCGGCGGCCAGGAACCGGTCGGCGGAACCGTTGACCGCGGTGAGGGTGGCGGACCAGGCGTTGAGGACGGCCACCGCGGTGTCGGCGTACGCGCTCTCGCCGGTCACGTGGTAGCGCAGGGCGTTCTGGTACGCGGCGTGGATGTCGTTGTAGAGGAGCGAGTAGTTCTCCGGGGTGCCCGACCCCCGGTACACGACGGCCTGCGGCCGCGCCTGCCAGCCGCTCTGCGCGTGCCGGTTGGCCGTGAGCCTGGCGAACCCGGCCGTGTAGGGCGCGGCGCCCGCCTTCACCTTCGCGGCCATCCGGTCGAGGTCGGTACGCGTGTGCAGCAGGCCGGGATGGGCGAAGGCTCCCGTTCCGGCCCCGGCGGCGACTGCGGGCGCGGCCGCGCCCACCGCGGCGATCCCCGCGGCCGCGCCCGAGGCCTTCAACATGCTCCGGCGGCTGATCTGTCGAGTCACGTGCATGCCCCGGGAGACGGGCCCGCCCGCCCCCCGATAACAGAAAACCGGCAGTCGGGTACGACGCTCCGGTACGGCGCTCAGGCGCCGGTCGTCGACCCCGGCCGCACGATCATCAGCACCGTCACGGCGGCCCAGAGGAGGTTGAACACCCCGGTGAACATGGCCAGTCGGACGGTCGTCTGCCGCGTGCCGGCACCCGCACCGGCCTCCACCAGTGCGCTCTGCCGGGGCAGTACCAGTGCGGCGAGGACCAGTGCGGCGAGTGCGGTGAGCGCGATCGACGTGATCAGCCAGGCGCTGCCCAGCACGTGCATGGTGCTCGCCGTGGCGAACCCGAACACGGGGACGACGACGCCGACGACGGCGTACACCCGGCATATCCGGTGCAGCAGCTGGACGGTCTCGGCGGCCCGGACGTCGTCCGGTGCCTCGATGGCGCGCCGGGCGGCCGGCGGGAACATGCTGGCGGCGACGGTGACGGGACCGATCGCGACGATCGCCGCGAGGACATGGACGGCGAGGAGGAACTTGGTCACGGCGACGACCGTATGCGGCCGGATGATCGCGCAGAAGCGGCGATACTGACACCCTTCGACGGATTCTCGCCAGGCGCCAGGTCTCGCCCCGCGGGAGTGGCCCTCACGGTTGGCGACAACCCGTCGAACAGCTACGTTCCTGCCATGCACACCGTCGCCGTACTCGTCCTGGACCAGGTCATCCCGTCCGACTTCACCGTGCCGATCGACACCTTCGGCTGGGCCCGGCTGCCCGACGGCCGGGACGCCTACCGGGTGCGGGTGTGCGGGCCGGCGGCCGAGGTGACGGCGGCGGGCGGCGCGTTCACGATCAAGGCGCCGTACGGGCTGGACGCGCTGGCCGAGGCGGACACGGTCATCGTGCCGGGCGTCGCGGATCCCGCCTGTGTCCTGCCGCCCGAGGTCGCCGACGCCCTGCGCGCGGCGGCGGCGAACGGCACGCGGATCGCGTCGGTCTGCGTCGGGGCGTTCGTCCTCGCGGCGACCGGCCTGCTGGACGGCCTGCGCGCCACCACGCACTGGGCCGCGGCCGACACCCTGGCCGCGCTGCACCCGTCCGTCGACGTCGACCCGAACGTCCTGTACGTCGACAACGGCCAGTTCCTGACCTCGGCGGGCGCGGCGGCGGCCATGGACGTGTGCCTGCACATGATCCGCAGGGATCACGGCTCGGCGGTCGCCGCGCACGCCGCCCGGATGTCGGTCATGCCGCTGGAACGGGAGGGCGGCCAGGCCCAGTTCATCGTCCACGACCAGCCACCGGCCCCGGCCGGCGCGACCCTGGAGCCGCTCCTGGCCTGGCTGGAGGACAACTGTGACCGTGATCTGACCCTGGACGAGGTCGCGGCACAGGCCGGTATGAGCACCCGTACCCTCAACCGGCGCTTCCGCGACCAGACCGGCACGACCCCGCTGCAGTGGCTGCACCGGGCCCGGGTGCGCAGGGCCCAGCACCTGCTGGAGACCACCGCCCACCCCGTCGAACGCATCGCGAGCCAGTCGGGCTTCGGCTCCCCGACGGCCTTCCGCGAACGCTTCAGGAGAGTGGTCGGCACCAGCCCCCAGGCCTACCGCCGGGCCTTCCGCACCTCGGACGCGTAGGCGCTCCGCTGGGAACCGCCGCGATGGGCCGTCGTTCGTCCGCGGCGGCCTCGTGACTGGTCGCGCAGTTCCCCTTACCCGGCCTTCGGCCGGGGGTGCCCCCAGCGCCCCTCTGGGGCGCGCCGGCTCAGGCTCGGCGGTCCGCGACGGCCCAGGATGCCAGTGCCACCGCGCCCGCCACGCCGAAGACGGAAGGCCAGGCGCCGACCTTCTTGGCCAGCGGGTGCGAACCGGCGAACGCGGCGACGTACGCGGCGGACAGTGCCCCGGCGGCCTTCCCGCCCGCCTGCTGCCGCCACTGCTGAGCGGCCGCGGCCCCGGCGACGGCCAGCACGGCCCCGCCCAGCGGCCGCTTCCTGGTCCAGCGCGCGACGCCGTACCCTCCGACGAGCCCACCCGCGGCGATCACCGAACTGGGAACCCTGGCCATGCCTGTCTCCTTCTGGACGGATCGCAGGCCGGACCTCTGCCCGGATCTCTGCCTGGATTTCCCGAGGCTAACGCGGAGACGGGTGCGCCGAGCGGACCTGAGTCGCCCCGGATCAACTCTCCTCGGCTCGATAGGTGGCCTCCCGGTCGACGGACCCGACGCCGTCCAGGGCCGCCGGCGCCGGGATCCGGTCCTCACTGGGGACGGTGCCCGTCAGGGCGCCCAGCAGCGGCTGCTCCCCGGTGACGGTGAGTCCGGCGTGCCGCAGCCTCGCCACCACCTCGGCGAACCGGTCGGGATCGACGGAGACTGCCTTTCCGCGCTGTGCTGTCTCCTGCCCTCGGCGATCGCCGTGTGTTCGTGCACCGCCGGTCGTCAGGATGCGGACATGCGTCACCGATGCGCGGTCAGGTTCGATGTGCGGGGCGGATCTGCCGGGTACCGATGACTCGTCGTGCGTGGGGGCGGATCCGCCGTGTACCGGAGAGCCGTCCTCGCCCCCGTACGATCGGCCCGTACCACAGCGGCGCCTCTTCCACGCTCCCGCCACCTGCGACGACGCGGAACTCCGGGGCGTGTGACGTGGTTGAACTCGCGATGAGGGAAGGGGGGTTCAAGTTGCTCCGTCAACCACGGCGGCGACGGCCACTCAGGGCGGGACGGCACCCACGAGCTAGGACCGCCACTTGGGGCTGAGCGCGATGGCGCGCAGCTGCTTCATGGTCAGGGCCGGGGCGGTGCGGGTCGCGGCGGTCTGCTGGGAGCCGGAGTTGAAGGCGCTGATCACCACGCGGAAGCCGTCGGTGCGCAGGGTGTCGACGGTCCACATGACGACCCCGGCGCCGCCCTTCTCCCCGGGCTGCTTCTTCTCGGCGACCCTGGTCCCGTCGGGGAGCGTCTCGGATCCGGCCCCGAACAACTGCCCCGCGACATCGGACATGTCCGGCTGCACGTTGATCTGGACGAGACTCCGCCCCTTGCCGTCGTCCACGACGACGTACGTGAACTGGGCGTCGTCATCGCTCCCGTGCGCCACCACCTTCAGCCCCTTCGGGACGAGTGAGGTCAGGGCCTTCCGGATCGCCCCGCCGTCCTCCTGGGCCGCGGGCGGTTCCTGGGTCTGCCGGGGATCCTCCGGGATGGCGTCGACGACCCCGCGCCACTCCTGCGCGGCCGCCAGCTTCTTCAACTGAGCGGCCGACAGCGGCGGTTCGTCGCGGCTGACCGGCGCGTCCTTCTCGGCGGCGGCGTTCCACTCGCTGACGGAGACGTGATGGCCGTCCGGGGTGACGAGGTTCGCCGTCCAGAGCTTGGTGTCCACCCGCCGGTCGGGGTACTCGTATCCCTTCACGACGGTGACGACGGACGCGTCGGGCAGATGGCTGGTGCTGCAACTGTCGTACGGCGTGTAGACCTTGTCCGGGCACCGGACGGCCTGCCGGGCGTCGGACCCGCCCGGCAGCACCCGGTTCACGGCGACGCTGACGGCGGCGGGGCCCTGCCCGTCGTCGAACACGACCTGCGCGTACGGCGCCGCGAGCGGCTCGCTCGGGTCGACGCCCCGCCCCTCCGCCTTGCCGAACTTCCCCTCGGGCAGCAGCTTCTCCAGCATGCTGATCATGTCGTCCGAGGTGACGGCGCGGTCGGTGGGGGAGACCGTGGGGTGCGGGGTGGTGCGCACGGCGGAGGGGGACCGTTCGGACGGCGCCCCGCTCCAGGGCACCAGCAGCGCCCCGCCGACCCCGGCGAGCGCGACCCCGGCCGCGCCGCCCAGCAGGGTCGTCCGCCGACGCAGCCGTAGCCGCCGCCCCCGCACCGTACCGCCGGCGACGAGCGCGCCCCGGTCGGCGTCGAAGGTGTCCCCGGCGTCGTGCAGCGCGGCGGAGAGCCGCACCTCGAAGGCATCGCCGTGACTGTTGTCGCTGTTGCTGTCGCTGTCGTTGTACTGCCGCTCCACGGCCATGACGAACCACCGTCTCCACAAAGGTTGATGTCAGGGGCGGGCGTACTCGGCGAGGTCCTCGCCCAGCAGCTCGCGCAACCGCCCGAGGGCGCGCACACACCGCGTACGGACCGCGGCCGAGCTCATGTTGAGCGCGTCCGCGGTCTCGTGCACCGACCGGTCCTCCCAGTACCGCAGCACGACGACGGCCCGGTCCTTGGCGGGCAGCCGCGCCAGCGCGTCGAGGAGGGTCAGCCGCAGCGAAGGGTCGGCGCCCCCGATACCGGCACCGGTGTCGGCCAGTTCGGGGAACGAGTCCCTGGCCCGCTCCCTGCTGCTGAACCGCCGCCGATGGGCGAGGAAGGTCCGGGTGAGGACGGTCTGCGCGTACCCGGCGGGGTTCTCGGCGCGGGAGACCCGGCCCCAGCGGACGTAGATCCGCCCGAGGGCCTCCTGCACCAGGTCCTCCGCGAGGTAGGTGTCCCCGGCGGTGAGCAGACAGGCGGACCGGTACAGATGCCCGGCCCGCGCCGCGGCGAACTCGGCGTAGTCCTCCCCAGCCTTCTGACTCATCCGCAAGCTCTCCCCGCTTCCCGGTCTCCGACCCCGCCCCCGGCCCGGCGCTCTGCCGTTCCACCTCACTGATGCGGTGGGCCGGGGGAAATGTTTCAAAGAATTCTCAGGGGAGGCTCATTGGCTGCCGCCCGCACCGCCGTCGTCACCGCAGTGAGCCGAGCCAGTCGAGGAGACGGGCGCCTTCGCGGGTCATGACGCCCGGGTCGCGCAGGGCGTTGGCCAGCAGCGACATGCCCTGGTAGCCGGAGACGAGGGTGAGGGCCAGGTCGTCCGGGTCGTCCGGGCCGGACAGCCGCATCTCGCGGAACTGGCGTGCCGCCCAGTCCAGCAGCCGCCGGATCACTGCGCCGGCCTCCGCGTCGAGGGTCCCGTCGCCGCGCTTGCCGAGCTCGGCGGCCAGGGTGCCGGTGGGGCAGCCGTACCGGGCGGCGACGTCGCGCTGCTCGACCCACGCCTCCACCAGCGCCCTGAGCCGGTCGCGCGGGTCGGGCAACTGGTCGAGGCGGGCCGTGAGTTCGTCGAGGTGCGCGGTGTGTTCGCCGAGCGCGGCCCGGACCAGCTCGTCCTTGGTCTTGAAGTAGTAGTAGACGTTCCCGACCGGGACGTCGGCCTCCTGGGCGATGTCCGCGAGGGTGGTGCGCTCGACGCCCTGCTCGTGCAGGACCCGGGCGGCGGCGGCCATCAGCCGCTGCCGCTTCTGCGACGCCCGCACCCGCCGGTCCACTGAGTTGGTCACCCAACTCACTATAGACAACCGGGGAGTCGCCCGTGCTAGCGTCTGAACCAGCAGACTAAGTCAGTCAGCTAACTAACTCGTAGCCAACCAACTCGTAGATGACCAACTCACAGGGGGAAAACGATGATCACCGTGACGGGTGCGACCGGCACCATCGGCCGGACGCTGGTGGACCTGCTGACCGAGGCGGGCGAGGAGGTGGTGGCGGTGTCCCGGCACCCCCGGCAGGCCTCGTCCGCCGCCCCCGGCGTCCGGTGGGCCGAGGGCCATGTCGGGGACGCGGCGAGCATGCGGGCGCCCCTGACCGGGGCCCAGGCCCTGTTCATCGTCCTGGGCGGCGCACTCAACGCCTTCGGCGAGAACCCGGAGCTGCTGCTGCGGACGGCCACGGACGCCGGCGTCGAACGCGTCGTCCTGGTCTCCTCACAGGTCAGCGCGACCCGCCCACAGGCGTCCTCGCACGCCCGCCTGCGCGAGTTCGAGGCGGCGGTACGCGCATCGGGCCTCGGCTTCACGATCCTGCGCCCCGGCGGCTTCGCCTCCAACGCCTTCGCCTGGGCCGACACGATCCGCACCAAGCGCACGGTCTTCGCCCCCTTCGCCGACGTGGCCCTCCCGGTCGTGGACCCGGCGGACATCGCGGCGGTGGCGGCGAAGGCGCTCCGCTCGCCCCGGGGGCAGGGCGGAGACGGCGAGGGCGGTCACGGGGGCCGCGTCTACGAGCTGACCGGCCCGGAACCGATCAGCCCCCGTCAGCAGGCGGCGGTCATCTCCGCGGCGCTGGGCGAGGAGGTGACGTTCGTGGAGCTTTCGCGCGAGGAGGCCCACGCGGCCATGGCCCGCTTCATGCCGGAGGAGGCGGTCGCGGGCACGCTGGACGTCCTCGGCGCGCCGCTTCCCGCGGAGTCGAGGGTCAGCACGGACGTGGCGGCCGTGCTGGGCCGCCCGGCGGGCGGGTTCGCGGGATGGGTCGGCCGCAACCTGCCGGCGTTCCGGTAGGCGGACGGAAGGCGTCCTGGCCGCACGGTGTTCCGTGTGCGGCCAGGCCACCTTCCACCCACCGCGCCCGCTCCCCCTGCGCCGCACTCACCCGGTCACAGCGCGGCCCGCACCGCCTCGACGAGCGCGGACGCCCGCACGTCCTCCGCACCCTCGACGATGCTGTTCATGACGTACCCGAAGGCGATGCCGTGCTCGGGGTCGGCGAAGCCCAGCGAGCCGCCGCGCCCGGGATGCCCGAAGGCGCGGGGACCGGTGAGCGGGTTGGTCTCGACGGGCAGCATGTACCCGGAGGCGAACCGGACCGGGAACATGATGACCCTGTCCACCCCGCCGGCCTGCTCCGCGGTCGCCGACGCGAGCGTCTCCGGGCTGAACAGCCGTACCCCGTCCACCTCCCCGATCAGCGCCGCGTACATCCGCGCGAGGCCGCGCGCGGTGCCGATCCCGTTGGAGGCGGGCAGCTCCGCGGCCTGCACCTCGGCCGAGTTGAAGTCGATCTCGGCGGGGTCGGTGACGGCGAACGCCCGGTTGCTCAACGACTCCGGATCCTGCAGCGCCGCGACGAACTCCCGCGCCTCCGGCGGCACCAGGTCCAGCGGTACGGTGCTCAGATCGACCTCCGGCTTCGGGTACACCATCCGGCTGACCCGCCCGCGCTCGGCCGCCGGCAGCCCGATGAAGAAGTCCAGGTCCAGCGGCCCGGCGACCTCCTCGGCGAAGAACCGCCCCGGGGTGCGTCCGGATACCCGTCGTACGACCTCCCCAACCAGCCATCCGAAGGTCCGCCCGTGGTACCCGTGCGCGGTCCCCGGCTCCCACTCCGGCCGCTGCACGGCGAGCGCGTCGGCCATCGGCTGCCATCGCAGCGCATCCGCCAACGGCACGGGCGGCCGGACCGTGACCACCCCGGCCCGGTGCGACAGCAGCCACCGCACCGGGATCTCCGCCTTCCCCGCCGCTCCGAACTCCGGCCAGTAGCGGGCCACCGGAGCGTCGAGATCCAACTCCCCGCGCTGGGCCAGCAGATGGGCCACGGTGGCGGTGGCCCCCTTGGTCGCGGAGTACACCAGCTGCAAGGTGTCCCGCTCCCACTCCCGCCCGGTCCCCGGATCCGCCACCCCGCCCCACAGATCCACCACGGGCCGCCCGTCCCGGTACACGCAGACGGCGGCCCCGACATCCCCCCGCTCCTCAAAGTTGGCGCGGAACGCGTCCCGCACACCTTCGAACCCGTCGGCCACTTCCCCGTGGATGGTCGTCATGCCCTCATCCTGGCACTGGGTCGTCCGGCCCCGGCCCCCGCCCCGGGGCTCATCGGCCGCATACCGCGGGCGAGTTGGAGGCGCAGAAGACATCGGCCGAATTCGTCAATTACAGATTGACGATGAGGGATCGTCAATTTAAAGTTGACGCATGAGCCCACTCGACATCAGTCTTGCCGACCTGATCGCCCGACTCGACGAGGAACTCCCCGAAGCCAGCGAACTGGCCCGCATCAGCGAGGCCCGACTGCGCGCCCAGACCCTGTCCGACCTCGGTGACCAGCTCATCGACCACTACGTCAGCAAGGCCAAGCAGACCGGCGCGTCGTGGACCGAGATCGGCGACGCCATCGGTGTGTCCAAGCAGGCCGCCCAGCAGCGTCACGCACCCGCCCCGTTCGAGCGGTTCACCGACCTGAACCGGCACGGCATCGTGCTGGCCCAGGAGGCCGCCCGAACGCACAAGCACGACTCCATCGGCACCGAACACCTCCTGCTCGGCCTGCTCGGCGAACCGCGCGGCCTCGGGTACGAGCTGCTGCTCGCGAAAACCGAGTCCGAGCAGCCCATCCGCGACGCCGTCCGCGAAGCCCTCCCGCCGGCCGGGAGGAAGGCGCCCCGAGGTCACATCCCGTTCCACGCGCAGAGCAAGGAGGTCATCGACCAGGCCCGCCGCGCCTCGTCCGACCTCGGCCACGACTGGGTCGGCACCGAACACACCCTGCTGGGCCTGATCCGCGTCGCGGAGAGCCCGGCCGCCCGGATCCTCCGCAACCTCGGCTTCACGTCGGAGGACCTGCACGAGACCGTCAAGACCCAGATCACCAGGCGGCTCGCCGCACGCGACGACCGCTGACGCAAACGAAAAGTGCCCGGGAGGCCGTAACCTCCCGGGCACCACATGCGCCTGCGTGCGCCGGTCCGCGTCCGACGGGTGCCGTCAGCCGTCCGTCGCCGTGACGTCCGAGGCGTACACCAGGGCGACCCGGTGGTTGTACTGGATGGTGTACATCGCCTTGGCGCCGGTGACGACCGCGCCGCTGGACGGGAAGAAGTCGTCCGTGAGCGACGGCGCCGTGGTGGCCACGTACGCCTGACCGGCCGGGACGGTGTACATGCTCAACGGGGCCTGCGTGGAGGGCGACAGACCCGCGGGGTACTCGGAGGCGTCCGGGTAGCTGGAGCCGTACACCGCCACCGCCGAGTCGCCGGCCGCCGAGATCACCTTCACGCCGTGGGCGGGCGCGGTGTTGCAGCCGTGCGGGTTGTAGAACCACACCTTCGAGCCGCTGTACCAGATGGCGGTCCAGTCGCCGTCCCTGTCGGCCACGACGAACTGCTGCCCGGCCGCAGCCGTGCTGCCCCAGTCGTTGATCCGGTCGGTACCGGCCGCACCCGGGTGCAGCGCCTGGTCCCCGAAGAGGGGAGCGGTCTCGCTCGGCTCGGTCCGCAGGTAGACGAAGTCCGACGGCTGCTGCGTCTCGGTGCACGCGGTGGTGGCACCGGTCGGGTCGTCGGAGGGGCAGATCTGCACGGTCTGCAGGTTGTCGTCGAACCGCGGGGCGATGGTCACCACCGAGCCGACGGGCCCGACGCCGTGCCGCCCGGTGTGCACCCCGAGCAGGCTCATGAGGTGGTTCCAGTCCCAGGACGGGCCCGGGTCCCAGTGCATGCCGGAGACGAGGGAGGACTTCGGCCCGGCCACGTTGTCGTGGCCGATGATGTGCTGCCGGTCCAGAGGTATGTCGAACCGCTCGGCCAGGTACTTCACCAGGTCGGCCGTGGCCTCGTACTGCGCCTCGGTGTACCAGGTGGCACCGTGCGCGGCGTAGCCCTCGTGCTCGATCCCGATCGAGTGCATGTTGGTGGAGTAGTTGCCCGCGTGGAAGGCGAGGTCCTTCGTCGGCACCATCTGCGTCACCGCGCCGTCCGAGGACCGCATGACGTAGTGCGCGGCGGACCCGCCCGGCTGCGTGAAGAGGTTGACGGCCGCGTCGTACGACGTCTCCGTGTCGTGGATGACGATGCTGTCGATCCGGATGCCGTTGGCGGGCCGGTTGGAGACCTGGCCGTTGGACGCGGCCGCCGGGACGAAGGTGCACGCGACCGTGGCCGGGCACTCGGTGTCCGTGGTCGCGGCCGACTTCAGGTCCAGCGCGTTCAACTGCCCGCTGTCCGCGACGACATCGCTGTCAGCCGCCAGGCGCACGCGCTCGCCGTCGGCCGTGGTCCGCCCGGCACCCTTCTTGATGGTGGCGAACACGCGCCCGGCGAAGACAGCGGCACCCTGCCGCTCGGTGGCCTGGCTGTAACGGGCCACGGCCCCGTACCAGTCACCGGGATCCGCGGACACCGACCCGGCCACAGCCTCCTGATAAGAGGCGAGCAGCGCCGCACCCCCACGGATGTTGGCCGCCGGATCGCTGCGCAACTCCTCCGCCGACAGCCCGGTCAGCTTCGCGGCAGCCTGAACGGTGTGCAGAGCCGGAGCGGCGGCAAGCTTCGCCACGTCCCCGCGCCCCGCCGCCCCCGCGTCCCCACCGGCCATCATCGCCGGAGTCACGTCCGTCAGATGCATCGGCCCGAACCCGCCGTCAGTGCTGTGCTGCCCGGCGTGCGTGTCCCACGCGGACTCCTGGTACGCCACCGCCAGCAGCACCTGACGCGGCACGTGATACGCGTCGGCGGCCGCCGCAAAGTCCTGCTGCAGAGTGGTCGCGCTGTCCGCGGCCTCACCGTCGGCCAGCGCCGGCACCGGCACGGCCGCCCCACCCGCAACGGCGAGCGCGGCGACGGCGGTCAGCAGAGCCGGACGGCGACGTCTCGACGCGTCGTCCCCACGTCTGGAATTGCTTGTGCTCATGAAAAAGTCCCCGAACCTCGGAGGATCAAATGGCGGAATGGAGGATGCGTACGACGGGCCATCGGTTCACCGACCGCCCCGGTACGCGCACAGCTCCGCGCCCTACGCGGGGCGCTCCCCGCCGACGTCTGGAAGCGGATGATCCCCCTCTGCGTGAAGTCGAGTCAACTTCACCATTTCAAACGGCACTTGAACGAACCGAGGAGAACCACGCACAACGACGGCCACCGCCGGGCGCACTCTGGGATCGGTTCCAGGAAGGCACGCGAAAGGCGTAGCGTCCCTGAACAACCCGGTGACGGTCACCGATGGGGCCCGCGCCCGAAGCGCCGGTCGGCGAAAGGAAGCAGCCGAGTGAACGAGAGGCCGACCCCCGACAGCTGTCATAGCGGCGTGGAACTGCAGATCGCCCGGGTCATCGTCGCGTCCCTCGAACAGGCCACGGTCAATGTGCGCTGCCTGCGGGGTCCGGTCCGCCGCGGTGCCCGCTTCAACCGCCTCAGCGGTTCAGCACAAGCAGTCGACCTGACCCTGACCGAGGCCCTCGTCTACGGGCATCGAGTGGCACAACTCGACACAGGACTCACCGCCTTCGTGACACTCCGAGGCAAAGGCGTCCAGCGCCTCATGTCAGGCACTCCGGCCTCCGGAGGGCAGGTCATCCAGGGCGCCAACCCGTCCCCTTGACCCCGTCCCCCCTGCCTGACGCCCCCCGCCAACGGCCCCCTGCGACCCACCCAAGGGTCCGTCGACGCAGGCCCCACCCCACCCTTCCCGGCCGCCCGCTCGCTTCTTCCCCGTGCTGGAGTGAGCCGAGTCAAGGGTCGGCCGAAGGCCGATCGGCGCCAGCCGACGCGGACGCGGAGCGCAGCGGAGCGGGAGCGCCCTTTACTCGGATCGCGGAGGCACGACACTGCCGAAGAAGCGAGCGGCTGGGGGCACCCTTCTGAACGTCAGAGCTTGGGCTCCACAGGGAAGGGCAGCTTGTCGGCCCAACTGGCCAGCGCCGCCGCCGCGATCTCCCGCGTCTCACCGCCGACCGCGGTCTCCTGGAGCAGGGCCCGCTCCGCGTTGGGAACGCTGAGCTCCCGGTAGTACTGCAAGTCCTCGAACCCGCTGACCCCGACGTCGTGGCTGGTCGCGGCATAGACGAGGCGCGGGACACGGGCCCAGTAGCAGGCCACCAGACACATGGGGCACGGCTCGCTGCTGGAGTACATCACGGCGTCCTCCATGAGGTGACGCCCGAGTTTGTTGCCTGCTGCCCGGAGGGCCATGACCTCGGCGTGCGCGGTCGGGTCCCGGAGTTCGACGACCGAACTGGTGCCGGTGGCGACGACCTCCCCGTCGATGACGACCAGGGCACCGAACGGAGTCTTGCCCTCGTCCTCCAGGGCATGGCGGGACAGCTCGATGGCCTGGGCGAGAAAGACGTGGTCCTCGGGGGTCTCGGGGGAGATAGGCACCTGGTCTCCAAGTCTCTGATAGGCCGCTCGCGGCCACTCTCACATGTAGACGGAGGGATCGGCGTCGCCGAAGGGGCCGTCCAGGTCCATGTCGTAGCCCGTGAGGGGCGTGGTTGCGCCGACCGAATTGATGATGTCCAGCGCCAGCCCGGCCCGCTGGTGGTCGGTCCAGTCGCCGTTGTCCAGCACTTCGACCATATCCGGGATGGGCGCGGACGACTGGTCACCCTCGAGGATGAGACGGTGGATCCTTGGCGCCGGCCGACCATCCGCGCAGAGCAGCAGGGCGGCGGCCGACATCCGGAGCTGCCATTCCTCGAACGCCCCGACAGCGGCCGCGGATTCGACCGGCAGACTGTGCAGGACGACTCGGTCCACAGTGAGGCCGTCATCGCGCCGCAACTGGGCCCTCATCACAGCCTGGTCGATCTCGTTGCGAAGGCCGAGCAGACCCGGCCGGAGCCACGTCAGGTCGCACTGCACGATGACGGCGGCCGCCACCGCGTCCGATTCCAGCGCGGCGAGGCGCTCACGCCAGACGGCCATGTCTATCTCCGGATCCGTCATGCGCCCTCCCGGGTGTGAGACCCGACCAGTGTCAGGACTTTCAGGCCTACGACGATGACCTCGACCGGATCCGTCTGCGCAACCTCGGCCGCACCGGGCAACACGCGGGCGGCCAGACCAGCGGTGATCGTCAGACTGACCGAGGGCAGCGCGGCGAGGAAGCCTCGCAGCTCCGTCTCGTCTTCACCAGGCGTGAGCGGAGCCAGCCGACATGCGACAGCCAGGATCATCGCGGCGGGCCGGAGCTGCGGCTCCACATGTGGGGCGGGCACTCGGTAGGCACGGCCGACCCGCCCGTGGTGCACTCGCTCACTCACCGCCCCGGCCGCAGCCGTACGGGAGATGAGTCCGAGCAGGGCCGTACGCGCCTCTTCCGCCGTGCCGAAGTAGCGGTGAGTGGCGAACGTCCGCAAGTACGCGCCCAGCAGCTGATGATCAGGGGTGAACTCGGGTCGCACGAGCTCCGGAGGATGTGGAACACGGCAGTCCCGCAGCGTGGCGAGTGCGGTCACCGAAGTCAGGGCCCAGAAGTGGTCGTACTCCTCGACATTCCCGAAGGCCGCACGCGCCGCGTCCGCCGCCGATGTCGTCACGGCTTCCTCGCCCCCGAACAGCGCCCGCCGCAGCTGCGTGAGAATCGACGCGCCGTCCCAGTAGTTCCCCATGAACTTCGTGCCGGTGAGGATCTCGTAGACGCCGTACAGGGCCCCGGCTTGATGCGCGCCATGGAACTCGGTGAAGTCCGCGCTCCACAACAGCACTTGGCGCGGCTCAGGAAGCAGGGTGCCGATCTCGTCCGGCCCGCTCGCGGACTTCGGGTCCGGGTCCACACACCGCAGGATCCTCGAGCGGGCGTCCGTGCTCAGCGCGACCAGCTCACGGGCGGATCGGTTGGAGGCGACGCCCCGGACCGACATCAGCAGTGCGGTGTTGGACAGCCACGCCAGATACCGGCTGAGCGCGCCGAGAGGCGAGGCCGGATCGGGCAGCCTCCGGCACAGCCGGACGACGGAATCGACCAGGGTGTCGGCACAGGCGGTCACCTGGATCGGATCGGCCCCGCTGACGAGGGCGGCGCGGGCGAGTCGGTGCAGAACGTCGATATGAAGCGTGATCGCACGCTCGGCCGCCGCCACACTCACCTCGGCCCCGGCCAACTGGTCCACGAGATTCCGCACAGCCGTCGGATCGTTGCTGGTCACGGCTTGACTGATGGCACTGAGATAGGCGTTGACGACGGAACCGTTCTCGAAGTCGCCGGCCGACGCGCCGCCTCCGGCCCCGGCCTGCCCGAGCTCCCCGGCGAGCGTCCGGCACAACAGCCGGTTACGCCCGCCGACGCTGGCCAGACCGAAGAGCTGGATGAAGGAGAAGATCCCGAAGATGTTGGCCAACAGGAACAGCAACGCGCCGTAGGTCGCGCTCATCCCGTTGCCGCCGAGCAGGCCACAAGCGGTGAAGAGAGCGGCGAACCAGCCGATGAGCACCCACTCCCGGAAGGCGATGTGGCTGTCTATCGCCTGTAAGGAGGGCCAGGAACTGGCCGCTGAGAAGGTGAGCGCGAAGATCACGGCTTCGCCGGTCAGCAGCGTGGCGAAGAAGGCGATGCTGAACTGGGTGGCGGCCACGACGTCGTCGGCGCTGCGTGGATATACGACGGCGAGGAGCGCGAGTACGACCGCACACATGCACAGCACGACCTGCCGACGCTTCTGCACCACAGCCCGCTCGCTCCCCCGCGCCTCAGCTGACGCGTCTAACTCTTTCATTTGGTGGGGGAGTTGCCAACAAGACCGATGGACGGTGGCCGGACCGGATCCGTCAGCCGGTCATGTCACGACGTCGGCCACGAACCTGTTCCACGTCTCGGCCGAGATGCTCAAGCGGGGGCCGGCTGGCCGCTTGGAATCGCGTATGAGTACCTCCTTTCGGTCGAACGCCGCCTCAAGGCACTCCGTTGCGTTTCCTCCGCTGTGTGACGACTTGAACCATCTGGGCTCTTCGCTTACTCCGCCGACGATGGGCATTTACAGCTCCTTGCGGATGCGTTCGATCATGGATGAGGAAGCCTCCATGTCCAACGCTTGGGCGCGAAGGTACTCGAACGCAAGTCTGTAGCGGTCAAGTTCCTCGTCCTTCTCAAGGAAGAGTGAGCCGGTGTGGAAGTCGACGTACACCACGTCGAGCGCCGGCTCGGCTCCACCGATGATGACGAAGCTGCCCAGGGCGGCGGCGTGGGCTCCTTTAGAGAAGGGCAGCACCTGGAGGGTGACGTGAGGCGACTCGTTCGCTTCCAGAAGCCTGTCGAGCTGTTCCTTCATGATCTGCGGTGATCCGACGCCCCGGCGGATCACGGACTCGTCGAGGATCGCCCAGAGCCGCAGCGGCCTGGTCCGGTTGAGAATGTCCTGCCGCTTCATGCGGATGTCGACCAGCCGCTCGATCTCTCCCGGTGCCAGGGGGACTTCGTTGGCCTTCTGCAATGCCGTGCTGTACGCGCGGGTCTGGAGGAGGCCCGGAACGTAGACACAGGAGAAGTGGCTTTCGCCCACCGCCTCGTCCTCAAGCGTGAGCAGTAGGTTCATGCTCTCTGGGATGGAGTCCGCGAAGGAACTCCACCAGCCCTGCTGCTTGGCGTCTTTCGCCAGCCCGACAACGGCTCGCCGCTCGGCCTCGGTTGCGCCGTACTCCCGACACAGTGCATCGACAACGATCCACTTGACTGGCCCCGACTGTGTCTCGTACCGGCTGACGGTGGCCTTGGAGACACCGACGAGCCCTCCCGCCTCCTCAAGCGTCAGGCCTTTGCGGGCACGCAACTTGCGCATCATCGCGCCAAGTTGGCGACGGCGGGTGGTAGTCCGCTCGGCCATACGACTCCTCTGCTCACGCCCGGGCATGGCCCGGTGATCGCCCTCAGGCTAGGCAGCGGGGGAACTGACTGACCACCAGATTCACTCGATGGATTCTCGTGAGAAGTTACACAGAGAGATTTCTCTCTGCCATCCTCGGTTACGGATCGCTACGCGCTGAAGTCGTACGGATACGGCGGGCGCAGCATGCGCGTGGCTGGGAAGGAGAAGCTGACATGTCTGGTTGCGAGATCCCCGAGCCCCGACTCCGCTGTGTCCTGCCGTTCGAGGCGGCGCCGGCGGAGGTGCGCCTGCTTCGGAAAGCGGCGGTCGGTCAGCTAGGGCGATGGGGCTTGCCTGCTGCCGCCGACGAGGCCGCGCTACTGGTGACGGAGTTGGCGACGAACGTTCTCAAACACGTCGGCGAAGGCGTGTCGGCGACCTTGATCCTCGAATGGAGAGGCGAGCGGCTGCGGGTAGAGGTCCACGACAGGAGTCGTACGATCCCGGCGCTGAGGTCGGCTGAGTGTGACGAGGAATGCGGCCGGGGCTTGCATCTCATCGCGGCATGCGCGCTGGACTGGGGTGCCGTCCTGACCGCAGCCGGCAAGGCGGTGTGGTGCGAGATTCCGCTCAGCGTGGGGAAGGGCTGTCCCCGCGTCGAGCGAGCGGCCGAGACTCTGGAGGGTTACCGGGCCGGTTGCGGTGGCCGACACGGAAAGATGACGGAGGCAGGCATCGAGGAGTCGGCGATCGAACTTATTGCCGACCTGCTCCACTGGTCCGCCGCCCGCGGTCATGACCCCGATGACGTTCTGGACTTGGCCCAGATGCACTACGAGGCCGAAGCGGATGCGGCCTGATGGATGCCTCACTGCCCAAGCTTCTGCATCTGCTCGCGAAGGGCGTCAGGTGTGCGCCAGGATTCTCCGCGGAAACTCTTGTGGCACATGCGGTGGCAGTTGGCGCACAGAAGAGCAAGCTCCGAGAGCCGGGTCTCTGTCACCCCCGATACGTGGAGAGGCAGGCTGTGGTGGACCTCGATGTAGCCGTCTCCCAGCTCGCCGTAGGCAGCAGTGAAGTCGAACGAGCACACCTCGCACCGCAGAGGGAGGCCCTCTTCCAGGACCGCCTGGATCTTCCGGTCGCGCAGGGGCTTGTTCCGCTCGCGGTAGAGGGCCCAGCGTCTGAGGAGCTGTCCTTCGCGTGCCAAATCGGTCTCGCCCTCCTGGGCGGGTATGCCGACGATCTCGGCGGATGCAACGCCAGCGTGCAGAGCCTTGGCGGCGGCGAGCATCTCGGCGGGACGCTCTGTGAAGTCGGCCACTACCTCACGGGTCAGCTGGCCGCCCTTCATAGCGACCCCGTGATAACCGGCACGGGCTGTCACGATGTTGCCGGTCTTGAGGCTGACGCTGCCAGGGGAACGGAACCTCGGATCTGCCGCCGCGCCATCGTGCAACGGAAGCTTCCTGAGGATCTGGGACAGGTTCTGCACTCGCTTGTCGGCTGGCCCCAGCTCACGCCAGCGGTTTTCGACAACGAGCGCGCAAGCCAGCAACAGCTCGTCACGCGTCCAGTTGATTTTCGCCACAGCGGTATCGTACGAGTATTCGAAATCGCCATGCAGTTGGTGACCAAGGTGGGGCAGAGGATGCTGCACACTGGTGTGTGCCGCCGTGTCGAGTCGCAATGTCAGTGGGTCATGTCACCCTCTGTGATGGTTGCCGTATGAGGCGTCACTGGAATTCGTGCAAGAGGAGGGGCCATGACGGGCACTGACCAGGACTACACGTCGATCGAGATCTGCGCCGGTGCTGGCGGACAGGCGATCGGACTGCACCTGGCGGGTTTCAGACACCTCGCCCTTGTGGAGATCGACAGGTACGCGGCGGCGACCCTGCGCGAAAACATCGAGGTGCACCCGAAGTGGGACTGGGAGCGCGCCAACTGTGATGTGCTCTGCCAAGACGTGGTGGAGTTCGACCCCGCGCGTGACTTGGTGAAGAGTGCCGGTCTCTACAAGCAGGGTGAGGTTGACCTGCTTGCCGGGGGTGTGCCTTGCCCGCCTTTCTCTCACGCTGGCAAGCAGCTCGGCGAGGACGATGAGCGTGATCTCTTCCCGCGCATCCTGGAGCTGGCCGAACTCATCCGTCCTCGCGCCGTGATGATCGAGAACGTCCGCGGACTCATGGACCCCAAGTTCGACGACTACAGGTCGCGCATCCAGGCCAGCCTTGAGGAGATGGAGGCTGACGAGGACGGGAGGCCGGGCTACGAGGTCGTGGGGTGGGACGTTTACGAGGCGGCGGAGTTCGGTGTTCCGCAGCTTCGGCCGCGCTCCATCCTCGTCGCTTTCCGGAAAGACGTGCTCAAGGATCTGAAGTACGAAGCTCCTGCGCCCAGCGCCGAGATGGTAACGGTCTATAAGGCGCTAAAAGATACGATGCAAGAGCGCATTGCACCGTTTTTGACGGGGGCTAAAGCTGTCCAAGCGCAAAAGGTCTTCGACGATTGGGCGGACGGCGCTAAAAAGGGCGTAGCCCCCACGCTCGTGGGCGGCTCCAAGAAGCACGGTGGCGCTGACCTCGGTCCCAGCCGAGCTAAGAAGGCGTGGGCAAATCTCGGCGTCTCGGGCATGGGTGTGGCCAACGCGCCTGTAGACGGCAAGCCGACCGGCACCGAGGACCGCGATCTGTTTCGTGCCGGAGGACCCATGCTCACAGTTCGCCAAGCCGCGATCATTCAGGGATTCCCGACGTACTGGGAATTCTCGGGCGGCAAGACAGCCCAGTACCGGCAGGTCGGGAACGCGTTTCCGCCGCCCGTCGCACAGGCCATCGGCCAATCGATCATGGAAGTGCTCAAGGCGGACCGCAGACGCGCCGCCAGCCAGTGACTGAGGGCGGCTGAGCTGCGGCGTGCATAAGCGGTATCGCAGCTCAGCCGTCCGTCAGGGCAGGCGGCTTTTCAAGTGCGCGAGCAGGGCATGGATGTCATCGGCGTCCATGCCCAGGCCCGTGGTCTCCTCCTCCTGGAGGTCGCCTAGTTGGCGAACCGCAGGGTCATCGAGCACGCTGCCCAGGAAGTGCAGCTTCTTTTCGAGGCGCACGGCCACGATCTCGTCGATCGTGCCCCGGGCCGCCAGTACGGTCACGCGTGTCTCGGTGCCTGGGGGCAGTCCTAGCCGGTGAATGCGGTCAAGGCTCTGGAGGAAGCGGCCGGCCATGAAGTCGCGGTCCACGTACACGGCGTCATGACAGACCTGGTGAAGGCTGATCCCCTCGCCCAGGGTCGCGGGGTTGGAGATCAGGACCATGCACGACGGGTCCTCGCGGAAGCGGCTGAGCTCAGCTTCCCGGTCCTGGGTGGCTCCGTGGACGGAAGCTGGGGCATGCGGCGCCAGTAGCTCTTCCAGAGTTTTCTGGCTTCGGATGAATCCAGTCCAGACCAGCGTCTTGCGGCCGGCCCGCGCGTTCTTCGCGACAATGCGAACGGTTTCCTCGTATTTGGGCGACAGTTCATGCTGAGGGAGCCGCTGGAGCAGTACGTGAAGCGAGTCGTCGTCGGAGACGTCAAGCGCCGGAAGCTGAAAGGCGAGCGCTTCATAGGGGGTCTCGCTCGGGGCCAGCAGGGCCGGGCTGATGGCGGCCATGAGCGTGCGCATAGCTGCCTTGCCGAGTGAGGCCAGGTCACCTCGGCGTGCGGACGGATCCCCCTTGAGCGCGTCGTACAACTCGCGGTGCAGTGGGGGGAGATCGACATAGCGGACTATGGGTTCGAAGGGAGGGAGGCCCAATTCCTTCTTCGTCGTCCGAGTGAACAGCGGGCGCAGGGCCTGGCTGGCGTAAGCGAGATCCCCGCCGCTGACTGCTTCGATGACGAGTTGCTTGCCGCGCCCTGGCCAGACGAACGAGAGCAGGCTCTCCAGATCCCTGGCACCGTTTGGAGCTGGTGTCCCGGTGAGGATGAGGCGCCGCCGGGCCAGCGGTCCGAGCGACAGACAGGCGGAGCCGTATGTGCCGCGGGCCCCGAGTTTCATGCGGTGCGCTTCATCAAGCACGAACATCGCCGGGGCCGTACGCAGCCACTCTGACAGGTGGCTGACAGAGCCAGCCAGCCGTTCGTAGTTGACCAGAACGACATCAGCTCGTGGATCGGGGAATCCACTGTCCATGACTGATGTGAGCAAGGGCTCCTTGAAGCAGGCATCCCCTTCGAACTGCCAGGCTTCGTAGGCCGGCTTGGGGCATACGACGAGAAGGCGCCGGACTTCTCCCCGCTCGCGCAGGGCGCTGAAAACCGCCAGCGCCGTCCGGGTCTTGCCGGCACCGGGAACGCTGAAGTTCGCGCCGTGTCCAAGTGACAGCAGCTCCGCGATGTCCCTCAGCTGGAACGCAGTGAGGTCTGCTTGCCAGCCTGCGCCCAGCAGTGCGTGCACGCTGTCGGGCGCGAGCGGTACCTCATCAGAAATAACAGCTGGGGAGCTGAGCCGGGTCTGCACAGTCTCGGCGTCATCAAGGACACCGGTGACCAGGGTGGCCAGCTCAGGCTCCCACTCGACATCAGAGTGGGGCCAGCTGGCCAGCTCGCCTATGGAGAACAGAAAGCTGTCCAGATCGGCATCGGAGGTCAGCGGGCCACGCTGGCCGCCCGGAGTCACCCGGGTGGCCAGCATCCCGAAGTCCCCTTCCAGACCAGGCCGGGCACGGAGCACTGCCCGCGTCCTGGTGATGTCGAAGGTAATCCGGAGAGACGGGAGGTCAGAGTGCGTCATCGCTGGTCTGCCACGGCCTCACGCAGCCACGACAGGCCTTCCCCTGGGAGCTGGATGCTCCTTGACGCCTCCGCTGACAGCTTGGCCAGCGTTTGCCTGAGTACGATCAGCGTGTCGTCGAAAGCGCCCTCGTCCAGGCTGTTGTTGCCCCGCGCCAGTACCAGGTCGGTGACGCACTGCTGGAGATCATCAACTGCGGCGATGATGCGGTCGGGAGCGACAAGCCGCTTCTTCTGCTTGCGGATCGCATCTCCAGCGGCATCGATGGATTCGTCGAACGCCTTCTCCAGCAAGGTTATGGAGCGGTTGGCATCGGCCATCTCTTCGGCAGTCGCGGTGGTCCCGGAATTCTGGGTGGCCTTGGCTCTGAGAAGCGCGTCAGTAAGGGCACGCGCCTTGGCTGTCTCAGAACTAGGCCCTGGCACACTGCGGTTGAGGCCAGGGATGGAGACTGCCTTTGGAGACTGCGCAGGCATGTCCCAGGGACCCTCAGGCAGACGATGAGCTAGATAGTTCTCCCGGAAGTCCGTGCGGATGAAGCGGATGTCAGTCTTGGCGACATCAAGGACGATGGCTGCCAGCCGGTACTCAAGCAGGGCGTCGGCCTTCTCCTTGTCCTTGGCCTTCTCCTTGACGTAGGTCCGGTACAGCTCAGCGAAGCGTTCCTGAGCGTCTTCAAAATCCATCAGTCGTAGCTTGGTCCGACCGTGCTCGCTGCGTTTCACTAGATCACGCAACTGTCCGAGAACCCAGGTGTCTCGCTCAAGTGCGGGTGTCGAGGTGTGGAACAGCTTGGCGATGGCAGCGAGAGGAAGACCTTGCTGGATCTGCTCCTCAACGGCCATTAGGCGGTTGATGTAGGAGTATTCACGTCGACGGTCGGGCCTGAGCTGCAATGACAATTCGACAGAGCGAATGTCGTCCCAGGTGCAGCTGGCAGGCAGTACACCCACGCGGATGGACTGGATGCCGAGCTCCTTGAGAGCGGCTCGCCGGGTGTTTCCGTTGACGAGAACACCATCACGGGAGATGAGCCCAGGCTCGTTCTGGTGGTGGTCCTGGAGGCTTTGCTTCAGCTTTTCGAAATCAGGGTCGCGTAGGCGCGGGTCAGACGGCTTCGCCATCAGCAGCTGGTGCAGGTAGCCCTGGCCGGCCTCGGACCAGTGGTCCTTCGTCAGTGCCTCTTCCTGCGCGGGGTCGTAGGCGCGCTGTGCGCTGACCCTGTGAGTTGCCGGATTATAGTAGAGCCCATCGACGGGCATGTCGATGACTTCGACGTGGATCGGACGACCCCGGAACTCCACGCGGAGCGTTTCGGGTACAGAGCCTCCCAAGCGCGCGTCTTGGAGACGCTGCTCCACCTTGGCGCGGATTTCGTTCGCTGTGGGCGGGACGCCGAAGTCCGTCGGCATGATTACCTCTCATAGCTGGTGCGGTCTATGGGACCAGTTTGGAACGGGTGGGGGCGGTCGCCGGCGGCTGGCCCGCCCCCATCGGCGTTTAGCCCAAGCCGCTGCGGAAGGCTTCGCGTGCCTCAGCCGGCAGTGCCCGGTACTTCGCCCAGACATCCTCCACTGAACTGAAGGTCCGGGCATCCTGCCTGATCCAGGACTTCAGGATGTCGAGTTCGAACGAAGGGAGCGCGGAGGCCTCCGAGAGCAGCGCCGGCACGTCGTACGTGGAACCGATACCGCCGACCCGGCACCGGTTGCACTCGACGACGTACTGCTGAGCCTTCGTGCCGTTCGGCAGCCGGACCTCACGCTTGGCCACATCGAGCTGAGCGGTGACTTCCGAGTCGGTGTACGTGTCCCCGGGAGTGGCACCACACGAACTGCACTTGTGGTTGTAGGCGGCCAGCAGCTCCCGGCGCTGGTTCACCGTGATCGCGCTCTTCGGACGAGTGCCGCGGCCGGGCTCCCAGACGGCTTCGCCACGCTGGACGTAGCGCTGTTCGTTCGCGTCGAGGTCGATGTCCTCCCGCTTGGTGTCGATCTTCCATCCGAAGTCGCGGAGATCCCGCATACGGCGGTCGATCTGCGCCACATCCGGAAAGGCGTCACGGAGTTCCGTCTTGGTGAAGACGTTCCCCTCGCCGACCACCTGCACGAGCCAGAGAGCGGCGCGCTTCATCGTGCCCAGTTTGCTGTCCTGCCAAGAAGGCAAGGCCGTGCTCATCTCCACCTCGCAGAGCCTGAGCGGGCCAGCCCGACTGCGTGTCAGGACAGTTGATGCCTGACAGTGGCCCGCAAGACACAACGGAACATCAAGTCCGCCTGAAAGCAAAGTGTCTGGGTGTCCGGATGAGCATCCGGACAAAACTGAGGGTCGAGTGAGGGGTGGGCAGAGGCACACTGTCGTCAAAGCTTTGATGGGGTGGGACACAAGGAGCTGGCGTGCCGAGACCGGGTCGCTTCAAAGAACTGGACGCTGGAATACCGGAGGAGAGAAAGGCCCTGGCCAGGGCCGTGCGCCGTTTGCTGAGCGTGGTCGACCTCTCTCTGAGGGAGATACACAAGGAGCTGGCGAGGCGGGACCGCGGCTGCGACACCTCGGCGAGCGCACTTTCCGACCTGCTCAACGCACGCATCCACAAGCCCAAGCGTGAGGTGATCCGCGGACTCTACGAACTGGCCGAGACAGTCGCGAGGACGAGCGACGCCTCCATGCCAATCACCTGGGAAGAGCTTGAGAGCCTTCGGGCCAAGGCATGCGAACCGCCGGCGGCCTTGTGCGCCAACTGCGAGCGCACCGTGTTGCCGGTCCCCCGAGCGCAGGGGGACCGGCAACACGCGCAAGGTCAGTGGCCCACCGCGCTGACCCTGCTGGACATGAAGCAGAACCGAAGGGCCGAGGACGTTGCCGGCATCCTGAGGCACGTGGGCGTGGCCAGCGAGCCGGCCGAAGTAGCTCACGCGGTGGCCGCGTGCCAGGCATGCGGGCTGGGGTCCGAGGCAGACGTGATTCTCCGCTACGCGCAGACCGGGCGCGATGGGCGCCAGCTTGCGGAGATCGCCTATGAGTTTCTGAGGATCGAAGACAACATCATGGCCCGGCGGGTACTCAAGATGTCCCTGGCTCTGTAGCGGTGTCTGCATTGCCGGCACCAGAGACCGGGCGCCTGGATAGCACCGCCTGGCAGATCGCCGCACTGCTTTCCTCTGCTGACTCGTGCTCCCAGAAGCGCAGAACAAGCCAGCCGGCTGCCCGCAGGCGCTCGTCCGTATCGCGGTCCCGGGTCATGTTCCGGGCCACTTTGTCGGACCAGTAGCCCGGATTGGTCTTTGGGGAAACGTAATGCTCCGGGCAGCCGTGCCAGTAGCAGCCATCGATGAAGACGGCTACTTTCGCGGGCCGGAAGACCATATCGGCGGTGCGGCGGAGGCCGGGCAGCGGGCGAGCCGCTACTCGGTAGCGCAGACCTTGGGCGTGCACCAGCCGACGGACAAGCCGTTCAGGCGTGGTGTCCCGGCTCCGGATCGCCTGCATGTTGCGGCGGCGTGCGGCGGACGACGCCCAAGAGCCCTCGGGCGGCACCCAGGCGGCCTTGGACGGATCTGGTTCTGGGGTGGGAGTAGTCATCAGTAGTGAGCTATCAGCCGGGCAGAGTTGGCGGCAATGTTCCAGGAGAGGACAGTCCTGTTCGGTGATCTCGCTGCGGCCGGGCTCCGGCGTCCATCGTCAGGTAGGAGCCGGGCACGTTGAGGGCCGAGCAGTTGATGAAACTCATGGTGTGCTATTTATGGCGATCGGATTATTTATTTGCTTATAGGGTACTGCGGCGGGCAAATGCGGCCCGGCGTGTCTGGCGTCAGTCTCCTCTGGTGTGTGAAGGAAGAGCCGGTGCGGGTACGACCAGGTCATCCGGCTGAGCGAGGACCCATTCCTTACCGTCGAGGGAGACTCGCGGGGAATCCCCGTGCTGGGGTCCGGAGGGTGTCACTCGGGCGCTGACGAATTCGCCTTCCTCGGGGAGGGGAAGGCCAAGTCGGCCGGCGATCATGCGGTGGCTGGCATAGTCCCCCATGATGAGGATGCCCTCCGGCCTCAGCGCCGACCGGCTGCCGCTGTTGCCGCGGACTCGTTTCATGTAGTCCTTCTGCTGGGCCACGGTGCGCACCACGTTGCGGCCGATGCGCCGCTTCTGAACTCGCCGGAAGAGTTCGTTCAAGCGCCGCTGACCCGAACCTGCGGCGAACACGGCGTCGCGATCGGCGGCATCTATGTGGAGAAGCACGTTCTCGGGCAGCGGCTCGTCACGCCACAGCCAGTGGATCTTGTCTCGGTGCGCGGCCTTGATGGTGAGCTTGAGATCACGGTTGTTGCCTGTGTTCAGCCACTCACCACGTATCCGGACGAGACCGATGCTCCAGCACGACCTGTAGTCGTCCGCCCAGGCCAGCAGGCAGAGGTGACCTACTGCCTCCGGCGGAATCATCCAGCCGCCGAACTGCTGTGAGTATTTGCAGTCCACGTCGATGCCGACGATCTGGTAGTCCATGGCCTCGCCGTCCGCGAACCTGAACTCGCGCTGCAGGTTGATCTCTACCAGGGTCCCCGCGTGGGTCTTCTCGGTCTTGAAGAGCGTCTTCCAGTCGTACCGCCCGGTCACCTCGCCGTTGAGCAGCTGGTCGATGGTGTCGCGGAGGACCGTGGCGAACCGCCGGCCCGTAGGATCGAGCGCCTTGAGGTGCTCGTAGACCTGGTCCAGTTCAGGGTCTGGCAGGGCCGTCACGTCGCGCAGGGCGACCGACGTGGCGGCCTTGATGTCGGCTTCTTCGAAAGGAAGCATGTTTCCCCCGTTGGTGACTCGTTCGTCGAGCATGAAGTTGGGGTGCCTCAGAACGCATCGACGATAACCGCATCCGGACGGGAAGAGTCCCTCGTCCGGAAGCGCACGAGCTGCCGTTTCGAGTCGACGGCCGACTTCGGTGGAATCACGGTGAACGCCATGATGACCTTGTCAGGTGCCGCCACCCCAGTTGCGGCAACGGCCTTCACCTCGTCGTCTTGTTGAGCGTCGACGACGGGGTACAGGAGGACTACGCCGCGATGCGGCCCGAGTGCGCTGTCTCCGGCCGGCGTTTCGCCTGGCTCGTCAATCAGCTGCTGTGCGTACAGGCGGTGCTCCAGGCCCGAGATGCGGCCAAAGGACAACTTGTTGGACTGGCGGCTTCGGCGGAACAGGGAGAAGGGGCCTTTGTCCAGCACAGTTGCCTCGATCCGGTTGCGCTGCGTGCGTTGCGGGGCGATGACCAGCCAGTCGTCGACCCTGGCCAGGCGACCGTCGAGCTGGGACAGATAGGCCAGGTGCGGGGCAAGGATGTTGCCCTCCTCCCACTCCAGTGAGCTGAGCACGGAAAGGAGCCGGGTGTGCGGGATGATCGCGGTTGCCGCCTGGAAAGTGCGGGGCAGCGGTGAGGACGCATCTGGCTGCAGAACGCAGGTTGCTGGCGTGCCGCCGAGTGCTGCGAGGACGGGCTTCCAGCGATTGGTGTTCTGCTCGGTCATCTTGGCGTCCTGCGGATATGCTGCCGGCTCAATCGGCTTGCCCGGGGAACGTACCTCGACCAGCTCCGCGTTGAACATCTTGTTCCGGGCTGACGGCTTTACCCAGGACAAGTGCTGCGCTACCAGCGGCGGGATCTGGGCGGGGGTGACCTGGGGGTGGCCATCTACAAGCGCTGAGTACCGCGCCAGCTCCTCGCGGAAGAGCTCCTCGTCGCGGCAGATCGCCTCGAAGGCCTCGTACAAGTCGACCGTCTTGGCGTTGCGGCCACGGCCGAGCGACTCCTCGCGGCCGATGTAGAGGCGCACGAGGTCCCGGTAGCCGGGGCGGAAGCCGAACCAGCGACCCATTTGCATCAGGGTGTCGGCCTGCTGCGTGGTGCGTCGGTAGTACGTGATTGTCAGGCCCTCGACGGTGAAGCCGCGGGACAGCTTGGTGCCGCCGACGAGGATCTTCCAGACGTTCGGGGTGCGGGCAAAGTCCAGGTCGGGCTGGGCGTAGTCGCGCTCGCTATCGCCGTTGACGACGATGACGGGGCTGCCGCCGCGATTGATCAGTTGGATGGCGCGTGATACGTACGGCTTGAGGTCCGCGTACGCCGCGGGGGTGTGCTCGGAGCCGTTCGTGTGGGGGTGGAAGTCCTTGTCGAAGAGGGCTGCCAGGCGCGAATGCCCCTCGGGTCCCGTGTGCGCGGCATTGCGCCACATGGTCTCGATGCGCTCGGCGAGTGCGGCGTGTTCGGCCATGCGGACCGATTCGTGCACGAGCATCGTGTGGTGCCGGAAGTCGCCGGGGACACCGTGCTTCTCGCGGTAGAGCTTCAGAGCGCCTGTGAGGACGAAGGCGTCCAGGGCTTCTTGGAGGCGGTCACCCGTGGCCTCGTAGATGCCTCGGACGTGCGCCTTCTCGGCCTCGCCATCGATGTTGTCGACGTTGTCCAGGTCATGGAAGTCCTGTACGCCCATGTAGTTCATGGGGCGGGGAAGGGAGAGCAGGAAGTCGCGCGGGAAGATGTCTTCCTCGTCGCCCGGGTCGATGAACACGTTGGCGAACGGAGTCGCGGTGTAGCCGACGTACTGGGCGCGGGGCAGGAGGTTGAGAAGCTTGCTGATCTGGCCGTTGATCGCGGTGCGGGTGACCTTGCCGTCCTCCCACTTCTTCGGGTCGGTCGTGTTCACAGAAGCCTGGTCGGACTCGTCGTCGATGATCAGGGTCGGTATCTCGCCGAGGATCGGGCCAATCTTCTTGAGGTCCTTGACCAGCTTCTCCAGCACCGACTTGTTCTTCTTCACGACCATCACGCGGGCGCGGGCTGTGTGCAGGTTCGCCGGGTCGTACAGACGACGGGTACGGTCAGACTTCTCGAACTCCAGGGCGCTGATGCCTCGTTCCAGCGTCATGTAGTCACGGTCGCGCGAGGTCAGACGCTCGATGTCGAAGGCACCGAGGACGGAGGGGCGGCCGCCGAACGAGACGAACTTCGCGGGCCAGTCTTCGTCGTCCTGGTAGTCGATGCCGACCAGGGCGTCCGGGTCGTCCGGGTCGACGGCGCCGAGGATGTTCTCCTGCCCGATCAGCTCCATGTCGAGGCGGCGCTGGGTCTGGCCGCGCAGCAGGTTCAGGGTGCCGCCCAGAACGATGACCAGGCGGTAGCCCGCGTCGATGGCCTTTGCGGTGACGCCGGTGAAGTTGGCGGTCTTGCCGGACTGTACATAGCCGACGACGAGTCCGCGTGCGCCGTAGGCGTCGTCACGGGTGGGGTCGGCAAGCCGCTCCACGACCGCATGGGAGGCCTCGTCCAGACTGGAGACTGCCGCGTCGCTCCAGCCCTTGCGGCGCAGCAGTCGCTCGTACGAGGTCCAGTAGAAGGAGCGGTTCGCAGCCTGCTCCCGGGTGTACCAGGCCTGGAACTCGCGGCTGATGGTGACCGGACCCGGTTCCTTGTGGACCGGGACGGCGGCATCGAGCGCCTTGCGCAGATCCGTGCCGAACGCGAGCTTGTCGTAGACCTCGGTACGGCGCTCCGATGTGCGGGGCTCGGTCACCGACCACGAGGGGGAGTGCTCGAAGTCCCATGCGGTGAGCTTTCGGCGCCAGAGGGTGAGCAACTCGTCACCGGGGTTCGCGGCCATAATCCGGTCGCGGAAGTGGAACAGGTCCGTGTCCGCCGGTTCGTCGGTGTCGGCGAGTACGAAGGCGAGCTTGGCGAAGTGCTTGGGGCCGCGCCGGCTCATTGCGTCGAGGACCTCGCCGTGGAGATCGGCGAGGTGGTCAGGAGCGGGGGCGTTGTCGGCAGTCACGGCGGCTGATCGGCCTCTCTGGGGTACGGGCGGTGGCGGGAACAGGGATGGGCTAGCCCTCGGCGCGCGCGATTTCGGCCCGCGCCGCGGTGACGAGCACGCTGTTCCACAGAGCGACCTTGTCGGTCTGATTGGCCCAGACCCGCTCCTTCTGGAAGATCTCGTTGAGCATGAGGTAGAGGAGGCTCTTGAGGACCGGGGCGTCGTTGGAACCTCCGCGTCGCCCGCCGTTGAAGGCGTGTCGGTAGTCCCTGTTGAGGACGATCCGACGCTCCTTGTGGTCGATCGTGAAGATCAGTTCGGCAGGATCGACGCCGGGCGGCACTTCCAGCCTGGCCCAGGTGAAGGTGATGGGATCGTCGCCCTCCAGCTGCGGCAGTTCGTCGCGCAGCGTCCGTTTCAGCTTCGGGTCGAGTCCCTTGCCCGGAGGGATGACGGCCATGCGCTTGACCTCGGTGCGTCGTTTGGCGGCTTCGCGGTAGGTCGTCTCGGCCTCGTGGACGTACGCGGTGAAGGTGTGGCCGGTCGTCGGGTCGGTCGCCTGCTCCAACCCTCGGGCGAACGCCGGTGTGACCTGGACGCCGTCCTTCTTGACGGTCAGAGCGAACACGTCGTTGGGCTCCGGCGGCAGGTCCACGGCGACACGGGCGAGCGCGAGGTGGCCTTCAGGGCTGCGGGTGTCGTTCCAGCCGCCGGCCTGGACCAGCCGGTCGTTGCGGTAGACGTAGAAGCCCTGACGCTCGGCGAGCGGGCCGACGCCCCGGTAGGCGACGAGCGGTGACTTGGGCGGCCATATGTGCGCCGTGAGCGTGACGTCGCCGACGCCTTCGACGGGCGCGATGTAACTGCGTGGATAACCGGCGCGGCCCGGAACGCGGTAGCCGAAGGGATCGATGGGCTCGACGCCCCGGTGATCCAACTCCTCCCGGGTGTGAACGTCCTCGACGACGATGTCGATGTGGAAGCCGTCGCGGGCGAGAAAGCGGTGGAGGTGGAGACCGAGGTGGGTCTCAAGCCGCTCGATCGCGTCGTTGAGGTAACGGTCGGTCTGCCCGTCGGTGATGGTCTCGAACGCGCGGACCTGGTCCCAGCGCACGATCGTGCCTTGCCAGTCGATGATCCCGTCGTAGCGGTCGACCAGGCTCTGACAGTACGTCGCATCCACGATGTCGCAGGTGAAGTCGGCCTGCGCGCGTGCGGTGAGCCAGCGGCGTCCGGCCGAAGGGCTGCGCTTGGTCCGACTGATCACGGTGAGTGCGTCGGCGTGCGAGAGCGAGGCTGCCTTCAGGCCGGCGCCGAAGTGCCCCAGGGCGCCTGCGGCGTAATTCTCGCGCCCGCCGACGGTCATCGCAGTGTCCAGTCCAGACTCGTCCATGCCCTCGCCGTCGTCGACCACGAGCAGGCCGACCAGACGGTCGCGACCGCCGCGCTCACCCGTGTCCCGCAGGAAGCTCACGACGACGTTGTGAGCTTGAGCGTCGATCGAGTTGTCGATCAGGTCGGCGATGGCCGCCTCGAAGCTGTAGCCCTGGTGCGCGAGCGATTCGAACGACCGCGCCGCCGGAGGCAGCCGCTTGCTCCCGCTGGTAGGTACGTCGAACTGCCAGTCGGAAGATGGCTGGTAGGGCGGCATGCGGGCGTTCCTCGCGGGCTAGGACACGCCTGGGACGCTTCTTGGCATGCCGGTTCAGCTGGTCAGATGTGACGTTAGCGTGAGCTAGTTGTGGAGGAACAGGGGGATCGGGGCAAACGATGCTGATTCAACCCCCAAGGGTCCGGTCGCGATAGCGGCGTTGCCTTGCCGGAGAATGTGCTCTCTGGCGGAGCTGTCGTTGGGCCGCCCGCTTCTTTGTCAGTGTCGTGCCTCCGCGCCCCGCCTCAAGGGCGCTCCCGCTCCGCTGCGCTCCGCGTCCGCGTCGGCTGCGCCGATGGCCCGCGGGCCACCCTTGACCCGGGCCGCTCCAGCACGGGGTAGAAGCGAGCGGGCGGCCCGGGGAAAGTGGGCGGCTTTCCGGGGTGGGGCTGAGGGTGGGCTGCGGTCTTGGCCGGGGTGGGGACGCGTCTGGTGGGTGGGGGCACGCCGGGTGGTTGGGCGGCGGCCTGGTGGTCTGTGGTGGTGGGCGGATTTGTGGGCCCGTAGCGGGTGTGGCGCAGCTGGGTCTGGCCACGGAGCGGTGGACATGCCCTCTGTCTGCGCCGCAGTGGGTGCTGTGTGCGAGCGGTTCGCTGCACGATGAGACGAAGGCGCTCGGTGTCTGCCGCCCGCGAGTACCGCAGCCGGAGCCCATGGTGACGCCGGCGCAAACTCCCGCGAAGGCGAAACGTTGAGTGGATCTTGACGGAAATCCGGCTGGAGCCGGGCCGGGCCGGGCCGCTAGCGTCGGGTCACTCGTGTCGTCCTTCGTCTCATTGGTAGCCGGGGTGCGGCAAGGGGGGAGGAGGGGGATGAGCGGCGGCGGTAGTGACATATTCGTCGACTTCGACGTGCTTCAGCGCGTCCGGGACGACATCCAGCACATCGGCGAGATCATGCAGCGCCCTGGCCGGGAGATGGATGAGGTCGACGGCGCGGCCATGGGGGTGTTCGTGCTGGCCGTGCGGATGAACGACTTCGGCGACGAGTGGTCGTACGGGATCAAGCAGATCGAGAAGTTCTCCGACGCGGCCGTCAAAGCCCTCGACGGGATACGGAAGGCCTTCGAGGGCCTCGATGACCGGGTGGCCGAGGAACTGCGGAGGTCACGGGAGGTCGGCTCTGTATGAGCGACCTCTTCTCGTGGCCCTCTCCTACGCAGTCCTCGCCCCTGCGGGGGGAGTTCACGGCCCTCGGGTTCGTCCCCTGCCCCGGTGATCCACATGCTGCGAGGCACGTGGCGGACATCGTGCGGCGTACGGCCGATGCGCTGCACGAGATATCCGACGTGCTGCACGGCACCGGAGAGGGCGACTGGAAGGGGCGTCACGCCGAGGCTTTCCGGGAGCGGTTCGACGACGACTTCCGGCCCCGGGTGGACCAGGCGAGACGGTCGTTCGGCAAGGCGGCGACGGCGTTGGTGGGTTGGGCCGATGCCATGCCCGAGTGGCAGCGCAAGGCGGCTGTTCTGGAACAGCGGGCGCAGGACGCTCTCGATGCCCGGCACGCGGCCGAGCAGCGACTGGCCGGGCTGCCGCCGGCCTTTCTGATCGACCCGAAGGCGGAGGACGGCGCCGGGGTCGGCAAGCGGGAGAAGAACGAGAAGGACAGGGCCGCTGCGGAGCTGGCGATCGCTACCGCTCGTGCGGACTTCGAGCGGGCGGTCGCCGAGGCGCGCAATCTCGCGATCGACTTCGATATCGAAGGGCGGGCCGTCGCGAGACGCCTCGACAAGGCGATGGACATCGCTCCGGACGAGCCCGGCGTGTTCGACAAACTGGGCGACGCGGTCGTCGGGATCGGGAAGGCTCTGGACGCGATGAACCGAGCCGCCGCCGATGCCGTGAGCGCGGCCGTGGGCGATGCCGTCGAGTGGCTCGCTGAGCATGCGAACTCCATCGCCGCGCTCGGTGACGTACTCGGGACCGTCAGCGCGGCCCTCGGCGCGATCTCGCTCGGTCTTGCCTTCGCCGCTCCGGAGACGGGCCCGCTGGCGCCTCTGCTCCTCGGCGGGGCCGAGGTGATCGGGCTCGCCTCGGGAGGCTTCTCGCTCGGCGCGCTGGCGGTGCACGGTACGGCACGTGCCGTCGGCGGCGATGCCGTGGTCTCCGATCGGACGCTGGCCGAGGACGCTCTGGGTGTGCTTCCCTTCGGAGGCGTTCTCAAGGGCGTCTCCCGTGTAGCCGCCGAAAGCCGTCTGGCCGTCGGAGCCGCCAACTTCGGCCTCGTGGACACCGTTGCGGCATTCATGGGGGATCCGACCGCACTCGGATACTGGGCTCCGGATAACGAGCGGCAGGTCGCGGAGGACGTGGTCGTTCCCGGTGGGGCGATGCTGGTGGCCTTCGAGAACGCCTGGCACGCCGGAAGCGAGAAGGACAGGGCGGCTCGGGAGAAGGAGCAGGCGTCGCGATGAAGGAAGCGGAGATTCCGGGCCACTTCGACGGGCGGGGCCGCGTCGAGTTCAGCCTGAGCGGTCTGGAGGCGGGACAGTCCGACACGATCACCGCGATCGGCTTCGAGTTCGGCTACGACCTCACGGCGACCGAAGCACGGAGCAGGAGCACGATGCGCCTGGTCTTCGTGCGGAACGACTCCCCGACAGCTCGTCAACGGGCTGCGCAGACCCATGACCGACTGCGCGCCGGAGGCCCGCTGCTCATGGCTTGGGCGGTGCAGGCGCCCGGCGCGGGACAGGCAGCGCCGCAGACCCCCCTCACCGCCGTCGAGCTGGCGTCGAAACGCCGAGGCCTGGCCGCCTACGAGAGCAACGGCATCCGCGGGCTGGTCGTCCTCGTCTGCGTGCTCAGCGTGGGCTGTCTCGTCCTTGCCTGGGTGCTACGCCACGGACCTGTCGGAGCTGTAGTGCTGGCGGCGCTGTTCGCCGTGGCCCTGGCCGTCCTGGCGGCCCTCGTCCCCTCGCTGACGAGGCGCTGGTACGAGAAGAACCGACGGCTGGTGGATCTCTACGACCAGCAGCGAGCCGGCGGTGTGGGGCCGCCACCACCCCCTCCCGGCAGCTTCGGCCAGGGAGGGTAGGGCAGTGATACGGGTCGACTTCTCACTGCCCGTGGAGTTCCAGGAGATCCCTCTGGAGGCGGTCGCCACGGCCGGTGAGGGGGAGGGGCCGACGAACCAGGCGACTCAGGTCCTGCGGCGAGTCTCACGTTTCCTGAGTGATGTCGGAGTGGTGTACGCGGCCAACTGTCTCCACACCTTCGAGGGCCGACCCTCGTTCGGGTCGCTCGCCGTCGCGGTCGTCGACTACCCGTACGGCCACAGCGCGACCACGGCGGCACGAGGAGCCGTCCAGGCTGTCCTCGGAACGAGGGGAGAGGGCTGGAGCGGAGGGGTCGTCCATGCCCCGTGCGGTCCGGCCGCCGTCTTCACCGGTGGCCGGACCCAGGTCCTCCCCGCTCCGCTCGCTTCGGACGGAGGTACCGGGCACGCAGAGGTACCCACCGCACAGTTCCACGCCATGATCCCGATTCCGCCGCCCGAGGCGGGTGGCGAGGGACTGCACATGTGCCTGGTGGTCTTCTCCACACCTCAGGTCGCCCACTGGGAGAAGTGCTACGCCCCGGTCGTCGCCGGCATTCTGCGGAGCCTACGTTTCTCCGGTGGCGGCCGTCCCTGACGCCGTCGGCGGGGAGATCGACTCAGGTGGTGGGACTTCCGTGGCACTCCGCGTACGCCTGCCCCACCCCGCACCAGCAGTCCGACGTGCGCTGCGGCGGCCAGGCCACCGCCCGCCCCCGTGCCGCCAACGTCGTCGCGTACTGCGGGAGGAGCGTCGTGTCCGCCGGGGACGAGCCCTCGGAGGCGGCGAAGGCTTCGTAGGAGGGGACGGTGCCGGTGACGATGCCGAGGTTGCCGGTGCCGGAGACGGAGAGTTCGCGGAGGGAGGACTCTATGGTCGAGAGGTGTTCGTCGTGGGACGGGTACTCCGTGGCCAGGTCGGGGTACGCCGACAGGAGCTCCGCCAGTTCTTGCGCCGGCCAGTGGAGGACCGCTACCGGGAAGGGGCGGGAGAGGGCCTCTCGGTAGGTGCCGAGTTCGGCTCGGAGGCGGGAGATCTCGGCCTCCAGCTCCTGCGGGTTGTCGGAGCCCAGGGACCAGACGCGCTTGGGGTCGTGGAGTTCGTCCAGGGAGACGGGCGAGGAGTGGAGGGTGTCGGCGCGGGCGTCCCAGTCGTCGTGGGGGAGGCCGAGCATGCGGCGGACCCGGTGGCGGCCGAAGAGGAGCGGGTGCGTGGCGTAGGGGGGTTCCGCCACGTCCGTGAGGAGGAGGGTGGCCGCCTCGGTGAACGTGTCGTGGGCCGCTTCCAGCTCGTCGTGGGATTCGAGGGATTCGGCGACGATGACCCAGGGGGCCGGGTCCCGGGGGGCCGTGGTGCGGATGCCGTCGATGATCGCCCTGGCCTCTGCCTCGTGGTCGTACTCCCACAGGTTCGACGCCTTGAGGGCCCGGACGAGGGGCGCGTTCTCCAGGGTGTCCGGGGTGGCGAGGAGGCGGTCGTAGAGCGCGGTGGCGGCGGGGCGGTCGTCGGCCAGTTCCAGGTGGGCCGCGGCCTGGAGGAGGAGGGCCTCGGCGTCCTCGGGGTAGCGGTCGGCGGTCCGCTCCAGGCGTGCCGCTTCGGCGGTGTGGTCGACGTTCTCGGCAGGCGTGTCGGGGCGCATGAACGACACCGTACTGCCCGGCGGTGACAAAGAAGAGATAGGGATAGGGGGTAGTCCGTGCAGTCGGTGGCCAGGGGAGGCGTTCGGTGCGGTTCGAGTTCGGTGGGTGTGTCGTGGAGTGGCGGGGGCCTGCTCCGTACTACTTCCTGCCGGTGCCGGAGGAGGAGTGCGAGGAGGTGCGGGCCGTGGCGGGCATGGCGTCGTACGGGTGGGGGGTCGTTCCTGTTGAAGTGACCTTGGGCGGGGTCGTGTTCGAGACGTCCCTGTTTCCCAAGGACGGGGGATATCTGCTGCCGTTGAAGAGTGCGGTGCGCAAGGCGCAGGGGGTGGAGGCGGGGGACGAGGTGCGCGTCGAGATGCGGGTTCGGGTGGGTTAGCGGGGCCGGCGGCGGGGGCACGGTGAGCTGCGTGGCCCCGCCGCCGGGCGGGCCCGGTCCGGGCCGGTTCGGGCGGGCCGGTTCGGGCCGGTCGGGTCAGATCGTCACGCCGTCGATCTGGAGGGTCTGGACGGACTTCGCGGGGAAGGACACCGCCACCGTCTTTCCGGACAGGTGGGTGTCCGAGTACGACTTGTACGCGTCGCCGCCCGTCGTCACCGTGTTCCAGCGGGGGACCAGGCCGTTCGTGCCGCCCGTCACCGTCGTGAAGCCGGAGAGGTTGAAGGTGAAGGTCTGGGCGGAGGTGGCGGTGTTCAGCGCCACGATCACCAGGCGTTTGGCCGAACTGTCGTAGGCGGCCACCGCGTTGCTCACGCCCGTGTCGAGGATCTTCATGCCGGGGCGGATGTGGCGGCTGAACTGTGCCATCACGTAGTACTTGGTGGTGACCGCGCCGGCCGCCAGGGTGTTCGCGTCGTAGGCGATCATCGCCCAGTTCGTGGACGGGTCCATGACCTGCCAGTAGACCCAGGCGGTGGGGTGCAGCCAGCGGAAGTCGTAGAGCAGGTTGAAGGCCATGGTGTAGCCGGTGCCGTCGTTGTCGCCGGTCTCGGAGTTCCACAGGGCCTTGCCGGCCGTCGTCACGACGTCGGTGTAGAGGAGGTCGCGGCGGCCGCCCGAGCCCTGGTAGCCGTGGACGTTGACGCGGTCCACGTAGCCCTTCGTGGTGGAGGAGAAGGCGCTCCAGGTGGTGCGGGCGAGGTCGTAGCTGGTCTCGTCGGAGGCCGAGATCTTGGTGCTGGTCAGGCCCCGGCTGTTCAACTCGCTGCGGAGGTAGGGGAGTACGGCCGCCTGGACCGTCGAGTCCATGTGGCAGCCCTCTTGCGTGCCGGTCGCCGTCCACCAGGAGGAGGACGGTTCGTTGAAGGCCTCCACCGTCGCGAAGTTCACGCCCCAGTTGTTCTTGGCGTAGAGGGCCACGGAGGCGAGGTGGGAGGCGTGCTGGCGGTAGTTCCAGGACTGGAGGTTGTTGCCGCCGTCGGAGGCGCCGGACGGGTTGTGGTTCAGGCACATCCACCACATGGGGGAGTTGGCGAAGAGTTCGGCCGTCGCGCCCCGGTTGACGGCTTTGACGAGCATGGCGCGCTGGGTGGCGTCCGCCGTCCAGTCCCAGGCCGAGGAGGTGGGGTCCTCGTTGTTCCAGTCCTGCCAGTAGCCCTCGATCTGCTTGAACGCGGGGATGTTGGCGGAGGCGACCATGCTCTGGCCGTTCACGCTGTTCCAGCTGGACGCGCCCAGGTTGTAGCGGGCGATGTTCAGGCCGAGGCCGGGCAGTGAAGTGCTGTTGTACGTCGTCGACTTGGTGGTGAAGAAGATGTCGGCGAAGTCGTCCCGGGTGCCGAAGACGTTGCCCCACCAGGCCAGGGAGGTGCCCCAGCCCTCCCAGGTGCCCCAGGAGGTGGACGGGCTGACGGCGATGGTGGCGTCGGCGTGGGCCGTGCCGGTGGCCAGCGCGCTGCCCAGCAGGCCGCCTCCCGCGGCGGCCAGCAGTGTTCTGCGTCGGATCATGGCTGTTTCTCAACCTCTCCGTGCGGCTCAAACACCGGTTCCCGGACCGGCGTCGACTCGTCCCCCCGCATGCCAACAGGAAGCATCAGGTGTGGTGCGTGAGGTTGTCGAGGGTTGTGACAGTGGTTTCTAAAACCCATGGAGGAATGGGCGGCGGAGGGCGCCCGACGGGTGTTCGGGGCTGCGGGAAGGTCTCGGGTCCCTGCGATAGCTTTCAGCCATCGTTCGTCTCTTCGGCAAGGCTCCGGGTATTCCGCTTCTTGTAAGGCATGTGGCGCCTGGGGCGTGCTCAGGTGTCCGGGCAGCGGACAGAAGGTTTCCGCTTGCCGATCCGCGTCTGTCATGTTCAAGACTTATGCCTGGACCCGGTCTCGATCACGTGGCTAAGGTGCCGAACTCCTGGCCGAACTTGATCGGTTGGGCTCGGGTGTTGACACCTTCAGACGACCAGTGGGGGCTGAGTACGTGCGAATACGACGCGGGGGGATCGTTGCTGCGGTGACAGCAGCGGTCACCATGCTGTCCATGTCAACGGCGTGGGCCGAGGACTTCCTGTGGAGCAGCTACTTCTACAACGTCAGCAAGGGGCAGGAGTCGCGCAGGTGGGCTGACGAGCAGTACTCGGAAGTCATGTACAGGAACTGCAGCGGCCCCGAGAGCTCCGGCGGCAGCACGCCGTACAAGACGACGATCCAGATGCACCGGGACATCTCGGCGTGGCCGGACGCCGACTACGACACCAAGACCTACACCGAGTGCTTCAAGGGCTACATGCACCAGAGCGACGGCGCATGGCACGATCTCCCCAAGGGTGACTACTACTTCAGTGTCAACGGCGTGTGGGGCGGTGTGGGAAAGCTGGACGTCGAGGTCATCATGGTCGACAACACCGCGGCGGACTAGGACCTGTGCGCATCGCGCAAGCCGGTGACCGCCTCCGTCGGAAGAACGGGGGCGGTCACCCGTCTCGTTCACCGCTCCGACCGGGAAGACCGTGAAGCTCACTACCCTGTACCGCAGTTCACCCGCCCTGTGGGCGGCTCCTGTCGCGCTCGCCCTGCCGCTGCTGTACTACCTGGGCGGCCCGGGGCACCCGCCGTCCGACACCTACGGGTACGCGCCCGAGATCACGTCGTATCCGCTCCGCTTCGCCTACCCGTTCGCCTACGCTGTCACCTCGGCGCTCGCCGCCTGGGTGTCCGGGACGCTGCGGCAGGCCGGCGTGTGGGACATGAACCACGCCAGGTCCCGGTACCGGATCGCCGCCCAGGCTCTGCTCCCCGTCGTCACGCTGGCCTGGCTGATGCTGATCCTTCCTCCGGCGGTGGCGCTGGCTGTGGAGGGATCACGGCCGACCTGGGACAGCGTTTCGCCGTTGGTCGTGGGCATGATCGTGTGCGTGGAACACGCTGTCATCGGCTTCACCGTCGGCCGATGGCTGCCCAAGGTGATCGCGGCACCGGTACTCGCGGTACTGACCTGGGTCGCCGTGGCATTCACCGTGACCGTCGACGCGCCCTGGGCACGACAGGTGTCCGGTGCGTTCCCGGAGGAGTTGATGTTCGGCGAGGCACCGACCTGGGGCGCTCTGTGGCCCCACGTCGCGTTCACCGGCAGCATCGCCGTCGGGCTGATCGTGGCCTGGTCCCCGGTGCTCCGCCCCACGGCGGGAGCCGCGGCCGCGTTGGTCGTCGCCGTCGCGGGTGTCACGAGCACCTACGAGGGAGTCAAGGACTACGGCTACACCCCGCCTCTCAGGAACTATGCGGTCACGATGAAGTGCGGGCATGCGGGACGCACCGACGTCTGCATGCCGGAACAGACGGCCGAGGCGCTGCCCCAGGCCGTGGCCGCCACCCGCACGGTGTTGGCCGACTTCGAGCACGCCGGTGTTCCGCGACACCCTGCGACCGTGGTGGACACATTGCCCGAGGGGCGCTTCTCCCCGCCGTCGACGGCCTCGACGTGGCGTGTTTCCCTGACGGTCGCCACCGGTCGCCACGACGCCGAGTTCGCCGTCGCCGTCGCTGCCACGGACATGAACTGCGCGCGCCCCGACCCCCTCCTGCGCCGTGAGGCCATCGCATGGGCCGCCCACATCACCGGCACCACCCGGTCATGGGAACAACTGCGGAACATCATCGACCGGCAGGGTTCGCCAGGTGACGTCGACGGCGTGCTCCGCAGGGTCCTCAGCCGCCCGCCCAAGGAGCAGGCCGCCTGGTTCGTCAGCACCTCCAGGAAGGCGTGCGCCTGATGTGGTGGTGGCTCAGGGCGCGGCGCGCTCTCACCGTCCTCACCGGACTGATCGTGCTGTCGATGGGACTCACGGTGTGGATCGGCGGCGAGTACGTCCTGCTGCCGTCCCTCTTCTCCAACAGCCAGCAAGCGGTCCTGACCGTGTTTCTTCCAATCCCCGTCGTAGCGGCGCTCTCGCTGTCCCTGGACTCGGGGCTGGCCGCCGTCGAGGCGGCCGCCGTCCGTTGTGTGCCGGCACGCGACGTACTGCTGGTCCTGGCGGCGACAGCCGCATGCCTCCTCCTGGCCGGGGTCTTCCGGTCGGCGACCGGGGTGTCCGTGGCCCGCAACGCCGCCTTCCTGACCGGCCTGATGCTGCTGGCAAGGCCGTGGGCACGTCAGGCGGCCGTGACGGTACCGCTCGTGTGGATCGCGCTCGTCGTCTTCTTCTCGCACCGCCCCTATCCCGATCCCGACCCCTGGACCGTCCTGCCCGAACCGGCCGCATCCGTGCATGCCGCTGTCGCGGCGGTCGCTGTGCTGACAGCCGGCCTGACCGTTCTTCTCCGTGCCCGCCAGGAGCTCTCATGACGATCCGCATCGACGACGTGACGTATGCGTACCGGCGCTGGAGCAAACCGGTCCTCGTCGACTTCACCTACACGCTTCCACGAGGGCTGACCGTGCTCCTCGGGCCCAACGGGGCGGGGAAGTCCACGTTGCTGAGGCTCGCTGCCGGTACCGCCCGACCTGCGCGCGGCACGGTCACGCTCGACGGGACACCCTCCACCGCCCGTACGTACCGGCGCATGGTCGGCTGGCTACCGCAGCACGTACAGCCGATGCCGCAGCTCACCGCACACGAGTACGTCGCGTACGCGGGCTGGCTCAAGGGAATGGCGACAGGCGTGGCACACGACCAGGCCGCTGCCGCGCTCGACCGTGTCAATCTCACCGGACAGGCCGGCGTGAAGACCCACAGGCTCTCGGGCGGGCAACTGCGGCGCCTCGGTGTGGCCGCCACGCTCGTTCACGACGCCCAGGTCCTGCTCCTGGACGAACCGACCGCGGGCCTCGACCCACAGCAACGTCGGGCGTTCCGCAACGTGCTGGCCGCACTGTCGGGTGAGGTGACGATCCTGATGTCCACGCACGACGTCCAGGACCTCGCGGAGGAAGCCGACCACGTCACGGTCCTTCACTCGGGCCGGATCCTGCAGACCGGAACCACGGCGGAGTTCCTGGCCCACACCCCGCAGGACACGGCTCCCGGTCGTCGCGCCGAAGGCGCGTACACGGCTCTTCTCGACGGCGTCGGAATCACGGAGAGCTGATGCGCCGACGCGGACAGGAATCCCCGCGGCTCTGGTGAGTTGGCGGCGGGCGCCTTATCGTGCGGGACCGACCGGGGCCGGCGAGTCCGGCCGGGGGTCGGTGGGAGGTGCGCGGTGCGGGTCGTGGGGCACGGTGAGCGGCGGTGGCGGGCCCGGCGTCGGCGGGTGCTGTGGACCGGGGGCGAACTCCTCGTCACCGTGGGTGTGGTGCTCATGCTCCTGGTCGTGCACCAGTTGTGGTGGACCAACCGGGAGGCGAAGCAGGGGGCCGCGCGGAAGGTGGAGGCCCTGGAGCGGGAGTGGGGCGGCGGAGGGGCGGCGAACGGCTCCGGGGGGTCGGGCGGCGGGGAGAAGGGCGGTTCCGGTACGGCGCGCTCCGCGGCGTCCGGCGGGGCCTCCGGCGGCGGACGGCGGCAGACGTCGTACACCACGCGTGTCGTCGCCTCCCAGGCGTACGCCGTCCTCGTCGTCCCGCGGCTCGGGCTGCGCGTCCCGGTCGCCGAGGGTGTCAGCAAGCCGAAGGTGCTCAACCACGGGTACGTCGGCCACTACCCCGGCACCCAACAGCCGGGCCAGGCCGGGAACTTCGCGCTCGCCGGGCACCGGAACACGCACGGCGAGCCGTTCCGCTACCTGCCGCGGCTCCGGCTCCGGGATCCCATCGAGGTCGAGACGGCGTCGGCGACCTACACGTACGTCGTGGACCAGATCCTGCCGCAGACGTCGGCGCGCGACTCCGGGGTGGTACGGCCCGTACCGCGGTCGATCGTGAAGCCGTCGTACGGGTACAAGGAGCCGGGGTACTACATCACGCTCACCACCTGCACGCCGGAGTTCACGTCCCGGTACCGGATGGTGGTGTGGGGGAAGCTGGTGTCGACGCGGCCGCGGGCGTAGTGCGGGGTGGGGGGTATGGGGAGCGTGGTTGCGGTGATCCATGCGCCTATCCGAGGGGCTTCCGGGCATGCCAGGAGCGGGTGGCGCGCTTCGGGGGGTATGTCCGTTTCGAGAAGGGTGGCCCCTGGAGGTCCCGGGAGGTCACGGAAGGCCTCGGGATCCGTGAGGAGATCGGCTATGTACGCAGTGGTTCGGCGGTACGAAGGGGTGACGGACCCCGCCGAGGCGGGACGCCTGGTGGACGAGGGGTTCGTCCCGCTCCTCCGCCAGGTCCCCGGCTTCGTGGCCTACTACTGGGTCGACGCCGGGGACGGCGTGATGCTCTCCACGAGTGTGTACGACGACCAGGCCGGGGCCGAGGAGTCGGTCAGGAGGGCGGCGGCCTTCGTGCGGGACCAGCTCGCCTCGCTGCTGCCCCATCCTCCTCAGGTCACGGCCGGTGAGGTCGTGGCCGCCGGGTAGCGGGCGGTTCAGGCCCGCTCGCGCAGCGCCACCACCCCCGCCGCTCCCAGCACCGCCACTCCTGCCGAGACCGCCATCGCGACGTCCGCGCCGTGCGCCAGGCCGCCGCCGGAAGACGTGGCGAGGGCGATGGTCAGGGCCACGCCCGCGCAGGAGCCGATGTAGCGGAAGGTCTGCTGGGCGCCTGAGCCCATCGCCGCCCGGGCGGCGGGGACCGACTCCACCGCCTGGAGGGGGAGCGCGGCGTTGAGGAGGCCGCTGCCGACGCCGCCGAGGACCAGGCCGGGCAGCAGGCGGGGCCAGGAGCCCGCGTCCAGGGCGCCCAGCATGGTCAGCGCGCCGGCCGCGTGCAGCAGGAAACCGGCGGCCAGTTGCCAGCGGGGCGATACCCGGCCCGCCAGCCGCTTGGCCTGGAGCGCCACCGTGAAGGACAGGCCGGACCAGAGCAGGAACAGCCATGCCGTGTCCATCGCGGACATCCTCAGCAGCTGCTGGAGCAGCGCCGGGAGGTAGCTGAACAGGCCTATCACCGTCAGGCCCGTGACCAGGCCGCTGAGGGAGGAGACCAGGAAGCGGGGGGTGCGGAAGAGGGTCAGGTCGATCATCGGGGTGGGGGCGAAGCGGCGCTCGATCAGGGTGAAGGCGCCCAGCAGGACGACCGTCGCCGCCAGCAGCAGGGCCACCGGTGCGCGCAGCCAGCCGTCCCGGCCCAGGGTGAGGGCCGCCACCAGGGAGACCAGCGCGAGACCGAAGGCCAGGGCCCCGGCGATGTCCGGGCGGCCGCCGCGCGGTGAGCGGGACTCGGTGAGGGTGCGGAAGGAGAGTCCGGCCACCAGGAGGGCGGCCGCGCCCAGCACCGCGTACGCCACCCGCCAGCTGGGCATCGCGCCCGCGACCAGCGGGCCGAGGGCGATGCCGCCGCTCACGAACGCGCCCCACACGCCGGTCGCGTGCAGCCGGCCGCGCGGGCTCGGGAAGGCGGCCACCAGCAGGCCCAGGCTGCTCGCCAGGATCGCCGCGCTGGCCGCGCCCTGCGCCACCCGGGCCAGGGTGAACGCCCAGGTGGAGGTGGTCAGGCCGCCGAGGGCGGTGGTCAGGCCGAGGGCGAGGGTGCCGGCGACGAAGACGCGGCGGCGGCCGTAGTCGTCGGCCAGGCTGCCCGCGACCAGGAGAAGGGCGGCGAGGCCGAGCGGGGTGCCGTTCAGCAGCCAGGCCTGCCCCGAGAGCGGGGTGTGCAGTGCGGCGACCGTGTCCGGGAGCGTGACCACCGGGGCGGTGTACGTCATCAGGGCCACGGCGGTCGCGGCGCTGGTGAGGGCCAGGGTGGGGCGGCCGCTACGGGCACTGTCGGTGTCGGGGTCGTTGACGGGTGCGGGGCTCGCACGCTTCATGGTTCTTTCATTGAACCTAGTCATGGGGGTACCGTAGCACCGTTGGTTCATTCATTGAACCCGCTATCGGGAAACTGGCTAAGGTGGTCTCCATGGCACTGGGCAAGGACTACGCGACACAGGAGTGCTCGATCGCCAGGGCACTGGAGGTCGTCGGCGAGCGCTGGACCCTGCTCGTCATCCGCGACGCGCTCTACGGCGTCCGGCGCTACAACGACTTTCTCGTCCACCTCGGCATCCCGCGCGCCGTCCTGTCGGCCCGCCTGAAGACGCTCACCCAGGAGGGGATCCTGGAGAAGCACCGGTACCAGGAGTCGCCGCCCCGGGACGAGTACGTCATCACCGAGCGCGGCATCGAGCTCTTTCCCGTCCTGCGCACCCTCGCCGTCTGGGGGCGCGAGCACCTCATGGACTGTCGGCTGCGCTACTTCCGCCATGTGGCGTGCGGGACCGAACTCGGCTCGTACGGTGAATGCCCCGCCTGCGGAACCGTCGTCCCCGTCGCGGACGTTGTCATCACGCCGGGCCCGGGACTCGACCCCGACCCGGCGGACCCGGTCAGCCGGGCGCTCCTGAAGCCCAAGAGGCTCCTGGAGCCGCTGGTGACGGATCATGTATAACCGGTCACAGGGAGAGTGAGGGGGGAGGGGCGCACATGAATCGCCGCTGGGCCGTGCCGTCGTCCCGCCCCGTCGCCCTCGCCCTCCTGCTGCTCCTGCTGTTCGATCTCCTGCTGCTCGACTCCGGCAGCCTCTTCACCACCGTCGCGCTCGCCGCGACCGCCGCCGCCGGCTCGGCTCTCGCCCTCTGCTCGGTCCTCGCCGCCCGCTCCGCGCCCGCCGTGCCGCCCACCCGGGTCCGTACGGCGATACGCGACCGGGCCCGGCGTACGGCCTTCCTGCCGCAGCGCGACCCGGACGCGAGGGGCCGCAGCCGTCCGCGAGCACCCGGACACGCCCTCCCGGCGACCCCCGCGTAGACCACCCCGGTCCCCGGCCCCGGGTGACCTCGCGTGCGTCGTCATGCCGTTCCACCTCTTCACCCACGGCACGTACGGCACGACGAGACCCCCGGAGGGCTCCCACCCATGTCCGCCTTCATGTCCGCTTTCGCCGGCCTGGTCGAGCATCTCGCCGACCTGCTCCAGCCGCTCTTCCACGCCTCCGCGGCCGCCGCCGCGATCGTCCTGTTCACCGCTCTGGTACGACTGCTCGTACATCCCCTGTCCCGCGCCGCCGCCCGCGGCCAGCGCGCCCGGGCCGCGCTCCAGCCGAGAATCGCCGAACTGCGCGAGAAGCACGGGAAGAACCAGGAAGCCCTGCAGAAGGCGGTGCTGGAACTCCACGCGGCGGAAAAGGTGTCACCGCTCTCCGGCTGCCTGCCGGGACTGCTGCAACTGCCCGCGTTCTTCGTGCTCTACCACCTCTTCTCCAACTCGACGATCGGCGGCCACGGCAACGGTCTGCTGTCCCATGCGCTGCTGGGCGCTCCGCTCGGCGGGCGGTGGAGCGACGTCCTCGCCGACGGCGGGTTCGGGAGCGGTGGTGGGCTGGTCTATCTGGCGCTGTTCGCGGTGGTCGCCGCCGTCGCCACCTTCAACTTCCGCCGCGCCCGGCGGACGACGGCGGCAGCGGTCGCGGTGGCGGTGCCGGGCGAGGGGGACCAGCAGGTGCCCGGTGTCGGCGCGGTCACCAAGGCGATGCCGTACCTGTCGTACTTCACGCTGGTCACCGTGGCCGTCGTGCCGCTGGCCGCCGCGCTGTACGTGGTGACCAGCACGACGTGGAGCGCGGTGGAGCGCGCCGTGCTGTACAGGTGAGGGCCGTGGTGCCTACGGTCCAGTACATGAACAGGCTCTTGCCCGCTGCACGCTCATCTTGGAGGATCGACCAGTCCTCCGATGGCTGCACCCATCGGCTGGGCGACTGCTGTCGAGGGAGATGGTGACGACCATGAAGCTGCTGCGAGTCGGTACGGCGGGGGCGGAGCGGCCCGCGCTGCTCGACGCCGAGGGTGTCCTGCGGGACCTGACGGGCCTCGTCGACGACATCGACGGGGCGCTGCTCGCCGACGCCGCCGCGCTCGGGCGGGTCCGGGCCGCCGCCGAGGCCGGGGAGCTGCCCGTGCTCGACGCGACCGGGCTGCGGATCGGGCCGCCGGTGGGGCGGATCGGGAAGGTCGTGTGCATCGGGCTCAACTACCACGACCACGCCCGCGAGACGGGGGCCGAGCCGCCGGCCGAGCCGGTCGTCTTCTTCAAGGCCGCGGACACGGTCGTGGGGCCGAACGACACCGTGCTGGTGCCGCGCGGGTCGGTGAAGACCGACTGGGAGGTGGAGCTGGCGGTGGTCATCGGGCGTACGGCACGTTATGTCGCCGACGACGAGGATCCGCTGGCGTACGTCGCCGGGTACGCGGTCGCGCACGACGTGTCCGAGCGGGAGTTCCAGATCGAGCGGGGCGGGACCTGGGACAAGGGGAAGAACTGCGAGACGTTCAACCCGCTCGGGCCGTGGCTGGTGACGGCCGACGAGGTCGGCGACCCGCAGGACCTGTCGCTGAGGCTCTGGGTGAACGGCGAGCTGAAGCAGGACGGGACCACGGCCGAGCAGATCTTCTCGGTGGCGGAAGTGGTGCGGTACGTCAGTCAGTTCATGGTGCTGTACCCCGGGGATGTCATCAACACCGGGACTCCGGCGGGGGTGGCGCTCGGCGCGCCTGAGCCGAAGCCGTTCCTGCGGGCCGGGGATGTGGTGGAGCTGGAGATCAGTGGGCTTGGTCGTCAGCGGCAGGAGTTCAAGGACGCCTAAGGGGGCGGGGGTGCTCTGCGCGGGCGGGTGCGGCTTCGTCGTGGTTGCTCGCGCAGTTCCTCCCCCAGCCTTCGGCCGGGGGTGCCCCCAGCGCCCCTTACAGGGCGCTGCAGTTGTCGGCGTCTACAGCTCCAGGAACTTCTCCAGTGCCTCCACCACGAAGCGGTGGTCCTGGAGTTGGGGGAGGCCCGAGACCGTCACCGAGCCGATCACGCCGGCGTTCTCCACGGTGATCGGGAAGGAGCCGCCGTGGGCCGCGTACTCGTCCGGGTTCAGGCGGGAGGACTCCTCGAAGGTCGTGCCCTTGGCGCGGAAGCGGGCGCCGACGAGGTAGGAGGCCGAGCCGTAGCGCTCGACCACGCGGCGCTTGCGGGTGATCCACGCGTCGTTGTCGGGGGTGGAGCCGGGCAGCGCCGCGTGGAAGAGCTGCTGGCCCGCGCGGTGGATGTCGACGGCGACCGGGGCCTGGCGCTCCCGGGCCATCTCCACCAGCAGGGAGCCGAGGGCCCACGCGTCGTCGTACGTGAACCGCCGGAACACCAGGCGGCGTTCCTGCTTCTCCAGCTCCTCCACGGACGGGGTGAGTTCGGGAGTGGTCTTCGGGGTGAGCTGCGGGTGGTGCATCAGAGGGTCACCGTCACCTTGTCTCGCGCCGAGCGGCGGGCTGCTTCCAGTACGTCCAGGGCGGCGGCCGCCTCCAGCGCGGTCACCGGGTTGGGGCCCTCGCCCCGCAGGGCCTGGGCCACGGCCGCGTAGTACGCGGGGTAGTCGCCGGGGAGGGTGGGGACGGTACGGCCGCCGCCGGTGACCGGGGACTCCCCGGCGCCGATACTGCCGTACAGCGACTCCGGTTCCTGGCCCCAGGCGGCCGAGGTGCCCGGGCGCTCGCCCTTGCGCAGGGCGTCCTCCTGCGGGTCCAGGCCGTACTTGACGTAACCGGCCTTCGAGCCCAGCACCCGGAAACGCGGGCCGAGCTGGGCCGCCGTCGCCGAGGCGTAGAGGTGGGAGCGGACGCCGTTCGCGTGCGTGACGGCGATGAAGGTGTCGTCGTCCGTCTCGGCGCCGGCCCGGCGGATCACCGACTCGGCGTACACCTCGGTGGCGGGGCCGAAGAGGACCAGGGCCTGGTCGACGACATGGCTGCCGAGGTCGTAGAGGAGACCTCCGATCTCTGCCGGGTCGCCGGACTCGCGCCAGCCGCCCTTGGGCTGCGGACGCCAGCGCTCGAAGCGGGACTCGAAGCGCCAGGCGTCGCCGAGTTCGCCGTCCGCCAGCAGCTTGCGGAGCGTCAGGAAGTCGTTGTCCCAGCGGCGGTTCTGGAAGACCGAGAGCAGCAGACCGCGCTCCTCGGCGAGGGCGGCCAGCTCGCGCGCCTCCGCGGCGGTGCCGGCGACCGGCTTGTCGACCACGACCGGGAGGCCCGCCTTGAGGGCGGTCGTCGCCAGCGGGACGTGCGTCCTGTTCGGGGACGCGATGACGACCAGGTCGAGCTCGGCGGCCCGGTCGAACAGCTCGTCGGGGGTGGCGACCGTCCGGACGTCGGGGAACTCGGCCTTCGCCTGCGCCTGCCGCTCGGGGTTCGAGGTGACCACCGTGTCCAGGGCCAGGCCCTCGGTGGCGGCGATCAGGGGGGCGTGGAAGACGGATCCGGCGAGGCCGTAGCCGATGAGGCCGACGCGGAGGGGAGTGGCAGCAGCTGTCATGCGTCCTACTTTCGCAACGCTGTTGCCAAAGTGCAAGTGGGAGGGAGAATGAGTGGCGTGAACAGGACGAGGAGCGGGCGGCCGGGTGTGGCCGGCGGGCGAGCGGGGGCGGCCGGCGGGCGGCCGGGGGCGGTCGGGGCGAATCTGCCGGCCATGCGCAGCCACAACAGCGCGCTGGTGCTGGACCTGCTGCGCACGGCCGGGGAGGACGGCATCAGCCGGCTCGAACTGGCCGAGCGGACCGGGCTCACCCCGCAGGCGGTCAGCAAGATCACCGCCCGGCTGCGGGAGGACGGCCTCGCCGCGGAGGCCGGGCGGCGCGCGTCCACGGGCGGCAAGCCCGCCACCGTGCTGCGGCTGGTGCCGGACGCCGGGCACGCGGTGGGGATCCAGCTCGACCGGGACGAGCTGCGCGCGGTGCTCGTCGACCTCGACGGCACGGTGGTCGCGGACCGGCAGGCGGCGGTGGACCTGGGGGCCGGGGCGGAGGCCGTCCTCGGCGCGGTCGTGGAGCTGGCCGGGGAACTGGTCGAACGCGGCGGCGACACCCTGCTCGGGGTCGGGGTCGGGGCGCCAGGGCCGCTCGACCACAGCCACGGGGTGCTGCACCGCGTCACCGGGTTCCCCGAGTGGGACGGCTTCCCGCTGCGGGACGCCCTCGCCGAGCGGCTCGGGGTGCCGGTCGTCGTCGACAAGGACAGCAACGCTGCGGCCCTCGGACTCGCCGTCGGCGGCGAGGGCGGCTCCTTCGCCTGCCTGCTCCTCGGTACGGGGCTGGGCGCCGGCCTGGTGATCGGCGACACCGTGCACCGGGGGGCGCGGACCGGGGCCGGGGAGTTCGGGCACCAGGTCGTCCAGCTCGACGGGCCGCCCTGCCACTGCGGCAACCGCGGCTGCATCGAGGCCCTGTGCCTGGCGGCGGTGGCCCGCGGCGACGTGGCCGAGGCGGCGCGGGTCCTCGGCGTCGGGGCCGCGAACCTGGCCGGCCTGCTCGACATCGACCTCGTGCTGCTCGGCGGCCGGACGATCGCCGCCGCGCCGGAGCCCTTCGTACGGGGCGTCGCCGCCGTCCTCGACGCGCACACCCGGCGGGAGGGGAGCCTGCGCACGGCCGTCCCGGTCCGCCTCGCTCCCGGCGGCGGCCGGGGGGTCGCGGAGGGCGCGGCCCAGCTGCTGCTCGCTCCACTGTTCGGGCGCGCGGACGGCTGAACGGAGTGCGCCCCCCCGCGCACGAGTTTCGGCGGGCAGGGCGAACGGGGTGCGTCGGTGCAATGGGCGGGGCGTCGGCGGGGCATGGCGAAGGGGGTGCGCCCTTGCACGGGGTCGGTCGGGCATGGCGACAGGAAGTCCTCTTCACCGGGTTTGCGACGGGTGTGGCGGACGGGGTGCGTCATTGCACGGGCTTTGGCGGGCATGGCGACGGGGGGTGCCTCGGCACCGGGCTTCTGGCGGATATGGCGACGGGGGGTGCCTCGGCACCGGGCTTCTGGCGGATATGGCGACGGGGGGTGCCTCGGCACCGGGCTTCTGGCGGAAATGGCGACGGGGAGCGCTTCTGCACCGGGCTTCTGGCGGATATGGCGACGGGGAGCGCCTCTGCACCGGGCTTCGGGCGGGTATGGCGAACGAAGTCCTCGGTGGATGGGCTTCGGCCGCGCATGACGAAGGGGCCTTGGCTGACCCGAGGTTCCTAGCGGGTATGGCGAACGGGGTGCGTCGGTGCAGGGGTTCGGCGGGCACGGCGAACGGCGGTTGTGCCCCTGGCGGGCTTCGGGCGTGTATGGCGAACAGCGTGCGGCTGATCGGGCGGAGTAGGCCGCTTCCGCGGAGTGGCGTCCGTCTTCTCCGGCTCCCGCCCGGCAGAGTCACCTGTCCATGCGCATGCGACTGAGCACCGCCCTGTCCCTCTGCCTGGCCGCCGCAGCCGCCGTACTCACCCCCGCGTCCCCGGCGACGGCCGCCCCCGCCGTCGCCGAGGCGTCCTGCGCGGGCGCCGACCAGCAGGGCTTCCCCCTGACCACCCGCCTCCACGACGGCCCCTCGTCCTACGAGCCCGGCGGCGGCTTCGGCACCTGGTACCTCGACCTCACCAACACCACCGGCCGCACCTGCGCCGACATCCACCCCGTCGTCGTCCTCGTCGACGACAAGAAGGCCCTCAAGCCGTCCCAGACCGAGCTGGAGTTCTACGACGGCCCGCGCACCCGCCCGGTCCCGCTGACGGAGACCGACGAGTCCGAACTGGTCGGCGTCTTCGACGGGACCGGATTCCCGGGGCTCACCGTGGCGCCCGGGGCGACCGTCTCGGTCAAGGTGAGACTGGCCGTCACCTCCGACGCCGTACGGAACGGGGTCACGGCCAACGCGGCCGTCGTGCAGCGGCAGGGGGCGGACGGCGAGTGGGTGGGGGAGTCGAACGACTACCGCTTCGGCATCGGTGGCGAGGCACCGCCGCGGCCGCCCGCGAGCGTCGCCCCCGCCGTCCCTTCCAGTGGCTCCTCGCAGGTCGGCCCGGAGACGCCCGCGCGCACACCTGCGGGGACCAGCCCCGCAAGCCCCGCCAGTCCCGACACCAGCCCGGGTGCCACCCCCGCCGCCTCCCCCGGGGGCAGCGCCTCGCCCTTCACCGACGAGGCCGCCGGCGGAAAGCGGGACGGCCGGCGTGACGGCTGGGAGGGCCGGGAGGTCTGGGACCGCCGCCGGGAGGCCTGGGAGAACCGGGGTGCCTGGGGCGCCGAGGGACCCTGGGAGGCCGGGGAACGCGCCCGCGAACTGGCCCGCACCGGCCTCGGCCTGGCCCACGGGCTGTTCACGGCCGCCGTCGCTTTGCTCGCCGTAGGAGCGAGTGCGTTCCTGCTGGCGCGCCGACGGCGGTGACCGCTGTCGGGTGACGGCCACGGCGACGGCCATGGCGCTGCCCCCTGTCGATCCCTGGGCGGGCCGGCAGGCGAACCGGCCATTCCCGGGTGATCCCGGCTGTGTCTAGGCTGGGGCGTCGGTACGCCGTGGTTCCGGCGCCCAAACGCACACAGGACAGCTCACCTGGAGACGCACCACATGGCAGAGCGCAAGCCCATCGAGTCGTGGCTCACCGACATGGACGGGGTCCTCATCCACGAGGGGGTTCCGATCCCCGGAGCGGACGCCTTCCTGAAGAAGCTGCGGGAGTCCGGACGGCCCTTCCTGGTGCTCACCAACAACTCCATCTACACCGCCCGTGACCTGCACGCACGGCTGCGCCGGATGGGGCTCGACGTGCCGGTGGAGAACATCTGGACCTCGGCGCTGGCCACCGCCCAGTTCCTGGACGACCAGCGGCCCGGCGGCAGCGCCTACGTCATCGGCGAGGCCGGCCTGACCACCGCCCTGCACGACATCGGGTACATCCTCACCGACCACGAGCCCGACTTCGTCATCCTCGGCGAGACCCGCACCTACTCCTTCGAGGCGCTGACCAAGGCCGTGCGGCTGATCAACGACGGCGCCCGGTTCATCGCCACCAACCCCGACAACGTCGGCCCGTCCGTGGAGGGCGACCTGCCCGCCACCGGCTCGGTCGCCGCGCTGATCACCGCGGCGACCGGCAAGAAGCCGTACTTCGTCGGCAAGCCCAACCCGCTGATGATGCGGGCCGGCCTCAACGCGATCGGTGCCCACTCGGAGACCTCCGCGATGATCGGCGACCGCATGGACACCGACGTCCTCGCCGGCCTGGAGGCCGGGATGCGCACCTTCCTGGTGCTGTCCGGCGTCACCCAGCCGGACGACGTCGACCGCTACCCCTTCCGCCCCTCCGAGGTCGTGAACTCCATCGCGGACCTCGTCGACCGGATCTGAACCGGTCCCGGACCGACTCCGGACCGGCTGCGACCGGCGGGCACCAAACCTGGGACCACCCGTACGGAGCAACAAGGCGCCCCCAGAGGATGCGGGGGCGCCCCGTGCGGGGGAGCCTCCAGATATCTGGAGGTTCACGATGGGCTCAATTCCCCTCACTCTCTGTACCGGACTCCTGGTCTGCGCCGCCGGTCTCGCCCCCGCGGCGGCCCTCGCGGCGGACGGCCAGGGCGTCACCGTGACCCCTGCTTCCCCGCCCGCCGGATCCGTGGTGGCGCTGCGGGCGAGCGGCTGCTCCGGTACGACCGGCACCGCCGCCTCGACGGCCTTCGTGACGGACGTCCACCTCGCCGGCACCGGCGGCGACCTGACCGGCCAGGCCCAGGTCCGCTCCACGGCCGGCGCCGGCAGCTACACCGTGCAGGTCACCTGCGGCGGCTCCGCCGTCGCCGGCAGCGTCACCGTCGTACGGCAGTCCCAGCCGGACGCGCCCGGCGTGGTGCCCGCCTCGCCGTTCGCTCCCGTGCACGCGGGCGGCGGCGGCACCGCTCCGCTCGCCTCGGTGGATGCCCGTTCGGCCGGTCCGGACACCGCGCAGGCGGTCACCGGCCTGCTCCTCGCCGCCTTCGCCGCGGCCGCCGTCGGACTGCTGAGCGCCCGCCGCCGGCGCAGCTCGCGCTGAGGACGGGAGCACGATGTCCGACGACACCGAACGTTCCCCCGGCACCGGACGGCTGCTGACCGGGGTGGCCTGGGCGGTCCTGCTGCTCGGGCTGTGGCTGTGGGGTCGCGGGGTGACCGAGATACCCGACGGCATGACGGGGCCCACCACGGGCGACGTGGCCGCCGTCGGCCGCCCTCCGTCGGATCCCGAACTCCCGCCCGCAGCAAAGCCGTTGACCTCGGCCGTGCCCGAGCGCGTCGACATACCGGACCTGGGCGTGCAGGCCCCCGTGGTCGCCCGCGGCCTCGACGGGGACGGCGGGGTCGACCCGCCGCCCTTCGACCAGCCCGGTGTGGTCGGCTGGTACGGCTCCGGGACCTACCCCGGCGCGGCCGGCACCGCGGTCCTGGTCGGGCACGTCGACACCGAGACCCGGGCCGCCGTCTTCTACAAGATCAGCGCGATGCGCCCCGGCGAGACGATCCGCGTGGTCCGCGCGGACAACACGGTCGCCGAGTTCACCGTCGACGACGTCCGGGTCCTGCCCCGCGACCACTTCGACGCCCAACAGGCCTACGGCACCCGCGAGTCGGGTCGCGCCGAGCTCCGCCTGATCACCTGCGGCGGCACCTTCGACCGGACGACCCACAGCTACACGGCGAACGTGGTCGTCTCGGCGTACCTCACCGGCACCGCCGCATAGGGCCCCGGCACCGCACGCACCACCTGTCGCCCGGTCGACGGCCCGCTCCCCTGAGACCGCCGACCGGGCCGGTCCTCGACCGCGCGAGCTCGGGCTGCGGGAGCAACCCGGCGTCAGGCACGGGAGGCTGGGAAGGCGGCCGGTGTCCGGGCCGCCCGCAAGCGACTCTAGAGGGCGACGGGCGCCCGGGCCTAGGTTCGCGCTCGCCAAGCCCGTCAACGGCGGCTGTAACAGCTCACCGACAAGGGTTGGGCGATCTCGTGGCGAGAGCGGTGGGTATGTCACGATTGGGCTCTGGCCAAGTGCACCCAGGGGGGAATTGGATGTACGACAGCAGGGGGGCCCGCTCGGCGGCCCGGGCCGGGGCACTGGGGGCGGCGCTGCTGCTCGCGGGCTGCTCCTCGGGCGGCGGCTCGGGCGGGGGCAAGCCGGCCGCGAGTCCGCAGGCGGTGATCACCCAACAGCCCAAGGAGGCCGACCCGTTCTGGGTGAACCCGGACTCCAACGCGGCCCGCCAGGTGAAGGCCTACGCGAAGGCCGGCAAGGACGGCGACGCCGAGCAGATCCGCAAGATAGCGGCACAGCCGACCGGCGAGTGGATCGGCCCGGAGAACCCGGAGCAGGAGGCGCGCGGCTTCACCGAGGCCGCCCAGAAGTCCGACCGCACGGCCCTCCTGGTCCTCTACGACATCCCGCACCGTGACTGCGGGCAGTACAGCCAGGGCGGCGCGGCCGACGGCGACGCGTACCGGGCGTGGATCGACGGGGTCGCCCGGGGCATCCAGGACCGTCCCGCCACGGTGATCCTGGAACCGGACGCCGTACTGCACATGGTCGACGGCTGCACCCCGCCCCAGTTCCAGGAGGAGCGCTACAGCCTGCTCAACTACGCGGTCGGCAAGCTGAAGTCCCTCAAGTCCACCAAGGTCTACCTGGACGCCGGCAACGCCGGCTGGGGCCACCCCGACCAGATCTACCGCCCCCTCCAACAGGCGGGCATCGCCCAGGCGGACGGCTTCGCCGTCAACGTCTCCAACTTCTACTCCACCCAGGACTCCATCGCCTACGGCAAGCAGCTCTCGGCGAAGGTCGGCGACGAACACTTCGTCATCGACACCAGCAGAAACGGCAACGGCCCGTACACAGGCGGGAATCCGGACGAACGCTGGTGCAACCCCCCGGGCCGTGCCCTGGGAGAGACCCCGACGACGAAGACGGCGGACCCCCTGGTGGACGCCTACCTGTGGGTCAAGCGCCCCGGCGAGTCCGACGGCACCTGCAAGGGCGGCCCCCAGGCAGGCAACTGGTGGCCGACCTACGCTTTGAAACTGGCGCAAGGATCAGAAACCTAGGGGCGCGGGGCGGAGTCGATCTGCGGCTCCGCCGCGCGGGCGCGACCAGCCACAGCGCTCCCGCACCCGAAGTCCCGTCCCGCGGGAGCGCTACGGCACCTTCACCCACTGCGCCTTGCTCGGCGTCCCCTGATCGTCGTCCACGAAAATCATGTACCACCCTGAAGGAACCAGGTTCCGGTTCCCCGGCACCGTCACAGTGATCCGGTTCCCGGACGTCTTGAAGTCCAGGGCGACCGACCGCTGGTCCACGTCCGTGACATGGGTGGTCGCACTCGGCCGGATCAGCCGCACCTTCTTGATCGTCGACGCATGCCGCGACGTGAACGTTCCCGTGCCGCCCCGTGCGATGGTCTGCGGGCCCCCGCTCAGCGACGGCCGCGAGTCCCGGTACAGGTACGGCGGCGTGTAGATCTCGATCCGCTGCTCGAAGACCCCCGGCCTGGTGTTCGCCTTGTCCGCGAAGAGCGGGTTGGAGCCGAAGAACATGACCCGGCCGTCGGGCAGCAGGATCGACCCGGAGTGGTAGTCGCGGCCCACGAGCGGGTCGGCCACCCTCCGGAAGGAGTTCGTGGCGGTGTCGTAGATCCGCGCCTGTCTGATGTCGGAGGCGCCGCGCCCCCGGTAGTCCTCGGAGCCGCCCGACACCAGCACGCTGTCGTCCGGGAGCACCGAGATCTGCGGGTACCGCGTCCCCTTCTCCAGCGAGGGGCCGTCGACGAACTTCGGGTTCGGGTCCTTCAGGTCGATCAGCCGCGTCTTCCTCGTGGACAGCGCGGACTCGCCGACCCCGCCGCCCCCGACCACCAGGTACTTCTCGTCCTGCGCCGGAGGCAGCAGCACCGTCCCGGACGTCTCCAGCATGTTCGGGTCGCTGAGCCCGGACAGCCTGGTGAACCGGTTGGTGTCGACGTCCCAGATGCCGGGGTCCCGGCCTACGTCGTCCGGGCCGTACCCGGCGTTGGAACCGGAGTAGAAGAGCCTGCCGTCCTGGAGGAGGAACAGCGCGGGGTAGGTCGGGAACTGGCGCTTGTACTTGGTGTACGTCCAGGTCTTCGTCCTCGGGTCGAAGACCTCGTTCTTGCCGGGCACCAGCTGCCCGATGTCGTCGAGTCCGGAGACGCTGAGGATCTTTCCGTCGGACAGTGTCGTGAGCGTGGGATACCAGCGTGCCTCGTTCATCGGGTCGACCTTGATGTACTTCTCGGCGACCGGATCGAATTCGTAGGCGTTCTTGATGCCCTCGAAGTCCCGCTTGTCCATCCCGAGTTTGTTGGCGATGCCGTAGGTGTTGCGGGCGTCGGCGCCGGTCAGTCCCGCGATGCTGTAGTTGTCCTGGGTGCCGGTCTCGTACCTGGTGCCCTGCTCGGGCGCCTCCACGACGACGCGGGCGTAACCGGGGTTGTTCCGCAGGAACCTGCCGGTCTTCCTGTCGAAGACCTTCGTCGCGCGCGGGATCAGCGCCGAGTCGTCGGAGACGAACGTCTTGCCGTTCTGCTTGCCGGTGAACCGGGTGCCCTTGGGCAGGGTCATCGGTTTGTCCGGGTTCTCGTTGTAGAGGATCATGACGCCGCCGGCCTTCTTGACGTCGCCCTTGAGCTTCTCGTACCGCTTGGTGCCGCCCGCGATCAGGATGTTGCCGTTGGCGAGCTGGGTGTGGCCGGTGCAGAACAGGTCGGCCGGGGTGGGCACCTTCTTGATCGTGCCCTTGACCGGGTCCCAGATCCGGCTGTCGTAGATCTTCGCGTCGAAGTTGTCCTGGTTGTTGCCGGAGCCCGCGACGAGCAGCACCTTCCCGGTGTGCAGGAGCACCGCGTGGATGGTGTCCTGGCGGTACTCCTTCGGGAACTCGATGATGTCCCAGTGGCCGTTCGCGGCCTTGTACTCCGGTCTGTTGATCTTGTACTGGTGGTATCGCTCGGTCCCGAAGCGGTACAGCCACGGCCCGTTCATCCCGGCCAGGGCGAGAACGACCACGGTACTGATCGCGAGCCGACGGGCCCGGCGGCGGCCGGCGCTGTCGTTCATGCCTCACGACCTCCCGGTCCGCCGCTGCCCCTCGGTCCGCCCGGACCGCCGAGCGCGATCCGCAGGGTCTGCTCGGCGGGGGTGCCGGTGGGCGGCGTCCAGGTCGGCCGCTGCCGCGGCGCGTGTCCCGCGGGCAGGTAGCCGGCCGGCACCGCGTCCTCCGGTTCGGGCACCGCCCCGGACGCCCCGCGCTCCTTCCGCAGGGTGTACCGCCAGACGAAGATCGGCGCGGCCGTGATCAGCAGCGCCAGCGTGGCCCAGGTGAGCATCGCGGGCTGCGCGTGGCCCTCGACGAAGCCCGCGGCGAGCGAGCCGCCGAAGACCAGGATGAAGAACCAGTGGATGCGGAAGGTCCCGAAGAGGGTGTCGGGGCTCGCCGACTCGCCCTTCGGGGTGACCACGAACCTGCTCTTGCGGCGCAGCACGGCGTCCATGAGGGAGCGGGCGTAGACGGGTGCGGAGAGAGCCGACATCACCATGCCGGCGACCCCGCCGGAGCCCTCCGGCTCGTGCGGGGAGACGTTGTGCCGGCGGTTCCAGACGTAGAGGCCGATCTGGAGCGCGGAGGCGTTGCCGTAGAGCATCAGCCACACGGCGGGGTCGATGTTCACGCCCGAGGCGCCCAGGCCCAGGAACAGCGCGCAGCTCAGCGCCGCCAGGATCCAGTTGAGGGCCGACATCGGGTAGAAGATGATCATCATGGTGTAGTTGAAGAGCTTGCCGGGACCCAGGCTGAACAGGCCCTTCCAGTACTGCTTGAGGATCGTCTCGTACGTGCCCCGGGACCAGCGGAGCTGCTGGGTGAAGAAGTCGGTCCAGGCGTTCGGGCCCTCGCCGACCGCGAGCACGTCCGGGGTGTATACCGAGCGCCACTTGCGGCCGGTGGCCGGGTTCTTCGCGCGGTGCATCTCGAAGCCGGTCGCCATGTCCTCGGTGATCGAGTCGTACAGACCGCCGATCTGCTGGATCGCCCTGATCCGTACGGCGTTGGAGGTGCCGACGAACATGGGGGCGCCGTAGCGGTTGCCGGCGCGCTGGATCAGGGCGTGGAAGAGGAACTGCTGGGACTCGGCGGCCTTGGTGACGAACGTGTCGTAGTTGCCGTAGACCTGCGGGCCGATGACGAAGCCGACGTCCGGGTCGCGGAAGTACCCCAGCATCCGCTCCAGGTAGTTGGGGAGAGGGACGTGGTCGGTGTCGACGGAGGCGAAGAAGTCGTACTCGCCGCCGTGCGCCTCCAGCCAGGCGTTGTAGTTGCCGTGCTTGGTCTTCGCGCGGTGCGGGCCCTGTGGCCGGTTCCACCGCTCGACGCCCTTGCGGGTGAAGTGGTGCACGCCCAGGCGCGCGCAGACCTCCTTCACCTCTGCGTCGTCGCCCTCGTCGAGCAGCCACACGTGCAGCAGGCCCCGGTGGCGCAGCCGGACGGCCGCCTCCAGGGTGCGGGTGACCATGTCGAGGGGTTCCTTGCCGGGCACGAACGTGGTGATGAAGGCGACCCGGGTGCCGGTCTCCGGGACCACCGGGACCGGGTCGCGGGCGACCAGGGTGGCGTGCGCGTTGGACAGCACGTTCAGGCAGCGGAAGAACTCGATCAGGCCGATCGACACCAGCATCACGATGTCGAGGGCCGGCAGGAAGTCGTACGCCGGGTAGTCCCGCTGGGTCCAGTGCTCGGGCTGCAGCAGCCAGGTCAGCAGGACCAGCGAGAGCAGCGGGGCCGCGCCCAGCATCAGCGCGGCGCGGACGCGGTGCGGTTCCTGGGAGAGCAGCGAGCGGTACTGCACGGTGTACGGCCGGGCCGGGTCGGGCTGGGTGAGGGGGCCCGCGAGCCGGCTGTAGTGCTCGTAGTCGTATCTGGGCAGGGTCTTCTTTATGCGGCCCAGGGCGGCGGCGGTGCGGTGCGCGGGCACCCGGAGCTGTGCGGTCTGTGACGGGTCGTATTCCTGTTCCTGCCGGGCGCCCATCGGCGTCGACGTCATGAGTCATCCCCCCACACGCAGATCAGCGCGTGATTCATCGGTCCCGGAGCCCGCTCGGATCCCCCTCGACCCTGCTGGGCGCGTCAATGGCGGGGCACAGTCGTCCCACAGAAAATGGACACGGACCGTGACCGTCCGGTTGCATGGTGCCCCCCTCGGCACCGATTCATGACGGGGCCCCTCAACCCCGCAGATCTGGCAACCGGCTATCTACCCCCCAAGTGCCGCGAAACACCGGCACTTTGGACAACCAGGGTTCTACGCTGCCCAACATGATCGCAAGGGCGAAACGCCGTGTTTACCGGGCATAAGCGTTCATTGTGGAGCGTGTGGCGATTGTGTGGATCGGTCGTGTCGGTCGTTGACATGAAGAGGCAAGAGGGGGCATGGGGCGCCGAAGTGGCCTCGCGTGACCGCCGGGGTGTACGCCAGAAGGCCCCCCGCTGCTGCGGAGGGCCTTCTGGGTGTCTGTGCGCCGCCAGGGACTCGAACCCCGGACCCGCTGATTAAGAGTCAGCTGCTCTAACCAACTGAGCTAGCGGCGCCTGCTGACATCGAGAACTCTACCCGACGGGGAACCGTGCTCCCGACCATCGGCCATCAGGGCGACCCCCGTCCGCCCTCTTCTGTACATCATTCGGACCGTCAGCATGCGCACCGGGGCCACAGTTGGGAAACTGATCAACGTGCACAGTCCCGGACATATCAACATGAAGTGTGAGGGGAATCGCATGCCGGCCCCGGTCTTCGAGGAATTCGACCCCGCGACCACCTGCGACTGCCCCGGCTGCGTCCACTGGCGGCGGGTGAGCCCCTCCCCGCTGCCCGGCCGCTTCGGCGGACACCCGGCGGCCCGCGGCGTCCTGGTCGTGGCCGCCGCCACGTCCGCCGCCCTCGCCGCGGGCGCCCCCACCGCCGCCGCCCACAGCACCCCGCCCGCCCCGCACCGGTCCGCCACCCCCGTGGACCCCCAGCCCGAGACCCCGCAGGGCGTGAAGTCCCCCCTGCACGGCCCCAACGGCAAGCCCGTCCAGGGCCCGGTCACGACGCCCCCCATCACCCGCACGCAGATCATCAACCGGGCCAAGACCTGGGTCACCGCCAAGGTGCCGTACAGCATGACCCTCTACTGGACGGACGGATACCGGCAGGACTGCTCCGGCTACGTCTCCATGGCCTGGGGGCTGACCGGCAACGAGTGGACCGGGAGCCTCGACCAGTTCGGCACGAAGATCACCAAGGAGGAGCTCCAGCCCGGCGACATGCTGCTCTTCCACAACCCGGACGACCCCGAGAAGGGCTCCCACGTCGTGCTCTTCGGGGGCTGGACGGACTACACGCACACCTACTACACGGCGTACGAGCAGACACCCCCGCACGCCCGCAGCCAGTCCACGCCCTACGCCTACTGGAGCAACTCCGCCAAGTACGTCCCCTACCGCTACAAGGGCCTGATCGCGGACCCGGCCACGCCCGGCGCCCAGGCCGCGAAGACGTCGGTGGTGTACCCGGGGGCGGCCTACTTCGGGCCCGGTGCCCACAACAAGTACGTGACCCTCCTCGGGCAGCTGCTGATCGCCCGGGGCGCCGGCGGCTACTACGCCAAGGGCCCGGGGCCGGCCTGGGGGCCGTCGGACCAGCGGGCCACCCAGGCCTTCCAGCGGGCCCAGGGCTGGACCGGCGCCGCCGCCGACGGCCTGCCGGGACCGGGCACCTGGGAACTCCTCGCCACCGGCAGGGGCAAGAACATCAAGTCCGCCACCACGGCCCCGTCCGCCCCCGCCTCGCACGGGGTCCCCGGCTACCCCGGCAAGAACCTCTTCCGCCCGGGCGCCGCCAACGACTACGTCACCCGGCTCGGCAGGCAGCTGGTCGAGAAGGGCTACGGCCGGTTCTACCCCGACGGTGCGCATCCCGCCTGGGGCGAGGCGGACCGCAGGGCCGTCGAGGCGTTCCAGCGCGCCCAGGGCTGGCGCGGCGGCGCGGCCGACGGCTACCCGGGGCCGGAGACCTGGCGACGCCTGTTCCTGTGACGACCCCGACCCCGATCCCGACCCCTTGAGGACCACCTGAAGCATCTGGCGCGGAGGCTGGAGGCAGGCATGAGTACGACCACCGAACACACCCCTGATGCGGACGGGCCCCCGGACGGCGGGCCGCCCACCCGCCCGACCCCCCGGCTGATCCAGAACGAGATCACCACCGAGATCCCCGTCCACCTGCTGTTCCGCGACGACCCCGACCCGGTGTCGGTGCCGCTGCGGCCCGCCGTGGTCGGCCGTAGGCAGGGCACCGGCGAGCAGCCCCGGCTGCGCCGCCCGTTCCCGGCCAAGCCCCGGCCGGCCGCCGCCGTCGACCCCGACCTGGTGGAGCGTCCGGCCCGGGTGCTGCCGGGCGCGGCCGGCGTGTGCGCCGGGCTCGGCGGAGTGGCCGGGGGGCTCGCCACCTCCTGGTGGGCGGGGGTGCTGCCGCCGCTCGCGGCGCACGCGCTGCGCCTGCCGACGTACGGGGGCGCGGGGCTGGGCCCGGCGCAGTGGGCGGCGTACACCGGGGCCGGTGCGCTCGGGCTGGCCGGCTTCGCGGGGCTCGCGCGCGGGACGACCGGCCGGGCCTGGGTGCTCGGCCTGTTCGGCCGCTACCGGGGGACGGTACGGCGCACCGGCCTGCTCTGGGTCAACCCGCTGCTGCAGCGCCGCCGGGTCGACGTCCGGCTGCGGCACTGGCGCAGCGAGGAGATGCCGGCGGCGGACGGCAACGGGGTCGCGCTCCGGGTCGTCGTCCTGGTGGTGTGGCGGGTGCGGGACACCGCGCGGGCGGTGCTCGGGGTCGAGGACCACGAGACGTATCTGCGCGAGTGCGTGGAGGCCGCACTGGCCCGGGTGCCGGTGGAGCCGCCGGGCACCGCCCGGGGTTCGGTGGAGATGGCCACGGACGCGCTGACCCGGCTGGTCGCGGCGGACGCGGCGGGCATCGGCCTGGAGGTGTTCTCCGTGCAGCCGGTCCGCGTGGAGTACGCGCCGGAGGTCGCCGCCGCCATGCAGCGCCGCCGGATCGCCGCGCTCGACGCCCGGCAGCGGGCCACCATGCTCACCTCGGTCGTGGACTCGGTCGAGGACACGGTGACCCGGCTGACCATGCGCGGACTCGTCGAACTCGACGACTACGAGCGCAAGGTGCTGGTGCGTGACCTGACGGTGGCGTTCTGCTCGGGGCGCACCGAGCCCGTGCCGTGACGGGGACGGACCCCCGTTTGGTATGGACATGCTCAACAGGCGGCAATAATCTGGAACTTGGTCTAGACCTGCACGGCTCACTGAACCTCCCCCACGTTCTCCAGGAGCGGCAGCATGCGTAAACGGACCAAGGTGTCGGCCGTCGTGCTCGGCGTGGCGACCGCCGGAGCCTTCGCACTCTCCACCGGCGGCGCCAGCGGGCACGGCTACACCGACCTCCCCATCAGCCGGCAGAAGCTCTGTGCCAACGGCACGGTGACGAACTGCGGCGACATCCAGTACGAGCCGCAGAGCGTCGAGGGCCCGAAGGGCTTCCCGGCGGCCGGTCCCGCCGACGGCCAGATCTGCAACGGCGGGCTGAGCAGGTTCGCCCAGCTCAGCTCGCCGACCACGCCCTCGGGCGGCGCCTGGCCGACGACGAAGGTGACCGGCGGCCAGACGTACACGTTCCGCTGGCAGTTCACGGCGATGCACGCCACGACCGACTTCAAGTACTACGTCACCAAGCAGGGCTGGAACCAGAACCACGCCCTCGCCCGTTCGGACCTCAACACCACCCCGTTCCTCACCGTCCCCTACAACGGCCAGCGCCCGCCGGCCACCCTCAGCCACAGCGGCACCCTGCCGTCGGGGCTGAGCGGTCACCACGTGATCGTGGCGGTCTGGACGATCGCCGACACGGGCAACGCGTTCTACGCCTGCTCGGACGTCACGTTCTGACCGGCGTCGTTCGACAACCGGGTAACACCCGGCTGATCTGAGCTTCGCTTGAGGACCCGCCGCGGGCCGCGGGGGTACGTTCCCGCCACGCCGGTCAGTCGGACCGGTGTTCGGAGGCGGGGGACTCTCATGGGCCTGATGGAAGCGTTCTTCTACATCCTTCCCGGCATCTTCGTCGTCGTCGGTGTCCTCGGGTTGGTCAAGACGCTGCGGCGGTCGAGCGAGATCAGCCGGACGTGGCGTCACGGGCGTACCGCCGAGGCGCGCTGTCTGCGGTCGTACACGAGGACCAGCGGCGGTGGCGGGGACACGTCCGTGACGACCACGCTGCACCATGTCTACGAGTTCACGACGGCCGAGGGGCGGGTCGTCCGCTTCGACGAGGCGAGCGGGCGGTCGACCGTGGTCGAGGGGGATTTCGTGACCGTGTACTACCTGCCGGAGCGCCCCGAGGGGGCGACCTCGCAGCCGCCCGCGCAGGGGAAGCTGGCGGTGGGGACCGGGTGCACGGTGGCGTTCTTCGCGGTGTTCATCGGGTTCGCGCTGGTCTTCATGGGGGTGGCGCACTTCTTCTTCTCGGTGGCGGACGGTTTTGCGCCGTGAGTGCCGGGTTGGGGGGTGTGGCGCTCTGCGGGCCGGTAGGGGCTGGTCGCGCAGTTCCCCGCGCCCCTTACGGGGCGCTCCACATCTGACGGTGTGGCAATTACGCTGCCTCCCCATGGAGTCCAATGGGCGCACCGTTGCCGAAGCCGTTGCCGCCCGGTGGGGGGACCACCGGCCGGGGCTGTGGTTCGAGGAGTCGGTGCTGACGCACCACGAGGTGGCCGGCGGGGCCGCTGCCCGCGCGGCCCTGTTCAGGGAACTGCTGCCTGCCGGGGCCGTGCCCCACGTCGGGGTCCTCCTCGACAACACCCCCGAGTTCGCGCTCTGGTTGGGGGCCGCCGCGCTCGCCGGGGCCGCCGTCGCCGGGGTGAACCCGACCCGCCGGGGGCCCGAGCTCGCCCGGGACATCCTGCACACCGAGTGCCCCGTCCTCGTCACCGAGCGGGCCCGACTGCCGCTCCTCGCCGGGCTCGAACTGCCCGGCGTCCGCGTCCTCGTCACCGACGAGCCGGAGTACGGCGCTCTTCTCGCCCCTTACCTCGGTGCCTTTCCCGACGCCTCCCGGGCCGCCCCCGAGGACCGGATCCTGCTCTACTTCACGTCCGGCTCCACCGGCGCCCCGAAGGCCGCCCTCTGCTCGCAGGGGCGGCTCGCGGCGGCCGGGCGGTCGCTCGCCGGGCAGTTCGGGGTCCGGCCCGACGACGTGCACTACGTCTGCATGCCGATGTTCCACGGCAACGCCGTGATCGCCGACTGGGCGCCCGCGCTGGTGGCGGGCGCCGGGGTGGCGTTACGGCGGCGGTTCTCGGCGTCGGGCTTCCTGGCGGACGTGCGGCGGTACCGGGCCACCTACTTCACCTATGTCGGCCGCGCGGTGCAGTACGTACTCGCCACCGAGCCGCGCGCCGACGACCGGGACAACCCGCTGCGGCTCGGGTTCGGGACGGAGGCCGGGGCCGTGGACGCGGCGGCCTTCGAGGAGCGGTTCGGGGTGCGGCTGGTCGAGGGGTACGGGTCCTCGGAGGGCGGGGCGGCGATCCAGTGGTCGCCGGGGACGCCGGCCGGGGCGGTGGGGCGGGCGGCGCCGGGGCTCGTCGTACTCGACCAGGAGTCGGGGGAGGAATGCCCGCCGGCCGTCTTCGACTCCGGGGGAAGGCTGCTGAACGGGGAGGCGGCGATAGGGGAGTTGGTGAACCGGGCGCCGAATCCGTTCGAGGGGTACTGGCGGAACCCGGCGGCGGAGGCGGAGCGGCGCAGGGGAGGGTGGTACTGGACCGGGGACCTCTTCTACCGGGACGCGGCGGGATATCTGTACTTCGCCGGGCGTACCGACGACCGGATCCGGGTCGACGGGGAGAACCTGGCCGCCGCGGTGATCGAGAACATCGTGGCCCGCTACGAGGGTGCGGAGGCCGTCGCCGTGTACGGGGTGCCGGACCCGGTGACCGGGGACCAGGTGATGGCGACCGTGGCCGGGCGGTTCGACCCGCTGGACTTCGCCGAGTTCCTGCTGGCCCAGCCCGACCTGGGGACGAAGATGGCGCCCCGGTTCGTGCGGGTGGTGGACCGGATGCCGGTGACGGCGACCAACAAGATCCAGCGGGCGGCCCTGCGGAGGGAAGGGGTGCGGTGTGCCGACCCCGTGTGGTGGCGGCCGCCGGGGGAGCGGACGTACCGCAGGCTGACCCCGGAGGACGCCGAAGCGTGGCGTCCATTGCGGGGGGCCGATGGGCCGCCCGAAAGGCCGTTCATACGTGGACACTTGGGCAGCTGACCGGATGCCGGTGTGCCCGGAGAACGACATCGACCTGGTGATGGTCGAAGCAGGTCAACCGGCCCGACTGTTCCGGCGCCCCATGGTCGTCTTCTGCCCGGTCACGATCACACAGGCGGCGGTGATCCATACGTGAGTCAGTTCCATGGCGTACTCCCGGCGGTCGGATCGGCACACCAGTGCGATCAGGCCCAGGATTCCTGCGAAGACGACCAGGAGGATCGCCGGAATCGTTCGGAGGGGGAAAGCTAACGCGCGGGCGGCTGACGTTATGTCCATGTCGCGCTCACCGGGAAAGAGCGGGGTCGGGTGCGACCTCGGTGAACCAGGCCTGCGCCGAGCTCTCCTTGGTGGTGACGAGGACGGGTGTGAGTGCGCGCCGAGCGGAGTCGGGTGGCATCAGTCGTCGAACCGTGTCGGAGATCGCCACGACCATGTCCGCCTTGCTTTCCGCCAGGGCTGTACGCAGTTCGGGAGAGTCCAGGAGGCGGAACGCGTGACTGATGTCTTTCCCGGTGTAACCGTGTTCGTCCCGCACGACCTGTCCGCAATGCAGGGTTGCGCGTAGTCGGATGCGGTGGGCTTGATGTGCCAGCTTGTTGTACGCATGCAGCGCTGCGGCAAGCGTCGGGACAGTGGTGCGGATGAGGCCGCCGATGTCCGCGGGAGGGCCGAGGACGGTCATGATGCCGTCGCCGCGGTCCAGTAGTTCGTAGCACTCCGGTGGGATCTCGGCGCTGTCGAGGCCGCGCTGGAGCGCGTCGTAGATCGTTCGTCGCATGACGATGCCCACGCAGTCGGACCGGTCGGCGCGGTTGAAGCCTGCGATGTCGATGCCGAAGAAGATCCGGCTTACTTGCTGGTGCAAGCGGCCACGCTCCCAGAGTGGTATTACTCAACGCTCCTTCTGTGTAAAAATACCATTCGGCTCGGTCATTCGGTAGCCATTGCCTTGAGGCCGTCGACGTCCTCGATGATGATCTGTCGTCGGGCAGTGGACACCGCGCCTTGCTGGCGCAGTCTGTTCAGGACCTGGACCACCGCTTCCCGTGATGCTCCGGCCCAGGACGCCAGCTCTTGCTGGGACAGGTCGAGGCGCACCGTTCCGGCGGTATCGCCTGGGACGCCGATCTCTTCCGTCAGCTCGATCAACCGGGCGACCACGCGCTGAGCGACAGGCTGGGTGGTCAGCTCCTGTCGTCGCTGATCGGATTCGCGCAATCTGGCAGTCACTGTGTGGAGCACGCTGGCGGCTGCTGTCGGGTGCGTCGCGAGAAACTCGCCGAGTTGGATGGCGGTGACGACAACGGCTCGCACTTCCGTCATGGCCACGACCGTGGCCGACCGCGGCCGGTCGTCCAGGGCTGCCAACTCGCCCACGATGTTGGGGCTGCCTCGCAGCCCCAGAATGACCTCGGTGCCGTCGGCGGAGTGCGTGACGACCTTGGCATGTCCTTCGCGCAGCAGTACGGCGTGCGTCGAGGGTTCGCCTTCCCGCAGGATGACTTCGCCCGCCTGGAATCGAACTGAGGTCCCCGTCTCCGCCAGTGAGGCCAAGGGGTCCGGAGGCGTTGCCTTCTGCGCTTCGCTGTCGCCAAACACCGTGGTTTCCTTTTGGGGTCGGCTTGGACTTGACCTCAACGTAGACCACTTCCGGGTTCGCCGTCGTCGGCGCGGGCCTCGAAAACGACCAAGGGCGCTCTCCAGAAGAGGAGAACGCCCAGATCGCAAATGGTGCGCCGCCAGGGACTCGAACCCCGGACCCGCTGATTAAGAGTCAGCTGCTCTAACCAACTGAGCTAGCGGCGCATGACCCACGCCGACCGTTCGAATCGTCTCTCGACTGGTTCGTCCGGCTGGCGACGAAGAAAATACTACCTGGTCCGGCGGGGTGCTTCCGACCACCGCCGGGGTGATCTAGATGGCCAGGGAGAGCAGCAGGGGAGCCGCGCTGCGGTTCAGGGTGTCGGCGGCCTGGCGGAGACGGTGGGCGTGCTCGACCGGGAGGGAGAGGGCGAGGCAGCCCACGGCCGAGCCGGCGGTGATCGGGACCGCGGCGCACACCGTGCCGATCGCGTACTCCTGGAGGTCCAGGACGGGGACCGTCGGCGGCTGTGCCTCCAGGCGGGAGAGCAGCAGTTTGTCGCTGGTGATGGTGCGCGAGGTGAGGCGGGCCATCTTGTGCCGGGAGAGGTGGTCGCGGCGGGCGTTGTGGTCGAGCTGGGTGAGCAGGCTCTTGCCGATCGCGGTGGCGTGCGCGGAGGAGCGGAAGTCCACCCACTCGTTGACCGCGGGGGTGGTCGGGCCGGCGGCGTACTGGCCGATCTTCACCTCGCCGTCGACGTAACGGCTGAGGTAGACGGCGGCGCCGACCGAGTCGCGCAGCCGGTCGAGGGTCTGCTGGAGCTGCTCGCCGAGGGCCTGCTCCCGCTCGTGCGCCGAGCCGAGCCGGCGCAGGGTCTCGCCGGTCACGTACGCGCCGTCGGTGACCTGCTCGACGTAGCCCTCGCGGCGCAGCATCCGCAGCAGCGCGGGCAGCCGCTCGGGGCCGAGGCCGGTCCTGCGGGCCAGTTCGGTGTCGGTGACGCCGGTGGCGTGCCCCGCCACCGTCTCCAGGACGCGAAGGGCGTCCTGGGCGGAGTGGTACGGGGCGGTCGGCTCGTGCATCAGCGCCACGGTGGTCCCCCTGTGCTCGCTCGGCGATACTGCTTCGGCAGCACTGCTTGGGCCGCGATCCGGACAGCGGATCCTCTCCACGATAACGGGCAAGCACCGGAAACGGAGGGGGTGTTGGCGAGATTCCGGTGCTCTCAACTGCGGAAAAGACCCTCTGGCATATGCCAGCGGAATGACCATGGCCCGGTCGGCCCGCCGGACCTCGGGTGATCGAGCGTTCACTTCCTGTAGTCATGGCACGGTGCGGGGGAATTTCTACGGCGCCGGCGGTGGAAATATCTACAGCACCGCGCTGAGGAACTCCCGGGTCCGCTCGTGCTCGGGTTCGCTGAAGATCCGCTCCGGCGGGCCCGCCTCGATGACCCGGCCCGAGTCGAACATCAGGACCTGGTCGGAGATGTCCCGCGCGAAGTTCATCTCGTGGGTCACGCAGAGCATGGTGATGTCGGTGGTGCGCGCGATGTCCCTGAGCACGTCGAGGACGCCCGCGACCAGCTCCGGGTCGAGCGCCGAGGTCACCTCGTCGAGGAGCAGCACCTTCGGCCGCATGGCCAGCGCCCGCGCGATCGCCACCCGCTGCTGCTGTCCGCCGGAGAGCCGGGTCGGCCGCTCGTCGGCCTTGTCGGCGAGGCCCACCAGGTCGAGCAGCTCCCGGGCGCGCGCCTCCGCCTCGTCCTTGGGCAGGCCGAGCACGGTCACCGGGGCCTCGGTGACGTTGCGCAGCACGCTCATGTTCGGGAACAGGTTGAACTGCTGGAACACCATCCCGATCTGCTTGCGGACCTCCCGCCGCTCCTTCTCGGACGCCGGGAAGAGCCGCTGCCCGTCGACGGTGATGGTGCCGGTGTCCGGCTTGGTCAGGGTCATCAGCAGCCGCAGGATCGTGGTCTTGCCGGAGCCGGACGGCCCGATCAGGGTGACGTGCCGGCCCGTCTGCACGGCGAGGTCGAGCCCGTCGAGGACGGTGTTGTCCCCGAACCGCTTGGTCACCCCCTCCAGGCGGATCAGCTCCGTGGCTGCGGTACCGGTCGTACTCGGCTGCTTGCTGGTGTCAACGGACAAGGCGACGCTCCAGGGTGCGCAGGAGAAGGGAGGCGAGGTAGGAGATGACGATGAAGGCGACGCCGATCACCGTCACCGGCTCGGTGAACTGGAAGTGCTGCTGGGAGAAGAGCCGGGCCTGGCCGAGCATCTCCAGGACGGTGATCGACATCAGGATCGGCGTGTCCTTGAGCATCGAGATCACGTAGTTGCCGAGCGGCGGTACCACCCGGCGCACCGCCTGCGGCAGGATGACCGCGAACCAGGTCCGCCGCGTGGGCAGGCTCAGCGCGGTGGCGGCCTCCCACTGCCCGACCGGCACCGCCTCGATACCGGCCCGGTAGACCTGCATGGTGTACGTCGAGTAGTGCAGGCCGATCGCGAAGACCCCGGTGGTCAGCGCGGAGAACGTCAGCCCCCACTCGGGCAGCACGTAGAAGAGGAAGAACAGCTGCACCAGCAGCGGGGTGTTGCGCACGAACTCGGTCACCACCCCGACCGGCCAGCGCACCCACCGCGTGGGCGTCCGCATCAGCAGCGTCCACACCAGCCCCAGCGAGAACGAGATCAGCGAACCGAGCGCCAGCGCCTCCAAGGTGACCCACAGGCCGTCCCAGAAGTGCGGCATGAACTCCCGTACGGCACTCCAGTCCCACGTCACGCGACACCACCGACCCCGGTCGTCTCCCTGCGCTTCACCGCACGCGCCTCACGTTCCGTCCCCGGCGCCTTGCCGATGCCGGCCTTCAGCCGCTTCTCCAGACCGCGCATCAGCCGGGTGATGACGAACGCGATCACGAAGTAGATGAGCAGCAGGTACGTGTAGATGTGGGCGCTCTCCTGCAGCGCCAGCCGCACCAGGTTCCCGCTGAAGGCGAGGTCGCCCATGCCGGTGATGGACACCAGCGCGGTGCCCTTGAGCAGCTCCACGAGCAGGTTGCAGTAGGACGGGATCATCTCCGGCACCGCCTGCGGCAGCAGGATCAGCCGCAGCCGCTGCCAGGGCGTGAAGCTGAGCGCGATCCCGCCCTCCTTCTGCGCCGGGTCGACCGCGTTGAGCGCCCCGCGCACGATCTCCGAGCCGTACGCGCCGTACGTCAGGCCGAGCGCGAGCGTCCCCGCCCACATCGGCACCAGCTGCCAGCCGAAGGCGACCGGCAGCACGAAGAACACCCAGAAGATCATCACCAGCGCCGAGGTGCCGCGGAACACCTCGGTGTAGAGACCGGCGAGGAACCGGACGATCCAGAGCCGGTGCGTACGGGCCACGCCCACCACCAGCGCCACGGCCGTCATCAACAGCCCGCTGAGCACCAGCAGCTGGACGGTCGTCCAGACCCCCTTGAGTACGAGGTCCCACAGTCCCGAGGTCATCCGCTCTTCCCTCCCCCGCACAGCTCCTTCGCCGTCAGGTCGGTCATCTCGGCCTCGGTGAAGCCGAACGGGCGCAGGATCCGCGCCAGTTCGCCGCTCTTCTTCAGCTTGTGCAGCTCCACGTTGAAGGCGTCCCGCAGCCTCGTCTCCGCCGACCGGAACGCGAACGCGCCCCCGTCGACCTGCGGTTTGCCGCCCACGAGCGGGGTGAACGGCTTGGTCGCCCCGGCCTTGGCGGACTTCTTGACGACGTCGCGGACGGTGACCGCGGTCCCGGCGAACACGTCGACCCGCCCCGCCTCCACGGCGTTCAGCCCGGCGACCTGGTCCGGCACGATCAGGATGTCGCTCTGCCTGTACCCGGCCTCGACCGCGTGCTGGATCTGGGCGTAGCCCGTCCCCGTGGCGAACTTGGCCCTCTTCGCGACGACGTCCTTGTAGTCGTGCAGCCCCTTGGGATTGCCCTTCCGCACGACGAACGAGTCGAGCATCTGGTAGTCCGGATCCGCGAAGATCACCTGCTCGCACCGCTCGGGGGTGACGTACATCCCGGCGGCCACGACGTCGAACTGCTGCGAGTTCAGCCCGGGGATCAGCGAACCGAACTCGGTCGGCACCGGCTGGACCCGGTCCACCCCGAGCCGTTTGAAGATCGCCTTGGCCAGCTCCGGCGCCTCACCGGTCAGGTGCCCGTCCTTGTCGATGTACCCGAAGGGGATCTCACCGGCTATGCCGAGCCGTACGACACCCTGGGCGCGCAGCCGTTGCAGCAGATCACCGCCGTCGGTGCCGGCCGCGTCGGCCACGCGCGTACAGCCTGCGGCGCCGAACGCGCCGAGTGCGCCGACCGCGGCGGCACCCGCGAGAACGGCCCGCCGACTGTGTCTGGATTCGTACCCTGATGTGTCTGATTCGTTCCCGAGTGGTGGAGCCATGGCGGCGCGGCTACCCGACCCCAACCGACTTATGCACCATGGAAGGCATGACCGAACGATTCATCGAAGTCTCGCTGGTCAGCCGCGGTGTCACCGCCAAAGCCCGGCTCCTGGACGACCGCGCGCCCGTCACCTGCGCCGCCGTCTGGAACGCCCTGCCGCTGTCCGGCGACGTCTACCACGCGAAGTACGCCCGCAACGAGATCTACGCCCTTTTCCCGCCGTTCGCCCCGACGGAACCGCCCCTGGAGAACCCGACGGTCACTCCCATCCCCGGCGACCTCTGCTACTTCTCCTTCGCCGGCACGGAACTGGCCACGAAGGCCTACGGCTACGACCGCGAGGTACACCCCGGCACCACCCTGGTCGACCTCGCCCTCTTCTACGAACGCAACAACCTGCTGCTCAACGGGGATGTGGGGTGGGTACCGGGGATCGTGTGGGGTCAGGTGACGGAGGGCCTGACGGAGATCGCCGCCGCCTGCAACGACCTGTGGCGCAACGGTGCGGCGGGGGAACGACTGGAGTTCCGGACCGCCTGAGCCCCTGCCTCCGGTGCGGCACCGCCGCATGTGGTGTTCCGCCGCGACGGCGCTGAGCCGCGACGGCGTTGTCCGGCGGTGCCGAACCCGCCCTGGCCGTCGCACCGCTCGCTGGTCTCCCCGGGCGCTGTCACTCCTTGCCCGCGGCGCTGCCGGTCCTTCTCTTCCGCCGCGACGGCGCTGAGCCGCGACGGCGTTGTCCGGCGGTGCCGAACCCACCGTGGCCGTCGCACCGTTCGCTCGTCTCCCGCGGTGCTGCTCGCTCTTCTCCTGCGAGGTGCTTCTTCTCCGCCGCCACGGCGCTAGGCCGCAACGGCGCTGCCCGGCGGTGCCGAGGCCACCCCCGCCTCGTACAGGGCGTGGGACGCGCGCAGGACCAGGTCGTCGTGGTGGCGGGCGGCCACGATCTGCAGGCCGACGGGGAGTCCGTCGGTGTCCGTTCCGACCGGGACCGTCGCCGCCGGCTGCTGGGTCAGGTTGAAGGGGTAGGTGAAGGGGGTCCAGCCCGTCCAGCGGCGGTGGCCCGAGCCCTTGGGCACCTCCAGGCCCGCCTCGAACGCCGTGACGGGGAGGGTGGGGGTGACGAGGATGTCGTACGACTCGTGGAAGCGGCCCATCCGGCGGCCCAGGTCCATCCGGACGTCCACCGCGGCGAGGTAGTCCAGCGCGGACAGCCGGGCGCCGGTCCCGCAGATCTCCCGCAGCCCCGGGTCGAGCGACGTGCGCTGCTCGGGGGAGAGACGCTGCGTCACCCGGGCGGCACCGGCGAACCACAGCGCGTGGAAGGCCTCCACCGGGTCGCTGAAGTCCGGGTCGGTCTCCTCGACGTACGCCCCGAGTTCCGTAAGCCCCGTCACCGCCCGCCGTACCGCCGCCGCGACCTCCGGACGCACCGCGACCTGACCGCCCAGCGTCGGCGAGAAGGCCACCCGGAGGCCGCGGACGCCTCCGTCCAGCCCCGCCACGAAGGAGCACGGCGCCGGACCGAGGGCCGACCAGTCGCGGGCGTCCGGCGTCCCGATCACGTCCAGCATCAGCGCCGCGTCGGCCGCGTCCCGGGTCATCGGGCCCACGTGGGACAGCGTGCCGAAGGCGCTCGCGGGGTAGAGCGGGACACGGCCGTACGTCGGTTTCAGGCCGAAGATCCCGCAGAACGCGGCCGGGATGCGCACGCTGCCGCCGCCGTCCGTGCCGAGGGAGAGCGGGCCCGCGCCCAGGGCCACCGCCGCCGCGCTGCCGCCGCTCGAACCGCCCGCGGTGCGCGAGGGGTCGTACGGGTTGCGGGTGATCCCGGAGAGCGGGGAGTCGGTCACGCCCTTCCAGCCGAACTCGGGGGTGGTGGTCTTGCCGACGAACACCGCGCCGTGCTCGCGCAGCCGGGCGACGGACGGCGCGTCCTCGTCCCAACTCCCTTTCTCCGGGATCGTCTTCGAGCCGCGCAGGGTCGGGTGGCCGCGCATGAGGAGGATGTCCTTGACCGTCACCGGGACGCCGTCGAGCAGACCCGTCGGCTCGCCCCGCCGCCACCGCTCCTGCGACGCCCTCGCCTGCGCCAGGGCGTCCTCCTCGGTGAGCCGGACGAAGGCGTTGACCTCCGGCCCGATCCGCGCCGCCCGGTCCAGGACCGCCCGGACCGCCTCCACCGGCCCGAACTCGCCCTTGCGATAGCCGTCGAGGAGTTGCCGGGCGGTGAGGTCGGTGAGCTTCATGGGCCCCTCCCGAGGGTCAGTGACCGCGCACGTATCCGCGCTTCTTGTCGACCACGTTCAGCAGAGATCTGCCCGCCGCCCACCGCTCGTACAACTCCAGGAACTGGGTGCCCAGTTCGTCCCGCCAGCCGACCGTGTCCCCGCTCATGTGGGGGGAGACCAGCAGGCCCGGCACGTCCCACAGCGGGCTGTCGGCGGGCAGCGGCTCGGTCGCGAAGACGTCCAGGGCCGCGGCGGCGATCCAGCGCCGGGTCAGCGCCCGCACCAGCGCCTCCTCGTCGACCAGCTGACCCCGGCCGACGTTGATGAAGCAGGCCGACGGCTGCATCACACCGAAGCGGTGCGCGTCGAACATGCCGTACGTCTGCTCGGTCAGCGGCGCGGCCGCGATCACCCAGTCCGCGCGGGACATCAGCCGGTCCAGGTCGTCCGGGCCGTGGATGCCGGTACGCGGGACCCGGCCGACGAGGGCCGTGGTGATGCCGAGCGCCTTGAGGGTGCGGACGATCGCCCGGCCGATCGGGCCGGTGCCGACCACGCACGCGCGCGTGCCGGCCACCCGGCGCGCCTCGCGGTGCCGCCAGGTCCGCTCCCGCTGGAGGTCCAGGGTCCGCGGCAGGTCCTTGGCGATGGCCAGCACCAGCGCCGCCACGTACTCGGCGATGGGCGCGTCGAAGATCCCGCGCGCGTTGGTGACGACCGTGTCGGACGCGGCCAGCTCCGGGCACATCAGATGGTCGACACCCGCGCTCGCCGTGTGCACCCAGCGCGGCCGGGGCCCCTCGCCCGGCCAGGCCTCGCGGACGGCGTGCGAGGCGAAGTCCCAGACGAGGAGGACGTCCGCCTCCGGCAGCCGGGCCGCCAGGTCCGTCGCGTCCGTGTGCACGATCCGGGCGCGGCCGGTGAGCCTGCCCAGCCGCGGGGGCGGGTCGGCGTCGAGGACCAGCAGAGTGGGCACGGGCGGTGTCATTCGGGGCGGTCTCCCGGTGTCCGACAGCGTCTGACGTGGGCGGACGGAACGTCTCGAAGGTGCGGATTGACCACGCTGGCACCCGAACCTACCTTCGTCAACACGGGCGTATCCGTCGACCGTTGCCCCTCGATCTCCCACATGAGGCCGGTGACTTCCCATGGACGTCTCCTTTCTGGGCGGACCTCGTCCCCAGCGCGGCGTCGGCGTCGTGGCGCCGTTCGACTTCGCGCTCGACCGCGAGCTGTGGCGCTGGGTGCCGGACGACGTCTCCCTGCACCTGACCAGGACACCGTTCGTACCGGTCGAGGTCAGCCTCGACCTGGCCCGGCTGGTCAGCGAGCACGAGACGCTCGGCGAGGCGGTGCGGGCGCTGACCGCGGTCGCGCCCGAGGTCGTCGCCTACGCCTGCACCTCCGGCAGCTTCGTCGGCGGCATCGCGGGCGAGCGCGCGATGTGCGAGGCGATGACCCGCTCCGGCGCGGTGCCCTCCCTCACCACCTCCGGGGCGCTGCTCGACGCGCTGACCGAGCTGGGCGTACGGCGGCTGGCGCTGGTCACGCCGTACACGGTCTCGGTGACCCGGGTCCTGGAGGAGTACGTCGCGGAGGCGGGCGTACGGGTCGCCGGCTGCGCGTTCATGGGGCTGACCCGGCACATCTGGCAGGTGCCGTACCGGGACGTGGTGGCCATGGCACGGCAGGCGGTACGGCCCGGGGCCGCCGACGCCCTGTTCATCTCCTGCACCAACCTCGCCACCTACGACGTCATCCCCCAGCTGGAGGCCGAGCTGCGGATACCCGTCCTGTCGGCCAACCAGGTCACGATGTGGGCGGCGCTGCGCAGGCTGGGTACCCGAGCGGTGGGCCCTTATCAGGCGCTGGTCCGTCACCAGGACGAATCGGCGGCGTCCGGTCAGTGGCCCGTACTGCCGGAAGAACAGCAGGAAGGGTGGACATGACAGCGCTCGGACTCCTCTATCCGGGGCACTCCGCGGAGGACGACTACCCCCGTATCGAACAGCTCCTCGGCAGCGACATCCGGGTGGACGTCGTCCACACCGACATCGGCGAGGACGCGCACCGGGTGGACGCGCTCCGCGAGATGGGGGCCGAGGAACGGCTGGCCGCCGGGGTGGCGGAGGTGCGGCTCGCGGGTGCGGACGCGGTGGTGTGGGCGTGCACCAGCGGCAGCTTCGTGTACGGCTGGGAGGGCGCCCAGCAGCAGGTCCGCGCGCTCGCCCGGGCGGCCGGGATGCCGGCGTCGTCCACGTCCTTCGCGTTCGTGCACGCGGCGCGGGAGCTGGGGGTGCGGCGGGTGGCGGTCGGCGCGACCTACCCCGACGACGTGGCGGCCCTCTTCGCCGACTTCCTGCGGGCCGGAGGCCTGGAGGTGACCGGCGTGCGGTCCTCGGGGATCGTGACCGCGGCGGAGGTCGGGACGTGGGGGGAGGAGGAGGTGCTCACGCTCGCGCGGGCGGCCGACGACTCCGGCGCGGAGGCGGTGCTCCTTCCGGACACGGCACTGCACACGGCGGCGCACATGCCCCTGCTGGAGAAGGCCCTCTCCAAGCCGGTGCTCACGGCGAACCAGGTGACCGTCTGGGAAGGCCTCCGCCTGGCGGACCGCCGGGTGAACGCTCCCGCCCTCGGCGCCCTCTTCACCCGCGAACCAATCGTCCAGGCCTGACGGTCCCACCGCACCAGGGGGCTCCGCCCCCTGGACCCCCGAAAGCCCTCGCCCACCCACCACCCGACTCGGTCGGCTGGAACGCGAGGAGGGGGCCTTGGCCGGCTGAAGGGTCGGACCCCCGCGCTCATCCACCCACCCGACTCGGTCGGCTGGAACGCGAGGAGGGGGCCTTGGCCGGCTGAAGGGTCGGACCCCCGCGCTCATCCACCCACCCGACTCGGTCGGCTGGAACGCGAGGAGGGGG
>NZ_JBVHTI010000001.1:1417146-1587295 GCF_055565975.1 Streptomyces sp. NPDC028289 | reverse complement strand
CCGACTCGGTCGGCTGGAACGCGAGGAGGGGGGCCTTGGCCGGCTGAAGGGTCGGACCCCCGCGCTCATCCACCCACCCGACTCGGTCGGCTGGAACGCGAGGAGGGGGGCCTTGGCCGGCTGAAGGGTCGGACCCCCGCGCTCATCCACCCACCCGACTCGGTCGGCTGGAGCGGGAGGAGGGGGGAGGCTCGCGTCGTGGTGCGACTGCGGCTGGGTGGGGGCTGGTCGCGCAGTTCCTCCCCCAGCCTTCGGCCGGGGGTACCCCAGCGCCCCTTGGTCGGCTGCATCGCCCGGCGCCGAAAAGTGCCGGCAGGCTTGTCCGTCACCCACGGCGCAGGAATAAACGGAGACCTCCTCCTGTTAACGCCCCTCAGGACAGCTCACGGCCGTAAAACAGGAGGCTCACACCGTGTCGGCAGACGAGATCCGGGGCATCACGCACGGGACCGCCCCCGTCCCCCTCTCCGTACTGGACCTGGTGACCGTCGGCACCGGCAGTACCGCCACCGACGCCCTGCGCACCAGCGCGGACCTCGCGCGGCTCACCGAGGCGCGCGGTTTCCACCGGTACTGGGTCGCCGAGCACCACTCGATGCCCGGCGTGGCCTCCTCCTCGCCCGCCGTGATCCTCGCCAACCTCGCCGCCCACACGGAGCGGATCCGCCTCGGGTCGGGCGGTGTGATGCTGCCCAACCACGCGCCGCTCGTGATCGCCGAGCAGTTCGGGACGCTGGAGGCGCTGGCGCCCGGTCGGATCGACCTGGGCCTCGGGCGGGCGCCGGGGACCGACGGGGCCACCGCCGCCGCGCTGCGCCGCACCCAGACGCTCAACGAGGGCGCCGACGACTTCCCCCAGCAGCTCGCCGAGCTGACCCGGTTTCTGGACGACGACTTCCCGGACGGGCATCCGTACCGGCGGATCCACGCGATCCCGGGGCCCGTCCAGAGCAGCACCCCCGGCGGTGTGCAGTCACCGCACCGGCCGCCGGTCTGGCTGCTCGGCTCCTCCGGGTTCAGCGCCCGGCTCGCCGGCATGCTCGGGCTGCCGTTCGCCTTCGCGCACCACTTCTCCGCGCAGAACACCGTCCCGGCCCTCGACCTGTACCGCGAGTCCTTCAGCCCGTCCGCCGTCCTCGACGAGCCCTACGCCCTCATCGGCGTCTCCGTCCTCGCCGTGGACGAGGAGCGCGAGGCGCAGCGGCAGGTGCGGGCCGGTGCGGTGAACATGCTGCGGCTGCGCACCGGACGGCCGGGGCTGTTCCCGGACCCGGACGACGTCGAGAAGCACGAGTTCTCCCCGATGGAGGAGGAGTTCGTGCACTCCTGGACCGCCAACATCGTGCACGGCACCGCCGACGAGGTCCGCGCCGGCCTCGACGACCTGCAGAAGCGCACCGGCGCCGACGAGCTGATGCTCACCACGCACGCCCACCGCGGCGAGCTGCGCCTGCGCTCCTACGAACTGGTCGCCGACGCCTACGGCTTGCCGACCGGGGTGTCCGCGTAGGTCCTGGTGTCCAGCAGCTCGGAGATGCGATCCGCCGTCACCGGCCGGGAGTAGAGCCACCCCTGGCCGGTGTCGCAGCCGATGTGACGCAGGCGGGAGGCCTGCGCCGAGGTCTCGACGCATTCGGCGGTGACGGTGAGGCCGAGGCGGTGGGCCAGCTGGATCATCGCCTCGACCACGACCTCGTCCGCCGGGTTCGGGCGGTCGCCCGGGTCGTCGTACTGGAAGCCCCTCACGAAGGAGCCGTCCAGCTTGAGGACCGAGACCGGGAGGCGGCTGAGGTAGGCGAGGTTCGAGTAGCCGGTGCCGAAGTCGTCGATGGCGATGCGCACCCCCATGTCGCTGAGGGCCTGGAGGGCCTGGAGCGGACGCCCCGCCGAGCCCATGACCGCCGACTCCGTCAGCTCCAGCTGGAGCAGGTGCGGGGCCAGCCCGGTCTCCGCGAGGGTCTCGGCGACGTCCGCGACCAGGTCCGAGTCCCAGACCTGGCGGACCGCGACGTTGACGCTGACGAAGATCGGCGGCTCGCCGGGGTGGTCCAGCTGCCAGCGGCGGGCCTGCCGGCAGGCCGTGGTCAGGGCCCAGCGGCCGAGCGGGACGATCGAGCCGTCCTCCTCCGCCAATCCGATGAACCGATTCGGCGTTAGTGTGCCGAACTCCGGATGGTGCCAGCGGACCAGGGCCTCGACCCCGCTGAGCCGGCCGTCCCCCATGCCCACCAGCGGCTGGTACTCGAGCACGAACTCGCCGCGCTCGATGGCCGGGCGGAGGGTGGAGGAGAGCGCCTGCCGGGTCACCAGGTGGGCGTTGCGCTCCGGGTCGAACAGCGTCCAGCGGGACTTGCCGTCGGCCTTCGCCCAGTAGAGCGTCGTGTCGGCGGCCTGCATCAGACCGGTGGCGGTGGTGCCGGCGGCGTGCCGCTCCACCACCCCGATCGACGCCGACAGCGACAGCCGCTGCCCGGCCAGGTCGAACGGCGCCTGGAGAGCCGCCAGCGCGGACTCGGCCAGATCGGCCAGCTGCTCCGTGCCCGTCGAGTCCTCGACCAGCAGGGCGAACTCGTCCCCGCCGAGCCGGGCCACCAGCGGCGCGCCGGCCCGCGCGAAGCCGGCCTCGTCGGCGACCCGGGTCAGCCGTTCGGCGACGGCGGCCAGCAGACGGTCGCCGACCCGGTGGCCGAGGGTGTCGTTGACCGCCTTGAAACCGTCGAGGTCCAGGTAGCACAGGCCGATCCGGCCGGTGCCGCTCTGCTCGTACGACTCCGCCTCCAGCGCCGCCGAAAGCCGCTCGAAGAACAGTGTCCGGTTGGGCAGCCGGGTCACCGGATCATGCATCTGCAAGTGCCGCAGCCGGGCCTGGAGTTCGCGACGGGCGCTGATGTCCGAGACCGAGATCAGCACACCCGGCACGTCCCTGGCCAGCGGGGCGATGGTGACCTGGGCCCAGACCGAGTGCCCGTCGGGGTGTTTCAGCCGGCGGGTGCAGCGCAGCCTGGCCTGCCGGCCGCGCAGTACCTCGCGGTAGGCGTGCCAGGTACGGGCGTCGGAGGCCAGGTCCACCAGGTCCGCGGCGGTCCGCCCGGGCAGCCCGGCCTGGTCGGCGCCGATCAGGGTGGCGAACGCCTCGTTGGCGGCGGTGACCAGCCCCTCGCGGTCGACCACGGCCATGGGCAGCGCGGCGGCCGCGAAGGCGTGCTCGTAGGTCGTCGGTTCTGTCTTCTCGTCTGTCTTCTCGTACGACTTCCGGTAGGTGTTGTCACTCTCTGTGACGGCGGACCGGTCGAGGTCTGCCGCGGGCGTCGGCCCTTCGGACGTTCCGCTCACCGCTCGCTCCCGCAGTGCACTCGATCTCTGTCCGTGCAGGAAAGTGTGCCGATCATAGAGGCTGGCCCGAGGGCCTTCCAGCCACTGTCCAGTGTCCCCGATGAACCGGCGATTCTGACAGATCGTTTCTGCCCGCACCTGGACGGGTTCTTGGGGCGCGCGACCACTTGTGACGTTCCGTTAGCGTCCCGGGGTGTCGGCCGTTCGGGTCTGCCTGTGGTGAGCAGGTGGTTCCTCACCCTTCTGGTGCAGATAAACAGGTCATAAGGTGACAAACTCAAAGAGGCTGGGTGCGGTGTCCCGCGAACCGCCCCCGGAGGTCCTTCCGTGCCGCGTGTCCTGCTGCGCAGCTCCGCCGCCGTGTTCACCACGATGTCGGCGCTCGTCGCAACGACGATCCTGACCGGGCCGTCGGCCGCCGAGCCGTTCTCCACGGCCCCCTGCGCCCTGCACCGCACCGACGCGCACCACTCCGAGGGCGTCGACACCTGGAACCCCGACTACACGCGCCCCACCCATCCGCTTTCGGCCGTGATGGTGTTCCTCTCCTTCCCGGACGCGACCCCGCAGACCACGCCCGCGGAGCTCGCCGCCGACCACTTCCCGGCCACCAGCCGCTACTACGAGCAGGCCTCCTACGGAAAGTTCACCATCCGTCCGCACCCGCTCACCCACTGGCTGCGGATGCCCCGGCCCTCGGTCGACTACGGCATGAGGCGCGACTGGAGCATCCCGCTGCGGGCCGCCTACCTGCGGGACGCGTTCGCGGCGGCCGATCCCGAGGTCGACTTCTCGCGCTACGACGTCGTGTACCTCATCGCCGACCCCGACGCGCCCGGCGTCGACTCCGACGCCACGAAGGTGGTCAACCTCGACACCCCGGTGCACGTGGACGGCGTCGACGTCCGCCGGGTCGTCACGGTCTTCGAGAAGCACCCGCCGGACCGGCTGGTTCTCGCCCATGAGACCGGGCACGTCTTCGACCTCCCCGACCTCTACCACCGCCCGGTGGACGGCAAGGGCGACTGGGACACCTACGTCGGCGACTGGGACCTCATGGGCAGCCAGTTCGGTCTCTCCCCGGACCTCTTCGCCTGGCACAAGTGGAAGCTCGGATGGCTGGATCCGCGCCAGGTGGTGTGCGTCCGGGGGACCGCGCCGACCCGGCTGACCCTGGAACCGCTCTCCGCCGGGCCGGGTGTGCCCGCGCAGGGCGGCGCGGGCGGCGAAGCCTTCGGGCTCGGCGACGGCACCAAGCTGGCGGTGGTGCGCACCGGGCAGGACGCCGCGCTGGCCTTCGAGGCGCGCGACGCGTCCGGCAACGACAGCGCGGCCTGCCGGCAGGGCATCCTCGTCTACCGGGTCCGCGACGGGGCGGCCTCCGGCAGCGGGCCGATCGAGGTGATCGACGCCCATCCGCACACCGAGGCGTGCTGGGAGAACTCGGTCTACCCGCCGCTGGCCGATGCCCCGGTCGCCCTCGGTGAGAGCTTCACCGTGCCGGGGGACGGTGTGCAGGTGGCGGTGGAGGGGCGGACGGCGTCCGGCGCCTGGAACGTGAAGATCACGCCGGCCAAGGCGGACTGAACCCTGCCGACGAAAAGACGAAGGCCAAGCTCACAGGAGCTTGGCCTTCACCTACTTCGCGTGCGCCGCCAGGGACTCGAACCCCGGACCCGCTGATTAAGAGTCAGCTGCTCTAACCAACTGAGCTAGCGGCGCCTGCTGACGTCGTAGACCTTAGCACCCTGATCGGCGGGAGGAAAAATCGATATGCGGACGGCCGAGCGGGCCGCGCGGACGGCCGCCCAGAGCAGGATCTCGGGGCCCGGAAGCCACGGGTGCCGGGTGTCCGGGGCGACCAGCCAGCGGGTGCCGGCCGGGGCGGCAGAGGGGGCGCCTACCGGCGCCGGCGCCGGTACGGTCACCGCGTCGCCGGTGCCGTGGCACAGCAGCGGCGGTACGGCCCCGCCGCGGCCGCCCCACTCCTCCCAGCCCAGCAGCGACGGCAGCCGGGCGGCGGTGCCGGGGGCGGCGAACAGGAGCATCCGGCCCCGGAAGACCGCGACCGGCCCGGAGCCCGGCCCCTCGTCCCACAGCCGGTCCAGCATGCGGCGGCCGAAGATCGCCGGGGCGTTCACCACGTCGAACACGGTCCCGCAGGGCAGGACGACCGGGGCGTCCGGACGCTCCTCCCAGAACGCCAGCGTGCTCCGCGGATACGTTCCTGCCGAGGCCAGCCACGCGGCTCCGTCGGAGGTGACCTCGGCGGCGCAGCCGAGGTCGGCGAGCTCGGCGAGGTCGCCGGGGAAGGTCTCGTACGGTGTGCGGCTCATGGGGAATTGATACCCCTCGTGAACGCCCGCTCGCCGTCAGTTGCGGGAAACCCGGACAGGGCCGAACGGAGGGGCGTATCTTGCCCACCCGGCATATGCCATCCGCTAGATCTGCTCGGGGCCCCGCCCTTCCTTCCCTCGCAGCAGGTCCCGGCCGAACTCGACCATCTTCTTCGCGTAGTCCTCGGTCCACTCGGTCCGCTCGGCGATGTCGGCCGGGGTCAGCCGGTCGAAGCGGCGCGGATCGGCGAGCTGGGCGGCGGCCATGGCCTGGAACTCCACCGCCCGGTCGGTGGCCACCCGGAACGCCTGGGTCAGCTCCGTCGCACGGCTCAGCAGCACCCCGGGGTCGTCGATCGACTCCAGGCCGAAGAAGTGCTCGGGGTCGGCGACCGCTTCCACAGGCTCGAAGAGCAGGGGCGCGGGGCGTAGCCGCGGTTCGTTCCGACGCGGCGTGGGCTCCGCCATGTCTGGTCCTCCTCGTACGGTGTCGATGACTACGGTCCGATGACCACCGTCCATTGTCCCGCGCCCGCGCAAGGGGACCCTAAGGCCGGTAGCTGACTCTCTGCTCGCCCAGCTGCGCCACCGCGTGATTCGCCTTCCAGCCGTCCGGGGCTGTGTCCGTTGGCCGCCTCCGGCGGCGTGCCGGACTCCGTCCGGCGGGTGGGCGGCGCTGGTGCCGGTGCCCGTCAAGGCCGCCACGTCACCCGGTGCTCGCCCAGCCGTGCCAGCACCGCGTGATTCGCCTCCCAGCCGTCCGGGAACTTCACGAGGGTTCCCAGCTGGACCGGTTCTGTGGACGGGTAGTCGTCCAGGAGGTCGGTCACGCCGGCGCGGCAGATCATGATGCAGGCGTGGCGGTGGCGGGAGGCGAGGACGCAGAGGCGGCCCGTCTCCAGGTGGAAGGCGGTGGCGTCGGGGCGGCCGGAGAGCGGGTGGAGGACCACCGTCACGTCGTACTCCCGGCCCTGGAGACGGTTCGCGGTGTCGACGGTGACGTCGGCCACGCCCAGCTCCGCCAGGGCCGCGCGGACGGCCGCCGCCTGGTCCCGGTGGGCGGTGCCGACGGCGATCCGGTCGGCGGTGAGGGGTGCGGGGCCGGAGGAGCGCTCGGAGCGGGCCGCGCCGCCTCGGTCCAGTAGCCGTCGTACCACCGTGGCCACCGCGCGGACCGCCTCCGGGTCGGTGCGCGGGGTGTGCCGGGCGGGCAGTTCCAGCAGGCCCCAGCCGGACTCCGCCGCCTCGTCGATGACCCGGTCGGGCCCGGAGCCGTCGGAGGGGACGGCGAAGGTGAGGCGCCGGTCGTCGGGGCCGGTGCCGCTGCGGAAGGGGGTGTACGGGTAGAACGCGCCGGAGACGAGGGGCGCGGCCGACGCCGGGAGGCGCCAGGAGACCGGGAGGCGGTGCTGGGGGAGGCCCGGGTTGTGGGCGAGGAGGGTGGAGACGGCGGACGCCGACGGGTCGTACGACAGGCCCGCCCACTGCTCGCTGCCCACGATCGCGAACGGGTCCAGCTGGCCGGGGTCGCCGACGAACAGCGCCCGTTCGAACAGGCCGGCCACGGCGAGCAGGGAGTCCGAGCGCATCTGGTACGCCTCGTCGACGATCGCGTGCCGCCAGGGCTCGTCCACCTTCACGTGCGCCCACTTCGCGGCGGTGGACAGCACGACCTGCGCCTCCTTCAGATCGGCTGCCTTCGCCGACTTGCGGACGCTCGGCAGGTCGTCCAGCGCCTTGTCGTACGGGTCGGCGTCACTGCTGTGCAGGCGGCCGACGGGCAGCTCCGGGTTCTTCTCGGCGAGCCGCAGGACCAGGTCGTCCACCTGCGCGTTCGTCTGCGCGACCACCATCAGGGGGCGGCCCGCCGCCGCGAGTTCCAGCGCGGCGCGGACCACCAGCGTGGACTTGCCGGCGCCCGGCGGGGAGTCGACGACCACGCCCCGGTCGGCGCCGTGCAGGGTGTCGTGGAGGATCGCGGCGGTGGCCTGCGCGGCGGCCGTTGCGGGATCAGTTACTTGGACGCGATCGATCACGTTGTGTGCCATCCGGGTGACAGTTGGTAGCCTTGTGGTGCGCCGAGCGAGAACCAAGCCGGCGTGGCAATTCCGATTTCCAGGGCAAACCGGGCTGGTTCCAACCCGGCTGGTGTCGATCGCGGAAGACTCGGTCGTTCGCTGAGCGATCGAGCGGCGTGAGCCAGGAATTCCTCTCGTCCGCGAGGGGGAGGGTTCAAAGGATGTCCTCCGGCGTCGCGGTGTCGGCCGCCTCCGCCTCCGCCTCCGCTGCCGCCTCGCCCGGCGGGCCGCCGTGCGTCCACGGGGTGTCCTCCGGGTCGGGCAGCCTGGCGCCGCCGCGCTGCTCGTGTTCGAACAGGGTGAAGACGAGCCGGTCGCCCTTCTCGGGGACCGAGCCGGGCTCGGGTTCCTTGCCGCGGCCCATCTTGTCCAGGACGCGCAGCACCAGCACCCCGTCCGCCTCGTACCCGACGAACTCCGTCGACTGCGGCTTGCCGCCCAGCGAGCGGTACGCCTTGGCGCGCTCGCCCAGCTGCGGCCGGTCCTCCGTGCGCACGGTCAGCAGCGGGCGCGGGCTGGGCCGCTTGCCGTCGCTGTACGCCATGACGACGTCGAGGACCTCTCCGGCGAACGCCTCCCCGGACAGCCGCCGCCCCGCCATCACCAGCGGGTCGTCGAGGGCTTCCTGGGCGTCGAGGCGTGCCTGTTCCCGCTCGCGCGTGGCCAGCTTGTTGGCGGCGGTGACCGCGTCGTCGCGGCGCGGCTGCGGGGGTTCGCCGGCCAGCACCCGGTCGCGGTGACCGGTGAACGACCAGCGGTCGCGCGTCCACCGCTCCTCGACCCGGGCGCCCTCCGGCAGTCCGCGCAGCAGGTCGAGCCCCTGCCAGACCGCGTCCCAGGTGGGCCGGGTACGGCTCTCGACCAGGGCGCGGATCTCCCGCTCGGCGGCGGTGAGGATCAGCAGCCGGTCGTCGGCCTGGAGGCCGTCCTCGGCCCCGGCGAGGGCCGTGCGGGCCCGGTCGTAGCGCTCGAAGGCGGGGGCCAGCAGCCTGTTGTCGAAGGCCGGGTCGGTGGCGGGCCCGGCCGGCGGGCACAGCAACTGCCCGTCGCCGTCCCGCGCCAGCTCGGCCACGCGCGCGGCCGCCGCGCCCGTGCTCCCCTGCGGCGGGGCGATCCAGGCGAGCAGCGCGCCCAGGTGCTGGTCCTCGATGCCGGACTGGCCGGTCGCCCAGTGCCGGGACAGCAGGTCCGTCATGGCGAGGAGCAGGGAGGAGCCGGGGACCCGGGCGCGCTCGCCGAAGTGGGTGAGCCAGCGGCCCAGCAACGGCACCCGGGGCGGCGCCGGATAGGGCGCCTCCGGGTCCTGCTCCGCCGTGCGCCGGAACCGCATCGACCGCCCCAGCAGCCGTACGTACTCGATGCCCGCGCGGCCAGGGACGATCAGCTGGGGTGCGTCCGCGCACAGTTCGACCTCGACCTTGACGCGCTTGCCGGTCTCCGGGTCGGTCTCGGTGCGCTCGGCCGCCTCGACGCTGTCGGCGTAGGAGTCCAGGTAGGGCAGGACGACGTCGGCGAGCTCGGCGAGGAAGGCGGACCGCAGGTCGCGGTCGCGCGGCTGGGGTACGACCAGCAGGCGCGGGGCGTCCCGGTCGGTGCCGACCAGGGCCCCGAGCGGGGCACCGGCCTCACCGGCGGTGGTGAGCGGCACGAAGACCAGGGGATGCTCGGCGAGGTGCCGGTGGCGGACGGTCGCGGCGGGCTGCGCGGTGCCCGAGCTCACGGCTTCGAGGCGGGCGAGCGTGGTGATCAGGGACACACGGCCTCCCGCGCACCGCTCAGCGCCTCGGCGCGCAGGGCGGCCGCCCTGCGCAGCGCCGCCACCGCCGGGTCGGCCGGGTCGCCGCTCTCGCCGCGCGCCGCCGACAGCACCTCCTCGACGGTGCTCAGCCCGCCCAGCTCGGCCCGGGCCGCACGCCCCAGCGCGGTCACCTCGTCGGCCGCGCGGGACCGCTGCCGGCAGTGGAAGGCCAGCTCGCAGGCGGACAGGCACTCGGGCGCGTACGTCGCGGGGACGGCGTCCACGGCCGCCGTGAGCTGCTCCTTCGGCAGGTCCGGGGCGAAGCAGGTGCCCTCCGGCAGGGCGTCGGCGATGTCCTGGACGCGGGTGAGCCGGGCCAGCTGGCGGGCGGTGACCGCGCGCTGCTTGCGGACGTCCACGGCGGCGGCGGTCGGCAGGTTGGCGAAGTCCCTGGGGCAGACGAGCAGCACGTCGTGGCGCACGCGCGGGGCCGGGGTGAGCCGGGCCGCGACCTCCTCCAGGGCCAGCACGTACACCGCGGCCTGCCGGGCGGCCGCGCCCACCTTCGCCGGGTCGGCGGAGCCGTCCAGCATCGGGAACGACTTGATCTCCACCACCGTCCAGCTGCCGTCCGGGTGCACGACCACCGCGTCCGGCTCCAGGAACGCGAGCGAGCCGGCGACCTCCAGGGCCAGCATCGGATGGTCGAACAGCGCCCAGCCGCCCGCCTCGACGGCCTCGCGCAGCGCCAGCGCCGTACGGGCCGTGCGCCCCTCGGGTCCGGCCGCGGAAAGGTCCGGCACGGCGGCCCGCTCGGCAGGCTCGGCGCCCGGGTCTAGGTGGGCACGCACCAGCCGCAGCAACTCGGCGCCGCCGTCCGCCTTCACCTTCGCCTCGAAGGCGTTGCCCCGGGTCAGCGCGAACTGCGACTGGCCGAAGGCCGACGGTGAGCCGAGGGCGCCCGCCAGCGCGGACTTGTCCACCCCGGCCCCGTCCAGGATCGCCCGCCGCCTGCACCCCGGGTTCGCGGCGAGCGCCGCGAGGGCACGCGCGTCGAGGGCCTTGGCCGGGACCGCGGGGCCGCGCAGCTCAGCGAGCCGGTGCCGGAGCGCCGTCCCCCGCGTCTGTGGGGGAAGCGTCCGGTTCGGCTGCGGGGGCGAGCCGGGACTCGCGCTGCGCTGGAATTCGCTCACCCGCGGAAGTCTGGCATCCGCCACTGACAATCGGGGAGCCCGCGCCGTCCGAGCGCGCTGCGACGAGGGAGGCGCCCGGGGTGATCCGCACCCTGACGAGATCCGCGACCCGCGTCACGTACGGCGCCAGCAGGTAGCCCACGCCCATCACGAACACGCCCGCGACCGCGTCCAGGAAGTAGTGGTTGGCGGTGCCCATCACGACGATCGCGGTCAGCAGCGGGTAGGCCACGCCGAGCACCTTGGTCACGCGGTTGCCGCCGTGGCGCCACAGCATCACCCCGCACCACAGCGCCCAGCCGCAGTGCAGGCTCGGCATCGCCGCGTACTGGTTGGTCATGCCGCCGAGGCCGCGCGGGGCGCTTGCGTCGCCGCCCCACCAGCCGTACGAGCTGTACCGCGCCATCGTGTCGACGAACCCGTACTGCACGTCCAGCAGCCGGGGCGGGCAGGTGGGCAGCAGGGTGAAGCCGATCAGGCCTATGAACGTGGACGTCATCAGCCAGGTGCGGGCCCGCCGGTACATCTCGGCGCGCTTGCGGAACAGGAAGACCAGGATCACCGGGGTGACCAGGTAGTGCAGCGAGGCGTACCAGAAGTCCGCCGGTACGCCGAGCCACGCCTCGCGCGTGAACAGGCGGTTGAGCGGGTGCTCGGCGTTGAGGTGCAGGGCCTTCTCGATGCGCAGGATGGCCAGGCCGTGGTCGACGGCGGTGCCCGTGTTCCCGCGCGCGAGCAGGCGGCCGGCGGTGTAGCAGCCGTACACCAGCAGGATCAGCGGCAGCTCGGTCCACCAGCGCAGCCGGGTTCGTGCAGCCACCTCGGTGCCCGGTTTCTCGGTCTGCGGCATCCGACTGCCTCCCCCTTCTCGTCCCTGTCCGCGCGGCACCCGGCGGGCCGACCGTGACACTTTACGTTGCGCGTATTCCCGCCCATGCGGGGCGCTCAGCAGTCAAAGACGCGGAGAGCGCGCGCCGGGTTGCCCGCACCCGAGCCCGTTCCCGGCGTGTTCCCAGCCTGGGCGATGATGGAGGTGTCCCGCTCCCGAATTTCTCCCGGAAGGTTCTTCCTCCATGGCACCGCGCATCCTGCTGGCCCGGCACGGACAGACGGAGTGGTCACTGTCCGGCAAGCACACCGGCAGGACCGACGTTCCGCTCCTGGAGGAGGGCCGGCGGGGGGCCAAGCTGCTCGGCGAGCGCCTGCACCGGCCGCCGTTCGACGGCCTCGCCGACGCCGAGGTGCGCACCAGCCCGTTGGCTCGCGCGCGTGAGACGTGCGAACTCGCCGGCTTCGGCGACCGTGCCGCCCACTGGGACACGCTGATGGAGTGGGACTACGGGGCGTACGAGGGCCTGACCCCGGCGGAGATCCAGTCCGTCCGCCCCGGCTGGCTGATCTGGCGGGACGGGGTGCCCGGGGGCGAGTCCCTCACGGAGGTCACCGCACGGGCCGACGAGGCCGTGGCCTGGGCGCGCTCGGCCGACCGCGACGTGCTGATCTTCGCCCACGGGCACATCCTGCGGTCGATCGGGGCGCGGTGGCTGGGACTCCCGCTGGACTTCGCGTCCCGGATCCGGTTGAACCCGACGTCACTGTCCGTGCTGGGGTGGGCGTACGGGGAGCCCGCCATCGAGAGCTGGAACGATCTGGGGCACCTGGTCGGCTGACAGCGGGTGGGGGCTCGGGTGGGGTCGCTCACCGGCCCTTGCCGGGTGCCTCCCCCAGCCTTCGGCCGGGGGAGGAACTGCGCGACCAGCCCCCACCCACCCGCACGCGGAACTCGGCCCTACACGCCCCTCGGCGTGGACGCATGCCGGTCCAGGAACTCCTGGACGCCGCTCGCACGGCGGTGCGGCAGCAGTACCCGGGCCGTGCCCGCCAGCATGCCCTGGATCCGGGACGACTGGACCTGGTCCAGCAGGTCCAGGACCCGCATGCCCGCCGTCGCCGCCTCGTCGGGGCGCCCCCCGCGCGCGAGGTCGTCCGCGAGTTCCGCCGTGTACAGCGCGATGTTCCTCGTGAAGTGCGGGTCCTGCAGCTCGGCGGCCCGGTGCGCGTGGCGCGCGGCACGGCGCCAGTCGCCCAGCGTGGACCAGCACTGCGCCTCCAGGCCCTCGAGCTCGGCCTCTCCGTAGAAGCTCATCCACTCGGGGTCGGCGTCCGAGTGGCCCCGCTCGAAGAGGGCCTGTGCGCGGGCCAGCGCCTGTTCGGTGCCGGTGCGGTCGGCGAGCCCCGCCCAGCCGCCCGCCTCGCGCAGCGCGAGGAGGGACATGAGGCGGGCCGAGCCGAGGGGCCGGCCGACCCGCTGCGCGGCCTGGGCCGCGCGTACCGCCTCCCGGGGACGCCCGGCGTCGCGCGCGAGGAACGCCGTGTTGCAGAAGGCGTGCGCCTCCAGCCCCGGGTCCCCGGTCATCCGTGCCGTCGCCAGCGCCTCCGCGTAGTGCGAGCGGGCGTCGTCGAAGCGGCCGGAGTCATGGGCCAGCCAGCCCACCGAGATGGCCAGTTCACCGGCGCCCGAGTGCAACCGTTCGGCGGTCGTCTGCCGGGTCGCGCCCGCGTCAAGGAGCGCGTACGCCGCGCGCAGCGGAGCCGCCGCGCGCCGGTACAGCCCGTCCGCGCCGTGCCGGTCGTCCAGCAGCCGGATCCGGCGTACGGCTTCCTCCAGGGCGGCCGCGTGCGAGGACCCGGCACGGCGCACCGGCCGGTCCGCCGCCACGGCGTCGATGGTGAACCCCAGCGGGCCCAGCGTGGCGGCGGCCACGGTGGCGCCCCCGCCGGTCATGAATAGGCGACGCAGCACGTCGCTCTCCTCGTAGTTGTCGTGCGTCTCGTACGGGTCCTGCGGGTTCCGCATCTCGTGCGGGTCATGCGGGTCGTGCGGGTGGTACTGGTCCTGCGGGTCATACGGCTCGGCGGCCCCTTGCGTCTCACCCCGGGCGAGAACCAGGGGCACCTCCTCCGGCGGCCGCGCCGCGCGTCCGCGGACGGACGAGCGGGGCGCGAAGCCGAGGTCGGCGAGCGTGCGACCGGGGAACATGTGCAGGAACACCCGTTCGTAGGCGTAGTTCGGGCAGCGGATCTCACCCGCCTCGACCCGGCCGATGTAGCGCGCGTCACAGCTGACCCGCTCGCCGATCTCGCGGGCGGCACGCCGTACCAGCGCGGCGAACTCGGCCGGCGAGTGCCGGCCGCGTACCTGCCGGAAGGCGACGTTCGGCCGTACCGGCCGATCGGGCTGCGACGAGGCCGTGGTTGACGACGTCATGGCCGGGTCCTCTCGTGCGAACCGTCGAACCATGCCGGACTCGTGGTGGGTTGTCCGAGTGGACCCTTGATTCCGGCGGGCAAGAACGTACCTGCTGTGTCGGACCCGTGACGCTGTGTTTGGCTACAAACCGGATATCTCATCCACGATCTGCCATGAACTGCCATCCTTTGCGGCTGACTTCTGCCGTAGCCGTTGACGCGGTGGCGCGTTGGACCTCATGGACTGCAAGAGGGCTGCGCGGTGGAGGCCGGGATGGAGACCAGCCAGAGCAACGATCCTTGTGACGACGCGGGATGTGATCTCGTGACGGTGCCGGCCCGGCAGGGCCTGGAGGCGGTCGACATCCTGCGCCGGGGTGCCGGGGAGGCGGTGGGGCCCGTGCTCCACGACGACGGGGGCGACACCCTCGGCTTCGTGGTGCCGGCCGGTACGGCGGCGGGCTGGGACCTGCCCGGCAGCACCTGTACCGGGACCGAGGGGCGCGGGCTGCGGCTGAACCCGGAGCCACCGGTCGAGGGCTCCGACTGGCTGCTGCCGCCCGGCCAGGCCGAGCCGGCGACCGATCCGGCGGTGCTGCGGCGGGCGCTCGGCGAGGCGGCCCGGATGATCGAGGCCGCGGACAGCTGCCGCTGAATTTCCCGGACGGCCGCGGCCTGGGAAAATAGCGGAATGGGCAAGTCCAGGAACTCACGTCGCCGGTCGGCCGCCGCTGCCGAGGCCGTGGTCGAGGCCGTCGACGGCGGCCTCGCCCAACTCATCCCCGACCCCGACCGCGGCCGGGCCTGGACGCTGCTCATCGACGGCGCCCCGCAGTCGCACGTCGACCTCGACGACCCGGCGTACCTCTCCTTCGAGTACCAGCGCCGGCTCGGCCACGTCATCGACCTGGTCGCACCGCCGGGCAGGCCCGTGCAGGTCGTGCACCTCGGCGGCGGCGCGCTCACGCTGGCCCGGTACGTCGCCGCGACCCGGCCCCGGTCCACGCAGCAGGTCGTGGAGCGAGACGCGGCCCTGGTCCAACTGGTGCGGCGCGAGCTGCCGCTGGACGCGAACGCGCGCATACGGGTGCGGTCCGTGGACGCCCGGGAGGGACTGGGCAAGGTTCCGGAGGCGTGGGCGGACCTGGTCATAGCCGATGTGTTCAGCGGGGCGCGCACTCCTGCGCACCTGACGTCCACGGAGTTCCTGGACGCCGTGCGGAGGGTGCTGCGGCCGGGGGGCGTGTACGCCGCCAACCTCGCGGACGGGCCGCCGCTGGCCCACCTGAGGGGGCAGATCGCCACCGCGGGGGCGCGGTTCGCGGAGGTCGCGGTGGTGGCCGACCCCACGGTCTGGCGGGGGAAACGGTTCGGCAACGCGGTGCTGGTGGCGGCCGACGTGCAGCTCCCTGTCGCGGAACTGACCCGGCGTTGCGCGTCCGATCCGCACCCTGGGCGGGTCGAACACGGGCGGTCTTTGCGGGACTTCACGGGCGGCGCAGTGGCCGTGACCGATTCGGTGGCCGTGGCGTCGCCTTCCCCGCCGCCTTCGGTGTTTCGCTGAGCCTGCGGGCCGGTGGGGGCTGATCGCGCAGTTCCTCCCCCGGCCTTCGGCCGGGGGTACCCCCAGCGCCCCTGAAAGACTTAGCTGCGGGCAGGCGTGCCGCAGGGCGGCACGGGTGGGCGCGGCAGGACCCTGCAGCGCCGGTGAGCGTCCCCACCCCCGGCGCAGCTGTCAGTACGTCTCCACCTGCACCTGCGGCGCGCTGTCGTGCCAGGTGCAGAACACCGAGACGCGGTCCGTGCTCCTGCTGAACTCGACGCGGATCCACGTCTCCGTCTTCCACACCTGCATCGACCAGCCCGTCCCCGGTGTCGCCGACACGAGGGTCGCGCTGGCGCTGCCCAGGTCGAAGACCGCCCGGCCGCCGTCGGTGTCGTAGGCCTTGACCTGGCCCGAAGCGGAAGCGGAACCGGTGGCGGACGGGCTCGGGGCGGTCGTGGAGGTCCTGGACGGCGTCGGTGTGGGAGACGCCGACGGGTGCGGGGAAGCGGTGCGCGAGGGGCTCGGGGCGCGGGACGTGGACGAGGCGAGGGGCTTGGAGCCCTGGGTCGTCGGGTCGTCGTCCGCCGCCGTGACGGTCAGGGCGCGGGGCGGCGCGTAGGCCGTGGCCGCCATCACCGTGTGGACGCCCCACCACGACAGCGTGACCGCCGCGCCCGTGGCGAGCAGCCAGGCCATTACATGTACGAGTCCTCTGCGCATCGCGGGCCATACTGCCTCAGGGGCACCGCGGTGCGCACTCGACCCGAGTTGTCCACAGCCCCCGACCGGCGCCTGCCGCATGGCGTACGGTGCGGCGCATGGCAAGTGTGCTCGTCGTCGAGGACGACCAGTTCGTACGCTCGGCGCTCATCCGGCATCTCACCGACGCCTCGCACACCGTGCGCAGCGTCGGCACGGCACTGGAGGCGCTGCGCGAGGTCGCCCATTTCCGTTTCGACGTCGTCGTGCTGGACCTCGGACTGCCGGACCTGGACGGTTCCGAGGCGCTGAAGATGCTGCGCGGCATCACCGACGTGCCCGTCATCATCGCCACCGCCCGCGACGACGAGACGGAGATCGTCCGGCTGCTCAACGCGGGGGCGGACGACTATCTGACGAAGCCGTTCTCCGTAGAGCACCTCTCGGCGCGGATGGCCGCCGTGCTGCGCCGGGCGCGGTCGGGCGGGGGCGAGCCGGCGCCGTCGAGCGTGCTGCGGGTCGGCGGGCTGGCCGTCGATCCCCTGCGCAGGCAGGCCGAGTTGGACGGGGTGCGGCTCGATCTCACCCGGCGGGAGTTCGACCTGCTGGCCTTCCTCGCCGGGCGGCCGGGGGTCGTGGTGCCGCGCAAGGAGCTGCTGGCGGAGGTGTGGCAGCAGTCGTACGGGGACGACCAGACCATCGACGTGCATCTGTCGTGGCTGCGGCGGAAGTTGGGGGAGACGGCGGCCCGGCCGCGGTATCTGCACACACTGCGGGGCGTCGGCGTGAAGCTGGAGCCGCCGGGCGGGGAAGCGAGGCCGGTCGGATGAGATGGGCTCTGGTCAAGGTCTGCCTGGCGGTCACCGCGATGGTCGTGGTCGCCTTCGCCGTTCCGCTCGGCCTGGTCGTCAAGGAGCTGGCCCGCGACCGGGCGTTCTCCAACGCCGAGCGGGAGGCCGCCGCCGTCGCCCCCGCCCTCTCCATCACCACCGACCGGGACAAGCTGGAGCGGGTGGTGGCCTCGGCCGGCGCCGACCGGGGCATGGCCGTGCACATACCGGCAACCGGTGGCCAGGCCGCCGTCGACATCGGTCGGCAGCGCGCCGCCGACCGGGACATCGCGGCCGTACGGAAGCTGGGGCGGGCCTCCACGACCGGGGTGGCCGGCGGGTCGACCCTGCTGCAGCCCGTCGCGCTGAGCTCCGGTGCCATCGCGGTCGTCGAGGTGTACGTGCCCGAGTCCGAGGTGACCAACGGCGTCGGCACGGCCTGGGCGGTGCTCGCCGCCGTCGGCCTGGCACTGATCGTCGGCTCGGTCGCGGTCGCCGACCGGCTCGGCGTACGGATGGTGCAGCCCGCCCAGCGGCTGGTGGAGGGCGCGCACGAACTGGGGGAGGGCAAGCTGGGGGCGCGGGTGCCCGAGGAGGGACCGAACGAACTGCGGCTGGCGGCGGTCGCGTTCAACTCGATGGCCGACCAGGTCGTACAACTGCTGGCGAACGAGCGGGAGCTGGCAGCCGACCTGTCGCACCGGCTGCGCACTCCGCTCACCGTGCTGCGGCTGAACGCGGCCTCGCTCGGGGACGGTACCGCCGCCGAGCAGACCCGGGCCGCGGTCGCGCAGTTGGAGCGCGAGGTCGACACCATCATCAGGACCGCCCGGGAGGCGAAGCCGCAGACGGCGGCCGTCGGGCCGGGCGCCGGGTGTGACGCGGCCGAGGTGGTGCGGGAGCGGATGGGGTTCTGGTCCGCGCTCGCCGAGGACGAGGGCCGCAAGTGGCGGGTGGCCGGCGTGGACCGGCCGGTGCGCATACCCGTGGCCCGCGCCGACCTGGCCGCCGCGCTCGACGCGCTGCTCGGCAACGTCTTCCGGCACACCGCCGAGGGCACCGCCTTCGCGGTCGACGTGCACAACGCGGAGGACGCGGTGATCGTGCTGGTCTCGGACGCGGGACACGGCATCCGGGACCCGGCGGCGGCGATGGCCCGCGGGCGGGGCTCCGGGGCGGCCGGGTCGACCGGGCTCGGCCTGGACATCGTGCGCCGGCTCGCCGAGTCGACCGGCGGCGACGTGCGGATCGGGTCGTCGGTGCTGGGCGGGACCGAGGTGCGGATCTGGATCCAGCTGGACGGCCGGAAGCCGGAGCGCAAGGGGCACCGGGGGGCGGTGCGCCGGCGCCGTCCGCGCAGGCAGCCGGGAGACCCGGGCCGGAGCGGAACCGGCGGAACCGGGGGAACCACCGGGCGAATTGGTCTCGACCTTTAATCGGTCCCGATGCCTTCCTTAAGCGCACCCTAAGATCCTCAACAGCCGTCCCTATCAGGCCGTTTGTCCGATTCCTGGCCGCTAGCGTGCTGCCGCACCCCACCCCCTTTGGCAGGCGAAGGCAGGCACGGCATGAGCACGCACCGGCGCAGAATCAGCAGCAGGAACAAGGTGATGGGCGGTCTGGTCGCCGCGGCCGTGGTCGGTGGCGGGGCGATCCTGTTCACCGGCATCGCGCAGGCGGCCGGGGTCGGCGCCGCGTACACGAAGACCAGCGACTGGTCGACCGGGTACACCGCGCAGTACGTCGTCACGAACAACAGCGGTGCCAGGGAGCAGGACTGGACGCTGGAGTTCGACCTGCCGGCCGGCGCGAAGCTCAGCTCGCTGTGGAACGCCGAGTACACCGTCAGCGGGCAGCACGTCACCGTGAAGCCGCCGAAGTGGGACACGGACGGCCTCGCGGCCGGCGAGTCGGACACCGTCGGCTTCGTGGTCAACGGCAGCGGGGACCCGACCGGCTGCCGTATCGACAACGCGAGCTGTTCGGCGGACGGCACGGCGACCCCGGAGCCGAGCGGCCGCCCGACACAGTCCGCCACCCCGACCGCGACGGCCACCCCGACCGCGAAGCCGACGGCCACGGCGACCGCCACCTCCACCCCCACCGCGACGGCCACCCCCACCGCCTCCCCGACCCAGACCACCGGATCCGGCACCACCGCCTCCGCCGGGTTCGCCCCGTACGTCGACACCTCCCTCTACCCGGCGTTCGACCTCCTCGCGGCGGCGAACGCGACCGGCGTGAAGAACTACAACCTCGCCTTCGTCACCGACGGCGGCGGCTGCACGCCCAAGTGGGGCGGCGTGACGGACCTGGCGAGCGACGGCGTGGCGTCCCAGATCGGCGCGCTGCGCGCCAAGGGCGGTGACGTCCGGGTCTCCTTCGGCGGCGCGTCCGGCTCCGAACTCGCCACCACCTGCTCCTCGGCGGACGCGCTGGCGGCGGCGTACGGCAAGGTCGTGGACGCGTACAACCTGACCAAGGTCGACTTCGACGTGGAGGGCGGCGCACTGCCCAACACCACGGCGAACACCAACCGCGCGAAGGCCATCGCCAAGCTCCAGGCCGCCCACCCGAACCTGGACGTCTCCTTCACCCTCCCGGTGATGCCGGAGGGCCTCACCCAGGACGGCGTGAACCTGCTGTCCAACGCCAAGGCCAACGGCGTGAAGATCAGCGCCGTCAACATCATGGCGATGGACTACGGCGCCTCGTACAACGGCGACATGGGCACCTACGCCATCCAGGCCGCCACCGCCACCCAGGCGCAGATCAAGAGCGTCCTCGGCCTCTCCGACTCCGCCGCCTGGAAGGCGGTCGCCGTCACCCCGATGATCGGCGTCAACGACGTCTCCGCCGAGATCTTCAAGGTGGACGACGCCGGCCAGCTCGTCGACTTCGCCAAGTCCAAGGGGATCGGCTGGCTCTCCATGTGGTCGGCCACCCGCGACCAGCAGTGCGCCGGCGGCGCCAAGTCCACCGCCGACGCCACCTGCAGCTCGGTCACCCAGGACAAGTTCGCCTTCTCGAAGGCCTTCGCGGCGATCGGCTGACCCGTACGCACCCTCCGACACGTCCCGTCTGGTCTTCCCCTTCCCGGACGGGACGTACAAACTTCATCATCGGGGTGTGGCGTAACAAGGGGGACGAATGATCGAGCTGTACGACATGATCAGTGAGCTGAGGCGGCAGTTGATCGCCGCCGCGGCCGACGGCGACGGCCAGACCGTACGGTTCGAACTCGGGCCCGTCGAGGTCGAGGCCACCGTCGCCGTGACCCGGGAGGCGGGCGCCGGCGCCAAGGTGCGGTTGTGGGTCGTGGACCTGGACTCGAACGGCACGTACACCCAGGCACAGACCCAGCGGGTCAAGCTGACGCTCCTGCCCAAGGCCGTACCCGCGGGCGGGGGTTCGGCGCAGCCCGCCATGCTCGCGGGAGACGAGGCCGATGGCGAGCGCTGACCCGGGCTTGCGGGTGGAGCAGGTCGCGGAGATCCTGGTCGCGCCTCCCGGTGGGCGGGCTCGCCGGGGCACGGGGTACCTCGTCGGGGCGCGCACGGTGCTGACGGCCGCCCACCTCGTCGAGGCCGTGGAGGGCGCGGGGGCCGTCACGGTGCGCTTTCAGGCCGACCGGCCGGGACAACAGTCCGTCCCGGCGACCGTGTGCTGGCGGCACGCGGGTATCGACGTCGCGGTCCTCGCCCTGGACCCCGAGGTGCGGGTACCGGAGCCCGAAGCCGTCCCGTACGGCCGGGTGGGAGAGCAGGACGTGGTGCTGCGCTGCACCACCCTGGGGTTCCCGCGCTTCAAACTCCGCACGGACGACGACGGTTCACGTTTCCGGGACGCGGAGCACGTGCACGCTTCCTGCGCCGTGCTCTCCAACCGCCGCGAAGGCACCCTGGACCTCGCTGTCGCTTCTCCTCCCGCCGACGATCCCGACCCGGACCACGACGCCTGGGAGGGCATGTCCGGCGCGGCGGTCTTCGCCGGCGGCCACCTTGTCGCGGTCGTCACGCGGCACCACCCCACGGACGGTCCGGGACGCATCGCGGCGGTCCGGGTCGACCGGTGGTCCGAGGTGCTGAACCAGGAACAGCGGAAGGAGCTGGCGGAGCATCTGGGCTGCTCCCTCGACCCCGAGACCCTGCCCGACGCCGTTCCTCCCAGCATGCTGGACTGGAAGCGGGAGATCTACCGTGCCCACCTCGCCGGCTTCGCGCCCGCCGAACCCCATGCCCGGGAAGCCGAACTCGGCGAACTCGTCTCCTTCTGCGGTGGCCCTGATCCCTATCTGTGGGTCCATGGCCGGCCCTGGGCAGGAAAGACCACGCTGGCCGCTTGGTTCGCCCTGCACCCGCCGCGGGGCGTCGTCCCGGTCTCGTTCTTCGTCACCGCGGGCAACGCCCGGCAGTCGGACAGCTATGCCTACTCGCAAGCGGTCACCGACCAGCTTGCTGGGATAGTCGGCCGCGCGCTGACCGAGAACGCCACCCCCACGGCCCATGACGGAGAACGCCGACTGCTGCTGAAGCAGGCAGCCGAGCGCGTCGGACGGGGTGGCGGCACACTGCTCCTCGTGGTGGACGGTCTCGACGAGGACCAGTCCCTGCGCAGCGGCGGCATCAGTGCGAGCATCGCGTCCCTGCTCCCCGAGGAGCCCCCGCCGAACGTACGTGTCCTGGTCACCAGCCGCACCAGCCCCGGACTCCCCGTCGACGTCAAAGGCGGGCACCCGCTTCGTCATTGCCGGCAGCTGCGGCTGTCCGCCAACGAGACCGCACGGCGCTATGAGCAGGAGGCCAAAGCCGAGCTGCGCCGGGTGCTCACCCCGGACCGGCTGCCGCGCGACCTGGTCGGCCTGCTGGTCGCCGCCCGGGGGCCGCTCACCACCGACGACCTCCGTGTCCTGACCGGTGAGCCGAACGACGCGCTGCGGTGGCTGCTCGACAGTGCCTTCGGACGCGTCGTGCGTATACGCGACGCGCACCACGGCGATGGCGCCGACCGCGAGGACGACGACCACAACGACGACCTGGACCTGTACGTGTCCGGACGTGGCTGCGTCTTCACCCACGAGACGCTGTTCGCCACCGCCGAGGAGGAACTCGGGCCGGACGTGGCCCCCTACCTGGAAAAACTGCACGCCTGGGCGGAGCACTTCGCGGGCCTGGGCTGGCCGCCGGACACCCCGAACTACCTGCTCCAGCCCTATGGCCGCAGGCTCGCCCTGCTCCGCGACGCGGACCGGCTGCTCGGGTTCGCCGTCGACGTCCGCCGACGTGACCGGCTGCGCGAGGCGACGGGAAGCGACGCGGCCTTCCTCGCGGAGGTCGTGGCGGCCCGAGCGACGGCGAGCGAGGACGACCCGGGCACCCGGGCCGTACTCGTGGCAGTCGGCGACCTCGTCGCCCGGCGCAACAGGACACTCCATCCCGGCGTCCCGGCTGTCCTTGCCCGGCTCGGCAGGACCCGCGAGGCCATCGGGCTGGCCCGGAGCGTGCCGCACCGTCTCAGCCGCGCGCGGGCTCTGGCCGGAGTGGCCGGGGTACTGGCGGAGACGGGTGACGTGCGGGCGGTGCGGTTGGCGGAGGAGGGGGTGAAGCTGGCGACGCCGGAGGTGCGGACGGAATCAAGCCGGCTGTCGGAACCTGGCTGGGGGGCCACGGGATTCACCACCGAGGTTCTCGCGGTGCAGAGCGCCGCGGCAGCCGTGTTCGCGAGGCTCGGCAAGGAACACGATGCGGTGCGCCTGGCCTTCGGCTGGCCCTGGCGGTACGAGGCCGCGAACCACGAACTCGTCAGGGCGCTGACCGAGACCGCTCGCCAGGTCCGTGTCCCCGCCCACGCGGACGAACTGTGCCGCACCGCCGAGGAGATCGCTCACCGGTGCAAGTTCGATCCGGACCGCGTCCGCTCTCTGGTCACCGTCGGGCGGACATGGGCGGCCCTGGGGGCCCGCGACGAAGCCGACCGCCTCTACGACTCGGTGGTCCACTGGGTCCGGCGGCACGGAACCGACCGGCCCTACCTCTTCGCGGTCGCCGCCGAGGTCCTGCGGGAGGTACGCCCGAGGGAGGCGCAGCGACTGATGAGGGCGGGCCGCGAGCCCGTGCGCCACAGGTGGGAGTGGCCGCCGGCCCATGGTGAGGAGACCCATGACGATGTGTACGCGGCCATTGCCGGCAACCGCTTGAGGGACGCAGAACGGCTCCTGAGGTACGGGGCACTGTCGCGGCGCGCGGCACGAGAGCGTTTTCCCGGGTATCCGGGTTTCTCCGCCTCGGAGCAGAGCGAACGGTTGCTCGACGATGCCTGGACCATGACCGCGCGGCAGTGGGCGCGCGCCGGTAGGGCGGAAGAGGCCTGGGAAGCTCTCGTCGCGGCCCGCCGGCGGAGGGATCGGCAGGGAGTCGTCGAACTCCTGCTGCAGGCAGGTGAGGACGCGATCGAGGAGTTGGAGTCGTTCCTGCTCTCCCGGCCCGCCGTCGGCAACGGGACGGGCGCCGACGCCCTCGTGACACTCGCCGCTCACTTCGCCGCCGGCCGACCGGAGCACGCACGACGTCTGGTCGGCGAGGTGCAGCGGCGGCGCCACGGAGGGGACGGCTCCGGCCAGGCCGACACCACGAGCCTCGCCGTCCTCGCTGGTGCCCTGGCCGCGGCCGGCCGGCCGGACGACGCCGAACGTCTGCTGGCCCAGATAGGAGACCACGACGTACATGCGTGGGGCTGCGCGGTCGCCTCCCTGGCCACTGCCGAACGCGACGCGCGCCGAGCCCTCGGCCTGTGCGAGAAGGCCCGGGCGCCCTCATCCCGGTCGCCCTACTCCCCGGTGCCCGAGGGCACGGTGGTGGCTGTGGCCCAGGTATTGGCAGGGGCAGGAGCGGAGGAACACATCGAGGAGCTGCTCGGGCAGTGGCCCGTCACCGACAACGTGCGGTCTTTCTCCCGTGACAAGGCTGTCGTCGCCGCGGCCGTGGGCCTGTGGCCGTACGCTCCGCGGGCGGCATGCCGGTTGCTCGGCGAGGTACGGCTCCGCAAGGACGCCGGGGACGCCGTGCGCGCCGCCGGCCTCCTCGTCGAGGTGGGCCCGGACGGGCGGGGCAGCCTCCCGCGGGTCGAGGCGGTTCTTGAGGGCGATCATGGGATTCGGCGCTTGTTCCACCAGGGCGAGGACGTCTCCCTGTACGCCCTTCTGCAGGCCGGCAGCGACCCGGTGGCCGCACGACAGCGGCTCAAGGAGGCGCTGGGGAGGCGCTGGGGAAGTCTCACCGGCGGTGGACCAGGCGCCGTGGCGACCGTCGCCCTCGCCGCACTGGGAGATCCCGACGCGGCGGAAGAACATGCCAGAGGCGCGACGCAGCAGGAGGAGCGCGCCCTTCGTCTCCTCTGCCTGGCCGGCCACCTCGCCGGAATGCCGGGCCTCGCCATGGTCGTACCGCTCCTGGAATCCGCCCACCACTCCCTGCCGGTCTCCACGCGCCTCGCCGTCTGTCTCGTCCCGGCCCGTCCCACCCCCGACCTCCCCAGGGCGCGTGCCCTGGTCGCCGAAGCCCTCGGTCTGGGGGCCTGGGCGCGTGCCCTCCCGGTTCTCGCGGTCATCGACCCCGCGGCCGTCCTCCGGGTACGGGACGTGGTCGTCGCGCATCTCGGGCTGGCCGACTGAACCGGCCGGGCGGGTGCTCCCGTGCGGCCGCCGGATCAGAACGGCCCGGGACCGCCGACCCCCCCGAAGCCGCCCGGCCCGCCCATCGGCGGGCCGTGGTGGTGGAAGCCGTCGAAGAGGGCGTCCGCCAGGAGCATGCCGCCGACGCCCGCGGCGCCCGCGACCAGGGCGGTCTTCCACCAGGGGGCGCTGTACCAGCCGCCGGGGACGGTGCGGCCGCCGACCAGGCCGCCGGGGTAGTAGTAGGGGGTGCCCGCGCCCGGGCGGTCCGAGGACGTGTACGTCCGGCCGTTCACCGTCACCTGCCGGCCGGCCGCGGCCGTGCCCGTCGGCGGCAGGGCCGGGCCGGGGTCGAGGCCGAGGGCGGTGCGGGCCGCCCGTACGTAGTGCAGGCCCTCGACGGCGGTCTGGGTGACCAGGGCGTACTGCGCCGGGGTGTACGCCGTCGCCAGCTGGGCCTGGGCCGCGCGGTGGCGTTCGGTCGCGTCCGCCAGGGCCTGGCGCGCCGCCCGGTCGTCGCCCGCGGCCAGCGTCGCGATGCCGCCGCCGAGCCGGTCCACCCAGCGGGTGGCCTCCGCACCCGCGTCGGCGGTGAGGTCCTGCTGAGCCGTCTGCCCGGCACCCGCCGCGACCCGCTCCCGGTTCCGGCCGACGAAGGCCACCACTGACCCGATGACCAGCGCCAGCAGCACCAGCGCGATGAATCCCATGACGTCCTCCGGTGTCCACGAGGATCACTCGATCACGTCGTACCACCCATGAGACGCCCGGCAGTTGAGAGCCCGCTGATCGAAGCCTGAGCACCCCCTGTGAGCCGGGCGCGGCACTCCCCTCCGGGCGCCGCGCCCGGCTCACAGCGCCCCGCTCGACAGCGCCCCGCACTGAAGCGCCCCAAAGGGGCGCTGGGGGTACCCCCGGCCGAAGGCTGGGGGAGGAACTGCGCGACCAGCCATGACGGCGCCGCAGCCGAACGACGCATGCCGCAGCCGAACGACGTCGTCAGGCGACCGCTCCCACCGGCGGCAACGTCCCCGTACGGGCCGCCTCCCCGTACCAGCGGGCGCTCGACTTCGGCGTCCGGGCGAGCGTCGCGTAGTCGACGTACACCGCACCGAACCGCTTCCCGTACCCGTACGCCCACTCGAAGTTGTCCATCAGCGACCACAGGTAGTAGCCGCGCACGTCCGCGCCGTCGGCGATCGCGCGCCGCACCGCCGAGAGGTGGCCGTGCAGGTAGGCGATGCGCTCCGGGTCGTGGACCCTGCCGTCCGGGTCGGGCTTGTCGTCGTAGGCCGCGCCGTTCTCGGTGATGTAGAGGGGCAGGCCCGGCGCCTCGCGGGTGTAGCGCATGATCAGCTCGTGCAGGCCCGTCGGGTCGATCGTCCAGCCCATCTCCGTGCGCTCGCCCGGCGTCTGGTGGAAGGCGACGTCGTCGGCGGCCGGCCAGGGGGAGTGGTCGCTCGCGCCGTGGCCGTCCGCACGCGGCCCGCTCGCCTCGCGGGACGCCGACGACACCAGTGCGGGCGTGTAGTAGTTCAGCCCGAGGGCGTCCAGCGGCTGGTGGATCGCGGCCAGGTCGCCGTCGCGGACGTACGACCAGTCCGTCACCGTCGCCGTCGCCGCGAACAGCGACGAGGGGTAGGCGCCGTGCAGGACCGGGCCGTGGAAGACGCCGTTGGCGAGGTCGTCGATGGTGCGGACCGCCGCCAGGTCCGCCGGGTCCTGCGAAAGCGGACGTACCACCGAGGAGTTGAGGCTGATCGCGACCTGGTTGCGGGCCGGCAGGACCGAGCGCAGCGCCGAAGTGCCCAGGCCGTGCGCGAGATTGAGGTGGTGCGCGGCGCGCAGGGAGGCCGCCGGGTCGGTACGGCCGGGGGCGTGCACGCCGGAGCCGTAGCCCAGGAAGGCGCTGCACCAGGGCTCGTTGAGGGTGATCCACTGCTCCACCCGGTCGCCGAACGCCTCGCCGACGATCCGCGCGTACTCGGCGAACCGGTACGCCGTGTCCCGTTCCGGCCAGCCGCCCGCGTCCTCCAGCTCCTGCGGCAGGTCCCAGTGGTAGAGGGTGATCGCGGGCCTGATGCCCTTCGCCAGCAGTTCGTCGACCAGCCGGCGGTAGAAGTCCAGGCCCGCCTGGACCGCCGGGCCGCGGCCGGTCGGCTGGACGCGCGACCAGGAGACCGAGAACCGGTAGGCGTTCAGGCCCAGGTCCGCCATCAGCGCCACGTCGTCGCGGTAGCGGTGGTAGTGGTCGACAGCGATGTCACCGGTCTCGCCGCCGGCCGTCTTGCCCGGCGTATGGCTGAAGGTGTCCCAGATCGAGGGGGTGCGGCCGTCCTCCCGTACCGCCCCTTCGATCTGGTACGCGGAGGTCGCGGCGCCCCAGAGGAAGGCGGGAGGAAAGGCCTCGGTCGGCGAATCGGGCATGGAAGCGCTCCCATGGTCGGCTTGGCGCCATTATGCATGGGAGCGCTCCCATGGCAAAGAGGTGCCGTCAGGCTCCCGCGGTCCCGCCGGCGGCTCGGGGTGTCCGGTCCCTGGGAGGCGCTCCGGAAAGCTCATCGTTCACCTCTCGGCGTCCGGTCCGGGCGTGCCGCGTCCTGGTCCGGGAAACCCCGGGTGCGCGGTGGTGTGCGGCGCAACTCCTGGGGTGCTGGCCGCCGTCGCGTCTGTGACCTGCGTGATTCCTGGATGAGGCGGGCTGATGTCGGGCCGGTGAAACCCCCCGGCGCGACACGTTCCCGTGACGTCCGGAACACGCTTAGGCAACAACGCCGTTTTCAAGTCTTGACAGTCGGCCCGACAGGAACCAGTCTTCCGGCATGCCGCGTGGGAGCGGTCCCACGGGTAGCCGGGGAATCTCTCCCGTGTGGAGCGAACCACCCCATGGCCTATCCCTCTGTCGTCACCGCACCTCGTTGACCAGCACCTTTTCACCGCACGTCGAGTGCTGTGGGCTGGCCGCTGCTCGCACCGAGAGGGCAGGTCCGGATCGCCGGTCCCCGGCGGTCTGTTTCCTGAGATCCCGTTCCCCACTGGAACAAGGAGTAGTGGAATGCGCATCACCCGTACCGGTCGTCGCGGCCGCAGAGCGGCGGCCCTGACCACAACGGTCCTGACCGCCTCGGCGCTGCTGCTGACCGGTTGCAGCAGCGACAGCGACTCGGACGCCTCGGACTCCAACGGGAACATCACTCTCACGGTGGCGGACTTCGGGCAGTTCGGCTACAAGGAGGCCGACCTGTTCGCGAAGTACCACAAGCTGCACCCGAAGATCACGGTGAAGGAAGAGACCACCGCCAACGAGCAGGACTACTACCCCAAGCTCCTTCAGCAGCTGAACACGGGCAGTGGCCTGGCGGACGTCACCGGCATCGAGGTGGGCCGCATCAAGGAGGTCGTCGACACCCAGGCGGCCAAGTTCACCGACCTGAGCAAGACGATCAACGTCAGCGACTGGGTCTCCTGGAAGGAGAAGCAGGCCACCGCCTCGGACGGCACGGTCATCGGCGCCGGCACCGACATCGGCCCGATGTCCCTGTGCTACCGCAAGGACCTCTTCGACAAGGCGGGTCTGCCCTCCGACCGCGACGCGGTCGCCAAGGCCGTCGCGGGCGGCTGGGAGGACTACCTCAAGCTCGGCGAGCAGTACAAGAAGAAGGCCCCGTCCGGCACCTACTTCATGGACTCCGCGAGCGCCATGTACAACGCGGTCGTCAGCTCCTCGGCGCAGCAGTACTACGACGCCTCCGGCAAGCCGATCTACAAGGACAGCCCCTCCGTGCAGCAGGGCTGGAACCTGGCCGCCGAGGCCGCCTCGAAGAAGCTGACCCACGGTCTGGCGCAGTTCACCGACGCCTGGACGGCGGCGCTGCGCAAGGGCAGCGTGGCGACCGTGGCCTGCCCCGCGTGGATGGCCGGGCAGATCTCCACCAACTCCGGTGACGCCTTCAAGGGCAAGTGGGACATAGCCAAGGCCCCCGGTTCGACCGCGGCCAACTGGGGCGGCTCCTTCCTCGCCGTGCCCAAGAGCGGCAAGCACGCCAAGGAGGCCGCCGAGCTCGTCAAGTGGCTGACCGCCCCGGAGCAGCAGGCCGAGGTCTTCAAGGCGATCGGTGTCTTCCCGTCGAACAAGGGCGCCTATGACCTGCCCGGCGTGAAGAACGCGACGCTCCCGTACTTCAACAACGCGCCGATCGGCCAGATCTACGCGGACGAGGCCAAGACCATCCCCGAGGCGGTGCTCGGCCCGAAGGACGCGACGATCAAGGACACCATCTCCACGCAGATCAACAACATGGAGCAGCGGGGCACCAAGCCCGCCGACGCGTGGAAGGCCGCGACCGAGGCGATCGACAAGGTGATCGGCTGACGACCCGCGGTGCGGGCGGCCCCGCCGGCCGCCCGCACCGCGCGCCGTGCCGTACGAGGTTCCGGTGCCCGGCGCGTGGGTAGGGCGCGCCGGACACCGGTGCGCCGCGTCCCCCGGCCGGGTCCGGTGCGGTGTCAGACCCCGACGTCGCCGTCCGGCCCCGCCCTGTCCCGCCCCTGTTTCCCGGCCGAATCCCCCCAGGAAGGAAATCCCCCGTGGCAACGACGACACCCACACGGGGTGCCCCCACCCCGCCCGCCGGCGGCTCCGGTGCCGTGCCGAACGGACGCGGTACCTGGCGCAGCCGGCTGTGGCGCCTCGACGACCTCGCGTCCCCGTACGCGTACATCGCTCCGTTCTTCCTCGTCTTCGGTGCCTTCGGGCTCTACCCGCTCCTCTACACGGGCTGGATCGCCCTGCACCGGGTGGAGATGACGAGCCTCAGCACGTCGGAGTGGGTCGGTTTCGACAACTTCACCAAGATCCTCCAGGACTCGGAGTTCTGGACGGCCGTCACCAACACCTTCCTGATCGGCGTCATCTCGACCGTCCCGCAGCTGCTCGTGGCCCTCGGCCTCGCCCACCTGCTCAACTACAAGCTGCGCGCCAGCACGTTCTGGCGGACGGTCGTGCTCACCCCGTACGCCACCTCGGTGGCGACCGCGGCCCTGGTCTTCGCCCTGGTGTTCCGGGCCGACGGCGGCATCCTCAACTGGGTGCTGCACTTCGTCGGCATCGGCAACACCGACTGGGGCAACGGCGAGTGGACGTCCAAGATCGCCATCTCGGTCATCGTGATCTGGCGCTGGACCGGCTACAACGCGCTGATCTACCTGGCGGCCATGCAGGCCGTGCCGACCGACCTGTACGAGGCCGCCTCCATCGACGGGGCGACGCGCTGGCAGCAGTTCCGCAAGGTGACCATCCCCTCGCTGCGGCCGACGATCCTGTTCACCATCGTCATCTCGACGATCGGCTCCATGCAGCTGTTCGGCGAGCCGCTGCTGCTCCAGGGCGGCACGCTCGGCTCCACCGGCGGCAACGAGCACCAGTACGAAACCCTCAGCATCTACCTCTACAACTACGGCTGGAAGCTGGGGCATCTCGGTCCGGCCGCGGCGGTCGCCTGGGCCATGCTCGCCCTGCTGCTGCTCATCGCCCTGATCAACCTGATCGTCGGCCGGTTCCTGCGCAAGAGCGCGGCCTGACGGGAGCGATATCGATGACCACGACCAGCCCCACCAACACCGCACCGAGCCTCGACCCGGTGCCGCCGGTCGCCTCCCCGGGCAGGAACCGCGTACGACTCAAGCTCGGCGCCGGGCAGCAACTGAAGGGCGGCCCCCTCACCTACCTCGCCCTGGTCGTCGTCGGCCTGGGCTCGGTCTTCCCGCTGTACTGGACGCTGGTGGCCGCCTCGCACGACCAGCAGCGGGTCCTCGACAGCCCACCTCCGCTGCTGCCGGGCGGCAGGCTGTGGAGCAACCTCCAGGCCGCCTGGGAACAGGCCCATCTGGGCAAGGCCATCGTCAACAGCGTGATCGTGGCGGGCTGCATCACCGCGGCCACCCTGTTCTTCTGCACCCTGGCCGGCTACGCCTTCGCCAAGATGCGGTTCCGCGGCCGGGGCGCCCTGATGACCGCGGTCATCGCCACCCTGACGATCCCGCCGCAGCTCAGCGTGGTCCCGCTGTTCATGATGATGGCGGACATCGGCTGGGGCGGAAAACTGGAGTCGGTGATCTTCCCGACCCTGGTCGGTGCCTTCGGTGTCTTCTTCATGCGCCAGTACCTGCTGGAGGCCCTGCCCTACGAACTCATCGAGGCGGCCAAGGTGGACGGGGCGACCAACATCCGCATCGTGTGGAACGTGGTCCTGCCCGCGGCCCGGCCCGCGATGATGGTGCTCGGCATGCTCACCTTCGTCCAGGCGTGGAACGACTTCTTCTGGCCCTTCCTCGCCCTGAACCAGGACAACCCCACCCTCCAGGTCGCGCTCGGCCAGCTCAGCGCCTCCTACACCCCCGACCAGAGCATCGTCATGGCCGGCGCGCTGATCAGCACCCTGCCGCTGCTGCTCGTCTTCGTGATCTTCGGCAAGCAGATCGTCGGAGGCATCATGGCGGGCGCCGTCAAGGGCTGACGCCGGGCGGTCCGCCCCACCCGTTTCCGCCGGTCCGCCCCACCGCGTTCCGGCGGTCCGCCCCCGGGCCTGGCGGCGTCCCGCACCGTCCGCCGTCCCGTACGGGTCCGCCCCGGGTGCGGGCCCGTGCCCGGGCCGGTGCCCGCGTGCGACCCGGTCGCCTCCTCGCAGCAAGACCCCTTCTCCGCTTCTCCCCTTCCCCCCTTCTCCACGCCACTCCGGGAGCGTTCTCAGATGACCGCCGTACGAACCGAGACCACTGCCCAGTCGGCCTCAGACACCTCCTTCCCGCCCGGCTTCGTCTGGGGGGCCGCCACCGCCGCTTACCAGGTGGAGGGCGCCGCCGCCGAGGACGGTCGTACGCCGTCGATCTGGGACACCTTCAGCCACACCCCCGGGAAGGTGCGCAACGGCGACACCGGTGACATCGCCGCCGACCACTACCACCGGTACAAGGACGACGTGGCGCTGATGAAGGACCTCGGCCTCAAGGCCTACCGGTTCTCCGTCTCCTGGTCCCGGGTGCAGCCCACCGGACGCGGGCCCGCGGTCGAGCGCGGCCTCGACTTCTACCGGCGGCTCACCGACGAACTCCTCGAAGCGGGCATCGCCCCGGTCGCCACCCTCTACCACTGGGACCTGCCGCAGGAACTGGAGGACGCGGGCGGCTGGCCGCAGCGGGACACCGCGCACCGCTTCGCCGACTACGCCGAGATCATGGCCCGGGCCCTCGGGGACCGCGTCGGGGTGTGGACCACCCTCAACGAGCCCTGGTGCAGCGCCTTCCTGGGGTACGGCTCCGGCGTGCACGCCCCGGGGCGCACCGACCCGGCCGCCACCCTGCGCGCCGCGCACCACCTCAACCTGGCCCACGGGCTGGCGATCGGGGCGCTGCGGGAGAACCTGCCGTCGACCGCGCAGACCTCCATCACCCTCAACCTGCACCAGGTGCGCCCGCTGACCGACAGCGCCGCGGACGCCGAGGCGGCCCGGCGCATCGACGCGGTCGGCAACCGGATCTTCACCGGCCCGATCCTGGACGGCGCCTACCCCGAGGACCTGCTCGCCGACACCGCGCACCTCGTGGACTGGGCGGAGCTGGTGCACGACGGCGACCTGGCCGAGATCTCCCGCCCGATCGACCTGCTCGGCGTCAACTACTACTCGCCGACCGTGGTCTCCGCGGCCGTCGAGGGCGGCGCCGGCACCCGCAACGACGGCCACGGCGCGAGCGACCACTCCCCGTGGACGGGCGCCGACGACGTCACCTTCCATCTGGCCAACGACCAGCTCACCGCGATGAACTGGGCCATCGACGCGAGCGGACTGCACACCCTGCTGACCGGCCTGGCGGCCTCGCACCCGGGGCTGCCGCTGATGGTCACCGAGAACGGCGCCGCCTTCGACGACTACGTCTCGCCCGAGGGCCGGGTGAACGACCCGCAGCGGATCGCCTACCTCCACTCCCACCTGGACGCCGTCCGGCAGGCCGTCGCCGACGGAGCGGACGTGCGCGGCTACTTCCTGTGGTCGCTGCTGGACAACTTCGAGTGGTCCTACGGCTACTCCAAGCGCTTCGGCGCCGTCTACGTCGACTACGGCACCCAGCGCCGCATCCCCAAGGCGAGCGCACACTGGTACGCGGAGGTGATCCGCCGGAACGCGCTGCCGAGCGCCGGTGAGCAGGGCTGACCCGGTACGGCCCCGGGGGCGTGACGGGGCCCGGAGCGGCCGGGTCCCGGCTGTTACATTTCCTGGCCTGAGGGCTGCGAACGGAAGGCGGCGACCATGACGGTCAAGGGCGAGCGGGGCCGGGGCACTCGGCGGCCGACCCTGGAGGAGGTCGCCGCCCGGGCCGGCGTGGGCCGCGGCACGGTGTCGCGCGTGATCAACGGCTCGCCCCGGGTCAGCGACGCGACCCGCGCGGCGGTGGAGGCGGCCGTCAACGAACTCGGCTACGTCCCCAACACCGCCGCCCGCGCGCTGGCCGCCAACCGCACGGACGCGATCGCGCTGGTCGTTCCCGAGCCGGAGACCCGGTTCTTCGCGGAGCCGTACTTCTCCGACATGCTCAGCGGCGTCGGCGCCGAACTCTCGGAAACCGAGATGCAGTTGCTGCTGATCTTCGCGGGCAGCGACCGCGAGCGGCGCCGGCTCGCGCAGTACCTGGCCGCGCACCGGGTGGACGGGGTGCTGCTGGTGTCCGTGCACGCCGACGACCCGCTGCCCGACCTGCTCGCCCAGCTGGAGATCCCGGCCGTGATCAGCGGCCCCCGCTCGGCGGAGGAGACGCTGACCTCGGTGGACTCCGACAACTACGGCGGCGCCCGGTCGGCCGTGGAGCACCTGCTGACCCGCGGCCGCCGCACGATCGCCCACATCACCGGCCGGCTCGACGTGTACGGAGCCCAGCGCCGCGTCGACGGCTACCGCGACGCCCTGCGCGACGCGGGCCGTGCGGCGGACGAACTCCTCATCGAACCGGGCGACTTCACCGAGGAGGGCGGCCGGCGGGCGATGGCCCGGCTGCTGGAGCGCGAGCCCGGCCTCGACGCCGTGTTCGCCGGCTCCGACGTGATGGCGGCGGGCGCCCGCCAGGTGCTGCGGGTGGCGGGCCGCCGTATCCCCGAGGACGTGGCGCTGGTCGGGTACGACGACTCGGCCATCGCGCGTCACATGGACCCGCCGCTCACCAGCGTCCGGCAGCCGATCGAGGAGATGGGCCGCGCGATGATCGACCTGCTGCTGGCCGAGATCGCCGACCGGCGTCCGGCCGCCGCCCGGGGGCTGGAGCGCCGGCACGCGGTACTGCCGACGGCGCTGGTGGCCCGGGCGTCCTCCTAGTTCTCCGGGCGCTCAGGGTTCTCCGGGCTTTCAGGGTTCTAAGGGAGGCGGGTCACTTGGTGGCGTAGGCGGCGGTGTAGCCGCCGACGAGGGGACGGGCCTCCACCTTGGCGAAGCCGGCGGCCCGGAGCCACTCGGTGACGTCCGCGACCGTGTACTCGGATCCGCCCTCGGTGTCGATGAGCATGTTGAGCGACAGCATCAGGCCGTAGGTGTTGTGGCGCCGCTCGTCGTCGAGCATCGCGTCGTAGACGATGAGGGTGCCGCCCTCGGGCAGCGCGTCGTAGGCCTTCCGGAGCAGGAACCGGCGCTGTTCCAGGTTCCAGTCGTGGAGGATCTGCCCCATGACGTAGACGTCGGCCGCGGGCAGCGGGTCGGAGAAGAAGTCCCCGCCGTGGAAGGTGAGGCGGTCGGTCAGGCCGTGGGCGGCGACGAACTCGTCGAACACCGGGCCGACGGGGGGAAGTTCGAAGACGCCTCCGGTGAGGTCGGGGTGGGAGCGCAGGACGGCGGCGGGCACGGCGCCGAGGGCTCCGCCGAGGTCGACGACGTGGCGGCGGCCGGTCCAGTCGAAGTCCGCGGCCAGCGCGGCGGCGAGGGGGGTGCTGACGCCGTTCATGCCGTTGAGGAAGGCGCGCCAGGCGACCGGGTCCTGGCTGAGCGTGGCGAAGAACGGGGCGCCGCTGTGCGCTACCTCGTTCTGGAGGGTGCCGGTCCGCAGCGCGTCGGTGAGGTTGTTCCAGAAGCCGAAGAGACGGGAGTTGGCCATCTCGAGGATGCCGCCCACGTACGACGGCTTGGCCCGGTCCAGGAACACGTCCGCGGCGGGGGTGTTGCGGTAGGTGCCGTCCTCGTCGCGGGTCAGCACGTCGAGCGAGACCAGGGCGTCGAGGAAGTCCGTGGCGGATCTGGGGTGCAGGCCCACCTCGGAGGCGAGGGACTCGCGGTCGCGGCCGCCGCCGGTTAGCGCGGTGAAGACTCCCAGCTCCACCGCGCTCAGCAGTGTCTTGGAGGCCATGAAGCCGAGGCCGAGCCGAAGAAGCGGCTCAGGGGTGATCGGGGCGTCGATCGACATTTCTTTTCTCCACTCGGATTTGAAGTCGGACCTTGAACGGCAGGTGCCGTGCGGGTCTCAGAGCGTCTTGGTCTGGCCGCCGTCGACGAGGGTCTCGGTGCCGGTGATGTTGGCGGCCAGAGGGGAGGCGAGGAACAGGGTCAGGTCGGCGATCTCGTGCGCCTCGCTGATCCGCCCGGACGTGATCCCCATGCTCTGCGGCACTATGACGTCCAGCGCCTCCTGTGCGGTGGTCCCGGCTGCCGCGGCGGTGGCGTCGGCGAAGCCGCCCGGCGCGGTCCAGAACGGCGTGCGGACCGGGCCCGGAGCGATGGCGTTGACGCGCACGCCCTGCGGCGCGAACTCCTCGGACAGGGACTTGTTCAGGTTGGTCAGCGCCGCCTTGGCCGCCGAGTAGTCGACCACCATGGGGAAGGGCAGCCGGGCGTTGATCGAGCTGATGTTCACGATGGCCGCGTCACCCGCCGCGATCAGGTGGGGGAGGGCGGCGCGGGTGGTGCGGACGGCGCTGAAGAAGGTCAGGTCGAAGATCCGCTGCCAGTCGGCGTCGTCGACCTTGAGGAACGACTCGCGGGGTTCGGCGGCGCCGACGTTGTTGACCAGGATGTCCAGGCGCTGGTGGCGCTCCACGGCCTGCTGGATCAGGGTCTCCGCGCCCGCCGTGGTGGACAGGTCGACCGGCACGAACGTGACGTCGTGGCCGGCCGCCAGGGCGTCCAGTTCGGGGGTGGAGGTGCGGCTGCCGGCCACGACCTTGACGCCTTCGCGGACCAGCTTCTCGACCACGGCCAGGCCGATGCCCTTGCTGGCTCCGGTGACGACGGCGACCTTGTCCTCGAGGTGCAGTTCCATGACGGTTCCTTTCTGGATTGATCAATACATAATTACGGTATGACTTCCCGCGGGTGGGGGTGCGGGTGCGGCGATTCGGGGTCGCCCGTGGCGGTCAGTCCAGTGCGCGCATCGCCACGGACAGGGCGTCCTCCGCGAACTCCCTCCCCGTGCGCGCCTGGCCGACTATGCGGATCCCCTGGATGAAGGTGGTGAGGAACCGCGCCAGTTCCCGCGGATCCTTGTCGGGGGAGAGTTCGCCCCGCGCCTGCGCCTGCTCCAGGGCTCCGGCGAGGAAGGACTCGACCTGCCGGACGGCGATGGTGACGCGGTCCGCCGCCGAAGGCTGCTCGCCGCACTGTGTGGAGGCGCTGACCACGAGGCAGCCGCGCGTGGGTTCGGCCAGGTCCGCCTCGATCATGGAGGTGAGCACCTTGCGGATCGCGGGCCGGATCCCGGTCGTCCCGTCCAGGGTCTCCTGCAGGTCGCTGCCCTGGAGGGAGGTGTAGCGCTCCAGGCAGCGGACGTAGAGCTGTTCCTTCGAGCCGAAGGCCGCGTAGAAGCTGCCGCTGCCGATGGACAGCTCCTGCAGCAGGTCCTGCAGGGACGTCTCGGCGTAGCCGCGGCGCCAGAACAGGTCCATGGCGCGGTCTGTCGCCTGGTCGACGTCGAATTCCCTGGTGCGTGCCATGCGGCAAGAGTAGCCCACTTTATGGAATAGTCAATCCACAATGAGAGGGCCGGTCGCGGGGCAGTACCCTGAGCTTCCAGACAGACCGAGTCCGGGGGACCCGGCTGATGGGGGGAACGTGGAGCTCGTCGGTCGCGACGATCAGCTGGATCTGCTGCGCCGGCTGCTGGCCGAGCCGCGGAGCCACGGGAGCGCGGTGCTGGTCCGCGGGGCCCCCGGCATCGGGAAGACGGCGTTGCTCGCCGAGACCGCCGCCCTCGCCGAGGGGCTCGGCCACCGGGTCCTGCGCACCAGCGGTGCCGAGGCCGAGAGCGACATCCCCTACGCCGGTCTGCAGCTCGTCCTGCGCCCGCTGGCCGCGGAGGCCGCCGAGCTCGCCGTCCCGCACCGGCAGGCGCTGGACACCGCCCTCGGGCATGCCGAGGCCGGTGTGCCCGACGTCTTCCTGGTCGGCCTGGCGGTCCTCAACCTCCTGGCCGACGCGGCCGCCCTCGCGCCGGTACTGCTCCTGGTCGACGACGCCCAGTGGCTCGACGACGCCACCGCCAGCGTCCTGGCCTTCGTGGCGCGCCGGGTCGGTACGGAGCCGGTGGTCATCGTGGGAGCCGCACGCGAGGGCTACCGGTCGCGCCTGAACTCCGACGAACTCACCTCCGTGACCCTGGGGCCGCTCACGGACGGCCAGGCCGCGCAACTCCTCGCGGACCGCGCTCCGGACCTGCGGCCGACCGCGCATCGCCGGCTGCTGGCCGAGGCCGCCGGGAACCCCCTGGCCCTGACCGAACTCTCCCGCACACTCGGCGCGTCGGCCGATCCGCACATGTCCCAGCTGCCGCTCACCGAGCGGCTCGAACGGGCCTTCACCGACCGCCTGGAGACCCTGCCCGACATCACCCGCAGTCTGCTGCGGATCGCGGCCCTCAACGACAGCTCGTCGCTCCCCGAGACCTACCGTGCGACCCGGCTGTTCACCGGCGCCACGGCCGGACCCGCGGAACTCGACCCGGCCGTGCGCGCCCGGCTCGTCCAAGTCGTCGGCAACGACATCAGGTTCGGGCATCCGCTGATGCGGTCGGCGATCCACCAGACCATGCCCACCGGCGTCCGCCACGCCGCACACGCCGCGCTCGCCGCCGTGCTCTGGGAACACCCCGACCGGCAGCTGCGTCACCGCGCCGCCGCGGCCGACGACCCGGACGAGACGGTCGCCGCCGCGTTGGAGGACGCCGCTCACCGGGCCGCACACCGTGGCGGCATCGCGGCGGCCGTCACGGCCCTCGAACAGGCCGCCGCACTCAGCGAGGAAGCCGACCGCCGAGCCGAACGGCTGCTGCGCGCCGCCGACTTCGCCGTCGAACTCGGCCGGCCCGAGACCGTGACCCGGCTGCTGGACCAGGCGCTCACCGGACCGCTGTCGCGACGGCAGCACGCCACGGTCGTCTGGTTGCGCGGCAGCTTCGACGAGGGACTGCACAGCCATGCGTCGGGCGCCAACTCCCTGACGGCCCTCGCCGAGGAGATGGCCGCGGAGGACCGTGCGCTGGCGCTGCGGATCCTGTGGAGCGCGGCACAGCTGTGCTTCTGGTCCGACCCGGGCCCGCAGGGCCGCTCCACGGTCCTGCGGGCCGTGGAGCGGATGGAGCTCGACGAACTCGACCCGTGGCGGCTGGCCATCTGCGCCTACGCCGCGCCGGTCGACCGCGGCACCTTCGTCCTGGAGCGCGCCCGGCACGTCGCCCTGAAGGAGGGCGACGACGGCCGCGCCTACCGCATGCTCAGCACCGCCGCGCTCCTCGTCGGCGGCTTCGACCTGGCGCGGGCGTTCTCGGCGGCCGGCGGCGCCCCGCTGCGTGCCCAGGGACGCCTGGGGCTGCTGGCCCGGACGGTCGGCGCGGACGCGTGGAGCGCTCTCGTGGTCGGCGACCTCGGCGCGGCGATCGCCGCGACCGAGGAGTCACGAAGGCTGGCGCGCGAGACCTGCCAGACGATGATGTACGCGCTGATGACCGCCACCGCCGCCAAGCTGGCCGCATTGCGCGGTGAGGTGGATTCCGCCCTGGCGCTGGCCGAGGAGGCGGAGGAGATCGGGCTGCCGGCCGGGGCCCGTCCGGTGCTGGCCACCGCGTCGATGGCGCGCGGGCTGGCCGCGCTGGGCGCGGGCCGGTTCGAGGAGGCCTTCGGCCAGTTCCGCCGGCTGCACGATCCGGCGGATCCCGCGTTCCAGGTCGCCCTGCGGCTGACGGCCGTGGGCGACCTCGTCGACGCGGCGACGCACTGCGGGCGGCCGGACGCCGTGCTCCCGGTCGTGACGGAGCTGGAGGAGGTCGCGACGGTGACCTCCGCGCCGGTGCTGCACGCCGAACTGCGTCTGGTCCGGGCACTGCTGGCCGCCGACGAGGACGCCGACCCGCTGTTCGCGGACGCGCTCGACGCCGACCTCGGCGCCTGGCCGCTGATCAGGGCCCGTACCCACCTGGCCTACGGCGAATGGCTGCGGCGCCGGCGGCGCAGTGTCGAGTCCCGCGACCACCTCCGCGCCGCCCGCGACATGTTCGACGCGCTCGGCGCGATCCCCTGGGGGGAGCGGGCCCGCCGGGAGCTGCGCGCGGCGGGCGAGACCAGCCGCCGCCGGGCCCCGGACGCCCGGGACCGGCTGACCGCCCACGAACTGCAGATCGTCCAGCTCGCCGCCGAGGGCCTGACGAACCGCGAGATAGGCCAGCGGCTCTACCTCTCGCACCGTACCGTCAGCTCGCATCTCCACCGGATCTTCCCCAAGCTGGGCGTGGCCTCGCGCGCCGAACTGCGGACGGTGGTCAGCGCCCTGCGGTGACCGGCACACCACCGTCACATGACGCTCGCTTCCGCCGGCGCGGTGCTCCTAGCGTCCCCATGTCAGGACAGCGACAAGCAGGGGAGCGGTCCCATGAGGGGGAACGGCGTCCAGCACGCATCCGGGCTGCCGATCGTCGGCCGTCATATCGAACGCGAAGCCATCGGGCGACTGCTCGACGCGGTACGCGACGGCCTCAGCGGAGTCCTGGCGCTGACCGGCGAACCCGGGATCGGCAAGACCCGGCTGCTGGAGTACGCCGCGGACCGGGCCGCGGAGCTCCGCGTGGTCCGGCTGACCGCGGCCGAGACCGAGACCGGTCTCGGCTACGGCGCGCTGCACCGGTTGCTGCGGCCGTTCCTGAACGGTACGGATCGGCTGCCCGGGCCGCAGCGGGCCGCGCTGGACGCGGCCATGGGCCTCGCGCCTGGGCCGCCCGCGGACCGCTACCTGGTCGGGCTGGCGACACTGACGCTGCTCTCCGAGGCCGCCGCCGACCAGCCGCTGCTGTTCCTGCTCGACGACGCGCAGTGGCTGGACCGGGAGTCGGCCGAGGCGCTCGCGTTCCTCGCCCGCCGGCTGCACGCCGACTCCCTGGGCCTGATCATCGCCGTCCGTGACGGGCTCGCGGACAACGGCCTCTTCGACGCGCTGGACGTGCACTCCCTGACCGGTCTGCCCGAGCCGGAGGCCAGGGTCCTGCTCTCCTCCGTCGCCCGGCGGGTGGACGCGGACGTGGCCGGCCGGATCGTCACCGGCACCGGCGGCAATCCGCTCGCGCTGCTGGAGCTCGCCGACGCCCTGGCTGCCGAACAGCTGTCCGGGGTCGCCCCGCTGCCCGATCCGCTGCCGGTGAGCCGGCTCCTCGAGGACCACTTCCAGCGCCTGGTCCGAGCCCTGCCGGCCGAGACCGCAACCCTGTTGCTGCTGCTCGCGGCCGCCCCCTCGGACGACACGGGGATGATGTGGCGGGCCGCCGGGCGCCTGGGCCTGTCCGCCCGCGCCGTCCAGCCCGCGGCCGCCGTGGGAGTCCTCGGCCGGGACATGCCTCCCGCCTTCCGGCATCCCCTGATCCGCTCGACGGTCTACGCCGCGGCCGAACCCGGCGAGCGCCGCCGGGTGCACGCGGCACTGGCCGCCGCCTGCGACCCCGTCCGGGACGCCGACCGCCGCGCCTGGCACCGGGCGGAGGCCGCCGAGGGCGTGGACGACGGCGTCGCCGACGACCTGGCGGCCGCCTCCGAGCGGGCCCGCGCCCGCGGCGGCTACTCCCAGCAGGCCCTGTTCCTGTCGCGTGCCGCCCATGTCACCGGCGCCCCGGAGAAACGGGCCGAGCGGCTGCTCGACGCGGCCCAGGCCCATCTGATGTCCGGTGACGCGCCGGCGGCGGGGACCGCGCTGGACCTGGCCGTCGCCGGCGTCCGCGGCCCGGCGATGCGCACGCGCGAACTGCGGATCCGGGCGACCGTGCTGATGTTCCAGGCGGTCGTCGCCGACGTCCCGGCGATGCTGATGGACGCCGTGACCCGGCTCGGTACCCGGGACCCGCGGCTGACCTGGGAACTGCTCCGGGAGGCGCTGCACGCCGCGCTGGTCGCCCACGACACGGTGCGGGGCACGTCGCTGACCGAGGTCGCGGCGGCCGCCGTCGCCGCGCGGCGCGACCCGGACCCCGTCGTACGCGGCCGCGACCTGCTGATGGAGGGGCTGGCCCGCCGTGTGGCCATGGGCTACGAGCACAGCGCGCCCGTGCTGCGTACCGCCATGGGCCTGCTGTCGGGCGGTGGCGGGACCGGGGACGCGAACAGTCCGTTCGCGGTGATGGTGGCCATGGCCTGCGACGATCTGTGGGACGTCGAGGCCAGGCGCCGAGTCGCCGACCGGCTGGCGGCGACGGACCGCGCCGGCGGCGCGCTGTACGCGCTCAGCATGTCGCTGCTCGTCCAGGCGCACTACGAACTCTGGGACGGACGCCTCAAGCAGGCGGAGGTCCGCTACGCCGAGTTCGACGACATCGTGGCCGACACCGGCTTCCCCGGCGGCGGAGACCTCAACCGGATCCGGATGTTCGCCCTGACCGGCCGGGAGGCCGAACTACGGGCCGCGGTAGCGCGGATCACGGAGATGAGGAGCATGGGCCACGGCCTGCTCCGGTTGCTGGCGCAGCACGCGCTGACCCTGTTCGAGCTGGGGCGGGGCCGCTACGGGCAGGCGATGACGCACGCGCTGGAGGTCTTCGAGGCGGACCCCCCGGCCTGCGGCAACCTCGTGCTGCCGCTGATCGTCGAGGCCGGCGTCCGCACCGGCGACCGGGACAGCGCGGACCGGGCCCTGGCCCGGCTGGAGGAACGCGCCCCGCTCGCCGGTACTCCCTGGGCGCTGGGGACGCTGGCCCTCGGCCGGGCGCTGACGGCGGACGGCGACGACGCCGAGAAGTTCTACCAGGAGTCGGTCGAACTGCTGGGGCAGGGGCCGCTGGGCCTGGAACTGGCCCGGTCCCGGCTGCTGTTCGGCGAGTGGCTGCGCCGCCGCAAGCGACGTTCCGATGCCCGGAGGCAGTTGCGCGCAGCGTACGAGAGCTTCGACGCCTTCGGCGCGGTGCCGTACGCCGAGCGGGCCCGGATCGAGTTGCTGGCCACCGGCGAGAAGGCCCGCAGGCGGACCGAGGAGACCAGGTTCGATCTCACCCCGCGGGAACGGCAGGTGGCCGCCATGGCCGCCTCGGGGCTGACCAACGGGGAGATAGCGGCGCGGCTGTTCGTCACCGCCTCGACCGTCGAGTTCCATCTGAACAAGGTGTTCCGCAAGCTCGGCATCACCTCCCGGAAGCAGATCCCGCGCGCGATCGGCGAACCCGGCCCGGAGACCGGGGGGTGACCCCGTGGGAACCGGTCCGGGCGGCCGCCGTCCCGGCCGCGACGCGTGTGTCATTTCGCCGCGGACGCGAAGAAGTCCAGGTAGCGGCTCGCGAGTTCGGCGGGCGCCTCCAACGGGATGTTGTGCCCCGCCTGCTCGACCACCACAGGTGTGACGTTCACCGCGACCTGAGCCATCTGCTCCCCGGGCTCCCCGGCGAGGTAGGCGCGCCCCCCGACGGCCAGCACCGGGCATTCCAGCGGGACGGCGAACTGCGGCCGGTTCTGGTCGGCGTCGATGCCGGTCGCCCGGTACAGCTCGAACACCGCGTGGTTGCCGCCCGGTTCTTCGAGCCCGCGCGTGTACTCGTCCTCGTCGGCGTCCGTGTACGCACTCGGGTCCCACATGATCCGCCGCATGAAGTACGTCCAGAAGGCACGCTCCCGGCCGGTGATCAGCAGTTCGGGGTAGTGCGGCAGACCGAACAACGAGCGGTGCCAGCCGGTGCGGGGATCCTCGGCGGCGAGCGGCCCGAGGTCGGGCACCGGGAGGCCGGGCAGTCTCGTCTCCTGGAAGACGAGCTGGACGACCTCCGGGCGGTGGAAGGCCGCGACGGCGTAGCCGACGGCCGCACCCCAGTCCTCGCCCACCACGCGGTACCGGTCGTGTCCCAGCGTCGCCATGAGCGCGGCGACGTCGGCGGCCAGGGTCCGCGTGTCGTACCCCGTCGCCGGACGTCCGGAGCCGCCGAAGCCCCGCAGGTCCACCGCGACGACCGTGTGGTGCGGGGTGAGCAGCGGGATGACGTGGCGCCAGAAGAACATGGTCTTCGGCACGCCGTGGATCAGCACGACCGGGTCGCCGCTGCCGCCCGTCGCACAGTGCAGATCGACCCCGTTGACCCGTGGCCGGCCGTGGGTGAGCGGGGCGCCGGCGTGATCCGTCATCCTCAGCGCTCCGGATCCCGTCATCGCCGCCTCCTCGTGGCCGGTTCCCGCCGGTGCCGATGGCGCCGGTCGGTCGTATTCCACACCGGTCGAGGTTCCGCTCGCACTGGGGAGCCACCCCGGTCCGAGAGTGCGCCGGGGTCCCGTGCACAGCCTTCCGATCGCCGCACGCTCCGCGGGCCGGCCGACCGTCGGCGGCCCGGCCGCACGGTGAACGCCGGACCACATCATGGGAGTTCCCTTCACCACGTTCCGACCCGCTCGGGCGCGGGCGCGCCCCGGTGGGCGGGCGAGCGTCGCAGGAGGCGACGCCGGGTCCGGTGGGGAGCCGGGAGTGACGGGAGCCGACGGCCCGGCGGATCAGGGCGCGGGAAAGCGGCTGCGGCGTACGGCACCTCGCCGAGTGCGTGGCGAGCCGGCGCGCAGGGGTGTCGGGCCGGTCCCGGTGCGGGTCACCGGCGGGACGCGTGAGGGCCCGCACCGCATCGCGGTCCGGGCCCTCGGCGGTGGCGGAGCCGGGCGGCTACTTGGCCAGGAAGGCCAGCAGCGCGGCGTTCACCTCCTCGGCGTGCGTCCAGAGCAGGCCGTGCGGGGCGCCCTCGATCTCGACGTACTCGGCCGAGGGCAGCAGCGCGTGGAAGGGCCGCCCGGTGGCGTCGACCGGCAGGATCCGGTCGGCCGTGCCGTGCAGGATCAGCGTCGGTACGTCGATCCTGGCGACGTCGGCGCGGAAGTCGGTGATCCAGGTGGGCACGCAGGCCACCGACGCGTACGCGGACGCGCCCGCCGCCACGTTCCAGCTCGCCCGCACGGCCTCTTCGCTGATCCGGCTGCCGAGCGTCTCGTCGAGGTTGTAGAACGCCTCGTAGAAGCCGGTGAAGTAGGCGTAGCGGTCCTTCGTGACCGCCTCCAGGATGCCGTCGAACACGGACTGGTCGACGCCGCCCGGGTTGTCGTCGGTCCTGACCAGGAAGGGTTCGAGGGAGGCCAGGAAGGCTGCCTTGGCGACGCGCCGCGAGCCGTACGTGCCCAGGTAGCGGCCGACTTCCCCGGTGCCCATGGAGAACCCGACCAGTACCGCGTCGGTGAGGTCCAGCTCGGTCAGCACCGCGTTTAGGTCGGCGGCGAAGGTGTCGTAGTCGTAGCCCGTGGTCGGCTGCGACGAGCGGCCGAAGCCGCGCCGGTCGTAGGTGACGACCCGGTGGCCCGCGTCGAGCAGGGCCGGGAGCTGCTTCTCCCACGAGTGGCCGTCCAGCGGGTAGCCGTGGATCAGTACGACGGGCTGCCCGCTCCCGTGGTCCTCGTAGTACAGCTCGATGTCGGCGGAGTTCTCCTGGCCGACGGTGATGTACGGCATGTCGGTTTCCCTTCGTGTGCTCGGTGGACCGGCGGGTGACTCACAAGGACGGCGGCGGGCCGGTGACGCGCAGGTGGAAGGCCTCGGCGGAGGCCACGACCGCCGCGATGTCGAACTCCGGCGGCAGGTCCCCGGCCTCGGCCACCGGGGTGCCGTTGGCCCGGAAGTACTCCTCGATGCAGGCCGGGCTGAACAGCACCGCTATTCGCGCCCCCTCGGGCGAGCGCACCAGGTAGCTGTGCGGCACCCCGCGCGGCCCGTGCGCGACCTGCCCGGGCACCAGGTCGTGGCGCTGGTCGCCGACGAAGAACGTCACCTCGCCGTCGAGGACGAACCAGACCTCCTCCTCGTCCTCGTGGACGTGGTGCGGGGGTGCGTGGCCGGCCGGGTCGGCGAACTCCATCAGACTGAGGCGGTTGTCGGTCGCGGTACCGGGGAGCAGGATCCTGGCCTGGCCGCCGAGGAACCAGAAGGGTTCGCGCTCGGGCGTCGGGCCGAAGGTCGGGAAGAAGCCGGTCATTTTCGCTCCTGAGGTCATCGGGGGCCGTCCAGGAAGCGCAGCAGCATGTCGGTCATCTCTTTCGGGTGCTCCTCGTAGATCCAGTGGCCGGAGTCGGGGACGACGGCCGGGGTGACGTGGGTGGCGTAGTGGCGCACCTGCTGCGCGAGCGACGAACCGAGGCTGCCGTCGGCGCCGATCGCGAGGACCGGCATGGTCAGGCGCTTCTTCCGGAACCGCGCGTTGTCGGCGATGTCCTGCGGGAACGCCCGGAACCAGGCGAAGCTCGCCTCCAGATGGGCGTAGTCGCGCAGGTAGGAGGCGAAGACCTGGAGGTCGTCCGGGGTGAGGGCGTCCTTGCGCACGGCAAGGCCCTGCATGAAGCCGGTCGTCCAGGTCAGCTCGCGGCCCCGGACCAGGCTCTCCGGGAGGCCGGTCCGCAAGGAGAAGAAGCCGAAGTGCCATGCTCCGGGGCCCTGGGCCGTCAGCGCCGGGTGCTGGTAGATGTCCGGGTCCGGGATCGGGGCCTCGCTGAGCACGAGCTTCCTGACGCTGTGCGGGTACTGCGCGGCGTACGCGTACGCGACCATCGTGCCGATGTCGTGGCCGACGACGTCCACGTCCTGGTCCTTGCCGAGCGACACCAGGAGCGCGTGCAGCTCGGCGGCCATGGTCTTCTTGTCGTAGCCGGACGCCGTGGCGTCACTGCGGCCCGCGCCGGGCAGGTCCGGCGCGATGACGGTGTAGTGCCTGGCGAGCGCGGGCATGATGCCGTGCCACTCGTACCAGGTCTGCGGGTAGCCGTGGATCAGGACCAGGGTCGGGCCGTGGCCGCCGATCACGTAGTTGATGCCGATCCCGGCGACCCGGGTCTTGTGCTCACTGAAGCCGGCGGGAATCCGCTCGCCGGGCGACGGCGCCGACTTGTCGGAGGCCGCGGCCGTGAGGGTGGTCGAGCCGAGGCCGACGGCCAGGGCGAAGACCGCGGCCACCAGGCGGCGGGATCTGGGCAGGCGGAATCTCACGGATCTCTCCAAGCGACACGAGGGGAGGTGAGGCGCGGCGGGCCGGGCGCCCGTCGTGCCGTGACGGCCGGTCAGAGAGAGTCGACCAGGCCGCCGTCGACGACGAAGTCGGCGCCGGTGATGTTCGCCGCCCGGGGACCGGCCAGGTAGACCACCAGATCGGCCACCTCGGACGGCCGGGTGAAGCGGCCGGTCACCGACTGGTCCGCCGCGCCACGGGCCACCTCCCGGGGGTCGACGCCCCGGGACCGGCCGACCGTGGCGGCGACACCGCCGGCGCCCTGCCACAGCGCCGTCTCCACCGGGCCGGGACCGATGGTGTTCACCCGCACACCGCGTGGCCCCACTTCCTTGGACAGGGCCTTGCAGAAGTTGGTCAGCGCCGCCTTCGCCGCGCCGTAGTCGATGACCAGCGGGTCCGGCAGCCGGGCGTTGACCGAGGAGACGGTGACGATGCGTCCCGCGCCGGTGGCGAGCAGGTGCGGCAGCGCGGCCCGGGTGGTACGGACGGCGGCCATGAGGTTGACCGTGAACGTCCACTCCCAGTCCTCGTCCGTCACGCCCAGGAAGCCGTCGACCCGCGGCCGCACCGCACCGACGTTGTTCACCAGGACGTCGACACCGCCATGGAGCGCCACGGCCTCGGCGACCAGCGCGGCCGGACCGTCGGGCGTCGCGAGGTCGACCTCCACGACGGTGAGCTCGGCCCCCTGCTTCACGTGCTGGTCGAGGGCGTCGGTGCGTTCCCTCGAACCCGCGACGACGCGGGCGCCGGCCGCGAGGAAGGCCTCGACGACGGCCAGTCCGATGCCGCGCCCGGCGCCGGTGACCACGACGGTCCGCCCGGCCAGGCCCGTGTCGCCGGCGGACGTCCCGGCGGCCTGGGGACCGGAGTTCACCGCCCGGCCTCCAGGCCCTGCCGCCGCAGCCAGGTGAGCACGGTGTCCGCGACCTCGCGCCAGCCGCCGTCGATCGTCAACGAGTGCCCCCGGTCGGGGAAGTTGATGATGTCGGTGACCGCCTCGGAGTGCCGGTACTGCTTGAGGGTGGCCCGGGTGACGACCTCGGGCACCGTGTGGTCCTTGCCGCCGGAGATGAGCAGCAGCGGGCCGCGTCCGCTGTTGTCCGTGTCGACCTTCGCCGGGGAGTGGGGGTTGAAGTTGGCGGAGGCGGCCTCGTACAGCGGCTTGCCCGGCGCGGGGATGGTCCAGCGCTCGTACAGGGCCGCCGATTCCTCCTCGGCCACGGCGTTGCCGAACGCGAACCGGAACTGCTCCGCGGTCAGGGAGACCGACCGGCGCTTGTTGGCCGGGTTCTTGAAGACCGGGAGCGTCGCCTTCAACGCGGACAGCGGCAGCGGCAACACACCCTTGATCTGCGCGGCGTCGATCGCGACCGCCGCGGCTGCGCGGTCCTGGCCGAGCAGCTTCTGCGCGATCATCCCGCCGAACGAGTGGCCGATCACGACGGGCCGCACGGGCAGGGCCTCGATCAGGGCCGCGTAGTGCTCGACGACGTCGTCGATGCCGTGGCCGGCGATGCTCTCGGGGTTCTGGCGCGCGTCCTCGACGGTGTCGGGGTCGCCCGGCCACCCGGGCGCGGACGGGTCGTAGCCCTCGGCGCGGAACAGCTCGATCCACGGCTGCCAGGAGGTGCTGTGCAGCCAGAGCCCGTGGATGAAGACCACGGGAAGGGGGACGGTCATGGCTGGGCCTCTCTTGTCGGTGTCCTGACCCGCATGCGCACACGAAACCGGGAACCCCGGTGCTCTCGCACCGGGGAGGCACCCCAGTGCTTCAGGGCAGTGCTTCAGAGCCAGCGGTTCAGGGCCGGTCGTTCAGGGACGGACGCCGAACGGCCCGAGGACACCCGCGTCGATCCGCAGGGACTCCAGCAGCGTCCACGCGTTGTCCCGCGTGAAGACGTCGGCGGCGACGAGCGCGGCGGCGGCCGGGACGGCGAGCGCCCCGGCGGCGCCCTTGAGGAATCCGTGGCGGCCGGTCGGAGGCTGGAGTTCGGAAGGCATGGAGGGGTGGTCGCCTTTCGGTTGGGGGGACGAAGGCGGCGATCGCCGACCCCGCCAGGACAGCACCCCCCGAGCGACGTTCGCACTGGGGCTCCACCCCAGCCGAACAGACCTCCACCCCCCCCAAACCCCCTGACACACAGGGAAGTTGAGGATCGGCGGCACGGATGACCGGAAGCGGCCGAGTCGACATGAGACGTAAAGAAACTTCACAGGAAACCCAAAGAATCACTCACGCTGGAAACGCATCTCGACGCACATGACTCGAAAACGGGCTGTAGGCGGCCGCTTGGCGATCAATTGGTGATGCACCGCCCACATACCGGCCTTCAGAATGCACAGCGGCGCGGACCCGCCGGGGGGACCGCCTCTGTCCCGGGAAGGATCCCGACCTCCATGTCCGTCTTTCGCTTAGCCATGCCTGTTCTCAGACGTCCCGCGTCAAGGCCGTTCGTCGCCGTCATGGTCGTGGCCACGGCCCTTGCGGCCGGATCACTGACGGCGCCGGCCCACGCGGCGTCCGGCACCCCGGCCCCACCACGCCGTGCCGCGTCGCGCAGCACTCTCTCTCAGCCCACCGCCCGACCGACCTGTGCGGTCAACGACGCCGACGGCTGCCTGAACAACACCGCCACCAGCACCTTCACCACCACGACCAGTCCTGCCGACGCCGACGGCTCCGGCGACAGCATCGACGCCGCCGACCTGACGGGCACAGCGGGCTGGCAGAGCGGCGGCACCGTGACCGTCGACGGCGCCACCATCACGCTGCCGCAGTTCGGCACCGGCACCTACGACAACATGCTGGCCTCAGGCCAGACCCTCACCCTGCCGGGCGGCAGCGTGGTCGACACCGGCGATGCCGTGGTCTTCCTCGCCTTCGCCACCGGCGACGCGGTCAAAGGCGCCTCCGGCACCATCACCTACGCCGGGAACAACTGCCTGAACCCGGACGGCGACCCCGCCGACCAGGACTATGTTCTGGACACCGTGCCGGACTGGCTCTCCGGTCCGCCCGCCGCGGCCTCGATCACCCTGGCCCACGAGAACCACGGCAACAACACCCAGACCAGCCCGAGTTCCGGCCCCAAGGTCTACGCCGTCAGCGTTCCGCTGGCCTGCCCCGGCTCGGTCGTCAGCAGCATCTCCCTGCCGCTGGTGAGCAACGGCGTCCAGGCCGGGCGGCCCGCCCTGCACATCCTCGGGCTGGGCCTACGGCCGACGACCGCCACCGGCAGCGGACCCACCGCCCGGCACTGGGTCGGCACCTGGGCCTCGGTCCAGGACACCGGCAGAGTGCGGTTGTCCGACGACAGCACAGCCACCGTCGACGACCAGACGCTCCGTATCCCGGCCCATGTCAGCATGGGCACCGACAGCGCCAACGGGGTGCGAGTCCACCTGTCCAATGCGACGGGCGCCACCCCGGTGACCTTCGACGCGGCCTCCGTCGCCCTTCAGGACACCGTCACAGGCGGCGCCACCGCGGCGGCGGCTCCGACGGCGCTGACCTTCGGCGGTTCCCCGTCCGTCACCATCCCCGCAGGCGCCGACGCCGTCAGCGACCCAGTCGCCCTGACCGTCCAGCAGCAGGCAACCGTACTGGTCAGCTTGCGGGTGCACGGCTCGGTGTCCGCCATGCCCGGTCACTCCGTGGCCCGTACTCCCGTCTGGGTCAGCGACCCCGCCGACCGCACCGGTGACACGGCCGCCGCCCACTACACGCAGACCACTTACACCGGTCTGCCGTACCTCTCGGGTATCGACGTCACCACCTCCACCGCAAGGCCCACCGGCTCGCTGGTCCTCTACGGAGACCAGAGCGTCAACGGGGACACCGCAAGCGCAGACGGCCGGCATCACCTGAGCGACGCGATCACCGACGCTCTGGTCGACGATCCGCACGGGAACGCCTCCGTGGCCTACGGCGTGCTCAACGCGGGCACCAGCACCAACCTGCTTCCGCAGATCACCGACAGCACCGTTCCGAGGAACGCGCTCAACCCCCAGGACCGGGACGTGCCGGCCCAGGGCAACGTGCGTACCGTCCTCGTCTCCCTCGGCGCCGACGACCTGCTGAACTGCGCCGGCAACGCCGACACCTGCGCCACCGAAGTGGAGAGAGGACTGGCCTCCCTCGACACCCGGCTGAGCTCGTACTACACCGACGACAGCCAGATGTACGCCGACCAGCAGCCGGTCACCCAGAACTCCGGCATCACCGTCTACCTCGCCACCATCCCGCCGTTCACCGCCGCCCACCCTGGCACCGCGACCCAGGAGGCCGCCCGGGAGCAGGTCAACAACTACCTGCTCGACGATTACCCGGGCCGGCTCATCGACCTTGCCGCCGCGGTCTCCACCGACGGCACCGCCACATCCTCGACCGTCAAGGCCGCCGACCTCTCGGACGGCAACCCGTCCGACGCGTACTACGCCGACCTTGCCGGCCGATACGTCGACGACGTCGACTCCGGCACGCTCATCTACCCGCCCGACTGATTCCAGCAGGCCTCGGACAACGAAAGAGGCCGATGACCTGTGACTACAGATCATCGGCCTCTGACCGAAGGGTGAGTGACGGGACTCGAACCTGTTTCGTATCGCTATCGTGACCTGCGGCTATGCTGTACAGGTGGGCAAACCCGGGCATCCGGGTGACGGGTGATGGCGCTGGATGACGCTGTGCGGGATCCGGTTTGGCCATGGCCAAACGCTCCTGTTGAGGGCGGCGGGTGCGCGTGACGCGCGGGGTGTTCGTGACCTCGCGCGCTGCGCGCCGGATAGGGCGGTCCTGGCTTCCTGGCGGCCCTTCATGCTTCCGTCGCCGTCCGCACGGTGAAACCGATCCCTTTTGCCAGCCCTGCTGAAGGGTCTCCGGTTGCCGACTCGGGCAGTGACAGCGGGCACCGAAACCCTGATCGCTGTCCCTGTCTCGGCATGCGTCAAGCACAGTTGTCTGACCGGGCGCCTCTCCGCGAAGAGTCCCGGTGCACGACAAACACGGGCTGTCAGTCGTCATCCTCGTCGTCTGGTTCGGACTCCCGGACGAAGGCCAGGTCGAGTACGTAGCGTTCGTCGGCCGGGCATCGGCCCCAGGCCTGCCGGATCAGTTCGGAGGTCCAATCCTCGTCGATCCTGCTCAGGATGTCGTCGTAGTAGGCGGAGGCCGCTTCGCGTCCGGCCCACCACGCGTAGCCCTCGTACACGCCTGGGCGGGGCAGGGTCATCTCGCCGGCCGGGCCCAGAGTCAGCTGGTTCACGACGAGGGTGCCGGTCTCGGACTCGATAGTGATCGGGGTGTGGCCCTCGGCCTCGGCGGGGGGCTTGGGGGGCGTGTCCCAGATGCGGACGGTGATCCGTACGTCGATGTCGGCCTGGAGGCTGAGCAGGTACAGGTGGTAGCCGTTGCCCGCCACCACCTGTACCTCCGCGGCTGCCATGGCTGCCTCGTCACCGAGGTAGGCGTCGGCGTCGTAGACCTCGACAACTCGACGGTCGGGGCTTGCGGTGACGCTGTACTCGGCGAGGAGTGCCATGGGAACACCTTTCGGTCAGTCAGTGATCTTCACGTAGAAGGGATCGTCGTCCAGGACGCGGTTGGTGGTGTACATCTCGTCGAGCCGGTTGCCGCCGGCGCGGTTGTCCGTGCCCGTGATCAGGCGGACGGAGTACCGGTTGTCACCCTTGGTCGACCCTTCTTTCGTGCTGGCGAAGGGGTACTCGTCGCATTCAAGCCCACTCCCCGAGTAGTCGCCCCACACCTTCTTGCACTCCTTGATGGACTTGGTGCGGTTCGCATCCTGCTTGTCCTTGTTGATCAGCCGGTGAAGCGGATCCTTCTCTCCAGGAACGGTCTTGCCCGCGAAGGACGGGAAGGTTCGTTCCGGGCGCTTCAACGCGTCGTAGATGTGCAGGGCGCTCTCCTTGACGGCGGAGTCCTTGCGGCTCATCACGAGCTCGACGCGGGCTCCGGTGAAGACCGTACCCATGAACTTGCCTGCCACGGGTCCGGCGTAGTCGAAGCGGACGCCGGAGTGGTAGGCGTCGACCTCCTGGTACGGGGAGACACTGGGCGACGAGATGTTGAGGTCCATGGAGACCGTTCCCGCGACCTTTTGCTGGTTGCCGTTGTTGTACTGGGCTCCCAGGTCTGGAGAGGTGTAGGTGAGCGTCCATGTGGGCTTGTCGTTCCAGACGCCGAGAAGTTCGTCGCGCTGGACCGTGCTGGGGGCGGTGATCTGCGGGTCGGGGTCGCTACTGCTGGCGTTGATGTCGTCCCGGAAGAACTGACCGACGCTCCACTTGGTGGCGTCCTCGCTACCCGCGGTCTGGACGCGGATGTTCTCGACGCTGGCCACGTAGTCGACCTTGCGGCTTCCGTCGTAGGAGAAGCCCAGGGTCCACATGTCGAACCAGAGACGGCCGATGGCCTCGGTGCCGTTCTTGTCGCGCAGGATCAGGTCGTACGGTTTCTTCTGACAGCTCTCGAAGCGGCTCTTGATCCAGCCGGTCTGGGTTTTCGCGGCTGTCGCCTGCTGCTCACACTGCTGGCGCAGGTCGGTCTGATCGTCGGTGGGTGCGCGCCGGACTGTGTGCCCGTGCCGCGTCTGCTTGCCGTGTGAGCGTCGGTAGGTGGTGAACGGAACCGGGTGGTTCAGCTTTCGGAGCTCAGACTTGGGAACGGACGAGGCTTTCACGAAACCCGAGGTCGTCGCGGGTCGCGGTGTGTGCGCCTGATCGGGTGCCGCGGTCGCCGCGGTCGTGGTCAGGAGGGTCACGGCGCAGGCGGCTGCCGCTCGGCGGGCCCAGCGGACCAGCCGTATTCGGTGGTCGGGGTGCTGCATAAGGAGTTGCTCCCTGGGAGGCACAGTGAAGTCTCGGATGGTGGAAGGCGTCAGCTGGGACTGCTCGTGGCGGCCGTGGAAGGCGGAGCGTTGCTGGTTCCGTCCGGTCAGGAACGGCACATCGCGCCCCAGCAGGCTTCGAGGAGCTGGCCGGTCCGGGCCGAGTACACGGCGGTGAAGCCTTGGTAACGTCGGTGGACGTGCTCGAGTCCTGGCGTCATCTGCTGGGAGCTGACGGTCCATGTCGGCTCCGGCTTGGCGCCCAGAGACCGTGCCCCAGTGGTCGACGACCGGGCCAGGTCGAGGTGGCGCGGGTCGACGGCGAAGGAGTGCGCGGCGCGCTCGCGGAGGGATGCCGCGCTGGGAGCGTCGCCGCTGGCGCGGTCGGCCATGGCTTGCGGCTTTGCTTCCAGAGCGACGGCGTTGCAGACGTGGGCGGCCTGCACGCACTCGGCGAGACCGGGCACTGTCTGGAGGCAGCTGTCGGGGTCCCGGTCCAGGCACGCGGACAGGGCGTTCTGGTCGACGCCGTTGACGACGGCCGGTACGCCCTGGGCGTGCTGCAGGGAGGCCCACGACGCCGGTACAGCCGTGGCGCGTGTGGCAGCGACGGAGGGCGCGGGCTTGCGCGGCTTGCTCGCCGTCCACTGGGTGAAGGCGGTGGCGTCCGTCAGCTTGCTCTTGAAGCAGTACGGCGGCTTGTTCGTGGTGCTGCAGGTGGGCAGCGAGAGAACCTTGGCCACGTTCGTCGTGGCAACCTGATGCCAGGACTTGTTGCCGTCCATGAACTGCATGCGGTTGGAGATGTCCGGGACGTTCGTGTACTGCGGGCCCGTCACCTCGAGACCGACGTCGACGCGGTTGGTGGCGCCCCCGATGACCTTGAGCTGGTCGGTGGTGCTGCCCACGGTGTTGAAGTCGTACAGGACGTCCCACTGGTTGCCGGTGGCCTGGCGGACCAGCATGTAGGTGTGGTTCCGCTTGTCCGGCTTGCTCGGGTTCACTCCGGCGGTGATGGCCGTGGTGCGTCCGCCGCTCTTGCCGAGTTCGGTCCAGCGGGGCCCGTACTTCATCGTGGTCTTGCCGGTCTTCTCGGCGTACAGGCCGATCTCGATGTTCCGGCCGAACTCGTTGCCGTCGGTGTTGGGCGTCACGCGCAGGTAGTTCGCCGTCTACACGGTCGCTGTGGTGCTTATCTATAGGCGGTTTCTCGACGTAAGGCATGTGAGGTCAGGGCTCATTCGTCTGTGTGGCTGACGGGTATCTGATAGGTCACTGGCCGGTCTGGCTCGTTAGGCCTTTCGTGATCTTTCATGCTGAGCGAGCGACGGTGGCCAGCCCTTCGGGAGTGGCATGGGTGGTGGTGGATGAGCAGTTCCGCCTGCATCCGGAGTCGACTGCGTACCTGGACGCTGTACGCGGTCTGGGTCGGTCGGTGAACACAGAGCGGAACTACGCGTACCGTCTGGCTCTCTACCTGACCTGGTGTGATGAACGAGCCTTGTCGTGGTCGGACCCAGGTTTCGAGAGTCTGCTGAGGTTCCGGAACTGGCTGGTCAGCGCACCGCTTCCGGCGCGGGGCCGAAGAGGTCAGCCCGTCGTCCGGTATCGCAAGGACGGATCGGCGAACGCCGTGCTGGGGACGATGACGCAGTTCCTTCGGTTCGGGGTGGGCCCAGGCTGGGTGTCGGAGCGTGTCGCCGCGTCGCTGTCTCAGCCCAAGTACATGCGGTTCCTGCCGGCCGGAGTCGGCGGAGACGGCCGGGACCTTCGAGTGGTTCAGGAAAGGACGCTGAAGTTCGCCACGACCGACCCTGGGATCGAGTGCCTTACTCCAGAACAGGTCGAGTTGATGATCCGGCTGGCCAGGAATGCGCGCGATCGATTCATGATCGTGTTGATGCGGGCCACGGGCATGCGGATCGGCGAGACGCTCGGCCTGCACCGGGCCGACATGCACCTGCTCGCCGACTCCCACGCCCTGGGCTGCGCTGTCCGCGGACCGCACGTTCACGTTCACCGCCGCCGCGACAACACCAACCGTGCCCTGGCGAAGTCCCGAAAGTCGCGGGCCATCCCCGTCGGCGATGATGTCGTCGGCCACTACCGGGACTATCAGTGGGAACGCGACGCGGTACCTGAAGCGGCCGACAGCGACATGGTCTTCGTGAACCTGTTCCGGGCTCCGCTGGGACGGGCGATGAGCTACCCGAACGCCAAACAGCTCTTCGATCGACTCGCCAAGTGGGCCGCGATCGTTGCCCGGCCACATATGCTCCGGCACACTGCCGCGACGGAGTGGATCAGAGCGGGGGTTCCCCGCGACGTGGTCCAGGACCTCCTGGGTCAGGAGTCGCCCGCATCGCTGAAGCCCTACCTGCACACCACGGACCGGGACCGCCGCGAAGCCGTCGAGCGAGTGGCGGCAGGTGCACGATGACCGCTACAGCCCATGCGCAGTTGCAGCCTGCCATCACCCCGTTCGACGTCGACTGGGCAGGCTGGCAGACGTGGCTGCAAGACCACATCGATCGAAACTGGCGCCCGGCGGAGTGGGACGCTGACTCCTGGCTGTTCACCGGCGACCTCACCAGTTCGCTGACGGCCGCCTGGAAGTGCCAGACGCCTCGCTGCCGGGCCTTGCTGGCCTCGCGTTCCCGCTGCCGGAACTGCACCCGCGGGCGGGAGGAGAGCGGGCTGAGCTGGGAGGACTTCGACGCTCAGTACGTGCCGTCCGACCGCCCCCGCGGCACCGACGCCGCGCCGTGCGCGGTCATGCGGGACGCGGTGCGATGCGGACGCGCGCGGGTGATCCACACCCTCTGCCAATCCCACTACCACCGCTGGATCAGAGACTGCAAGATCCGCAGCCGGAAACTCCCGATCATGGAATGGGTGGAGTCGTTCGGCGTCACGCCGTTTCCACAGCCGCCGCCGTGCATGGTCGGCGGATGCCCGAACCGCTGCATTCACGATCGGACGCCCATCTGCAACTACCACCAGCGCAGGTGGATCGAGTCTGGGCACAAGGGAACGCGGGACTGCCGCGAGCTTCGGGAGTGGGCCAGGGCCGAGCCGCCGGTCCTGACGGCTGCCCAGTTCTCGTTGATCCAGCTTCCCGCGCTACCACGGCTGGAGATGGCCTACGCGATTCAGCAGCGGGACAAGCTGGGCTCGACCATCCCGCCCCATCACCTGCGCGCGGTCATCATCGAGGTCCGCAAGCAGGGCGGCACCAGCATGCTCTTGTCCAGTGAAGCGCTGATGGACAAAGTGAGGGGCACCAACCAGAAGTCGCTGGTCAGACAGCTGATCTGGTCCCTCCAGCAGGGCTTCGTCGCCTTCAGCGGACGGGACCCGCGGGGCGAGGACTACTTCGATTTGCGGGCGTCCGGTCTGAAGGCCTCCACTCGGTCGGGACGACGCCGTCACATGGGCGGGGCCGACCTGGCGCAGATCCCGCAGCCCTGGCTGCGGCAGGTCTTGCGTCGGCGGGCAGAAGCAGAAAAGCCCACCGGGGCGGCGTTCTGGCGATGGTTTCGCGCCTGCACTCTGGCAGGCCAGGGCATGAACCGTCTGCCCGGCGGAGGGATGAAGCCGGCCGGTCTGGATTTCGCCCACATGCAAGTGTGCTTCGACGAGATCGCTAGCGCTGTCGACCAGGACGGAAGGCTGGTCGGTGCCGGTTACCGCAGTGACCTATGGACGGGCTTCTGCCAGACGATCGAGTTCGGTCGCCTGACCGAGTTGATGAATGACGCCCCCGGGTCCTTCATCCGCCGGGCGACCCAGCGCATCCCCGACGAGGACACCAACGAAGACGAGATCGGCAAGGCGATCCCAGAACACGTCATCCGCCAACTCGACGCCAGACTGGACTCGTTCGGAACGAACATCCCATACGGAGGCCTCAGGACCGAGTACGTCAAGGCCATGTTCCAGACCGCTTACGTCGTCCTGCGGGACTCTGGTCGGCGGCCACTCGAAGTCGTCTCACTGCCCCGCAACTGCCTGGAGCGCGAGCGTGACGAAGTCGCACTCATCTGGAACAACCACAAAGGCCGCAGGATGCGCCGCCGCCTGCCGATCACTTCCTCCACAGTCGAGGCGATCACGGCATGGCAGAAAACTCGCGACCGGCTCGAAGCCCCATCGGTCAGCGACTCCTACCTGTTTCCTGCGATCACGGACAACAGCGGCTTCGACCACATGACCAGCAACAACTTCAGCGCCGCACTCCGGGCTTGGGTCGACTCACTTCCATCCCTGGACAGCGATGCCCTGGACGCAGACGGCAACATCATCCCGTTCGGTCGCTCACTGATCTTCCCCTATGCCTTCCGGCACTCGTTTGCCCAGCGGCATGCGGACGCCGGAACCCCGATTGACGTCCTGCGCGACCTGATGGACCACGACGATCCCAAAACTACGATGGGTTACTACCGGGTCTCCTTCGAACGCAAGCGCCAGGCTGTCAAGACGCTCAGCCTGATGGTCATCGACCGACACGGCAGCTCGGTGCCGTGCTCTTCAAGGGCCTACGAACAACGCTCGGTCGCGGTCCCGTTCGGAGGATGCACCGAGCCGTCCAACGTCAAGGCCGGCGGACAGTCCTGCCCGATCCGATTCCAATGCTCAGGCTGCGGCTTCTACCGCCCCGACCCGTCCTACCTGCCAGCGATCGAAGATCACGCCAACAGTCTCCGCGCGGACCGGGAGCGTGCGATGGCGATGGACGCGGCCACCTTCGTGATCGACAATCTCACCGCCCAGATCACCTCCTACGAGGAAGTCGCGGAGAAGATGCGCGAGGACATGGCCGATCTGCCTGCGGATGAACGTGCCGAGCTTGAGGATGCTGCGGTCGTGCTGCGGCGGGTCAGGGCCAGTGGCGACCGCAAGTTGCTGCCGCTGACCGTGGTGTCCCCCGAGAAGGAGCGGCCGTGACCTCGCGCTCACCAGCGGAAATCCTGGCCGCATCGCGCCGCGAGACCAGTCTTCGGAAACGTCAACGCGTCCTCGACACCGTCCAGCGGATGCTCAACGATGGCGCCCCCATTACCTTCACTGCCGTCGCCCGCGCAGCCCGAGTTTCGAACTGGCTCGTCTATGCCGAAGGCGTCCGCGAGCACGTCGAGACCGCCATCCAGCGACAGGAACGAGCACCCGTCCCGACACACGACGTCAGCCAGGCCAGCACCGCAGGCCTCAAGGCCGACCTGACCATGGCTCGCGAAGAGATCAAAGCCCTCCGTAACGAACGAGACCGCTTGCGAGAAGGCCTGCAGCAACAGCTGGGCAACCAGCTCGACCAGATCAACAACCGGCAACTGACCGAGCGCATCAGCGAACTCACCGACGCCAACCGACGACTCGAACGCGAGGTGACCCAACTCAGACCGCTTCAGAATCAGGTCCGTCGACTCCAGAATGATCTCGACGCGGCCCGCACCAGTCTGCGACAGATCATCCGGGCGCAGAACCGGATTGACCCCTCGGATTGACGTCCCCTGCCTCACGTCCCTCAATCACTATGTGCGTGTTTGCAATCCGCGTGAGGGCGATCTTGGCCAGCAGTTCTCGTACGGCAGCGAGGCGAACTGCGCCAGCACTACCGCGAGGGCATGGAGGACCAGCTCGGCGCCCTCGGCCTGGCCCTGAACTCCGTAGTTCTGTTCAACAGCCTCTATATCGATGCAGCCGTCAAGCAGCTGGCCGCCGACGGCTTCCCCGTCACCGATGAGCTGATCGCCCGGTTCTCCCCGCTCCAGTACGACCACATCATCCTCGGCCGCTACGCCTTCACCCGGCCGGCCGCGCCGGGCCTGCGACAGCTGCGTGACCCGAACACCGACGATGGGGACGACGGCGGGCAGGACTGAACGTCAGGCCCCGGCCGGGGCGCTGATCAGCTTGCCCGCCGCTGCCTTCGTCAGCCGTTTCGTGGCGGTCGGGGTCCGCTCCCAGGGCGCACACGGCTCGATGAAGTGCTGTATGCCGGGTCACAGCGGAAGGGGAACAGTTCCGCAATTTTTCCCGCACCTCTGGTAGGCGTCCTGTCCTGCCGCGCGCCGCTCGGCTCGGGGTCGAGCGAGGCCGGGCAGGATTCGGTGTCAGGGTGTGTGGCGAGTTCGATCAGAACATTGAGCCTTCGGCTCGCCGCCTGTAGCTCGACGGTCTTCGCGTCGATGCGGGCGCGCTCGTGCAGCAAGCGGTCCAGTAGCTCGGGGCCCATCGAACGGCCGTCGATGGCGGGCAGAAGTGCGGCGATCAGGCGGCTGCCGAGGCCGGCGGAATAGAGCTGCTGAATGAGCTTCACCCGGTCGACGGCGGCCTCGGGGTAGATGCGCTGGCCGCCGGACGTGCGCTGGGGACTGAGCAGGAGCTGCTCCTCGTAGTAGCGCAGGGCCCGCGTGCTGACTCCGGCCCGATCGGCCAGTTCGCCGATACGCATCGCGACTCCTTCTGCTCGTGCTGTCGCCGCCGGTCGATTTGCACTTCACGTCGACGTCAAGTTCTAGCGTAGGCAACACGGAGCGGGATTGCACCGAGCGCCCGCCCGAGAGAGGGAACGACCATGGACATCGCCGGTTCCACCGCACTCGTGACCGGGGCCAATCGAGGGATCGGTCGGCGCTTCGTCGAGCAGATGCTGGAGCGCGGAGCTGAGAAGGTCTACGCGACCGCTCGCCGCCCGGAGTCGATCGGCATTCTGGACCCGCGGGTCACGCCGCTGTACCTGGACCTGCTGGACGAGGCATCGATCTCAGAGGCGGCCGTAGCGGCGCAGGACGTCACGCTGCTGGTCAACAACGCCGGTATCAGCACCGGCGCACACCTCCTGACCGACGACCTGGATATGATCCGGCAGGACCTGGAGACACACCTTTTCGGCACCCTGAGGGTCATCCGCGCCTTCGCCCCGGCCCTGGCCTCCAACGGCGGGGGCGCGATCGTCAACATCCTCTCCGTGCTGTCATGGGTGGCAACCGCTGAAGGATCGGGGTCGTACTCGGTGGCCAAGGCTGCGGAGTGGAATATGACCAACGGCGTACGCGTCGAACTCGCCGGCCAGAAGACCCTCGTCCAAGGCGTACACCTGGGGGCTGCGGACACCGACATGATGGCGGGACGCGACGTACCCAAGATCGATCCGGCGGATGTCGCACGCGCCGCCCTCGACGGCGTACAGACAGGAGCCATCGAGGTGCTGGTCGACGACCCCAGCCGCTTCGTCAAGTCCGCCCTCGCCGGCGACCCGGCGCAGCTCTACGGCCAGCCGTCGGGCAACTGACCGCGCTCCGCCGGCCCTGTCGGCAAAGGATCGAATGGCGACAGGTTGGGCGGACGTCCAATGAACCCCGGATTTTCGGGGCCTGACGACGACTCGGATCCAATGAGATCCGATAGCAGTTGGCGACAGGGTTAGATGACAGCCGAGGTCCGATGCGGCGGCAGAAGCGGGGAAGAGCGTGGCCAATCTCGTCTACAAGCGGGTGTCGACCGACCAGCAGTCGACCGCCCGGCAGAACCTCGTCCTGGCCGAGGCCGGGATCGAGGACCCGGTCGTCTTCGAGGAAGAGGCCGGTACCTCCAGCCGCCTCCACCCGCTCCAGCGACCGAAGTTCGGCAAGCTGCACGACTACTCGCGGCCGGGCGACACCGTGCACATCTCCGAGATGTTCCGCCTGGTGCGCGGCACCGGGCACATCCTCGATGTGCTCGACGTCCTGCACCGCGACGCTCGCCCTGCGCATCCACGACGGTGCCTTCTCCGGCATGGACCTCACCGCCCGCCACCCGCGCACCGGCGAGCTGCTATCCACCGTGAAGTTCATGGTGCAGACCCTCGCCGCCACCGGCGAACTCCAGCGCGATCTCCAGCGCGAGCTGACGTACGACGGACTACGGGCCGCCGAGGCCAAGGGCAACAAGGGCGGACGCCGCCCCGCCCTCGCGGGCGACACCGTCGCCGACGTACGCACCGCGTACCTGAAGGGCCAGTCCATCGCTGCCCTGGCCCGCGAGCACGGCGTCAGCCGCGGCGCCATCCGCACGGCCGTCGCCGACCTCCTGCCCGAGCACGCCACCGACCAGGACGCCCCGGCGCCGGAGCTGCCCATCACCCTCGACATGCCTGGCAAGGTCGCCGACTTCCTACGCGCTGCCGAACTGGAGCCCGCCGAGCGGACTGCGCTGGAGATAGGTGTGCCCGTACGACGCGGCCAGGGCTACACCTTGCGCGTCAGCACCACCCCTGCGATCCACCGCCAACTCCTCGCTCACTGCCAGGCACTCGACAGCTCCGCCGCGATCCCTGCCCAGCGCAAGGCCCGGCGCGAGTACGAGAACCGCGTCGACACCCTCAGCCACTGACTACGGAGCTACTTTGCGGCTGGTGTCTGAGCTAGGACTTCAAGGCCAGTAGCCTGCGCAGGCGGCGCGGTTCCAGCCAGCCGTGGTTGACCGCGCCGTACATCGCTCCGGGCCCACGCCGGTGCTCGGCCGTGAGCGTCAAGTCGATCAGCGACGTCATCGGGCCGTCCGAGCACAGCACCGCGTCGGTGAGCTCGAAGAGCGCATCCGCCCGGGTGTAGAGGCAGTCGTGGAACTGGACACGAAAGTGGGACAGAACACCCAACGCGGCGTCAGCAGACTGTTCAGCGGCGGGACTCTTCACCAGCGGCCGTTCCTCCACGCGACGTTGCTCGACCCCTCGAAGCGTGAAGAACGGCCGCCCTGCTGTCCCGGGAACGAACCAAGATCAGCGGGTCAGGTGAACGGCCGAGGTTGAACACCAATCTCAGCAGCCGATACTCGACGAGGGTGCTGTGTTGGCTCCTGAGACGACGACGGTGGCCCCGTCCGGGAAGTGTTCGGGGTGGGCGAGCAGCGCGGCGAGAGCGGTGGCTCCGCCGGGTTCGGCCACGATGCGTAGCCGCTGCCAGAGGAGTGCGCGGGCGGCGGCGATGTCCTCGTCTGCGACGGTGAGGGTCTTCATGCCGAGCGAGAGGCCGACAGCGGTGGCGATGCGGCCCGCCCGGCGGGCACCCAAGCTGTCCAAGGCGATCCCGCCGACTTCCACGTCCACCGGTTCCCCTGCCTCCAGCGCTGCGGTGAGCGAGGGCGCTGAGGACGGTTCGGCTGCGGTTACGCGGTTGCGTCCGTCCAGCGCCAGGGCGACCCCTGCGTACAGGCCTCCTCCACCGCACCCGACCAGCACGGGCTGCCCCTCCGGTACCTGCTCGGCGAGCTCCAGGCCGAGCGTGCCCTGCCCTGCCACCGTCTGCGGGTCGTCGTAGGCGTCGATGTGGAAGGCGCCCTCGTGGCGGGCATGGTCCTGGCTGGCTGCCAGTGCGTCGGCGTAGAAGCCTTCGACGCGGCGCAGGCGTGCGCCGAGGGATTCGATGACGTCGGTCTTGGTCCTGGGTGAGAAGTCGGGCACGAACACGGTGGCGGGCAGGCCCGCTTCGCGCGCCGCCCAGGCCACGGCGGCCCCGTGGTTGCCTCCCGACGCGCAGCAGACGCCGGCGGTCGGCGCGCCGCGTTCCGCGGCGCGCAGGAGGGCGAGGGCGTTGGACGCGCCGCGGACTTTGAAGGAGCCGGTGTGCTGGAGGAATTCCAGCTTCAGATTGACGGGGATGGGCACGTCCAATTCCCCGGCCGCCACCTGTATCACGGGTGTGCGGCGCACTACGGTGCGGATCCGTCTGGCTGCAGACGCGATGTCGTTCAAGGAGGGGATGGCGACGGGCTGTGCGTTCATGGGCGGTGTCCAAGGGAGCGAGCCGGGATACCTCTGAGTGAGGATGGGCATATCGGTCGTGCCGTCAGGCGTGGCACGCGACTAGGTGAACGTGGTGGGCAGGTCGGCCGAGGGGGATGGGCTCAGACTGTCGTTGGTCTGTACGGCGCGGCGGGCCGTGGTGTCCACGTGGAGGCGGAAGACGTCGGGCCGCGCGTAATGGCCGACGGGGTCGAAGTCGTAGCGAGCGCGCGGGATCAGTCCCATGTCGAGGTCCGCGGTCAGCAGGACCTCCTGATCCAGGACGGGCCCGGCCAGCACTTCGCCCAGCGGGCCGATGATGCTGCTGCCGCCCCGGGAGATGAGTTGCTCCGGGTCGTCACCGTACGGCGTGGGGTGATCCGCCGGGAAGTCCCTCGTGCGCAGGCATTGGTTCGCCGCCAGCACGAAACACCTGCCCTCCATGGCGATATGGCGCATGGTCGCGTGGTGGCTTTCCCTGCTGTCCGCTGTCGGCGCACAGTACAGTTCAATGCCTTGCGCATACATGGCCATCCGCGTCGCGGGCATCATGTTTTCCCAGCAGATCACGGCCCCGAGCCGTCCGAGCTTCGTACGGTGCACATCAAGGGTTGAGCCGTCGCCGAACCCCCAGATCATCCGCTCGGCGCCGGTAGGCATGAGCTTGCGCCGCTTCCCGAGCAAGGCTCCTGTGTCGGAGAAGAACAGGACCGAGCAGTAGAGCGTGCCGTATTCCCGTTCGACGACGCCGATGACCAGGTGTGTGCGGGCACCGGCCGCCAGTTCGCCCAGGCGGTCCGTGACCGGGCCGGGCACCTCCACGGCGCCGTTCCAATACCGGGCGAACTCGTCTCGTCCGGCAGTGGTCCGGTCGCCCACCACACCCCCGAACGCCGATCCCTTGGGGTACCCGCCGATGAATGCCTCAGGGAACACCACGAGATCCAGGTTCCGCTCGGCTGCCTCGGACAGCCACCGTTCCACCACACGCAACGTGGCCACCGGATCGAACGGAACCGGGGCGGCCTGCACCACGCCTGCCCGAACGACACTCGCCGGGCCGGAACCTGTGTCCGGGCTGTTGTAAGTGCTGTCGTCACTGGTCATGCCTATACGCTGCACTGCTTTCACCTTGAAGCCAAGAGCGAGGTTCTTCAACAATCCTGAAGCATCACTACAGTAAGAGGATGAATGAACGGCAGTTGCAGATCTTGCGGGAGCTCGGCGAGCTGGGAAGCGTCACCGCGACCGCCGAGGTGCTGTTGATGACTCCCTCGGCAATCTCCCAACAGCTACGGCTGCTGCAACGCTCGATCCCGGTCCCACTCACCGAACGTGACGGACGGCGGTTGGTGCTCACCGATGCCGGGCAAGCCCTGGCCAGTGCGGCGATCGAGGTGGAGACCGCGCTGGCCAGGGCACGGCACACCATTGAGGAGTTCGTCGACCAGCCGGACGCAGAAGTGTCGGTAACGGCTTTCCACAGTGCGGCCGCCTCGTTCTTCCCACTGCTGCTTGCCCAGGCCGGCCCTGGACGCCCGCAGCTCTCGCTCGCCGACGAGGACGTCGCGCAAGACCATTTCCCGCGACTGACCCGGGACTACGACCTCGTACTCGCCCACCGTCTCGACCAAGCGCCACCGTGGCCGACTACGGTAACCACCAGCACGCTGCTGCGTGAACCGCTCGACATCGCCCTGCCGACCGACCACCCCTTGGCCGCCAAACGACGCCTCACGCCGCGAGACGTCGCGGATCAACCCTGGATCACCGTCAACGAAGGCTTCCCGCTGATGGCCACCATCGACGCCATCGCGACCGCCGCGAACCGGCGGCTCAACATCGTCCATCGCATCAACGAATTCGCGGTGGTCGCCGAAGCCGTTGCCGCCGGAGGCGGCCTGGCCCTGATGCCCCGCTGGACCACACGCCCGCACCCCGCAGTGATCCTCAGACCGCTCAGCGGCGTGCACACCCGACGCCGTATCGATGTGCTCCACCGCCCTGAACGTGCGGCACGGCGAGCCGTCCGGATGGTGCTCACTGAACTGCGCCGTGCGGCCGCAACGATCCAGAGCCGAGACGTCGGCGCGGGTTCCGGCGCGAAAGAAACACTCGCTGACGAAGCCTGAAGCGGCAAGTTGCCATCGGAGATCCGGTCTCGAACGGCTGCGCATGGCGAGGGCCGGGCACCGTTACAACAGCGGGGACAGTGCCCGCCGGTCCGCATCGGTGAGCTCCTCTGCCCACCAGGTCGCCGTCCTTGCCCCGGATCTTCTTCAGCTCGGCGTCCAGCTCCTTGTCGACCTTCCGCTCCGCGCGGGTGTTGATCTTCAGAACGAGCTGGATGAACGGGTCCACCAGCGAGACAGGCACAAGCCGCACCCCGTCCCAGCTGTCGCCTCGTGCAGCCCATGTGTCACATCCACTCCATCAGCCCCGACTGAGCGACGAATCCGTGCCGAGAAATACAGGAGGAAGCGCATTTTGAGGGAGGGAACCGAACTCCACCGCCTCGCCCGGCAGCTCGAACCGGCCACGGGGAAACCGGCCGTACTGCGTGTAGAACTTCAGTAACACGGCGAAGCCCAGTCGCGTCGCACCGCGCTTGCCGGACACAAGCCCCTGCTCGTCCTTCAACAGCGTCCAGTGCTCGACCAGGTCGTCCAAGTCCAAAGAGGTACGGGCCACAGTCGTCGATCGTCCTCTCGGGGCTTCACCCCGCGCAGCTGTACGACCCCGGACCCACCCACACGGGTGACACCTCCACAAGATCACCGCCGTTTGCGGCTAATGACAGCGTTCTTACCGGCACCCCGACCGGGTTGAGGTCGGGCGCATACCCGGGCAGCAGGACCACCGTCAGCCAGTTCCGGTCGGCCACGAGCGTCTTCATCGTCTTGGAGATGTGGGTGTTCAGCCGGTCCCACACCACGATCGGCGGGGCCTTCAGTAACTGGTGGGCGGCGTCGAGCAGGTGGATGTAGTCGCTCTCGCCGAGCGAGCGGCGCTCGCCCTTGCGGCCGGTATGCTGGCGCAGCCGGTAGCACAGGCGGGCGGGCAGGCCGGGCCGGTAGCACAGCAGCCTGGCCACCGAGAGCCGTCCCCGGCTGCGACCGGACACCTTGACCCTCGGGGTGATGCCACGCCTGCCCCAGGTGCGGCCCTTGGGCGGCCGGCCGATCACGCCCGCTTCGTCCTCGAAGCAGATGAACGTGCCGGTCGCCGCCCGGAGGGTTTTACCTCCTGCCAGGTCACCTCCCGCCACGCGACGACGGCTTCCTCGTCGCGCTCGGCGGCGGGCCGGGCGGGCATCTGCACGCTGAGGCCCATCCGGTGCAGCAGCCGGGTCACCCCGGAGACGCTGTAGGAGAGGTGGAACTTCCGCCCGATCAGCGTGCGGACCCTTGCGGTGGTCCACACCTGGTCCTCACTCCAGCAGTGAGCGGCCGGCCCCTCCTCCAGCCACATCGCGAGCTTGGCGCCTGGTCCATTCGGCATCTGGTGCGGCGAGGTCGAAGGGGAGCCGGACGGGTCCGAGTCGGCTGACGCAGGCGATGCCGCGTTGCGGTGCTGAGGTCGAGATTAACCTCACGGTGACCGCTGTACCGATCGTCCTGGGCCGGGCTCAGGCGTGGTGCGGTACGAGCAGGTCGTCGAGGCCGATGCGGTGGTAGAAGGCGGTACGCACCATGTCACCGACGCGGTTGACGGTCTCGGCGCCGTCGTCCACGGGGTCGATGTGGACACGGAAGGGGCGCTGCCCCTTGGGGGTGTCGACGACGCGCACGATCGCGGCGGCGACCTCAGCCGGGTCCGCGTCGGGCGGGGTGATCTCCGCCAGGCGTGCGCTGACCTGCTCCGACAGTCCCGCGTAGCGGGCCTCGTAGGCGTCGGCGACGGTGGTGTCGGCGGGGCGGCCGGAGTGGGTGAAGTGGTTGGTGCCGGAGGTGAATGCACCGGGGACCACAATCGTGGTGTCGATGCCGAAGCGGGCGACCTCGGCGGCGTAGGTGACGGCGAGGGAGTCCATGGCGGCCTTGGCGGCGAAGTAGGGGCCGAGGTAGGGCGGGGTTCCGCCGCTGGTGCTGGTCGAGCCGACCCACACCAGCAGGCCGTCGCCCTGTCGACGCAGGTGGGGCAGTACGGCGCGGTTGACGCGCTGGGTGGAGGCCGCGTTGACGTCGAACACCTCGTGCAGCTGTTCCGGTGTGAATGCCTCCAGCGGGCCCAGGACCATGTGGCCGGCGTTGTGCACGACCACGTCGATCCGGCTCGACTCGGCGACGATCGCGGCGATGGCTGCGTCCACGGACGCCTGGTCGCTGACGTCGAGTTCGACGCTGCGCAGGTCGACGCCGTGTTCGTGGGCGTAGCGGGCGGCCTCGGCGACGGCGGGGCGGTTGCGGCCGGTGGTGTGGCGGATGCCTGCGTAGACGAGGTGGCCGGCGTCGGCGAGGGCGCGTGCGGTCATGGCGCCGAAGCCGCTGGACGCACCGGTGATGAGCACGGTCTTGGACATGCTGTTCACGTTCCTTTCGAGTGTTTGGGAAGGGGTGGGTTGACGGGTGCTCAGATGACGCCGCCGTTGGCGTAGAGGACCTGGCCGTTGACCCAGCGGGCCGGGCCGGCCAGGAAGGAGACGACCTCGGCGATGTCGTCGGGGGTGCCCAGTCGCTCCAGGGGCGACATCTTCGTCAGGTGCTCGACGACGGCGTCCGGCTTGCCGTCCAGGAACAGGGCGGTCGCGGTCGGGCCGGGGGCGACGGCGTTGACGGTGATGTCGCGGCCGCGCAGTTCCTTGGCGAGGATCAGCGTCATGGCGTCGACGGCGCCCTTGGTGGCGGCGTAGGCGGTGTAGTTCGGCAGAGCGATCTTCGTGACCGAGCTGGAGAAGTTGACGATCGCACCCCCGGAGCGGACGCGGCGGGCGGCCTGCTGGCCGACGACGAAGGTGCCGCGCACGTTGATGCGGTGCATCCGGTCGAAGTCGGCGAGGTCGAGTTCGGCCATCGGCGCGAGCAGCATGATCCCGGCCGCATGCACCACGACGTCGACGCCGCCGAAGCGCTCCTCGGCCGCGTCGAACAGGGCGGTCACCTCGGTCTCGTCGGCGACGTCCGCCTTGACGGCGATGGCGGTGCCGCCCGCCTTCTCGATCGCCTGCACCGCCTCCTCGGCGGGGGCCGGGTTGCCTGAGTAGGAGACGACGACGGCCAGGCCGTCGTCGGCCAGGCGCTCGGCTGCAACCCGGCCGATGCCGCCGGATCCACCGGTGACGACGGCGACGCGCGGAGTGACGGTCTTGGTGTTGGTGCTGGTCATGGCAGGACTCCTTTCGGCGGCCGGAGGCGTCCGGCCGGTAATGGACGATGCGTCCATATTAGCAAGATGTAGACGCTGCGTCCATATAAACTGGAGAAGACGCATCGAACCGATCCGAGGAGGCCGCGGTGGCCAGGGCATCGACAGCAAGTTCAAGCACCAGCTCCACCCCGGAGGGCGGCGCACCCGTACGGCGCGGCCGGGGCAGGCGACCGGCCGACGAGGTGCGCCGCGACATCCTCTCCGCCGCCGGCGCACTGCTGTTCGACGAAGGCATGACAGGCTTCACCATCGATCGGGTCGCCACGACGGCGGGCGTCAGCAAGATGTCGATCTACAAGTGGTGGCCCTCAAAGGGCGCGCTCGCCCTCGACGGATACTTCACCGCGGTCGAGAACACGCTCGCCTTCCCCGACACCGGCGACATCGAGGCCGACCTGCTCACCCAGCTGCGCGCTTTCGTCCGCCTCACCGCGGACACCCCAGCCGGCCGCATCGTCATCGAACTGGTCGGCGCGGCGCAGACTGACCCAGACCTCGCCACCGCCTTCCGCGAGCACTACTCCGGTCCGCGCCGCCGCCTGGCCGTCGACGTCCTACAACGCGCCCAGCAACGCGGCCAGCTGCGGGCCGACGTGGACCCATGCATCGTCGTCGACCAACTCTGGGGCGCCTGCTACCACCGGCTGCTGATCCCCGACGAGCCCGTCACCGAGGAATTCGTGGCCGGACTCATCTCCAACCTGATGCACGGCCTACGACCATAGGCGGGTGGGACTGGGGCACTTGTGCAAGCCGTTCATCTGACGCTGCCGGAAATGCCACATCCAGCATGCGGAGAAGCCAGCTGACCAGCCGTCCGAGCGTCACCGGGGCACACCGTGATCAATCTCCGCGCCACCGGCTGTTCGGTGGTCCCCAAGGCCGTGGTCCGGCACCTTAAGCAGGGCGGCGTCCCCGGCCGGACTCCCAAGGTCACGTCAAGGCCCCTTTCATACGTACCTTGGCTGGACCCCCATAGAAGGTAGGCGTCGGAAGCTCGTTGCCGATCGGGAACCGGCCGGGCTGTGGGGATCAACCGACGACGGGCGCGAAGTTGACCGCCTGCGTTGACGGGACTGACCTCACGTCCCTCAGTCAGCAACATCCGCCTGACCTGGGCGTATCCGCGCGAGATCTAGATAAGAATGCTGACCTGGTCGTAGGTGATCGGTACGTTCCGCCAGGTGGCGAAGCCGCCGATCACGGGCTGGCCCGGCCGGCTGCACGTCATGGCCCAGAAGGTGATCTGGGCGCTGTACATGGTGTTACAGGCGGTCGTTGGAGCGGCCGCCTGGGCTGGTGCCGCTCCTGCGAGCGGCATGGCTATGCCCACGCCCACGATGGTCATCAGGGCCGCAAGTCTCCTGCGTGTGCGCAAAGTTGTTCCCCCTGCGACTGAGAGTGATGGTCGTGGCGCAACTTATCGAACACGTGATCTCGTAGCATCTTCACAAAGAGCGTGTTGCTCCGATCAAGGGCGTGATTGCCGTCACGTGCTGATGCGGTTGCGGGTGGGTCCACCGAGGTCACCGGGCGAGTGCCGACCAGACGGCGACAGCGAATCCGGCGACACCCGTGAGCGCGCTGATGGCCGGCAGGGGCCAGCGGGAGTGCTCGAGAGCGGTGACGCGGCGATCCAGTTCCTCGATGGCCTTGTCGGGCTGGTCGGAACGCAGGACCAGGAGCGTGAGTTGGCCGTCGATCCGCGCGAGCCCGACTTCGAGGGCGCGGCGGAGTTCGGCGCGCTCCAGGGCGATCTCCCCGAGACCGGTGGTGGCCTGAAGAGGGCACTCCACCGTCTGTGCGATGGCGGCGATTCCACCGTGGCTGAGTTGTCGGGCCTCCGCTCCGTGCGACAGCCGACGCTCGTTCAGGTGCGGTACCACCGCTCTCGGCTTCCCCGCAAGGACCGATCAACTCATCGAAACGCCCCGCGCCACGTCACGGAGTCGAAGTACCGGAAGCAACTCGTAGATCTTCGAGGGCTCCTGTGCCCGCTCAGAACAGTTCCAGATCCTCGCCGCTGGTTTCCGCGATGACTGGCCGGGGCTGGGCGGGGAGGCCGTCCAGGCGGTCAGGACCGGCCGCGGCGGCCACGGCGGGGGCCGTCTCTGCCAGCCAGGCACGAAACCGCTCGGCGGCTTCGCGGTAGGGGATTTGCGCAAGGACGCGGTGCTCGCCGGAGGGGCAGAAGTCGACGGCGACAGTGAGCAGGCAGGAACGGGGCGCGTTCTGACTGCCTGTCCAGGACACGCGCAGGACACCGCAGGGCTTGCGCCCGCGGGGGGCGGGGTGGGTCGGGCGCAGTGGTCGGCAGGCTGTGTGGGCGGTCCATGCGGCGAGGTGTGGCAGGGGCAGGGTGGTGCGTGCGCGGCAGCCGGGGCAGCGGTGCCAGTGGCGGAGCCAGTCGTCGGTGTCGGCGTGGAAGAGGCGTGTGTAGCGGTTCGCCACGCGGATGTCGTTGCTGTACAGGTGGTCGGGACGTTCCTGTGTGTTGCAGGAATGGCAGACGGGGGCGCGGACGTAGCCGTGTTCGTGGCAGTGGTCGAGGACGGCGGCCGGCGCGGTGCGGCAGACGGCGCACGCCCACCCGGCCACCCTGCGGGAGATACCGGGCTTTCTGCTGAGCACCGAGTACAGCTGGCCTTCCAGCTCTTTGCTGTACGGGCGCAGTGAGGCGGTGAGTGCCTCGGGGCTCGTCGTCTGTCGACCGTCGGCGTCTCGGGCCTGCCGGGGGTGGGAGGGCGGCTTGGTGGCGGCTGCGCTCGCCTGGCGGGTCCGCGCGGCTTGCACCCACTGCGTCTCGGCGTGCTCGGCCGCGTCGAGCAGCCTGACCACAGCGCGCGGCAGCAACCACGTCCGATGCGTCCCGTTGCGGGTCTGCTCCACGAGTATCCGTCGCCAGTCGATCCCCGCCAGGTGGTACGGCCGGCTGACTTCACGTCGTGCTGCCCGCTCGGGGCCGCCCAACTCCTGTAGTTCCCCCGTGATACGCCGGCGCCAACGCAGCGGGGTTCCCTCGTCGCACTCCTGCCTCGGCGCCCCACGGAACGGTCCGATGCGGACCAGTTCCTGCGGATCCATCCGCACTGCGTTGAGTTCCGCGGCCGCCCGGCGCACCTCGCCCTCCGGGACACACCACTGACCGCCGCTCGCCCTTATTGTCGCCACCACATGGCCGCCGAGCAGGACGTATCCCACCCGGGCACAAGCAGGAGAGCGGGTGAAGGCCCCAGCAGCCGTCGGCACAGCACTGTCGGCCGTCAGATCGACCCACAGAGCGTCCGCGACACCAAGGGTGATCAGGCCGTCCGTGCGACCGGGCGTGACACGCTCTGACATGCCGACAGGCTAACGGCCTGCAACGAGCCGACGGGCCTCAAGGTGCCTCGGTCAGCGCGGGCCACCGACATTCCTGTCGACCGCAGCTTTGGTGGCTTGGCTGCCAGCCCCCGACAACGCGGCGCACTTCTCAACCATGCACGGACGGGCGCGGACGCGGGAACAACTGCAGGCTGGCTTCGGCGTCAGTGCCGCGACGGCTTACTCCGCATCCGCAGCACGACTGCACTCCTCGCGTCCTTCGTCCCTGGCCGGGATCCCGTCACTCACCGGCGGATCGATGCACAGAAACCGCACAGTCTGCGACTGGATGCATGCGGTAGGTGAGATTCCATGCGGACTTATGGCTGTCGCCCCTTCCCGGGCGACTCGAATCCCGGGTGTATGGGCCGTAGTTCGGCCGTGGCCAAACGGCAGACAGGCCCCTGATCCGCGTTTCCGCAGGTCAGGGGCCTGTCATGCAAGGGTGAGTGACGGGACTCGAACCCGCGACATCCTGGACCACAACCAGGTGCTCTACCAGCTGAGCTACACCCACCACGACCGGCGGTGACTTTTTGGTTTCTCCGACCGGCCGAGAAAAAGTGTACAGGGTCCGAAGGGGTGCTCGCGCACGGCTTTCCGGGAGCCGCCTGCGGGGCCTCCCGGGGGGGGCTATTCCGCAGGCAGGACGTGCTTGGCCGCGATGGTCCGCGCGGTGTCCGAGTCCGGGCCGGGCTGCGGTACGAAGATGGCCTCGCGGTAGTAGCGCAGTTCGGCGATCGACTCGCGGATGTCGGCGAGGGCGCGGTGGTTGCCGTTCTTCTCCGGGCTGTTGAAGTAGGCCCGCGGGTACCAGCGCCGGGCCAGCTCCTTGACGCTGGACACGTCGACGATCCGGTAGTGGAGGTATCCCTCCAGAGCCGCCATGTCCCGGGCGAGGAAGCCGCGGTCGGTGCCGACGGAGTTTCCGCACAGCGGGGCCTTGCCGGGTTCCTTCACGTGTTCCCGTACGTAGGCCAGGACCTGCTCCTCGGCCTCGGCGAGCGTCGTGCCGCCGGCCAGCTCGTCGAGCAGGCCGGACGTGGTGTGCATCTGCCGCACCACCTCCGGCATCGTCTCCAGTGCCTTGGCCGGCGGACGGATGACGATGTCCACGCCCTCGCCGAGCACGTTCAGCTCGGAGTCGGTGACCAGTGCGGCCACCTCGATGAGCGCGTCGTCGGACAGCGAGAGGCCGGTCATCTCGCAGTCGATCCACACCATGCGATCGTTCATGCGACCACCCTAAAGCTGACGTCGGCATTTGGGTGCCCCCGGTGCAACGCCGACGTCTGCGGGGGCTGCCGCCCCCGCACCCCCCGCATCATCGGCCTGCGGCCTCGTCCTCAATCGCCGGACGGGCTGGGTGGGTGGCTGCGCGTCGGTGTCGTCAAGCTTCGGACGGCGTGGGTGGGTGGCTGCGCGTCGGTGTCGTCAAGCTTCGGACGGGCTGGGTGGGTGGCTGCGCGCTGGTGTCGTCAAGCTTCGGACGGCGTGGGTGGGTGGCTGCGCGCTGGTGTCGTCAAGCTTCGGACGGCGTGGGTGGGTGGCTGCGCGTCGGTGTCGGCAAGCGCCGGACGGGGTGAGACGGCAGCTGAGCGCCGTTGCTCTCGGGACCGGTGGTCGGGAGGGGGCGGCTGGGTGCCGTTGTCTTCGGGTGTGCCGCTTTGTCCTGTCGGCGCAGGTGCCCGGGTGTCCGGGTGGCTGGGAGGGTGCGGCTGGAAGCCGTCGTCCTTGGTCTCGCCCCCTTGGTCCGCCGAGGCGGGTGGAAGGGGAGGCCGAGCGCCGTGGGCTTCTCGCCTCGCTTTTTGTCCTACCGCGTCGGGTGGTGGGTGGGCGAGGCGGCCGGGGCCGCCCACCCGAGGGTTCGGGTGGGCGGCCCCGGCGGGTCAGCTGCCGGTGCGGGGGCCAGGGAGGCTGGCCGAGAGGCCCACCGTGGCTGTCCTGCGGGTCTGCATCGGCAGTACGCCCTCGGGGTACGGGACCGCGAGCGGGCCCGTGGTCGGCAGCGGGGCCGGTTCCGGGGTGTCGGGGCGGTCGGACTGCGGGCGGCGTGCCCGGTAGGCCGCCCGGTACGCCGCCGGGGACGAACCCAGCTGGCGGCGGAAGTGGCCGCGCAGGGCGACGGGGGAGCGGAAGCCGCAGCGGCCCGCCACCTCGTCCACCGAGTAGTCCGACGTCTCCAGGAGGCGCTGGGCCTGGAGGACCCGTTGCGTGATCAGCCACTGGAGCGGGGCCGACCCGGTCAGGGAGCGGAAGCGGCGGTCGAAGGTGCGGCGCGACATGTACGCGCGCGCCGCCAGCGTCTCCACGTCGAACTGCTCGTGGAGGTGCTCCAGCGCCCAGGCGACGACCTCGGCGAGCGGGTCGGCGCCGATCTCCTCTGGTAAAGATCGATCGAGGTAGCGCTCCTGACCGCCCGAGCGGCGCGGCGGGACCACCAGGCGGCGGGCGAGCGCGCCGGCCGCCTCGTTGCCGTGGTCCGTCCGCACGATGTGGAGACAGAGATCGATTCCGGCCGCCGTACCGGCGGAGGTGAGGACGTCGCCGTCGTCCACGAACAGTTCCCGTGGGTCGACGTGCACCGACGGATAGCGCTTGGCCAGCGTCGGCGCGTACATCCAGTGGGTGGTGGCCGGGCGGCCGTCCAGCAGGCCTGCGGCGGCCAGCACGAACGCGCCCGTGCACAGCCCGACGATGCGGGCCCCCTCCTCATGGGCGCGGCGCAGCGCGTCCAGTGCCTCTTCCGGTGGCGGCGCGGTGATCGAGCGCCAGGCCGGTACGACGACCGTGCCGGCGCGTGAGATCGCTTCCAGGCCATGCGGCGCGGTGAGTTCCAGGCCCCCTGTGGTCCGCAGCGGGCCTTCCTCGCCACCGCACACCAGCAGTCGGTAGCGCGGTACGCCGGCGTCCTGGCGGTCTATCCCGAACACCGACAGCGGTATGGAACTCTCGAAGATGGGGCCGCCGCTGAACAGCAGCACCGCGACGATCTCCTTGCGGCGTCGCCCGGACAGTTTCCGGGCCGCGGCTTCCGGCGCGGCAGTGGAGTCGTGGCTCATCCTGCTAAGCCCCCCTCGGTGGTCGCGGCTCCTCGGTTGTGTCGCTCCTGCACGTTTCCCCTCGGTCCTGCACGAGTCCCCCGCCGTAAGACGTCAAGATCGAATCTACTGGTTTCCGCGGTCTCGCGTTGACCAGTTCGACACGCCGTCGATTGTCGACATGACAACTTGGCGTGAAGCATTCGATCACGAAGGGTTGCACTCACGGGCCGTGCAGGGAAGTGCGCCTCGTCGCAGTGGCCAAACCGCGTAGGGTGCGGAGGGTCCTGCAGACCCTTTCCGTGCAGGTGGAACGGGGGTTGGGGGGTGGTTGGCGCCCCTCCTGCGCAGGTCCGCCAAGTTGGCTGAAAAGAAGCGTTGGCGTGCGCGGAAACCGGTCAGTCGACCGGTGTACTGCTCCGGGTGTGACGTCCGCCTCCCCGGGCCGCCGTCCCGCGCTCGGCGCCGAGCCTCGCACCGAGCTCCGAGCGGCGCAGCAGGAAGCGGCATACGGTGGTGACGGCGGCGAGGCCGAGGGCGGTGCCGGCCGCGCCGGCCGGCGAGGTGCCGTACCAGAGGAGCACGACGGGGACGAGTGTGCAGGAGAACGCGGCCCAGCGGACCACGTCTCCGGCGGCGTCCGGGGCGCGGCGTGGGCCGGGGGCGCGGCGTGGATTGGGGGCGCGGTGCGGTCCGGACATGGTTGTACTCCCTCGTGACGCACTCGTACCGGGATCAACGCGCGTTCGAGCGGTCGGTCACCGTGCGTGGCCCCGCTGCTGTCCGAATCCTGTGCAAACCGCCTGTACGGGGCAGCAACCATTGCGTTACGGGCGCGGCTCGTGCATGCTCCCTGGAACCCCTAACCGACTCCGGGGAAGGTCCCCTACGGAGAGTGCGCGGGATCTGGGCTGAGGAGGCGTGCCGCCGTACCCTTGGGGGTATGGGGTTGGGAAGATGTTTCCCGGACACAAGCTCGCCGCACACTGTCGTCCCTCCCACACAAGGATCACAACGCCGAGACAGCCATGGCCGGTCACGAATTCTTCGATCCAGCGGACCGCAAGCGGCCGGTCGCCGACCCCACGGCGGCCGATGCGCTGGCGGCGGAAGAGGCACGCCCTTCCTGCGATCCCGCCTTCAAGCACGGAGTGGTCGTCGGCTTCGACGGCTCCACCTCCAGTGAGCGCGCCCTCGCCTATGCGATCGGCATGGCACACCGCTCCCGTGCAGGGCTGATCATCGTCCACGTCGCCAACCGACTGCCGACCACCGTGTGGGCCGGCTGCGAGCCACCCGTCTTCGTCGACGTTCCGGACCACCGGACGGAGGTGCTCGGGCTGGAGCTCGCCTGCGCCGAGTACCTGGCCGAGGTGCCCTGGATCCTCGTCGAGCGCGGCGGTGACATCTGCCACGAACTCGAAGAGGTGGGGCGGGAGTACGAGGCCGACGCGATCGTCGTGGGGTCGACCCACGGGATCGTCGGGCGAATCTTCGGCTCCGTCGCCGGGCGGCTCGCCAAGCGGGCCAAGCGCCCTGTCGTTGTCATTCCGTAACTCCACGTTCTCCCAGGTGAGATGCGCCGTGGGAACGGTCCGGCTCTCTTTGTGCAGCGCCTGAAATTCCTGGCGTGCAGAGGTGTTTGTGCCCTTGTGAAGGGCATATATCGGTCACCGCGCACAACTGCACAAGGCATGAAGGGAGCCCGCCGTGGACAACGACGTCTCTGCGGGAAGCGGAACCACCACCGTGGCCGGTCGACTCGCCCTGGGAATCACCCTGTTGGCGTTCGGACTCGGCACCACCGGTGTCATCGACAACGTCACCACCTCTGACGCCGTGTCAATCGCCCACTACGTGGGCGGAGTCGCCCTCTTCCTGGTCGGCCTGCTGGCCTTCCGCGACCGTGACGCCGCGAACGGCACGGGCTATGTGGCCCTCGGCGCCCTCTGGTTCACCTGGGCCGTCTCGTCCGGCGGCCACGCCTCGGCCAACGGGGCCGGGCTCTTCCTGCTCCTCTTCGCCCTCGTGGCCCTGTCGTTGACCCTCGCGGGCGGCGACCAGCTCGGACAGGCCATGCACGGGCTGCTGTTCCTGGCGATGCTCGTGCTCGCCGTCGCGCAGTTCGCCGACAGCTCGTCACTGACCAAGGTCGGCGGCTGGGTTGCGGTGGCGGCGGGGGCGGTGGCCTGGTACGCCGCGACGGCCGCGCTCGCGCACTGGCCGACGGTGCTGCCGGGGCGGGCTGCCGGTCGGGGGGTGACGGCCCACGGCTGATATGGCAGCCGACGCCGGGGAGTTGGGCTACCCCGGCGATCCAATGAGCGGACCCCCCGTGGTTTGGTGGCACACGTGGGGGTCCGTTCGGTTTCGTCGGCCCGTGCGGGTGCGTGGGGGCGGGCCGCGCAGTTCCCCGCGCCCCTGAAGGGGCGCTCGCCCCTGGTCTTTTAGGGGCGCGGGGAACTGCGCGAGCAACCCCCACGCACCCGCACAGTCAACGCGACCGGATGACCCCTACTCCACCGTCACCGACTTGGCCAGGTTCCGGGGCTTGTCGATGTCCCGGCCCAGCGCCTTCGCCGTGTGGTAGGCGAGGAGCTGGAGCGGGATGCCCATCAGGATCGGGTCGAGTTCGTCCTCGTTCTTCGGGACGACGATCGTGCGGTCCGCCTTCTCCTGGTGCTGGTGGGCCACCGCCAGGATCTTGCCGCTGCGGGCCTTGATCTCCTCCAGGGCCGCGCGGTTCTTCTCCAGGAGGTCGTCGTCGGGGACGATCGCCACCGTCGGAAGGGCCGGCTCGATGAGGGCCAGCGGGCCGTGCTTGAGCTCGGACGCCGGGTACGCCTCCGCGTGGATGTAGGAGACCTCCTTGAGCTTCAGGGAGGCCTCCCGGGCCACCGGGTAGCCCCGGACGCGGCCGATGAAGAGCATCGAGCGGGCCTCGGCGTACTCCGCGGCCATCTTCTCGATCTCCGCCTCCTGAGCGAGGATCTCCGAGATCTGGGCCGGCAGCTTGCGCAGGCCCTCGATGATCCGCTTGCCGTCGCGGACCGAGAGGTCGCGGATGCGGCCGAGGTGCAGCGCCAACAACGCGAACGCGACCGTTGTGTTCGTGAAGCACTTGGTGGACACCACGCAGACCTCCGGGCCCGCGTGCACGTACGTCCCGCCGTCCGCCTCCCGCGCGATCGCCGAGCCCACCACGTTCACCACACCCAGCACCCGCGCGCCCTTGCGCTTCAGCTCCTGGACGGCGGCGAGCACGTCGTACGTCTCACCGGACTGGGATACGGCGATGTACAGGGTGTCGGGGTCGACCACCGGGTTGCGGTAGCGAAACTCCGACGCCGGCTCGGCGTCGGCGGGGATGCGGGCCAGCTCCTCGATCATCTGGGCGCCGATCATGCCCGCGTGGTACGACGTGCCGCAGCCGAGGATCTTCACGCGGCGCACGGCGCGCGCGTCGCGGGCGTCGAGGTTGAGGCCGCCGAGGTGGACGGTGGAGAAACGGTCGTCGATGCGGCCGCGCAGCACGCGGTCGACCGCGTCGGGCTGCTCGAAGATCTCCTTGTGCATGTAGGTGTCGTGGCCGCCCATGTCGTACGACTCGGCCTCCCACTCCACGGTGGTCGGCTCGGCCGTCGTCCGGGTGCCCTCGGTGGTGTAGGTGCGGAAGTCGTCGGCCTTGAGGGTGGCCATCTCGCCGTCGTCGAGGGTCACTATCTGGCGGGTGTGGGTGACCAGGGCCGCGATGTCGGAGGCGACGAACATCTCCCTGTCGCCGATGCCGAGGACGACCGGGGAGCCGTTGCGGGCGACCACGATCCGCTCGGGGAAGTCGGCGTGCATGACCGCGATGCCGTAGGTGCCCTCGATCAGGCGCAGCGCCTGGCGGACCTTCTCCTCCAGGGTCTCCGCCTGGGAGCGGGCGATCAGGTGGGTGAGGACCTCGGTGTCGGTCTCCGAGAGGAACACCACACCGTCCGCCTCCAGCTTGCGGCGCAGCTCGGCGGCGTTGTCGATGATGCCGTTGTGGACGACGGCGACCTTCTGGTCCGCCGACATGTGCGGGTGGGCGTTCACGTCGGAGGGGGCGCCGTGGGTGGCCCAGCGGGTGTGGGCGATGCCGGTGGTGCCCTTGAACCGCGCCGGGACCTTGGCCTCCAGGTCGCGGACCCGGCCCTTGGCCTTCACCATCTTCAGGCCGGCCGTCTTCGGCGCGGAGACGACGATGCCCGCCGAGTCGTAACCGCGGTATTCCAGCCGCTGGAGACCTTCGAGGAGGAGGGGGGCGACGTCGCGCTTACCGATGTATCCGACAATTCCGCACATATATAGGTGTTCCGTATCCCTAAGCCGTAGTCATCCGTAGACCATGCGACGCAGCTGCCGGAGGGTGAGCTCCGGCGGGGCGACCGCCCTGTACTTCAGGTCCGCCGCGATCCGGTCGAAGATCTCCGCGTTGACCAGGCCTTCGGCCTGGAGCTCGCGGTGGCGGCGACGGACGTAGTCCGCCGTCGTCTCGTCGAAGTAGGCGAGCACGTCCTGGATCACCCGCAGCGCCTCGCCCCGGCTCAGGGGCGAGGACCGCATCAGATGATCAACGAGTTCGTCGTGCACCCGGTAGATCCTCGGGTACCGGCGCCGGTTTCGCAAGAATCCTGCCCGATTCCGGGCAACAGGCTGTTGAATCTCTTATGGGGTGCTGTTCGCAGCCTGTCCATCCTGTGTCTTGCGCCACGTTGCTTGTGGAGACGATTTTCAGACGCCATGGACATTCCTCGTATGGGCGTACCCGATGAGCTCGCCGACCGCATGAGCATGGCCGAGCAGCACGAGTACCTCCGCGCCAAGTTCTCCCGGCGCTCCATGATCAGAGGCGGCGCCGTCACGCTCGGCACCGTCACGGGCGGCTCGTTCGGCCTGGGCGGCACCGCCCAGGCCGCCGTCCCGACCCAGTCCTCCGCCCCCGCCACCGAGTACGTCGACGGCGCCTACGTCGCCCCGTTCGGCCGCCACCTCGCCTTCGGCAACGACGCCAGCACGGAGATGACGATCTCCTGGCAGGTCCCGGTCGCGGTCAAGAAGCCCTTCGTCCGCATCGGCACCCACGCCTCGCACCTCTCGGTCAAGATCGACGCCGAGATCCGCACCCTGTACACCCCGGCCGGCATCGGCGCCAGCGGCGACCACACCCAGTACTACGTGCACGCCAAGCTGGCCAACCTCAAGCCCGGCCGCACCTACTTCTACGGCGTCGGCCACGACGGCTTCGACCCGGCCTCGCCGCAGTTCGCCGGCACGATAGGCACCTTCACCACCGCGCCCCGCAACAAGCAGCCGTTCACCTTCACGGCCTTCGGCGACCAGGGCGTCAGCTACCACGCCCTGGCCAACGACAGCCTGATCCTCGGCCAGAACCCCAGCTTCCACCTGCACGCCGGTGACATCGCCTACGCCGACCCGGCCGGCCAGGGCAAGACCTCGGACACGGTCTTCGACTCCCGCACCTGGGACCAGTTCCTGGCCCAGACCGAGTCGGTCGCCAAGTCCGTGCCGTGGATGGTGTCGTACGGCAACCACGACATGGAGGCCTGGTACTCGCCGAACGGCTACGGCGGCGAGGAGGCCCGCTTCACCCTGCCCGACAACGGGCCGGACAAGAAGAACCTGCCGGGCGTCTACTCCTTCGTCCACGGCAACACGGCGATCATCTCGCTCGACCCGAACGACGTCTCCTTCGAGATCCCGGCGAACCTGGGCATCTCGGGAGGCACCCAGACCACGTGGTTCGAGGCGCAGCTGAAGAAGTTCCGCGCCTCGAAGGACATCGACTTCATCGTCGTGTTCTTCCACCACTGCGCGTACTGCACCTCCACGGCGCACGCCTCGGAGGGGGGCGTGCGACAGGAGTGGGTGCCGCTGTTCGAGAAGTACACGGTGGACCTGGTCATCAACGGCCACAACCACCAGTACGAGCGCACCGACGTCATCAAGGGCAACACCGTCGTCAAGAAGCTCCCGATCGGCGAGACGGCCTACTCCGAGACCGAGGGTGTCGTCTACGTCACCGCGGGCGCGGCCGGCCGCAGCCTCTACGCGTTCACCGCCCCGGACTCCTACGAGGGCCACCTGAACGAGGTCGACTCCGTCGCCTCCTTCATCAACACCAAGGACGGCAAGGTCAACGAGACCGTCACCTGGTCCCGGGTGCGCTACCTCAACTACTCCTTCCTGCGCGTCGACGTCGAGCCCGCCCCGCGCGGCCAGTACGCCAAGCTGAAGGTGTCGGGCATCGCCGAGACCGGCGACCGCATCGACCACTTCACGGTGGCGCGCAAGGCCAAGTAAGGCTCCGCAGGCGGTCCTCACAAGCGTTTGAGGACCGCCTGTTTGGCCAGCGTGAACTCCTCGTCCGTGAGCACCCCCTCGCGATGCAGCTCACCCAGCTCGCGGAGCCGGCGCAGCAACGCGTCGTGATCGGCCTCGGACGCCCTGGGCGCCCCCGGCTCCCCGGACGCCTCCGGGACGACGGCCGCCGACGGATGCGGCAGCCGCGCCTGCACCGCCGCCGCGACCAGCGCCATCAGCGGATCCCGCCTGAACCCCCACAGCTCCACCGCGTTCGGGTCGTACTTGGCCCGCTCCCGGGCCGGCGCACCGGTCACCCGGAACCGCAGATGGCCGTTCTCCAGCCCGGCGGACGGCTGCCACTCCACGCCGAGGATGTCCGCCAGGGCCAGCGTGCGCGGACCAGCGGCGGCCTTGACGTCCTCCGTCTTCCAGTTCCACTCCAGGCGCACCCGCTCCCCGTCGAACGACGCCGTGCCGTCCCCGGCGGAGACCGACAGCGGCAGCGGCGGCCCCGGCAGCAGGTACTCGCTCACCGGCGTGCCCGGCACCTGCTCCAGGAGCAGCGCGTCGCGCACCTCGTCCGTGAAGTACTCGGCGACCCCGTACCGGTCCGGCTCGACGGTCAGCCGGTAGGGATCGTGGGGTTCGGCGAGGCGGCCCCCGGTGGCGTGCAGCAGCGGATCGGCGCCGTCCCGCAGCCGCAGCCTCAGCCGCCCCTGCCGGCGGCCCTGCTCGAACGAGATCCCCGCCAGCGCGCCCAGCGGCACGACCAGTTCACCCAGGGCCCGTCGCAGCACCCCGACGTTCTTGTCCCGCCCGGGAGTCAGCCGCAGCGCGGCGCCGTCGAAGGCCCAAGTGCCGTCTTTCTGGATGATTTCCGCCACGGCAGGATTGTTCCACCGGAGCACCGGAAGGCGGTCTCGCCCCGTCCCGGTCGCCGGCGGGCTCCCCCGGGGACCGTACCCGGGGGAGCCCGCCGGCCTGGATCAGAACCCCGCGACGGGATTCTTCAGGGTTCCGACCAGCTGGAGGGCGCCCGACGGGTCCGCCAGGTCCACCATCTGCCGGTTGTCGCGCAGCTGGAGCCGGTTGAGGCAGGACAGGGCGAACTCGGGCGCGAACATGTCGTACTGCGCGAACCTGTCGGCGAGTTCGGGAGCCGACTCCTGGTATTCGCGGGTGACCTCGGCGACCGTCCGCCAGAAGTCGTCCTCCGCCAGCACCCCCTCGGCCGCGAGGTTCGCGGCGAGGAAGCGGAAGAAGGAGTCGAAGACGTCCGTGAAGATCGAGAGGAGCTTCTTCTCCTCCGGGACGTCGACGCGCAGCCGCTCCACCGCCGGCGGCAGCACCGCGTCCGGGTCCATGACCGCGATCTCCTCGGCGATGTCCTTGTAGACCGCCCGCCGCACCACACCGTCCGCCAGGACCAGGATGACGTTCTCGCCGTGCGGCATGAAGACCAGGTCGTAGGCGTAGAAGCTGTGCAGGAGCGGCGTGAAGTAGGCCCGGAGGTAGGCGCGCAGCCACTCCCGCGCCGGCAGCCCGCTCCGCTCGATCAGCGCGGCTGCGAAGGAGGCGCCCTCGTGGTCCACGTGGAGCAGGGAGGCCATGGTCGCCAGGGACTCGCCCTCCCGGAGGGAGGCGACCGGGCTCTCCCGCCACAGCGCGGCCAGCATCTTCCGGTACGGCGAGTACCGGTCGGTGGCCTTCTCGTACTCCAGGTGCCGGTAGCCGACGGCCGCCCGCTCCCGGATGATCGACAGCCCGGTGGACCTGAGCACCGGGTCGTTGTCGATGAGCTGGACCAGCCAGTCGTTGATGGCCGGGGTGGCCTCCATGTAGGCGGCCGAGAGCCCGCGCATGAAGCCCATGTTGAGGACCGAGAGAGCGGTCTTGACGTAGTGCTTCCCGGGGTGCGAGCGGTTGAAGAAGGTCCGGATGGACTGCTGGGCCAGGTACTCGTCGTCGCCCTCGCCCAGGCAGACGAGGTGTTCGCGGGCGACCTCGGCGGCGAAGGTGACGGTGAGCTTGTTCCACCACTGCCAGGGGTGGACCGGGATCAGCAGGTAGTCGGCGGGGTCCAGGCCCCGGTCGCGCAGGACGCCGTCGAACCGCTCGACGGTCGCCGCGCCCAACTCGTCCCGTACGAACGACTCGTAATCGATCCCCACCCCGGCCGTGAACGCGGCCCGTGACCGGTGGGCCGCCAGCCACACCAGCCTCACCGGGTTCGCGGTCTCGGGGGCGTACGACAGGTACTCGTGGACACCGAAGCCGAGCCGTCCGTTGTTGGCGACGAAGCAGGGGTGGCCCTCGGTCATCCCGGTCTCGATGGCCTGGAAGCCGCTGCTGACGAGCTCGGCGACCGGGACCTGGGGCTTGGCGAGCTTGTAGCAGGTACCGGAGAGGGTGGAGGAGATCTCCTCCAGGTAGACCGGCAGGATCTCGTCGCTCAGGCCCAGCGACTTCTGCAGCTCGATGAAGAAGTCCAGCGCCGCCAGCGGAAGTTCGGTGCCGTCGCGGGTACGGGAGATGGAGCCGGCGTCCACCTGCCAGTGGTCCAGGGCGCGGCGGACGGCGGTGAAGCGGTAGCGGGTGAGCCCGTCGTCGCTGCGGACGACGTACGACGTCCCGTCCGGCTCCGGGGTGATCAGGCGCTCGTGGGCGAACTCGGCGAGCGCCTTGCGTATCAGCAGCCGGTTGGCCTTCTCCCAGCGCTCGGGGGAGAGGTGGGCCACGGCGTCGGCGAGGGTCATACGGCGGCCACCGCCCTCGCGAACCGCTCCCGGGTGCAGTAGCTCAGCAACGCCTTCTTCTCCGGCTTCTGGATCTCCCGTACGGGCACGAACCCGACGGCCTCGTTCAGCGCGTGCACGGCCTTGTTGCCGACGTCCGGCTCGACGACGATCCGGCGGGTCGCCGGGTCCTCGAAGAGACGGGCCACCACGGCCGTGATGACGGCCTTCGTGAAGCCGTGCACCGGGGTGTCCGTGGCGGGGGTGAGGAAGTGCATCCCGACGTCGCCGGGCTCGGGCTCGTACAGCCCGACCAGCTCGCGGTGGACGGGGTCGTAGTACTCCATGAGGAAGGCGGCCCGGCCGTCCTCGCCGAGGCCGAGCAGCGCGTGGTGGTGCTCGTCGGCGGCGATCTCCATGTACGCCCGCTCGACGTCCTCCAGTTTCGCGTCCTGCATCATCCAGTAGGCCGCCTTGGGGTGGGTGACCCAGCGGTGCACCAGCTCGGCGTCCCGGAGGGGGTCGAGGGCGCGGAAGGCGAAAGTCGTCGTCATCGTGGTCATACCGCGAACTCCTGGAAGGCGATCGTCTTCTCCACCGGGTAGTACTCCGAGCCGAGCAGCTCGCGGATGATGTACGCGTTCCGGTAGGGGCCCATGCCCAGGTCGGGGCTGGTGATGCTGTGGGTGTGGACGCCGGCGTTCTGCAGGAAGACGCCCCGGCCGGTGACGTCGATCGCGTAGTTGCGGGCCACGTCGAAGTTCCCGTGCGTGTCGTAGCGCAGCCGGTCGCGGACGGGCCTGAGGAACTCGGGCTCGGCGTACCGGTAGCCGGTGGCCAGGACCAGGCCCTGGGTCTCGATCTCGTAGTCCTTGCCCTGCTCCTCCTGGCGCAGTTTCAGCGTGTACCTGCCGTTGTCGTAGGCGGCCGCCCGCAAGGAGGAGTTGGTCAGCAGTCTGGTGGGGACCGGGCCGCCGAGGCTCTTCTGGTAGAGCAGGTCGAAGATCTCGTTGATCAGGTCGCCGTCGATGCCCTTGAAGAGGCCCTTCTGCTCGGCGGTGAGCCGGTAGCGGGTCGCCTCGGGCAGCGCGTGGTAGTAGTCGACGTACTCCGGGCTGGTCATCTCCAGGGTGAGCTTGGTGTATTCGAGCGGGAAGAAGCGGGGGGAGCGGGTCACCCAGTTCAGCCGGTAGCCGTGGACGTCGATCTCGCCGAGCAGGTCCTGGTAGATCTCGGCGGCGGACTGGCCGCTGCCGACCAGCGTGATCGACTCCTTGGACTGGAGTTCCTGCTTGTGCCGCAAGTAGCGCGAGTTGTGGATGAAGTCGCCGCCCAGGCCCCGGCAGGCCTCGGGGATGTGCGGCGGGGTGCCGGTGCCGAGGACCAGGTGTCGGGCGCGGTAGGTCTCCCCGGCGGCCGTCGTCACGACGTAGACGTCGTCCTCGTACCGGACCTGCGTCACCGTCGTACCGAAGCGGACGTTGGTCAGCCGGTGCGCCGCCCAGCGGCAGTAGTCGTCGTACTCGACCCGCAGCGGATAGAAGTTCTCGCGGATGTAGAACGGGTACAGCCGGCCCTTCTCCTTCAGGTAGTTGAGGAAGGAGTAGGGGGACGTCGGGTCGGCGAGGGTGACCAGGTCCGACATGAACGGGGTCTGGAGGTGGGCGCCGTCCAGGAACATGCCGGCGTGCCACTCGAAGTCGGGCTTCGAGTCCAGGAAGACGCCGTCCAGTTCGGCGATCGGCTCGGTCAGGCAGGCGAGGCCGAGGTTGAAGGGCCCGAGCCCGATGCCCACGAAGTCATAGGTCTTGGACGGGTGTTCAGGACGCGCGGTCAAGGGAGTCTCCCAGGTACTGCTCGGCGTGGCCGGCGATCAGGTCGAGGACGGCGGCGATGTCGGCCGTCGTGGTCTCGGGGTTGAGCAGGGTGAACTTCAGGTAGTGGCGGCCGCCGACCTTGGTGCCCGCGACCACCGCGTCGCCGGAGGCGAACAGGGCCTTGCGGGCGTACAGGTTGGCGCGGTCGATCTCGGCCGGGTCGGTGACGGCCGCCGGGATGTAGCGGAAGACGAGGGTGGAGAGGGACGGCTCGACGACGACGTCGTAGCGCGGGTCGGCCGCGAGCAGCTTCCAGCCCTCCTCGGCCAGCTCGCAGACCTCGTCGAAGAGTTCGCCGATGCCGTCGGCGCCCATGGTGCGCAGGGTCATCCACAGCTTGAGGGCGTCGAAGCGGCGGGTGGTCTGGAGGGACTTGTCGACCTGGTTGGGGATGCGCTCGGTGACCATGCGGCGGGGGTTGAGGTAGTCCGCGTGGTAGGTGACATGGCACAGGGTCGAGGCGTCCCGGACCAGCACCGCGGACGAGCTCACCGGCTGGAAGAAGGACTTGTGGTAGTCCACGGTGACCGAGTCGGCGCGCTCGATGCCCGCGAGCCGGTCCCGGTGCTTCAGGGAGGCGAGCAGCCCACAGCCGTAGGCCGCGTCGACGTGCATCCACACGCCGTACTGCTCGCACAGCCCGGCGATCTCGGGGAGCGGGTCGATGGAGCCGAAGTCCGTGGTGCCGGCGGTGGCGACGACCGCCATGGGCACCAGGCCGTCGTTCTCGCACCGCTCCAGCTCGCGGGCGAGGGCGACGGTCTGCATCCGCTTGTCGGCGCCGACGGGGACGGGGACCACCGCGTCCTGGCCGAGGCCGAGCAGTTTCGCCGACTTCTTCACGCTGAAGTGGCTGACTTCGGAGGCGAAGATGCGCAGTTTGCCCAGGCTGACCGTCCCTTCCCACTCTCCCGGCCCCGGCTTCGCCTCCTCCCTGGCCAGCAGCAGCGCCTGGAGGTTGGACTGGGTGCCGCCGGAGGTGAACACGCCGTCGGCCGCGTCCCCGAAGCCGATGCGGGCGGTCGTCCAGTCGATCAGCTTCCGCTCGATGAGGGTGCCGCCGGCCGACTGGTCCCAGGTGTCCAGGGAGGAGTTGACGGCGGAGAGCACCGCCTCGCCGAGCACCGCCGGGATGACCACCGGGCAGTTGAGGTGGGCGAGGTAGCGGGGGTGGTGGAAGTAGACGGCGTCCCGGAGGTAGACGTCCTCCAGCTCGTCCAGGACCGCGGTGGTGTCGTGCAGCGGCCGGTCGAGGTCGATGCCGTCGATGCGGGGGGAGAGGGCGTCGACGGTGACACCCGTGAACGGACGGTCGGTGGTGGCGAGTTTGGCCGCCACCCGCTCTACTCCTTCGGTCACGGAGCGGCGGTACTGCTCCGCTGTGAGGTCATTGAGCAGGTGCGAGCGCATGAGGGGGTCCTCCGGGACGATCCGTGCGGGGGAGGGGAGCCATCGCTCCACTTAGGTTAGCCTAACCTAAGTAACGCGGTGAAGCACTACCCTTCTCGTGACAGCCGTCACGTCGACAGCCGTAACTACTCGCCGGCCGCCCGGAGCTGCTCCTCCGTCAGCCCCTGTCGCCAGTACCCGACGAAGGTGACCCGGCGCCGGTCGATCCCGCGCTCGCCGACGAGATGCCGGCGCAGCTCCTTCACCCGCCCCGACTCCCCGGCGATCCAGGCGTACGGGTGCGCGCAGGAGGGGAGTTGTGCGGCGCGGATCTCCGCCACGGCATCGCGGCCGCCCACCAGCCAGGTGATCTCCGCGTCCGCCTCCGTGGCCACGTCCTGGACGTCCCCGGCGTGCGGCACCTCCAGCCAGGCGCGTACCCGGGTGCCGGCGGGCAGCGATTCGAGGATGGCGGTCGCGGCCGGTACGGCGGTCTCGTCGCCCCAGACCAGCACCAGGTCGGTGTCCTCGGGCGGCCGGCAGCGGATCGCCCGGTTGTCGGCGACCGCCGGGCCGAGGAGGACGACCCGGTCCCCGGCGCACGCCCGTGCCGCCCAGCGGGACGCGGGCCCGGCGGGGGTGGCCGCGCCCGGCTCGATCCCGTGCAGCACGAAGTCGATGTCGATCTCGTCGGGGTCCCGGCGCAGCGCCCGCAGCGTGTACGACCGCATCACGGCCCGTACGTCGTCGGGCAGTTCGCGCCAGCCCTGCCACCACCCTCCCCCACTCTCGGCTTCGCTCGAGCGGGGGGACCCCCATCCGAGCTCGACGGGCACCGCCGGCTCGGTCTGCCCCTCGGCCGGGATGAACAGGGAGAGCGACTGGTCGCGCCCGTGGGAGTGGAAGTGCGCCAGGTCGGCACCGGCGAAGGTGACCCGGACCCGAGACGGACCGAGCCGCCTCGTCCGTACGACCTGGAGGGAGAAGAAACGGAACGGGGCGGCCACGGCCGTCGTCATATGAGCTCCTGGGACTCAGGAAGTTGTATGGGCGTGCTGCTTCGTGCAGGTCAACTGACCTTCTTCGCCGTCTCGATCGCCTTGGCGAGGTTCTCCACCATCGCGACGCACTTGTCGTAGGAGAAGATCGGCTCGGGGGAGCGGGCGATGACCTGCCCGGCCTGCACCGCGGCGAGCTTCTTCCAGGTGGCCTGGGTGATGTCGGCGGGCTGGATGGTCGCCGTACGGTCGTCCATCATGATGATGTCGGCCTTGTACTTGTCGACGTTCTCCCAGCTCAGCGACTCGTACCAGCCGCCGCTCGCCTTCAGTACGGACGCCGAGGGCTCGACGAGGTTCACGCCGAGGGCCTTGAAGTACTCCAGGTCCACGGAGAGGTTGGAGCCGGAGACGTAGAACAGGTCCTGGGCGGCGGAACCGGCCATCACCGTGATGCCGGGGTGCGCCTTGGCGGCGGCGCGCAGCCGGGACGACGCCTCCTCGAACCGCTTCTTCGCGTCGGTCACCTTGCTCGCCGTCATGTCCGCGCCGAGCGACTCGGCGAGCGCCCAGACGCGCTGCAGCGGGACGGTCAGCTGACGGTCGTAGGCCGAGATGCCGACGCTCGGGGCGAGCTTGGCGATCTTGTCCTTGGAGTCGTCCGGGACGTACCAGAGGGTGCCGGCGCCGTCGAACATGGTGGTGATGAGAACGTCCGGCGCCAGCGCCGCGTACTTCTCGACGTTGAACTGCCCCCACTCGTTGCCGAGAACGGTCAGCTTGCTGATGTCCATGTCGCCGGCCTGGACATCGGCCTTGCCGGCCTTGGTCCTGGTCGGCCCGAAGACGCCCTTGACGCCGATGCCGTAGTCGTACAGCGCGGCGGCGACGCCGACGAACGCGACGATGTTCGCGGGGGCCTTGTCCAGCTTCACCGTGGTCCCCCGGTCGTCCTTGAACGTCCAGGGACCGGACTTGGCGGCCGTCGTCTCCTTGTCGGAGAAGCCACCGCTTTTGTCGTCGTCACCGCAGGCGGCAAGCACGGCGCCGAGACCGAGGGCACCACCGGCGGCGAGGATGCCACGGCGGGTGAGGTGGGCTGCTCTGGCGTTGGGCATAGGTGTGCCTGCTTTCGGACGTGCGGAAACACCGCCGGACGGGATGAAGATTAGGTTAGCCTAACCTCAGATGTACAGGCCCGGCCCCTCGGTGCTCCGTCCGGGGCCGGTAGGCGGTGGCCAGCACGGAGACGGTGATCCGGTCGGGCAGGAGGCTGGCGCCGCTCATGTCCGCGTGGCTCACGTGGCGTGCACTCGGCGTCATCGCCAGCAGGTCGAGGGCCTCCTTCCCGGCCGGGGTCGCGAAGTACTCCACCTCCTCGGTGGCGGCGACGGCGAAGAACGGATCCAGTGCCCGGTGCAGGCGCTGCTCCTTGGCCGGGTCGATCGTCACCATCGCGGGCACCCGCTCGCGCAGCTCGGCCAGGTGGCGCCCGGTGGGGCGGACCACGACCAACCGGCCGGTCGGGCGCAGGACCCGGTGGAACTCGGCCGGGTTGCGCGGGGCGAACACGTCCAGCACGACGTCGGCCGCCGCGGTGGCCAGCGGAAAGGGACGGAAGACGTCCCAGGCCGCCGCGGCGGCACGGGCATGGGCCCGGGCCGCCGAGCGCAGCGCACGCACCGACGTGTCCAGGCCCAGACCTCGGGAGCCGGGCAGTTGGTCGAGAACACCGGCCAGGTAGTAGCCCGTGCCGCAGCCCACGTCCAGCACCGTGGCCCGCTCGGGCGCGGCCGCGGCCGCCAGACGCGCCACGACGTCACGGATGGGCGCGTAGCCGCCGGTGGACAGGAACCGCTCCCGGGCCTGCACCATGACCGCGTCGTCGCCGCTGGTGGCGCGGGTGCCCGTCAGCAGGCCGGCGTAGCCGTGGCGGGCGATGTCGAAGGTGTGGCCCGCCGGGCAGCGCAGCGCGTTGCCGTCGGGGTACAGGCGGTACGTGCGGCACGTCGGGCAGCACAGCAGGTCGAGGGAGAGTTCGAGGGCAGGGGGAAGCGACACGGGCACGAGGCACTCCTGGCGACGGTGGAAGGAGAAGGGCCGTGCCTGCGTGCGCACGCAGAAGGCTGCCGCCGTGGAGAGGAACGGGCAGTGACAGCAACGTGGTTCACACAGCAGGCACACCAACGAGAGCGACGCCGACCGGCATCGCCCTCAATGCCTTCCGGTCACAGGAAGCAGTGGTGCGGGGTGCTCAGGAATGCCACGCCACGAGTTTACGGGCGCCGAGCAGGGCCCGGGCCGGGCGAAGCCGAGAGACCGCTGCCGAAGTCCCAGAACTTGTGACCGCCGATGAGACGTAAAACGTGCGCACTGCGGTGAAGTCTGCTGACGCCGGCGAAGCCACTGTTCAGCTGTCCGTCCAGGGCGGGGCTGTAACGGGCCCGGGACGACCGCGGCTCCCCAGGCCCAGAGCTTCAGTCGGATGCCCGGTGCGGCCGTCGCTGCTCGCCGTTCAGAGCGTTGCTGATCTCCCGAAGGCGCCTCTCCGGCAGAGCAAAGGCGTTGCAGGGGTTTCGGTAGGAGTGCCCGCCGTCGTTGATCCAGACGGTGTCCGCCAGCCTCCAGTAGGCAGGCTCCCACTGCCCCTGGTTTTCCAGCAGCATCCCCGCTACTTCGGCGGGCTCTTCAATCAAGGTGAGAGCGGCAAGCGCGGCAGTGAGGGGTACAGCAGCGTCGTCGGGGAGCCGCGCATCACCGAGGGTCGGGAAGAGCAACAGGAGGCGAGCGTCGGCATCGCCAACCCCCTCTGGTGCCGGCTGTCGCGCAGCGGACAGCAGTTCCAGCCAGGCCGTGCCGGGCCCCATGAAGTGGCCGTCGTCCACCGCGAGAGTCTCTGCTGCGGGCCAGGCCGGATGATGTATCAGGTAGTCCACTCCCCGGTCCCCGTCGAGGTTGCGGTAGACGACATAGAGGGTGTGGCCGGAGTACAGGGGCACCCTGAACACGGGCCACTCGTGGGCGGCGGAGAGCACTCGGTGCAGCTCCATGGCCGCGTCCCAGTCGGCACCGAACGCAGCTCGCTGCGCGTCCTCACCGCGCAAACAGGTACCGAGGTGCACCGGCCAGAACAACGGGGCGTCCAGGTAGGCGCTCCCTTCGACCAAAGGGCCGCCTTGGTATCCCGGGATCTGCAGCACCCGAGGATCATGGCATGAGACGCGGACACTCCTGCCTCCACGCCTTCGACAGGATGTGCATGCGGCCTCGCACCACAAGCGCCCAAATGCCCGCAGCTTCCAAGCTGAGGTCATCCGCCAGCGCGCGTACCCGGGAGCAGGGTCAGAGAAGGTCCCGCCAGAAGGGAACCGTTGCTCGCGGGTCCCAGCTCTCGTCGACCTCACCCCGCGCCTCGTCGAACTCCTGGTGCATGTAGTCGACCAAGTCCAGCCCGTAATAGATGATGTCGGTCTGCCACATCGAGAGCACCGGATGCCCGAAGCTCCCCCGGCCGGCGGGCAGGTACCGGTGGGCATACACGGGCACCATCAGCGGCACCTCCAGCAGACGATGCCGCGCCGCGTCCAGCGCCGCCGCCTCCTCGGCCGGACGCTCACCCCAGCCCGCGTACCAGAACCTGTTGTGTTCAACACCGAGCAGTACACCCTCGACCGGCCAGTCGAGCTGTCGGCGCAAGCTGTCCGGATCACCGCCGCGCCACTCCGGCCAGGGCCTGGACCAGGTCTGTCCGTCCTCAGGCGGGACATTGACCGGTAGGCCGGCCGCAAGGAAGGCTCGGTGATCGTCCGCGAACTCGAAGCCGTAGTCGCGTTCGATGCGCTCGAACTCGACATCCGTCAGCCCCGGCTCGAACTCATAGAGGCCTATCGCTGCCAGACGATGTGCGGCCTCCGCACCCAGACGTACTCCCTCACAACTGATCACCGCCGCACGCTAGCGCCAAGTGAGACCCGCAGCCATGGGAGTTGCGCGCGCTCCGTCTTGATGACCGATCTCTGTAGACCTACGGATCAGAAGACTTCTGACATCCACGACTGACATCAACGACGCCAGGCGGGGACGTACGCCGGCATCTCTGTCCGACTGCCGCATCATGCGGACGCTGCCGCCGGAGCAGGCCCGGATCGATCCCCTCGAACTGGCCCCTTGCGAGGGTCACGGCCTGCCACGCACGTGCCACAAAGTCCACTGGGACTCCACTGGCCCCGCTCATGGCAGATCACCGCAGAGGGCGGCAGTCACGGCCCAATCCAGCCTCCAGCGGGGCGCTCAGGCTGCGAGATGGCGGGGGCGCCGTTCGCGAGTGCCGGCGAGCAGTGGCGTGCATGTGGAGCCGGGGTGGGCGGTGGTGGCGGGAGCGGGAACCTGACGGGCGCAGGTCAGTCCTGCACGCTGCGGTACCTTGCGGCGATGAATGCGGCGGCAGTGGGGTCTCCGGAGCCCTGCGACTGGTGCGGGCGGCTCGGATCAGTGATCCAGTTTGACAGCTGGGCGGAGGACGGGACACTCCTCTACCGTGACCCGGCCCTGTGCCACGTGTGCGAGCTGCTCACCGATGCCGACACAGGCGAGGTCGGCGACGCCTTCTGTCAGCTCGTGGCAGATCTCGATCTTCGACTGGCGAACTTCGAGGCCGGGTTGGCTGCGCGGTGGCAAGAGAAGGTCCGTATCGGGCAGCGGCAGCCACAGCGGGCGGACGAGCGGCCACCAGGGCAACGCTGAAGCTGGGGCGTAGCCGCCAGCGCCGGCTCAGAGGGGCGTATTGGATATCGCCGCAGGTGCCAGCCCTCGGACGTGAGTTGAGGTGAGTCGCGCGCTCGCAAGGGTGGAGGTTCCAAGGGTGACCATGGCCCGGATTCGAACCGGGGTTTCCGTATCGGGGCGAACCCGAGTGCGACGTCCCAGTGCCGCGTCAGGCAAGGTTCGCCCTGTCCGCGTGGGCCTGGATGAGCAGCCTGATCGTTAGGGTCGGGGCCCCGCCGCGCGATGCGCCAGGACGTCGTGCGGAACGGGGCGGGAAGTGTTGACCGTGGATGTCGCTGTGGTGAGCGGGCTCGTATATGGAGCCAGTGGACAGCGTTTGGACGTCGGCCTGCGACTTCGGAGGCGTCGCCGGTCGTGCTGCTCTGGCACGGAAGAGGTCCCGAGGAGCGGGACGTTCTCGCGCCGCTCGCCCGGGCCGCGGCTTCGCTGGGTGCCGTGTGCTTCGTCCCGGACTGGCGGTCGGACGCCGACGATAGTGGTCGAACCCACCTACGCGAGTCCGCCATGTTCGTCCAGCAGAACGCAGCCGAATTCGGGGGAGACACCGGACGGATCGCGCTTGCCGGCTGGTCCCTGGGGAGCAAGGCTGCGATGGCCGCCGCCATGGACCCCGGCGCACTCGACGGCTGGAGACCCCGTGCCGTCGTCGGTATCGCCGATGGATACACCCGACCGGAACCGCTGACGGGTCGCGCCCCGATCGACGAACTGACAAGGGCCCAAGAATCGCTGCCGGCCATCCCCGTCTGGCTGATCCATGGATCTGCTCTTCCGGTCGTGGACGTCCAACAGCCACGCCAACTCCATGCGGCTCTTCAGCACCGGGGCTGGCCAACCTCGCTCGACGTGCCCGACACCGACCACGCCGGTGTGATCATGACCGAGTACGACCCCGAGTCCCGCCGCTGCCGACCCAGCCACGCCGACCACGCCGTACGGGCAGGAAGCCAGACAGCCCACCGCCTCTTCCGCGCCGACAATTTCGCATCCCGCGCCTGCTGAACGGTCCGCGGGCCGTCCTGAGCACGGACCGTCTGGTGACCCGTAATCGCCCTTGCCCCGGGGTGACATGACGCGCCGTTCGGATACTGGGCCGGACGGCGCAGTGGTGTCAGGCTGCGCGGGTGGCAGGACGAGTACGCGTCCGGGAAAACGATGACGACGAGGTCATACCCAAGGAAGACGAGCCCGAAGTCGTCTTCTGCCTGGACGAGTTCGGTTCGCTCAATCTCCAGCCTTACCCCGGTCGGCAGCGGGCCGAGCGCGGCGGCAGGCACAAGGACCCCGACCAGGAACCGGCTCCGCCGACGCGCGGCCTACACCCGCCCGCACGGAGTCAGGCACCTGTTCGCCGCCCACGACCTGGGCAGGGACAAGCTCTACGGCCACATCAAGACGAAGAAGAACCGGACAAGGCTTCTGGAGTTCTGCAGCTACCTGCGCAGTCTCTACCCGCCCAGGATTCGTATCGCGATCGTGCTCGACAACTCCTCCCCGCGCCTGACCACCGAGAAGGACACCCGGGCCGGCGACCGGGCCAAGGCCGATAACGTCGAATTCGCCTGCACGCCGACCAATAGCTCGTGGCTGAACCGGATCGAGGCCCAGTTCACCGCCCTGCGCTCCTTCACGCTGGACGGCACCGACCACAGCAGCCACAAGGAACAAGGCAGCGTGATCCGCCGCTACATCATCTGGCGGAACAAGCACACCGCCGATATTCGCTTGCACGCCATCGTCACTCAGGTCAACGTCGCCTGACACCTGACGAAGGCAGAGAAGATGACCACGCAGACCCACCCCGTCGACCACGAACTCATCCAGGCCGCGGCGCACGTCGCACGCACTCGCTGCCGCGGCGACAACCACACCATGGCGGCCGCGGCCCGCGCCCGGGACGGCCGGATCGTCACGGCGGTGAACGCCTACCACTTCACGGGAGGCCCCTGCGCCGAGCTGGTCGTGATTGGCGCGGCAGCCGCCCAGGGCGCCTACGAACTGGACACGATTGTCGCTGTGGGCGACCGCGACCGGGGGGTTGTCCCCCCGTGCGGCCGGTGCCGTCAGGTCCTTCTCGACTACTTTCCCGCCCTCCAGGTCATCGTCGGCGAAGGCAACCACCTCCGAACCGTCCTTGTCACCGACTTGCTGCCTGAAAGCTACGTCTGGGCCGATCACCAGCTCGACGCCGAGTAGACCGCGCCACTCAGCACGAGCTGGCACCGCCCGCCGGCGACAGCGCGAACATTGCTCGATACGGCACTAGGCCGCTGAACGACACATGCCGGGCGGATCGCACTGACTCAGAGACCGCCGAGCCCACCTCCTTTTGCGGGATGGCGCCTCAGGGACGCCGGCCCAGGTCGAGCCCATCGCCGCGCCGAGGCTCACCTGCTCTCCTGATCGTCAAATGCGGCCAAATCGCGCCCTACTACGAATTGCTCAGACTCGCTCACACTCGGATACATGGGGGCGAGCGACGATCGCGACGAGCACTTATGCCAGCGCTGTGGGGAGGACGGCCCGACGGTCCGTAGCCGAGGGCGCATTGATCTCATGGCTGTACTGTGCGACGGCTGTTGGAATCGGCTCGCCAACGAAATGGCGGAGCAAGAGGGCGCAACAGCGCCACCTCGACACGAGTTCGACCCCGACGATGTGACGTTTGTGGAGCCGCCGACTTGCCGTCTGTGCGGGGCTGATGTGCGGGTCTATCCCACTGTCTACGATCGATGGGTCCACCTGGCCATGACGGACCTACCGGCCAAGGACGTCCCCCGGCCTTTCCGGTGGCGGCTGGTGAAGGTCACGCCCCCTCACTCGCCCGTCGTGATCGACATCGTGGCTGTCCGAGTGCGCGGCATTGATCCGATACCCGGTGAGCTGGTGACGCCGGCTCATCAGTTCCTGTGCGCTGCGCCGCAGGCCGAGCGATCGGTTGTCAAGAGGTCGCTCGATCGCTGACACCAGCGGGCGGCGTCGAGCCGCTTTCCCAGCGAAGTGCAGGGCCCGGAGGGTGCCGCGATCGACCTGACGAAGATGAGACCACAGGTTCAAATTCCGTGCTCAACCCGGGGTGGCAACCGCAACTGATGGATGGCGCCCCGCTGACTTGCATCAGGGCGATCAAGGTTTGCCCCATGGTTTGAGCAGGTGTGGAGATTCCCCCTGGAAGATCCCGTGACTTACGATCACGCCCTGGATCACCGGGAAGTCATCGCAGCCAGGGGGCATCATGGACTTCTTTATCGGCATCCTTCTGATCATTTTTGTGGCACCGCTGGTCGGGATCATAGGCCGGCGGGTCGAGAACGCTGGTCGCGAAGGTTTGGGTAAAACACTCTCTATCGGTGGATACCTGCTGGTGCTCGGAATCGCCGGATGGTTGATCATCCGTAGCTTCTGACTTCGAGTGGCAACGTCCTGGCGTGGATGCGCGCGGTACAGCACTGAAGTACACCAACCACAGCCGTCGTCCGTGCCCGGCAGTGCTCATCAAGGGCGCGAGCGAACCTCTGCAGCAGGCGCCATGAGCCGTGGGGATCGACGTGGAACTGCACTCAGCACCGCGCGTAACCGGCGCAAGTCTCGAGCGACGCTGCTGTTGCCGACGAGCAGGACGACACCGATTCCACGGCGGTGCCGGACAGGGTCCTGTGGCGCGCATTGCAGGGTGATCCCGGAGCGCGGGAGGAGCTGTCGGCCATGCTGTCCGCTCCGGCTGGGGGCGCGGTCGCCATCACGGCATCGGGTCAGCGGGCGATCGCCGCGCAGCGTACAGGTTCCGCGACCACCGGTGACGGTCACACCCCCCACGGCCGTGACCGAGAGGCGACGCCGTACCCGAGCCGCAAGTCGAGGAGTCCGGGCGGGGGGGGGGGCGACAGCGGCGCGGTAGATCGGTACCGGTGACACGGGGATGTGCTGCCCTGCGAAGCCCCGCAGGGGGCTGGCGCGCAGTCGGGGCCCGCGATCCCGCATGGTCTCTTCGTTCCAGGGCCTGTCTGACGGGGCGCGTCACCGGCCCCGCGCCCGACAGCTCTGTCACCCGAATGGCCCAACGTGACGTGCCACCCACATGGGTGAAGATCAAGCTGGCTAGTGCCCCAACCGAGGCAATCCGTGAAAGGCGAACCACATGCGCATTCGACGAATCCTCGGCGCCGTCATCGCCACGGCAGCCCTCGCCGGACTCGGCCTGACAGGCGCCGCCACCGCCACCGCCGCCACCGCACAGGGTGCCCCGTCCTACGTCACCCCTTCCCATTGCAAGCAGGGCGGTGGAACGCCCGATCTGGCGGACAACCTCTGCAAGGGCGGTACGTACGACGGGGAGCAGGTCGACTGAACCTCACAAGGCGCCCCGCAGCCACGCGCCGCGGGGCGCTCCCGTTGGCGGGCGGCCGACGGCGTCCGCGTCGGTCAGCGGGTGCGGAGACTGCCGGTGTACACGTCCGTACGGTTCTGCGGTGCGCCGGAGTTGGTCTCGGTGAGTACCGCCCGTACTCCCTCGCCGTCTGCCGCCAGGCCTTGGTAGTCGCCGAGGAAGTAGCCCCCGGCGTACGGCGCCTGCAGCCAGTCGAAGACCCGCGAGATCCGGCGTTCGGTCCGGAGCCTCGGGTCTCCGTGCTGCAGCGTGGCCAGTTGGTAGGCGGTGGGCAGGGTGGTGGTGTTGCCGGGCCTGAGGAAGCGCAGGTCGTAGTAGGTGAGCGCGACCGTGCCCCGCTCGGCGACCGCGATCGACGGTGAGAAGGCCGGAACGCCCTTGGGGCTGATCAGCTCCGGGGTCCCCCAGGTGCGTCCGCCGTCGGTGGACCGCACGAGCTGGACGGAGTCGAACTTTCCACCCGAGAAGTCCGAGCCCTCGTAGGCCATGTACAGCGTGCCCGTCCCGGGGTCGACGGCCGGACTCGGCAGGGTGGACCCGGCGCGCAGCGGTTTGGCGGGGTCGTTCGGGTCGACCTCCGGTACGGAGGTGTCCCGGGCCACGGTGACCGGGGCGCTCCAGGTCTCTCCGGCGTCGGTCGAGGTGACCACCTCGTAGCGGGCTTCGACGACGGTGCTCAGATCGTCGGAGAGGGTGATCCGGTCGAAGAAGTCGTACAGGATGCCGGTGCGCCGGTCGGCGACGATCAGATGGCCGATGGTCTGGGTGTTCGGCACGGTGCTGGTGTCGACGAACGGACGGGCCCTGCTCCAGGTGCGGCCGCCGTCGCGGGTGAGGGAGATGTAGCCGGGACCGTCGAGGGAGCTGGGGCCGGGCGGGTCGTTGTCGAGGCGGTCCCAGACCTGGTAGGCGGTGCCCTTGCGGACCGGGTCGGCGGTGAGCGAGGGCTTGTCGTTGAAGAACGGCTGCTCGTCGACGTGCGTGGTGGTGAGGTTCTGCCAAGTGCGGCCGCCGTCGCGGGAGGTGACGGCCAGGAGGGCGCTGCGCGTGCTCTTCGTGAAGTCGACGCCCTCCCCGCCGGCGTAGACCGTGCCGTCCGGTCCGGTGCTCACCCAGGGGTCGGAGGCCCGTTCGTAGTCCGCGCCGCCGGGGGCGCACAGGCTGAACGGCAGCGTGCTCCGGTGGAAGGTGTGGCCGTCCGTGGTCCAGCCGGCCGCCAGGCCACGGGCGGCTCCGTCGTTCCAGCGGTCCTGCTGGAACACGGTGACCACGCGCCCGGGGTCGCGCGGATCGACGGCCAGGTACGGCTCGACCTCGGTGCCCGGGTAGACGATGCTGTCGGGGGACCTCGCTCCGATGGTGCACGTCGCGTACGGGTCGCCGTGGGACACCTTGACCAGCAGTGGTGTGCCGTCGGGGTTCCGGTCTGCCGTGGCGGGAGCCGCGCCGGTGGCCGTGACGAGCAGGAGCGCGGCGGTGGTGACGGCGGTCAGGGGCAGGACGACGCGCATGCGGGATCTCCTCCGGGCCTGTCGGCCGGGGTACGGGACCGCCGTCATCGGGGCGGCCTGGGGCGCGGAGGCGTACCGGAACGCGAGGGTGGGCGACTCCGTTGGTCCTTTTCGGCGTTGCAGCCGATGCCCTTGATGGGCCGAACGACGGAGTCGTCCCCGGAGTCGTCGAGAGCACGGCGGAGCCGACCGACGGGTGCGGGTGCACCGTGCCGGTCGGCTCCTTGGTCGTGCCCGTTCTTCTGCGCCTGTTCAGGACCTGCCGAGTGTCAACGACGCTCGTGGTCCGTACAGCAGGGCAGTCCGAATCGTTACAGCTGGGACATGCGGACGACCTCGGCGGTCGCTGTCTGACGACATGGCCGAGGCCGTTCAGGACGGCGTCGAGCGCGGTGTTCGGGACGGCCCGGACCGTCCCGAAGCGGTGACGGCCTTGGCTTCGGGACGGTCCCGGCCGGGCGCAGGCCGGTCAGGTGATCGCCTGCGCGGTCCCGTCGGGCAGTGCGCAGACGTAGCCGGCGTAGGGGCGGGCGACGATCTGTCCGCCGACGGCTGTGCAGTCGTCTCTGGAGATGTTCGGAGACGAGGCGGCCCCGGCGCTGACGGCGCCGACGGCGCTCACGCCGGCCAGGGTTGCCGCGGCCAGGGCGAGGCCCAGGATCCTGCGCATGCGCATGACTTCCTCCTCCTCTCAGGCGCCTTCGTTCGCCCTTCGGGACGGACAAGTCTCAAGACGACGGCGCCCTCTCACCCAGCATGGGCGCTCCGCATGAGCCCTGCGAGACGAGACGAGACGAGACGAGACGAGGTGAGACGAGGTGAGACGAGGTGAGACGAGGTGAGACGAGGTGAGACGAGGCTGGGCGCCGCGCGGTCCGCTAGCGCGGTTCGTGGGCCGCCGCCCGGCAGGCGGCGGTCGCGGCGCCGCCCGCCACTCCGGCCCCGGTCAGCCCGCTCACACAACTCTGCAGGTCTCCGACCACGCCACGGCTGCAGGCCGCCGTGACGGAGTCGGAAGCGGTGGCACCGGCCAGTTCGGCCATCTTCGTGCAGGCGGGGATGTCCGCCCGGGCCGCGGGAGCGGCGAGGACCGCGCCACCGAGGGTGAGGGCCAGGCCGGTGAGGGCACCGGCGATACGGGTCGACGTGCGCATGGGGACGCACCTGCCTTCCGGGTCGGTCGCGTGGTCCTGGCCCCGGCGGGCCGGATCCACGCGGTAAGGCCGCCCGGCGACGCTCGGTGAGTGCTGCGGCGGCCGGCAGGCTCACAGAGCAGACTGACCGCACGCTTCTGCGGCGCATCCATATGAGCCGCACCGGGACATCGTCGCCGGGTCGAAGGAGAGGGCCCCGGCCGCGGATGAGACGCACTCGGACCCTCCACTCGCGGGCCCCTCTCTCCAGCGTCGCATCCTCTCCCTCGCCCGTCCTGGGCATCCGGAGGCGGCCGCGCTGAGTAACCGCGACTGCGCAAAGCGCGATAACCGGCGCGTCCGCCGACCAGGTGGATCGGACGACCCATCCCCCCGCCCGGCCTGTCCTCTTCCCGGCACGGGCCCGCTTCCGCATGACCTCAACGGCCGCTCAGACCGCGGCCGATACTCCGGATCCGTAGCCCTCATCACCACGCCACCAACGCACGTACGGTGCCCGACCGGCGCAGCGTACCGACTGGCCGTGAGTCGGACGTCGTCCCGGACAAGTCATGCCTGGTCGACTACGTACACCGGGCCCTCGGGGGGTGTCCGAACGGAAAACAGCGGTAGGCGTCAGGCGGAGTCCCGGCAGCGGATCCTGTGCCGCTCCGCTTCCTGGTGATCATCAGCCGGGGCGCTTGGCCATGACGACCAGACCGGGCCCGCTGTACTCCTCCGGGGGGAGTCGCAGTTCGGCGACCGGGTTCAGGCCGGCTTGCTCGATCAGTTCGACGAGTTGTTCCGGCCGCCACTTGTGTGTCGTCCAACGGACGGGTACGCCTCCGTATGCCTCGGTGCGCACCGCGTCCTCGTCACCGACGTGTGTTCCGGTGATGAAGTGTCCGCCTGGCTTCAACGCGCGCGCGAACACGGCGAGGACCTGGGGAAGGACGTGCCGGGGGAGGTTGAAAAGTGACCACCAGCCGAGCACTCCGCCCAAAGACGCTTCACCGAGGTCGAGTTCGGTGGCGGAAGCGACTGCGAAGCGGCACTCCGGATGAAGCCGGCGCGCGTTCTCGATCATGCGAGGAGAGAGATCCACCCCGGACACATCGAGTCCGCGTTCGGCGAGGTAGGCGGTCACCGTTCCGGGCCCGCAGCCGACGTCGAGGACGGGCCCAAGCCCGCGCACGGTGTCGGCGAAGGCGTCGATCGACGCCTTGAGCCATGGATGCCTACGGATGTCGCCGACTCCCGTCGTCACGACCATGTGGGCGTAGTTGTCGGCTACCCGGTCGTAGGACTCACGTACGACGTCGAGATCGGCCGGGCGGTCCACAGGGTGTGCGCGCATCAGCCAACGATATGGCTGCACGGGGGATTTGGGGCCGCCTCCGTGCAGAATCTCCCGGGCCACCGCGTGGCCGCTCAGGGGGTATCGATCGCCCTGGCACACCGGTCCGCCGCGACCGTGCCTGTGGACAACGTCCGGCCCCAGCCTCGGTAGGGTCCGCATCGCAGCCGGCCGCGGAAGGACTCTCACATGCCGACGTTCGACGAGCTCACTGCCTGGGCCGGCACCGGGAACGTTGCAAGGGCAGACTCGGTAGTCGTGTCGGGCTGGCAGATCCCCGAGGAGCAGAAGGCACTGCTCGTCGATGTCGGGATCCCTGTCGTCGACCAGTTGATCGAGTACGTGTCGTTCGAGGTGGCGGCAGCTCCCACACTGCAGACGTCGGCTCGGGGGTCGCTCTTCCTCCTCACCCGGAATCGCCATGGCGGCCTCGTGCCGGGACTGCAATGGTCGTTCGGCGTCGAACCCGGCACGGGGACGGTCTACTACGTCCTTCCTCAGGGCGAGGCATGGTTCGCCAACTCCTCCATCGACCTGTGGCTGCGGACCCTGCACCACTACGGCCTGCACGTCAGCGAGTCCGAGATCCTCAGCGATCCGGATGAGCGCGAGGACGAGGCCCTGGCCGAGCTCAGCATGCTCGCTGACGAACTCAAGAAGATCGATCCGCCTGCCTTTGACGGCTACCACGGGTTCATCTGGGCCGAGTTCCTCGACCGCTGGCTCTGGTAGTTGCCCGAGCGGCTCGCGACTACGCGACACCTCGACGTGCGAGCCCACCAGTCCCGAGGGCCGTCCTGCCCGCAGCACATGATGTCGGTCTGCCGCATCGAGAGCACCGGATGCCCGACCCTCCCACGGACCGGCGCCGTTTCCCAGGCTCATGCGTCCTGGCGGCCCCCGATCGGAAAGAGCATGCAGCTGCTGGTGGCATGGGCCAGCAACCGGTCCTCGGAGTCGCGGAGTTCCGCCTGGGCGAGGGCGGTGCGGCGGCCGCTGTTGAGGACGGTGCCGATGGCGCGGATCTTGCCGGTGTCGACGGTGACCGGGCGCAGGAACTTCAGGGTCAGGTCGATCGAGGTGTACCCGGTGCCCTGGGGCAGCACGGACTGCACCGCGCAGCCGGCCGCGGAGTCGAGGAGCGTGGCGTACACGCCGCCGTGGACGCTGCCTATCGGGTTGTAGTGCTCCTCGCCCGGCACCAGTGCGAAGACCGCGCGGCCGTACTCGGCCTCCTCCAGGGTGAATCCCAGGGCGGCGGCGACCGGCGGGGCGGGCAGGCGGCCGGCCAGGATCTCGCGGAGGAAGCCGAGGCCGCTGTGGTGCGGGACGGCGTCGGCGGAGACGGCGGGGTCTCCCCAGCTGAACGTGCGTGACCTGGTCCCCTGGCCGGGGTGGAAGTCGAGCGTCAAGGCAACTCCTCGTGGTGGGTGATCGCGGACGCCGTGGTCGTCCCGCGGCGTCTCAGTCGCCGTCGGGTTCGGGGCTGTCCGGGCCGACGCGGATGAGACCCGGGCCGGCGTCGACGAACGACTCCCCGAGCCGTACGTCGTGGCCGTCGTCGCAGCGCATCACCGCGTGCACCGCGGCGCCGCAGTCCCGGTGGCGTACGACCAGCGGGGGCCCCTGTTCGTCCGTGGCCCAGGTGTCGCCCCACTGCCGCAACGCCGTGAGGACGGGCAGGAAGTCCCGCCCCTTCTCGGTCAGTTGGTAGGCGTAGCGGGTCCGCTGGCCGGGTTCCTGGTAGGGCGCGCGTTCCAGGAGCCCGGCGGCGGTCAGCTCCTTCAGGCGCGCCGAGGCGGCAGGTTCGCCGATGCCCACCCGCCTGGCGAAGTCGTCGAACCGGCGGGTGCCGAAGAACGCCTCGCGCATGATCAGCAACGCCGTCCTGTTGCCGGCGATCTCCAGGGTCCGGGCGACGGAGCAGTTGGCCATGGACCAGGCGTCCCGTTCCCGCAGCAGGTCCGTCATCTCTCCACCCTCCGCCTGACTTGCCTCATACGAAGCCAGCCTATAGCGTCGCGGCTGACTTGCTCAATCGTAAGTTAGCTCGGGTCTCCGACGGCGCCCCACGCCCCCGCCCGCCACTCGCAGCTCGGCTGAGACGAGGACACGATGGTTTCCACCCCTTCGCCCGCCCCGGGCCGACTCAGGCCGGCCGACCGGCAACCCGGTGACCGGCTCACCTCCCACCGGCCCTCCCGGCGCGCGGCGGCCGTCACCCTCGTCGCGATGTGCCTGGGCGCCATGACGACCTTCCTGCTGATCACCGCATCGGTGTCGGCACTGTCGGCCATCCAGGACGACCTGCACGTCTCCCCGACCGGCCTCGTCTGGATCCCCTCCGCGTACACCCTGCTCGTGGCCAGCCTGGTGATGTCCGCGGGCACCATCGGCAACCTCTACGGCCGCAAGCGCGCCTTCCTCGCCGGCGCCGCGGTCATGATCATCGGGTCGCTCACCGTCTACGCCGCGGGCTCGACCGGAGGCGTCATCGCCGGCCAGCTCGTCTCCGGCCTCGGCGGCGCCCTCATCCTGCCCAACAGCCTGGCCATCCTGGGGGCGGCCTTCCCGGACCCCCACCGGCGCACCGAGGTCGTCACGGCCTGGGCGGCCGCCTCCGGTATCGGGCTCGCCGCCGGCCCGCTCATCGCGGGTACCCTGCTGGACCATTTCCACTGGAACACGGTCTTCCTGTCGACCGCCGCCCTCGCGGTCGTCACCATGGCCGCCGCCGTCTTCGTCGCCGAGTCACGCGGCCCCGCCGGCAAGCTCGACGTCTCCGGCCAGATCCTGGCCGCCCTGGGCATCGCCGCCCTCGTCTACGCCCTCATCGAAGGCGGCCACGACGGCTACACCAGCCCCCGGATCCTGACCGCCTGGGTCGTCGCGGCCGTGGCCCTGAGCGGCTTCGTCCTCGCTGAGCGGGCCGCCCGCACCCCCATGCTGGACATGAGCCTGTTCCGGTCGGCGTCGTTCAGCGCCGTCATGTTCGTCGCGGCCGTCTCCCTGTTCGGCTTCACCGGGGTGGCCATCCTCTCGGTGCTCTTCTACGAGCGCGTCCAGCAGCTCTCCGCCCTGGACGTGGGCTGGCGGCTGCTGGCCTTCTTCGGCGTCTACGTCGTCGTCGCCTACGCGACCGGACGCGTGATCCGCCGAACCGGCTTCAAGCTCCCGCTCACCCTGGGCTTCCTCGTCGGAGCCGCCGCCACGGCCGGGTTCACCACGCTGGAGCCGACCACCCCCTACGCCCGGGTGTGGTGGCTGTACGTGCTCTTCGGCGCCGCATCCGGGATGGTGGCCGCGCCGAGCACCGCCGCCGCCCTGGTCAGCGTCTCCCACGAACACGCCGGCATGGCCTCCGGAGCCGTCAACGCCTTCCGCCAGATCGGGTCCGTCACCGGCTCCGCCCTCCTCGGCGCCCTGCTGGCGAGCCGGCTCCGGTCCCGGCTGCCCGACCGGCTCGACGCGCACCACGTCCCCCGGGCGGTCCGGCCCGCCGTCGAACACGCCGTCTCCACGGGCACCGGCGGTCACGGAACGACCCCGCCGAACGTGACCGCCGCGGTCGGCGACGCCTTCACCTCCGGCGTCCACCTCGGCATGGCCGTCGTCGCCGCCGTGTTCCTGTGTGCGGCCCTGGCCTCGGCCCTGCTGGTACGCAACCGGCCGCACCACACCACTGCCACGACGAACTGACGCGCCACGCGGATCCGCCCGCGGGCGTGCTCCGGCACCGAGGCCTGCCGGAGCCCACACCGCCGTCCGGCCTCAGCTCACCAGCCCCAACTCCCGCGCGATGAGCATCCGCTGCACCTCGCTCGTGCCCTCGCCGATCTCCAGGATCTTGGAGTCGCGCCACATGCGGGCCACCGGGTACTCGTTCATGAAGCCGTAGCCGCCGTGGACCTGGGTGGCGTCGCGGGCGTTGTCCACGGCGACGGTGGAGGAGTACAGCTTGGCGAGGGCCGCCTCCTTCTTGAAGGGCTCGCCCGCCACCAGGCGGGAGGCCGCGTCCCGCCAGGCGAGGCGGGCCGTGTGGGCCTTCATCTCCATGTCGGCGATCTTGAACTGGATGGCCTGGTTGGAGCCGATGGGGCGGCCGAAGGCGTGGCGTTCCTTCGCGTACTTGACCGACTCGTCGACGCAGCCCTGGGCCAGGCCGGTCGCCAGGGCCGCGATGGCGATGCGGCCCTCGTCGAGGATGCGGAGGAACTGGGCGTAGCCGCGGCCCTCCTCGCCGAGCAGGTTGGCGGCGGGGACCCGGACGTCGGCGAAGGACAGCTCCCGGGTGTCGGAGGCGTTCCAGCCGACCTTGGAGTAGGGGGCGGCGACGGTGAAGCCCGGGGTGCCGGAGGGGACGATGATCGACGAGATCAGCGGCTTGCCGTCCGGCTTGCGGCCGGTCACCGCGGTGACGGTGACCAGGCCCGTGATGTCCGTCCCGGAGTTGGTGATGAAGCACTTGCTGCCGTTGATCACCCATTCGTCGGTGGCGGGATCCAGGCGGGCGGTCGTACGCGTGGCGCCGGCGTCGCTGCCGCCGTCGGGCTCGGTGAGGCCGAAGGCGCCGAGGATCTCGCCGGAGCAGAGCCGCGGCAGCCACTCCTGCTTCTGCTCGGGCGTGCCGAAGACGTGGATGGGCATGGCGCCCAGCGAGACCCCGGCTTCGAGCGTGATCGCCACCGACGAGTCGACCCGGGCCAGCTCCTCCAGGGCGATGCCGAGGGCCAGGTAGTCGCCGCCCATGCCGCCGTACTCCTCGGGGAAGGGCAGGCCGAACAGGCCCATGCGGCCCATCTCGCGGACGATCTCGTACGGGAACTCGTGCCGCTCGTAGAAGTCGCCGATCTTCGGCGCCACGACGTCGTGCGCGAACTCCTCCACCGTGCGGCGGAGTTCTTCCAGTTCGGGGGAGAGGCGGTGGTCCATGGTCGTCACTCCTGGTGGGAGAGGGCGCGGACGGTACGGGACGGGCTGGGTCGGCCCAGTTGTTCGGCCATCCACACGCTGGTGGCGGTGAGTTTGCCGAGGTCGACTCCGGTCTCGATGCCGAGGCCCTGGAGCATCCAGACCAGGTCCTCGGTGGCGAGGTTGCCGGTGGCGGACTTGGCGTACGGGCAGCCGCCGAGCCCGCCGGCGGACGCGTCGACCGTCGTCACGCCGTGTTCCAGGGCCGCGTAGGTGTTGGCGAGCGCCTGGCCGTAGGTGTCGTGGAAGTGCACGCCGATGACGTTCGTCGGCACGCCCTCCTCGTTGAGCAGGGAGAGCAGTTCGAGGACGTGGCCGGGGGTGGCCACGCCGATCGTGTCGCCGAGGCTCAGCTCGTCGCAGCCCATGTCGCGCAGCGCCTTGCAGACCCGGACCACCTGGTGGAACGGGACGGCGCCCTCCCAGGGGTCGCCGAAGCACATCGAGACATAGCCGCGGACGTGCACGTCCGCGTCCTTCGCCTGCCGGACCACCGGGTCGAAGACGGCCAGGGACTCGTCCAGCGAGCGGTTGAGGTTGGCCCTGGCGAAGGACTCGGTGGCGCTGGCGAAGACGGCGACCCGGCGGGCGCCCAGGGCCAGGGCCCGGTCCAGGCCCCGCTGGTTGGGGACGAGGACGGGGAGGGCGACCCCCGGGAGATCCGCGAGCCGGGGGAACAGGTCCTCCGCGTCCGCCAGTTGGGGCACCCACTTGGGGTGGACGAAGCTGGTCGCCTCGATCGTCGTCAGGCCGGCGTCGGCCAGGCGGTGGACGAACTCGGCCTTCACCGACGTCGGTACGGCCGTCTTCTCGTTCTGCAGGCCGTCGCGCGCGCCGACCTCGTGGATCCGGACCCGGGCGGGCAGATCCGTGGCCGGTACGACCATGGGGAGGGCGCTCTCCGGGGCGGTCATGCCGTCTCCTCCTCGTGCGGGGCGATCACGGCCAGCACCTGGTCCATGGCGACCGTGGCGCCGGGCTTCACGTCGAGTTCGGCGACCGTGCCGGCGTGCGGGGCGGAGATGACGTGCTCCATCTTCATCGCCTCCACCACCAGCAGGCTCTGCCCGGCGGTCACCTCGTCCCCGACGGCGACCTTCACCACGGTCACGGTGCCGGGCATGGGCGCGGTGAGCGAGTCGGCGCCGGCGTGCGCGGTGCGGTTCAGCGAGGCGGCGACCGGGTCGTGGTCGCGGACCTGCCAGGCGTCGCCGTCCCGCCCGATCCAGTCGGCGGCGCGGTGGAAGGTGTGGCGGACGCCGTCCAGGGTGACGGACACGCGGTCGGCGGTGACGGTGTGCGTGCCGTGCGGGGTGTACTCCACCGGCTCCTGCACCCGGAGGTGGAAGCCGACGGACCTGGGGGTACCGCCGAGGCGCCAGCCGCTGGGCACGGAGAAGGGGTCCGTCCAGCGCCCCTCCGCCGCGACCGGCCGCAGCGCCTCCAGCCGTACGGCCGCCGCCGCCTCGTACACCTCGTCCGGTACGTCCGCGGTGACCAGGTCGTCCACCACCCGCTCGACCAGGCCGGTGTCCAACTCGCCCGCCACCACCGCCGGATGGGCAAGGAGGCGGCGCAGGAACCCGGCATTGGTCTGCACGCCCAGGGTGACCGTCTCCGCGAGGGCCCCGCGCAGCTTCCGGAGCGCGGTCTCCCGGTCCGGGCCGTACGCGATCACCTTGGACAGCATCGGGTCGTACAGGCTGCCGACCTCGGTGCCCTCGCTGAGCCCGGAGTCGGTGCGGACGCCGTCCCCGGAGGGCTCGTTCAGCAGGAGGACCGTGCCGCCGGTCGGCAGGAAGCCGCGCGCCGGGTCCTCGGCACAGATCCGGGCCTCCACCGCGTGCCCGGTCAGCCGGACGTCCTCCTGCGCGAACCCGAGCCGCTCCCCGGCCGCCACCCGCAGCTGCCACTCCACCAGGTCGAGTCCGGTGACCAGCTCGGTGACCGGGTGCTCCACCTGGAGGCGGGTGTTCATCTCCATGAAGTAGTACGAGGAAGGGTCGCCGCCCGGCACGATGAACTCCACCGTGCCCGCGCCGACGTACCCGCAGGAGCGCGCCGCCTGCACCGCGGCCTCGCCCATCGCCGCCCGGGTCGCCTCGTCCAGCAGGACCGACGGCGCCTCCTCGATCACCTTCTGGTGCCGGCGCTGGAGCGAGCACTCGCGCTCGCCGAGGTGGACGACGTTGCCGTGGCCGTCGGCCAGGACCTGGATCTCGATGTGCCGGGGGCGGTCGATCCACCGCTCGACGAGAAGGGTGTCGTCGCCGAAGGAGGCGCGGGCCTCGCGGCGGGCGGCGGCGATCTCCTCGTCGAGGAGGGTCAGGTCCCGGACCAGCCGCATGCCCTTGCCGCCGCCGCCCGCGGACGGCTTGAGCAGGACGGGTGCCCCCAACGTGCGGGCGGCGTCCGCGAGTTCTGGATCACGGCCGCCGGGCACCACCGGCACCCCGGCCGCGCTCACCGTCTCCTTCGCCCGGATCTTGTCGCCCATCAGCGCGATCGCCTCGGCCGGCGGGCCGATGAAGACCAGCCCGGCCTCCTCGCAGGCCCGCGCGAAGGCGGCGTTCTCGGCGAGGAAGCCGTACCCGGGGTGGACCGCCCGGGCGCCGCTCGACCGGGCGGCCGCCAGCAGCCGCTCCACCGACAGATAGCTCTCGCCCGCCGGCGCCGGACCGAGCCGGACCGCCGTGTCGGCCTCCCGGACGTGCCGCGCGTCCGCGTCGGCGTCGGAGTACACGGCCACCGAGCGCACGCCCAGCGACCGCAGCGTACGGATGACCCGGACGGCGATCTCGCCCCGGTTGGCCACGAGTACGGTGTCGAACACGAGTCCCCTCCTCACATCCGGAAGACGCCGAACTGGGGGTCACCCAGCGGCGCGTTGCCACAGGCCGTCAGGGCCAGTCCCAGCACCTGCCGGGTGTCGAGGGGGTCGATGACCCCGTCGTCCCAGAGCCGGGCGGTCGCGTAGTAGGCGTTGCCCTGGCGCTCGTACTGGGCGCGGACGGGCGCCTTGAAGGCCTCCTCGTCCTCGGCCGGCCAGGACTCTCCCCGTGTCTCCAGCTGGTCCCGCTTGACCGTGGCCAGCACGCTGGCGGCCTGCTCGCCGCCCATCACCGAGATCTTGGCGTTGGGCCACATCCACAGGAAGCGGGGGGAGTAGGCCCGGCCGCACATGGAGTAGTTCCCGGCGCCGTACGACCCGCCGACCACCACCGTCAGCTTCGGCACGCGCGTGCACGCCACCGCCGTGACCATCTTCGCGCCGTGCTTGGCGATGCCGCCGGCCTCGTAGTCCTTGCCGACCATGAAGCCGGAGATGTTCTGCAGGAAGACGAGCGGGATGCCGCGCTGGTCGCACAGCTCGATGAAGTGGGCGCCCTTCTGGGCGGACTCGGAGAAGAGGATGCCGTTGTTGGCGACGATGCCGACCGGGTGGCCGTGGATGCGGGCGAAGCCGGTGACCAGTGTCTGCCCGAACTCGGCCTTGAACTCGGCGAACCGGGAGCCGTCGACGACCCTGGCGATGATCTCGCGGACGTCGTAGGGGGTGCGGGAGTCGACGGGGACGGCGCCGTAGAGGCCGTAGGGGTCGGCCTTCGGTTCGACGACCGCGGTGACCTCCCAGGGGAGGGCGCGCCGGGCGGGCAGGGTCGCGGCGATGTTCCGTACGATCCGCAGCGCGTGCGCGTCGTCCTCGGCGAGGTGGTCGGTGACGCCGGAGACCCGGGAGTGGACCTCGCCGCCGCCCAGCTCCTCGGCGGTCACGACCTCACCGGTGGCGGCCTTCACCAGCGGGGGCCCGCCGAGGAAGATCGTGCCCTGGTTCCGGACGATGACCGCCTCGTCGCTCATCGCGGGGACGTACGCCCCGCCCGCCGTGCAGGACCCGAGCACGGCCGCGATCTGCGGGATGCCCGCACCCGACATCCGGGCCTGGTTGTAGAAGATCCGCCCGAAGTGGTCGCGGTCCGGGAAGACCTCGTCCTGCATGGGGAGGAAGGCGCCGCCGGAGTCGACCAGATACACGCACGGCAGCCGGTTGTCGAGGGCCACCTCCTGCGCCCGCAGGTGCTTCTTCACGGTCATCGGGTAGTAGGTGCCGCCCTTGACCGTGGCGTCGTTGGCGACGATCACGCACTCGCGCCCGCTGACCCGGCCGATCCCGGCGATCACGCCGGCCGCCGGGGCCGCCCCGTCGTACATCCCGTCGGCGGCCAGGGGGGCCAGCTCCAGGAACGGCGACCCCGGATCGAGCAGGGTGTCCACCCGGTCCCTCGGCAGCAGCTTGCCGCGTGCGGTGTGCCGGGCCCGCGCCTTCTCGCCACCGCCCAGCGCGGCCGCGGCGAGCTTGGCGCGCAGCTCCTCCACGAGGACGCGGTGCGCCTCCTCGTTGGCCCGAAAGGCCTCCGACGCGGGGTCCGCCGCGCTCGTCAGCTCCGGTGCCTGGTCCATGCCGCGATCCCCTCACCTTGTTAATGAGCGTTAACGCATCGCCTTCAGGTTAACGACCGCTAACCTCCCTGTCTAGAATTGCCTTCATGGTCACGAGAACCGACGCCCCGACCCGTCGCGAGCAGATCCTCAAGGAGGCCGCCAGGCTCTTCGCCGAGCGCGGTTTCCACGGCGTCGGCGTGGACGAGATAGGGGCCGCGGTCGGCATCAGCGGGCCCGGTCTCTACCGGCACTTCGCGGGCAAGGACGCGATGCTCGCGGAGCTGCTGGTGGGGATCAGCGGGCAGCTGCTGACGGGGGCCAAGCTCCGCCTGGCGGAGGCCGACGGGGACACCGCGCCCTCGGCGGTCCTGGACTCCCTCATCGAGGGCCACATCGACTTCGCCCTCGACGACCGTCCACTGATCACCCTGCACGACCGCGAGCTGGACCGCTTGCGCGACAGCGACCGCAAGCTGGTGCGGCAGCTCCAGCGGCAGTACGTCGAACTGTGGGTGGAGGTGGTCCGCGGCGTCTACCCGGAGCTCCCGGAGCCCGCGGCCCGCTCGGCGGTCCACTCGGTCTTCGGCCTCCTGAACTCCACCCCGCATTTGGGCCGACCGGGTTCCCTGCCGGGCCGCGGGGCCACGGCGGTCCTCCTGCACCGGATGGCGAGGGGCGCCTTCGGCGCGGCGGCGGAGGAGTGACGGCGCCTTTCCGCCCCTGCTCTGGTCCGGCCTGCTCACCCTGTGTCTGCTCCTGCTGTGCCTGTCCTGCGGTGTTCGCCCCGCCTCGCCCCGCCGTGCTTCGCCCCGTCGCGCCTCGCCCCGCCGTGCCTGCCTTCGCGACTGCCTGCCCCACCGTGCTCGCTCCCCCCGAATCCGGCGCGCCGTCGCGGCGGGACTTGTTCGGGGGCTTCTCGTCGGCAGGCCGTGTAGGCGCGGTGGCAGGGGCCCCGTCCAGGGGCACCAGCGGTCCCGCGGTGTGCGGGGTTCCTGGGCGGTGGCGCGTTCACGTGCCGAGGTCGGAGGTCTGTCGTCAGGCGTGACGAGCGTTACCCCCTCGGCGCGCTTCCCACCCTGGACCCGTCGCCCTACCCACCGGTACCTTGGAGTCTGAGCAAGCGCTTAGACATGCCGAAGTCCGTGGAGGTGGCGGCCGTGCGCCGTACGTTGTTCGACGAGGATCACGAGGCGTTCCGGGAGACCATCCGCGCCTTCATCGAGGCCGAGGTCGTACCGGTGTACGACGAGTGGTTCGCCGCTGGCCAGGCCCCCCGTGACTTCTACTACAAGCTCGCCGAGCTCGGCGTCTTCGGCATCCGTGTCGACGAGGAGTACGGCGGCGCCGGCATCGACTCCTACAAGTTCGAGGCCGTCCTGTACGAGGAGACCGCCCGCGCGGGCGTCGCCTTCGGCGGCTCCGGCGTGCACGTGCTGCTCGGCCTGCCCTACATAAAGCTGCTGGCGACGGACGAGCAGAAGAAGCGCTACCTGCCGAAGTTCGTCTCCGGCGAGGAGATGTGGGCCATCGCGATGACCGAGCCGGGCACCGGCTCCGACCTCGCGGGCATGAAGACCACCGCCAAGCTCAGCGAGGACGGCACGCACTACGTCCTCAACGGCGCCAAGACCTTCATCACCGGCGGTGTGCACGCCGACCGCATGATCGTCTGCGCCCGTACCTCCGCGCCCACCAAGGAGGACCGCCGCCACGGCATCTCCCTGTTCGTGGTGGACACCAAGGCCGAGGGCTACTCGGTCGGCCGCAAGCTCGACAAGCTCGGCCTGAAGACCTCCGACACCGCCGAGCTGGCGTTCGTCGACGTCAAGGTCCCCGTCGAGGACCTCCTCGGCGAGGAGAACAAGGGCTTCTACTACCTCGGCCACAACCTCGCCTCCGAGCGCTGGGGCATCGCCTTCGGCGCCTACGCCCAGGCCAAGGCCGCCGTCCGGTTCGCCAAGCAGTACGTGCAGGAGCGCGTCGTCTTCGGCCAGCCCGTCGCCGCCTTCCAGAACACCAAGTTCGAGCTGGCCGCCTGCCAGGCCGAGGTGGACGCCGCCGAGGCCGTCGTGGACCGCGCCACCGAGGCCCTCGACGCCGGTGAGCTGACCCCGGCCGAGGCCGCCAGCGCCAAGCTGTTCACCACCGAGGTCGCGCACCGCGTGATCGACCGCTGCCTCCAGCTGCACGGCGGCTACGGCTTCATGAACGAGTACCCCATCGCCCGCCTGTACGCGGACAACCGCGTCAACCGCATCTACGGCGGCACCAGCGAGATCATGAAGACGATCATCGCGAAGGACATGGGTCTGTAGGGCCACCGCAACAACCCGCCAGTAGAAAAGGTGCCATGAACCAGGCACTAAGTGATCTCCTCGACCTGCTCGACCTGGAGCAGATCGAGGAGAACATCTTCCGCGGCCAGTCCCGGTCCGCCGTCGTCCCGCGCGTCTTCGGCGGACAGGTCGCGGCACAGGCGCTGGTCGCCGCCGGGCGCACCGTCCCGGCGGACCGGCACGCCCACTCGCTGCACGCGTACTTCCTGCGCCCCGGCGACCCCGGCGCCCCCATCGTCTACACCGTCGAGCGCATCCGCGACGGCCGCTCCTTCACCACCCGGCGCGCGGTCGCCGTCCAGCACGGCCGGCCGATCTTCGCCCTGTCGGCCTCCTTCCAGCTCGACGAGGGGGGCCTCGACCACCAGGCCCCGATGCCCGCCGCCCCCGACCCGGCGACCCTGCCCACCTCGGCGGACCGCTTCCGCGACTACGACCACCTCGACCCCGCTGTCGTGGAGAAGTTCCTCGAGGCCCGCGAGGCGATCGACCTGCGCTACGTCGAGGAGCCGCCGTTCGGCAAGTACGGCGAGCCGCGCGAGCCGCACAGCCAGGTGTGGTTCCGCACCAACGGCAAGCTCGCCGACGACCCCCTCCTGCACGTCGTCCTCGCGACCTACGTCTCCGACATGACCCTCCTCGACTCCGTCCTGCTCGCACACGGCCGCGGCGGCTGGGCGGTCGGGGACGTGGTGGGCGCCTCGCTCGACCACGCCATGTGGTTCCACCGGCCGTTCCGCGCCGACGAGTGGCTGCTCTACGACCAGGAGTCGCCGTCCGCACACGGCGGCCGTGGCCTCGGCCAGGCCCGGATCTACACCCAGGACGGTTCACTCGCCATTTCCGTGATCCAGGAGGGTGTGGTCCGCGTCCCCAGGTAGAACTGGGGCATGGCCCAAGCCGAACACCTCGAACAGACCCGGCAGGGCGGCGGCGAGAGCACCGTCACGGTGATCGTCGCCGCCGTCGCCAACCTCGGGATCGCGCTCGCCAAGGCGGTCGCCGGAGTCGTCAGCGGCTCCAGCGCGATGCTCTCCGAGGCGGCGCACTCGTTCGCCGACACCGTCACTGAGCTGCTGCTCCTCACCGCCCTCAAGCGCAGCGGGAAGCCGGCCGACGAGGAGCACCCGCTGGGCTACGGCCCCGAGCGGTACATCTGGGCCATGCTCGCCGCCGTCGCCACCTTCGTCGGCGGCGCGGTCTTCTCCCTCTACGACGGCATCCACACCCTGGCCGTGGGGGAGAAGCCGGGCGATCCGCTGCTGTCGTACATCGTGCTCGCCATCGCCTTCGTGCTGGAGGGCTTCTCGCTGCGGACCGGGCTGCGGCAGGCGCGCGGCGAGGCGGCCCGCTTCAAGGCGCCGTTCAAGCTGTACCTCCGGCACACCTCCGACACCGCCGTGAAGGCCGTGGTGATGGAGGACTCGGCCGCGCTCGTCGGGCTGGTGCTCGCGGCCGGCGGCCTGCTCGGCGGCCAGCTGACCGGCTCCGGCGTCTGGGACGGCCTCGCCTCCCTACTCATCGGCCTGCTCCTGCTGTACGTCGCGTGGGTGCTGGGCCGGTCGAACGCCGAGCTCCTCATCGGGCGGCCGCTGCCGAAGCCCGTGCGGGAGCGGATCCGCGCCGAGCTGCTGGAGTCCGAGCACATCGTGGCCGTACTGGAGCTGACCACGCTGGTGCAGGGCCCGGACGAGGCGCTGGTCGCCGCCAAGGTGGACTTCCGGGACGTGTCCACGGCGGCCGAGATCGAGTGGGCCTGCGAGCGGGCCGAGCAGCGGCTGCGGGCCGCGTTCCCCGCGATCGGCCGGGTGTACCTGGACCCCACTCCGGGGCCGGCTCAGGAGACCGCTTCTGGGGCGGCTTCGAGGCCGGTGAGCTCGGACGATCACGGAAGGTGACCGCCCCGACGTGCCGTCGCCTTTATCCCGAATTAAGCTCTATGAGTGAAATGCCGCACAGTGCATGTGCCGCATAGCGGACGTGCCGCGTAGCGGACGTGAGTCCGGCAGAAAGGTATTTCCCATGCGAGTACAGCGCGCGAGGCGCATCGCCGCGATATCCGCCGCCGGCCTGCTGCTGGCCGGTGGAGCCGCGGTCGGCGCCGCGGGCACCGCCTCGGCGGCCCCCGCCTCCACTCACCAGTCCGTCGTCACCGGCGGCGGCGGCTTCGGCGGCTGCAACGGCTTCGGGGGCGGCGGGTACAACAACTGCCGTTACGGTTACGGCAACTTCGGGTACGGGTTCTACCCCGCCACCGTCGCCGTCGTCCCCGTAGTGGTCGTCCCCACCGTCGGCGTCGCCGGGTACGGCGGCTTCGGCGGCTTCGGCTTCGGCGGCCTCGGGTTCTGAGCGACCAGCGACAGGAGACCGGGACAAGGGTCTCATCCAGGGTCTAGGGCCAGGCCACGATGTGCGGCTCCCGCAGCCGGGGGGCCGCACATCGGCGGGTCAGGCCAGTCCCGCCCCGGCCAGCAGGTACGCGGTCATCGGGTCGTAGTACCGCGGGCTGAGCACATGGTCGTCGAGCGGTACGGCCACCTGGAGGGTGCCCTCCGCCTCGGCGAGGAACAGCGCCGGGTCGTTGCAGTCCGCGTACCCGACCGAGTCCAGCCCCACCTGCGCCGCGTAGCCGGCCCAGCCGTGGTCGGCGACGACGAGGTCGGGCTGTGGCCGCCCCTCGCGCTCCAGCCCGCCGAGGATCGCCTTCATCGGCTCCCCGGAGTGCGTGTGCCACAGCGTCGCCCCGTGTTCGAGGACGGCCACGTCCGCGAACTGCATGACGTACCCCTCGTCCGTCTGCAGCCCGTCCGGGATGACCACGATCTCGCAGCCGGCGGTGCGCAGCGCGGCCGCGGTCGCCCGGTGCACGTCCAGCAGGCCACCCGGGTGACCGGTCGCGAACAGCACCCGCTGCCGCCCCTCGGCCGCCTTGCGCAGCCGCGCCGCCAGCCGGTCCAGGCCGTCCACGGTCAGCTCGGGGTCGATGGTGTCCTGGCCGTACCGGTACTCGGGGTCGTCGTTCACCCCGACCCGCTCGGCCATCACGGCCAGCACGTCCTGCTCGTCGGTCCAGCGGTCGCCGAGCTCCAGCCCCAGCCACCAGTTGCGCTCGCCGTTGGCCAGCTTGCGGTAGTGGAGCAGGTTGTTCTCGCGGGGTGTGGCGACGTCGCCCGCGATACGGGTCTTCACAAGGTGCTCTACGAGCTCGGCGCGGCTGGGCGTCCCGGGTATCGGCATGGCTCCATTGTGGGGCAGGGCGTTGTGCGTTCGCCCTGCGTATCGCCCGCTGGGACGTGCGTCACTCACTCCTGCCGGAGGGCGAACCAGAGCTCCATCCGTACGTCGGGATCGTCGAGTTCGGCGTGGAGGAGCTCCGCGGAGCGGGCGATGCGCTGCCGCACGGTGTTGCGGTGGACGGACAGGGCGACCGCCGTACGGTCCCAACTGCCGTGCAGCGACAGCCAGGTGCGCAGGGTGTCGACGAGGGCGGGGTGCGCCGAGAGGGGGCCGAGGAGGGCGCGGGCGTGGGCCTCGGCTTCTTCTTTCGGGACGAGTTCGGCGAGGCCGGGGCGGCCGCCGTGGCTCAGCATCGGGGTGCGGGTCGCTCGGGCGCGGGCGAGGGCGCGGGCCGCTTGTGCGGCTGCGGCCGACAGGTGTCGTGCGGGTGCGGGGGAGCTGACGCCGAGGGTCCAGCCGGGCTGCGGCTGAGGTGTTCGGTCGGCGGGGAGCAGGACCTGGACGATGTCCCCTGCGGGGTCGATGAGGGGTGAGCCGAGTGCGGCGCCCAGGGCGGTGGCGGCCAGGAGGTCTGGCGGCTGCGGGCGCGTGGGGGCTGGTCGCGCCGTTCCCGGCGCCCCTGAGTAGGGACGCTCGCGTCGGTCGTTCGGCGAGGCGTGTACGACGAACCAGGTGTCGCCCCTGTTCAGCAGTGGCGCCACCTCCTCCGCCGTGCCGCCGACCAGGAGCCGTACGAGTGCCGAGGTGCGGGCCGCGCCCGAGCCGCTCTGCTGTTCGCCGGTGAGGAGGGTGAGCAGGACCGTGGCCACCGAGGCGATGGTGTGGTCGCCCGGTTCGCGGGTCGGGGTGGCCACGCCGAGTGCGTAGCCGGTGCTGAGGGTGTAGGCCGCGAGGTGGGTGCTGGCCGTGGCGTGGGTGGCGGAGGTGGGGGTGCCGGGACCGGACGGGCGTACGACCTCCGCGAGCTCGGCCAGGGAAGCGGTCACCGGTGCCTCCGGCCGACGGCCCGCCGAGGCGATCTCCGTGCCCTCCGGGCCGTACAGGGCCGTCCAGCCGCCGACCCGCTGGGCCAGCTGCCGCAGGACCGACGGCACCGGGTCGGGGCGGGCCGCGGCGGCGGCCAGGCTCTGCTGGGCCTCCGTGACGCGGCGCAGTTCGGCCAGGCGGGCCTGGGCCAGCAGCTGCCAGACCGCGCGGGCGACGGCGGTGAAGGGGGTCTGCGGCGGGACCTCGACGAGCGGGAGGCCGTAGCCGTCGCAGGCCTCGACCAGCGCGCGCGGGACCATGTCGTGCACGGGGGCCAGGCCGAAGCCGAGGGCGGCGCCGCCCGCCGCGACGATCCGGGAGACGTAGTCGTCGAAATAGGTGCCCGAGCCCGCCGCGTCCGGGATGTGCACCCCGGCCGTCAGCAGCAGCTCGCCGCCCAGCAGGTACGGGTACGGGTCGGCCATCTCCGAGGTGTGCGCCGCGTGGATGACCAGGGAGGGGCCGGACGGCCCGGCGATCTGGCGCAGGGCGAGGTCCTCGCGGGCCAGGAGGGCGGCGAGGGGCACGGGTGGCGTGGGGGGAACCGTGGGGTCCGGCATGGTGTGCGTTTCCTCCATCCCGTACGGCTCGAATGGATGAAACGTACACTTCGCAGCCGCTTTCCGGCCACCTACTGTCGATGCACGTCACCCGCCGGCAAGACCCCACCGAAGGAGGGCCCTGTGGCCGTCGACTACACCGTGATCGTCCTGTACCTGGCCGGCATGCTGGCCATGGGCTGGTGGGGCATGCGCCGTGCCAGGTCGAAGAGCGAGTTCCTGGTCGCCGGGCGCCGGCTCGGGCCCGCCATGTACTCCGGCACCATGGCCGCGATCGTCCTCGGCGGCGCGTCCACCATCGGTGGCGTGGGACTGGGGTACCAGTACGGGCTGTCCGGCGCGTGGATGGTCTTCACGATCGGGCTGGGGCTGCTCGCCCTCTCCGTCTTCTTCTCGGCCCGGATCGCCCGCCTCAAGGTCTACACCGTCTCCGAGATGCTGGATCTGCGGTACGGCGGCCGGGCGGGCGTGATCTCGGGTGTCGTGATGTGGGCGTACACGCTCATGCTCGCCGTCACCTCGACCATCGCGTACGCCACGATCTTCGACGTCCTCTTCGACATGAACCGGACCGTCGCGATCGTCATCGGCGGCTCGATCGTCGTCGCCTACTCGACGCTCGGCGGCATGTGGTCGATCACGCTGACGGACATGGTCCAGTTCGTGGTGAAGACGATCGGCGTGCTGCTGCTCCTGCTCCCGATCGCCGTCGTGAAGGCCGGCGGCTTCAGCGAGATGAAGGCGAAGCTGCCGACCACGTACTTCGACCCGCTGGGCATCGGCGGCGAGACGATCTTCACCTACGTGCTGATCTACACCTTCGGCATGCTCATCGGGCAGGACATCTGGCAGCGGGTCTTCACGGCGCGCGGCGACCGGACGGCGAAGTGGGGCGGCACGGTGGCCGGCACGTACTGCCTGGTCTACGCCCTCGCCGGGGCGGTGATCGGGACGGCGGCCAAGGTGCTGTACCCGAAGCTGGGCAGCCCGGACGACGCCTTCGCGACCATCGTCAAGGACGAACTCCCCGTCGGCGTCCGGGGGCTGGTGCTGGCCGCCGCCCTCGCGGCCGTGATGTCGACCTCCTCCGGCGCGCTGATCGCCTGCGCGACCGTCGCCAACAACGACATCTGGTCGCGGTTGCGGGGGCGGGCCGGGTCCGGTGGACGGGATCACGACGAGGTGCGGGGCAACCGGGTCTTCATCCTGCTCATGGGGCTCGGGGTGATCGGCACGGCCATAGCCCTCAACGACGTGGTCGAGGCGCTGACCGTGGCGTACAACCTGCTCGTCGGCGGCCTCCTCGTCCCGATCCTCGGCGGGCTGCTGTGGAAGCGCGGCACGGTCCAGGGCGCCCTCGCCGCCGTGACCGTCGGCGGCCTCGCGGTGATCGGCCTGATGGCGGGCTACGGCATCCTCGCCAACGAACCCGTCTACTACGGCCTCCTCTCCTCCCTCGTCGCGTACGTCGCCGTCTCCCTGGTGACGAAGCCGACCGACGCGGCCGTGCTGGCGAACTGGCGGGAACGGCTCGCGGGCCGCGGTGGCCCCGAACTCGTGTCCGAGCCGGTCCCGGCCCACCAGTAGAGTCGTAGCCGGAAGCAGTACATACGCGATGAAGCGTAAGAAAGCTTAAGGAAGAAGGCATTCCCTCATGAGCGGCAACGAGACGCCCCGCGGCCCGGTCGACTCCTCCCGTATCCCGCGGTACGCCGGTCCCGCGACCTTCGCCCGGCTGCCCCGCCTCGACGAGGTCGGCCGCGCCGACGTCGCCGTGGTGGGCGTGCCGTTCGACTCGGGCGTCTCGTACCGGCCCGGCGCCCGCTTCGGCGGCAACGCCATCCGCGAGGCGTCCCGGCTGCTGCGCCCCTACAACCCGGCGCAGGACGCTTCTCCGTTCGCCCTCGCCCAGGTCGCGGACGGCGGCGACATCGCCGTCAACCCCTTCGACATCAACGAGGCGGTCGAGACGATCGAGGCCGCCGCCGACGACCTCCTCGGCACGGGCGCCCGCCTGATGACCCTGGGCGGCGACCACACCATCGCCCTGCCCCTGCTCCGGTCGGTCGCGAAGCAGCACGGCCCGGTCTCACTCCTCCACTTCGACGCCCACCTGGACACCTGGGACACCTACTTCGGCGCCGAGTACACGCACGGCACCCCGTTCCGCCGGGCGGTGGAGGAGGGCATCCTGGACACCTCGGCCCTCTCGCACGTCGGCACCCGCGGCCCGCTCTACGGCAAGCAGGACCTGACCGACGACGAGAAGATGGGCTTCGGCATCGTGACCTCGGCGGACATCTACCGCCGGGGCGCCGACGAGGTCGCCGACCAGCTCCGCCAGCGCATCGGTGACCGCCCCCTCTACATCTCGATCGACATCGACTGCCTGGACCCCGCGCACGCCCCCGGCACCGGGACGCCCGAAGCGGGTGGTATGACGTCCAGGGAACTGCTGGAGATCCTGCGCGGACTCTCCTCCTGCAACCTCGTCTCGGCGGACGTCGTCGAGGTGGCCCCCGCGTACGACCACGCCGAGATCACCTCGGTGGCGGCCTCGCACACCGCCTACGAACTGACCACGATCATGACCCGACAGATTGCCGAGGCGCGCTCCAAGTGACCCACGACCACGACCTGGTGCTCCGCCCGACCGAGGCGCAGACGGCCGCAGCCCTCAACCCGCCCGCCCGTCGCCCGGCCGCCACCCCTCATGGAGGCGCTTCGCGCCCCGTGATGACTGGCCGCAACGGCGGGGACCTGGTCGTGGAGACCCTGGCCGGGCTCGGCGCGACCACCGTCTTCGGGCTGCCCGGCCAGCACGCCCTCGGCATGTTCGACGCCCTGCGCCGCTCCGCCCTGCGCTATGTCGGCCTGCGGGTGGAGAACAACGCGGGCTTCGCGGCGGACGCGTACGGCAGGATCACCGGCGAGGCGGCCCCGCTGCTCCTCTCCACCGGCCCCGGTGCGCTGACCTCGCTGGCCGCGCTGCACGAGGCGGCCTCCGCCTCCGCGCCCGTCCTCGCGATCAGCAGCCAGATCCCCACCGCGGGCCTGGGCGGCGGCCGTCACGGCTACCTGCACGAACTCCCGGACCAGGCGGCCTCCTTCCGGGGCGTGGTGAAGTCGGTCCACACCGTCCGCACCCAGTCGCAGATCCCGTCCGCGATCGCGGCGGCCTGGAAGTCGGCGCTGACCGCCCCGCACGGCCCGGTGTGGGTGGAGATCCCGCAGGACGTGCTCCTCGCCGAGACGTCCGTCCCGGTGGTGACGGCGGTCGACGCGACCCCCGACGAACTCCCCCCGCGCCCCGAACTGACCGCCGTAGCGGCCGACCTGCTGTCCCGGGCCGCCCGCCCGGCGATCATCGCGGGCGGCGGGGTCGTACGATCGGACGCCGCGGGGAAGCTGCGGCAGCTGGCGGAGACGCTGAACGCTCCGGTCGTCACCACCTACGGCGGCAAGGGCGCGTTCCCCTGGCACCACCCGCTGTCCCTCCAGTCCTGGCTGGAGGACCGCCACACCACGGACTTCCTGGAGGACGCCGACGTCCTTCTCGTGGTCGGCTCGGGCCTGGGCGAACTCTCCTCCAACTACCACACGTTCAAGCCGCGCGGCCGGGTGATCCAGATCGAGGCGGACCTCGGCAAACTGGAGTCCAACCACCCGGCGCTGGGCATCCACGCGGACGCGCGGCTCGCGCTCCAGGCGCTCCTCGAGACGGTGACCCCGCGTGCGGACGACCAGGCGGCGGACCGGGTACGAGCCCTGCTCTCGCGCGTCGCGGAGCGCATCGCCGCCCAGGAACTCACCCTGGAACAGGAGGTGCTGGCGTCCGTCCGCCGCGCCCTCCCCGCCGGCTCCCCGTCCTTCTGGGACATGACGATCCTGGCGTACTGGGCCTGGTCGGCCTTCGACGCCCAGGCCCCGAACCTCATGCACTCCGCGCAGGGCGCCGGCGGCCTCGGCTACGGCTTCCCGGCGGCCCTCGGCGCGGCCGCCGCCGACCCGACCCGCCCGGTCCTCGCGGTCTCCGGCGACGGCGGCGCCCTCTACTCCATCGCCGAACTGGCGACGGCACGCCAGCACGACCTCCCGGTCACCTGGCTGATCGTCGACGACGGCGGCTACGGCATCCTCCGCGAGTACATGACCGACGCCTTCGGCAAGCCCACGGCGACGGAACTGTCCCGCCCCGACTACGTGGCCCTGTCCGAGTCCTTCGGCGTACCGGCGGTCCGCACGTCCCCGGCGACTCTGGAGACCGACCTGGCGAAGGCGCTTGCCGCGCCCGGCCCCTCGGTGGTCGTGCTCCCGGCCCTGCTGCGGATGTTCGCGCCGACGCACCTGGAGGACTGAGCGCTCCGCCGGAAATGCCGCGATCTGCCGTCTGCCGTCTGCGGCGCCGTCGTGGCTGATCGCGCAGTTCCTACCCCCAGCGCCCCTACGGGGCGCTGCCGCTCAGCAGGCCCCCGCCCCCACCCCGTCGATCCGCCCGCCGAAGTCGCCGCGGTACTGGGAGCGCCAGTCGCCGTTGAAGACGTCGCGCTTCTCGGTCGGCGACCAGTTGACGAAGCAGGCGCGGGTGGAGGCGACGAAGGAGCCGACGTTGTCGTGGAGGTTCGGCGGCATGTCGCGGTAGCCGCTGCGGGCCGTCCACTCCCAGTAGTCGCCGCCGAAGCCCTCGCCGCTCCAGAAGCAGACGGAGCCGTCGGGACAGGACGGGGCGGCGGCCGCGTGTGCGGAGGCACTCTGGGCGGGGACGACGAGCGCGGTCAGGGCGAGGGCGGCGGCGAGGGACCAGATGCGCAGCTTCACGGGACTCTCCGGAAAAGGGAGTTGGGGACGCCTCGGCGGAACTGCCGGGGCGCCCCCATGCTGCGGGGCGGTCATGCGGACACGCCCGAGTCCAAGATCGACTTCACCTGTGTGAGGGAAGTAGTAGGACCGGCTCGGACGGCGCCTACCAGATCGCGTCGACCCACTCCGGGTGGTCGATGAACGGGTTCCGGTTGTGCTGGTAGGTGGTGTAGATGACGTCGTTGCGGTTCTCCTCGAAGGAGTCCGGCGGGTCCTCGTCGTTCCACTGCTTGAGGACCGAGAGCTTGCCGATGTACGGGGTGGAGCCGTTGTTGACCTTGTCGTCGGGCTCCAGGTTCGCGAACCCGTCGTCGCCCTCGTAGCGGACGGCCATGTAGAGGATCATGCGGGCCACGTCGCCCTTGACCGCGTCGCGCGGCTCGAAGGAGTCCGAGTCGACCTTGCTGCCACCGCTGTTGGTGAAGGTGGAGCCGCCCTCGTCGAAGTCGAGGTTGCCGCGCTTGCCGTTGACCGCCACGTCCTCGGGACGGATGTGGTGCAGGTCCGTGCCGGGGCCGGTGGACGTGGTGAGGTCGCCGTGCGAGATCGCCCACACGTGCTCGCGGTTCCAGTCGCCGCTGTCCCCGCCGTTGAGGGACTTGCTGCGCGAGATGCCCGAGTACAGCAGGATCACGTTGCTGCTGTTGTTCGGGTCCTGGTCGGTCTTCTTCAGGGCGTCCCACAGGGCCGAGTACGACAGCTTCGTGACGTTCGCGCTGATGATCGTGTGCAGGGACGACTTGAGGCTCGTACCCGTCTTGCCGATCGCGTTCTTGTAGTACGTCGAGTCGTACGCGGTGGTCGTGGCGGCGGCCGGGGTCGCCGTCAGCGCGGGGGCGGTGAGGCCCACCAGGACGGCGGCGGTCGCCAGGGCCACCGACTTCCAGCGCCGGATGTGTGTCGCCAGCATAAAGAGTTTCCCATCTACGCGGGTTGACGAGGCGGCAAGAAGGAGGGTGACATGAACATGAGGACGCTGCGGTAAACGGTACGTAAAAAGAGGCCCCCGACCGTGCGGTCGGGGGCCTCGGTGCTGCCGGTGCGTCAGCTGACGTCCGACGGGTCAAGTCGGTAGATCGAAGCGGTGCTGGACGAGGACGACGTCGATGAGGACGACGACGAAGAGGACGTCGAAGTGGACGACGACGAGGTCGTGCTCTTGCTGTACGCGCTCTCCGGCACCGCCGTACCGTGCGCCTTCACCCAGTTCGCCACCTCGGTGCTGAGGCTGTTGCCGCCGCCGGGGCCGCCCGTGCCGCCGCTGCTGATCTGGATGTAGTGCAGCTCGCCCTTCTTCACGATCTCCTTGAGCTTGGCGACCGTCATCCCGTTGTCGGTGCCGGTGAAGCCCCACATGGATATGACCGATTCCTGGGCGCTCAGCTCGATCTGCGCGGAGGTCTGCGAGTTGGACACCGCGAGCAGCCACTTGGCGCCGTCCTGGTGCTTCTTCAGGTACGCGATGAGCTCGCTGGACGCGCCGCCGCCCATGCCGCCACCGCCGCCGAAGCCGCCGCGCGTGCCGCCGGTGCCGGTGTCGCCACCGGGCATCTCGCCGGTACCGCCGGGCAGTTCGCCGGTACCGCCGGGCGCCTGGCCGTTCATGCCGCCGCTCGGTGCCTCGCCGTTCGCACCGCCCGGGAAGCCGCCGGCGTTCTCGCCGCCGGCCTGGCTGCTCTGGCCGCCCTGCTGGGTGCCGCCCGGACCGCCCTCACCGCCGCCGGGGAAGCCACCCCGGTTGCCGCCGCCGGGACTGCCGCCGAAGCCGCCGCCCGTCGAGGGGCCCGCCGTCGGGTTCGAGCCGCCCATGCCGCCGCCGGTCGAGGAACCGGACGCCGGCGAGGCGGCGTACGCCGTCGGGCCCGCGAGGGCCGCCACGAGCGCCGCGGCGACGGACGCGGTGAGCAGCCGCGCCCTGTTGCCGGACCGGAAGACGATCAGGCCCGCGATCGCGAGCACCATGACCACGGCGATGACCGGCCACAGCCAGGTGTTCCAGCCGGACGCCCGGCGCAGCAGCACAATCGCCCAGATGCCGGTGACGCCGAAGGCGGCCGGCAGGACCCATGCCCAGCGCTTGTCGGCACGGAACGCCTCAAGCAGCATCACGCCACCGCCGCCGCACAGCGCCGCGATGCCCGGGGCGAGCGCGGTCGTGTAGTACGGGTGCATGGTGCCCTGGGCGGTCGCGAAGATCACGTAGTGCAGGAGGGTCCAGCTGCCCCACAGGACCAGGCCCATCCGCTTGAGGTCGGTGCGCGGTGCGCGCCCGCGCAGCACCAGGCCGCCGATCAGGGCGATCGCCGCGAACGGGATCAGCCAGGAGATCTGGCCGCCGAGGATGTCGTTGAACATCCGGCCCAGGCCCGCGGTGCCGGAGAAGCTGCCCCCGCCTCCGCCCCCACCGCCGTTGCCGGTGCCGCCGAAGATCCGGCCGAGGCCGTCGTAGCCCATGATCAGGTTCCAGGCGGTGCCGTCCGTGGAGCCGCCGATGTAGGGGCGGTCGGAGGCTGGGACCAGCGCCACGGCCAGCGCCCACCAGAAGCTGAAGACGGCCAGGACCACCGCGGCCAGCAGCAGTTTGGCGATGCGCTTCACCCACGGCGCCTTCGACGCGTACAGGTAGAGCGCGAAGACGGCTGGGAGAGCGATCCAGCCCGCCAGCAGTTTGGTGTTGAAGGCCAGGCCGAAGCAGGCCGCCGAGCCGAGCAGCGGCAGCAGCTTCTCGTCACGGGTTGCCCGCAGCGCGAGCGCCGCGCCCGCCACCATCAGGAACACCAGGATGGTGTCGGGGTTGTTGTCGCGGTTGATGGCTACGGTGATCGGGGTCAGCGCCAGCACCAGCGCGGCGACGGTCGCCGCGCCGTGACCCCACACCCGCTTCACGGACGAGTGCAGGATCCAGATCGCGCCGAGTGCCGCAGCGATCTGCGGCGCCATCATCTGCCAGGTGCCGAAGCCGAAGATCCGGCACGACAGGCTCATGACCATGGTCGCGAACGGCGGTTTGTCGACGGTCATGAAGTTGCCCGGGTCCAGCGAGCCGAAGAACCAGGCCTTCCAGCTCTTCGTGCCGGCCCAGATGGCGCCGCTGTAGAAGGTGTTCATGTCGGAACCGGAGAGGTTCCAGGAGTAGAGCACCGCCGCCAGGACCAGGATCGCGAGCAACGCGGGCAGCGACCAGCGCGGTGCCCGGTCCGGCTGGGCAGCCGCGGGGGTGGCCGTGGGGGGTGCCGTGGAGGCCGCCGTGGGCGGGCCCCAGTCGGGGGACACGGGCGTGTGGGGGACGGGATCGGTGGCAGATGTCACCACCCCACCCTGCGCGCGGCCGATGGGCGCGGGCTGTGCCGATCCTGGGCGCAGGCTGTGGGTGGGTGAGATGTGGGTAAGAGGGCGGCCGGTGCGACCGCCCTCCGTGACCGCTGTACCGCTGTGTCAGCGCACGCGGACCGACAGCCGGTAGAACCGCGTCGTCTGCACCGCGTTCTGGTTGTCGTCGCTGACCAGGAGGACCTTGTACGCGCCCTTGGTACGGCCGGTGACGACCATGCCCTCGATGTTGTCGAGGAGCGGGTTGGGCTGCGGCTGCTTGGCCGTGGCGCCGAGCGCCGGGCAGGTGGCGATGTCCGTGAGCAGGGTCTTCCTGATCAGCCGTACGCCGGCCTGGCCGGTGAGGGTCTCGATGCCGCTGGTGTCCGTGGCGTGCCGCGGGTCGGCCAGGTAGAGGCGGACGGTGTTGCCGACGCCGGAGGTGAAGCCGCGCTCCAGGACGAGGAGCCGGCCGTCGGGGAGCGCCTGCACCTCGGGGACGCCGAGGATCGGGTCGTCGGTGCGGTAGGCGTACTGGGCCGACAGCCTGAAGTGGTCGTCCTTCGTGCGCTGCCAGGTCTGGAAGCGGACGATCCCGGCGGTGTCGCCGGAGAGGGCGTACTCCATGGAGGCCAGCAGGGTGCGGCCGCCGTTGAGGAGCGTCAGCCCCTCGAAGGTCTGGTTGGAGGTGGCCCGTCCGGCCGGGGACACGAGCAGCGAAGACGGCACGGGGAGCCGGTCCAGGATCCTGCCGTCCGCCGAGTAGCGGCGGATGGACGGCTCGGTCTCGGAGGTGATCAGGCGGGTGCCGTCCCGGTCCACGACCAGGCCCTCGGAGTCGAGCGCGGCGCCGTTCTCGTCGGCGAGCCCGACGACCTTCTTCGGCGCGAGGGTCTTCGGGTCCAGGCCGAAGAGGTAGGACCGGTCGGCGAGGGCGGCCAGGGAGCCGTCCTTGTCCACGGCGAGCGCGGAGAGGTTGCCGACGAAATAGCCGCCGAACGTCGTCTTGTCGAGGGCGTCCGAGAAGCCGTCGAGGGAGACCGAGGACGAACACGCGTGGGCGGAGGCGGTGTTGGTCGCGTCGGTGCCGGTCGCGACGGCGTTGGCGGACCCGGCGGCGGACAGACAGGTGGCCGCCGCCAGGCCGGCGGTGACGGTGGCGAGTACGGTTCGCAGGCGCATGGCGGTCACCGTAGGGGGGACCGGTGACGGGGTGAAGACCGCCCCGTGAAGGAAAGGGTCGATCTCCGGCCGCCCGGGCCGCACTTCGGTACGCGGGCCGCCGCCTCGCCTCAGGAGGCCGCGAGGTCCTTGTGGACGACCTTGGCGACGGCCTGGATGGTGTTGATGCCGTAGCTCATGGTGCTGTTGTCCTGGGTCAGCACGGACATCTGGTAGTCGTGGCCGCCGCCGGTGAACGTACCGAGGCTGTGCACCCGCCAGCCGTGCGTGGCGCGCTGCAGCCAGCCGTTCTTGACGTGCACGGAGACGCCGGACGGGGCGCCGTACGGCGTGCCCCACCGCTGGGACGAGATGACCTGCCCCATCAGCTTCAGGATGTAGGCCCGCGAATTGTCGCTGAGCACGGTGTTCTTGGCGGTGACGAGCGCGAGCAGCTTCTGCTCGTCGTGCACGTCGATCTGGGTCAGGCCCCAGTAGCCGTTGGTACCCGGGGTGGTCTGCGTCATCCCGGCGGCGCTCAGGAAGCCCTTGATCTTCGTCAGGCCGAGCTGCTTCCACAGCTTGGTGGTCGCGTCGTTGTCCGACTTGGTGATCATGGCCTTGGCGAGCGTCTGCTCGGTGGTGGTCAGGTACCGGTTGTGCTTCTTCGCGTCCCACAGCAGCGTGGCGAGGACGGTCACCTTGACCGTGCTGGCCGAGTCGTAGTGCGTGGTGGAGCGCAGGGTACAGGTCGTCTTCGTCGAACGGTCGTACAGGCCGACGGCGATGGTCCCCTTGCGGTTCGCGATGGCCGCGGTGATGTCCTTCTTCAGCTTCGTGGCGAGGGCCGCCTTGGCGGACGTGCAGCTGACGGCGGGCGCGGCGGCCGAGGCGGGCGCGGCGACGGCCACGCCGGCTATGAGAAACCCGGTGCCGAGCGCGGTGGCGACCAGCCCGCTCCTTCGTCTGTGAGTCATACCCTCGTTGACACACGGATTCGCGCGAATGGTTGTACGAACGGTCGGGGCTTTAAGGAACCGTCACCTGGGCCGGGCGCTGCGCCGTCCCCTCCGTGCCCGACTATGGGGCCCATGAGAAACCCGAGTGCGCCGGCCGCGGTGATATCCGCGGCCGCGGTCGTGCTGTTGGCCGCAGGCTGCAGCGGCGGTGGCCCCGGTCACGCCGCGTCCGCCCCCGCGACCCCGTCGCCCGCTCCCGCCACCGGAACGCCGGCCTCCGTCATCGAGCCATGGGACGACTCCGTCACCAAGGCGCCACCGTTCCCCGACGGCGACGTCGTCGCCCAGGCGGCGAACGCCACCGGAGGCCGGGAGATGGAGATCAAGGGCGGCGTCGGCAGCGGCATCCTGTCCGTCCAGGTGAACTGCGAGGGCAAGGGCAGGCTGACCGTCACCGTCGAACCGCTCGGCTTCAACTTCCCGTTCGACTGTGTCGCCGGCCGGGTCAACACCATCGACAACGAGACCAACATGAACGGCGGCGTGACCCGCCCCCACACGCCGGGCACGGTGCAGGTGACCGCGACGACAGGCGTCCGCTGGGCGATCACCGTCGGCCACCGGGACGTGTCCGGTCGATCAGATTCCTAGTCGGCTCGTGCCGCCCCGGACCTCCGCGCTCACGAGCCGCTCAGGGAGCACGGAACGCCCCCGGCTCCGGCGTGGCGAGGAACACCCTGCGCCGCGGCAGTTCGATCTCCGTGACGACGACGGACATCTCGTCGCCGCTCCGGAACGCCTCCGGTGTGCCGGCCGCAGGCCTGCCGTGGAGCTCCCTGAAGGGCACCAGCCCGGCGATGCCGTCCCCGACGCTGACGAAGGCCCCGAAGGGGAGCACCCTTTCGACCGTTCCGCGCAACACCTGGCCGACCTCCGTGCGGTCGGCGAAGACCTGGAAGGGATCGGGTCGCAGCGCGCGCAGGGACAGTCTGGCCTCGGCGTTGTAGGTGTCGAACTGCAGGAACTCGCATGCGACGCGCTGCCCGACCTCGACGACATCGGTGACGGCGTCGATGTGCCGCCAGGACAGCTCGGGGATCGTGATGAACCCGACGCCGGGAAACAGGGGATGGGCGGGCCCGACGTCCAGGGCCACGAAGACCCCGAACCGCTCGATCGCCGCGACGGTTCCCGACAGGACCTCACCGGGGTGCAGCGACTCCAGGAACGCCCAGAGCTCCGGGCTCTCGAGCTGCCAGTCCATGTGCGCCACCCTGACACACGCCGCCGTGCTACAGCCGTCGGCTCTCGGCGATCCGCAGCACGTCGGTCAGCGCCTCTCTCATCCGGGCCACCAGGAAACGGAGTTCGGCCTTCGTGACCTGCCGCTCTTCGAGCAGGGCGGCCGAGTGGTCGAGGAGTGCGGCGGCCATCCCCGGCTGCACGGACTCGACTGCGTCGGCGGCCCGGGAGAGATAGCCGTCTCCGTCGGTGACCAGGAAACAGGGCTTGCCCTCGGGGCCCGCCCAGGGGAGCAGACGAGGAACGCTCACCGGGTGACCCTCGCGTCCTTCGCGAGCATGCCGCACGAACCCATGCCGATCCCGTACACGCCGATCGGGTCGCCCGGGGGCTGGTGCCCGGTGTGGTGGACGGTCGGGCCGTGCACCCGCGGGCGCCGGAACAGTGAGCGGAGGAAGCGGGTGATGCGGTTGGCCATGGCGGCGACTCCTTTCTGTAGCGATCTGCTCACAGAGTGGGGTGGGCGCGGCTAGCCTGACCAGGGGGTGGAGTGTGACCAGGCATTTGTCACAAGGGAGTTGGCCGTGGCGAACACTTACGGTGACTGGCTCAGGCAGCAGCGGGAGACCGGCCGGGCTGACGCAGCAGGAGCTGGCCGACATCGCGGTCATGACGCGTTCGCACATCGCTCACATCGAGGCGGGGCGGCGGATCCCGTCGAAGGAGGACGCGCGACGGCTGGAGAAGGCTCTGAACACGGGGGATGTGCTGAGCAGTTTCCTGCCGGCGGATGATCCGGCGATCGCCGACTACTTCGAGTCGGTACGTCAGCTCGAGCAACAGGCCTGGTGATGCCGCTGCGGCTGAAGGTGACGAGGGGGCCGGCGCCCGGGGGGCCGGCCGGCTGGTGCGGGCGTACCGGGGCGGTGGGGGTGACGCCGGGGTTGACGGCGGCGAGTGCGCCGAACCGCGCCGCGGCGTTCTCGCTGACCGCCTGCCAGAGCGGGGGGAGCAGGGACGGCGCCGCCGGCCCGGAGCAGTAGGTCTCCGCCGCCACCCACGCCACCGCCGCAGGCCGCTCCGGAGCGACCGGCACCGGCACCGGGAAGAGCGCGGCCGACGTGCGGACCCGGACGCTCGCCCCGTCCCGTACCGCCGCACCGGCCGCCACCGCGGCCAAGGCGGCTGCCCCGGTCCGTACCCGGACCCTGGCGGACGGCAGCAAGGCCGAGATCTACCGGCTCGGTGCCGAGCACTACCGCACGAAGATCGTCAGCCGTGGCGAGGTCCTGGCCACGATGGAGACCGGCGGGACGGACGCCGGGCTCGACGCCAACGACATGTTCGTCGTGCTCACGCTGGGCGGCGAGGTGCACTCCTGGATGGGCGGCGGGCACACCGGGCCGGGCACCTTCAAGCTCGCCGGCGGCTGGACGGCCAAGGTCACCAAGGTCGGCGAGCTCCGGTACCGCGCGCAGATCCTCGGCAACGACGGTTCGGTGGACGCCACGCTGGAGGCGAACCAGCACGACGTCGGCCTCGACGCCAACGGCGTGTACATCGTGCTCAGCGCCGGCGGTGTGCTCAGCGCCCACGGGTAGAGGCCCTCCGGGCACCCGGCCCGCCCGCCCCTGTTTTGTTGCGGAGGGATGAAATCCGCTTCGTTCCGTGTTGTGGCCATGCGGAAGACCAGGGCGAACGAAGGGCACCCGCGTGGCAGCGCAACAGGGGGAACGGCGGCAGGGCGGCTGGGCGCGCAGGCTGGCGGGATACGCGTGGCGGCATCCCAGGGACGTCGTGCTCGCGCTCGGATCCTCGCTGGCCGGCATGGCGGTGCTGGCCGTCGTACCCCTGATCACCAAGGTGATCATCGACGATGTCGTCGGTGCCCACAGCCGGAGCATGGGGCCCTGGGCCGGCGCACTGATCGGTGCCGCGGTCCTCGTCTACGCGGCCACCTTCGTCCGCCGCTACTACGGCGGACGGCTCGCCCTCGACGTCCAGCACGACCTGCGGACCGAGATGTACGACACGCTCACCCGGCTCGACGGACGGCGGCAGGACGAGCTGTCCACGGGCCAGGTGGTGGGGCGCGCCACCAGCGACCTCCAGCTCATCCAGGGGCTCCTCTTCATGCTGCCGATGACCATCGGCAACCTCCTCCTCTTCCTGATCTCCCTCGCGATCATGGCGTGGCTGTCGCCGCCGCTCACCCTGGTCGCCCTCGCCGTCGCCCCGGCCCTGTACTGGATAGCCAAGCGGAGCCGCAGCAAGCTGCACCCGGCCACCTGGTACGCCCAGGCCCAGGCCGCCGCCGTGGCCGGTGTGGTCGACGGCGCGGTGATCGGCGTTCGCGTGGTGAAGGGGTTCGGGCAGGAGGAGCAGGAGACCGGGAAGCTCAGGGAGGTCGGGCGGAAACTCTTCGCGGGGCGGCTGCGCACGATTCGGCTGAACAGCAGGTTCACCCCGGCCCTCCAGGCCGTCCCGGCCCTCGGCCAGGTCGCCATGCTGGCACTCGGCGGCTGGCTCGCCGTCCGGGGTCACATCACCCTCGGCACCTTCGTCGCCTTCTCCTCCTACCTCGCCCAGCTGGTCGGCCCGGTCCGGATGCTCGCCGTGGTCCTCACCGTCGGCCAGCAGGCCCGCGCCGGCACCGAGCGAGTCCTGGAGCTGATCGACACCCGGCCGACCATGAAGGAGGGCACGAAGACCCTTCCGGCCGACGCGCCCGCGACCGTCGAGTTCGACGACGTGGCGTTCGGGTACGACGATGGGCGCCCGGTCCTCCAGGGGCTCAGCTTCGAGATACGGCCGGGCGAGACCCTCGCCGTCGTCGGCTCCTCCGGCTCCGGCAAGTCCACGGTCTCCCTCCTCCTGCCGCGCTTCTACGACGTCACCCACGGCGCCGTCCTGGTCGGCGGCCACGACGTCCGCGAGCTGACCCACGACTCGCTCCGGGCCGCGATCGGCCTGGTCCCCGAGGACTCGTTCCTCTTCTCCGACACGGTCCGCAACAACATCGCGTACGGCCGTCCCGACGCGACCGAGGACGAGATCCTCGCCGCCGCCCGCGCCGCCCAGGCCGACCGTTTCGTCGCCCAGCTGCCCGACGGCTACGACACCAAGGTCGGCGAGCAGGGCCTCACCCTCTCCGGCGGCCAGCGCCAGCGCATCGCCCTCGCCCGCGCCCTGCTCACCGACCCCCGCCTGCTCGTCCTCGACGACGCCACCTCCGCCGTCGACGCCCGCGTGGAGCACGAGATCCACGAGGCCCTCGCGCACGTCATGCGGGGCCGCACGACCCTCCTCATCGCGCACCGCCGCTCCACCCTCAACCTCGCCGACCGCATCGCCGTCCTCGACGGCGGCCGGCTCGCCGACATCGGCACCGACGAGGAGCTCCAGCAGCGGTCCGCCCTGTACCGCAGGCTCCTGACCGACCCCGACGAGCTGGGCGGGGTCTCCCCGGGGCACGCGCTGCCCCTCGAACCGCGCGAGGACACGTCCGTACGGGACGAGCTGGACGCCGAGTTCGACGCCGAGCGCGGGGTGACCCCGCGGCTGTGGACCGGCGACCGCACGCCCCGGGACCTCGCCCTCGCCGGCACCCCGGCCACCCCCGAACTCCTCGCCCAGGTCGAGGCGCTGCCCCCGGCGACCGACGTCCCCGACATCGACGAGGCCGGCGCCGTACGCCCCGAGGACTCCTACGGCCTGCGCCGCCTGCTGCGCGGCTTCGGCGCACCCCTGCTCGTCAGCCTCGGGCTGGTCGCCGTGGACGCCGGCATGGGCCTGCTCCTGCCGCTCCTGATCCGGCACGGCATCGACCAGGGCGTCAGCAGGATGGCGATCGGCGCGGTCTGGGCGGCCTCGCTGCTCGGCCTGTTCGCGGTGCTCGTCCAGTGGGCGGCCCAGACGGGCGAGACCCGGATGACCGGCCGTACCGGCGAACGGGTCCTCTACTCCCTCCGCCTGAAGATCTTCGCCCAGCTCCAGCGGCTCGGGCTCGACTACTACGAGCGGGAGCTGACCGGCCGGATCATGACGAGGATGACGACGGACGTGGACGCGCTGTCCACCTTCCTCCAGACGGGCCTGGTCACCGCGTTCGTCTCCGTCGTCACCTTCTTCGGGATCATGGTCGCCCTGCTGGTGATCGACGTACAGCTCGCGCTCGTCGTCTTCACCACGCTGCCCCCGCTGATCGTCGCGACCTTCTTCTTCCGCCGGGCGAGCGTGAAGGCGTACGAACTGGCCCGCGAGCGGGTGTCGGTGGTCAACGCCGACCTCCAGGAGTCGGTGTCCGGGCTGCGGATCGTGCAGGCCTTCCGGCGCGAGGGGGACAGCGGGCGCCGCTTCACCGAGCGCAGCGAGAGCTACCGCAAGGCCCGTATCCGGGGCCAGTGGCTGATATCGGTCTACTTCCCGTTCGTCCAGCTGCTGTCGTCGGTGGCCGCTGCCAGCGTGCTGATGGCGGGCGCCCACCGGGTGGAGGCGGCGACCCTCACCACCGGCGCGCTGGTCGCCTACCTGCTCTACATCGACCTGTTCTTCGCCCCCGTCCAGCAGCTCTCCCAGGTCTTCGACGGCTACCAGCAGGCGACCGTCTCCCTCGGCCGCATCCAGGAACTCCTGCGCGAGCCGACGTCCACGCAGGCGGCGGAGAGGCCGCGCGAGGTCGGTTCCCTGCACGGCGACATCGCCTTCGAGAACGTGCACTTCGCGTACGGTGCCGCCGACGAGGGCGACGCAGCCCTGGGCGGCATCGACCTGACCATCCCCGCCGGGCAGACCGTCGCCTTCGTCGGCGAGACCGGCGCCGGCAAGTCGACCCTCGTCAAGCTGGTCGCGCGGTTCTACGACCCGACCGGCGGCCGGGTGACGGTCGACGGCACGGACCTGCGCGACCTCGACCTCACCTCGTACCGGCACCGGCTCGGGGTCGTACCGCAGGAGGCGTACCTCTTCCCGGGGACCGTCCGGGACGCCATCGCCTACGGCCGCCCGGACGCCACCGACGCCCAGGTGGAGGCGGCGGCACGCGCGGTCGGCGCCCACGAGATGATCGCCACCCTCGACGGCGGCTACCTCCACGAGGTGGCCGAGCGCGGCCGCAACCTGTCCGCGGGCCAGCGCCAGCTCATCGCCCTCGCCCGCGCCGAGCTGGTCGACCCCGACGTGCTGCTCCTCGACGAGGCGACGGCGGCCCTGGACCTGGCGACCGAGGCCCAGGTCAACATGGCCACCGACCGCCTCACGGGCCGTCGTACGACCCTCGTGGTCGCCCACCGGCTGACCACCGCGGCCCGCGCCGACCGGGTGGTGGTCATGGACCACGGCCGGGTCGCCGAGGACGGCACCCACGACGAACTGCTGGCCCGCGACGGCCGGTACGCCGAGCTGTGGCGCACCTTCATCGGCCAGCCCGAGGAACCGGAGGAGCCGGTGGGCGCGACCCGGTGAGCTCGCCTCCCTGACGGCCGTGCAACCATCCGACATACGTCGGGCGTCCGTACATCAGTACGGTCATGGCTGGTGCACAGCTGCGGTACGGGAGGGGACGACTGTGGACAGTGGTGCGATACGCCGGCGGCTCGCGCTAGGTGTGGCCGTGCTGGCCGCCTCCGGGGCGCTCGCGCTCGTGGCACCGGCCGACGCCCAGGCCGTGACGGCGGCGGACTGCGCCGGACGCGAGGTGCGGACCCTGTCCTTCACCACGGGCACCGTGCACGTCTACCGGCAGGGCGGCTACGTCTGCGCGATCACCCTGCCCAAGAACTCCGGCGGCAGGCGGACGATGTCCGTCAGCGTCCAGGCCCGCGGCAACCGCCCGGTCGTCGACAAGGGCAGGTACACCCACCGCGCGGGCCCGGTCACGGTCCACGCGGGACACCGGTGCGTGTGGGTGCGGGGCTCGGTGGGGCGGAGTTCGGTCAGCTCGGGATGGATCCTCTGCTGAGGGAGGACCTGCCCGTGCGCATACGACGAGGGGTCCGCTGGGTCCTGTGGGGGCTGTGGGTCGCGTGTCTGCTGTTCTGCGTCTGGTTCCTCGCGGAGGCGATCGCGCTGTTCCGGCAGGCCGAGTCGTGGTGAGGGGAGAAGCGCCCCGGACCACGTTGGACGGCTGCGGCCGAGGCTGACACGGAGCGTTCACAGCCGCCGGGCGCAGCCCACCGGGTGCTCCCCGCCCAGCTGGACGTACAGGGCGGTGGACGCCGGGCAGGCGGTCCGCGAGGTGACCGCCCGTACCACCCGGTACTGCGGCTTCCGTTTCCCCGAGCCGTCGCAGGCGGTCTCGCGGACCTGGCCCCGGCCCGAGCCGTAGACGCAGTCGCCGACGACGGTGCGCGGCCCGCCGCCCCCGCCGGGGTCACCGGGGTGCGGCGGCTCCAGGTTGCGCATGCAGGCGTAGCCCTGCGGGATCGTTCCGGCGCCGTCCTCGGTGCCGCCCGCGCGCTGGGCGCCTATGTGCAGCACGAAGTCGGTGGTGGCCGGGCACGGCGGACCGTCGGCGACGGTGCCGTCGTACCGGGCGATCACCCGGGCCGCTGCCCGTTCACTGGTGCAGGGCACCTCGGTGAAGCTGGCGGTCCCGAACGAGCTGCACTCGTCGACCCCGAGGAACTGCGTGCCGTACCCGGACGGCGCCGGGCTCGCCGTCGAGCGCGCGCTGCCCGCCGGTGCCTCGGACGACGACGTCCGGCAACCGGCCGGCAGCAGCACGACGGCCACCGTCACCAGGACCCCCGCAAAACGTCTGCTCCGCATACCGACCCCCCTGCCAGCGTGGCCCGCGATCACGGTCCGCGTCAGCTGAACGGGAGGCTTTCCGCCCGTTGGGGGCGTTACGCCCGGTTCCGTGGCGTACGTCTAATACGTCAGCCCGTGGCCGATCGGATACAGCACCCGGGCCGGATCGTCCGCCCGCTGCACCGGCACCGGCAGACCGCCACGCGGGGCCACCTTGCCCGCGATCACCCGTGCCGCGGCCCGCAGTTCGACGTCGGTCCAGGAGTAGGCCGCCAAACAGGCCCGGAGGGAGGGGAGTTGGGCGACATCGTACGGATTGCGCACCGCCACCGCCACCACCGGGCGGCCGGTCGCGACCAGCCGTTCCACCAGCTGCTGCTGCCCGCTGCCCGCTGTCACGTTGTACGTCCCGACCACCACCGCGTCCGCCTCCTGCGCCGCCGCGACGGCCTTGTCGACGGTCGTGGCGGACGGCGCGGTACCCGTGGGCAACGCGCTTGCCGTGAAGCCCAGTTCGGTGAGGGCGGCGGCGAGCACGCCGGTCGGCGGGCCCGTCGTACCGGACGGCGAGTCCGGGTCGGCGCCGACGACCAGCACCTTTTTGTGCGTACGGCGGGAGAGGGGGAGCAGTCCGCCCTCGTTGACCAGCAGGGTGGTGGTGCGCTCGGCGATGCGGTCGGCGGCGGCGAGGTGCTTCGCCGCCCCGACGACCCGGCCGACGTCCTTCGTGTTGACGTACGGCCGGTCGAGCAGCCCCAGCCGGGACTTCAGCCGCAGGATCCGCAGGACCGACTCGTCCAGCCGGGACTCGGTCAGCTCCCCGTCCTGTACGGCCTTCAGGACGGCGTTCCAGGCGATGTCCAGGGTGGGCGGGTTGAGGAGCTGGTCCACTCCGGCCTTCAGGGCGAGTACGGGCACCCGGTCGTCGCCGTACTTCGTGCGCACCCCCTCCATGCCCAGGGAGTCGGTCACCACGACCCCGTCGTAGCCGAGTTCGCCGCGCAGGATGCCGGTGAGGACCGGGTGCGAGAGGGTGGCCGGGTCGCCGGAGCCGTCCAGGGCCGGGAACTGGATGTGCGCGGTCATGACGGAGTCGATGCCGGCCTCGATCGCCGCCCGGAACGGAACCGCGTCCAGCTTCTCCCACAGCTCCCGGCTGTGCGTGATCACCGGGAAGCCGGTGTGGCTGTCGACGGCGGTGTCGCCGTGCCCCGGGAAGTGCTTGGCGGTGGCCGCCACGCCCGCCTCCTGGTACCCCTGCACCTCGGCGGCGACCAGCGCCCCGACCGCGTCCGGGCCGGCCCCGAAGGACCGTACGCCGATGATCGGGTTGGCCGGGTTCACGTTCACGTCGGCGTCGGGGGAGTAGTCCTGCCGGACGCCCATCGCCCGCAGCTCCGCGCCGGAGATACGGCCGACGGTGCGGGCGTCGGCACGGGAGCCGCCGGCCCCGAGGGCCATGGCACCCGGGAAGAGCGTGGCCGGCTTGCCGATCCGGCAGACGGCGCCGTGCTCCTGGTCGGTGGCGATGAGGACGGGCAGGCCGCGCGGCCGCTCCAGCGAGGCGCGCTGGATCCCGTTGGACAGCTCGGCGATCTGCTGCGGGTTCCGGGTGTTGTGCGTCCAGGTGAAGTAGATGATCCCGCCGACCCGGTACTTCCCGATCAGCTCGGCGGCGGTGCGGACGCCGATCTCCTTGAGGTTGGCGTCGATGTCGGCCTGGTCGGGGTCGGTGGCCGAATGCCCGTAGACCCGCATCACGAACAGCTGCCCGACCTTCTCCTCGAGCGTCATCCGGGAGACGATCGCGCGGAGTCTCTTGTCGTCGGGGTTCTTGTCGTCGGAGCCGAGGGCGTCCGCGCTGGTGCCGACGGCGAGTCCCGCGGTGACGCCCGCGGTCGCGGCGAGGACGGTGCGTCTGGAGGGCACGTGCGCTCCTTCCGGTGGGGAAACCGGCTGAAGGAAACTTCCGTGGGGTCACCAATATTCGGGAAGTTTCTTTCCGTCAAGGGAAAGCACGGTACCCGGAGAGGGGCCGCCATCGGCGCATTGGGAGGGGGGCACGTCGATGGCGGCGGGCCGGCGGCCGTGGTGCGGCGGAGAGGGTAGGTCAGCGATCGCAGCCAGCAGCGAGGGCCGACACCGCACCACGGAGACTCTTCCGACAGCCTGCGCTTTGGACGGACGGGACGGGGGAGGGGTTCCCGAGTTCCGGAAGTCGGGGGCCATGAGATTACAGATGCGCCGGTGAAGCGCCCCTGAAAGGGGCGCCGGGGGTACCCCCGGCCGAAGGCTGGGGGAGGAACTGCGCGACCAGCCCCCCCACCGGCCCGCACCCGACGAACCACCTGTTCCACCTTGTGGAAACCCCCCGCACCTGAAACCCCAAAGCGGCGATCATGGGCAGCATGCCCCTCGTCGACATCCCCGGTTCCAAGTCCGTCACCGCCCGCGCCCTCTTCCTCGCGGCCGCCGCCGACGGAGTCACCACCCTCGTCCGCCCCCTCCGCTCCGACGACACCGAGGGCTTCGCCGAGGGCCTGGCCCGGCTCGGCTACCGCGTCGGCCGTACCCCCGACACCTGGCAGGTGGACGGCCGCCCGCAGGGCCCCGCGCTGCCGGAGGCCGAGGTCTACTGCCGGGACGGCGCCACCACCGCCCGCTTCCTGCCCACCCTCGCCGCGGCCGGCCACGGCAGCTACCGCTTCGACGCCTCCGAGCAGATGCGCCGCCGCCCCCTCGCCCCGCTCACCCGCGCCCTGCGCGACCTCGGTGTCGACCTGCGCCACGAGGCGGCCGAGGGCCACCACCCGCTGCGCATCGAGGCGGCCGGGGTCGAGGGCGGCGAGGTGACGCTCGACGCCGGCCAGTCCTCGCAGTACCTCACCGCCCTGCTCCTGCTCGGCCCGCTCACCCGCAAGGGCCTGCGGATCCGGGTGACGGACCTGGTGTCCGCTCCGTACGTGGAGATCACGATCGCGATGATGCGGTCGTTCGGGGTGGAGGTGGCGCGGGAGGGCGAGGTCTTCGTCGTCCCGTCGGGCGGCTACCGGGCCACCACCTACGCGGTCGAGCCCGACGCCTCCACCGCCAGCTACTTCTTCGCCGCGGCGGCCGTGACGGGCCGTGAGGTCACCGTGCCGGGGCTCGGGCGGGGCGCCCTCCAGGGCGACCTGGGCTTCGTGGACGTACTGCGCCGGATGGGCGCGGACGTGGAGATCGGCGAGGACCGGACGACCGTGCGCGGCACCGGCACGCTCCACGGCCTCACCGTCGCCATGCGGGACATCTCCGACACCATGCCCACCCTCGCGGCCATCGCCCCCTTCGCGAGCGGTCCGGTCCGGATCGAGGACGTGGCCAACACCCGGGTGAAGGAGTGCGACCGGCTCGACGCCTGCGCGGAGAACCTGCGGCGGCTGGGCATCGACGTCGCCACGGGCGAGGACTGGATCGAGATCCGGCCCGGCACGCCCGCCCCGGCCGAGATCAAGACCTACGGCGACCACCGCGTCGTGATGTCCTTCGCGGTGACCGGCCTGCGCACGCCCGGGATCTCCTTCGACGACCCGGGGTGCGTGAAGAAGACGTTCCCCGGCTTCCACGAGGCGTTCGGGGAGCTGGCCGCGGGGTGGGGGATCCCGGTCGCCGGCGCGTGAGCGTGGGGCTCAGGCCGACTCGTTGAGCAGCCGCGCCAGGTGCTCCCGGCCCGCCGCCAGCAGTCCGGGCAGCGGGGCCGCCGCCTCGTACCAGCGCTTCTCGTACTCCCAGCACAGCCAGCCGTCCCAGCCGTGCCGGGAGAGCACCTCCACGCACTCGGAGAGGGGCAGGATCCCGGCGCCGAGCGGCAGCGGGGTGGTGTCGTCGGCCGAGGCGATGTCCTTGACCTGGACGTAGCCGAGGTGCGGGGCGAGCGCCGCGTAGGTCTCGGCGGGCTGCTCGCCGCCCAGCCAGGTGTGCATGACGTCCCAGAGCGAGCCGACCATGCGGTGGCCGACCGGGCCGAGGATCCGGATCGCGGCGGCGCCGGTGCGGTGCGAGTCGTGGGTCTCCAGCAGGACCCGGACGCCGAGCGCGGCGGCGTCCTCGGCGACCGTGCCGAGCCGCCGGGCGGCGATCGCGTCGGACTCGGCGGCCGGCAGGTCCGGGTCGGCGCCGGGGAAGACGCGGACGTAGGAGGCGCCCAGGTCGTGGGCGAGCTGGAGGAGCCCGCGCGTCTCGTCGAGGACCGGGGCGTCCGCGCCGGGCGCCGCGAGACGCGCGTACCCGGCGACGCCCAGGACCTCCACCCCGGTCGCCTTGAACTCGGCGGCCACGTCGGAGCGCGCGGCCGGGCCGAGGCCGGGGTGCACGGGCTCCTCCGGATGGGCGCGCAGCTCGACGCCGTGGTAGCCGTGGGCCGTGGCCAGCGCCAGCACGTCCGGCACCGGCAGACCGGGAACCCCGAGGGTGGAGAAGGCAAACTTCATGCCCACCAACCTACTTCTCACTCACCGGTTCCGTGCAGGTCCAGCCGCCAGTCCTGGCCGACCAGGTCCTTGCCGAAGGAGCGGTGCGGTTTCTCGGCGGTGAGGACGAAGCCGTGCCGCTGGTAGATGCGGCGGGCGGCGGACAGCACGTCGTTGGTCCACAGGACCAGCTCCCGGTAGCCGACCCCGCGCGCGAAGTCGGTCACGGCGGTGACCAGCCGGTCGCCGATGCCGAGCCCGCGGGCCTCCGGTTCGACGAGCAGCAGCCGCAGCCGTGCGGTGCCCGGGGCGTCGTCCCGTACGCACATCACGCAGCCCGCCGGCCGCCCGGCCCACTCGGCGATCCAGGTCCGCTCCAGGTGCGGGTCGTGGTCCTCGGCGTAGTCGGCGACGATCCGGGCGACGAGGCCCTCGTAGTCGGTGTTCCAGCCGTACTCGGCCGCGTACAGGGCGGCGTTGCGCTGCACGATCCAGCCCAGGTCGCCGGGGTGCGGCTCGCGCAGCACGACCTCGCCGGAGCCCTCGGGGGTGTGCCCGTCACCGAGGATCGTGCGGATGGTGCGCATCGCCTCGGCGAGGCGTGACCGCTCGCCGGGGTCGACGGCGCCCAGCAGGGAGCCGACCGACTCCCGGGCCCGCTCGTCCAGCAGTTCGGCGGCGGACCGGCCGCCCGGGGTGAGGGAGACGCGCCGCCGCCGCGGGTCCTTCTCCGAGGGCGCGCGCTCGATCAGCCCGGCCTCCTCGAACTTGTTGAGGATCCGGCTCAAGTACCCGGCGTCCAGCGCGAGATCGGACCGCAGGTCGGCCGCGTCGGTGTCGGCGTCGTGCGCGAGCTCGTAGAGCACTCGGGCCTCGGTGAGGGTGTACGGGGCGTAGAGGTGGCGGCCGTAGTCGAGGGCGCCGATGAGGTTGGTGTAGAAGCGGTTGAAGGCACGGATGTCCTGGACGGTCATGGCTGGACCCCGATGGTTGACTGAGTCAGAGATATCGCGGCTCCGAGGCTATCCCGCCACCCCGCCCGGCCGGAAGGCGTCGACCCGAACGGCGGCCCCACGGGCTTTACTTGTTCCTTTTGCCTGGTCGAGGTCCTGCTTTTGACTTCGTCGCGTCCGCGCCGTAGGTTTATACACGAACGTCACTTATGTCCGTTTCAACAAGGATGTGACGTGGTCCGCCGGAGAGCTCGGACGGATGCGGAGAACCGGCATCACGAGCGGCGGACGCGCTCAGGGCTGCGCGCAGGCTCTGGAGCGCACGCAGGGCGGCCGGCCCTTCCGACACGGCGGCCGTCGTTACACAACCACACCCTCGGAGAGGGGCGAACCATGCGCGCGCACACCACACGTATGAAGAGGGTCGCCATCGCTGCGATTTCGGCACCCATCCTGGCGCTCGCCGCCGGAGCCGGAGTCGCCAGTGCGGCCACCCACGCGGCGCCCGACCACGTCGTCTCCTACCAGGACAACGGCGGTGGCGGCGGAGGCCACGGCGGCGGCGGTGGCGGTGGCCACGGCGGCGGCGGTGGCGGCCATGGCGGCGGAGGTTACGGCGGCGGAGGCCACGGCGGAGGTGGCTACGGCGGCGGTGGCTATGGCGGTCACGGCGGCTATGGCGGCGGTGGCTACGGTGGCTACGGCGGTGGCTATGGCGGCCACGGTCACGGCGGCTACGGCTACTGGGGCGACGACGACGACTACGGCTGGGGCGGCTGGGACTGAGCCAGTTCTCCGCGTCTGACGCTCCCCTGGCAACAAAGGACGGATCCGGGTGCCCGATTTTCGGGCACCCGGATCCGTGCGTCGGGCGAGGGGTGTCCGGGGCATCTGAGCCGTGCCCCCGGTGTCACACCCTGCGTGAAGCGCCCCAAAGGGGCGCGAGGAACTGCGCGACCGGCCACGACGGCGCGGCAGCCGGCAGTCGCCGGAGGCCACATCGCGGCCCTCCCGGCGGAGCGCTTCGCGGCGCTTCCGGCGGAGCGCTCAGCTGCGCGGCACCCCCGAGGACCCCCGGACCATCAGCTCGCCGCGGACCGTGGCGATCCCGCCCGGCGGCGGCTCCTCGCGGCCCATGGCGATGCGGCCGGCCCGCGCCCCCGCCTCCGCGAGCGGCAGCCGGACCGTCGTCAGCGACGGCACCGCGTCGATGCTGAACGGCAGGTCGTCGAAGCCGGCCACCGACACGTCCGCCGGGATCCGCAGCCCCGACTCCCGCAGCGCCGCGCACGCGCCCAGCGCGACCGAGTCGTTCGCCGCCACCACCGCGGTGAGCGACGGGTCCCGGCGCAGCAGCTCCAGCGTCGCCTCGTAGCCCGCCCGCCGGTCGTACCGCCCGTGCACGGTCCAGCGCGGGTCCTCCTCGATCCCCGCCTCGGCCAGCGCCGCCCGGTGGCCCTCCAGGCGGTGCCGGGTGGTCGTCCGCTCCTCCGGGCCCGCGATGTAGCCGAGGCGCCGGTGGCCCAGCCCGATGAGGTGCTCGGTCAGCTGCTTGCCGCCGCCGCGGTTGTCGAAGGTCAGCGCCACCGCGTCGGTGTCCGGCGCCGGCGGCCGCCCGCACAGCACCACCTTGGTCCCGGCGTCCGCCAGCTTGCGCAGCTTCGCCGCCACCGCCGCCGCGTGCGGCGCGTCCTCCACGGCTCCGCCGGTCAGGATCACCGCCGCCGCCCGCTGCCGCTGCAGCAGGGTCAGGTACGTCAGCTCCCGCTCCGGCGACCCACCGGTGTTGCAGGTCACCGCCAGCCGTTCGCCGCCGGCGCGCCCGCCCGGACCGCCGATCTCGGACTGGATCGCGCTCGCCATGATCCCGAAGAACGGGTCGGCGATGTCGTTGACCAGGATGCCGACCAGGTCGGAGGTGGCCGCCGCGAGCGCGCTCGCCGGCCCGTTGAGGACGTAGTCCAGCTCGTCCACCGCCCGCAGCACCCGCTCCCGCGTGGACGCCGCCACGGGGTAGTTGCCGTTCAGTACGCGCGACACCGTCGCGGGCGAGACCTGGGCGCGGGCCGCCACGTCCGCCAGGGTCACCGTCATCTCGTCGTCCTCCGGTCACGCGTCTCGTCGTACGTCGTCGTACGCAGCCTGATCGGCAGCCCGATCAACAGCTTGCTCATAGGAAGCCCCCTTGCCGTGCAGACCATAAGGCCATTCACTCCTGTCGTTCGCCCCCTCGAACAACTCGACCCCATCACGGTCTTGTACAGACCAGGGGTCAAAGGCTAACTTCAGACCATATAGAAAGCGCTTGCTGCGTTGCTGAGGCGCACGCGGACGAAGGGAAACACGTGAACCGCAAGACGGTGCGTATCGCCATGAACGGCGTCACCGGGCGCATGGGCTACCGCCAGCACCTCGTCCGCTCGATCCTCGCCCTGCGCGAGCAGGGCGGACTCGACCTCGGCGACGGCACGGTGCTGTGGCCGGAACCGGTCCTCGTCGGCCGCCGCGAGCACGCGCTCCGCGAGATCGCCGACCGCCACGGCCTGTCGGACGAGCACATCTCCACCGACCTGGAGTCCGTCCTCGCCGACCCGGCCATCGACATCTACTTCGACGCCCAGGTCACCTCCGCCCGCGAGGAGGCCATCAAGCAGGCCATCGCCGCCGGCAAGCACATCTACACCGAGAAGCCCACGGCCACGGGCCTGGAGGGCGCCCTGGAGCTGGCCCGGCTCGCGAACGCCAAGGGCGTCAAGTCCGGCGTCGTCCAGGACAAGATCTTCCTGCCCGGCCTGCTGAAGCTGAAGCGGCTCATCGACGGCGGCTTCTTCGGCCGGATCCTCTCGGTCCGCGGCGAGTTCGGCTACTGGGTCTTCGAGGGCGACTGGCAGGAGGCCCAGCGCCCCTCCTGGAACTACCGCGCGGAGGACGGCGGCGGCATCGTCGTCGACATGTTCCCGCACTGGGAGTACGTCCTGCACGAGCTGTTCGGCCGCGTGAAGTCCGTCCAGGCACTCACCGCCACCCACATCCCGCAGCGCTGGGACGAGAACGGCAAGCCCTACGACGCGACGGCCGACGACGCCGCGTACGGCATCTTCGAGCTCGACGGCGGCGCCGTCGCCCAGATCAACTCCTCCTGGGCGGTCCGCGTCAACCGCGACGAACTGGTCGAGTTCCAGGTGGACGGCACCGAAGGCTCAGCGGTCGCCGGCCTGCGCAACTGCCGTGTCCAGCACCGCAGCGCCACCCCCAAGCCGGTCTGGAACCCGGACATACCCGCCACCTACGCCTTCCGCGAGCAGTGGCAGGAGATCCCCGACAACACCGACTTCGACAACGGCTTCAAGGCCCAGTGGGAGCTCTTCCTCCGCCACGTCTACGCCGACGCCCCCTACCACTGGGACCTGCTGGCCGGCGCCCGCGGCGTGCAGCTCGCCGAGCTGGGCCTGAGGTCGTCGGCGGAGGGCCGCCGCATCGACGTACCGGAGATCGAGCTGTGACCATCCACCTCCCCTCCCCGGACGGGTCGTTGCGGGCCTACGAGCCGCGCACCGAGCCGCTCGCCGTCACCCCCGGCACCCCCTTCACCTCCCGTACGGTCTTCTCGGCGGCGCACGTCGTCGCCGACCCGTTCGCGGACACGAACCCCGACGCGCCCGCCGCCGTCGACTGGGACGCCACCCTCGCCTTCCGCCGCCACCTGTGGTCGCACGGTCTGGGTGTCGCCGAGGCGATGGACACCGCCCAGCGCGGTATGGGCCTGGACTGGGCGGGCGCGGCCGAGCTGATCCGGCGCAGCGCCGCCGAGGCCCGTGCCGTCGGCGGCCGGATCGCCTGCGGGGTCGGCACCGACCAGATCACCGGCGGCACGCTCGCCGAGATCCGGGCCGCGTACGAGGAGCAGCTCGCGCTCGTCGAGGAGTCCGGCGCCCAGGCCATCCTGATGGCCTCCCGGGCGCTCGCGGCGGCCGCCACCGGCCCCGAGGACTACCTCGACGTCTACGGCCATCTCCTGCGCCAGGCCGCCGAACCGGTGGTCCTGCACTGGCTCGGCCCGATGTTCGACCCGGCGCTGGAGGGCTACTGGGGCTCGTCCGACCTCGACGCGGCCACCGACACCTTCCTGGAGGTCATCGCCGCCCACCCCGACAAGGTCGACGGCATCAAGGTCTCCCTGCTCGACGCGCAGCGCGAGGTCGACCTGCGCCGCCGCCTGCCGCAGGGCGTCCGCTGCTACACCGGCGACGACTTCAACTACCCCGAGCTGATCGCGGGCGACGAGCAGGGCTTCAGCCACGCCCTGCTCGGCATCTTCGACCCGCTGGGGCCGCTGGCGGCCGAGGCGGTGCGGATCCTGGACACCGGGGACACGGCGGGCTTCCGCGGCCTCCTGGACCCCACCGTGGAGCTCTCCCGGCACCTCTTCCAGACCCCCACCCGGTTCTACAAGACGGGCGTGGTCTTCCTGGCCTGGCTGGCCGGCCACCAGTCCCACTTCACGATGGTCGGCGGCCTGCAGTCGGCGCGCTCGCTGCCGCACTTCGCGCGCGCCTACGAACTCGCCGACGGGCTGGGCCTGTTCCCGGACCCCAAGCTGGCCGAGGACCGTATGAAGACCCTCCTCGCCCTGTACGGAGTCAACCAGTGACCGGCGACCTGTCCCGTTTCTCCATCAACCAGATGACCGTCAGGCAGCTGTCGCTGCCCGAACTCGCCGACGCCTGCGTGCACCTGGGCGTACCGGCCGTCGGCCTGTGGCGCGAGCCGGTCCAGTCCTACGGTGTCGACGCGACCGCCAAGCTGGTCCGCGAGGCCGGCCTGACCGTCACCACCCTGTGCCGCGGCGGCTTCTTCACGGCCATCGACCCGGACGAGCGGGCCGCCGCGCTCGCCGACAACCGGCGGGCGGTCGAGGAGGCCGCGACCCTCGGCACGGACACCCTGGTCCTGGTCTCCGGCGGCCTGCCGGCCGGGTCCAAGGACCTGCACGGCGCCCGCGAACGCATCGCCGACGCCCTGGCGGAACTCGGCCCCTACGCCGAACAGCACGGCGTCCGTCTGGCCATCGAGCCCCTGCACCCCATGTTCGCCTCCGACCGCTGCGTGGTCTCCACCCTCACCCAGGCCCTGGACCTCGCGGAACGCTTCCCGGCCCACCAGGTCGGCGTCACCGTCGACACGTACCACATCTGGTGGGACGACCAGGCGCCCGCACAGATCGCCCGGGCCGGCGCGGGCGGCCGTATCCACACCTTCCAGCTCGCCGACTGGACCACCCCGCTGCCGGAGGGCGTCCTCAACGGCCGCGGCCAGATCGGCGACGGCGCGATCGACATGCGCGAGTGGCAGGGCTACGTGGAGGCGGCCGGCTACACCGGCTCCATCGAGGTGGAGCTCTTCAACGACGGGCTGTGGGCCCGGGACGGGCGGGAGGTGCTCGCGGAGACCGCGGAACGGTTCGTGACCCACACGGCGTAGCTCAGTGAGGCGGCCGAAGAAGCGGACCAGTTCTCCGGCCGCCGCTGCCCGGTCGTGTATACGTGCCGTATACTCGACGCGTGTCCGACGTCATGATCCGTGTGCCCGCCGAAGTCCGTGACCAACTGGCCGCCGTGGCCGAGGCGCGAGGCACCAGCCTCCGTGCCCTCATGCAGGACATAGCCGCTCAGACGCTGACCCCCGAGCAGATCAGGGAACGGGCCGACCGCACGCGCGCGCTGCTTGCCGAGCGCTTCGGTCACTACGTTTCGGACGAGGAGTCCGCCGAGATGCGGCGCAAGATGCGGGAGGCCGCCGCCGCACACCGGGCCGCCTCGGCCGAGCCGGAGCCGAACCCTTGAGCTGGACCGAGCACTACGTCCTCGACACCCCCACCCTCCTGGCGATGGGAGGCGACAAGCAGGTCTCCGGCCTGATCCATGCCGCTGCCGCCAGTGACGACATGCGCCTGTGGGTGCCGGTCCTGTGTCTCCTGGAGGCCGAGCGGCAACGTGCCGGGATCGTCGACCACGTGGGCGTGCTGGCGGGCGTACTCCATATCGTCGACGACGACTACTCCATGGCGGTCACCATCGCCGAACTGCGCCGCGCCGGCGTCGACTTCGGTGTTTCCGCCGCCGTGCACACCGCGCGCCCGAACCAGACGCTCCCCACGGGCGGCCTGATCGCCTCCGTGGAACCGGAGCTGTACGAAGGACTCGGCGTCGGGGTCATGGACCTGAACCGCTGAGGGCCGCCCGACCTTGCGCGGCGAGGACAGCCCGCTCGTCCGCTCGCATGAGCGGGCGCCTGTCGTTGCGGGACGTGAAGCGCGTCGCCGGCAGCAGGAGTGCGCGGTCGGGTTGACCCTCGACCTTGTGCAGGGCCCAGAGTGCCGGGTGTGGAGAACGACATGCGCAGCATCGGGGAGATGGCCCGCGACAGTGGGCTGGGCGTGAGCGCCCTGCGGTTCTACGACCGTGCCGGTGTGCTGGTCCCCGCCTGGGTGGATCCGGTGAGCGGCTACCGCTGGTACGAGCCCGGGCAGGTGGAAGAGGCCCGGTTGCTGGCCCGCCTGCGCCGGGCCGGGATGCCGCTGGCGGACATCCGGCTGGTGCTGGCCGGCTGGTCCGGGCCGGACACCGGGCTGGTCCGGAAGCTGCTCACGGCACACCTGCGCCGTCTGGAACAGGGGTTGTCCGATGCCCGCGGTGAGTTCTCCACGATCCGAGCGCTACTCGATCACCGGGAGAACGTCATGACCTCGCTCCGTACCGCCTCCGTCCGTCTGTCCGTCGCCGCGCCGGAGCTGGCGGCCGCGCTGGACGCGGTTCGCTTCGCGGCGAGCACCGACCCCGAGCTGCCGATGCTCGGCGGGGTTCTGTTCGACATCGAGGGCGGGAGCCTGCACGCCGTGGCCACCGACCGGTACCGGATGGCGGTCGCGAGGGCCGGTGCCGGCGGGTACGGCGGGAGCCGGGTGCAGGTCGTCGTGCCCGCCCCGCTCGCCGACGCGATGCGGCCGCTGTTGGACGGCGAGGGAGCCGTGGGGCTCTCCGTCGACGGTGACCGGGTGACGCTGGAGGCCGGGGACCGGCAGGTGGCCGGCCGGTGTCCCGGCCACGACTTCCCCGACTACCGCCGTCTCCTGCCCCGGGCCGGCGGACGCCGTGCCGTCGTCGAGGTGGCGGCCTTCCGGCAGGCTCTGGAGACCGGTCCTGTCCGCTCCGGGGAGGCCGGGGCGCCCGATCTGAGCGTGCTCAGGGTGGAGGACGGCGGCACGGTGACCCTCTGTGCGGATGCCGACGAAGACCCGAACCGTGTCGCCGTCAACCGCGAGTTCCTGCTGGCCGCGCTGGCCGCCGGGGCCCGTGACCGACTGGTTCTGGAGCTCGGCGCGCCCACGGCGCCGATCGCGATCCGTCGGTCCGACGACGAGGGTGCCTTCTCGCTCCTGATGCCGGTCCGGCTGGAGAGCTGACGGAACCTGGGTGCGGAGACTTCTTCGCACAGGTCTTTTTTATATTCCCTGCTCACGGGCGGCGGATCTTTTCGATTTGCTGTGTCTAACCTGTCAGTTCAGGCTTTTTCCGCTCGGCTGGAACCGTGTCCTGCCTGCTCGTGTCTATAGGATTCGAGTCAGCTGCAAGGGCGAGCAAATGGCCCGGGATTGCGGTTGGAAAAGGAATTGTATAACCAAGGAGTTCTCTGTGGACATGCGTATCGCCACCGTCGCCGTGGCCTCCGCCGCGCTCGTCGCCGCCGGTGCCACCGCCGCCGTCGCCGCCCCGGCCCCGGCTCCCTCGATCTCCGTCAAGGCGAGCGCCACCACCGTCAGGCTGGGCGATGTCGTCACCTTCACCGGCAAGGTCGACGGCATCAAGGAGGGCAGCAAGGTGACCCTCCAGGTCAAGGACGGCAAGAAGTGGGTCTCGCTGCCCGCGACGGCGAAGGTCGCCAAGGCGTCCTACAAGCTCACCGACAAGTTCGGCAAGAAGGGCGTCGAGGTCCTGCGCGTCAAGGACGGCGGCACCGTCTCCAAGAACGTGTCCGTCACGGTCCGCTGAATCCGTCCGCGGCAAGCCGAGGCTGAATACGTCGGTTTCCCCTGACCGACTCCCCTGAGATCCTGCCCCACCCCGTCCGATCCGGGGTGGGGCAGGTGTCGTGGGGGCGGTTGCGCGTTCGCTGGATCCTATGGCCACCTGTGGTCCAGGTACAGCGAGTGGCGGCCGCGCCGGGGCCGGCAGAAGATGAGAGCGCTGCTCCCGTGCCGTGCCGCTGAGGAGGCCCGGACATGCGCTGGTGGTCGTCGCTGATCAGGACCGGCCGGGACGGGCTGCGCATTCAACGGGCGTTCGCGGCCCCGTCGGCGATCGCGCGGGCCGTCCTGGCGGTCCTGCTCGCCACGGTTCTCGGCCTGCTGCTGGACGACCCCGTGGCCGGGGCCATGGCCAGTGTCGGCGCGTTCATCTGCGGCATCGGCACGCTGGTGAGCCCGCTGCGACACCCCGTGGCGAACGCGCTCGGGATGGGAGTGGCCTTCAGCACGATGGCGGTGCTGGGGGCCCTGGTGCACGGCACCACCTGGGCGTTCCTGCTGTTGCTCGGGGTCGCGGCGTTCGCCACCGGGCTCTGGCGGACGCTGGGCGTCGCGTCCGGCATCCGGGGCTGCCTCGCGGTCATCGGGCTGATGATCACGGCCGATCTCGCTCCCGGCGTACACGGCGGCCTGGTGATGGCCGGGTGGATCGCGGTCGGGACCGGACTCGTCGTGGTGGTGCAACTGCTCCCGCCGTACGGTCCACGGTTCGCCGCCCAGCGCCGTGCCCTCGCCACCCTGTACCGGTCGCTCGCCGAGGCCTCGGTCGCGGCCGACCCCGCAGCCCTGGGCGGGACCGCTCCGTTCACGGCGGCCCGGCAGGCCCTGGACCTGCTGCCCCAGTTCAGCCGGCCGGCCGCGGCGGCCCTGTTCGGGCTGCTGGGCGAGGCCGAGCGCATCCGCCGGGCGCTGCACACCGTCCGGCTCACGGAACCGGCGGCCGCGGCGGCCGGGAACCAGGAGGCGCTGGCCGCCGCCGCGCAGGTGCTGGGCACCGTCTCCCGTACGGTGGCCTCCGGCCGCGAGCACCGCCCCGCCGACTCGGTCGGCACCCTCCTGGAGTCGTGGGCGACCGCCTCGCCCGTGCGCGGCCCGCGCGACCTGGCCGCGCGGCTGCGGCAGGCCGAGCAGTTGGCCCGGTCCTCGACCGACGACCGCCTCGGCGATGTGCTGGAGCCCCACGCCGAGGTGCCGGGTCTGTACGCGGGCACCCCTTCCGCGGCGCGCACCGCCCGGCGGATCCGGGCGCAGCTGCGTCCCCAGTCACCGATCTTCCGCCATGCGGTGCGGCTCGCCGTCGCCGTGGTGGTCGCCGAGCTCATCGGCCGGTCGATCGGCGGGTGGGGCGGTCTCGGCATCTCCGCGCACGGCTTCTGGGTGGCCCTGACCACCATGCTGGTGCTCTTCCCCGAGTACGGGCACACCGTCGCCCGCGCCTGGGGACGGGCGGCCGGGGCCGTGCTGGGCGGCGTCCTCGCCTGGGTGCTGTCCCTGCCGCACTGGTCGCCCGGCGGCCTCGCGGCCTTGTCGGTGGTGCTGGCCGCCGCGTCGTTCGCCACCCTGCGGACCGGGCAGCTGATGCTCAACCTGTGGCTGACCACCTGGATCGTCTTCCTGATCCACCACGTCGGCGGGCTGCCCGGGCCCACGGCGTGGGCGCGCGCCGCCGACACGTTGGTCGGCGCCGCGCTCGCCGTACTCGTCTTCCTGGTCTGGCCGACCTGGTCCGCCCGGCGGGTGCCGGGCCTCCTCGCGGCGTGGTTGCGGGTGCAGGACCGGCTGCTGCCCGAGCTGCTGACCGGCTACGCCGATGTCGGGGCGGCCGACCGGGCCGCCGTCGACGCACTGCGAACGCGATCACGGCAGCTCAGGGGGCACCTGACAGCAGCGGTGGAGCAGTCGCACGCCGAGCCGGCCGAGCACCGCTGCCCCTGGTCGGGTGCGCAGCTGGAGCAGATCAGGACCCAGGTCTCCACGGTCGCCCGATGCGCCACCCTGCTGGGTGAAAACCTGCCGCGCACCCCGCAGGACACCGTGCCGGAGCTGACCGAACTGGCCGATCCGCTGCACGAACACCTCACCGCCCTGGCCCGCGCCGCCGCCGGAGCCGAGACCGTGGCGCCGGGGGCATTGCGGTGGGTCTTCGACTCCTTCACCGCCCGCTCAGGTCTGCTGGCCGAGACGTCCGACGGCTCCGGCAGTGTCACGACCAGCCGCGCCGTCGCTCTGAGCGCCGCGACCGTCGACGCCGTCGAAGCCCTGACCGCGACCATCGCCTTCCGTCACCGCCCCCGTCGCCACGTGGCAGCCTGAAACTCCGCCGGGTGGTGTGCTCACCTGCGGGTGACGTGGTCCGACGGATACGGGGTGGTCGGCGTGAGGGGTGGGCCTTCGGCCGCCGCTGACATCGGTTGGGCGCAGAGGAAGGGGACCGGAAGCGGGGAGGTGGGAGGGAAGCCGGGCTTGGCGGCGTCGAGATGGGCATCGAGGTTCAGTGCAGCGGTGACGAGGGCGAGATGGGTCAACGCCTGCGGGAAGTTGCCGAGTTGTTCGCCGGTCAGCCCGATCTCCTCGGAGTACAGGCCGAGATGGTTGGCGTAGGTGAGCATCTTCTCGAAGACGAGACGCCCTTCACGCAGATGTCCGGCGCGGGCGAGGGCTTCGACGTACCAGAAAGTGCATGCGGAGAAGGTGCCTTCGGAACCGAGCAGTCCGTCGGGGGAGGCGGCGGGGTCGTACCGGTACACGAGGCCGTCGGACACGAGGTCCTTCTTGATCGCGTCCAGGGTCGAGAGCCACCGCGGATCCTGTGGGGGGATGAACCCCACCGCGGGCATCCGCAGGAGTGCGGAGTCCAGGACGTCGCTGCCCAGGTACTGCGTGAACGCCGCCCGTTCCGGATCCCACCCTCGCCGCAGGATCTGCCAGTAGATGGCGTCGCGTTCCTTCGTCCAGCGCTGCACCTCGGCGGGGCGGCCGCTGCGAGTGGCCATGCGGACGGCCCGGTCCAGCGCGGTCCAGCTCATGAGCCGTCCATAGGTGAAGTCCTTGTCACCGCCCCGGGTTTCCCAGATGCCGGCTTCGGGACGGTCCCAGTTCTCGCACACCCAGTCCACCGTGTTGATCAGCGCCTGCCAGATGCGGCAGGTCGTCGGCAGGCCCTGCTGGTCGGCGAAATGGAGGCATTCCAGTGCCGATCCGTAGATGTCGAGCTGCAACTGGTCGGCGGCACCGTTGCCGACCCGTACCGGAGCGGAGCATCGGTAGCCTTCCCAGTGACCCAGGGTCTGCTCCGCCAGGTCGGAGGAGCCGTCGATGCGGTACATGACCTTCAGAGGGTGCTCGCTCGGACCGGTGTACTCCTGAACGCGACTGCCCAGCCACTCGGTGAACGCCACGGCTTCCTCGGTGAATCCCAGCCCGAGCAGCGCGTGAAGCGACAACGAGGCATCGCGTACCCACGCGTAGCGGTAGTCCCAGTTGCGCTCGCCTCCGACCTGTTCCGGCAGGCTGGTGGTCGGAGCCGCGACCATCGCCCCAGTCGGGGCGTACGTCATGAGTTTGAGCGTCATGGCGGAGCGGTTGACCATCTCCCGCCACCGCCCGGTATAGCGCGAACGCGCCAGCCAGTGGTGCCAGAAGGTGATCGTGTCCTCCAGGAGCCGCTCACACTCCTCCGGTGGGACGGTGCGTGGCGGGCCGTCGGCGAATGTCTCCAGCACCAGGCCCCGGGTCATGCCGGCGCGCAGCCTCACGGTCATGCACACGTCGCCGTTGCGAATCCTCCGGTCGCCCGCGCACTCCTCGCCGGGTGTGTCCACCGTATGGACGGTTACCTCCGTGTCGCGGCCGGCGAAATGCCAGCCGCCCATGTGCGAGGTGACCTCGTGCGGTTGGCGTGCGTAGTCGAACCGAGGGGCGATCTCGATGTCGAACGAGATCTCACCGCGTGTGCACCGCAGCATGCGGACCAGCCGGTGACGGTTCGTCGGATCGCGTGGCGAAGCGGGCGGCATGAAATCCACGATCGATCCGACGCCTTGTTCGGTCATGAACCTGGTGAGCAGCACGCAGGTGTCCGGGTAGTAGAGCTGCTTCGTCGCGTACGTCGGTGCCCGGGGAGCGATCGTCCAGTGACCGCCGTTCTCACTGTCGAGCAGCGCCCCGAAGATACTCGGCGAGTCGAATCGCGGGCTGCAGAACCAGTCGATGGTTCCCTCGGTGGAGACCAGCGCGGCCGTCTGCAGGTCACCGATGATTCCATGGTGTTCGATCAGTGGGTGTTCGCTCATGGGGCCTCTTCCCCTTGCGCCTGGCGTCGGCGGTGACCTCGCCGCCCCCGGCCACACCGCTCGCGGTCACACGACGCGCTCCCACCTCCAGACTGCACGGCGTGCACAGGGTTCGCATCATTCCTGGAGGCGGACCGAGAGCGCGTTACTTCCCGTGATGCGGGAGCACGCTGCGAAGCGGTCCGGTTTCCCGCCGGGCGTTACACGTGATCCCGGGCAGAAAATCTTGGACCGGCGTACAACCGTCCCGCCGCCCCGCCGGTCATAGCTGGCGTCAGGGCTTTCGGAGGGGGATCCGGGGGGATCGCGGGGGTTCTGATACGGAGGGGAAAGCCGAGGGGGTTCGGTCGACGGGCCGGGCCCCCTCGAAACATGTCCGGGCGTGTCCCGGTTCCGTCGCGGCCGGTTCCTGTGTTGTTCCCGGGGGCCGTGTGCCCCAGGCTGCTCCTGACCGGACGGCTGTTCGACTCGGGGGGCGGTTCTCGTGCTGCGCATCCACTTCACGCCTCAGGACCTGACCCGCATCCAGGTGGCGAGCGCCCCCGACCCGCTCTGGGAGATCGCCTGCAGCCTGCACCGGTTACAGACCTCGCGGGGACGCTGGGCGTACGCCGACTGGTACCGAGAGACCCGGGCCACTCTCGCCGGCACCCAACTCGGCGCGGCCGTACGCCGGCTCCTGGTGCCCGTGCTGCCCCGGGCCCGCTACCTGCCCGACTTCCTCACCCCGCACGAGGCCGCCGACGGCCTGGACCGGGGGCTCGCGACGATCGTCGACACGCCGCCCGAGCGGGTCGCCCACGAGATCCGGCTGCTGGACCGGTCGAGCGGCGCCCCCGACTGGGCGCCCCGGCTGGTGGAACGCCAGACCAGGGAAGAACTGGCCAAACTTCTGCGCACCTACCACGAGGCGGTGATCGCGCCCCACGAGAGCCGCATCGCCGCCGCCGTCGCCGGGGAACGCGCCCTGCTGGCCCGCGACGCCCTCGACACCGGGGCCGACGGGCTGCTCCGCGGCCTGTCCCCCGCCGTCCGCTGGCAGCCGCCGGTACTGCAGGTCGACTACGTCGAGGACCGGGACCTGCATCTCGCCGGCCGCGGGCTGCGCCTGGTCCCCTCCTACTTCTGCTGGCAGTCACCGGTCTCGATGGCGGACGACACCCTGCGGCCCGTCCTGATCTACCCCGTGCACGGGACCCGCCAGGCCGTCCCCGAACTCCCGCCCGACGCCACGCTCGCCGCGCTGCTGGGCCGTACCCGCGCGGCCGCCCTGCGGTTCCTCGCGCTCGGCGCGACCACCTCCGAACTGGCCTGCCTGCTGGGCGTCTCGATGCCCACGGCCACCCACCACACGACCGTCCTGCGCGACGCCGGCCTGGTCATCAGCCGGCGCCGCCACAACACCGTGCTGCACACCATCACACCGCTCGGTGCCGCGCTGCTCGGGTCGGCGTCGGGCACGGCTCCCGCCTCCCGGCCGCCCGCCGACCCCGTACAGCCCCCTCTCGTCCCAAGGGCCACATGAGTGTCTCCCCGTACCGCCGGAGCGGCGAACTCCGCCGACCGGCGCGGGACTTTAGACCCCTGTCGAAGGGTGTGGTCCGCGGGACACGTGCTCTGCGAGCGTTTCCGGTGCCCGATCCACCTCACATCCGAACCAGATGGGGGAAACCATGAGGAAGGTCATCGCCGCCGGCGCGCTCGCGCTCGTCTCCGCCGCCGGCTGTCTGGTGCTCGCGCCCGCCGCATCCGCCGCCCCGGACGCCTGCGTGACGTCCACCCTCACCACCTCGGCGTACGAAGGCACCGGCGGCACTCACGTCAGGAAGTCGGCCAGCAGCAGCTGCAGCGACCTCAACCTGACCTACGTCAACGACACGACGGTCTACGGCTACGACGGTTACGCCGGCCGCCTGTACCACAGCTCGACCGGCACCTGGAAGACGTGCGACGCGGGCTACATCTGGCTCTACGACGGCTCCTACGCCGTCGACAGCGAGCTGCTGTGCACCGACGTCTCCGACAACACCCTGTTCACGGTGGCGAGTGCGGCGAACGGCGGCGACACCGTCCACGTCGTTCACTGACCCGTTCCAGGGCCTCCACCCCCGGTGGGCCGGAGGCCCTGTCCGCCACCTACGGGACACGTACAGACACGTACGGGACATGCATGGGACATGCATGGGAAGGAGTGGTCCGGATGGTCCGGCGCCCGGTCCTGGTGCGCGCGGCGCTCGCCGCGGCCGTCGCCCTGCTCGGCACCGCGTGTTCCACCGACGCCGTCCGGCAGTCCGGCCCGCCGGCCGCGACCGTGGCCCCGGCCCGCCTGGGCCGCACGCTGCCGGACGACCCGGTGCGCATGGTCCTGCCGGCGACGGGGGCCGAGACCCGGTGGACCCAGGGCCTGTACGTGTTCGCGCAGCAGGTGACCCGGGTCGCCGCCGTCGACTGCGCCCGCAGGGGCGGGTTCGCCCTGCCCGCCGAGACCCCCCTCGCGTTCATCCGCTTCTTCGCCCTGCCCGACCTGGACTTCGTCGCCCGGCACGGCCTGAGCACCAGCGCCGACGTGCCCGCGCCCGCCACCGCTCCTACCACGGCCCGCGCCGGCAGCGCGGCACAGGTGCGCCGCTGCCGGGCACAGGGCACGAAGGCAGCGGCCGCGCTGAGCGACCTCTATCTGCCCCTCGAACAGCGGTGGTTCGGCGAACTCGGCGCCGTGGACCGCGCTCCCGCCACGGTCCGGGCCCGGCGCGGCCTGCCCGGCTGCCTGGCCGGGCACGGGGTTCCGGCCAAGGACGAGCGGGCCTTCATGGGGGCGGCCGACGCCCGCCAGCAGGCCGCCACCCCCGCCGATCTGCCCGCCACCGAGCGCGCGTTGGGCCGCGTCTACGCGGACTGCATGCGCCCCGTCGAGGCCGTCCGCGACCCCGCCCGGCTGAGCCTGCGCACCCGCTTCCTCGCGGACCACGCCGCCGAGGTCCGCACCCTGCGCGAGAAGCTCCTCCCGGCCCTGCGGGCGGCGGAGAAGCGGTACGGCGTGCCCCTGGTGTTCCCGCAGCCGTAGCGCCCCTGCCGGCCCTGCCGGGCCTAGAAGAACACCCCGCACCGCAGCAGCACGTTCGCGTACGGCCGGGCCTCCCCGGTCCGTACGACCAGCCGCGCCTGGGCCGACAGCTCCTTCAGCCGCTCGTGCGGGACCAGGGCGAGGTCGGCGAAGTGCCCGTCCAGCAGCGCGGCGGCGGCCGGATTGGCCTCGCGCACCTCGGAGGCCGCCGTCGCGCCCTCCACGACCAGCTCCGCCAGCAGCCCCTCCAGCACCTCCGCGAAGGACGGCACCCCGGCCCGGAAGGCGAGGTCCACGACCCGCGGCCCCTTCGGGATCGGCATCCCGGCGTCGCACACCAGCACCTCGTGCCCGTGCCCCAACTCGGCGAGCGCTCCGGAGAGATGACGGTTGAGGATCCCCGCCCGCTTCACAGCATCCCGCCTTGCCCGCCAGCCCCGGGCGCGCTGTCCGGCCCCCGGCCGGGGGTCCGGCCCGCGGCGGAGCCGCTGTCGGATGCTGCGCCCCCCGGGACGGCACAGCTCAGCGCGTCGACCTCCGCCGCCGTCGGGTACGACTCCTGCGCACCCCGCCTCGTCACCGCCGCCGCCCCGACCCGGGCCGCGTACGCCGCCGCCCGGGCGAGCGACTCGCCCGCCCCGAGCCGTACCGCGAGGGCCGCCGTGAAGGCGTCCCCGGCGCCGGTCGTGTCCACCGCGTCCACCTTCACGGAGGAGACGTGCTCGACCCCGTCGCCGTCGGCCACCAGCGCACCCTCCGCGCCCAGCGTCACCACCACCGACTTCGGGCCCTTGGCGAGCAGGAGCCGCGCCCAGTCGGCCGGTTCCTCGCTCACGCACGCCTCGCCGAGGATCACCCGCGCCTCGTGCTCGTTGACGATCAGCGGGTCGCAGGCCGCCAGGACCTCACCGGGGAGGGGCTGCGGCGGGGAGGGGTTGAGGACGAAAAGGCTGCCGGGGGCGAGGTTCCGTACGACCTCCAGCACCGTCTCCAGCGGGATCTCCAACTGCGTGGAGACCACCCGGGAGGCGTGGAAGAGGCTGACCGCGGCCTGCACGTCCGTCGGCGTCAGACGGCCGTTCGCGCCCGGGGAGACGACGATGCTGTTGTCGCCGGAAGGATCCACGGTGATGAGGGCGACCCCCGTCGGCGCCCCGCCCACCAGCACGCCCACCGTGTCCACGCCCGCCGCCCGCTGCGAGTCGAGCAGCAGCCTGCCGTGCGCGTCGTCGCCGACCCGGGCCAGCAGGGCGGTACGGGCACCGAGCCGGGCGGCCGCGACCGCCTGGTTGGCGCCCTTGCCGCCGGGATGCGTGGCGAGATCGCCGCCGAGCACGGTCTCACCCGCGCCCGGCCGCCGCTCGACACGGATCACCAGGTCGGCGTTGGCCGATCCCACGACCAGGAGGTCGTAGTCGTACATCAGATGACTCCCTCTGCGGATGGGGCGAGGCGGCCGGGGCTCCATTCAAGCGCCCGGCCGCCTCCCTGGTGTCTCAGCCCGTGAAACCGGCCACGTTGTCCTTCGTGACCACCTTCACCGGGACCTTGATCGCCGACGGGATCTTCTGGTCCTTGACGGCCTTGAGGGCGTTGTCCACGGCGATCTTGCCGAGCTGGCTGGGCTGCTGGGCCACCGACGCGTACAGCGTGCCGTTCTTGACGGCGGTCAGGCCGTCCGGGGTGCCGTCGAAGCCGACCACCGAGACCGACGAACCGGCCTTTGAACCCAGCGCCTTGATCGCGCCGAGGGCCATCTCGTCGTTGGCGGCGATGACGCCCTGGACGTCCGGGTGGGCCTGGAGCAGGTTCGACATCACGTCGAGGCCCTTGGTGCGGTCGAAGTCGGCGGGCTGCTGGGCCACCACCTGGATACCGGGGTAGGCCTTGAGCCCGTCGGCGAAGCCCTGCGCCCGCTCTCGGGCGGCGGAGGTGCCGGCCTGGCCCTGCAGGATCACGATCTTGCCCTGGCCGCCGAGCTTCTCCGCGATCGTCTTCGCGGCCAGCTCGCCGCCGGCGACGTTGTCGGAGGCGACCAGCGTCGCGGTCTTCGCGTTGTTCACGCCGCGGTCGACGGCGATCACCGGGATGTCCGCCTTGCCGGCGGCCTTCACGGAGTTGCTCGCCGCGTCCGAGTCGACCGGGTTGACGATGATCGCGCCCAGGCCCGAACTGGTGAAGTTCTGCAGCTGGTTGGCCTGCTGAGAGGCGTCGTTCTGGGCGTCGGTGACGGTCAGGTCCACGCCCTGCTTCCGCGCCTCGGCCTGGGCACCGGCCCGGATCTGCACGAAGAAGGGGTTGTTGAGGGTGGACAGGGACAGGCCGATCTTCGGGGTGGCGGAGGAGGAGCCGGTGTGCAGGAGGGAGGTCGCGGCCACCAGGGCCACGGTGACGACCGCGGCCAGGGCGTACGTCCCGGCCTGCCTGCCCTTGTTGCCCCCGGTGCCGGCGGCGAGCGGGGTCGCCCCTGCCTTGCGGCGCACGGTGTCCAGGAGGACGGCCAGCGCGATGACGACGCCGATGACGACCTGCTGCCAGAACGCGGACACGTTGAGCAGGTTGAGGCCGTTGCGCAGCACCGCGAGGATCAGCGCGCCGATCAGCGTGCCGGACGCCTTGCCGGTGCCGCCGGCCAGCGAGGCACCGCCGATCACGACGGCCGCGATGGCGTCCAGTTCGTAGCCGTTGGCGGCCTGCGGCTGCGCGGAGGACAGCCGGGCGGCCAGCACGATGCCGGCGACGGCCGCGAACAGCCCGGACAGGGCGTAGATGGCGAGCTTCTGCTTGTTCACCCGCAGTCCGGACAGCCGGGCGGCCTCCTCGTTGCCGCCGATGGCGTACATCGAGCGCCCGATGTAGGTCCGGCCGAGGACGAAGGCCGCGATCAGCCCCATGAGGACCATGACCAGCACCGGCACCGGCAGCCAGCCGCCGAGGGTGTCACCGAGGTGCGAGACCGAGTCGGGGAAGGCGATGGGGGAGCCCCCGGAGATCACCAGCGCCAGACCGCGCCCCACCGACAGCATCGCGAGCGTCGCGATGAACGGCGGCAGCTTGCCGTACGCGATGAGGAAACCGTTGACGAGACCGGCCGCGATGCCGGTGGCTACGGCGAGGACGACGGCCAGGAACACCGGCACCCCGTGCGACGTGGCGCTCCACGCCAGCACCGTGGCCGACAGGGCCGCCACCGAGCCGACCGACAGGTCGATGCCGGCCGCGACGATCACGAAGGTCGCACCGAACGCCAGGATGGCCGTCACGGCCGCCTGGACGCCGACGTTGAGCAGGTTGTCGGTGGTGAGGAAGTCCCCGGACAGCGCCGACATGGCGATGACGAGAACGATCAGCGCGGTGAGCGCGCCGTTGTCGAGGAGCAGCCGGCGCACGCCGGAGACGCCACCGGCGCCCGCGTTCTGGTTCTTGAGCGTGTCAGTGGCCACGTCCGGCCTCCTTGTCGGTTGTGGTGGGGGTGGCGGGGGTGCTCGTGGGGGCGCTCACGGCGAGGGACATGACGGCGTCCTGGGTGGCCTCGCCGGCGGAGAGCTCGCCCGCGATCCGCCCCTGGGCCATCACCAGCACCCGGTCGCTCATCCCGAGGACCTCCGGCAGATCGCTGGAGATCATCAGCACGGCGGCCCCGGCGGCCGTGAGTTCGTTGATCAGCTGGTAGATCTCGACCTTGGCGCCGACGTCGATGCCGCGCGTCGGCTCGTCGAGGATCAGCACCTTGGTGTCGGCGAGCAGCCACTTGCCGATGACGACCTTCTGCTGGTTGCCGCCGGAGAGCGTCCGCACGTGCTGCCCGAGCCCGGCCATCCGCACGCCCAGCTGCCCGGCGATCCGCTCGGCGGCGGCATGCTGCCCCCTGAGGTCGACGATCCCGGCCCGGGTCGCCTTCCGCAGCGTCACCAGCCCGAGGTTCTCCTCGACGGAGGCGTCCAGCACCAGCCCCTGCCCCTTGCGGTCCTCCGGGACGAGGCCGATCCCGGCGGACATGGCCGCGTTGACGTCGTACCGCCGGAGCGCCGTACCGGAGACCTTCACGGCCCCCTTGTCGTACGGATCGGCCCCGAACACGGCCCGGACCACCTCGGTGCGGCCCGCACCCACGAGCCCCGCGATCCCGACGACCTCCCCGGCGTGCACCTCGAAGCTCACGTCGTGGAAGACGCCGTCCCGGGTCAGCCCCTCCACGGACAGCAGCGCCGCCCCGGCCTCGCCCCGCTCCCTCGGGTACTGCTGCTCGATGGAGCGCCCGACCATGAGCCGGACGAGCTCGTCCTCGGGCGTGGTGGCGGGCACCTGGCCGACGCTCTTCCCGTCGCGGATGACGGTGACCCGGTCGCCCAGGGCGGCGATCTCCTCCAGGTGATGCGTGATGAAGACGATCCCGACCCCGTCCGCGCGCAGCTGCCGCACGATCGCGAAGAGCTTCTCCACCTCCTCCGAGGTGAGCACGGCGGTCGGCTCGTCCATGATGAGCACGCGCGCGTCCAGGCTGAGTGCCTTGGCGATCTCGACCATCTGGAGGCGGGCGATCCCGAGTTCACGGACACGCGCGCGTGGCGACACGTTCACGCCGACCCGCTTCAGCAGGACCTCGGCGTCGGCCTCCATCCGCTTCCGGTCGATCATCCCGAAGCGGCGCGGCTGCCGGCCCAGGAAGATGTTCTCCGCGACCGTGAGGTCGGGTACCAGGTTGAACTCCTGGTAGATGGTGGCGATCCCGAGCCGCTCGGAGTCCTGCGCACCATGGATGCGCACCTCCTCGCCGCCGGCCAGGATCCGCCCGGCGTCGGGGGTGTAGGCGCCGGAGAGCATCTTGATGAGGGTGCTCTTGCCCGCGCCGTTCTCACCGAGGAGTACGTGCACCTCGCCCCGGCGCAGGTCGAAGTCGACGCCGTCGAGCGCGACCACGCCGGGGAAGGACTTCCGTATGCCCTCGATGCGCAGCAACTCGTCCGGGTTGCTCACGACGTGCTCCTTTGCACAGGGGTCTGGTTCTCGTTGCCGCCGGCGTTGCCGTCGGCGTTGTCGGCGGCGTTCTCGCCGCACGAGCGGCGGACGACGAGCCGGGCGGGGAGGGTGACGGACTGCGGGGGCCGTCCCTCGATGCGGTCGATCAGCGCGCGCACGGCGGCGCGGCCCAGTTCGCGGGTCGGCTGGGCGATGGCGGTGACGGGGGGGTCGGTGTGCACGAACCACGGGATGTCGTCGAAGGCCGCCAGTGCTATGTCACATGGCACCCGCAGCCCCCGCGCCCGCACCGCGTCCAGCGCGCCCAGCGCCATCAGGTTGTCCGCGGCGAACACGGCCTCGGGCGGCTCGGGCAGGTCGAGGAACCCCTCGGTGACCCGCCGCCCGCTCTCGGCCTGGAAGTCGCCCTGGCCGATGTAGGCGTCGGGGAGGGGGAGACCGTGCTCGGCGAGCGCCTCCCGGAAGGCCTGGACGCGCTCGCTGCCGGTGGTGGTGGCCGCTGGCCCGGCGATGATCGCGACCCGCCGGTGCCCGAGCCCGCACAGGTGCGCGACGAGGTCACGGATCGCGCCCCGCCCGTCCGCCCGCACCACGGGCACGTCGACGCCGGGGATCCACCGGTCGACGAAGACCATGGGCGTCCCGGCCCGCGCCGCCTCCAGCATCAGCGGCGAGCCGCCGTCGGTGGGGGAGACGAGCAGCCCGTCTATCCGCCGGTCGAGCAGCGTCCGTACGTGGTGGTCCTGCAGCTCCGGCCGCTCGTCGGCGTTGCCGATGATGACGCTGTAGCCGAGGGCGCGGGCCGCCTCCTCGACCGAGCGGGCCAGCTCGGTGAAGTAGGGGTTCATCACGTCGCTGATGACCAGGCCGAGGGTGCGGGTCTGGTCGGTGCGCAGGGAGCGGGCGACGGCGTTCGGGCGGTAGCCCAGCGCCTGGACGGCGGCCAGAACGCGGGTACGCGCGTCGTCGCTGACCGACGGATGGTCGTTCAGGACCCGGGACACCGTGGCGACGGAAACCCCCGCCTCGGCGGCGACGTCCTTGATGCTCGCCATCGCTGCTCCACCTCCTCGTGGAATCGATTACACGACTGCGTGTACCGAGGATTGGAATCGATTACATGCCGATCGGGCAAGTGCCCGGAGATGGCCGAAATCCAATCGTGACCGAAGGGGGAACTGTCGGGCCTGGCTCACTCGCGGTCTGACCTGTGGAATTCCGGGCATGACCCGGACGGAGATCCGCGACGGCGCGCTGTTGCTGTTCGTCGCCGTGCTGGAAGCGGCCGTGATCACAGGCGGCGGGCTCTCCGCCGCCTGGGCGGTCCTGATCGCCGTTGCCTGTCTGGCGTTCCTGCTGACCTACACCCGAGACCTCGTGCGCCGCCGACGGCCCGGGGGCGGCGACGGCGAGGGCTGATCGCCCCGTGCGGGTCGCGCCACCGTGACCTGTCGGTGGCGGCTCCGCCGGGGGCTGGCTGTGCCGTACGGCGGTCGAGCGCGGCGTACGGTCGTGGCTCGGCGCTCGACCACTTCGGTTCCGTCACCGTCGACGGCAACCGAGAGGCTGCCAGGTTCGACGAGTGGCGCAACCGGGCACTGCACCGAAGGCGACGTCGCTCAGGCGGCGCGAGATCCCCGCAACCATGGTGACGCGAGGCGCGTTTCTCACTTCATACGAAATGCTGGCAGGCGGTGTGAATCAGCGGCCCGTCAGGCAACCTGGCGGTACGTCAGAGGCGAGGAGCGGAGGCCGTCATGACGCAGGGGCGGAAGATCTCGGTCGTCGTGCTGGGTGCCGTGGGGACTGCCTCCACGCCGCTGGTCTGGCTGCTGGACAGCCCGGATGCCGGCCAGCTGGTCGGGGCCTCCGTCCAGGGTGCCGTTGGCATCGTGGCCTTGGTCTGGGCACTCTTCCAGCACCCGCAAAACCGCACAGAGGACACGGCCGTAAGGACCGGGGTGGCGCGCGCTACCGGCAGGGGCAGGGCCGTTACGGGAGTCAGGCGTCCGCAGGGGCGAGGCAGTGGGTCGGCGAGGGCAGTGGACACCGGGAACGCCGTCGGTACCGGCGAGGGGAGCAGCGCCACCAGCGGCATCGACTACACGTGACCGGAGCCGGCCTCGGTCGGGCCATCAAGGGGCACGAGAAAGAAGGTCACATGACGCGGCCGGACAGGCGGCGGCACATCTCCGACGCCGCCGACGCAGACATCGAGGTGACCGGCAGCGGGAACGCCATGGCCGTGTCCGGGGGCACAGCGGTGAGCGGCTACTCCGGCCCGGTCCCGGGGAGCGGCCACGATCCCCGCGCCCCGGTGCGTCTGTCCCACACAGGGAACGCAATCGCCACCAACGGCGGAACCGCCATCAGCGGCTACGTCGGCACGCTGACCCTGCAGCCGCGCCCACCCCAGGAACCGGCCCCCTGGCCGCACCAGGTCGGTGTCATCCCGCCTGCGGCGCAGTTCTTCCAGCACCGGTCCGCGGCGGACCGGCTGCGCGCGACGGTCGACGGCGGCGGCACCGCCGTACTGACCCAGATGCTGACCGGCATGGGCGGGGTCGGCAAGACCCAACTCGCCGCTGACTACGCCCGCGCCGCCTGGAACGACGCCAGCGCAGTCGGTGGCCTGGACGTCCTGGTGTGGATCACCGGGAGCGATCGTTCTCCCGTCGTGGCCGGCTACGCCCAGGCCGGGGTCGAACTGTGCCGGGCCGATCCCAACGACCCGGAGAAGGCCGCGCGCTCCTTCCTGGCCTGGCTCACCCCCAAGGCCACAGCGGAACCGTGTCGGTGGCTGATCGTCCTTGACGACGTCACCGACCCCGCCGACCTGCGCGATCTGTGGCCGCCGGCCAATCCCAACGGCCGGACCCTGGTCACCACCCGCCGCCGGGACGCCGCCTTTGCCACGGCCGGCCGTCACCCCATCGAAGTCGGTCTGTTCACCGCGGGCGAAGCCCTCGCCTACCTCACTACGTCCCTGGCCGGACACGGTCATGGCGAATCCACCGACGAGTTGGCTGCCCTGGCAGAGGATCTCGGCCGTCTGCCTCTGGCTCTCGCCCAGGCCGCCGCCTACCTCGTCGACTCCGGCGACACCGTGACCACCTACCGTGGCCTACTGGCCGACCGCGCCACCTCCCTCGCCTCCGTCGCCCCCGACGTTCTTCCGGATGGCCAGGCCATACCTCTTGCCGCCGCCTGGTCGCTGTCCGTCGACCGCGCCGACACCCTGCGCCCGATCGGCCTGTCCCGCCCCATGCTTCAGCTGACCGCACTCCTCGATGCCAACGGCATTCCCCAGGCCGTCCTGACCAGCGGACCCGCCCTGGGCCACCTCGCCGCCCACCGTCCCTGCACCGGCCGGGACCCGGTCCAGCAATCGGGCCCGGTCTCTGCCGAGGAAGCAGTGCACGCCCTGCGCGCGCTGCACCGGCTCAGTCTTGTCGACCACACCCCCGACACCCCGTATCAGACGGTTCGCGTCCACCAGCTCGTCCAGCGTGCCACCCGCGACACCCTCACCCCTGTCCAGCACGACCAGATCGCCCACACCGCCGCCGACGCCCTCGTCTCCACCTGGCCCAAGGTCGAACGCGACACCGACCTCGCCCAGGCCCTCCGCGCCAACACCGCTGCCCTCGTCAAGAACGCCGAGGACGCCCTGTACCGACCCAACGCCCATGCAGTGCTGTACCGCACGGGCACCAGCCTCGGCCAAGCCGGCCAGGTTGCCGCCGCCCGCGACCACTATCGGTACCTCGCCGGTACGACCACCTGCCGTCTCGGGCTCGACCACCCCGACACGCTGGCCACCCGGAGCAACCTCGCCCATTGGCAGGGTGAGGCGGGGGATGCGGCCGGAGCCGCTGCCGCCATCGCCGAAGTGTTGCAGCACATGGCGCGGAAGCTGGGCGAGGATCATCCCGACACGCTCACCACTCGTCACAACCTCGCGCGATGGCGGGGCGAGGCGGGAGACGCCTCCGGTGCCGTGGCCGGCCTTGCCGGACTGCTGCCGGACCAGTTGCGTGTCCTCGGCTCTGATCATCCCGACACGCTCACCACTCGTCACAACCTCGCGCGATGGCGGGGCCGGGCGGGAGACGCCTCCGGTGCCGTGGCCGGCCTTGCCGGACTGCTGCCGGACCAGTTGCGCGTCCTCGGCCCCGCTCACCCCGACACCCTCACCACTCGCGGATACCTCGCGTTCTGGCGGGGCGGGGCGGGAGACGCCGACCAGGCCGTTGCCGGCCTCCTCGAACTGTTGCCCGACCAGGTGCGAGTGCTGGGTGAAGACCATCCTGACACGCTCATCACCCGAGGGAACCTCGCCCAGTGGCGAGGGAGGGCAGGGGACGTCACCGCAGCGGCAGCCGACCTCGCTGCACTGCTGGAGCACAAGGAACGGGTGCTCGGCCCCGAGCATCCGCACACTCTCGCCACCCGACAGATGCTCGCCTTCTGGCGAAGCCGGGCCAGAGAGGACCGTAGGACGTCGGGGCACTGAACCACGAAGCGGATGCCCCATCGCGGTAGCCCCGGTGAAGCCATGTCCTACCGCCGCGGGACGGGGAACGGGACCGGACGCGACGGGCAGGTTGCCGGGGCGAGGGGGGAGACTCACCAGCGCACCGCGGTGAAGTCCACCGGACGGGGATGGAGTTCGCGAGTGCGGGCCGCCAAGTGCCGCAGCCGCGCAGCCATTTCCTCCTGGGGGAGATGACAGCGGTCGCCGTGGCCCGGCAGCAGCCACTCGAAGCGCAGCCCTTCGGCGGCGGCCCGGGTCAGCGAGGCGGCCAGTTCCCGGACCGAGTACCAGGTGACGCTGTCGACCACCTCGACGTCCGCCGTCGTACGCGACCAGTAGAAGCTGTCGCCGCTGAAGCAGTACCGCTCGTCGGCGAGGTAGAGCACGCTGCCCCGGGTGTGCCCGGGGAAGGGGAGGGCGATGACGCCGTCGGCGATCTCGGCCGGTTCGGTGCCGCGCAGCACCCGGTCGGCGTCCGGGGCGGCGTCGAGGTCGCCCTCGTGGATCCAGAGCCGGGCGCCGAACCGGTCGGCGTACCGGCGGCCGTGCGCGGCGTGGTCGCGGTGGGTGAGGAGTACGTCGGTGACGGGTCCCCGAGCCTCGTAGCGGGCGGCGAGCGCCGGGCTCCAGCGTGGCGTGTCGATCATCATCGACGTGCCGTGGGGGCGGCGCAGGAGGTAGGAGTTGGCGCCGGCGGTGTGCGGGGAGTTGTGCCCGCACAGCAGCACGCTGCCGGTGTCGGAGCCGACGCCGTCCAGCGGCATCGGGAACGGGTCCCGGGCCGGGTCCAGCCGCCCGCCCGGAGGCCGGACGGACCGGGTGGGGCAGGCGTGCGCCGCCGCGTGCAACCGCTCCGCCTCCGCCGCGTCGCGCGGCTGGCGCAGCACGGCCGAGCGTCCCGCCACCTCCCCGACGAGCCCCGGGGCGAGCTGCCTCGCCACGTCGCAGTTCGTGCAGCGCCCGTCCACCCGCCAGCCGTGCTCGGCCTGCCCGGTCCCCATGTCCCCGTCCCCTTCCGTTCCCGTACCGCCGGTCACCTCAGGGGTATCCCGGGCGGTCCGGAAATCGGAAGAGGGTCGGGTTCTGGCGCTTTCGGCAAGGTGTTGCTCTGCCGTCGGCAGCTCACATGGGCTTCGGCTTGAACACCGCGAAGGTGGCGCCCTGCGGGTCGGCGACCACGGCCATGCGGCCGGCCATCATCTCGAACGGCGGTTGGAACACCGTCCCGTTGCGCTTGACCAGGGCGTCCACGGTGGAGTCGACGTCGTCGACCGCGAAGTAGGTGAGCCAGTGCGGCGGGACGCCCGGGCGGTCGTCGCCCAGCTGGGCGGCGCCGCCGACGCCGCGGCCGCCGACGTTCAGCGACCAGTAGTTCCCGCCGGCGCCCTCCATCGGCTGGATCTCGATCCCGAAGGACTCGCCGTAGAAGCCGGTGGCGCCGGGTACGTCGCTGGTGTTCAGCTCGTTCCAGATCAGCGCGCCCGGCTCGTTGACGATCCCCGCGCCGTGGAAGTCGCCCGGCTGCCACACCCCGAACACCGCGCCCTGCGGATCGGCGGCGATCAGCATCCGGCCGATGTCACCGACGTCCATCACCGGGGCGATCAGCGTGCCGCCCACCGAGACGATCGTGTCCTGGGTGGCCTGTGCGTCGGTGCTGGCCAGGTAGGTGGTCCAGACGGTCGGCGGCTCCGGCTGCCCCTCGGGCGCCATGGCCGTCCCGATGCCGGCCACCGGCTTCCCCTGCAGCGTGCAGACCGCGTACCCGCCGAAGTCGGCCCCGCCGACCTCGCCCTGCCAGCCGAACAGGTCACGGTAGAAGTCCAGCGCGGCCTGCTGGTCCTGCGCCATCAGATCGACCCAGCACGGGGTGCCGGTCGCGTACGGAGTGGTGATTTCGGGCATCTGCAGCTCTCCCTGCGCGCGAAAAAGTTCCCCGCCGCCCACCATCACCGTATCGGCGATTTCCCGCCACCGGAACGGCCGGGGTTTTACGCTCGGCTCACCTACGCGCGGCCGGCAGCCCGAGTGCCTCCGCTACCGGCTGCTCCGCACCCGGAACTCGTTGCCGTCGGGGTCGAGCATCAGGACACCGACACCGACACCGGTGTCGGTGCGCTTCGCGCCCAGCGAGACCAGGCGGCCGACCTCAGCCTCCCCGTCGGCGCCGGCGGGAATCGCCAGCTCGAAGTACAGCCTGTTCGGACCCGTCTTCGGCGCCACGGGCGGACCACCCCACGTGATCTTCGTACCGCCGTCGGGCGACTGGATCGCGGTCTCCTGGTCCTGGTCCCACACCAGCGGCCACCGCAGCGCCTCGCTCCAGAAGTAACCGACCTCCTGCGTACCGTCGCAGGCCAGCGCTCCGATGAAGCCGGTGTCGGCGAGGAACGTGTTGCCGGCCTCGATGACGCAGAACTCGTTGCCGTCCGGATCGGCGAGCACGACATGCTCCTCTTCCGGGAGCTGCCCCACGTCGATGTGTTTCCCGCCGAGCGCCAGCGCCCTTGCCACCGTCTGCCGCTGCTCCTCCGGGGAGGCGCTCGTCAGGTCGAAGTGCGCCCGGTTCTGACCGGTCTTCGGCTCCTGGCCCGGCAGGAAACGGATGCGGAACCCGGCGGCGTCGGGGGGCCGGATCGCCACGCCGTCGTCCGGACCGTCGGCGGACTCCCAGCCCAGGACTCCGGACCAGAACCGCGCCAGGTCCGACGGCCGGGTGGCGTTGAAGCAGATCGCGTACAGCTGACTGGTCATGTCCCGGGCATCTCCGATCCGCTGACGGCCGATACGTCCCCCTGCCCTTCCCGCAGGCGCAGCCTAGGGGGCCCGCGCGGTACCCCGCATCCGAAAATCCGGTGCGGGCGGGAGCGGGGGCCCGTCGGCCCTCCGGGGCTACCTGGCGTCCTGGTTCCGGGTCGCGTGCAGCGAGCCGAGCAGGGCGAGCGCCTGGGCGCTGGGGCTGCCGGGTTCCGCCTGGTAGACGACGAGTTGCTGGCCCGGAGCGTCGCGTACGTCGAAGGCCTGGTAGGTGAGGGTCAGGGGACCGACGTCGGGGTGGAGCAGGTGTTTGGCGTCCAGGGCCTTGCCGCGCACGGCGTGGGTGTCCCAGAGACGGGTGAATTCCGTGCTCTGCCCGGTGAGGAGGTGGACGAGTTCCCGCAGGCGCGGGTTGTCCGGGTCGAGGCCGGCCGCCTGGCGCAGGTGCCCCACGGTGGTCTGCGCCGTGTCGCTCCACCGGGTGTAGAACTGCCGCCCCGCCGGGTCGAGGAAGACCATGCGGGCCAGGTTGTCCGCCGGTCCGAACGGTGAGTGCAGGGCCTCGGCCGGCGCGTTTGCGGCCAGGATGTCCAAGGACCGGTTGAGGACGAACGCGGGGGCGCCGGGACAGCCGTCCATCAGCTGGCGAAGGGCGGGACCGACCCGGTCGGTGGTGTGGCCGAACCGGCTGTCCGGGACCGTCCCGGCCAGCCGGTGCAGGTGTGCGTGGGCGTCGGCGTCCAGCCTCAGGGCCCGGCCGAGCGCGTCGAGGACGGGGGCCGAGGGGTGGCGTTCGCGGCCCTGTTCCAGGCGGGTGTAATAGTCCACGTTCACCCCGGCCAGGACGGCGACCTCCTCGCGGCGCAGTCCGGCGACCCTGCGCACGCCGTGGCTCGCCATGCCGACGTCCTGCGGCCGCAGGTCCGCCCTGCGTGCGCGCAGGAAATCTCCCAGGTGGTGGTCGGTCATGCCCTCAGGCTAGGCGGCCGCTGCGGGTGTTTGGGGGGGGGGCCCCCCCCCCCCCCAACCCCCCCCCGGCCCCCCCCCCCCCCCCGGCCCCCCCCCGGCCCCCCCCCAAAACCAACACAACCCAAAAAGTGG
>NZ_JBVHTI010000001.1:1391649-1417136 GCF_055565975.1 Streptomyces sp. NPDC028289 | reverse complement strand
GGCGGCTCTTATCCCCCCGGGGGGGGGGGGGGCGCCCCCCCGGGGGGGGGGGGGGGGGGGGGTGGGGGGGGGGCCCCCCCCCCCCCGCCAACACCCGCCCTGGCCGGCCGCCTCCGGCCTGCCCAGACTCGGCCGCATGACAACGACAGACACAGCCAAGATCGTGGCGGTCACCGGAGCGAGCAGCGGGATCGGCGAGGCGACCGCCCGCCGGCTCGCCGCCGACGGTCACCGCCTGCTTCTCGGAGCGCGGCGCACCGACCGTCTCGAAACACTGGTCAAGGAGATCACCGCCGCGGGCGGCACCGCGGCCTTCCAGCGACTGGACGTCACGGACGCCGCCGACGTCCGGGCCTTCGTCTCCGCCGCCCGCGAGCGCTACGGCCGCGTGGACGTGGTCGTCAACAACGCCGGTGTCATGCCCCTCTCGCCGCTGGCGGCGCTGAAGACCGACGAGTGGGACCGGATGATCGACGTCAACCTGCGAGGCGTCCTGCACGGCATCGCCGCCGCCCTGCCCGTGATGCGTGCCCAGGGCAGTGGCCACTTCGTGAACATCGCCTCCGTCGGCGCCTACGAGGTTTCTCCGACCGCCGCCGTCTACTGCGCCACCAAGTTCGCGGTCCGCGCGATCTCCGAAGGCCTACGACAGGAGTCCGCCGGTGACATCCGGGTCACCCTCGTCTCCCCGGGTGTGACCGAGTCCGAACTCGCCGACACGATCTCCGATCCCGCCGCCCGCGAGGCCATGAAGGCGTACCGCGCCGTGGCTCTCCCGGCCTCGGCCATCGCGGACGCCATCGCCTACGCCGTCAACCAGCCCTCGCAGGTCGACGTCAACGAAATCGTCGTCCGTCCCTCCGCGAGCGCTCAGTAGTCCCGTTCGCTCCCGTCGACGAAGCGCAGCAGCACGGCGGCCTCCGCGCGGAGCCTCTCGGCCCGGTCGGCGTGCGCGGGCGAGGGCAACTGCGCTGCGGCCGCCAGCCGTTCGGCGGCCTCGGCACGCACGACACCCACCACATCGTGCTCGCTCAGCTCCCGCCGCACCGCTTCGGTGGCACCGGCCCCGACCGGCGACGCCTCCAGGGCCAGGCCACGCAGCTTCGTCTCGTCCACGGGCACCGCCTCGGCGTTGTCCAGAGCGGCGAGTGTCGCGCGCAGAGCGCTCACCGCGACCTTGTCACGGGCCCGCATCGCTTCGGGCAGCGCTTGACGCATACGGAGACGTACAGACATGCCGGTGACCCTATGGGAGCCGGGCCCTCGTACGCCTATGCGGCGGCCAGCTCGCACCACACGTACTTCCCCCGATTACCGAACCTCGACAGCGGCTGCCAGCCCCACAGATCCGAACAGGCCCGCACCAGCGCCAGCCCCCGCCCCTCCTCCACCTCCCCGAGCCGCTCCAACGGCACCGGCGGCTCGGGCGGTTCGGGGTCCGCGTCCCACGCGCCGATCCGGAGGGTGCCGGGCGGCGACCAGCGGACACGCAGGGCGGCGGGGCCTTTCGTGTGCCGTACGGCGTTGGAGACCAACTCGGTCGCGAGGAGTTCGGCGACGTCGAGGAAGTGGCCGAGTTCGTGCGCCGTGAGGACGAGTCTGATGGTGTGCCGGCTGACGGTGACCGCGCGTAGGTCGTTGGGGATGGTGAGCGTGTACTCCCAGGCTTCGGGCATGCGTCATCAACTCCGGTGGTGGTGGGGGAGCGTCACGCAGGGTGGCGTTGCCGCGGCCGCCGTGGCAGGACGGGGCGGTGCACTTCCGCTGCGTGAGCAGTGCGTCACTGACAGTAGACCTAGATTTTTAAGTTTCGCATGCCGGTCGCGTAATCTGACCCTCGAACGAGTCGCGTTCAGGGGCGGGTTGGAGGTGCGTGCGATGGCATTGAGGCAGCAGCCGACGGCACGTCAGATGCGTCTGGCGGTCGAGCTGCGCAGGCTTCGTGACGCGGCAGGCCTTACGGCCCGTGAGGCGGCGGCGCTTCTTGGGGTGAGCTCCGCGCAGATCAGCCAGATCGAGTCGGGCCTCACGGGCGTGAGCGAGAAACGGCTCCGTCGGCTAGCGGCCCACTACATGTGCACGGACGAGGAGTTCGTCGATGCCTTGGTGGGGATGGCCACTGACCGGACCAGGGGCTGGTGGGAGGAGTACCGTGAGCGGCTGCCCAACTCGTTCCTCGATCTCTCCGAGTTGGATCACCACAGCTCCTTCCGGCACGAGGTGGCCATCCTGTACGTGCCTGGCCTGATGCAGACGGAGGAGTACGCGCGCAGTGTCTTCTCGGCCAGGATTCCCGAACTCACCTCTGAAGAACGGGAGCTGAGGGTCCGCCACCGCATCCGGCGACAGCAGCTCACCATCCCGTACAGGCTGGTGGTGCACGAGTCGGCTCTGCGTATCAGGGTCGGTGACCGTGCGGGTGCCCGAGTGCAGTTGACGAAGCTCGTTGAACTCTCGGAAACCGATCACATCACCGTGCGGGTCATCCCCTTCGACCTGGATGGGTTCGCCACAGCCTCAAGCAGCATGACCTACGTGGGCGGTCCGGTGCCGAAGCTGGACACAGTGGTGCGTGATGCGCCCCATGGCTCACTCTTCATCGATTCCGAGGCTCAGCTCAGCGTCTATCGAACGCGCTTCCGTAGGGTTGAGGCTGTATCACTTGCCCCCGAACGGTCGCGGGACTTCATCCACAAGCTGACGAAAGAGCTGTGAGGCACCCCATGGATACCTGGCGGAAGTCGTCGTACTCAGGCGAAGGTGACGGCAACGACTGCGTGGAGATAGCCACCACCTCCACCCACACAGCCGTCCGCGACTCCAAAGCCCCCACCAGAGCCACCCTCACCTTCCCGGCGGGAGCCTTCGCTGCCTTCGTCGGGGGGATCAAGGCTGCGGGCTCGCCCGGACGGTAGACGCCGCGCCCTGCAGCGCGGTGACCCGCTCGATGACCAGCCCCGCCAGCACGGCCGCCGCGAGCATGAGCGCCTCCGTCACCACGAGGCAGGCCATCGAGCCGGGGGCCACCCGGCTTGCCACCACGAGCACCAGCGCGTGCGCGACCCATGCGGCCCACCACAGGTTCACCAGCGTCGTCTCCCGCTTCTCCCAGGACGCGGAGCCGGCGCGCCCGATGTCGAGCACCAAGCGGCGCGGGACGAACAGGTTGACCACCGGTATGAACCAAGCGCCGATCGTCCAGCCCGGACTGGGGATCGCGGCCTGCGGGGACAGCTCCTGGGCGTTGCGCCGGGACCGGGCGAGCCACACGAGGAACAGCACGGTCGCGAGGATCATCAGATACACGAAGACCATGGAGATGAAGCCGGACCTGTTCAGGGACGCGTCCGTGGGGTGCAGGTAGTGGTCCCGGAGGGCCACCGCGCGGAAAACGTCCGCCACGGCCGCCACAGCTGTCAGCGCCTGCGCGGCGCGGGCGAGAAACCGAGGTGTTGTGCGGGCAGCGCTCGTCATCGTCTTCGGCCTGTCTCGGAGGGGTGCGCCGCCGTGACGGGCGCTGGGGCGGAGTGATCATAAGGCCCGGTCGAGGCCGAACGTCAGGACGTCGGCAGGCAGGGACGCTGCCGGCTGGTCGGGATCGGGGCGCCAGGTCTGCCAGTTCGCCTCCCTGGCGAACGGCCCACGACGCTCCTCGATCATGGCCACCGCCTGCCCGCGGGCCTGCTCGACCGCCCGGTGATCCGCCTCGCTCACCACGCCGAGCCGGCGGCCGTGGGCGTACTCGTCCTCGTCCTTCCAGTCCCACCGGGACAGATCAGGTGCCACCACCAGATCCAGGAGGAGGTCGAAGGTGTCGAAGCCGAGGGCTGTGCGGCGCATCGGCCGCTGGAAGTTGACGTACCAGTTCGTCAGCCGATGGCCGTCCGAGACGTCGTAGAACGCGTTCACGCTGAACCAGGTGTCCGGCGGGACCCATTGCAGATGTGCCGTGTCGCGCCACGACCAGCGGCCGAGCTGCCAGCCGCCGTCGGCCAGGTCGGGCAGGGCCCTGGTCCTGGCCGCTTCGTCCCCGGTCAGCAGCCACTCGATCCAGGTGGTCGGGGCCAGCACGGCCGCGCCGGGCCGGCAGCCCACGACAAGTGCCCCGGCGCCGTCCTCGACGACCTGGAGCGCGTGGACGCTCCACACCTTCCGGCGGAACACGTCACGCCGGACGGCGGTCTCGCCCGGTCGGAACCCTCGCATGGCGCACCTCCAGGCATCATGACGCCTGGCGCCGCCGCCGGGGTTGCGTCTTCTCGGCGCCCTGAAATCCACACCCCTCCCCTGGCTGTCAGTCCGCACCAGTACCGTCGGATCATGGCTCAGCAGACGGGGACCCCCACCGGCGAACGGCGGCTCGCCACCGTCGAAGGCGTGCTCGAACGGATCACGTACGCGAACGAGGAGAACGGGTACACGGTCGCCCGCGTCGACACCGGCAGAGGCGCCGGTGATCTCCTCACGGTCGTCGGCGCGCTGCTCGGTGCCCAGGTGGGGGAGTCGCTGCGGATGGAGGGCCGCTGGGGCTCGCATCCCCAGTACGGCAAGCAGTTCACCGTCGAGAACTACACGACCGTGCTGCCGGCCACGGTGCAGGGGATACGGCGCTATCTGGGGTCGGGGCTCGTCAAGGGGATCGGGCCGGTGTTCGCCGACCGGATCACCCAGCACTTCGGGGTGGACACCCTCCGGATCATCGAGGAGGAGCCGAAGCGGCTCGTCGAGGTGCCGGGACTGGGGCCGAAGCGGACGAAGAAGATCGCCGACGCCTGGGAGGAGCAGAAGGCGATCAAGGAGGTCATGCTCTTCCTCCAGACCGTCGAGGTGTCGACGTCGATCGCCGTGCGGATCTACAAGAAGTACGGGGACGCGTCGATCTCCGTCGTGAAGAACCAGCCGTACCGGCTCGCGGCCGACGTGTGGGGCATCGGGTTCCTGACCGCCGACAAGATCGCCCAGTCGGTGGGGATTCCGCACGACAGTCCGGAGCGGGTCAAGGCCGGGCTGCAGTACGCGCTGTCCCAGTCCGCCGACCAGGGGCACTGCTACCTGCCCGAGGAGCGGCTCATCGCGGACGCCGTGAAACTCCTCCAGGTCGACACCGGCCTCGTCATCGACTGTCTCGGCGAGTTGGCCGCGCCGCCCGAGGACGGGGAGGACCCGGGCGTCGTACGGGAGAAGCTCCCCGGCCCGGCCTCGGACGCCGAACCCGTCACCGCCGTCTACCTCGTCCCCTTCCACCGGGCCGAAGTCGCCCTCGCCTCCCAGCTCCTGCGCCTGCTCCGCACCGACGAGGACCGGATGCCGTCGTTCAAGGACGTCGCCTGGGACAAGGCGCTCGCCTGGCTGAAGGACCGTACCGGCGTCGAGCTCGCCCCCGAGCAGGAGGCCGCCGTCAGGCTGGCGTTGACGGAGAAGGTCGCGGTGCTCACGGGCGGCCCCGGCTGCGGCAAGTCGTTCACCGTGCGCTCGATCGTGGAGCTGGCGCGGGCGAAGAAGGCGAAGGTGGTGCTCGCCGCGCCCACCGGCCGGGCGGCCAAGCGGCTCGCCGAGCTGACCGGCGCCGAGGCGTCGACCGTGCACCGGCTGCTGGAGCTGAAGCCGGGCGGGGACGCGGCCTACGACCGGGACCGGCCGCTGGACGCCGACCTGGTGGTGGTGGACGAGGCGTCGATGCTCGATCTGCTCCTCGCCAACAAGCTGGTCAAGGCCGTGCCGCCGGGGGCGCATCTCCTCTTCGTGGGGGATGTGGACCAGTTGCCCAGCGTCGGGGCGGGGGAGGTGCTGCGGGACCTGCTCGCCGACGGCAGCCCGATCCCCGCCGTCCGGCTCACCCGGGTCTTCCGGCAGGCCCAGCAGTCCGGGGTGGTGACCAACGCGCACCGGATCAACGCGGGGCAGCACCCCGTCACCGACGGCATGAAGGACTTCTTCCTCTTCGTGGAGGACGAGACGGAGGAGGCGGGCAAGCTCGCCGTGGACGTCGCCGCCCGGCGCATTCCGGCCAAGTTCGGGCTCGACCCGCGGCGGGACGTACAGGTGCTCGCACCCATGCACCGCGGACCGGCCGGCGCCGGCGTGCTCAACGGCCTGCTGCAGCAGGTGATCACCCCGGCCCGCCCCGAGCTGCCCGAAAAGCGGTTCGGCGGACGGGTGTTCCGGGTCGGCGACAAGGTCACCCAGATCCGCAACAACTACGAGAAGGGCGAGAACGGCGTCTTCAACGGCACCGTGGGCGTGGTCACCTCGCTCGACCCGGTCGACCAGCGCCTCACGGTGCTGACCGACGAGGACGAGGAGGTGCCGTACGAATTCGACGAACTGGACGAACTGGCCCATGCCTATGCGGTGACCATTCACCGTTCACAGGGGAGTGAATATCCCGCGGTGGTGATCCCGGTCACCACGGGAGCGTGGATGATGCTGCAGCGCAACCTGCTCTACACGGCGGTCACCCGGGCCAGGAAGCTGGTCGTCCTCGTCGGTTCGCGCAAGGCGATCGGCCAGGCGGTACGCACGGTGTCGGCAGGTCGGCGCTGTACGGCACTGGACTTCCGGCTCGGGCGGAGCGATCTCCGGAAAAATGATCGATCAAATGAGTCGTGAAGGTCACAGAGCCCTTCCAGATGGGGAGACAAGGGGGCAGGATGAGCAGGTTGGCGGCACTGAGTGCCGCCAACGGGCCCAACGGTCGACCCCGAGTGCACTCTCCTGAGCCAAATGGGGGATGGTAGAGACAGTCAGGGCACCTCGAAGATGAGGCACTACGTCGGTGAGGGAAGACGTGAGCGACAACTCTGTAGTACTGCGGTACGGCGACGGCGAGTACACCTACCCGGTGGTCGACAGCACCGTCGGCGACAAGGGCTTCGACATCGGGAAGCTCCGCGCCCAGACCGGTCTCGTGACCCTGGACAGCGGCTACGGCAACACCGCTGCCTATAAATCCGCCATCACCTACCTCGACGGCGAGGCGGGCATCCTCCGCTACCGCGGCTACCCGATCGAGCAGCTGGCGGAGCGCTCCACCTTCCTGGAGGTGGCCTACCTGCTGATCAACGGTGAGCTGCCGACCGTGGACGAGCTCACCACGTTCAAGAACGAGATCACGCGGCACACGCTGCTGCACGAGGACGTCAAGAACTTCTACCGCGGCTTCCCGCGTGACGCCCACCCGATGGCCATGCTGTCGTCGGTGGTCTCGGCGCTGTCCACGTTCTACCAGGACAGCCACAACCCGTTCGACGCGAAGCAGCGCGACCTCTCCACCATCCGCCTGCTCGCCAAGCTTCCGACGATCGCCGCGTACGCGTACAAGAAGTCGGTCGGCCACCCGTTCGTCTACCCGCGCAACGACCTCTCCTACGTGGAGAACTTCCTGCGCATGACGTTCTCGGTGCCGGCGCAGGACTACGAGCTGGACCCGGTCGTGGTCTCGGCCCTGGACAAGCTGCTGATCCTGCACGCGGACCACGAGCAGAACTGTTCGACGTCGACGGTCCGTCTGGTCGGCTCGTCGCAGGCGAACATGTTCGCGTCGATCTCCGCCGGTATCTCCGCGCTGTGGGGCCCGCTGCACGGTGGCGCCAACCAGTCCGTGCTGCAGATGCTGGAGGGCATCCAGGCCAACGGCGGCGACGTCGACTCCTTCATCACCAAGGTGAAGAACAAGGAGGACGGCGTCCGCCTGATGGGCTTCGGCCACCGGGTGTACAAGTCCTTCGATCCGCGCGCCAAGATCATCAAGTCCGCGGCGCACGACGTCCTCTCGGCCCTCGGCAAGTCCGACGAGCTGCTGGACATCGCGCTGAAGCTGGAGGAGCACGCGCTCTCCGACGACTACTTCGTCTCGCGCAACCTCTACCCGAACGTGGACTTCTACACCGGCCTGATCTACCGCGCCATGGGCTTCCCGACCGAGATGTTCACGGTCCTGTTCGCCCTCGGCCGGCTGCCCGGCTGGATCGCCCAGTGGCAGGAAATGATCAAGGAGCCGGGCTCCCGCATCGGCCGCCCGCGCCAGATCTACACGGGCGTCGTCGAGCGCGACTTCGTGCCGGTCGAGGAGCGCTGAACGCGCTAGCGGGCATACGGGCGTAGCAGAAGGCGCCCTGGAGCGCCGGTCCCCCCACGGGCCGGCGACCAGGGCGCCTTCCCGTGTCCCGGTGCGGATTCCCCCCACGGGATCCGGCCGGGCGCTCGGTACGGCAGCGCCTGAATCGCTGCTTTGAGCACAACGAGCAGAACTCGCCGTACTGCATCCAGTGATGCGGTGCGATCTGCCGGGACCCGTACGGCACGGGAGGGCCGCTCAAAGCTTCCCGTCGTACGTGCCCCGGCAACGCATCTCTGAGGAAGTCCCCCAAGACATCCCCAGATGCCAGGTCAGCGCCCCCCAAGACGCATCTCTGACATCGCCAACTTAGACCTTCGAACCCCTTCGATGGTTACGTTCACATCACTGTGATCTGCGTCTCTTGCATCTGTCCGATAGATGCGCAAGAGCCCCGATATGTTGATCGGAGCTCAAGCGTAAGGATGATGCGCGAGCCTTGTGAAGAGCTTATGTGAGGTGCGCGTTGGACTCTAGGGGGACTCCGACATCCACCGTGTCGAACCGCCGGTAACTTCAGCGGAAGGTGCGCAGCCGCAGGCTGTTGGTCACCACGAACACCGACGAGAAGGCCATCGCGGCCCCCGCGATCATGGGGTTGAGGAGGCCGGCGGCGGCCAGTGGGAGCGCGGCCACGTTGTAGCCGAAGGCCCACACGAGGTTGCCCTTGATGGTGGCGAGGGTCCGCCGGGACAGCCGGATCGCGTCCGCCGCCACCCGCAGGTCCCCGCGCACCAGGGTCAGGTCTCCGGCCTCGATCGCCGCGTCCGTCCCGGTGCCCATCGCCAGCCCCAGATCGGCGGTGGCCAGCGCCGCCGCGTCGTTGACGCCGTCGCCGACCATGGCGACCGTCCGCCCCTCGCGCTGCAGCCGTCGTACGACGTCCACCTTGTCCTCGGGCAGCACCTCGGCGACGACCTCGGTGATCCCGACCGCCTGCGCGACCGATTCGGCCACCGCCCGGTTGTCCCCGGTCAGCAGCACCGGCGTCAGCCCGAGCGCGCGCAGCTCACGGACCGCCTCGGCGCTGGTCTCCTTGACCGCGTCGGCGACGGCGAGGACACCCCGCGCCCGCCCGTCCCAGCCGACCAGGACCGCCGTACGGCCCTCCTGCTCGGCCCGGGAGCGGGCCAGGGTCAACTCCTCCGGTACGGCGTCGAAGAGGCGCCCCACGGCCACCTCGCGGCCGTCCACGCGCCCACGTACGCCCCGCCCGGGGACGTTCTCGAAGTGCTCGACCGCGGGCAGCGTCCCCACCTGCTCGGCCGCCCCCGCGGCGATCGCCCTGGCGACCGGATGCTCGGAGGCGTGTTCGAGGGCGCCCGCGAGCCGCAGCACCTCGTCCGCGTCCTCCCCGCCGTCCTCGGCGACGTACACCGCCTGGAGGCTCATGCGCCCGGTGGTCACCGTCCCGGTCTTGTCGAGGACGACGGTGTCGACCCGGCGCGTGGACTCCAGGACCTCCGGGCCCTTGATGAGGATGCCGAGCTGCGCACCCCGCCCGGTGCCGACCATCAGCGCGGTCGGCGTGGCCAGGCCCAGGGCGCACGGGCAGGCGATGATCAGGACGGCGACGGCGGCCGTGAACGCGGCGGCCGTGTCCCCGGTGACGCCCAGCCAGACCCCGAAGGTGCCGAGCGCGATCAGGATGACGGCCGGGACGAAGACGGCGGAGATCCGGTCGGCGAGCCGCTGCACCTCGGCCTTGCCGTTCTGCGCGTCCTCCACCAGCCGCGCCATCCGCGCGAGCTGCGTGTCGGCGCCGACCCGGGTCGCCGCGACGACCAGCCGCCCGCCCGCGTTGACGGTCGCGCCCGTGACGGCGTCGCCGACGGTCACGTCCACCGGCACGGACTCGCCGGTCAGCATCGACGCGTCCACCGCGGACGCCCCCTCGACCACGGTCCCGTCGGTGGCGACCTTCTCCCCGGGCCGTACGACGAACCGGTCGCCGACCGCCAGCGACGCCACCGGGACCCGTACCTCACGCCCGTCCCGCAGCACCGCCACGTCCCTGGCGCCCAGCTCCATCAGCGCCCGCAGGGCCGCGCCCGCGCGCCGCTTGGAGCGTGCCTCCAGGTAGCGGCCGAGCAGGATCAGCGCGACGACCCCGGAGGCGACCTCCAGGTAGATCGTGGACGCGCTGTCCATCCGGGAGACGGTGAACCGGAACTCGTCGTGCATGCCCGGCATGCCCGCGTCGCCGAAGAACAGCGCCCACAGCGACCAGCCGAACGCGGCCAGTGTGCCCACCGAGACCAGGGTGTCCATGGTGGCGGCGCCGTGCCGGGCGTTGGTCCAGGCGGCGCGGTGGAACTGCAGGCCGCCCCAGACGACGACCGGGGCCGCGAGGGTCAGCGACAGCCACTGCCAGTTGTCGAACTGCAGCGCCGGGACCATCGCGAGCAGCACCACCGGGGCGGCGAGCAGGGCGCAGACCAGGAGGCGCCGGCGCAGGGCGGCTAGCTCGGGATCCCGCTCGGCCTCGGCCTCCTGCTCCTGTTCGGGCTCCGGGGGTGCGGGTTCCTCGGCGGTGTACCCCGTCTTCACGACCGTGGCGATCAGGTCGGCGACCTGAACCCCCTGGGGGTATGTGACCTTCGCCTTCTCGGTCGCGTAGTTCACGGTGGCGGTGACGCCGTCCATGCGGTTGAGCTTCTTCTCGACGCGGGCGGCGCAGGAGGCGCAGGTCATGCCGCCGATGAGCAGCTCGACCTCGGACTCGCCGGCCGGGCGCGGCGGGGCTATCGGTGTCTGTGCGGTGCTGGTGGTGGTGCTGGTCGTCATGTCCGGACTCCAGACAACGGACCGGACCGCGCGGAGCCAGTATCAGCTGGTCGGCACGGCCCGGCGGAGAGATACGTTTCCGTCGTACGTGCTGCTCGTACTGCTGGGGGTGCTTGCCGTTCGGGCTCTCAGACGCGGCCGACGAGCTCGAAGCCCGCCTCGTCGACGGCGGCGCGGACCGCCTCCTCGTCGAGCGGGGCCGCGGAGACGACCGTGACCTCGCCGCTGGCCGCGACGGCCGTCACCGAGCTGACGCCGGGCAGCCCGGAGATCTCGGTGGAGACGGAACCCTCACAGTGTCCGCAGCTCATGCCGGTCACCTTGTAGACGGCGGTCACGGAGCCCGGGGTGTCGGTCTGGGCGGTCATGTCGTTCTCCTCGTCGAGGCGTGTGGGGCCGATGGGGCCCACGAGAGAACCCCACTGTCGTCACACTATACCCCTAGGGGGTATTTCTCCAAGGGGTGTCGCGGCGTGCCAGGGAGAGCACCCAGGCGACGCCGAGCAGCGAGACGAGTACCAGCAGGCCGACGGAGAACACCGCGAAGAGGTGCTCCTGTGCCGCGCTGGGGCGTGGGATGTACCCCTCGGCGAACAGCTGCCGGGCCGGCCCGGGGTCCGCCAGGTGGGCCACCAGCCAGACCGCGATCCCGTGCGTGGAGTCCCACAGGGCGTGCAGCAGCGCGACCCCGAGGCAGGCGGAGACGACCGGGGCGGTGACGCGGAAGCGGCCGTTCGGGCGGCGGAAGGAGAGCAGGACGCCGCCGGCGACCGCCGTCCACAGGCCGTGCCCGAAGGGGGCCAGTACTCCGCGCAGGATCTCCGTCTCGATCAGGGCGCGCAGGTCGATGCCCTCGGTGGAGACGGCCGCGTTGAACGCGTACCCGGCGCTCTCCAGGGCCGCGAAGCCGAAGCCGACGGCGGCGCCGAGCACCAGCCCGGCCCGCATGCCCCGGATCCCGGGCAGCCGGCGCAGCGCGAACACCAGCGCGCCGAGCTTCACCGCCTCCTCGATCAGGCCGACGCAGACGAACATCCCCCACGAGGGGCGGACGAGGTAGGACTCCATCACCGAGGCGCCCAGCACCCCGAGCGTGCCGCCGGTGAGGAAACAGCCGAGGATCGCGCTGACCCCGAGGTCGCGGCCGTGCCGCTCGTACGCCCACAGCACGAACACGACCGGGACGAGAAAGCTGCCGAGCAGGATCAGGGTCGGCAGCAGGGTGGTGTTCCTCGTCGCGTACGTGACCACCGCGGTCAGCGCCCACAGGGCGAACCCTCCGCCGAGGCAGCGCTTCCACAGGCCGGCGCCGATACGGGGGTACGGCGGTGGCGGCTGCTGCGGACCGGGGATCCGGGCCTGCGGGCGGCCGGGCGGCGGAGAGTGGGTCACGGCGGGTCCCCCTTGTGCTCCTGCGGGTGCGGGTGGCGCTCGTCGGCTCGGGATCGGCGCGAGACCGGTGCGAGATCGGTGCGATTTACCCGCACTTTAGGCATATGTGCCGCGCGTCGCAGTCTGGGGGGTTCGAGGGGGTGGCGGTCCGGTGCTGTGCGGTGGTGGGAGCGTGCCGTGGGGTGCCCGACGGGGCGGTCGGCGGGTCAGCCGGCGGGGTGGCCGAGCCGGTCGCCGACCAGGGGTTCCAGGTAGCGGGTGAGGACGTCCTTGATCTCCTGGACGTAGGCCTGGCGCTCGGCGCCCTCGTGGCTGAGCACCAGCTCCAGCCCCGCCTTGTAGATGCCGAGGCTGACATGCGCCGTGCGCGTGATGTGGGCCTTGTCGGCGTCCGGCGGCAGGAGTGAGGCGAGCAGCCCCTCGATGCGGCCGAGCAGGTTGGTGTGCAGCACGTCGTGGGCCTCGGTGATCCCGCCGGGCACGTCGGGGCCGTGCATCAGCGCGAAGAACACGGGGTGATCGGTGTTGAAGGCGGTGAGTCGGTCCACGGTGGCGCCGACCGCGTCGGTCAGCGAGGTGCCGGGGTCGATCGGCGCGAGCGCCTCGCCGTAGGTGTCCCGCAGCTCGTGCATCAGCCGGTCGCCGAGCTCGATCGCGATCGCTTCCTTGTTCGGGAAGAACTGGTAGAGCGTGCCGGGGGAGACGCCGGCCTCGCGGGCGATGGCGTTGGTGCTGGCGGCCGTGTAGCCCGTGGTGCAGAAGACCGAGGCGGCGGCTTCGAGCAGCTGCTGGATGCGCCGCTCGCCGCGGGCCTGCCGCCGGCGCGGCTGCTCCTTGCCCGGGGTCGTGCCGCCGGGCTGCTCTGGCATGTCGGGCTTGTCGGGCACGCGTTATCCCCAGCTCTCCGAACGCGATTGACAAACACGAGCGGTCGCTCGCATTCTGTTGGAACGCGAGCGTCAGCTCGTGTTTGCCAGTCTAAAAGGCAATGGCCGACCCATGCTGCCCTGTGCACGCAGCGGATGCGTACCGGCAGGCAGTGGTCACGGTGAAGGGGACACCGCAGGATGACCGAAGTCAACAAGCCCTCGGAGGCCGGGAGCGGGGCCCGCCCGGGTGGCTGGACAAGGTTCGTGACCGCCCGACCCCGGCTCTCGCTGCTGCTCGCCCTGGTGATCACCGCGCTCGCCGTGCTGGCCGGCAGCGGGGTCGCCGACCGGCTGGGCAGCGGCGGCTGGGAGGACCCGGCCGCCGAGTCGACATACGCGACGAAGGCGCTGGAGCGCGAGTTCCCGGACTCCCAGCCCAACCTGCTCCTCCTGGTGGACGCACGGGGCGGCTCGGTGGACAGCCCGGCCGTGGCGGCCGAGGCGAAGGCCCTCGCCACCCGGCTGTCCGGCGAGAAGGACGTCATAGGCGTCGGCTCGTACTGGCAGACCAAGTCGCCGTCCCTGCGCGCAAAGGACGGCCACGAGGCCCTGATCGCGGCCCGCATCACCGGTGACGAGAAGGCGGCGGCCGACACCCTGGACCGCATCGCCCCGCACTACCGGGGTGCGCACGGACCGGTGACGGTCAAGGTCGGCGGGATGGTGGCGGTCCGCAGCGACATGCAGACGATCATCAAGGAGGACCTGGCCCGCGCCGAGCTGATCGCCCTGCCCGTCACCCTGGTCCTGCTGGTGATGGTCTTCGGCAGCGCGATCGCGGCCCTGCTCCCGCTGGGCATCGGCATCGTCGCCATCCTCGGCACGAACGCGGTCCTGCGCGGCATCACGTCCTTCACGGACGTCTCGGTCTTCGCGATGAACCTGACCACGGCCCTCGGCCTCGGCCTGGCCATCGACTACGCCCTCTTCATCGTCCGTCGCTTCCGCGAGGAACTGGCCACGGGCGCCGACCCGCTGACGGCGGTCGGCACGACACTGCGCACCGCGGGCCGCACCGTGCTGTTCTCGGCCCTGACGGTGGCCGTCTCCCTGGCGGCGATGCTCGTCTTCCCCCAGTACTTCCTCCGCTCGTTCGCCTACGCCGGCATGGCGGTGGTCCTGCTGGCCGCGGCTGCGGCCCTGATCCTGCTCCCGGCGGCGCTGATCCTGCTGGGCGACCGGGTCAACGCGCTGGACCTGCGCCGGCTCTTCCGCAGGGGCCGGGAAGCCCGGCCCTCGGGCGCCGAGGGCACGGCCTGGGCCCGTACCGCCACCCTGGTGATGCGCCGCGCCCCGCTCTTCGCCATCGCCACCACGGCCTTCCTGATCGTGCTCGGACTGCCGTTCCTGGGCGTGAAGTTCGGCACCGCCGACGACCGCCAGCTCCCGGCCGGCGCCGAGTCCCACGTCGTCCAGCAGCACATCCGGGACGGCTTCCCGGGCAACCCCGGCGGCGACCTCGAAGTCCTGGCCGAGGGCGGGGCGAGCCAGGCGCAGTACACGGCGTACAAGCAGCGGGTGGCGGCCCTGCCGGAGGTGGCCGGGGTGGCCGGCCCCCTGGTCAAGGGCGACGCGGCGTACTTCACGGTGCAGCCGAAGGGCGAGTCGGTGGACGACGGCGCCCAGCGCCTGGTACGCGAACTGCGCGCGCTGCACACCCCCTTCGACACGAAGGTGACGGGCACGGCGGCGGTCCTGGTCGACTCCAAGCACGCCATCGCAGAGCGCCTGCCCTGGGCGGCGGCGATCATAGCGATCGTCACCCTGCTGCTGGTCTTCCTCCTCACCGGCAGCGTCCTGATCCCCCTACAGGCGGTCCTGCTCAACGCGCTCAGCCTCACGGCGATGTTCGGCGCGGTGGTCTGGGTCTTCCAGGACGGCCACCTCTCGAACCTGCTGGGCTTCACCAGCCCCGGCTCGATCGAGACCACGCTCCCGGTCCTGATGTTCTGCGTGGCCTTCGGCCTCTCGATGGACTACGGAGTGTTTCTGCTCTCCCGCATCAAGGAGGAGTACGACAGGACCGGCGACCACGAGCGGGCGGTCCGCCTCGGCCTGCAGCGCACCGGAGGCCTGATCACCGCGGCGGCGATCATCCTGGCGGTGGTGATGGTGGCGATCGGCACCTCCCGGGTCACCAACACCAAGATGCTCGGCCTGGGCATCGCCCTGGCGGTCCTGATGGACGCGATGGTCGTCCGCAGCCTCCTGGTCCCGGCCATCATGCGCCTGACGGGCAAGGCAACCTGGTGGGCCCCGGCCCCCCTGCGCCGCTTCCACGACCGGTTCGGCCTGAGCGAGGGCGAGCAGCAGGCGCCGGAGGCGCCCCTAAGGGGCGCGGGGCTGAATTCGATATGCGGCTGCCGCCGCGTGGGCGCGACCAGTCACGACGAGCCGGAACTGGCGCTGCAACAGGACCCCCACGGCGCTTAGCCTGCGCGCAGCCCCCGAAAGGAGCACGCGCGATGCGAGCCGTCGTCTTCGATCACTACGCCACCCCCGCCGAGGTACGGGACGTCCCCGACCCCCACCCGGCCCCCCACGGAGTGGTCGTGCGCGTGGAGGCCACCGGCCTCTGCCGAAGCGACTGGCACGGCTGGAAGGGGCACGACCCGGACATCACCCTCCCGCACGTCCCCGGCCACGAACTGGCCGGGGTCGTCGAGGAGGTCGGCCCCGGGGTGACCGCCTGGCACCCCGGCGACCGGGTCACCGTCCCCTTCGTCTGCGCCTGTGGCACCTGCCCGTCCTGCGCGGCCGGCGACCAGCAGGTCTGCGAACGCCAGACCCAGCCCGGCTTCACGCACTGGGGCTCCTTCGCCCAGTACGTGGCGCTGGACCACGCCGACGTGAACCTGGTGGCGATCCCGGACGGCATGTCGTACGCCACCGCCGCCTCCCTGGGCTGCCGCTTCGCCACCGCCTTCCGTGCGGTGGTGCAGCAGGGCAGGGTCGCGGCGGGGGAGTGGGTGGCGGTGTACGGCTGCGGGGGCGTGGGCCTGTCGGCGGTGATGATCGCGGCGGCTTCGGGGGCGCGGGTGGCGGCGGTCGACGTGTCGCCCCAAGCCCTGGACCTGGCAAGGAAGTTCGGCGCGGTCCACGGCGTGAACGCGGCGGCCACCGCGGACCCCGCGGCGGCGGTCCGTGACCTGACCTCCGGCGGCGCCCACCTCTCCCTGGACGCCCTCGGCTCGCCCGCCACCTCGGCCGCCTCGGTCAACTCCCTGCGCCGTCGCGGCCGGCACGTCCAGGTGGGCCTGCTGCCGTCCCCGGACGGCAACACCCCCGTGCCGCTGGCCCGTGCGATCGCCCTGGAGTTGGAGCTGCTCGGCAGCCATGGCATGGCGGCCCACACCTACCCCGCCATGCTCGAACTGGTCCGCGCCGGCACTCTCCGCCCCGACCTCCTGGTCACTTCGACGATCACCCTGGACGCGGCCCCGGCAGCCCTGGCGGCGATGGACCGGGCACCGGCGGCGGGGGTGACGGTCATCGAGCCCTGGGCCTGACGCGGCCGCGCCCCGCCCTCTGGAGGCGGGGCATCCCGCGACCGGGCTCAGAAGTCTCTGCGCCCCCGGTTCCGCGGCCGGGAGGCGACCCAGGCTCGGACCGTGTCGGCGTACCAGTAGGGCTTGCCGCCCTCGACATGGTCGGGCGGGGGGAGCAGCCCGTGCTTGCGGTAGGAGCGGACGGTGTCCGGCTGCACCCGGATGTGCGCCGCGATCTCCTTGTAGGACCAGAGCCTTCGGTCGGTCATGAGGTGCACCTCCCTGCGCGCACCGCGGGGGCGACCGGAGGCGGTCGTCGGGGGAGCCGGGCGCTGCGCTGGCGATCACAAAGCCTGCGCCCGGTGAACGACGGAGAGTGACTGTGCGCAAGCGGCTGTGGGACGGGTGTGACCGAGAGCCCGCGTATGCGCGACATGTGTGACACAGCGGGGGAGTTTGTGACACAGCCGGGGCACAGAAGCGCGCGGGTTCATCGGCGGGGCGCGTTGACATCGGCGCGCCCCGTGAAGCGCCCCGCAGGGGCGCTGGGGGTGCCCCCGGCCGAAGGTTGGGGGAGGAACTGCGCGGCCGGCCACCCCCGACCCGCACCCGCACACCCATCACTCCGTCCACCCCCGTAGGCGCCGTCGCCCCCCTCTCTCTCGTCAGAATGTCCGGACAAACCATTGACACGACCTCCCCTCCCGGACTACAAACCACGGGAGAGCCATGACGAAGGGAAGCCGATGGCGTACGACCTGATCACCATGGGGCGGATCGGGGTGGATCTCTATCCGCTCCAGACCGGAGTCCCGCTCGCCCAGGTGTCGTCCTTCGGCAAGTTCCTCGGCGGGTCGGCGACGAACGTGGCCGTGGCGGCCGCCCGCCTCGGCCGCCGCACCGCCGTCATCACCCGCACCGGTGACGACGCCTTCGGCGCCTACCTGCACGAGGCCCTCCAGGGCTTCGGCGTGGACGACCGCTGGGTCACCCCGGTCCCCGGCCTGAACACCCCGGTCACGTTCTGCGAGATCTTCCCGCCGGACGACTTCCCGCTGTACTTCTACCGGCAGCCCAAGGCCCCGGACCTGGAGATCGACGCCCACGAGCTGGACCTCGACGCCGTCCGCGACGCCCACATCTTCTGGATCACCGGCACCGGCCTGAGCGAGGAGCCCAGCCGCACGGCGACCCTCGCGGCCCTCGCCCACCGGGCCAAGGCGGGCACGACCGTCTTCGACCTCGACTGGCGCCCGATGTTCTGGAAGGACCCGGACGCCGCCCGGCCGTTCTACGCCGAGGCGCTCCGGCACACCACCGTCGCCGTCGGCAACCTCGACGAGGTGGAGGTCGCGACCGGCGTGCGCGAGCCGCAGGCCGCCGCCCAGGCACTCCTCGACGCCGGAGTCGAGATCGCCGTGGTCAAGCAGGGCCCCAAGGGCGTCCTCGCCGTCAGCCGCGACGGCGACCGGGCCGAGGTCCCGCCCCTGCCCGTGAACGTGCTGAACGGCCTCGGCGCCGGCGACGCCTTCGGCGGCTCCCTCTGCCACGGCCTGCTCGAAGGCTGGGACCTGGAGAAGATCATGCGGCACGCCAACGCGGCCGGTGCCATCGTCGCCTCCCGCCTGGAGTGCTCCTCCGCGATGCCGACCCCCGAAGAGATCGACGCCGCGCTCACCGCCGGAGCGGTGCTGTGAGGGCCGGCCGTGTCGCGGGCGCGCACCACGACGGCGGAGCCGGCGCCCCCGCGAGCCAGGTGAAGGTGGACGTCTCCGCGCTCGTCCACACCCGCACCCACCACCCCGAGGCGATCGCCGAGGCGGCCACCCGCCGCGTCCGCCGTCCGCTCCTCAACGAGGACGGCAAGCTGATGATCGTCGCCGCCGACCACCCGGCCCGGGGCGCCCTCGGCGTGGGCGGCGACAAGCTCGCCATGGCCAACCGGGCCGAACTGCTGGAACGGCTCTGCCTGGCGCTGTCCCGCCCCGGCGTCGACGGCGTCCTCGCCACCGCCGACATCCTGGACGACCTGCTCCTGCTCGGTGCCCTCGACGGCAAGGTCGTCATGGGCTCGATGAACCGGGGCGGACTGCAGGGCGCCTCCTTCGAGCTCGACGACCGCTTCACCGGCCACCGCGCCGAGGACATACAGCGCCTCGGGTTCGACGCCGGCAAGCTGCTCCTGCGCATCGACTACGACGACCCGGGCTCCCTCACCACCCTGGAGTCCACGGCCCGCGCCATCGACGACATGGCCGCGCGCCGGCTGCCGGTCTTCGTCGAGCCGTTCATCAGCCGCCGCACCCCGGAGGGCAAGGTGAAGAACGACCTGTCCGCGGAGGCGGTCACCAAGTCCATCGCCATCGCCTCGGGTCTCGGCGGGAGTTCGGCCTACACCTGGCTGAAGGTCCCGGTCACCGACAACCCCGACGACATGGCCCAGGTCATGGAGACGTCCACGCTCCCCGCGGTGCTGCTGGGCGGCGAAGTCGGTGACGACCAGGACGGCGCGTACGAGAAGTGGCGCAGCGCCCTGCAACTCCCCACCGTGCGCGGCCTGGTGGTCGGCCGCTCGCTGCTGTACCCGGCGGACGGCGACGTGACCGCCGCCGTGGACACCGCTGTCGGACTCCTGTGAGGGCGAGAAGATGACGACCGGCGAGCTGCACCTCACCAAGGGGTCGACCGCGAACGCCCAGTACACGCTCGACATCGACCCCAAGCGGGCCGGTTGGGCGCACAGCAGCCTGAGGATCGTCGAACTGACCCCGGGGGGAACGCATTTGTTCACCACCGGGGACAGCGAGTGGATCGTGCTTCCGCTGCAGGGCGGTTGTACGGTGCGAACAGAGGGAAACGAGTTCCAGATCCTGGGCCGGGAGAGCGTGTTCAGCGGAGTCTCCGACTTCGCGTACGTGCCCCGGGACGCCCAGGTCCAGATCGCCTCCGGCGCGGGAGGCCGCTTCGCCCTGGCAGGAGCGAAGTGCGAGCGACGACTCCCCGCCCGCTACGGCCCCGCGCCGGAGGTCCCCGTCGAAGACCGCGGCAGCGGCACCAGCGCCCGCCGGGTGCGCAACTTCGCCTCCGCGTCCGCCTTCGACTGCGACAAGCTCATCGCCGTCGAGGTGATCACCCCCGGCGGCAACTGGTCCTCGTACCCGCCGCACAAGCACGACGAGCACCGGCCCGGCGAGGAGTCGGAGCTGGAGGAGATCTACTACTTCGAGATCGACGGACCGAACGGTTTCGGGTATCAGCGCGTATTCCCCTCCCGTGAGGGCGGTACGGACGTCCTCGCCGAGGTCCGCTCCGGCGACGCCGTGCTCGTTCCCGACGGATGGCACGGCCCGTCGATCGCGCAGCCCGGCCACGACATGTACTACCTGAACGTCATGGCGGGGCCCGGTGCGACGCGGGAGTGGCGGATCTGCTTCCACCCGGACCATACGGAGGGTTACCGATGACGATTCGGTTGACCGTCGCGCAAGCGCTTGTCCGCTTCCTCGCCGTCCAGTTCACCGAGCGGGACGGCGAGCGCCGCCGCCTGATCGGCGCCACCTGGGGCATCTTCGGCCACGGAAACGTGGCCGGCCTCGGCCAGGCGCTCCTCGAGCACCTGGACGAGATGCCGTACCACCAGGGCCGTAACGAGCAGGCCATGGTGCACGCGGCGGTCGGCTACGCGCGTCAATCGAACCGTCTCTCCACCCACGCCGTGACGACGTCCATCGGGCCGGGCGCCACCAACCTGGTCACCGGCGCCGCCCTCGCCACCGTCAACCACCTCCCGGTCCTGCTCCTCCCCGGCGACGTCTTCGCCACCCGCCCCGCCGACCCGGTCCTCCAGCAGCTCGAGGTCCCGCACGCGGCCGACGTGTCCGTCAACGACACCCTCCGCCCCGTCTCGAAGTTCTTCGACCGGATCAACCGCCCCGAACAGCTGATCCCCTCCGCCCTCGCCGCCCTGCGGGTCCTCACCGACCCCGTCGAGACCGGCGCCGTCACCCTCGCCCTCCCCCAGGACGTGCAGGCCGAGGCGTACGACTGGCCGGAGGAGTTCTTCGCCGAGCGGGTGTGGACCATACGGCGGCCGGGCGCCGACCCCGCCGAACTCGCCGCGGCCGTGACGGCGATCAGGAACGCGCGCAGGCCCCTGGTCATCGCGGGCGGCGGGGTCCACCACAGCCGCGCCGAGGCCGTCCTCACCGAGTTCGCCGAGGCCACCCGCATCCCGGTCGCCTCGACCCAGGCCGGCAAGGGTTCGCTCCGCTGGGACCACCCGCAGGACGTCGGCGGCGTCGGCCACACCGGCACCGCCACCGCCGACGAACTCGCCCGCACCGCCGACCTGGTGATCGGCGTCGGCACCCGCTACACCGACTTCACCACGGCCTCCGGCACCCTCTTCGAGAACCCGGACGTCCGCTTCCTCAACCTCAACATCGCCCCCTATGACGGCCACAAGCTGGCCGGCCTGCCCCTGGTCGCCGACGCCCGCAGCGGTCTCGCGCAACTGCGCCGGGCCCTGGACGGCCACCGGACCGCCGACTCGTACGTCACCGAGTACACCGAGGACAAGGAGCGCTGGGAGCAGCGCGTCGACGCCTGCTACGAGGCCGACGAGCCCGACATCCGGCCGACCCAGCCGCAGGTCCTCGGCGCCCTGGACGCGCTCGTCGACGAGACGGACGTCCTGATCAACGCGGCGGGCTCGCTCCCCGGCGACCTGCACCGGATGTGGCGGGCGCGGTCGCGGGACCAGTACCACGTGGAGTACGGCTACTCGTGCATGGGCTACGAGATACCGGCCGCCATCGGGGTGAAACTGGCGGCGCCGGAGCGGAACGTGTGGGCGCTGGTCGGCGACGGCACGTATCTGATGATGCCGACCGAGATCGTCACCGCCGTGCAGGAGGGCATAGCCGTCAAGGTGCTGCTGGTGCAGAACCACGGCTACGCCTCCATCGGCGGGCTCTCCGAGTCGGTGGGCGGCGAGCGGTTCGGCACCGCGTACCGCTTCACCTCGGACGACGGCACCTTCACGGGTGCCCCGCTCCCCGTCGACCTGGCCGCCAACGCGGCCAGCCTCGGCATGCGCGTCCTGCGCGCGAAGACTGTCCGGGACCTGCGCACGGCGCTCGCCGAGGCGCGGGCCGCCGACACTCCCACATGTGTCTACGTGGAGACCGAAACGGCCGACACTGTGTCGGGCCCGCCTCCCGCGCAGGCCTGGTGGGATGTACCTGTGGCCGAGACCGCGACCCGATCGTCCGCGGTCAAGGCACGTGAGCTCTACGAACGGCACGTCTCGACCCGACGCCGCCATCTGTGAAGGAGTAACCGGTCATGACGAAGATCGTCAACCACTGGATCGGCGGCAAGTCCGTCGACGGCACGTCGGGCAACTACGGGCCGGTCACCGACCCGGCCACCGGCGCTGTCACCACGAAGGTCGCGTTCGCGTCGGTCGACGAGGTCGACGCCGCGGTCGCCGCCGCCAAGGACGCCTTCGCGACCTGGGGCCAGTCCTCGCTGGCCAAGCGCACGGAGATCCTGTTCCGCTTCCGCGCCCTGCTGGACGCGAACCGGGACGCGATCGCCGAGCTGATCACGGCCGAGCACGGCAAGGTGCACAGCGACGCCCTCGGCGAGGTCGCCCGCGGTCTGGAGATCGTCGACCTGGCGTGCGGCATCAACGTGCAGCTGAAGGGCGAGCTGTCCACGCAGGTCGCCAGCCGCGTCGACGTCTCCTCGATCCGCCAGCCCCTCGGCGTCGTCGCGGGCATCACGCCGTTCAACTTCCCGGCGATGGTCCCGATGTGGATGTTCCCGATCGCCATCGCGACCGGCAACACCTTCGTCCTCAAGCCGTCCGAGAAGGACCCGTCCGCCTCGATCAAGCTCGCCGAGCTGCTGGCCGAGGCCGGGCTGCCCGACGGCGTCTTCAACGTCGTGCACGGCGACAAGGTGGCCGTGGACCGGCTCCTGGAGCACCCGGACGTCAAGGCGGTCTCCTTCGTCGGCTCGACCCCGATCGCCCGCTACATCCACACCACCGCCTCCGCCAACCACAAGCGCGTCCAGGCGCTGGGCGGCGCCAAGAACCACATGCTGGTCCTGCCGGACGCCGACCTGGACGCGGCCGCCGACGCCGCCGTCTCCGCGGCCTACGGCTCGGCGGGCGAGCGCTGCATGGCCATCTCCGCGGTCGTCGCGGTGGGCGCGATCGGCGACGAGCTGGTGGAGAAGATCCGCGAGCGCGCCGAGAAGATCAAGATCGGCCCCGGCAACGACCCCACCTCCGAGATGGGCCCGCTGATCACGGCCGTCCACCGCGACAAGGTGGCCTCGTACGTCTCCGGCGCCGCCGCCGAGGGTGCCGAGGTCGTCCTGGACGGCACGGGCTACACGGTCGAGGGCTTCGAGGACGGCCACTGGATCGGCATCTCGCTCCTCGACAAGGTGCCCACCACCGCCAAGGCCTACCAGGACGAGATCTTCGGCCCGGTCCTGTGCGTCCTGCGCGTGGAGACGTACGAGGAGGGTGTGGCGCTGATCAACGCCTCCCCCTTCGGCAACGGCACCGCGATCTTCACCCGGGACGGCGGCGCCGCCCGCCGCTTCCAGCTGGAGATCGAGGCCGGCATGGTCGGCGTGAACGTGCCGATCCCGGTCCCCGTGGGCTACCACTCCTTCGGTGGCTGGAAGGACTCGCTCTTCGGCGACCACCACATCTACGGCAACGACGGCACGCACTTCTACACCCGCGGCAAGGTCGTCACCACCCGCTGGCCCGACCCGGCGGACGCGCCCGCGGGCGTCGACCTGGGCTTCCCGCGCAACCACTGAGCGTGGCCGCCTGACCCCGTCGGGGCCGTCCGGATACCGGACGGCCCCGACTTTTTTTGTCGGCGGTGCTGCGGTTCTCGTTTTCACGGGATGAAACGGGTGACTTAAGTTCTTTACGTTCATGACCTTCGAAACCAAGGTCATGCGGATGGGAAGCTTGATGATTACCTCATCAGGCCGCTCAACCCTACGAAAGTGATGTGGCCACCGACGCTTTAAGGGTGCGGAATCCGAAGGCAAATAGCCATTGACGCAATGGTTTTCGTCGGGGTTCCATGCAGCGCAGCCCAACCGCCGGAGGCATCCGCCAGAGTCGATCGGAACCGCCGCATGACCGACACGCTCCGCCCTGTCGAGAACGCCCTCACAGAGGCGTCCGACAGTCCCAAGACGCTCAAGCGCTCCATCGGAGTAGTCGGCGGCACCCTCCTCACCCTCTCCTGCGTCACCCCGGCCTCCACGCTCTTCGTGGTCGTCCCCGACCTGTTCGGCTCCCTCGGGACCGCCACCGCCCTCACGATCGCCATCGGCTCCCTCCTCTGTATCGCCGTGGCCTTCTGCTACTCCGAGCTGGGCACCCTCATCCCCAGCGCGGGCGGCGAGTACGCGATGGTCTCGACGCTGGCGGGCCGCCTCGCCGGCTGGCTGGTCTTCGTCCTCTCCCTCCTCGTCGTGATGATCGTGCCCCCGGTGATCGCGATGGGCACGGCCGACTACCTCGCCCCGATCGTCCACCTGGACCCGGCCATGACCGGCGCCGGCGTGATGCTCCTCGCGACCCTCGCCGGCCTTCTGGACCTGCGCGCGAACGCCTGGATCACCGGCATCTTCCTGGTCCTGGAGGTCATCGCCGCGGGCGTGGTGGCGGTGCTGGGCTTCTCCCACAGCCACCGGGGCGTGGACAGCCTCACCTCGATGCAGGTCGCGGACACGGGCGGCCACACCACGACCGTCACCGCGATGCTCGTCGTCTCCGGCCTGGCCATCGCCCTCTTCGTCACCCAGGGCTTCTCGACCGCGGTCTACCTCTCCGAGGAACTGGAGGACCCGCGCCGCAACGTCGCCCGCACGGTCCTCGCCACCCTCGCGATCTCCACGGTGGTCATCCTCGTCCCGGTCGCCGCGATCACCATGGGCGCGACCGACCTCAAGGCCCTCACCGGCGGCGACATCAGCTCCATGGTCACGGCCTGGTCCAACTCCGCGGTCGGCACCTTCGTCAGTCTCTGCGTGGCCCTCGCGATCATCAACGCGGGCATCGTCATGGTCATCCAGAACTCCCGCGTCCTGTTCGCCTCGGCCCGCGACAAGGCCTGGCCGGGCCCGGTCAACAGCGCCCTCTCCCGCCTCGGCCGCTTCGGCTCCCCCTGGGTCGCCACCCTCGCCGTCGGCGTCCCCGGCGCCCTCCTCTGCTTCGTCAACCTCGACACCCTGTACGGCGTGACGGGCGTCTCGGTGACCGGCATGTACCTCCTCGTCGCCATCGCCGCCCTCCTCTCCCGCCGCGGCCACCACAAGCACACCCCGGCCTGGCGCATGCCGCTCTGGCCCGCGATGCCGATCCTCCTCATCGCCGTCCTCGGCTACATCCTCACCCAGCAGGAAACGACCTACCTCCTCTGGACCGGCGGCATCACCGCCGCCGCCACCCTCTACTGGGCCCTGTACCTCCGCCCCCGCAAGGAAACCCACTGGGTGGTCTCCATCCCGGAGGACGCCCTGACCTGACGGTCGGCGCCCCGCGGGGAACTGCGCGACCGGCCCCCACCGGCCCGCGGGGAATCACCGGCCGGTCCGGTACCGCCGTAGTCCGCCGTCGTGGCTGGTCGCCGTTGCGGCGGGACTGGGCGGGGCGGTCGGATCGGGGGGGAGCGGTGATGGTGGGTGGAGTGGCGCCCGGTTGTGAGCGCCGGGGCGGGTGGCCGA
>NZ_JBVHTI010000001.1:1234421-1391550 GCF_055565975.1 Streptomyces sp. NPDC028289 | reverse complement strand
ACTTCAGGGGCGCGGGGAACTGCGCGATCGGCCCCCACCGGCCCGCGGGGAATCACCGGCCGGTCCGGTACCGCCGGATTCCGCCGTCGTGGCTGGTCGCCGTTGCGGCGGGACTGGGCGGGGCGGTCGGATCGGGGGGAGCGGTGATGGTGGGTGGAGTGGCGCCCGGTTGTGAGCGCCGGGGCGGGTGGCCGACTTCAGGGGCGCGGGGAACTGCGCGATCGGCCCCCACCGGCCCGCGGGGAATCACCGGCCGGTCCGGTACCGCCGGATTCCGCCGTCGTGGCTGATCGCCGTTGCGGGGGGATTGGGGTGCGGCGGGATCCGGTGGAGCGGCGGTGGGTTGTGAGCGCCGGGGTGGGCGGCCGACCTCAGGGGCGCTGGGGGAGGAACTGCGCGACCGGCCACGACGGTGCGCAACCCTTTTCGGCGGCGCGAGCACCCGCAGGGAAGCGCCCCGGTGTCAACCCGGTGTACCGCACTCGAAGTACACGGCAACCCGCCCCTACTCCTCGGGGATGGCCCGCTGTTCAGCCCACCGTCGGCATCGGATGTCGGTGCGGGCCCGTACCGTTGAAGCATGGATCTTCGACCCCCCGGCCTACGAGCACTGCTCGGGCGGCCGCGACGGCTGCTGGCCGCCGCGGCCGTCGTCGTCGTGCTCGTCGGCGCCGGTACGTGGACGGCCGTCGCCTCCGACGACCCGTCCCCGGTGCACCGGACCGACCAGGTCATGGCAGTGGACGGGGTGCGTGTCGACACCTCGTTCTTCACCACGTCCGGCACCGGCCGACGCCCCGCGGTCCTCCTCGCCCACGGCTTCGGCGGCAGCAAGAACGACATGCGCGCCGAGGCCGAGGACCTCGCCCGCGACGGCTACGCGGTCCTCACCTGGTCCGCCCGCGGCTTCGGCAGGTCCACCGGGAAGATCGGCCTCAACGACCCGAAGGGCGAGGTCGCCGACGTCTCCAGGCTCATCGACTGGCTGGCGAAGCAGCCGCAGGTGCAGCTGGACAAGACCGGCGACCCGCGCGTCGGCATGGCGGGCGGGTCGTACGGCGGCGCGATCTCCCTGCTCACCGCTGCCTACGACCCACGGGTCGACGCCATCGCCCCCTCCATCACGTACTGGAACCTCGCGGACGCCCTGTTCCCGAACGGCGTCTTCAAGAAGCTCTGGGCCGGGATCTTCTTCAACACCGGCGGCGGCTGCGCCAACTTCCAGCCGGAGCTGTGCGCGATGTACGACCGGGTCGCCGAGTCGGGCAAGCCGGACGCGGCCGCGGTCAAGCTCCTGGAAGAGCGGTCGCCTTCGGCCGTCGGCAGCCGCATCAAGGTGCCGACGCTGCTCTTCCAGGGGCAGACCGACTCCCTCTTCACGCTCTCCCAGTCCGACGCCGCGGCGAAGGCCATCAAGGCCAACGGCGCCCCCGTCGACGTCGACTGGATCGCCGGCGGCCACGACGGCGGCGACCTGGAGACCAGCCGTGTCGAGGGCCGGGTCACGTCGTGGTTCGACCGGTACCTGAAGGGCGACAAGGCAACAGACACCGGGCCCGCCTTCCGGATCACCCGCACCGGCGGCGTCGACTCCACCGACGGCGCCGCCCAGCTGCGCGGCGCCACCGCCGGCAGCTACCCCGGCCTGGAAGGCGACCGGAAGAACATCACCCTGAAGGGCGGCACCCAGCGCGTCGCCAACCCGGCCGGCGCCAGCCCGCCCGGCGTCTCCGCGCTGCCCGGCCTCGGCGGCTCCGGCGGCCTCGCCCAGCTCTCCTCCCTCGGCGTCGGCATCTCCCTCGACTTCCCGGGCCAGTACGCCCGCTTCGACTCGGCCCCGATGACCGACACCGTGCAGATCACCGGCACCCCCACGGCCACCGTCCACCTCACCTCCACCAGCGACGACGCCGTGCTCTTCGGCAAGGTGTACGACGTCGGCCCGGACGGCACCCAGCAGGTGCTGCCCTCCCAGCTGGTCGCCCCGGTCCGCGTCGAGGGCGCCAAGGCCGCCAAGGACGTCACCATCACCCTCCCGGCCATCGACCACGAGGTGCAGAAGGGCCACCGGCTGCGCCTGGTCCTCGCCTCCACCGACCTCGGCTACGCCTCCCCGACCGCCCCGGCCACCTACACCGTCTCCCTCAAGAGCCCCCTGAGCGTGCCGACGGCACCCCGGGTGGACACGGCCGCCGCACCGCTGCCCGCCTGGGTGTGGTGGCTGCCGCTGGCCGGCGCGGTGGCCGCCCTGGCCCTGCTGCTCACCGGCCGCCGCCGCACCGCCGGCCCGGCCCCCGCCCCGGCGCTCGCCGAAGTCCCGCTTCAGATAACGGACCTGAGCAAGCGCTACGCGGGTTCGACCGACCGGTACGCGGTCCGGGAGCTGTCCTTCCGCGTGGAGAAGGGCCAGGTGCTGGGCCTCCTCGGCCCGAACGGCGCGGGCAAGACCACCACGCTGCGCATGCTGATGGGGCTGATCAAGCCGGACGGCGGCGAGGTCCGGGTCTTCGGTCACGCCATCCGCCCCGGCGCCCCCGTCCTCTCCCGGGTCGGCGCCTTCGTGGAGGGCGCCGGCTTCCTGCCGCACCTGTCCGGCCGGGAGAACCTGGAGCTGTACTGGCAGGCCACCGGGCGCCCGCCGGAGGATTCCCACATCGAGGAGGCCCTGGAGATCGCCGGCCTCGGCGACGCACTGGCCCGCGCGGTCCGTACGTACTCGCAGGGCATGCGCCAGCGCCTGGCCATCGCCCAGGCCATGCTCGGCCTGCCGGACCTGCTCATCCTCGACGAACCCACCAACGGCCTCGACCCGCCGCAGATCCGCGAGATGCGCGAGGTGATGATCCGCTACGCGGCCGCCGGCCGCACGGTGATCGTCTCCAGCCATCTCCTCGCCGAGGTCGAACAGTCCTGCACCCACCTCGTGGTGATGGACCGCGGCCGGCTCGTCCAGGCCGGACCGGTCGCCGACATCGTCGGCTCCGGCGACACCATCCTCGTCGGCACCGGCACCCCCGTGGAGGAGCCGGTCGTGGAGAAGGTGGCCGCGCTGCCCGGCGTGGCCTCCGTGACCGGTACGGACGACGGCCTGCTCGTCCGCATGGAGCCCGGCGGCAGCGCCCCGCGCCTGGTCGCCGAACTCGTCCGGCTCGACGTACCGGTGGCGTCGGTCGGCCCGCACCGCCGTCTGGAAGACGCCTTCCTGACCCTGATCGGAGGTTCCGCGTGAGCACGCTCACCGAGAAGGCCGCGGTCGCCTCCGGCTACCGGGCGGGCCGCACCCTGCCGCTCCGCGTCGAGCTGGTCCGCCAGCTCAAGCGGCGCCGCACCCTGGTGATGGGCGCGATCCTGGCCGTCCTGCCCTTCGTGCTGCTGATCGCGTTCGCCATCGGCGGCCGGCCGGGCAGGGAGAACGGCCAGGTCACCCTGCTGGACACGGCCACCGCGTCCGGCGCCAACTTCGCCGCGGTCAACCTGTTCGTGTCCGCGGGCTTCCTGCTGGTCATCCCGGTCGCCCTGTTCTGCGGGGACACGGTCGCCTCGGAGGCCGGCTGGTCCTCCCTGCGCTACCTGCTCGCGGCACCCGTGCCGAGGGCCCGCCTGCTGTCGTCCAAGCTGGTCGTCGCGCTCGGCCTCAGCCTCGCCGCGATGATCCTGCTGCCGCTGGTCGCCCTGGCCGTCGGCACGGCCGCCTACGGCTGGGGGCCCCTCCAGATCCCGACCGGCGGCTCACTCGACACCACCACCGCCGCCCAGCGCCTCGCGATCGTCGTCGCGTACATCTTCCTGTCCCAACTGGTCACCGCGGGCCTCGCGTTCTGGCTCTCCACGAAGACCGACGCCCCCCTCGGCGCGGTCGGCGGCGCGGTCGGCCTGACCATCGTCGGCAACGTCCTGGACGCGGTCACCGCCCTCGGCCACTGGCGTGACTTCCTGCCCGCGCACTGGCAGTTCGCCTGGGCGGACGCCGTACAACCCCACCTGGAGTGGTCCGGCATGATCCAGGGCACGGCGGTCTCGATAACGTACGCCCTGGTGCTGTTCGCCCTGGCCTTCCGGGGTTTCGCCCGCAAGGACATCGTCTCCTAGGTCACCGGACGATCTCCCTCCGGCCTCGAAACCGCTGGTCCGTGGCCTCTTCGAGATTCATCCGCAACGCATTGGGGCGCACGTTCCGGCCCCCTGCGCCGTCACAGTCGACGACAAGCCAGGAAGTCGACTCCGACCGGCACAGGGGGCACAGCGATGAACCGACACCGGACCCGACGACAGACGTGCGCGGCACTGCTCGCCATCACCACCGCGGGCGCGCTGCTGCTGACCGCCTGCGGCGCGGACGAGAACCACGCGAACGGCCCGAAGTACCCGATCTCCACCGGGGCCCCGGCCCCGGCCCCCACCTCGGCCCAGGGCGACGAGACCGCCCCGCCCTCCGACCACCTCTCCACCTTCGCCCTCGACGTCGACACCGCCTCCTACGGCTACGCCCGCCGCACCCTCGCCGACGGCGGCCGCCCCGACCCCTCGACCATCCGGCCCGAGGAATTCGTCAACAGCTTCCGCCAGGACTACCGCACACCCGAGCACAACGGCTTCACGGTCACCGTCGACGGCGCCCGCACCGGCAAGCCGAACTGGTCCCTGGTCCGCGTGGGCCTCGCCACCCGCCCCGCCGCCGACGATCCCGGCGCCCGCCCCCCGGCCGCCCTCACCTTCGTCGTCGACGTCTCCGGCTCCATGGGCGAACCGGGCCGCCTCGACCTCGCCAAGAAGTCCCTGGACACGATGACCGACCGGCTGCGCGACGACGACTCGGTCGCGCTCGTCACCTTCAGCGAACACGCCGAGACGGTCCTCCCGATGACCCGCCTCGGCGGCCACCGCGCCGAGATCCACGACGCGGTCGACGGCCTCGAGGCACTCTCCTCCACCAACCTCGGCGAGGGCGTCGAGACCGGCTACGCCACCGCCGTCGAGGGCCTGCGCAAGAACGCCACCAACCGTGTCGTCCTGATCTCCGACGCCCTCGCCAACGACGGCGAGACCGACCCGAACGCCATCCTCGAGCGCATCGACGGCGACCGCCGCGCGTACGGCATCACCCTGTTCGGCGTCGGCGTGGGCAGCGACTACGGCGACGCGCTCATGGAACGCCTGGCCGACAAGGGCGACGGCCACACGGTGTACGTCTCCGACACCGCGACCGCCGCCGACGTCTTCTGCCGTCAACTCCCGCAGAACATCGACCTGGTGGCCCGCGACGCCAAGGCCCAGGTGGCCTTCGACCCGCACACCGTCGCCGAGTTCCACCTGATCGGCTACCAGGACCGCAAGGTCGCCGACCAGGACTTCCGCAACGACAAGGTGGACGGCGGCGAGATCGGCCCCGGCCACACGGTCACCGCCCTCTACGCGGTCCGCACCAACCCCGGCACCGACGGCCACCTCGCGACAGCCACGGTCCGCTGGCTGGACCCCAACACCCGCTCACCGCACGAGAACACGGGCTCCATGGAGACCAACGCCCTCCACGACGACGTCTGGTCGGCCTCCCCACGCTTCCAGGTGACGGCAGTGGCGGCCTACTTCGCGGACGCGCTGGCGGACGGGGAGTACGACATGCCGGGAGCACCGAGCCTCACGAAGCTCCGGTCCCGGGCAGCCGCTCTGGCCGAGGTGACCGAAGACAAGGAAGTCGCCGAGTTGTCCACGGCGATCGGCGAGGCAACGCCCCTTTAGGGGCGCTGGGGGTCCCCCGGCCGAAGGCTGGGGGAGGAACTGCGCGGCCAGCCACAACGCACCCGCACCCGGCGCACCACCGCATCCCCTACGCCGAAGCCCATTGACCTCCCCTTACTTCCGAGTAAGTTGACGCCCCATGAGCGTACGCAGCGACCTCAAACGAGCACGTCGACGAACCGACCTGGCCAACCGCGGCAAGGTCGAAGTCATCAAGGACGAGGCCGGGGTCGTGCGGGAGGCGCGCCGCCCGCCCCTCGCCGCCCCGCTCACGACGGGCTCCCTCGCCGACCTCCCCCACACCAACGCGGCGGAGGCCCCCCACGCCACGGCGATCCGCCGCAGCGACGGCCCGGTCACCGTAGAGGCCTTCGCCGCCCAGGTGACCTCCGCCGCAAAGGGCCTGATCGCCGCCGGCCTCGCCGCAGGCGACCGCGTCGCCGTGATGTCCCGCACCCGCTACGAGTGGACGGTCCTCGACTTCGCCGTCTGGGCGGCCGGCGGTGTGACCGTCCCGGTCTACCCCACCTCCTCCGCCGACCAGGTGGAGTGGATCGTCCGGGACTCCGGCGCCCGCCACGTCGTCACCGAGACCGCGCAGAACACCGCCACCGTCACCACCGGCACGGCCTCCCACCCCCGCCCCCCGCGCGTCTGGGAACTCGACGGCGGCGCGCTCGCCGACCTCACCCTCCTCGGCCGGGAGATCCCGGACGAGGAGGTGACCAAGCGCCGTGGCGGCCTCACCCCCGACACGGTCGCCACCGTCTGCTACACCTCCGGCACCACCGGCCGCCCCAAGGGCTGTGTCCTCACCCACGCCAACCTGCACGCCGAGGCCGCCAACACGGTCGAGCTGCTGCACCCCGTCTTCCAGGCGGTCACCGGCCGGACCGCGTCGACCCTGCTGTTCCTCCCGCTCGCCCACATCCTGGGCCGTACGCTCCAGATCGCCTGCCTGCTGGGCCGGATCGAGATGGGCCACTTCCCGAGCGTGAAACCGGACGAACTCCGGCCCGCGCTGCGGGAGTTCCGGCCGACGTTCCTGGTCGGGGTGCCGTACCTCTTCGAGAAGATCCACGACACCGGGCGGGCGACCGCCGAGAAGATCGGCCGGGCCGCCTCCTTCGACCGGGCGGAGCGGATCGGCGTGCGGTTCGCCGAGGCGTATCTCGACAAGTTCCTCGGCACGGGAAAAGGCCCCGGACCCGGCCTGTACGCCGCCTGGGCGCTGTACGACCTGCTGGTCTACCGCCGCATCCGCAGGGAACTCGGCGGCCGGATGCGGTACGCCATCAGCGGCGGCTCACCGCTCGACCGCGACCTGAACCTGTTCTTCCACGCGGCCGGCATCGTCGTCTACGAGGGCTACGGTCTGACCGAGACCAGCGCGGCCGCCACGATCGTGCCGCCGCTCGCGCCGCGCCCCGGCACGGTGGGGCAGCCGATCCCGGGTACGGCCGTCCGGATCGCCGAGGACGGCGAGGTGCTGATCAAGGGCCCGGTGGTGTTCGGCTCGTACTGGAACAACCCGGCCGCCACCGCCGAAGTGCTGCCGGACGACGGCTGGTTCGAGACCGGCGACCTCGGCGCGCTCGACGAGGACGGCTATCTCACCATCACCGGCCGCAAGAAGGACATCCTGGTCACCTCCGGCGGCAAGAACGTCTCCCCGGCCGTCCTGGAGGACCGGCTGCGCAGCCGGTCACCCGTCGGCCAGTGCCTGGTGGTCGGCGACAGCCGGCCGTTCGTCGCCGCGCTGATCACGCTGGACCCCGAGGCGGTCGCCCACTGGCTGTCCGTACGGAAACTGCCGCCGGACACCCCGCTCGCCGAGCTGGTGCGCGACGACCGGATGCGGGCCGAGGTGCAGCAGGCGGTCGACCACGCCAACCTGGCCGTCTCCCGCGCCGAGTCGATCCGCGCCTTCGCCCTGGTGGAGGGCGAGTTCAACGAGGAGAACGGCCTGCTCACGCCGTCCCTGAAAGTCAAGCGGCACGCGGTGACGGCCCGGTACGCGGCCGAGATCGAGGCGCTGTACCGGAAGTGAGCACAAGTCGGCGGGCCACCGGAGGAACCGGTGGCCCGCCGCCCGCGGGGCGTGTCGGCTACTTGTTGCCGACGCCGTTCGCGGACAGGACCGCGATGTCGTCCACGATGTGCGACAGCGGCTCGTCGCCCTTGGCCTGGGTGGAGTTCTCCACGCACTGCTGGTTCTGCGGCGCGGACAGGATCGGCACGTCCTGGGCGACGCCGAGGGCGAGCGCACCGATCAGACCCTGCAGGTTCGCCTTGACCGGAAGGCCGACGCACGGCTTGTTGAGCGAGCCCTGGACCAGCGAGAGCTGCGGGCTCTGGTCGCCGAACGTGGCCGAGTTGCCGAACTCCGACTTGGCGCCGTTGCCGCTGGCCGAGGTGGTGCCGTTGTCGTTGCCGGTGGCCAGGGCCTGGGGAGCGGCCGTGGCAGCGAAACCGGCGACGGTGACGGCGACAGCCGCGGTTGCCCACAGCTTCTTCATGTTCGTTCCCTTTCGAAAGGCGGACTCCGGGGAGGAGCTGCGTGATCGTCAACCTACCCGGATTCGCCAAAGTTGCGTGGTATGCCCCGATTGGCGTAGCGCAGTCGGATCAACCGACCGGCGCCCTCGCGCAGGGGCCCGGAGGGCTTCCGGACTACTTGTTGCCGGTGCCGTTCGCGGACAGCGCGGAGATGTCGTCCAGGATGTGCGACAGCGGCTCGTCGCCCTTGGCCTGGGTGGAGTTCTCGACGCACTGCTGGTTCTGCGGCGCGGACAGGATCGGCACGTCCTGCAGGACGCCGACGGCGCCCAGACCGGCCAGGCCCTGGAGGTTCAGCTTCGCCGGGAGGCCGATGCAGGGCTTGTTGAAGGAGCCCTGGATGAGCGCCAGCTGGGGGCTCATGTTGCCGTACGTGGCGGAGTTGCCGAACGCCTGCTGGGCACCGTTGCCGCTGGCGGAGGTGGTGCCGTGGTCGTTGCCGGTGGCCAGGGCCGGCGAGGCGGCGGCAGCGGAGGCGCCGACGACGGAGGCTGCGACTGCGGCGGCGGCCAGAACCTTCTTGATCACTTGTCAGTTCCCTTCTGAGGACACCCCGTCCACCGGAGCGCACTGGTCAACTGCACGCGCTCCGTTTGGTTGCTCCGCTTCACTCCAATGGCCCACGGTCCGGCAATCCCCGGTTTGTGCGCCGGCCCGGGTTTTCGGGGAATTCCGGGCGACCGTCGGTCCGAACGGGTGACGTGCCGTCCGGTGCCGCAACCATTCCGGATGCGGGCGGTTGATGCCGGGCAGGAACGTCCGTCTTGGCCTGGAGCCAGGGCAGGAAAGGAATAGCGAAATGCTGAAGAAGGCAATGGCCGCGGCGGCGGTCGCCGTGTCCGTCGTAGGCGTGTCGGCGGCGGCAGCCCCCCAGGCGCTTGCCACCGGCAACGACCACGGCACCACCTCCGCCAGCGGCAACGACGCCAAGGAGGCGTTCGGCAACTCGGTGACCAAGGGCAAGATGAGCCCGCAGGCCACCCTGGTCCAGGGCTCGCTCAACAAGCTCTGTGTCGGCCTCCCGGCGAAGGCGAACGCCCAGGGGATCTTCGGCCTCATCGCCGCCGTCGGGGTGGCCCAGGACATCCCGGTCCTGTCCGCGCCGCAGAACCAGCAGTGTGCCGAGAACTCCACCCAGGCCAAGGGCGACGAGCCGCTGTCGCACGTCGTGGACGACATCGCGGTCCTCGCGGCCAACGGCGTCGCCAACCAGTGACCCTGGTCCGGTAGAAGCCCGCCCGGGCAGCGCGTGTTCATGCGCTCCCGGGCGGGCTTTCGTCGTGGCCGCGTAATTCCCGCCGTCGGAAGACGCGTCAAAGAAGCGTTTCCTCTCTTTATGTCAATTCTGCGAGGGCGTTCGAGTGAATTAACCGACAGTGGGCGTTCCGTAGTTTCTTCGGCTGTCTATTCCTCGTTCTACAGCCTGCCGGTCATGGTGCGAGCCGTTCATGCTGTGCTCGCTCGGTTTCGGCCGACATACGGGCATGACCGCAGAGAAGGGAAAGTTCATGAAGAAGACCGCCGCTGTGATCGCCGGCACCATCCTGGCGCTGGGCGCTGCCGTCCCCGCCTTCGCCGACGCCGGTGCGCAGGGCACTGCCTCCACCTCCCCGGGCGTCATCTCCGGCGACGTGATCGAGGTTCCGGTCCACGTCCCGGTCAACGCCTGCGGCGACACCGTCGACGTCATCGGCCTGCTGAACCCGGCGCTCGGCAACCCCTGCGTCAACGACTGACGGCGTCACACAGCGCACCAGCCTCCCGGCTGCGTCATGGCCGGCCTCGGACCGCCGATTCTTCGCATCCGCGGTCCGAGGCCGGCTTTCCACTTCGACGAGCAGGAAGACAACGAGATTGCGACAGACCCTCAGCAGGGGAATGCTCGCGGCCGCCGCCGCGACGAGCATCCTGTCCCTGTACGGCAGTCCCGCGCTCGCCGGCACGGACCCGACCGGGACCGTGGCCGGTTCGGCGGGTGCCGTGCCGGGCGGGGCCGTCCGGACCCCGGCGAGCGCTCCGGCCGACCACTGCGCCGACTCGGCCGACACCGCCACCGCTTCGCACCCGGCGGTCGGCAACTCCTGCGGCGGTGACCGGGGTTCGGACGAGCACACCCGCGACCGCGCACGCGAGGGCTCGGGACACGGCTCCGAGGGGAACTCCGGCGGCGAGACCGGCACCGCTCCGCCGCCCGACAACCGCGAGACGCCTCCGGCCTACGGCGACGACGTGCCGCCGGTCTACGGTGAGGAGACTCCGCCCGCGTACGGCGACGAGACTCCGCCCGCATACGGTGAGGAGACTCCGCCCGCGTACGGCGAAGACACCCCGCCCGCGTACGGCGAAGACACCCCGCCCGCGCCGACGTCTCCGCCTCCGACCACGAAACCGCCGACGTCCCCGCCTACCACCACACGGCCCCCGACATCGCCGCCGCCGGCCACGCAGCCGCCGACGTCCCCGCCGCCGGGCCGGACGCCTCCGCACGGTGGGCAGCACCACGGGACGCCGCCCAGCCTGCCGCACACCGGAAGTGCGGCCATGCTCGCGACCTCGGCCGCCGGCGCCGCGCTCCTCGCGGGTGGGGCGGTCCTGTTCCGCCGGGGACGAGCGGCCTCCCGTCGGCCGTAGCAGAAGCCGGAAGCAGGGTGCCGGAAGCAGGGTGCCGGACGCCCGAAAGGCCCGGCACCCGCCCGTCAGCTCCGTACCGTGTCCGGCGCGGACTCCCGCCGCCCGGCCGGCACGCCCCAGCCGGCCGGCCCCGAGCGCAGCCGCCGCCGTACCCCGCGCACCAGCGTCGGAGCGGTGAAGCCGGCGCCGTGCACGAAGCGCATCGCCGGACCGAAGCCCGCCGCCGTGACCAGACCGGCCAGGAACAGCCCGGGATACGACGACTCGAAGTCCCGGCCCACCTCGGGCGCCCCGTCGGCCCCGGTCACCAGGGTCGTCCGCAGGTCGTCGGCGAGCAGCCCGAGCCGCCCCCGGGTCGCCCTGAACCCGGTGGCCGCGATGACGTGTTCGGTCACCAGGGTGCCCACCCCGCCACCGCGCACCGTGGTGTCCAGGCGCACCCCGCCCGCCGTCGCGCGCGCCGCCGTGACCTCGCGGCCGAGCAGCACCTCCACCCCGGACTCCACCCGTTCCCGCACCCACCAGGCGCCGGCCGGACCGAGGGCGTTCGCCGCGATCCGGGTCCGGGTCGGCTCGGCGAGCCGCCGGTACAGTCCGGGCCGCTCGGAGTAGAACCAGTTGCGCCAGCCGGGACCGAGCCCGCTGTGCGGGGCGCGGACCGACTGCCACCACGGCCGCTGCCAGGGCGGCGGCACCTCGTTCCAGAACAGCTGGTCCGCGCGCACCAGCACCCTTGCCCGGCTGCCCAGTTCGGCGAGGAGCGCGGCCGTCTCCAGGGCCGCCTGGCCGCCGCCGATCACCGTGACGTCCCGGCCCCGGAAGCGGCCCAGGTCGGCGTGGTGGCTGCTGTGCGTGACCAGGTCGGGGGAGAGGCCGCGCACGGCCGCGGGGATCTCGACGAACGGCAGTACGCCGACGGCGAGGGCGACCGTCCGGCCGCGCAGCACCTCGCCGTCCGCCGTCGTCGCCTCGAAGCCGCCGGTGCGCGGCGCGATGCGCGTGACCATGCGTTCGTCGACGGGCGGCGCGGCGTTGCGGGCGAACCACAGGCCGTACTCGGCGAACATCTCCAGCGGGATCGGCTGCCCGTGCCGGGCCGCCACTCCGCGGCCCGCGCAGTAGACGTCCAGCCGCCAACGCGCCTCGGGGTCCGACAGGTTGGAGGCCCAGGGCTCCGACTTCAGGAACATCCCGCGGGGCATGTGGTCGCGCCAGGACGCCATCGGACGGCCGAAGACCCGCACGTTCAGGCCCGCCGCGGAGGCGTGGGACGCGATGGACAGGCCGTACGGGCCCGCGCCCACCACCAGCAGGTCGTACATCAGCAACTGCTCGCTTTCTCGTCGTCGGACCGGTCGGGCTGACCGGAGAGGCTGGAGGCGCCGGGCGAGGCGGGGACACCGGCCACACCGGTGGGTTCCTCGTCCCGGGCGGCGGGCACGAGGGGTTCCACGGGCTGGGCGGCGGGCACGAGGGGCTCCCCGCCCTGGCGGACCACGGGGGTGTGCGGGCGCGGTGCCGGGACCGCGGTCCCGTCGTACAGCCGGTCCAGAAGCCGGCCCGCCACATGCCGGCCCCACAGCCCCCACATCGCGAGGCCCGGCCCCCGGTCGTCCGGCGCGGACCAGGCCAGCTCCCGCCCGCGCGGGGCCGGACGCAGCGCGCTCAGCGGCGCGTAGTTCTCCACCACGAACGCCCGCCCGGCCAGCGGCACCCCGTCCGGCAGCGGACGGTGGGTCAGGTCCAGGTGCAGGGCGCGTACGACGTCCAGGCCCGCGCTGTCGGTGAAGAGCCGGAACTGGGCGCCCGGACGGGGGTTGAAGTCGAGGAGGTGGTAGCGGCCGGTGCTGCCGCAGCGCCGGAAGTCCAGGTCGAAGATGCCCCGGAAGCCCAGCTCGCCGGTGAGCCGCTCGGCCATCGCCTGGACCTGCGGGTTGGGCGTCCACAGGCCGACCGCGGTCAGCCCGGCGGCGCGCGGCCAGGCCTGCTGCTTGCGGCCGGGGCCGCCCGCGCGCACCTGCCCGGTGCGGTCGGCGTAGCCGTGGAAGAACCAGTCGCGGTCCGGGCCCGGCGCCAGGAACTCCTGGAGCAGCAGCCTGCTGCCCGCCTCCTCGCCGCGCAGGTACAGCTCCACCGCCTCCTGCTCCGAGCGCACCACGACCGTGCTGCGCAGCCCGGACCCGGCCGGCAGCAGCCAGGGCCGGCTCCACTTGGCGATCACCGGCAGGCCGAGCCGCCGGACCGCGGCGGCGGTCTCCTCGGCGCTGTCCGGGACCAGGGTCGGCGGGTGCGGGATCCCGGCCGCCGCGCACACCTCGGCCAGCTCGGCCTTGTCGGCGACGCGTTCGGGCAGGGTGCCGGGCTGCTGCGGGAGCAGGTAGGAGGGTGCGAGCTCCGCGCGGAGCCGGCCGGCCGCGATGGCGCTCGCGTCGTCCATCGGGATCAGCACCGCGGGGCGGGCGATCCGCGCCGCCACCCGGCGCAGCACGGCCGCGATCTCGGCGGGCGACGCGCCCGGCGCCGGCGGCGGATGCAGCTGCCGGACGAAGCGGGATCTGCGGACCGGGCTTCCTGCGGAGTCGGCGACCACGTGGACCTCCACCCCGGCTCTGCCCAGCGAGCGCACGGCCCCCAGGGTGCCGTGGTGAAAGGGGTTCCGGTCGATCCGCAGCAGAACCGCGGGAACCCGGATGTCTAGCAGCGACACGGACCTTTTCCTTTGATTCGGTTCACCCGTGCGGGCCTTCGGGGCACCCGAAAGCCGCAACCGCACTGGCGGAATTCATATTGATATGACTGAGTGTCAGTAACTGGCACTTCCTCAGGGGTGCTGCGAATGGACGAGTAACTGGTGGAGAAAGGAGCGGGCATGGCCCCACAGCATCGGGAGCGGAAGCGGTTCTGGTGGTATCGGCCGGCCGTGGCCGCCGCGGCCGTCGTCGTCGCCTCGGCGGCCCTGGCGGCCGGCCCGGGATTCGCCGAGAGCGCGGGGGCGGCACGGACCACCGGCCCACCGGCTCCGTCACCGACGACGGCCGTCCCGACGCCCACGACGTCCGTCCCGGCATCGGCGGCACCCCTGCCCACCCCGACCCCGGCCGCCGACGCACCGGCCGTCGGCGCGTCGGCCAAGGCGACGCCCCCGGCCTTCGGGGCGTTCCTCGACTCCGGCCCGCTCGGCGTCGCCCGCATGGCCCAGCTGAGCAGCTGGCTCGGCGGCACCGAGCTCAAGGTCGCGCACACGTATCTGCCCGGCAACCGCTGGGCCGACATCGAGGGAGCCCCCGGTTTCCTGGACGTCTGGGCGCACTGGCGACGGGAGAAGGCCGACCGGACGCTCGTCCTCAACGTGCCCATGCAGGAGCGCAACGAGGAGGGCATCGGGGACGACGAGGTCCGCTCGCTGCTGCGCCAGGGCGCGGCCGGAGAGTTCGATCACCACTTCCGGGCCCTGGCCGAGCGGCTGGTGGCACTGCGGGTCCCGGACACGGTCATCGTGCTCGGCTGGGAGATGAACGGCATTACCTACACCCATCGTTGCGGGCCCGACCCGGAGGCCTGGAAGACGTACTGGAAAAGGATCGTCACCACCATGCGTGCGGTGCCGGGCCAGAAATTCCGGTTCGACTTCACGTCGAGCCGGGGCCGTGACGCCGTTCCGTGGACGCAGTGCTATCCGGGGGACGACACGGTCGACGTCATCGGCATGGATTCGTACGACCAGCCGACCGGACTTTCCTTCGACCAACAGGTGCGGGAGCCCTACGGACTTCAGCAGCACGTCGATTTCGCCAAAGCCCACGGAAAACCCGTCTCCTATCCGGAATGGGGTCTCTTCCGCAACGGCGACGACGCCGAGTACATGCGGCGGATGCTCGCCTGGATGGACGAGCACAAGCCGCTGTACAACACGCTGACCGACTACTGCCCGCACGGTATCTGGCAGTGCTCGGTCAACCCGCGCTCCGCACACGTCTACCGCGAGGCCCTCTTCGGCCGTACCGACACCACGACGCCGGCCACGACCCCGACACCCAGCCCGACACCGTCCACGACCCCGTCGCCGGACATCTCGTCCCCGGCCGAGACCCCGGCCGCCACGCCCAGCGACGCGCCCGCGTCCGGCTGCACGTCGATGGACCTGGGCTCCTGGATCGAGTCCTGGCTCGGCGGAAAGCTCTGCTTCAGCCTCGACTGACGGACGGGTACGCCCGGCATCCCCTACTCCTGCCGGCGTTCCTTCCACCGTTGCCGCACCTCCTTGATCCGCTGCCGGGCGGCGGCGTCGCACAGCGCCGCCGTCAGCAGCGGGGCGGTGCGCCGCCGGGCCAGCAGCAGCCGCTGGTTGACGACCGGCAGGGGCCGCCAGTGGTGCTTGTACGGCTCGTCGCCGCGCAGCAGACTCAGCGCGCCCCGCTCACCGGTGCCGGTGTGCTGGGTGCAGGCGTCCAGGAGCATCACCGCCACGTCCGCCTTGCGCTCCCGCAGTTGGGGATGCGCCCCGTACAGGTAGCCGCCGGCGAGACTCGGCGCCAGCAGGGTCAGGTCGACGGCGACCACCTCGTCGTCGAGCCGGAACTCGGTGACCACCGCGTCCCCGGACCGCACCATCGGCCCCACCGAGCGCACCAGGTGCTCCTGGAACCGGGACTGGAGGTGCTCGGTGGTCACCTTCCGCTCCTGCCACTGGAGCCGGTGCAGGTCGAGGAGGCGGCGCAGCGCCGCGTCCACGCCGTCGGGCGGTACGACGTCCCGGCGCACCCCGAGCGAGTCCAGCTTGCGCAGCTTCGCGCGGACCCGCTGGGCCTTGTTCGAGGGCAGCCGGCCGACCAGCTCGTCCATCGACACGGCCGGCAGCTCCAGGCAGACCGAGTCCGGCACCTTCCGGCACGGTCCGCGCCAGCGCTCGTAGACCCGCTCCGCCGCGCCGCCGGGCCGTACCTCGCGGAAGTCGATCAGCGCCGTCCGGGCCGCCTCGGCCAGTTCCCGGGTGAGGGTGTCCGCAACCCGGCCGTCGTCGGCGTCGGCGAGCAGCACGTCCGCGTAGTCCGAGATCGCCCCGCCGAGCGGCACCAGCGTGGGCAGCGGCCGGTGCACCAGCGTCAGCGGGGCCGCACCGACCAGCTCACCGCCGTAGCGGACCAGGACGAGACGGAGCCGGCCGGGGGTCCCGTAGGAGCGCCACCAGGAGTGCAGCCAGGCGTGGCTCTGGAAGGGGGTGGCCGTGCCGCACCGCCGGTAGAGGCGGCCCCAGGCGGGGGCCAGCTCGGCGAAGGCGCCCTCGTCGGTGACGAGTTCGGTGGTGTACGCGGCGAGCGTCGGGTGGGCCGTCGTCGTCACAGCTGTCCGTGTACGTCGGCGGCGACGGCCGGGCCGGGCACCGAGGCCTGCCGGGCGGACTCCTCCACCCGGCGCCGAGGCCGTACCAGGAGCACCAGACCGCCCAGCAGCCCGCCCGCGCTCGCGCCCACGAGGCCGGTCACCTTCGAGGACGCGGAGGTCGGCGTGGTCGGCTTCGGGGCCCGGGAGAACGGGAGGAGTTCGACGTTCGTGTCGCTCTTGGTGTCGTTGGCGTGCTGGATGAGCGAGCGGGCCACCGCGTTCGCCATGTCGGTGGCCTGGAGGGCGTGCGGAGAGGTGGCCGAGACGGCGACCATCGGCGCGTCCGGCGAGGTCTCCGTCTGCACACTGCTCTGCAGCGTCTTCAACGGCACCCCGGCCCACATCTGGGCGTCCCCGAGCACCGCGAGCTGGGTGGCGACCCGGCCGTAGGCCTGCGCGAACCCCTGCGCGGACGCGGTGTCGGACTTGTCGGCGGTGACGGCGATGACATAGGCGGTCGCCGTGTAGCTGGGCGGCGTCAGCACGCCGTAGGCGCCGCCCAGCAGCCCGCCGGCGAGGACCCCGGCCGCCAGCAGCGACCAGGGCGGGATGGCGCGGGGGAACGGGCGGGGTGCTCGGACGGTGTTCTCGGTCATGGCGTACTGGCTCCCTGGGGTGTGGTGGCGAGTGCGGCCGCGTAGACGTCCATGAGCTGGGCGGCGCTGCGGGTGATGCAGTAGTGACGGGCGGCGTCCGGCGCGCCGCGCGGGCCGGGGCCGGCGGCGCGGGCGGCGGCCAGCGCCTCGGCGTAGGCGGCGGCGCCGCCCGTGATGCGGCGGGCGCCCGGGGCGGCGGCGGGCGGCAGGTCCTCGACGGCCGGGCAGGAGCTGTAGAGCACGGGCAACCCCGCAGCCAGCGCCTCGACGACCGCGAGGCCGAAGGCCTCCTCGGCGGAGGGTGAGGCGAGCACGTCCATGGCGGAGGTGAGGGCCGGCAGGTCGGGTTCCCGCGCGCTGTCGGAGGCGTAGGGCCGCTCACCGGCGAAGAGCACCCGGCCGTCGACCCCGGCCGTCCGCGCGGTGCGCCGCAGGGCGTCCTCCTCCGGGCCACCGCCCACCAGCAACAGCCTGCAGTCGGCGGGGAGCCGGGCGAGGGCCTCGACCAGGACGCCGAACCGCTTGCCGGGCGCGAGCCGTCCGACGGCGCCGACGACCCAGGCGTCCTGCGGGATGCCCAGGCGGTCGCGGACGAGCCGGCGCCGGGCCGGGTCGAAGCGGAACCGGTCCATGTCGATGCCGTTCGGGACGACCTCGATCCGCGGCCCCGGCACCCCCCACCGGCGCAGCCGCTCGGCGACGGTCGGCGAGACGGCCACGGTGGACCGCCCGAGCCGCTCACCCGCCAGGTACAACGCCCGCACCCCGGCGGTCAGTTCTCGCCCCTCCAGCTGCGAGTCGCCGAGCGAGTGCTCGGTGGCGACGACCGCTCGGACCCCCGCGAGGCGCGCGGCGATCCGGCCGTAGAGACAGGCCCGGTAGAGGTGGGTGTGGACGAGGTCGTAGCGGCCCCGGCGGATCAGCCGGACCAGGCGGGGCAGGGCGGCCAGGTCCCGGTTCCCGGCCATCCCGAGGTGGACCACCCGTACCCCGTCCGCGGCCAGCCCGTCGGCGACCGGCCCAGGGTTGGTGAGCGTGACGACGTCGCAGGCGACCGGCAGGTGCCGCAGCAGCAGCCGCAGCTGCTGCTCCGCGCCGCCGGTCCCGAGGCCTGTGATGACGTGCAGGGCCTTCATTCACAGCCCCTGGACGGGACGGCGGCGCAGCCGGTGCAGCCGGTACTTCAGGAAGAGGCGGGCGGCGTGGTCGTTCTGTCCGACGTGCACGCGGGGCAGGGCGTGCGGGCCTGCCAGCGGGCCCGGGTCGATGGCGCAGGCGTAGCCGTATCCGGCGTCCCGCACGGCGTCGACGGCCCGCCGGTCGACGGTGCCGTAGGGGTAGCAGAAGCCTTCGACGGGGGCCTGGACCAGCTCCTCGAGGAGCGCCCGGCTGTCGGCGGTCTCGGCGCGCAGGGTCTCCGCGTCGGCCTTCGTCAGGTCGACGTGGGTGAGCCCGTGGGACCCGATCTCCACCCCGCTTCCGGCGGCCCGCCGGACGCCGTCGGCGGTCAGCAGCGGCTTGCGCGGGCCCAGCGGGTCCCAGGCGTTGTCGCCGCCGAGCCGTCCGGGCAGCACGAAGAGGGTGGCGCCGCAGCCCCAGCGGTCGAGGAGGGGCAGGGCGTGGTCGAGGAAGTCGGCGTACCCGTCGTCGAAGGTCAGCGCCACCAGCCGGCGCCCCTCGCCGCGGGCCCGGGCGGCGAGCAGCCCGGCGACCGACACCCCGCGCAGCCCGCGCCGGCGCAGCCAGCTCAGCTGTTTCTCCAGACGGCCGGGGGAGACGGTGACGCGGTACGGGTCGTCGGAACAGTCGCCCACGGAGTGGTACATGGCGACCCAGGGGACCGGGCCGGTGACGCGTCCGGCCCTCGCGGCGGACTCAATGGAAGACGGCATGCGCGAGCCTTCGGGTGACGGTGGCTACGGAACGGAGTGCGGGTGCGAAGCCCTGGGCGTCCAGGGCCCGGCCGAGCAGGACGAAGAGGACGGTGACGACGGTGGCGCCGGCGGCCAGACCGGTGAACGGGTCCGCAGGCTGCGCGGCCACGAAGATCCCGACGGTGGTCGCGGCCACCGCCGCCCGCACCGGCCGGCTCAGCTCGACGAGCACCCGCCGGGTACGGATCGGGACGCTGCGCGGGCCCGTGCCGGCCAGCAGGAGCACCGCGGTGGTGGTGATGCCGGTGGCGTTGGCGGCGGCGATGCCGGTGACGCCGTACGAGCCGACCGTCAGGGTGCCGATCCAGGAGGTCACCACGATCCCGGCGGCCATGGCGCCCACCGGGTACCAGGAGGCGCGGCCCGCCGAGAAGTAGGAGCGGACCAGCACCCCGACCAGGCTCTGCCCGAGCAGCCCGAGCGCGTAGACGCGCATCACCCCGGCCGTGGCGGTGGTGTCCGCGGCGGTGAACGCCCCGCGCTGGAACAGCAGGTGGACGAGTTGCGGCGCGCAGGCCACGACCACGGAGGTGCCGAGCAGCACCACGCTCGCGGCCACCGAGAGATCCCGCTCGACCCGGCTCCGGGCCCGCTCGGTGTCGCCCTCGGCCAGGGCCCGGGCCACCACCGGGAAGGTGACCGTGCACAGCATCATCGACATCGTCATCGGGATCTGCGCGACCTTCTGCGCGTAGTTGAGGTGCGAGATGGCCCCGGAGTGCAGGTGCGAGGCGAGGAACCGCTCGATCAGCACCTGCGACTGCCGGCACAGCGCGAACAGCAGCACGGTGGCCATCAGCGCCACGTTGAGGGGCCGCTCCTCGGTGCCGGCCGCACCCTCCTCCCGCGACCCGGGCCGGTGCCGCAGCTGCCGCAGCAGCGACGGAGCCTGTACGACGACCATCAGGGCGCCCCCGGCCGCCACCCCGAACGCCGCCGACCGCACGCCCCAGTGGCCGCCGAGCGCGAACATCGCCGCGATGATGCCGGCGTTGTAGGCGACGTAGATCGCGGCCGGGGCGAGGAAGCGCCGGTGCGCGCGGAGGGCGGCGCTGCAGTACCCGGCCAGCCCGAAGGTCAGCACGCAGGTGGCGGTGAGCCGGGTGCAGCCGACGGCCAGCGCGGGGTCCCGGAGGCCGGGCGCGAGCACCTTCACGAGCTGCGGGGCCCCGCCGATCAGCAGGGCGCCGACACCGGCGAAGGCCAGGGCCAGCTTGGGCAGCGTCCCGGCGACCAGGGCCCGGACGGGATCGCCGGGCGCCCCCTGCGTCCGCCGGGCAAGGGCCACGCTGAACGCGGGGACGAGGGCGAACGCCAGCCCGTCCTCGATGAGCAGCGTCGCCGCGAACTCCGGCACGGTCCACGCGACGAGAAACGCGTCGGTGTCCCGCCCGGCCCCGAACAGCCGCGCGAGGGATTGGTCACGGATCAGCCCGAGCAACGAGCCGAGCGCGGAGAAGACGGCGGTGCCGAGGGCGGCCTTGGCGAGAAAACCACGCGTGGGCGGTGCCCCTTCGACTCCGGCCCCGGCAGTGCCCTGTCCTGGGGCGCGGGGCTGTGACATGTGCGGCTCCGCCGCGTGGGCGCGATCAGCCCCCACCGGCCCGCAGTCGACATCCGACCCTTCCACCCCCGGCGTCACAGTCACCGTGCCGCAGCTTCCTCGTCGTGCTCCGCCCCGGCCAACGCCCACCACGCCACCGCCCCGAACACCACCGCCGTGAGAACCGTCGACGGCCCCCCGATGTCGGCGTACGCGAAATCAACGAGCTGCCAGAGCAGCAGCCCGCACCCCACCAGCGCACAGTCGAGACCGTCACCCGCACGCACCCGCCACAGCCCCCGCACCCCGCACACCAGCAGCGCCAGCCAACTGCCCGCCAGGGCAAGCAGCCCGAGCAGCCCCTGCTCGCTGAGCACCAGCAGGTACATGTTGTGCGGCGACAGCAGCGGCTGCTTCCGGTACGCCGCCCCCGCCCCCTCCGTGTCGCTCCCGGACGACAGCGCCAGCGAGGCGTGCGAGTCCCGGTACGCCGGGAAGTTCTTCAGGCCGACGCCGGTCACCGGGTGCTCCCGCCACATCCCCGTCGCCGCCGCCCACAGCGTGTACCGGTCGACCACCGACTGGTCCGGCGCGTCCGTGACCTGGCCGATGCTGCTGAGCCGCTCCTGGAGCATCGCCGTACCGATCCCGAAGCCGCCCACCAGCACCACGCCGGCCGCGACCGCCACCGCGGCCACCTTCAGCGCCCGCCGCAGCCCGGCCAGGGCGAGCTGCACACCGCAGGTCAGGACGGTCGCGATCCAGGCACCCCGGCTGAAGGAGACGGCGAGCGGCAGCAGCAGCCCGAGCGCGCACGCACCCGCCGCCACCCGCTGCCGTACCGGGGACCGCCCGAGCGCGAGCCCGAGCGCGCAGACCAGGCCGAACGACACCACCGTCGCCATGCCCATCACGTCCTGCGGCCCGAACGTGCCGACCGCGCGGATCTCCTCGCCCTGGTACGACGCCCCCGTCCCGGTGACGTACTGGTGCACCCCGACCGCGCCCTGCCAGACCGCGAGCCCCACGAACGACCAGGCCAGCAGCCGGAAGTCGGCGCGGTCCCGGACCAGCAGCACGACGGCGGCGGGGACCAGGACGAACACCTGGAGGTAGCGGCCGAGGCCGGTCAGCCCGGCGCCCGGTGAGGCCGCGCCCATCGCCGCGACGGCCAGCCCCACGACCGGCATGCCGAGCACCGCCACGGCCGTGGCGGACAGCGGGCGCCGCCGCTCCCGCAGCGTGCGCAGCGCGGCGTACAGCACCACAAGGGCGGAGACCGCATCGGCGGGCCCGGCACCGCCCTCCCCGCCGCCCGGGGCGAGTGGCAGGGCGAGGACCGCGAGTACGGCGACCGCGGCCAGCACCGGCGGCAGCCGCAGCGGCCTGGCCGGTGACAGTGCGAAGCTCATTCTCAGCTCCCCGTCGAGCGCACGAGCGCGGCCGCGGTGCGCAGCAGGATGCAGATGTCCTGCCACAGCGACCAGTTGTCGATGTAGGCGTTGTCGAAGCGGGCCCGGTCCTCGATGGAGGTGTCGCCGCGCAGCCCGTTGATCTGGGCGAGTCCCGTGATGCCGGTCTGCATGCGGTGGCGGGCCGCGTAGCCCGGATAGGCCTGGCTGAACTGGCCGACGAAGTACGGCCGCTCGGGGCGCGGGCCGACCAGGCTCATGTCGCCCCAGAGCACGTTCCACAGCTGGAGCAGCTCGTCCAGGGACGTCTGGCGCAGGAAGCGGCAGAAGCGGCTCATCTTGACCTCACCGGCCACGCTCCAGCGGGTCGCGGCCTCGTGCTCGTCGACCGGCCGGTGGGTGCGCAGCTTCAGCAGGGTGAAGGGGCGGCCGTCCTTGCCGATTCGCTCCTGCCGGAAGACGACCCCCGGCCCGTCGGTGATCCGCAGCACCGTCGCGCAGACCAGCAGCAGCGGCCCGGCCAGCACCAGCGCCGCCCCGGAGACGGCGATGTCCAGGATCCGCTTGCCGATGCTGCCGCGCCGCCGCGGGCCCATCTCCAGGCGGCGGCAGGAGAAACCGGCGAGCTGGTCGCGCATCTCGTACGCCGGTGAGTCCGCGTCGACCTCCCACACCACGCAGCCCGACTCGGCCAGCGCCCGCAGCAGCGGGCCCTGTTCGGTGCGGACGGCGGGGTGGACGGTGAGGACGGCCCGGACCCCGTTCTGGATGAGGGCCCGCTCGACCTCCTCGCCGGTGGTCAGCACGGGCAGGCCGTCGGTGCCCTCGGGGTGTTCGGCGACGACGCCGACCGGGCGCACTCCGCAGCCCCGGTGGCGCAGCACGGCGGCGGCGACCCGCTGGGCGGTGGCGGCCGGGCCGATGACCAGGGCGGCGCGCGGCCGGCGCAGCAGGGCGAGGCGGCGCCGCCAGTGCACCAGGCCGCGGCCCGCGCCGGCCGCCGCCGCGTGCAGGGCGAAGCCGAGCAGCAGGACGCGGAGGGACAGCGCGCGGTCCGGGGCCCAGGCGGCGACGGCCGCGGCCAGGCCCAGCCAGACGACGGCGATCCGGCCGCAGACGGTCGGGAGTTCGTCCAGGATTCCGGTCATCCGCCGGATGGTCTGCGGGCGCAGCAGTATCGCCCCGGCCAGCAGCAGACCGACCAGGGCCGGCCGGCGGGCGGCCTCGTCGAGCGCGGCCGTGCCGAGCAGGGCGGCACACAGGTCGGCGGCGAGCAGCGGTACCGGGGAGGCGGGCCGCGCGGGCGGCCGCCGCAGCGGGAACCGGAAGCCGCCGGCGGTGCGCGGCGGCAGGACGGAGACGGGCGAGAGTCCGTGGTCCCGGGGCTGGGCGCCGGGGGAGGGGACGGTGCTTTCCGCGGTCACGAGTGGATGGACTCCCTGCGCTCGAAGGACACCAGCGGCCGCCCGCCGAGGAGTTCGCGGTACAGCTCCGCGACCGCCTCCGCCGTGCGCCGCACATCGTGCGTGGACAGGACGTGCCGACGCCCCCGGCCGCCGAGCGAGGTGCGCAGCTGCGGGTCGAGGAGCAGCGCGGCGACGGCCCCGGCCAGCGCACCCGGACGCCCCGGCGGGACCAGACAGTGCGCCGCCTGGCCGGGCGGCAGGCTCTCGCGGGCGCCGTCGACATCCGTGACCAGCACCGGCCGTCCGCAGGCCAGCGCCTCCAGCGGGGACAGCGCCATGCCCTCCCAGCGCGAGGGCAGCACCACCAGGTCGGCGGCGCGGTACCAGGGGCGGACGTCCGCGACGGGGCCCACGAACTCGACCGGGGCGGCGCCGGAGGCGGTGGCGGAGGCGGCGGAGGCGGTGGCGGAGGCGGCGGAGGCGGTGGCGGAGGCGGCGGAGACCGAGGCGGCGGCGAGCCGGCGCAGCGCGTCCCGGTCGGGTCCGTCGCCTACCAGGGCCAGCCGGGCGTCCGGCACCCGGCGCAGTACCTCGGGCCAGGCCCGCAGCAGCACGTCCTGGCCCTTCTGTCGGCACAGCCGCCCGACGCAGACGACCAGGGGAGCCCCCGCGGGCCGGTCGCCCGGGGGGACCGGGGCGACCGGCGTGAAGTGCTCGGTGTCGATGCCGTTCGGGACGACCGTGTACCGGGCGCGGATCCCGGCGCGCACGCCGGTCGTGCGCTCGGCCTCGCTGACGCACACCACCCGGTGCGCCCAGCGCGAGCCCCACCGCTCCCACCTCAGCGCCAGCGCGGCGGTGGCGCCGCCGACCGCCTCGAAGGACCAGGCGTGCGGCTGGAACAGGGTCGGGACACGCCCGCGCACGGCGAGCCGTCCGGCGAGGCCCGCCTTCGCGCTGTGCGCGTGCACCAGCGCGGGCCGTACCTCGTCGAGCAGCCGGCCGAGGCGTCGTACCTCGTCCGGGAGACCGGCGCCCGGCGAGCGGTCGGCGCGCCACCCGCGCACCTCGGCGCCCAGGTCCCGCGCGCGCTCGGCCAGTTCACCACCGGGGCAGGCCACCGTGACCCGCAGACCGGCCGTGAGCTGGGCCTTCGCCAGGTCCAGGACGACCCGGGCCACTCCGCCCTCGACGGGTTGCGCCAGGTGGAGGACCCGTGGCCGAGGGTCGGTGGCTGATCGGTGCATACGCGGATTCCTCGCTCACGGGGGGCGCGCTCGGGACTGCGGGCGGGGACGCGGCGTACTACCGCGCGTCCGCGGCGGCGAAGAGCGCGCCCGCCCACGCCGCGTCGCGCTGGGAAACGAGCCGAAAGGTCAGCTGGTCACCGCCCTGGGCGAGACCAGTACCTAGATCGAACACATCCGAGTCGTAGCCGAGCGTGTTGGCGTACGCGGGCTCACGCCGGGCGCGTACCGGGCCGGGTTCGTTGATCGTGGAGTTGAGTACGTCCTCGGCCGGGTCGGCGGGGCCCTGGAGCGGGACGGGTGCGTGCCCGGCGGTGGTGTAGGTGAGCGAGTCGCCGGTGCCGCCCCGGTCGCCGTTGTAGGCCACCAGACCCACCCGGCCGAAGGCGCCACGCGGGGCGTGTAGCCCGTTCAGCCGTACCTCGGCCGGTGTGTCGAGGGAGTCGAAGCCGTCCCAGAGGGAGAGCGTGCGCAGCGGCTGCGCCGGGTTCTCGTACGCCACGACCAGCGTCCAGCCGCCCCAGGCACCGGCCCCGGACCGTCCCGCGGCCGCGTTCACCTGGCCGACCGTCCACAGCCCTGGTCCGCTGGAGCGGACCAGCGCGGTCACGTCCGCGGAGGCCTGGAAGGCGTCGGCACCGCGGCCGGCGCGGTGACCCACGATGGTGTCGGCGAGCAACTCCTTGTAGGCGCCTCCGGGTTCGGCGATCAGCACCCGGCCGTCGTCCGCGGCCGGCTTCTGCTCGCCGGCCAGCAGGTTGCCGCCCCAGTACAGCCGCGCGTACGTCACCCGGGAGCCCTGCGGCAGCCGGAGCTCGGCGCGGGAGGAGTTGTACGTGTCGGGGTCGTCGTCGACGTCGGCATAGAACATGTCGAAGTCACCGTTCACCGCCGGGAGCCGCCCCTCCCGCACGGCCGCGCACGACGGTTCGTACGGCTCGCCGGGCGTCGTACGACAGCTGACGGACGTGTTGGCCGCGCGGGCGAAACCGCCGCGCAGCACCGCGTGGTAGCGCTCGGCGAAGGGGATGCGCGGGGCCTCGGGGGCGGGCGGGGCCGTCGCCCGGGCGGTGCCCGGTGCGCAGACCGAGGCGAGGACGAGCGCGCTCGCCGACGCACGGCACAGCAGCGGGCCCAGGAGATAGCGCATGACCGGCTTCGTTCTTTCAGGGAGGAGGGGGTGACGCGAAGAGTGCGATGTGATGTCAATACGGGTAAGTCGGGAGGCTCACAACTCTAGTCGCTATCCGTATTAATCCGTCAAAACCGGGCAAGTGTGTCGGAGTCGTGAAGGCGGTTCCCCGGAGATCACTCCTTCGGCGGCACAACCCGGGGCGGTGGCGCGCGTTGACACAGCGCTGGGCATCCGCCCGAATGTTTGTTTCGACCCCAAGGAGACCTCTCCATGTCGCGTATCGCGAAGGGCCTGGTCCTGTCCACCGCCGCCGTCGCGGCCGTCGCCGGCGCTGCCGGTGCGGCTGCCGCCGACAGCGGTGCGAACAGCGCCGCCACCCACTCCCCGGGCGTGGTGTCGGGCAACGTGATCGAGGTTCCGATCCACGTGCCGGTCAACGTCTGCGGCGACACCATCGACGTGATCGGCCTGCTGAACCCCGGCTTCGGCAACACCTGCGTCAGCGACTGACGCGGCGGCTGTTCCCTTCGGCCGGCCGTCCGCCCGCGCATCCCGCGGGCGGACGGCCGGTCAGTTTTTCCGGCCGCCCCCCGAACCGTGCCCGGGCGCCCGGTGCGCACGGGATCTCATATGTCTTCCGAAAACGGGGTTTCCGGTCCGCCGGGGCATCGTTGGGCATGACGTCGGAATTCCCCCGGGCGGCTTGCGTTGCCGAAAGTCGCCGAAGAAAGGAACATGATGAAGTCGCTGAAGGCCGTCGCCGTCGCCGCCGGTTCCGTGGCTCTCGTCGGTGTCGCCGCGCCCGCGTTCGCCTACAACACCGCCGACCTCACGCCCACCAGCCTCAACGGCGCCGTGAACACGCTCACCAAGGACGGCCTGGACCTGAACCAGGCGATGCCGCTGCGGCACCAGACGAACGCGCTCGACACCGAGAACAAGCGCTCCCCGCTCAACACGGTCAAGACCGCGGCCGCCGCCCTCAACCAGCACAACCCGCTGCTGGGCGGTCTGCCGCTGCAGAGCTGAGCGGCGACGGGCCGGGCCGGGAGCGTTCGAGGGACACCGAGGGGTGTCCCTCGTTCGTGTGGCCCGGTGGGCGGGTGTCCGCCGACCGGGTGAGCGGGCACCCGGCCGCCGTACGGCCCGTCGGTAGGGTCGCGCGGTGACCTCAACCCCAAGCGAAACCCGCCCCTTCCGCCTCGCCGACCTCGGCACGCTCGTCGTGCTGGCCTGGAGCGGCGAGGCCCCCGACGGCACTGACATGCCCTATCTGCTGGCCTACTCCCTCGGTGACGCCGAGGGCGGTCCCGAGGCCACCGGGGCCGCGATCGAGGCGCTGCTGGCGAACAACGGGGTGCCGGTAGGCGGCGACGTCGTCGACGGCACCGCCCGGCCCAGCCTGCCCGTCACGCTGCTCGTCGAGGCCGGCCAGGCCGTCCTCAGCCTGGCCCCGCTCAACGCCCAGTGCCCCGCGCCCGCGGAATGGCTCGCCGCGGTCGGCGAACGCGGCTACGCCTACCTGGTGTTCACCACCCGCCCGTGGCCCGAGGGCGAGCCCGGCAAGCCCGTCACCCCCGAGGCGCTGAAGGACTTCGCCGGGGCCGAGGAGACCCTGACGGCCGCCGCGCACGTCGTGCTGCCGGCCCGCAGCCTGCGCGGCTGATGACCGGGACCGCGGGCGGCGGGCGGGGGTTCGCGCTGCTGACGCTGGTTGCGGGGGCGGCCGGGCTGCTGGCCTCCTGGGTCATCACCCTCGACAAGTTCAAGCTGCTGGAGAACCCGCACTTCGTGCCCGGGTGCAGCCTCAACCCGGTGGTGTCCTGCGGGAGCGTGATGAAGAGCGCCCAGGCCTCGGCGTTCGGGTTCCCCAACCCGATGCTGGGCCTGGTGGCCTACGGCGTCGTGATCTGTGTCGGCGTGAGCCTGCTGGCCGGTGCCCGCTTCCCCGCCTGGTACTGGCTGACCTTCGACGCCGGCTGTACGTTCGGCGTCGGGTTCGTGTCCTGGCTCCAGTTCGAGTCGCTGTACCGGATCGGCGCGCTGTGCCTGTGGTGCTGCCTGGCCTGGGTCGCCACCATCGTCCTGTTCTGGTACGTCACCTCCTTCGCCGTACGCCATCGGTTCCTGCCCGCGCCGCGCGGGCTGCGGGAGTTCCTCGGCGAGTTCACCTGGGTGCTGCCGGTGCTGCACACCGGGGTCGTCGGCATGCTGATCCTGACCCGATGGTGGGACTTCTGGACCAGCTGAACATCCGAACAACTGCACAAAAGAAAAGCGGAATTCGGGAGAAGTGGATTGCCGATCAGCCGATCAGTGACCATCTGATGAGTGACCAGCTGATGAGTGACCAGTGGATTGGTGAACAGCCGACTAATGCTGCACCCGGGCGAATTGTGAACTGATGCCGACTCCGGCTCGTTACCCGGTACGGACGTCGCTCCTCTCGCATCCCGAAAGGCCCGTACCTGACATGAAGCCGACCACCCGGGTAACCCTTGCCGTCGTCGTCGCGGGCGTCGCCGTCGCCGTGGGCGCCGCCGCCACGCCCGCCGTCGCGGCCGACGGGGTCCCCGTTCCCGTGCCCCTGGACGGCGTCGAGAAGTCTCTCGGCACGCAGATGCCCAAGCTCGGCATGGAGCTGCCGCTGCTGATCCCCGGCGTCCCCGAGGGTCCGCGCTACGTCGAGGGCCGGCTCATCCCGGAGGGGGCGCTGCCGCAGGTGCCGATGAACGGCCGGCTGCCCGGCGTCGACCTCAGCGTGCCACTCCCCCGCGTCCTCGGCGCCGGCGTCGACCACGTCGGTGTCGACATCCCCGCCTCCGACCTGCGCACCCTCACCCCCGGCCTGGAGCTGGACGCCCCCCTCAGCGCACCCGACCCCCAGCACTACGGCCTGCCGCACCTGAAGATGCCCGCGGTCGGGGTGCTCGCCCCGGTCCTGCAGACGGTCCTCGGCGGCGACCTGGGCGCCGGCCCCGGCAAGTAACCCCCCTCGCGCGTACGGTCCTTTCGGCCCGTTCCCGCACCGGGCGGCGGCGCGGCGGTGACCGGGCGGCCCCTCGGACGGTTACCGGTACCGACAGTGGTCGGTGAACCGCACGAGGAGTGAGCATGGTGGTCGGAGTCGGTGGTGTGGCGGTGGGCGCGGAGCCGGGAGCCGGGCAGCCGGGCAGAGCCGGGGCGGGCAGACCGACGCGGCGCGAGCTGACGCGGGGGCTGTTCGCCTCCGTGGTGGCCCTGGCGTTCGCCCCGGTCGTCGCCGCCTCCCGCCCGTCGCCCCGGGCGGACGGGCCGGCCGGCACCTCCTTCGACGAGACCTACCGGGGCCGCCGTATCCGGGGCGCCCTCGTACCGGCGGCCGAGCGGGCCGTCGGCGACGGCGAATGGCAGGTCACCGTGGACGGCCGGCCGCTGCATCTGATGCGGCGGGCCGACGGCAGCTGGCTCAGCATGGTCGACCACTACAGCTCGTACCCGACCCCGCTGGCGGCGACCCGGGCGGCCGTGGACGAGATGGGCCCGGGGCAGCGGCTGCGCGATCCGGCGCCGGGCCCGACGGGCGGGGGACACCTGCACATGGGGGGAGACCATGGCGTACGTGCGTAAGGACGCCGGCAGCCTGACGGCCGCCGAGCGGGGGCGGCTCGTGAAGGCGTTCCTGGAGGTCAAGCGGCGGGGCGAGTACGACGAGTTCGTGCGGACGCACATCGAGTACTACACCCCCGACGGCGAGGACGGACTGCGCGCCGCCCATATGGCGCCCTCCTTCCTGCCCTGGCACCGCCGCTTCCTGCTCGACCTGGAGCAGGCCCTGCGCCGGGTGGACGGGTCGGTGACGGTGCCGTACTGGGACTGGACGAGGGACCGTTCGGCGTCCGGGGTGCCGTGGACGAAGGACCTGCTCGGCGGCAACGGCCGGGCCCGGGACCAGCAGGTGATGACCGGGCCGTTCGCCTACGCGGCCGGGCACTGGACCATCACGGAGGGCATCACCGACGGCGAGTTCCTCGCCCGGGACCTGGGCCGGGCCCGCGACCCGATCGACCTGCCCACCGGGGCCGAACTCGACCGGGCACTTGCCGACCCCGCCTACGACGTCCCGCCGTGGGACTCGACGGCCGCCCGGGGGTTCCGCAACCGGCTGGAGGGCTGGGGAACCGGCAGCGGCAAGGCGTCCTGGCACAACCACAACCGGGTGCACCGCTGGGTCGGCGGGGCGATGCTCGGCGGCGCCTCCGTCAACGACCCCGTCTTCTGGTTCCACCACGCCTTCCTCGACCTCCAGTGGGAGCGGTGGCAGGCCCGGCACCGCGGGCAGCACTACCTGCCGGCGAAGCCGCCGGGCCCCGGCGACCCGCAGCGCGACCGGGTCGTCGCCCGGGGCGGGAAGCTGCCGCCGTGGGACGTCACCCCCGAGTCGCTGGAGGACGTGAGCCGGATCTACCGGTACGCCTGAGGAGCCCCGGACACGGCAGGAGCCCCGGCGCGCCGGGCGCCGGGGCTCCTTGGCAGGCGGTGGCTCAGGAGCCGTAGCCGCCGTTCTTGCTGTCGCCGCTCTTGAGGTGCCCCTCGGTGGTGCAGGTGCCGGCGAACGCCGGGTTCAGCAGACCGATGACGTCGACGGTGTCGCCGCACAGGTTCACCGGGATGTTGACCGGAACCTCGACGACGTTGCCGGACAGCACGCCGGGCGAGCTGACGGCCTCGGCGTTGGCACCCGCGTCGGCCAGGGCCAGGCCGGCCCCGCCGATCACCACAGCGCCGGTACCGAGGGCTACGACGGCGGCCTTCGCGATGCGAGACATCACGTTCTCCTTCTTGTTGCTCGGGGAGTGCGGCGGCAGGACCAGCCGCCGCTCCCCGTTCAACGCCCCTACCTGCGGCTGGTCACGCCGATCACCGGACGATCACTCCAAGGGCCGGGGTCAGGACACCCCCTGAGGCAGCCGCCGTACCGGGGCTCCCGCCAGGTAGGCCCGGATGTTCTCCACGGCCTGGCCGTAGTACGTCGTGTAGTTGGCGTAGGAGACGTAGCCGAGGTGCGGGGTGGCCAGCAGCCGGGGCGCGGTGCGCATCGGGTGCCCGGCGGGCAGCGGCTCGGTGTCGAAGACGTCGACACCGGCGCCCGCGATCCGGCCCTCGTGCAGCGCGGCGAGCAGCGCGTCCTGGTCCACGATGGCCGCGCGGGAGGTGTTGACGAGGTAGGCGGTGGGCTTGAGGAGGGCGAGTTCGGCGGCGCCGAGCAGCCCTCGGGTACGGTCGCCGAGCGCCAGGTGCACCGAGACGAAGTCGCTGGTGGAGAGTAGGTCCTCCTTGCTCGGCGCGAGGTCGACGCCGACCTCCTCGGCGCGCTCCTCGGTGAGGTTCTGACTCCAGGCACCGACCCGCATCCCGAAGGCGAGCCCGACCTGCGCGACCTTGCTCCCGATCTTCCCGAGCCCGAGCAGCCCGAGCCGGCGCCCGTGCAGGTCGGCGCCGACGGTGGACTGCCAGGGCCCGCCGGACCGCAACGCCGTGCTCTCCTGGACCACCCCGCGGGCCAGCCCCAGCAGCAGCGCCCAGGTCAGCTCGACCGGCGGCGTCGAGGAACTCTCCGTACCGCACACCGTGACCCCGTGCGCCTCGGCGGCCGCGTAGTCGATGACGCTGTTGCGCATCCCGGAGGCGATCAGGAGCCGGAGCCGGGGCAGCCGCCCGAGCAACGACCCGGGAAAGGCGACCCGCTCGCGCAGGGTGACGACGATGTCGAAGTCGACGAGAGCGGCGACGAGTTCGTCCTCGCCCCCGAGATGCTCCCGCAACGAGACCACCTCGACCCGATCGGCGAGCGAGGCCCAGTCCCCGAACTCCCCGCACACCCCTTGAAAGTCGTCGAGTAGAGCACAACGAAGACGCATTACTTCACACTACCGGCCACTCCAAGGCGCCCCGTTGGGGGCGCGGGGAACTGCGCGATCCGCCCAGACGCACCCGCAGCCGCCCGACAACGCAACCGCGCAACCCCTTTGGCGCACAACACACCACCGCACGAACAAAAGGCCGCCCCTCAACAGGGCGGCGATGGCAATGGGGTCCGGTGGGTGGGGCCACCGGACCCGGTACCGGGCACAGCGGGTGCCGGGCGGAACGTCAGTTCGGCGCAAGGATCGAGCGGTACCACGGCTCGGCCCGGCCGAACCACGTGGCGAACCCTCCCCCCGGGCACTGACCGAGATCCGACCAGAGGGCGTCGGCCGCGAAGAAGTGGTCCGTCGTGAGGATGTCGAGCGTGCCCGGCGCGACCCCCTTGGCCGCGAGGATCGCCTTGGCCCCCTCGACGGTGAGGTTGTCACGCGGCCAGTCGATCCCCGCACAGTCGGCGACCGCCCGCAACGCACTGCCCACGGTGACCGGCGCCGGATCCGCGGCGTGGTACACCCGCGAGGTCAGGACCCCGTCCGGCACCAGCGCGGTCGCGACCAGTAGCCGGGCCAGGTCCGGCGCACCGATGACCGACGCCCGCGACAGCCAGCCGGCCACCACTCCCGGCAGGGCCCGCAGCAGCCGTGCCAGGGTCGGACCGACCCACAAGTCCCCCTCTCCGAAGACCAGATGGGGCCGGAGCACCACACCGCCGGCCGCGAGGACCGCGTCCTCCGCCGCCGCGCGGGTGCGGGAGGTGACGGAGCCCGGATTGCGGGTGAGCTCCTCGGGGCGGTGACCGCGGAAGGTGCCGCGGCCGTACACCGAGGCCGTGCTGAGCTGGACGATCCGGCGCACTCCTGCCCGCCGCGCCTCGGCGACCAGCGCCGCCGTGCCACGCGCGTTGACCGCCTCGTTGGCCGCGGCGCTGCCGCCGATCTGCGCCGCGCAGTGCAGGAGTACGTCGACCCCGTCGCACACCCCGCGCAGCGAGCCGGGGTCGGTGAGGTCGGCGTGCACGGTCCGTGCCCCGGAGCAGGTCCGCGGCAGGGACCGGCGGTGGCTCATGAGCCTGAGGTCGGCCCGCCGGCGCTGTGCCTCGCGCGTCACATGGGTCCCGACGAACCCGGACGCGCCGGTGATGAGAAGGATGGGCACGGGGACTCTCCCGGGGAGCGGTCGGGGTCAGCGGACACGGGGCCGCAGGACGAGTTCGGCGGTGAAGACCGTCTCCTGGCGCTGGCTGCCGAGCACCCGCACCAGCAGGTCGCCGGAGCCGCCGTACGGTTCGGGGTCGGCCGTGATCCAGCAGGGCGCGTCCAGTTCGGCGTACCGCGTGAACTCGCTGCGCATGCCGAGCAGCAGGGCACAGGGTGCCCCGGTGCGGGCGTGCGCGGCCTGCCGGGCGGCCTCCAGGAGGAACATGCCGGGTATGTGGTCGACCGGGTGGTCGAAGTAGGTCGGGTGCGCGGTGTCGACCCGCAGTTCCCATCTGCCGTACGTGCCGGGCCGGGGTTCGCACAGGACGACGTGCCGGGCGGTGGCGTGGCCCACGGCGGCCGGGTCGAGGGCCGGCGGCGGGGTGCGGTCGGTGGTGGTGGGGCGCTCTCCGCGCATGCGCCGGTAGATCTCCGGGCTCATGCAGCGGAACGCGGCCGAGGCGGTGGCGCGGGCCCCGTTCTCCCGGACCACGGTGACGTCGTAGCGCATCTCCCGCAGCCGGCCCGCGCGGCGGACGACGTCCCGGCAGACCGCGTGCATCTCGACGTCGGTGGGGACCGCGTCCGTGACGAGCAGGTCGGGCTCGGCGGTCACGGACATGTCAGACATGAGGAACTGGTGGCCGAACGGCACGTCGAACTCGGCGTGGGCGAGCAGGGAGCCGATCTGGCGGATCGACTCGATCAGCAGCATCGGGTCCTGGTATCCGCCGTCGGGGGCGAACAGCGCGTGGCTGCGCGGCCATTGGGCCCGGACGACGAAGCCGTCGAAGCCTTCGCCGTGCGGGGACTCGTCGCGCTCCCAGCCGGTGAGCAGGACTTCGGAGACCGCTGCGCGGTGGACGTACTCACGCGGCACAGTGGTGGTCAGTCCGGGAAGCAGCGGCTTCGGGGCGATGGCCCGGTCGGTGAGGTGCGGCATGTGCGGCGCTCCTGTGTCGGTGTGACGGGAAGGAGGGGGCAACAAGCCGTACGTCGGCTGTCACCCCCCGTGGCCGACGTTCTGCACCACAAGATACAGACAGGTCGGTCCGGTTCTGCAAGGGGCGAGGCGATTTCTTGGGCGAGTCGGGAGGGCTTCGGAGTCTGCCATCGATGTCAACCGACCGTTATGTCGGTATTGCAACCATGAAACGTACAAGGTTGTATGGTTCATCGGGAGTGGTCGACCCTTGGTCAAGTCTTTTCATGGGGCGACTTAACGGAGTCCCACCCCCCACTTGTCCGGTATTCCGACGAAATCGCAGCTCACGGTAGGGATGGTGAAAGCCGGTTCGGGCGCCGCGCCCGACGGCCTGGGCGGTTGACAATCAGACAAGTCTGTTTGGTACGGTCTGGTCGTGAACCCGCAGTCCGAGATGACGTGGATGTGCCTCAGGGGGAGCAGATGAACCGCCAGTACGCGGACCTCGTGGCGCCGTCGCCGCGGCGCCACCGCTCGCACGGCCCGCTCGTCCCGGTCGGTCACCCGGCCGGACACCCGGCCCGCCCGGCTCCCGTGTACGGCGCGCCGCGGGCGGGAGCGCTGAACGTCCTGGTCGTCGAGAACGACCCACGGGCCGCCGACCCCCTCCTGCAGGGGCTGGCCCGGCACGGCTACGCGACCCACGGCGCGACCACCGGCGCCCAGGCGCTGCGCGGCCACCGCGAGGCCGACCTGGTGCTGCTCGACCTCGACCTGCCCGACCTCGACGGCCTCGAGGTGTGCCGGGGCATCCGGGCCGTCAGCGACCTGCCGATCATCGCCGTCACCGCGCGCGGCTCGGAGCTCGACTGCGTGCTCTGCCTGCAGGCGGGTTCGGACGACTATCTCGTCAAGCCCTACGGCTTCCGGGAGTTGCTGGCCCGGATGGAGGCGGTGCTGCGCCGGGTGCGGGTCCAGCCGGCCGACGACCCGGCCGCCGGCCGGGTCGTCGCCCACGGGCCGCTGCGCATCGACCCGGGCGCCCGCACGGCCACCCTCGACGGCCGGCCCCTCGACCTGACGCGCAAGGAGTTCGACCTCCTCCACCTGCTCGCCTCGCAGCCCGGCACGGTGATCCCGCGCCGCCAGATCATGGCCCAGGTGTGGGACGACGCGTGGTCGCCGCGCGGCCGCACGGTCGACACCCACGTGGGCACTCTGCGCGGCAAACTGGGCTCCAGTGCCTGGATCGTCACCGTCCGCGGGGTCGGTTTCCGGATCGGCAGTCCCTGAGGCCCTCTCGCGTTCTCCGAGGTCACGCCCGGTTCCGGCGCACGGTCGCGGAACCGCTTTCTGACAACTCCCGCCGCGGTACTGACCGTGGGCCGCCGGTGCGGCTTACAATACAGACCAGTCTGTTGAATTCAGTGGGAGAGCGTAAGGATCTGGCATGGCTCAGCAGGAACGCGGCAAGCGATCACGGCGGTCGATCCTGGAGGCGGCGGCCCAGGTCTTCGACGAGCGCGGCTACGACGCCGCCAGCACCAACGAGATCCTGGCCCGCACCGGCCTCACCCGGGGGTCCCTCTACCACCACTTCCCCTCCAAGGAAGCCATCGCGCTGGCCCTGGTGCAGGCCCACGCCGAGGCCCTGGAAGTGCCCGAACGGCCGGTCAGGCTGCAGTCGGTGATCGACCTGACCCTGGAGTTCGCCCGGCGCCTGCAGCACGACGCGGTGCTGCGCGCGAGCGTACGGCTGACGACGGAACAGACGTCGTTCGACTGCCCGCCGCAGACCACCTACGAGCAGTCCATGGACACCATTCTGACGCTGCTCCAGGAGGCCGAGAAGCGGGACGAGATCCTGCCGGGGGTGGACGTGCGCGAGGTGACCGCGCTGATCGTCGGCTCCTTCACCGGTCTGCAGATCATGTCCCAGGCCTACACCGGCCGCGCGGACCTGCCCGAACGCACCAGCGTCCTGTGGAAGTTCCTGCTGCCCGGCCTCGCCACGCCGGGCCTGGTCGGGCGGCTGCGCACGACGCCGCCCGAGGAGTGAGCGGCCCGCTCTCAGATCCTGCGCTCGCCGCCCCGGCCCGGCGGCCGGTCCCGGTCGAACAGCGGGCGCAGCAGCCGCCACAGGCGCTGGGTGATCTCACCGTCCCACCAGCCCGGGTCGGTGTGCCCGAGGGTCTCGATGCCCGCGGCCATCACCACCGCCAGGTCGGCGAGGTCCTCGGCCGGCTCCTCCGACTCCTTCTGCGCCTCCGCGACCCGCTCGTGGACCGCGGCGAGCAGGTCGTCGCGGAGCCTGGGCGGTCCGGCCGAGCCGTCCGCGGCCAGCTGCATGCCCGCCCGGACGACCTTCTCGGTGCGCATGGCCTCGCCGAGCGCGAACAGAAAGCGTTTGGGCGCGTCCGCCGCCGGCCCCGCGAAGGCCTCCTCGGTCAGCGCCTCCACCCGCGCTCTCGCCTCCTCGTACACGGCCGCGGTCAGCGCGGTGGTGGAGGAGAAGTGGTGGTAGAGCGCCCCCCGGCTGACCCCGGCCCGGCGGCAGATGTTGACCAGTCCCGCGTCGGACAGCCGACCGTCCGCGATGAGCTCGGCGGTGGCATGGACGAGAGCCTGACGCGTGTGCTCGGATCGCGCCTGCATCAGGTCGTACCCGCCTTCCCTGCCAACAGTGTGCCCGGTACATGCACTACCTGCGGGCACCGGTGCCAATGGTGGTAAGAATCATACAACCATGCCTGTTTCATGGGAGGACCCCGGTGTCGGATCACCTCCGCACGATCTGCACAGAACCCCAACGTCCCTGGCTGTGAGGGTGGTTGTCCGGAAACATGCGCGACGGACGAAGACCCTGATGGAGCGTCAATCAGACAGGTCTGTTTGTAAAAGGGCTCAAATCCGGCCACTTGACACAGGTTTGACACTCCGCTGACAGAGCTGCGGAGGATTGTGGGAAGCCTGAACCGCCGGGCGTTGAACCGGCCGCCGGCCCCCCTGAGACTGGATGCAGTTCCACACGGACCGAGGATTCGGGGGATCCGAATGGAAGAGCCGGAGCGACTCACGGACGACCACGTCAGCCGCGACTGCCGCAGGCGCTGCGGCCGGATCTGCGTCCGCTGCCAGGACCGGATCGACGGCGGACTGCGCACCCTGCTCGACCTGTACCGGGAGAGCGACCAGGCACTGGTGCCCGGGGCGCGGGTGCTGCGCGAGCGGGTGAGCGGCAGCCGCGCCACCGTCGGCATCGTGCTCGACGAACGGACGCTGGCCCTGCGGGCCCGGACGGCCGAGGTCATGGCGCTGTGGGCGCGGCTCGTCGTGGACGAGCGCACCGGCGCCCGGCCCGCGGGCCGCGGGGTGGCCGCGCTGGTCGGGTTCCTGCGCGGGCAGCTGCCCTGGTTCGCGGGGCACCCGGCGGGCGCCGACCTCGACGAGGAACTCGCCGAACTCCTCGCCGACTTCCGCCACCTGCTCGGCCCGGGCCCGGTGCGCCGGTTCGCCCTCGGCGCGTGCACCCGGCCGGAGTGCGCCGGGACGCTCTACGGCGTCCTGCCGGCGGAGGGCGGCGACCGGGTGCCGGAGCAGGTCGCCTGCGACGCCGGCCACGCACTGCCGCCGCGCCAGTGGCTGCTGGTCGCGAACCGGGCCCGGGAGGCGGTGACGACATGACGGAGCCGAACCGTCCGGCCGGGCCGGCGAGCGGGACGGCGACCGGAACGGCGAAGCCGCGCACGGTCCCGACGGAGCTGGCGGCCCTGGCGATGGGCGTCACCCCGGCGACCATCCGCAAATGGGCCAGCCGCGGCAAACTCACCCGCCACGGCGGCCCCCGGCGAGCCGAGTACGACCTCGACGAACTCTTCGCACTGGCGCGCCGGAGCGAGACCGAATAGGCGGTACGAGCCCCGGCAACCGCAGCGAATTCGAGTAGCTCCGCGCCGCCGCACGGAATTCACCGACCACCACCCCGCAAGAAAACCGGATCCGTGCGGGGATCCGGTACGAAGCAGCCCCCGCGGCCCATCCCCCCTGCCGCGGGGGCTTCTTCGGTTACCCGATTGATTGTCAACTCGCTTCATTTAAAGGGAAGTTGACGCAACCGAACAGAGGTGTCACACTCTTTTCGGCGCCCCCATGCCCTGACGGCGGTGGCGCTTCTCCCGGGCTTCTGCATTTGAGCCCGTGGCATTCTTCGCGAAATCCGTGCCCCGACCGGGGCGCGGATTTTTTGTTTTCCTTCCGCCCCGACTTGAGGAAGTGTGGTCGATGCCTGTTTCCACCTGGACACCCGTCGGTCAATGGACGGGTACGGTCACGCACGACGGCGAGGTGGACGAGTACACCGTCGCCTTCGCCCCGGACGGCTCGCTCTCGGTCACCACGCGCAAGAGCACCGGCACCGGCGCCTGGACCGTCACCGGCGACGACTCGCTGGAGTTCTCCCTGCGCGAGGACTTCAACCTCGACGTCACCCAGATCAGCCCCAACGGCCACCGGGCCGCGTACATCCAGATCGACATCACCGCGCGGCACGACGGCGACGCGCTCACCGGCGAGGGCAAGGCCGTCGTGCACGGTCCCGACGACGTCGTGATCTACGCGACGGACGCCCGGACCGAAGCGCGCCGGGTGTCATGACGGCCGAGGTCGCCCGGCTCACCGACGTGCTGAGCCTGCGGGACCTGGCCGGGCGCTATCTGGCCGGCCTCGACGAGGGCGGCTTCGACGAGACCTGGGCGAGGTCCCTGTTCACCGAGGACATCGAGATGACGTTCCCGGTCGGCAGCCACCAGGGCCTCGCCGGGGTGTCCGGCTTCACCACCGAGATCATGGCGCGCTGGGGCCGCACCCACCACCACGGCTCGGAGACCCAGGTCGACGTCGACGGCGACCGGGCCGAGCTGAGCTGGAGCCTGATCGCCTCCCACGTGCACCACGGCTCGCCGCTGCCGCCGGACCCCACCCAGTACTTCCAGCTCGGCGGCCGCTTCACCGGCACGGCCCGGCGCACCCCCGACGGCTGGCGGTTCGACCGGCTGCGGCTGCGGATCGTGTGGACCACCGGCGCCGTGCCCAGGGGAGTGACCCAGGTCGACCGACAGACCCTCGACACCCGGGGAAACCAGCCCGCTTCGGCAGCCACTTCGGCAGCCACTTCAGCAGAGGAGAACACACCCATGCCGACCGCACTCACCGCGGACCAGCAGAAGGTACTGATCGAGAAGGTCTTCCACGAGGGCCTGGACCTCGGCGACCTGTCGGCCGCCGACCGCTACCTCACCGCCGACTTCCGCAACCACGGCAGCCACGACGACTCCATGCGCGGCCCGGAGGCGTTCAAGCACACCATCCGGATCCAGCAGTCCGCGTTCAGCGACATCAAGTACGAGATCCTCGACTTCATATCGATGGGCGACAAGGCCGCCATCCGCTGGGTCATGCACGGCCGGCACACCGGCCCGTTCATCGGCATCCAGCCGACCGGGCTGCAGGTGCAGCACCAGGCGATCATCTGGTTCCGCTTCGAGGGCGACCGGATCGCCGAGCGCTGGGGCATCGTCGACAACTTCTCCCTGGAGCGCTTCCTCAAGTCCGGCGGCAGGCCGGCCGGCCCGCTGACCCCGGCCGGCGGTCCGGCCGGCGGTCCGGCCGGCGGTCCGGGTGCGGGCAAGCCCGCGGCCTGATCCGCCGCCCCGGCCGCGCCCGGCCCCCGCTGACGGCGGCGGGGGCCGGGCGCCGTCCGCCGCCCTACCCCAGCACACCCCACAAGACGCCAAGGGCTCGACGGAGCAAGGGACTTGAGACATGCCGATCGACAGGAAAGTCGCCCGCTTCAACCGGCGGTTCGCCAACCATTTCGTCGGGCCGCTGTTCAGCCGGCTGCCCGGTTTCGGGAAGGTGCACCACCGCGGCCGTAAGTCGGGGCGTGAGTTCGCCACGCCCGTCAAGCTGTTCCGGCGCGGCGCGGACATCGTCATCACACTGCCGTACGGGCCCGGCTCCGACTGGGTCAAGAACGTACTCGCGGCGGGCGGTTGCGAGATCACCACGCGCGGCCGCCGGATCCGGGTCACCGGGCCGGTGGTCTTCACCGACGACGGTACGACGAAGATGCCCGCCCTGACCCGGCGGATCCTCTCCCGGGTCGAGGCCACCGAGTTCCTCGCGCTGACACCGGTCGAGGAACCGGCGCGGCTGCGGGTGGCCCGGTCGTGACCGCCGTCGGCCTGGTCACCCGGCCGGTCCGGGCGGCGCTGCTGGTCGGCTCCGCCCGCGACGGGCGGCTCGCCCCGGACGTCGCGGGCTGGTTCGCGCGGGTCGCCGCCCACCGCGACGACCTGGTCCTGGACGTCGTCGACGTCGCCGAGCACCTGCTGCCGGCGAGCCTCGACGAGGCCGACCCGCGGGCGGCGGCGCTGCGGCCCCGGCTGGCCGGGGCGGAGGCGTACGTGGTCGTCGTACCGGAGTACAACCGGAGCGTTCCCGGTCCGCTGAAGACCCTCATCGACAGCTTCCAGAGCGAGTGGGAGGCCAAGCCGGTCGGGTTCGTCGGCTACGGCCTCGGCATGGCCGGCGGAGTGCGGGCGATCGAGCATCTGCGGCAGATCTTCGCCGAGTTCCACTGCGTGGGGATGAAGGACGTCGTGACGTTCCCGCGGGTGCTGGAGCACTACGACGCGGAGGGCCGCTTCGCGGCCGATGCCGACGGGGCCGAGGCCGCGGCCAAGCTGATGCTGGACCAGCTCACGTGGTGGGCGACGGCGCTGCGCGACGCCAAGGCCGCCCGTCCCTACGGGACTTGAAAGTTCCGGCGCCGACAACGCGCCCCTTCAGGGGCGCGGGGAACTGCGCGACGAGCCACATCGGACCCGTGGCCGGTCCACCACGGATCGCGGCACCTTCTGCGCATCCCCGTGCCGGGCGCGGTTGTCGGGCGGCTGCGGCGCCGTCGTGGCTGGCCGCGCAGTTCCTCCCCCAGCCTTCGGCCGGGGGTGCCCCCAGCGCCCCTGACGGGGCGCGTCACCTGATCCCCTCTGTATTAGGAGAACGCGATGGCTGCCGCCGCCCCCGATCCGCTCACCCCTCTTCTCGTCGCCGTGCCCGTGGTGATCCTCGCCTGCAGGGCCGGTGCCCAGTTGCTCAAACGGCTTGGGCAACCCCCCGTCGTCGGCGAGATACTCGTCGGCATCCTGTTCGGCCCGTCCCTGCTGGGCTGGCTCTGGCCCGGTGCCCAGGCGTGGCTGTTCCCGCAGTCGGCGCTGCCGTACATCGGCGTGCTCGGGAACTTCGGCCTGCTCGTCTTCATGTTCCTCGTCGGACTCGAACTCGACCTCAAATCCCTGCGCGGCAACAGCAGAACGGCCGTCGCCGTCTCCCAGGCCGGGATCGCGCTGCCGCTGCTGCTCGGCACGCTGCTGGCCCTCGGCATGTACGGCGACTTCGCGCCGCCCGGCACCGAGAGGCTGCCGTTCGTGCTGTTCATCGCGGTGTCGATGAGCATCACCGCGTTCCCGGTGCTGGCCCGGATCCTGACCGACCGGGGCCTGTACCGGACCCGGGTCGGCGCGCTCGCCATGGCCAGCGCGGCCGTGGACGACGTCAGCGCCTGGTGCCTGCTGGCAGCGGTGGTGGCGGTGACGAAGAGCAACTCGCCCATGGAGGCCCTGACCACCGCCGGGTACGCGCTCGTCTTCACCGCCGTGATGTTCCTCGTCGTACGGCCGCTGCTGGCCAGGTGGGCCGCGCGGGCGGAGCGCCGGTACGCCGACGGTGTCGTGCTGGTCGTGCTGTTCAGCGGGCTGAGCGTGGCCGCGTTCGCCACCGACCGGATCGGGGTGCACGCGCTGTTCGGCGCGTTCCTGTTCGGGGTGGTCACCCCGCGCGGCAGCCGGCGGATCGAGGTCACCGCGGCGCGGATGCGGGCCTTCGCCGTGCCGGTGCTGCTGCCGCTGTTCTTCGTCAGCACCGGGCTGAAGACCGACGTGGGGCTGCTGGGCGGCAGCGGTACCCAGTGGCTGTGGGCGGGGGCCGTGCTCGCCGTCGCCGTGGTCGGCAAGTGGGGCGGCGGCACGCTCGCGGCACGCCTCTCCGGCCGCGACTGGCGGGACTCCATGTCGCTGGGCGCGCTGATGAACTGCCGTGGCCTGACCGAGCTGATCGTGCTCAACATCGGGCTCGGGCTGGGTGTCATCGGGCCGGAGCTGTTCACCGTCCTCGTGCTGATGGCGCTGCTCACCACGGCCATGACCACCCCGGCGCTGGCCCGGATCCGCAAGGGGATCGACGAGGAGCTCGGACGGGAGACGGCCGGAATCGGACAGGACGAGCCCGCCCTGGAGATCGCGAGAACCCGCTGACCTGCGCCTACGGGCGTGACAGCGGGGTCAGCCGCCGACCGGCGAACAGTTCAAGCCCTGATGGTTGGAAGGTTGCTAGTTGGAAGCTTGATAGATAAGCAGGTTGACGATACTCTCGCAGTACGACGCAGCAGTGAGGGAGAGAACGATGAGCCAGGACTTCAAGAACCTCGACATGACGATGATGTTCGCGATCCACGACGCGCTCCGCCGTGAGCTGGAGCGGATCGCCCGGATCACCGCGCGGGTCGACGAGGACCCCCGGCACGTACTGAGCACCGCGGTCGGCTGGGAGCTGTTCAAGAAGTTCCTGACCGTCCACCACACCTCCGAGGACGTGAAGATCTGGCCGGTCATGGAGGCCGCGCTGGTGGGCAAGGACGCCGAACTGGCCCTGCTCGCCGACATGGAGGCCGAGCACGGGGTCATCGACCCGCTGCTCGCCGACATCGACGCCGCCCTCGCCGACCGCGACTCCGGCCTGGAGCGCCTGACCGGCCTGACCGACACCCTCTACACCCGGCTCGGCGGCCACCTCGACCACGAGGAGCGGGACGCCCTGCAGCTCATGGACATCACGCTCTCCCAGGGGCAGTGGCAGGACTTCTCCGCCGAGCAGCGCACCCGGATCGGCGACGACTCCGCCCGCTACCTGCCCTGGATGCTCGACGACATCGACGCCGCGAAGGTCGCCCACATCCTCGGCAAGATGCCCGAGCCGTTGCGCAACGCCTACGAGAACGACTGGCGCAAGGCCTACGAGGACCTCGCCATCTGGACCCCGAAGACCGCCACCACCACCCGCTGACCGGACCCCGAGGGTTCCGCTCGACACCCCCCAACCCTGAGACAGACACGGAGACATCCCATGTCGCTGCAAGACCGCACTCAGGCCGTCCCCAAGGCCGCGGCCCCGCCGCAGCAGGACGGCAAACTCGGACTGGCGTTACTCGTGATCGCCGCGGCCCAGCTCATGCTCGTCCTCGACAACACGATCGTCGCCGTCGCCCTGCCCAGCATGCAGAGCGCCCTCGGGCTCAGCGAGTCCGGCCTCGGCTGGATCGTCACCGCCTACGCCCTGGCCTTCGGCGGTCTGCTGCTGGCCGGCGGCCGCGCCGGTGACCTCTTCGGCCGCCGCCGGGTCTTCCGCACCGGACTGGTCCTGTTCACCGCCGCCTCACTGCTCGGCGGCCTCGCCCAGAGCGGTGAACTGCTCATCGCCGCCCGGGTGATCCAGGGCGCGGGCGCCGCCATCGCCGCCCCCACCGCCCTGTCCCTGCTGGCCACCACCTTCCCGGCCGGCCCCGCCCGCAACAAGGCGCTCGGTGTCTACGGCGCGATGGGCGGCCTCGGTTCGGTCGTCGGCCTGCTGCTCGGCGGCGCGCTCACCGAGTACCTGAGCTGGCGCTGGGTGATGTTCGTGAACATCCCGATCGCCCTGGCCGTCCTGTTCGGCACCGGCGTCCTCGTCGAGGGCGAGCGCGAGCGCGGCAAGGTCGACGTGCCCGGCGCGCTCACCGCCACCCTGGGCTTCGGTTCGCTCGTCTACGCCATCAACCGCGCCGGCGACAAGGGCTTCGGCGACGGCGTCACCCTGATCGGCCTGGGCGCCGCGCTCGTCCTGATCCTCGCCTTCGTCCTGATCCAGCGCGCGAGCAAGGCGCCGATGATCCCGCGCGGGGTGCTCGCCGACAGGAGCCGCGTCGGCGCCAACCTGATCATGTTCCTGGTCGGCGCGGGCATGCTCGCCACCTTCTACTTCCTGACCCTCTACATGCAGCTCGTCAAGGGCTACGCCCCGATGGTCACCGGCGTCGCCTACCTGCCCTTCGCCCTCGGCATGGGCATCGCGGCCGGCGGCGTCGGCCCGCAGCTGCTCGCCAAGCTGCCCGAGCGCAACGTGATCGCCCTCGGTCTGGTGATCGGCACCGCCGGCATGGTCTGGTTCAGCTTCATCGAGCCCGGCCAGACCCCGTGGGCCGCGCTGCTGCCGGCCCAGCTGGTCGCCGGTCTCGGCCTCGGCATGGTCTTCGTGGCCGTCACCATCGTCAGCGTCCGCGGGGTCGCCCCGCAGGCCACCGGCGCGGCCTCCGGTCTGGTCAACACCGCCCAGCAGATCGGCGGCGCCATCGGCCTGGCGGCCCTCGCCGCGGCGGCCACCGCCATCACCGACCACGAGCTGCCGGGCAGCGTCCCGCACGCCCTCACCACCGGCTACTCGTACGGGTTCCTGCTCGGCGGCGCCTTCTACCTGCTGGCCCTGATCGTGGCCCTGGCCACTCTCCCGGGCACCCGCCCCCAGCAGCAGGACGCCGAGCACCCGCCCGTCGCCCTGTGACCGACCCCGGCGGCCCCGCCCTGACTGCTTCCGGGCGGGGTCGCCGGTTCCCGGTTCCGGCAGCCGGTGTCGGTGTCGGAGCCGGCCGGCAAGCCGTCGATATACTCGGGCAGGAGGTGCTGTCTTGCGGTACGAGAGCGACGACGAGCGCGGCCCGGTGACCCGGACCGAGCAGACCGCGGAGGTCCCCGGCGTCCTCCCGGACGCGCTCACCGACTTCATCGGCTACCTCCTGCGCCGCGTCTACGCGCAGTTCGCCGCCACCGACGACGGCGGCGGCAGCGACCCCCGCGACTTCCTGGTCCTCGACGCGCTCACCGGCCGCAACTGGGAGTCCCAGCTCGACCTCGCCGAAAGGCTCGGCATCAACCGCACCATCATGGTCGGTGTCATCGACCGGCTGGAGGCCCGCGACGAGGTCCGGCGCACCCGCAACCCCGACAACCGGCGCCAGTACGTGCTCTCCCTGACCGACCGCGGACGCGAGGCCGTCGAGGCCAGCCGGCGGGCGGTCGCCGAGCGGGACGCCCGGCTCACCGCCGTACTGACGGACGAGGAGACCGCCCGGCTGGACGAGCTGCTGGCCCGGCTGCTGCCCGAGTCCGCGCAGCCTCTCGTGCAGGGCACCGAGTACCTGGTCGGGCAGGCCCACCACCGGCTGCGCAAGCACGGCGACGACAAACTGGCCGGCACCGGACTCAGGGTGCGGCACTACGGCCCGCTCTCCGCCCTCGACGTGCTCGGGCCCATCGCCCAGCAGCGGCTCGCCGAACTGCTCGCCATCACCGGGCCCGCCGCCTCCCAGCTCGTCGACGAACTCGTCAAGCTGGGCCTGGTGCGCCGCGGCCGGGACCCGCACGACCGGCGCCGCTACGCCCTCGAAGTGACCGACCTCGGCCGCGAGCAACTCGGTGTCGTGGCCCGGGCCGTCGCGGGGCTCGCCGCGGACGTCGCCGCCATGCTCGGCCCCGGCGGCGAGGACGAACTGCGGGAACTGCTGCTGAAACTCCTGGCCCCGACGCATTCCGGTCCGGCATTCGCCGAGAACACCAAGTCATCCGTTTCCGCAAGGGGTTGACCCTCTGGCCAAAGGATGTCACGCTTAATTCAGCGGATACTCCGCGCCCTTTTCCAGGCTCTTCGCACCGCCCTTCCGATTTCCTTTCGGAAGGGCCGCGAGGGGTCTTTTTTCATGCGGATGTCCCGCGGCACATGGTTTTCCCGTTGCGCACCGCCCCTCGACGAAGGAGACAGTCATGGTCGCCCAGAAGACCGACGGCGCGCCGGAACCGGCGCGCATACCCGAGGACATGACCTTCGACGTCATCATCCTCGGCTCGGGCCTCGCCGGCTCCGTCACCGGTGCCGTCCTGGCCAAGCACGGTGCAAAGGTGCTGCTCGTCGACGCCGCCGCGCACCCGCGCTTCGCCATCGGCGAGTCCATGACCCCGCAGCTCGTGGAATGGATCCACATCCTCTCCGAACGCCACGACATTCCCGAGCTGAAAAGCCTGGCGAGTGTCGAGGCCTCCACCCGTGACATCGCACCGACCTTCGGCACGAAGGCCCACTTCGGCTTCATGAAGCACGAGGTCGGAAAAGAGCCGAACCCGCGTGAGGCCACCCAGCTCGCACTGCCGAAGATATTCCACCAGAACAGCCACATGTTCCGGCAGGACAGCGACTCCTTCATGTTCCACGTCGCCGTCAAGTACGGATGCACCCCCCGGCAGAACTGGCGTGCGAACGAGGTCGAGTTCGACGAGGACGGCGTCACCGTCCTCGGCCGCAGCGCCGCCCCCGGCGCCGAACCCGAGCTGTACCGGGCGAAGTACCTGGTGGACGCCTCCGGCTTCCGCTCCCCGCTCGCCGACAAGTTCGACCTGCGCGACAAGCCCACCGCCCGCTTCAAGCACCACTCCCGCTCGATGTTCACGCACTACGTCGGCATCAAGCGGTTCGACGACGTCAGCGGCCACCCCCAGGAGCTGCGCCCGCCGGCCGACTGGCACACCGGCACCATGCACCACCTCATCGAGCGCGGCTGGTTCTGGATCATCCCCTTCGACAACCACCCCAAGTCCCGCAACCCGCTGTGCAGCGTCGGCCTGACGATGGACGAGCGCACCTACCCCAAGCCCAAGGACCTCACCCCGGAGCAGGAGTTCCAGTCCTTCCTCGACAAGTACCCGGCGGTCAAGCGCCAGTTCGACGGCGCCACCCGGGTCCGCGAGTGGATCTCCACCGACCGGCTGCAGTACTCCTCGAAGCAGACCATCGGCGACCGCTGGTGCCTGATGTCCCACGCGGCCGGCTTCCTCGACCCGCTGTTCTCCCGCGGCCTGTCCAACACCATGGAGGTCGTCGACGCGCTCACCTCGCGGCTGATCCCCGCCCTCAAGGACGGCGACTTCTCCGCCGAGCGCTTCGCGTACGTCGAACGCGTCGAGCAGGGCCTGCTCCAGTACAACGACGACCTGGTCAACAGCTCCTTCATCGCCTTCTCCCACTTCCGGCTGTGGAACGCGGTCTTCCGGGTCTGGGGCTCCTTCATCACCCCCGGCACCATGCGGCTGACCCGGGCCCGCCTCAAGCACTTCAAGGACCACGACGTACGCCACTTCGACGAGCTGGAGAACGTGGCCCACCCCGGCCTGTGGTGGCCGCAGAGCGACTCCTTCAAGCGGATCCTGGAGACCACCGCCGAGACCTGCGAGAAGTACGAGGCAGGCGCGCTCACCGGCGACGAGGCCGCCGACATCGTCTTCGGGCTGCTCAAGGAGTCCCCGGTCGTCAACCCGGTCTTCGGCTGGAAGGACGAGGAGCGGCGGTTCATCTACCCGTCCACGCTGACCATGGCGCGCTTCCTGTACTGGGCCTCCGTCGAGGCCCCCGCCGAGATGAACAGCGTCGGCCGCGAGTTCCTGCTCGGCATCCTCAAGGCCGGTGCGAAGGTCCGCAAGCTCCTCTGACCACTCCCAGCCAAGCCAGAAAGGGATCCGCATGTCCGCAGCAGCGCGGTCGCTGACCCGCGCCGAAGAGACCCGGCCCGTCGAACCGCTGGATCTGCGCCGCGTGTGCGGCCTGTTCACGACCGGCGTCACGGTCATCACCACCGGCCCCGACGGCGACGCGGACGGCACCACCGTCAACTCGTTCACCTCGGTCTCGCTGGACCCCCCGCTGGTGCTGTTCTGTCTGCACCACCAGTCCCGGCTGCACACGCTCCTGGAGCGGAGCGGCGGGTTCACCGTGAACTTCCTGTCCGGACGGCAGCAGCCGCTGGCCCGGCACTTCGCCGGACGCCGGACCACCGCCGGCGCGAGCGCCTTCGAGGGCGTCCCGCACCACTTCACCGAGGACGGGCTGCCCGTGCTCAGCGAGGCCCTCGCCCACCTGACCTGCACCACGGTCGACGTGCACACCGCCGGCGACCACGACATCGTCATCGGCGAGGTGGTGGAGCTGGGCGTCCCCGAGCACGGCCTGGAACCGCTGATCTTCTTCGACGGCTCCCTGGGCCCGCTGGAGACCGGCGCGGACCGCTTCCAGCACGCCCGGCAGGCGTCCTGACATGCGCAGGGTGCTCATCGCCAACCGTGGCGAGATAGCCGTACGCGTGGCCAGAGCCTGCCGGGACGCCGGGATCGCGAGCGTCGCCGTCTACGCGGACCCGGACCGCGACGCCCTGCACGTCAAGGTCGCCGACACGGCCTTCGCCCTGGGCGGTGACACCCCGGCCACCAGCTACCTGGACATCGGGAAGGTCCTGCGGGCCGCCCGGGAGACCGGGGCGGACGCCGTCCACCCCGGCTACGGGTTCCTCTCCGAGAACGCCGAGTTCGCGCAGGCGGTCCTGGACGCGGGCCTGACCTGGATCGGCCCGCCGCCGCAGGCGATCCGCGACCTCGGCGACAAGGTGGCGGCCCGGCACATCGCCCAGCGGGCGGGCGCGCCCCTGGTGGCCGGCACCCCGGACCCGGTGGGCGGTGCGGACGAGGTCGTGGCGTTCGCCGAGCAGCACGGCCTGCCGATCGCCATCAAAGCGGCCTTCGGCGGCGGCGGGCGCGGGCTGAAGGTCGCCCGGACCCTGGAGGAGGTGCCGGAGCTCTATGAGTCGGCGGTGCGGGAGGCGGTGGCCGCCTTCGGACGCGGCGAGTGCTTCGTGGAGCGCTACCTGGACCGGCCGCGGCACGTCGAGACGCAGTGCCTCGCGGACCGGTACGGCAACGTCGTGGTCGTATCGACCCGTGACTGCTCGCTGCAGCGCCGCCACCAGAAGCTGGTGGAGGAGGCTCCGGCACCGTTCCTGACGCCGGAGCAGACCGCCGAGCTGTACCGGGCGTCCAAGGCCATCCTGCGCGAGGCCGGCTACGTCGGCGCCGGAACCTGCGAGTTCCTCGTCGGGCAGGACGGCACGATCTCCTTCCTGGAGGTCAACACCCGGCTCCAGGTGGAGCATCCGGTGACCGAGGAGGTCGCCGGCATCGACCTGGTGCGGGAGATGTTCCGGATCGCCGACGGCGAGAAACTCGGCTACGGGGACCCCGAGCTGCGGGGCCATTCCTTCGAGTTCCGGATCAACGGCGAGGACCCGGGCCGGGGTTTCCTGCCCGCGCCGGGCACCGTGACGGTCTTCGAGCCGCCGTCGGGTCCGGGGGTACGACTGGACGCGGGCGTGGAGTCGGGCAGCGTGATCGGCCCGGCCTGGGACTCGCTCCTCGCCAAGCTGATCGTCACCGGCCGCACCCGCGCCGAGGCGCTGGAGCGGGCCGCACGGGCGCTCGACGAGTTCCGCGTGGAGGGGATGGCCACGGCGATCCCGTTCCACCGGGCGGTCGTCAGGGACTCGGCCTTCACCGGGGACCCGTTCCGCATCCACACCCGGTGGATCGAGACCGAGTTCGTCAACGGGATCGAGGCCTTCACCGCGGCCCCGGCCGCCGGTTCCGAGACGGAGGAGGCCGGTCGCGAGACGGTGGTGGTCGAGGTCGGCGGGCACCGGCTGGAGGTCTCGCTGCCGGCGGCGCTGGGCAGGGTCCCCGACCGGACGCTCGTGGGGGCGGCCGCCGCGCCCCGGTCCCGCCGCCGCACCGCGGGCGGTTCGGCCCCCGCCGCCTCCGGGGACACGCTCAGCTCTCCCATGCAGGGCACCGTCGTCAAGGTCGCCGTCGCCGAGGGGCAGCCGGTCGAGAAGGGCGACCTGGTCGTCGTACTCGAGGCCATGAAGATGGAGCAGCCGCTCACCGCGCACCGGTCCGGCACGGTCACCGGTATTGCCGCCGAGGTGGGGCAGGCCCTCGCCGCCGGGGCCGCGATCTGCGACATCAAGGACTGATCGCCTTGGCAGCACTCACCTACACCGACGCCATGAACGGTGCCCTGGAGCGGCTGCGTTCCGTGGGGTACGAACACGGGCGCAGCTTCGTCAACCACGCCCCGATGGCCGCCGAGGCCCTCGCCCACATGGGCTACGCCGACGAGGTGCCCGGCTGGGTGGAGGGCCATCTGCGCAGCCACACCTTCCACGACGTGCCCGAGCGGCGGTTCACCCTCGACCCGGCCGACGAGGCCGACTGGCGGCAGGCGCTCGGCGAGTTCGGCCGGGTCGCCGACTGGACCGGCCTGTTCGAGCGCGAGCTGGCCGAGGGGGAGTGGACCGACGTCCTGGCCCGCTGGTGGCCCCGGCTGCTGCCCGGCATGTCCGGGGTGCTCACCCACGGGGTGATCCGCACCGCGCACGCGGTCCGGGCGGTGGTGACCGCCGGCCCCGACCACCGCATGCAACTGGCAGAACTGGCACAGGGGCTGGGGTACTGGGCGGCCCGGTACTCCGAGGGCGGAGTCGTGGTCCCGGAGCACCCAGCCGGTGACGACGGCGACGGCGACGGCGGTGATGTCGTACGGGCGCTGGACGAGCTCGTCGCCGAGTTCTGCGGGATCTACGCCACGCTCTCCCTTCCGCACCCGATCCCGCTGATCCACTCGGTCACCGGGCCCGCCGCCGTACGGCTGGTGGTGGAGCACCTGCCGGCGGAGCAGCGGTGGCCGTCGTACCGGGTGGCGCGGGCCGTCAGCCGCACGATGCTCGACTGGTTCCACGCCGTGCCCCGGCCCGCGGCCCCGCTGCCGGCGGCCCCCGACCCGGCCGCCCTGTTCGCCGAGGCCGTCCGGATCGGCGACGAGCACGCCATCAAGCTCGCCGAAGTCGCCGTACGGCACGAGGCGCTGGCACCCGACCCGCGGCACGCGGCGGCCGCGCACGTGGCCAACCGGGCGATCGGCCGCCTGTACCGCTGACAGTTCGTCTTCGCCGACGGTCTCCCCGACGGAGCCGTACGGAACCGTTTTCGAGGAGTGTCATGGACGCACAAGTCATCGTCGTGGGCGCCGGTCCTGCCGGCATGATGCTCGCGGGCGAGCTACGGCTCGCGGGCGCCGACGTCATCGTCTTGGAGAAGCTGCCCGCGCGCACCGGAGAGTCGCGCGGGCTCGGCTTCACCGCCCGCACCATGGAGGTCTTCGACCAGCGCGGACTGCTGCCCCGCTTCGGGGACATCGAGGTCAGCAACGTGGGCCACTTCGGCGGCCTGCCGGTCGACTTCGGTGTCCTCGACGGCGCCCACCAGGCTGCCAAAACGATCCCGCAGTCGGTCACCGAGACCGTCCTGGAGGAGTGGGCCGGCCGGCTCGGCGCGGACATCCGGCGCCGGCACGAGGTGCTCTCCGTCAAGGAGAAGGAGGACAGCGTCGAGGTCGAGGTGCGCGGCCCCGAGGGCGTGCACCGGCTGCGCGCCGAGTACCTCGTGGGATGCGACGGCGGCCGCTCGACCATCCGCAAGGCCGCCGGGTTCGACTTCCCGGGGACGCCGTCGACGCTGGAGATGTACCTCGCCGACGTGCGCGGCATCGAGCTGGAGCCCCGGATGATCGGGGAGACCCTGCCCGGCGGGATGGTGATGGTCGGGCCGCTGCCCGGCGGCATCACCCGGCTGATCATCTGCGAGCGCGGCACCCCGCCGCAGCGCCGCGAGAAGCCGCCGACCTGGGCGGAGGCCGCGGCGGCCTGGCAGCGGCTGACCGGCGACGACATCTCGCACGCCGAGGCGGTGTGGGTGTCGTCCTTCGGCGACGGCACACGCCTGGTCACCGAGTACCGGCGGGGCCGGATCCTCCTCGCCGGCGACTCCGCGCACATCCACCTCCCGGCCGGCGGGCAGGGCATGAACACCAGCATCCAGGACGCCGTGAACCTCGGCTGGAAGCTGGGTGCGGTGGTGCGGGGGCGGGCGCCGGAGACGCTGCTCGACACCTACCACGACGAACGGCACCCGGTCGGGGAGCGGCTGATGATGAACACCCGGGCGCAGGGGCTGCTGTTCCTGTCCGGGCCCGAGGTGCAGCCGCTGCGCGACGTGCTCAACGAGCTGATCCGGTATCCGGAGGTCAGCAGGCACCTGGCGGCGATGGTGTCGGGTCTTGAGATCCACTACGACCTCGACGGGGGCGCGGGCGCGCTGCTCGGCCGACGGCTGCCGAACGTGCCGCTCACCGGGCACAGGAGGGTGGCCTCCAGCACGGAGGCGCTGCGCGCCGGGCGAGGTGTCCTGCTCGACCTTGCCGACAACGAGAAGTTGCGGGACCGCGCCTGGGCCTGGCGGGATCGAGTGGACGTGGTGACCGCGGTGGCGACGGACGGCTCGCTCGCAGGTACCACGGCTGTGTTGGTGAGGCCCGACGGATATGTGGCGTGGGCGGCGCCGGGTAGTCACGCGGATCTGCCGATGGCCCTTGAGCGGTGGTTCGGGCCTGCGCGGTGAGGATGCCAGGTTGCGTCGAGTTGCGGCTGACCCGCCGTCGTGGCTGGTCGCGCAGTTCCTCCCCCAGCCTTCGGCCGGGGGTGCCCCCAGCGCCCCTGACGGGGCGCTTCTTGCTGGACACCTTTGAGGAGTGAACCCATGCACAGCACTTTGATCGTCGCCCGGATGGAACCGGGTAGCAGTACGGAAGTCGCCCGACTGTTCGGGGAGTTCGACCGGACCGAGATGCCGCATCTGATGGGCACGCGGCGGCGGGAGCTCTTCGCGTACCGCGGGCTGTACTTCCACCTCCAGAGCTTCGACACCGACAACGGCGGTGAGCTGATCGAGGAGGCCAAGAGCGACCCGCGGTTCGTGCGGATCAGCGAGGACCTCAAGCCGTTCATCCAGGCGTACGACCCCGCCACCTGGCGGTCTCCCGCCGACGCGGTCGCCACGCGCTTCTACGACTGGGAGGGCCGGGCGTGAACGCCAGGCGAGTGGTCATCACCGGGGTCGGTGTCATCGCCCCCGGCGGTGTCGGCACCAAGAACTTCTGGAACCTGCTCAGCGAGGGCCGCACCGCGACCCGCGGCATCACCTTCTTCGACCCGTCCTCCTTCCGCTCCCGGGTCGCCGCCGAGGTCGACTTCGATCCGGAGGAGCACGGGCTGAGCCCGCAGGAGATACGGCGGATGGACCGGGCGGCGCAGCTGGCCGTCGTGAGCGCCCGGGAGGCCCTCGCCGACAGCGGGCTCGACCTGTCCGGCGCCGACCCCTACCGGGTCGGGGTCACCATCGGCAGCGCGGTCGGCGCGACCATGGGGCTCGACCAGGAGTACCGGGTGGTCAGCGACGGCGGCCGGCTCGACCTCGTCGACCACACCTACGCCGTCCCGCACCTCTACAACTACCTGGTGCCCAGTTCGTTCGCGGCGGAGGTCGCCTGGGCGGTGGGCGCGGAGGGCGCGGCCACGGTCGTGTCGACCGGCTGCACGTCGGGGCTCGACTCCGTCGGGCACGCCGTGGAGCTGATCCGGGAGGGCTCGGCCTGCGCGATGATCGCCGGCGCCACCGACGCCCCGATCTCCCCGATCACCCTGGCCTGCTTCGACGCCATCAAGGCCACCACCCCGCGCAACGACGACCCCGAGCACGCCTCCCGCCCCTTCGACGGCACCCGCAACGGGTTCGTGCTGGGGGAGGGGTCGGCCGTCTTCGTCCTGGAGGAGCTGGAGGCCGCGAAGCGGCGGGGCGCGCACATCTACGCCGAGATCGCCGGGTACGCCTCCCGCTGCAACGCCTTCCACATGACCGGGCTGCGGCCCGACGGCGCGGAGATGGCCGAGGCCATCACGGTCGCCCTGAACGAGGCGCACCTCGACCCCGGGGCGATCGACTACATCAACGCGCACGGCTCCGGCACCAAGCAGAACGACCGGCACGAGACCGCCGCGTTCAAGAAGAGCCTCGGCGACCACGCCTACCGGACCCCGGTCTCCTCGATCAAGTCGATGGTCGGGCACTCGCTCGGCGCGATCGGCTCCATCGAGATCGCCGCGTCCGTCCTCGCCATGGAGCACAACGTCGTGCCCCCGACGGCGAACCTGCACACCCCCGACCCCGAGTGCGACCTGGACTACGTCCCGCTCACCGCCCGCGAGCACCGCACCGACGCGGTGCTCACCGTGGGCAGCGGGTTCGGCGGCTTCCAGAGCGCGATGGTGCTCGCCCGACCGGAGAGGAGCGCGGCCGCATGAGCACGCGGACCGTGGTGACCGGGCTCGGCATCGCCGCGCCCAACGGCCTTGGCACGACCGACTACTGGGCGGCCGCCCGCGCCGGGAAGAGCGGGATCGGCCGCATCACGCGGTTCGACCCGTCCGGGTATCCGGCGAAGCTGGCCGGTGAGGTGCCCGGGTTCAGCGCCGGGGAACACCTGCCGAGCCGGCTGCTCGCCCAGACCGACCACATGACCCGCCTTGCGCTCGTCGCGACGGACTGGGCGCTGGCCGACGCGGAGGTCACTCCGGCCGACCTGCCCGCCTACGACATGGGCGTCGTCACCGCCAGCTCCTCCGGCGGCTTCGAGTTCGGGCAGGGCGAGCTGCAGAAGCTGTGGAGCCAGGGCAGCCAGTTCGTCTCGGCATACCAGTCGTTCGCCTGGTTCTACGCCGTCAACAGCGGCCAGATCTCCATCCGCAACGGCATGAAGGGCCCGAGCGGGGTCGTCGTCTCCGACCAGGCGGGCGGCCTCGAGGCCCTCGCGCACGCGCGCCGGCAGATCCGGAAGGGGACGCAGCTCATCGTCTCCGGGGCGATCGACGCGTCCATCTGCCCGTGGGGCTGGGTGGCGCAGCTCGCCAGCGACCGGCTGTCCACGTCGGAGGAGCCGGACCGGTCGTACCTGCCCTTCGACTCCGCCGCGGCCGGGCACGTGGCCGGCGAGGGCGGGGCGATCCTGATCCTGGAGGCCGAGGAGACGGCCGTACGGCGCGGTGCCCGGGTGTACGGGGAGATCGCGGGGTACGGCGCGACGTTCGACCCGGCGCCGGGGAGCGGGCGGCCGCCGGGGCTGCGCAAGGCGATCGAGCTGGCCCTCGCCGACGCGGGCGCCGACGCGGCCGACGTGGACGTGGTGTTCGCCGACGCGGCGGCCGTGCCGGAGCTGGACCGGGTGGAGGCGGACGCGATCAGCGACGTGTTCGGGCCGCACGGGGTGCCGGTGACCGCGCCGAAGACGATGACCGGGCGGCTCTACTCGGGAGCGGCGCCGCTGGATGTCGCCACGGCGCTGCTGGCCGTCCGGGACGGGGTGGTGCCGGCGACGGTGAACGTCGCGCCGGAGGCGGGCTACGACCTCGACCTGGTGGTGGGGGAGCCGCGACTGACCGAGGTGCGGACGGCACTGGTGCTGGCGCGCGGGTACGCCGGGTTCAACTCTGCGATGGTCGTGCGGGCGTAGCGCTCGCCCACGGCCGTAGGCGCTGGTGCGGTGGCGCGGCTGCAGGCCGGTGGGGGCTGATCGCGCAGTTCCTCCCCCAGCCTTCGGCCGGGGGTACCCCCAGCGCCCCTGACGGGGCGCTGCCCCACCGCGTCCTACGTAGCCGCGGGCGGCCGCGTCAGCTCATCCAGCCGCGGGCAGTCGTGCCGCTGGGGCGGCACGGGTGGGCGCTGGGGGTCCCCCCGGCCGAAGGCTGGGGGAGGCACCCGGCCAGCGCCGGTGAGCGTCCCTCCCCCCACCCCAGCCCCCGCTGACCTCAGCCCTCTCAAAGACCCGCCCGTCCTCCCGGCCCCTCCATCTCTCCCACGCCCGGGGCCGGCAGGGCGGGCGTTCCCATTCGTAGTCGTGAAAGGAAGATCACCGTGGCCACCCAGTCCTTCACCCTCGACGACCTCAAGCGGATCCTGCTGGAGGCCGCCGGCGCCGATGAGAGCGTCGATCTCGACGGGGACATCCTCGACACCGACTTCGAGGAGCTCAGCTACGAGTCGCTCGCCATCCTGGAGACCTGCGGGCGCATCGAGCGGGAGTACGACATCACGCTGGACGACACCGTGGTGACCGAGGCCAAGACGCCCCGCGAGCTGCTCGCCGTCGTCAACACGCAGCTCGGTGACGTCGCCGCCGCTGCCTGACCTTCTCCCCACCCCCTCCGGCCGCCGGCGCCCGCCCTGACCGGGCGCCGGCGGCTCCCCCATGCCCTGAAAGGGAGCTGCAGACATGTCCGAACAGCAGCAGAGGGTCGCCCTGGTCTCCGGGGCCACCAGCGGAATCGGTCTCGCCTCGGCGCGGCTGCTGGCCCGGCAGGGCCACCGCGTCTTCATCGGCTCCCGCGACGCCGGGAACGTCGAGCGGACCGTCAAGGAACTGCGCGCGGAGGACCTCGACGTCGACGGGACCACCCTCGACGTGCGGTCCGCGCTGTCCATCGAGAACTTCGTGCGGGCCGCCGTCGAGCGGTACGGCACCGTCGACGTGCTGGTCAACAACGCCGGGCGGTCCGGCGGCGGCGTGACCGCCGACATCGACGACGAGCTCTGGTACGACGTCGTCGAGACCAACCTCAACAGCGTCTTCCGCCTCACCCGCGCCGCCCTCACCACCGGCGGCATGCGGGAGAAGAGCCGGGGGCGGATCATCAACATCGCGTCCACGGCCGGCAAGCAGGGCGTCGTGCTCGGGGCGCCGTACTCCGCCTCCAAGCACGGGGTGGTCGGGTTCACCAAGGCCCTCGGCAACGAGCTGGCCCCCACCGGCATCACCGTCAACGCCGTCTGCCCGGGGTACGTCGAGACGCCCATGGCGCAGCGCGTACGCGCCGGTTACGCCGCCGCCTACGACACCAGCGAGGACGCCATCCTCGACAAGTTCACGGCGAAGATCCCGCTCGGCCGCTACTCGACCCCCGAGGAGGTCGCCGGGCTTGTCGGCTACCTCGCCTCCGACACCGCCGCCTCCATCACCGCACAGGCCCTCAACGTCTGCGGCGGCCTCGGCAACTTCTGAAAACCCCGGCATCTTCTAGGAGTTCACCCATGTCCGAGCCGAAGGAAGTCGAGCACGAGGTCACGATCTCGGCGCCGGCCGCCGAGGTCTACCGGCTGATCGCCGACGTGGCCAACTGGCCGCGGATCTTCCCGCCGACCATCTACGTCGACCACCTGGAGCGCTCCGGGAACGAGGAGCTGATCGGGATCTGGGCCACCGCCAACGGCGAGGCCAAGAACTGGACCTCGCGCCGCGTCCTGGACCCCGAGGGCCTGCGGATCACCTTCCGCCAGACCGTCTCCACCCCGCCCGTCGCGAGCATGGGCGGTACCTGGATCATCGAGCCCCTCGACGCGGCCACCTCCCGGGTGCGGCTGCTGCACGACTACACCGCCGTCGGCGACGACCCGACGGGGCTGGCCTGGATCGACGAGGCCGTCGACCGCAACTCCCGCTCCGAGCTCGCCGCGCTGAAGACCAACGTCGAACTCGCCACCGCCTCGCAGGAGCTGACGTTCTCCTTCGAGGACACCGTCCGGGTCGAGGGGGCCGCCAAGGACCTCTACGACTTCGTGAACGAGGCCGACCGCTGGTCCGAGCGGCTGCCGCACGTGGCGACCGTCCGGCTCACCGAGGACACCCCGGGCCTGCAGACCCTGGAGATGGACACCCGCGCCAAGGACGGCTCGACGCACACCACCAAGTCGTACCGGGTCTGCCTGGACGGCCGGAAGATCGCCTACAAGCAGACCACCCTGCCGGCCCTGATGAACCTGCACACCGGCTACTGGACCTTCCGCGAGACCGACGAGGGCACCTTCGCCTCCTCGCAGCACACCGTCGTGCTGCGCCCCGAGAACATCGCGAGGATCCTCGGTCCCGAGGCGGGCGTCGCCGAGGCCCGTGAGTACGTGCAGGGCGCGCTCAGCACCAACAGCCGCGCCACCCTGAACCACGCCAAGGCGTACGCCGAAGCGAGGCGCTGACCGATGGCCGGTGCCGACGCGGTCGACACGCACGTCCTGGTGGTCGGCGCCGGACCCGTCGGGCTGATGCTCGCCGGGGAACTGCGCCTCGGCGGCGCCGACGTGACCGTCCTGGAACGGCTGGCCGCCCCGACGACGGAGTCCCGGGCGTCCACCCTGCACGCACGGACGATGGAACTGCTGCGGCAGCGCGGGCTGCTGGACGGCCCCGGCGGCCTCGCCGACCCCGAGCCGCCGCCGAACGAGCCCCGCGGCCACTTCGGCGGCCTCCCCCTCGACCTCACCCTGCCCAGCAGCCACCCCGGGCAGTGGAAGGTCCCGCAGACCCGCACCGAGGAACTCCTCGGCGCGTGGGCCGAGCGGCTCGGGGCGCGGGTGCTACGGGGCCATGAGGTCCTGGACCTCGGGCAGGAGCAGGACCGCGTCCGGGTCGTCGCAGAACACCATGGCACCCGCCGTGAGTTCACGGCCCGCTACGCCGTCGGCTGCGACGGCGAGGGGTCGGCCGTCCGGCGCCTCGCGGGCATCGGTTTCCCCGGCAACGACGCCGAACGGGAGCTGATCCGCGCCGACGTCGACGGCATCGACATCCCGAACCGGCGGTTCCAGCGGCTGCCGAACGGGCTCGCCATCGCCGCCCGGCGCGGGGACGGCGTCACCCGGGTGATGGTCCACCGCTTCGGCACCCCGCCGCGCGCGGGCGAGGCCCGCTTCGCCGACATCGTCAGTGCCTGGCGGGACGTCACCGGCGAGGACATCGGCCACGGCACCCCGCTGTGGGTGAACTCCTTCGGCGACGCCTCCCGGCAGGCCGAGCACTACCGCGCGGGCCGGGTGCTGCTCGCCGGCGACGCGGCCCACCAGCAGATGCCGATCGGCGGGCAGGCCCTCAACCTCGGCCTCCAGGACGCCGTGAACCTCGGCTGGAAGCTCGCGGCCACCGTCCTCGGCCGGGCCCCGGCGGGGCTGCTGGACAGCTACCACGACGAACGGCACGCCGTCGGGCGCCGTGTCCTGTCCACCATCCGCGCCCAGGCCCGGCTGCTGCTCGGCGGGCCCGAGGTGGAGTCCCTGCGTTCGGTCGTCGGCGAACTCACCTCGTACGAGCCGGTCCGGGCGCACCTCGCCGGGACGATCAGCGGCCTCGACGTGCGGTACGGGGACGACGAGAACGTGCTGGTCGGCGCACGGCTGCCCGAGACGCGGCTCGACTCGGGGGCGACCACGGCCGAACTGCTCCACTCCGCCCGCGGGTTGCTGCTCGTGACCGACCCGGCGCTCGGCGGGGCGGCGGCGGACCGGTCCGCGTCGGTGGACACGGTCGTCACCCGTCCCGCAGGGCCCCTCGACGGCCTCGCCGCCGTGCTCGTACGGCCGGACGGCTACGTCGCCTGGGCCGGCGACGCGGCGGAGGACGGCCTGCACGAGGCCCTCGGCCGCTGGTTCGCACCCGACCCACGCGTCCCCCGCACACCACAACCAACCGTCAGGAGAAGGAAGATGGGCAACCTGGCCGGAAAGACCGCCCTCGTCACCGGCGCCAGCCGGGGCATGGGCCGGGCCACCGCCGAACGGCTGGCCGCCGACGGCGCCCTGGTCGCCGTGCACTACGGCAGCAGCGCGGAGGCCGCCGCCGAGGTGGTCGCCGGGATAGAGAAGGACGGCGGGCGGGCGTTCGCCGTCGGGGCCGAACTGGGCACGCCCGGCGACGTCCACGAGCTGTTCCTCGCCCTGGAGGCGGGACTCAAGGAGCGCACCGGCGAGACCGAGCTGAACATCCTGGTCAACAACGCCGGAGTGATGGGCGGGGTCAAGGCCGAGGACACCACCCCGGAGGAGTTCGACCGGATCTTCGCCGTCAACGCCAAGGCGCCGTTCTTCGTCATCCAGCGGGCGCTCGCCGACATGCCCGACGGCGGCCGGATCGTGAACATCTCCTCCGGGCTGACCAGGTTCGCCAACCCGGACGAGATCGCCTACGCCATGAGCAAGGGCGCCGTGGAGCAACTGGCGCTCCATTACGCCAAGTTGCTCGGTCCGCGCGGGATCACCGTGAACAGCGTCGCGCCGGGCATCACCCGCAACGGCAACCCGCTGTTCGACATCCCCGAGGCCGTCGAGGCCATGTCCGCGCTGTCCGCCTTCAACCGTGTCGGCGAGCCGCAGGACGTCGCCGACGTCATCGCCTTCCTCGTCTCCGACGACGCCCGCTGGGTCACCGGCTCCTTCGTCGACGCGAGCGGCGGCACACTCCTCGGGTGACGCGGTGACCAGGACCCTTCCGGCACCGGTCGCCGCCGGCACGGACGAGCGGTTCGGCCCCCGGCTGTGGGGGCTGCTGCTCGTCCTCGCCGGCAACATGCTCATCGACGCGCTGGAGGTGTCCGTGGCGGTGGTGGCGCTGCCCGCCATCGGCACGGACCTGGGGCAGCCGCCGACCGTCACCCAGTGGGCGATGACCGGCTTCGCCGCCGGCTTCGGCGGCCTGCTCCTCTTCGGCGCCCGCGTGGTGACCCTCCTCGGCCGCCGCCGCGTCTACCTGGCGGCCCTCCTCGCCTTCGCCGCCGCCTCCGCGCTCAGCGCCCTCGCCCACGACCCCTGGCTGCTCCTCGCCACCCGACTGACCAAAGGCTTCTGCGCCGCCCTGACCGCCCCCACCGGCCTCGCCATCATCACCGCCACCTTCCCGGAGGGCCGCCCCCGCTCCCGGGCGGTCTCCGTCTACACCCTCTTCGGCGCAGGCGGCTTCACAGCAGGCCTCCTCCTCTCCGGCTGGCTGACACAAACCTCCTGGCGCTGGGCCTTCGCCTTCCCGGCCCCGGTGGTACTGCTGCTCTTCGCGTTCGGCCTGCGCCTGATACCGAGGGGCGCCGACGAGAGCGCGCCGAAGGGGACTGACCTCAGCGGTCCAAGAAGGCCCGCGGAGAGCGCCCCGAAGGGGACTGACCTGAGCATTCCAAGAAGGGACGGCGAGAGCGCCCCACAGGGGCGCGGGGAACTGCGCGACCAGCCCCCACGGCGCCGCACCATGACCGCGACGGCACAGCGCTACGACATCCCCGGTGCCCTCACCTTGTTGGCGGCCCTCCTGGCCCTGGTCCAGGGCATCACCCAACTCCCTGACCACGGCTGGAGCGACCCGAGAGCCGTCGGACCGCTCACCGCGGCCGCCCTCCTCCTCCTGCTGCTCTGGCGAGTAGAGCGGCACGCCCCGGCTCCCCTCCTGAACACCGCCCCCCTGCGCGGCAACCCCACCCTCATCCGCTCCGCCCTCGGCGCAGCCTGCCTCAACGGCTCCTACCTGGGCCTCCTGTTCGTCCTGACGTACCAGGCCCAGACCCTCGCCGGCTGGTCCCCCCTCCACACGGCGTTCGCCCTGCTCCCGGCCGCCGCGCCCCCGGCGCTCACCGCGCTGGCCTCCGGCCGCCTGGTCGCCACGTTCGGCGCCCCCCGCCTCATCGTGGCCGGCGCCGCCTGCGCCTTCGTGGGCGGGCTGCTCCAACTCCGGCCGCACGCATGGCCGTTGGATTACCAGGGCCGGATGCTGCCGACCCTCCTCCTCGTCGGCGCCGCCTTCGTGCTCTCCTTCGCCGCACTCAACATGCAGGCGATGTCCCGCCTCGCCCCCGCCGACCGGCTCACCGGCAGCGGCCTGTACCAGACGGCCGTCCAGCTCGCCGCGGTCCTCGCGGTCGCGCTCGTCGCCGCCCTGCTCGCCGCCCACGCGCCCGCCCCCGGCGCGGGTCCGGCCGCCGCGGCGGCGGCCTGCCGGCCGGCGCTGACCCTGGTCGCCACCCTCGGCTTCCTGGGCCTGCTCGTCGGCCTCACCGGCCTGATCCGCACCCCACCCTCCTCACTCCACCACGGGGAATGACCATGGACCAGACAACGCAGACCTGGGTCTTCGACGACCTGGACGACGAACTCGACGATCTGGACTACGAGTTCGAGCGCGACAAGATCGTCGAGGTGGTGCCGCCCAGCCTCGCGCACCTCGCCTCCGTCGGCCTCGCCGAGCGCACCCGACTCATCGACGCGTACGTGCGCGGCGAACTCGCCCGAGTGCTGCGCGTGGCACCGGACAGCATCGACACCGTGGGCCGCCCGATGAACAGCCTCGGCATCGGCTCCATCAACGGCCTGGAACTCCAGCGCCGCATGGAGGCCGCGCTGCGTGTCGACGTCAACCTCAACCGGCTGCTGCGCGCCAACAGCGCCGCCGAGCTGGTCGACTGCCTGGCCGGCCAGCTCGGCCCGGAGGACAGCCCGCACAAGCACGCAGGCCGGGGCCGGCACCACCTGGTCGCGCACGACGTGCCGAGCCCGAGGTGATCGGGGAGATGCCGGTCCTGGAGTTCGGCACGGCCACCCTCGCCGTCGAGCCGAGACTGCCCGCCGCCGGGCAGCTGGACGTCTGGCTGGTCCGCCGGGCCGCCCTGGAGACCGCGGCCGAGCTGCTCGACCTGTCCGAGCTGAGCGAGGCGGAGCGCCGGCGGACCGCGTCCTTCGTACGGCCCACGGACGGGGTGACGTACGCCTCCGCGCATGTCGCCCTGCGCCGGCTGCTCGGCGGCTACCTGGGGCGGCCCCCGCAGGACGTGCCGTTCGTGCGGGAGCCCTGCCCGGGCTGCGCCGAGCCGCACGGCCGGCCGGCGGTCGCCCACCCCGACCCGCCGCTGCACTTCTCCCTCGCGCACAGCCACGGCATGGCCGTGGTCGCCGTCTCCCGTACGGTCGTCGGCGCCGACGTGGAGCGGCTGCCGCGGGCCGAGACCGTCGAGGTCTGCACCCCGGCCCTGCACCCGGGGGAGCAGGCCGAGCTGGCCGCGCTCGGCGACGCCGGGGAGCGGCGCGCTGCCTTCGGGCGGCTGTGGACGCGCAAGGAGGCCTATCTCAAGGCGCTCGGCACCGGGCTCTCCCGCGACCCCGGCCACGACTACCTGGGCGCCGACCCGCGCCGCAGGCCGGTCGGCTGGACGCTGCTCGACCTGCCGTCCGGACCCCGGCACAACGCGGCCGTCGCGGTGCGCGGCACGGCACCGGAACAGGTCACCGTCCGCTGGGTGCCGCCGGCCGCGCTGTACGCGGGCGGGACGGTCGACCTGGACGCCGACGGGACGGTGGGCGTGCCCGTAGCCGTGCCCGTGGGCGTGACCACCCGAGTATCCGACTGGGGAGCGTGACCCGCCAATGTCACTCGAACAGAAAGCCGGTCCGATGGCCGGCCGCCCGAGCCTGCACGACCGTGAGCACCGCGGCCAGTGGACCGCCGCCGAGCGCATCGAGGAGCTCGGCCTGATGAAGGAGGCCGCCCGGCACGGCGACCCCCTCGCCACCGAGCGCCAGCACGCCAAGGGCAAGCTCACCGCGTACGAACGTATCGAACTCCTGCTCGACGAGGGGTCGTTCAACGAGGTCGAGATGCTCCGCCGGCACCGTGCCACCGGCTTCGGCCTGGAGAAGAAGCGGCCGTACACCGACGGCGTCATCACCGGCTGGGGCACCGTCCACGGCCGTACCGTCTTCGTCTACGCGCACGACTTCCGCATCTTCGGCGGCGCCCTCGGCGAGGCCCACGCCCAGAAGATCCACAAGATCATGGACATGGCCATGGCGGCCGGGGCCCCGCTGGTGTCGCTGAACGACGGCGCCGGCGCCCGGATCCAGGAGGGCGTCTCCGCGCTCGCCGGGTACGGCGGCATCTTCCAGCGCAACACCCGCGCCTCCGGGGTGATCCCGCAGATCAGCGTGATGCTCGGGCCGTGCGCGGGCGGCGCCGCCTACTCGCCCGCCCTGACCGACTTCGTCTTCATGGTCCGGGACATCTCCCAGATGTTCATCACGGGACCGGACGTGGTGAAGGCGGTGACCGGCGAGGAGATCACCCAGAACGACCTCGGCGGCGCCGATGTCCACGCCGGTGCCTCCGGCGTGGCCCACTTCGCCTACGACGACGTGCGCAGCTGCATGGAGGACGTACGGCACCTGCTGTCGCTGCTGCCGTCCAACAACCGTGACCTGCCGCCCCGTTCGGCGACCACCGACCCGGCCGACCGCCGTACCGACCGGGTGGTGGAACTGGTCCCGGACGACCCCGGGCGGGTCTACGACATCCGGACCGTCATCGAGGAGATCGTCGACGACGGCGACTACTTCGAGATCCAGCCCGGCTGGGCGACCAACGTGGTGTGCGCGCTGTCCCGGCTCGACGGCGAGGTCGTCGGCCTCGTCGCCAGCCAGCCGGCCTCCTTCGCCGGGGTCCTGGACATCGACGCGAGCGAAAAGGCGGCGCGGTTCGTGCAGTTCTGCGACGCCTTCAACATCCCGCTGGTCACCCTGATCGACGTGCCGGGCTTCCTGCCGGGCGTGGACCAGGAGCACAACGGCATCATCCGGCGCGGCGCCAAGCTGCTCTACGCGTACTGCAACGCCACCGTGCCGCGGATCTCCCTGGTGCTGCGCAAGGCGTACGGCGGCGCGTACATCGTCATGGACTCCCGGTCCATCGGCACCGACCTCGCCCTCGCCTGGCCGTCCAACGAGATCGCCGTGATGGGCGCCGAGGGCGCGGCGAACGTCATCTTCCGCCGGGAGATCGCGGCCGCGGACGACCCCGAGTCCACCCGCGCGCAGAAGATCAAGGAGTACCAGGCGGAGCTGATGCATCCCTACTACGCGGCCGAGCGCGGTCTGATCGACGACGTGATCGATCCGCGCGAGACCCGCTCCACCCTGATCCGCGCCCTCGCGATGCTCCGCAGCAAGCAGGCCGACCTGCCGTGCCGCAAGCACGGCAACCCGCCGCAGTGAGCGCGCCGGAGAGCACGGACGGTGCGGAGGGCGCCCTGGTCATCAGGGTCGTCAAGGGGCAGGCGAGCCCCGCCGAGCTCGCCGCCCTCACCACCGTCCTGCTCGCCCGCGCCGCCGCCCTGGCCGCGGTGGCCCCCTGCCCCCTGGAGCCCCGCCCGGTGGCCGCCTGGCGCCGTCCGGAACGCCTCGCGACGCACCGCGACCCCCGCGGCTGGCGCGTCACCGGCGGCCGGGCGGCATGAGCGGGCCCGCCTGGGCAGCGCCCCGGCAGGGGCGCTGGGGGTACCCCCGGCCGAAGGCTGGGGGAGGAACCGCGCGACCAGCCACGACGGTGCCGCAGCCGGCCGACGGCCTGTCGCGGCACTGCCAGTCGGCCGGCCCCCTCGCCCGCATCCCCGACCGAATCGGAGTCCCGGACCCCATGACCTCCCCGTCCCTCGACCGCACCGACACGGTCGCCGAACTCCGCTCCGAACTCGACGCCCTGCGCACCGAGTTCGGAGCCCTCGCCGACCGCGCGGCGGTCGCCGAGCTGGTCGACCGCTACATCACGCTGCTCGACACCCAGGACGACCACGGCTTCGACCCCACCTGGCCGGCCACGGTCTTCACCCCGGACTGCCGCCTGGAGTTCCCGGTCGGCACCGTCGAGGGCCGCGACCGGGCCGCCGCCTTCCACCACGACCGCAAGTCCCGCTTCGCCCGCACCCACCACCTGGCCGCCAACTACGGCATCCGGGTGTCGGGGGACACCGCCCGGATCCGCGTCCACCTCGTCGCGTCCCACGTGCACCACGAGGACGGCCCGGACCCGGACGGCCGCTTCGACATCGGCGGCCACAGCGAGGGCGAGGCGGTCCGCACCCCGGACGGCTGGCGGCTGCACCGCTGGCGGTTCCGGCTGGTGTGGTCCGACGGCGCCGGCCCGCGTCCCGGCCCCGACCCCCGCGAACTGCGCAGTTCCCAGCCCCGACCACGCCACCCGAAAGGACGATGAGACCGTGTCAGGCACACCGACGACCGCGCTGAACCTGGGCGCCCTGCGCGACACCTCCGGCGACGACCGCAGGCAGGCGTTCGAGACGTTCCTCTGCCGCAACCTGGCCCAGCACCTGGACATCCCCCCGGCCCACCGCATCGCCCGCAACCGCCCCCTCTACACCCAGGGCATCGACTCCCTCACCGCGCTGACCCTCCAGCGCACCCTGGAGTCGGCCCTGAACATCCCGGTACCGGCCCACCACCTGCTGCGCGAGCAGTCGGTGGGCGAACTGGCCGCGACCCTGAGCGAGCTGGTCGACCGGACCTGAGCCCCATGGCGACGCCACCGGTGGGACGACGTCGGGACGGCCACCGGTGGCATCGGGCGCACCCGCATGCGGCCACCGGTGGCATCGGGCGCACCCGCATGCGGCCACCGGTGGCATCGGGTGCCCGGCTTCTGACAACGTTGTCCATCACCCCGGGCCGCCCATGTCAGAATGAGGGCGCCCGTCGTCCGTCCGGTCTTCATCGAGGTTGTCCGTGTCCCAGCCCGTCGGCCGCGTGCCGCAGCGTCGCAACGCACGGTCCAACCGGGCGCGCATCCTGGCCACCGCCCGCCAGGAGCTCGGCCGGAACCCCGACATCACCCTGGAGGAACTGGCCCGCGCCTCCGGTGTCGTACGGCGCACCCTCTTCGGGCACTTCCCGGGCCGGGCCGCGCTCCTGGAGGCGCTGGCCGAGGAGGCCGCCGAGACGCTCCAGGCCGCCGTGGCGCGGGGCGCGGAGCCGGCGGAGCCGGCGGACCGGGCCCTCGCGCGTTTCTCCCTGTCGATGTGGCCGGTGGGCGACCGCTACCGGATGCTGCTGGCCCTCGCCCACCGGGACCTGGGCGCGGAACGCGTCGCCGAGGTCCTCCGGCCCGCCCGGGTCCGGGCCACGGCCGTCGTGGAGCGCGGCCAGCGGGACGGCGTCTTCCACCCCCACCTCCCGCCCGCGGTGCTCGGCGCCGCCCTGGAGGGCATGACGATCGCCCTGCTGGAAGAGGTCAACAGCGGAACGTTCGAGGACGACGGCACCCGCACGGCCGTCGCCAGCCTCATCGCGGCCGGGGTCCCCGAGAAGCAGGCCCGCACGGTGGTCGACGAGATCGCCGCCGAGATCGCCGCCGGGGCCGGGCCGGAGGGGCCCGTCGGGGCCTGAACCGCGCGCCCCCGCGCGGCGGGCGCCTCGTGGGTACGGTCCGGTGGGCGTGGCATGCTGAGGGCGCGGCTTCGGCGCAACCGACCGGGAGGTGGCGGGCGTGGTGGACTGGGCCCGGTTCGCGCAGCAGCTCGCGGCGATGGCGCGGGATCTCCTGGCGCAGGAGTCGGTCGACGCCACCCTGGCCCGGATCACCGGCTCGGCCGTGGAGCTCGTGGAGGGCTGCGAGGCGGCCGGCATCCTGGTGCTGCACGGCGGGAAGGTGCGGACGCTCGCGCCCACCGGGCAACTGGTCGTCGACAGCGACCGGTTGCAGGAGCGGCTGGGTGAGGGGCCCTGCTTCGACGCCGCCCGTACCAGGGCGGGGGAGCGGGTGTTCCGGATCCGGGACCTCACCCGGGAGCAGCCGCGCTGGCCCGCCTTCGCCCCCGAGATCCACCGGCTCGGCGTCGGCAGCATGATGGGCTTCCTGCTGTACACCGAGGACGAGGAACTCGGCGCGCTGAACATCTACTCCCACCGGCCCGGCGCCTTCACCGAGGCCGGTGAGCTGGCCGGCTGGCTGCTGGCCTCGCACGCGGCGGTCGCCTTCTCCAGCGCCCGCACCCAGGCCCAGCTGGAGCAGGCCGTCGCCACCCGCCACCTGATCGGCGAGGCCATGGGCATCCTCATGGGCAGTCACCGCCTCACCGAGGAACAGGCCTTCGACGTGCTGCGCCGCTACTCGCAGGAGAACAACGTCAAGCTCCGCGAGGTCGCCCGCCGGGTCTGCGACCAGGGCAGCCTGTCCTAGGGCAGGCCCTGGCGGTCAGCCGAGTCCGGGCAGCGGGCGCCGGGCCACCTCGTGGGCGTCGTCCGGCGGTACGCCCAGCATGCGCAGGACCATCTCGGCGAGGTTCGCCGCGGCCTCGTCGCCGTCCACCTCGGGGCGGGCGAACCGCAGCTCCACCAGGGACAGCAGGCTGCCGCCGAGGGCACACAGGGCCACGGTCGGGTCGACGGCGGTGAAGCGGCCGGAGGCCGTGCCCACCTGGACGTCCCGGAGCGCCCTCCTGATCAGGCCGTTCTCGGCGTGGATGTGCCCGAGGCCGCGGCGGCGCAGGACCTGCATCAGCTCCGGGTGCGAGTCCGCCATCCGGGCGCTGAGCCGGAAACCCGCGGCGACCAGCTCCGCCGGGTCGTCGATCCCGGTCAGCCGCTCGTCGAAGGCCTGGCCGAACTCCTCCAGGGCGTCCACCACGGCCGTCTCGAACAGCTCCGCCTTGGAGCCGAAGTGGTTGTGGAAGGAGCCGAACCCGACGTCGGCCTGTTCGGCGATCGCCTGGATGCCGGCGCTGGTGTCGCCGGTCTCGACGAGGATGCGCCGGGCCGCGCGCACGAGCGCCTGACGGGTCTCGGCGCGGCGCCGTTCGAACCGGTTGCCGACCGGGGCTGACGTAGGCATGCGCAGAGTCCAGCGCTGGGGCCGATGTCGGCCACAGTTCTGATGAATCCACCATTCACCTCGGGTGATGCGCTGCCGACGGCCGCGGCCGCGGTGCTCCGCCTGCGCCCGGAGATCCGCCGGCCCGGGCGCCGCCCGCCGCCGTGCTGTCCCTGGCGGCGGTGGTGTACGCCTGCCTCTGCGTCGTCGCGAAGCGGCCACCCCCGGGGCGTACCGTCGACTGTGTGGACGGCACCGCCGACGGGCTCGTCTCCCGGGCCGCACATGAACTCGCCCCGCGGGTGGACGAGCTGGTCGCGGACGTCGTCCGGTGCCTGCGCGCCGAGGTCCCCGAGCTGTGGGAGGACCGGGAGCTCGCCCGGATGACCTCCGAGAACATCGCCGACCACGTCGCCGGCGTGCTGACCGGCCTGGAGGCGGGCCTCGACCTGCGGGCCCTGGAGCCGCCCCCGGTCGACGTGGACCGTGTCCGCAGGCTGGCCCGGCGCGGCATCCCCGCCACCGCGATGCTGCGGGCGCACCGGCTCGGCGAGGGCGTCTTCCTCGACGTCCTCCTCGCCGAACTGCCCCGGCTGACGGACGACCCCGAACTGGTCGACGCGGCCGCGCGCCGGCTGCTCGCCCTGTCCACCCGGTACGTCGACCGCATCGCCGAGCAGGGCGTCCTCGCCTTCCAGGAGGAACGGGACCGGCGCCTGCAGTGGCGGATGTCCCTGGTCAACGAGGCCGGCCTGCGGGTCGGGACCACCCTGGACATCGCCCGCACCACCCAGGAGCTGGCCGACCTCGCCACCGAGGACTTCGCCGACCTCGTCACCGTCGACCTGCTCGACTCCGTGGTGCGCGGCCACGATCCCCCGGCGGCGGAGCGGTTCCTGCTGCGCCGGGTCGCCCAGGGAACGTACGCGGCGGGCGGCGGCCCGGAACCGGCGGTCAAGGTGCAGGAGCTGCACAGCTGCCCGGACGGGTCACCGGCGGCCCGCGCCCTGGCCACCGGACGGCCCGCCCGGCACACCGAGGCGGACCGCGCCACGCTGGTGGTGCCGCTGACCGCCCGCGGCAGCACCCTCGGTGTCGCCCGGTTCTCCCGGCACCGCCACCCCGCCCGCTTCGACGACGAGGACCTGCTCCTCGCGCAGGAGATCGCGGCCCGGGCCGCCGTCGCCGTCGACAACGCCTGCCGCTACACCCACGCCCGGGCCACCGCCCTCACCCTCCAGCGCAGCCTGCTGCCGCGGCGCACCGCCGAGCAGTCCGCCGTGGAGGTCGCCTGCCGCTACCTGCCGGCCGGCGGCCGGGCCGGGGTGGGCGGTGACTGGTACGACGTGATCCCGCTGTCCGGCGCCCGGGTCGCCCTGGTGGTCGGCGACGTCGTCGGCCACGGCATCCACGCGGCCGCGACGATGGGCCGGCTGCGCACCGCCGTCCGTACCCTCGCGGACATCGACCTGCCGCCCGACGAACTGCTGACCCACCTGGACGACGTCGTCATCCGGCTCTCCGCGGAGGCCGCCGTCGACCCGGATCCGGACCCCGGTTTCGGCTCCGGCCCGGACCCCGGTTTCGGCTCCGGCCCTGGCCCTGGCCCCGGTTTCGGCTCCGGCCCGGACCCCGGTTTCGGCTCCGGCCCCGGCCCTGGCCCCGGCCTCGGCTCCGACCTCGGCCCCGGTCCTGTTCTGGGTCCCGACGGGGCGTCGGCCGGGGACATCGGCGCCACCTGCCTGTACGCCGTCTACGACCCTGTCGCCGGCCGCTGCAGCCTGGCCCGCGCCGGCCATGTGCTGCCCACCGTGGTGCACCGCGACGGCACCGCCGGTCTCCTCGACCTGCCGCCGGGACCGCCGCTGGGCCTGGGCGGGCTGCCGTTCGAGGCGGTGGAGGCGGACCTGCCGGAGGGCAGTCTGCTCGCCCTGTACACCGACGGCCTGCTCGAAGGCCGCGACCACGACGTGGAGGAGGGCCTCGCCGCCCTGCGGGCGGTCCTCGCCCGGCCCGCCGCCTCCCTGGAGGCGGCCTGCGACACGGTGCTCCAGGCACTGCTGTCCACCGACCGGCCGTACGACGACGTCGCGCTGCTGCTGGTCCGTCCCCGCACCCTGGGCGCGGACCGGGTCGCCGTCTGGGACCTGGAACCGGACCCGGCGGCCGTCGCCCCGGCCCGCTCCGGCGTCGCACGGCAGCTCGCCGCCTGGGGACTGGACGAACTCGCCTTCGCCGCCGAACTGGTGGTCAGCGAACTCGTCACCAACGCCATCCGCTACGGCAGGCCGCCCGTCCGGCTGCGCCTGATCCTCCCCCGGCGTCCCGACCGGCCCGGCGACGATCCCGCCCGCGCCGTCCTGTGCGAGGTCTCCGACGCCGGCGGCACCGTTCCGCACCTGCGCAGGGCCCGCACCTTCGACGAGGGCGGCCGCGGCCTGCTGCTGGTCGCCCAGCTCGCCGCACGCTGGGGAACCCGCCATGCCCGGCAGGGCAAGACGGTCTGGGCCGAACTGACCGAGGCCGGCCCGGCCGGATTTCCGGACCTGACCGCCGACCTGTGACCGCACATGACATGGGCTCACTTCAGAACCCCGCGAGGCTGGTTGGAGGTCCGCGCCGTGGAGCTGACCGACTCGGTCGTGCGAGGAGTCCGTCGGGGGCTCCACCGGGACGGGGAAGCGAGATGACCGACCGCCGGGCTGTCGGCCCTCCGGGTGATCTCGTCGGGTGAGAGGGCGCGATGATCGGTGTGGGTACGGAATGAGCCACCGTCCGCTTGCGGAACTTCCCCGCGGATTCACCGCGACCACCCGCCTGAACAGCAAAAACGCCCTCCCGGAGGAGGGCGGAGACGTGCGCCCCCGGCAGGACTCGAACCTGCGGCCAAGCGCTTAGAAGGCGCCTGCTCTATCCACTGAGCTACGGGGGCCGGCTGTGCTGGCCTCGTACGCACTGCCCTGGTGGGGGCGGGTCCGTGACGTTGCCGGGGACAAGGATAGAACTCCCCGATCCGTGTCCCTGTTGCTTCGCCTCCGTGGCTCAATGTGGAGGTTCGGTGAAGCGGTCCTGATAATCGCAGGCAGGTACGAATCGTGCATCGCTTTTGGCGCCCGACGCACCGGGTGTTGTGCACTCGTTATGCCTGGACTGTGCCTCCGTCCCAGTCGCCCCTTCCGCCCGTTGTGTCCTGTCGGCACGCAGACATGTCTATATGCTTCAGAATTCCCCTAAAATTGGGCATTCTTCGCATGTGGTGACCTTGGACGTACGGCCTCAGCTGCTCGACACACTTTCCGCCCTGCGCGACCGTGTCGCTGCCGCACGCTTCCCGCTGCCCCTGGCGGGGGCTCCACGCGCGCGTGCCAACCGCGACGAACTGCTCGCACAGCTCGACGACTATCTGGTGCCCCGCCTCAAAGAGCCCGAAGCGCCACTTCTGGCCGTGGTGGGCGGATCCACGGGCGCCGGGAAGTCGACCCTCGTCAACTCACTGGTGGGCCGCCGGGTCAGCGAGGCGGGCGTGCTGCGGCCGACCACCCGCACGCCGGTTCTGGTCTGTCATCCGGAGGACCATCACTGGTTCAGCGGCATGCGCGTGCTGCCCGACCTCACCCGAGAGTGGGTACCGCACCAGGAGCCCAGCGACGACCCCTTCCTGCCCGGCGAGAACGCCGCGCGCGTGCTGCGCGTCGAGACCGCCGACAGCATCCCGCGCGGCCTCGCGCTGCTCGACGCCCCCGACATCGACTCCCTGGTCGTCGACAACCGCGTCCTCGCCGCAGAGCTCATCTGCGCCGCCGACGTCTGGGTGATGGTGACCACGGCCGCCCGCTACGCCGACGCCGTCCCCTGGCACCTGCTGCGCGCCGCCAAGGAGTACGACGCCACCCTGGTGACCGTCCTCGACCGGGTCCCGCACACGGTCGTGTCCGAGGTCTCGCGACAGTACGGCGCCCTCCTCACCAAGGCCGGACTAGGCGACGTACCCCGGTTCACGGTGCCCGAGCTGCCCGAGTCGGCCTGGGGCGGCGGCCTGCTCCCGGCCACCGCGGTCGCCCCGCTGCGCGCCTGGCTCCTCCACCAGGCCCAGGACCCCGGCGCCCGCAGCCACACCCTGGCCCGCACCGCTCACGGCCTTCTCGACTCCCTCAAGGCCCGTATGCCCGAACTGGCCGGCGCCGCCGCCGCCCAGTACGCCGCCGCGCTGCGCCTGACCTCCGCCGTCGACACGGCGTACGACAGCGAGCACGCGCGCGTACGGGGACGCCTGCAGAGCGGAGCCGTCCTCGCCGGCGACGCCCTCAAGCGCTGGCGCGCCTACCCCCTCGACTGCTCCGCCGACGAACTGCTGGACGCCCTGGTGGAGAGCCTCGCCGCCCTGCTGCTCTGCTCCGTCACCGCCGCCGACGAACGCGTCGACGACGCCTGGCGCCGCGAGCCGGCCTCCGCCGCCCCCGGACTCACCGACCGCGACCCGTCCATGGAAAGCGCCGAGCACCGCATCGGCCTCGCCGTCCGGCGCTGGCGGCGCGAGCTGGAGGAGTACGCCGAGGACGAGGTGCGCGAGCTCGACCGCAGCGTCGCCCCGGACTCCGAGGTCGTCGCCGCCCTGGTGGCCACCGCGCTGCTCGGCGGCCGGCGCACCAAGATCGCGGGGGAGCGGCTCGCCGAGCGCATCGGCGCCCACGGCGCGCTGCGGCTGCGCGACCGTGCGGGACGGCTGCTCACCGAGCACGTCGACCGCGTCCTGTACGCCGAACGCGAGCGCCGCCTCGCCCCGCTCGACGCCCTCGACGTGCACCCCGAACCCCAGGCCGAACTCATCGCCGCCCTGTCCGTCCTGCAGAAGGAGAGGTGACCGGTGACCGCCGTCACTGACCACGACCACACGGATCACATGGAACGCATGGATCACACCAGTGACTTCACCGGTGACTACGCCAGCGACTTCGAGAGCGGACCGACCACGACGGACCCCACACCGGACGCCGCACGGGAGCCCGCACGAGACCGTGCCCCGGACGGCGCCCAGCACCGGGACGACAGTGGCAAGGACCTCAAGGAGTCCAAAGGCCTCGAGGAGTTCAAGGACCTCGAGGAGTCCAAGGAGTCCAAGGAGCGCGCGGGCACGGCAGGAGCCCCTGGATCTCCGCCCGGATCTCCCGCGGTCAAGCAGGCCTCCGAGGCGGCCGAAGCCGCCGAGCCGGCCGCCGGGACCGAGAGCGTCCCGCACGCACGCGTGCGGGAGCAACGGGAGCCGGCCGACGACCGCCCGCCCGCTACCGCCACCACCGACGACCACCCGCCCGCCGACGACGATCCGGCCACCGGCGACGACGTCTGGGACGACGGTCTCATCGCCCGCCGGGTCACCGAGACCGCCAAAGCCGCCGTCCCCGTCGTGGAGACCCGCGGCCCGGGCGCCCCGACCCCCGCCCCGCTCGCGTACGACGGACCGCTGCGCTCCCGTCTCGACGCCCTGCGCGAACTCGTCGGCCTCTCCCGCACCCGCCTCGACAGCAACACCCTCGCCGAGGCCGGCCGGGTCCTGGACGAGGCGGCCACCCGCCGCCGGCTCTCCGGCCAGCACACCGTCGTCGCCCTCGCCGGTGCGACCGGCAGCGGCAAGTCCCAGCTCTTCAACGCGCTGGCCGGAGTCGCGATCTCGGAGACCGGGGTACGCCGGCCCACCACCGCCGCGCCCATCGCGTGCACCTGGAGCGACGGCAGCGCCGCCCTCATCGACCGGCTCGGCATCCCGGGCCGGCTGCGCCGCCGCCCCGTGCACAACCCGGAGGCGGACGCGCAGCTGCGCGGGCTGGTCCTGATCGACCTGCCCGACCACGACTCGGCCGCGGTCCAGCACCGCGCACAGGTCGACCGGATCCTGAAACTCGTCGACGCGGTGATCTGGGTCGTCGACCCCGAGAAGTACGCCGACGCCGTCCTCCACGAGCGTTATCTGCGGCCCATGGCCGGCCACGCCGAGGTCATGTTCATCGTCCTCAACCAGACCGACCGGCTGCCCGGCGAGGCCACCGACCTGGTCCTGGACGATCTGCGCCGGCTGCTCGACGACGACGGCATCGCCCTCGGCGAGTACGGCGACCCGGGCGCGACCGTGCTCGCGCTGTCCGCGCTCACCGGCGACGGCGTCGGCGAACTGCGCGAGGTGCTCGGCCAGTTCGTGTCCGAGCGGGGCGCGGCGGCCCGCCGCGTCGCCGCCGACGTGGACGCCGCCGCGGCCCGGCTGCGGCCCGTCTACGCCACCGGCAGGCGCGCCGGGCTCAGCGAGGAGGCGCGCGACGAGTTCGCCGGGCGGCTCGCGGACGCGGTCGGTGCCACCGCCGCCGGCGAGGCCGCCGAACGCGCCTGGCGGCGCAACGCCAACCGGGCCTGCGGCACGCCCTGGCTCCGGCTGTGGCGCTGGTACCAGAAGCGCGCCGAGCCGCCCACCGGACGCCTGCAGAAGGCCCAGCCGGAGGAGGAGGCCACCGCGCGGCAGCGCGTCGAGCAGGCGGTGCGCACGGTCTCCGAGCGGGCCTCGGCCGGGCTGCCCGTGCCCTGGGCGCAGGCGGTGCGCGAGGCGGCCGTACGCGGCTCGCAGGGCCTTCCGGAGGCGCTCGACGACCTGGCCGCACGGGCCGGGCTGCCGCCGGGGCGGCCGCCGCGGCCGGGCTGGTGGCCGGTGGCGGTGCTCGCCCAGGCCGCCATGACGCTCCTCCAGGTGCTCGGCGGACTGTGGCTGATGGGGCAGATCGCCGGGGTGACGGCGCCCAACCTGGGCGTTCCGGTGCTGCTGATGGTCTCCGGGATCATCGGCGGCCCGCTGGTCGAGTGGGGCTGCCGGATGGCGGCCCGGGGCCCGGCCCGCCGGTACGGCCTGGAGGCGGAACGCCGGCTCCGCGAGGCGGCGGCCGGCTGCGGGCGGGCCCGGGTGCTGGATCCGGTGGCGGCGGAGCTGCTGCGGTACCAGGAGGTGCGGGAGCAGTACGCGCGGGTGAGGCGGACGGGCGCCGGAGTGGGGTGAGACTCCGTCCGGGGGGACGGAGTCACCCGCCCGGGTGGTGGAGTTTTCCACCGCCCGGCGGTGATCCACAGCGCTCGGCGGGCCCGGGCCGACGGCGGCAGTCTGGGGCCACGGCGATCGCGACCCACAGGGACGCACACGGGCGCATACCGATGCATACCGATGCATACACGCACCCGGTCGCCGCGGTGGACACAGCCGTACGGGACGGACCCGTACGCGGATCCGCCCGGCCGCGGCGGCCGGGCGAGGGAGGGGTTCGTGATGAACGAGACGATGGTCTGCGCGGTGGGCAACGTGGCGACGCAACCGGTGTTCCGGGAGCTGGCGGCAGGTCCGTCGGCCCGGTTCCGGCTGGCGGTGACCGCGCGCTACTGGGACCGCGAGAAGAACGCCTGGACGGACGGCCACACCAACTTCTTCACGGTGTGGGCCAACCGGCAGCTCGCCACCAATGCGGCGACCTCGCTGACGGTCGGCGACCCGGTCGTCGTACAGGGGCGGCTGAAGGTGCGCACCGAGACCCGGGAGGGCCAGCAGTGGGCCTCCGCCGACATCGACGCGGTGGCGATCGGCCACGACCTCGCCCGCGGCACGGCGGCCTTCCGGCGAACCGGCAGGCCGGACTCGACGGCACCGGCGCCACCGCGCCCGGAACCCGACTGGGAGACACCGGCGGAATCCCCCGACCCGCCCGCCCAGGCGCAACCGGAACCGGTGGCGGTGGCGGTGGCCGCACCGTGACGGGACGTGAAGTGGGTCGGCGTCAAGGCCTGTTGGCGCCGACTCGTCCGAACGGCAACAGAGCGACCGCCCGTTGACGCCCGCCGATGTCCGTCGACCGTCATCGCCGGCCGCCGACGGCCCCTGACCGGGCTCGACGGCCCTTGACGACCTTTGGCGATCCCTTGTCGGCCCTTGACGGCTTGTCGGCGAATGCGCTCCGAAGCGCCCGTCACCACGACCGGGTGGATTTGTCGATAGGACCCGCTCGTTCGCGCCTCCGCGATAACGATTACGGATCGGATCGCTCATCGGACCATCTCACCGGGAAAGGGTGGTGCGGCTGATCCATAGGATGCCGGGCATGGCCCCTGGGGCCGCTGATTCTGCTGGTGGGACCGCCCCCCCCCGCGTCCAACGGGTCCTGCTCGAAGGGGAATTCTGTGCTCGCTGCGTTCTCTGGTCTCTCGGCGCCCCGCGCGTCCACCAGGCACTACGGCACTGCCGTGGCCGCGAGAGGCGTGGTCCGCCTCGCCGCCGCGGCCCTGGTGTCCGGGCTGGTGGCCGCCGCCGCGCTGACCGGCGCCGGCCGGGCCGCGGCCGACGACGGGACCGCCCAGAGCCAGAGCGGGGCCACGGCGACCATGAACGGCCTGAAGACCTACGGCGAGGCCGTGGTCCACGGCGACAGCGGCGACGAGCAGGTGGCCGCGGGCCTGTTCGAGATGTCCGTGGACGGCGGCGGCACGCTCCAGACGTACTGCGTCGACCTCCACAACCCCGCCCAGCGGGACGCCAAGTACCAGGAGACGGCGTGGAGCGGCACCTCGCTCGGCGCCAACAAGAACGCCGGCGACGTCCGCTGGATCCTGCAGAACTCCTACCCGCAGGTCAACGACCTCGCCGCGCTGGCCCGCAAGGCCGGTGCCGGCAGCCTCACCGAGCAGGACGCGGCGGCCGGCACCCAGGTGGCGATCTGGCGCTTCTCGGACGGCGCGGACGTCGACGCCGTCGATCCGCAGGCCGAGAAGCTCGCCGACTACCTGGAGAAGAACGCCCGCGGCCAGAACGAGCCGCAGGCCTCGCTGACCCTCTCCCCGCCGGCCGTGTCCGGCCGACCGGGCGGCCTGCTCGGCCCGGTGACGGTCCACACCAACGCGCGCACGGTCACCGTGGTCCCGCCGTCCGACGCGGCCCTCAGCGGCGTACGGATCACCGACAAGGCCGGCAAGCCGGTCACCACCGCGCAGGACGGCAGCGAGCTGTACTTCAAGGTCCCCGACGACGCCGCGGACTCCTCCGCCGAACTGACCGTCCAGGCGTCGACGACCGTCCCCGTCGGCCGGGCCTTCACCTCCGGGAGCCGCAGCCAGACGCAGATCCTGGCCGGCTCCAGCGAGTCCACGGTCGCCGCGACCGCGAACGCGACGTGGGCGGACCGGGGCGCGATACCGGCACTGTCGGCCGAGAAGAACTGCGCCCGGAGCGGCGTGGACATCACCGCGTCCAACACCGGGGACAAGCCGTTCACCTTCAAGCTGGTGAGCACGGAGTACGCCATCCCCGCCGGCGCCTCCCGGACGGTGACCGTGCCGCTCCAGGAGGACCAGGCCTACGACTTCACGATCACCGGCGCGAACGGCCTCGAACGCCGCTTCACCGGTGTCCTCGACTGCAGGACCCAGGGCACCGACGCGGGCCTCGCCACCCAGACCCTCAGCGAGCCCAGCCCGGCCTCGGTCGGCGGCACCGCCTCCGACGTCAACCTGGCCGCGACCGGCGGTGACTCCGCGACCGGCGTGATCACGGGCGTGGCCATCGGGCTGGTGGTGATCGGCGGGGCGGTCCTGGTGATCCTCCGCCAGCGGGAGAACCAGCAGACCGACTGACTCCCGGACGGGCACTATGACGTCATGACCAACTCACCCGCACCCGACAGGTCGTCGTCCTCCGACTCCGTCCTGTCCCTCTGGTCGCACGACTCGGTGCTGTCGATCGGTTCGGTGGGCTCGGTGCTCTCCATCGGATCGGTCGGCTCGGCCCTCTCCGTCGGCTCGATCGGCAGCGCCCTCTCGGCGGGCTCGATCGGCTCGGCCCTGTCCCTCGTCTCGGCCGGCTCCTGGCTGAGCACGGGCTCCGTCCTCTCGGCCAACTCCCGCTGGTCCGTCCTGTCCTGGCGCTCCACCCGCTCCTTCCGCACGGCGGGCGTAGTGGGAGCGGCGGCGGCAACGGCCCTCCTCCTCCACAGGACCCTGCAAGGCTCTCCGACCCGGTGACCGGCCCTTGAAAGCCACTGGCCGGCGTGCTCACCTTGTGCGGTGACTTACGGCTGGAAGAGACGTTCTCTCGTGCTCCTCTTCGTGGCCTCGACGGGGGTTCCGGCGGCACTCGTCCTCGGAGCCGCCACGGGGTGGAGCCGTTCGGTGATCGGCACACCGGCCTGGGTGGCGTGGATGCTCGCGGCTCTGGCGATCTGCATCGGTGTGCCGCTCGCCTGGTTCTCCACACCGTCAGGTACCAGAAGCGCGACGAACCTCCTGCTCAAGGCCTATCGCCGGGAGGGACTGGAGGCCGTCGAACGGCAGTATCTGTCCGTCTTGGCCCCTTACAAGGCCGGGCTCCAGTTGTTCAACCTGGCCCTCGCCCTCGATCGCGCGGGCGATCAGGACGACGCCTGCACGGTCTACCGGCACGCGGCAGACCGCGGATTTCCGCCGGCCATGGCCAATCTGGCGTACTGCCTGAGCCTACGGGGTGAAGAGGACGAGGCTCAGGACTGGTACCGCCGCGCAGTGGAGGCCGGATACAAGCGAGTTGTGCCGGGGCAGGGAGAGGGTGAGTAGAAGGCGCTGCGTCGCCAGGGGTGTGCCGGGCGGCGACCGGGTCTGGCGATAGGCACCACCGAGCAAGGACAACGACGACGCGTGTCTCCGCTGTCCGAATACTGTGTCACACCACGCCGTAGCGCTTCACACCGCTTCATACCTGCCTGTCGTCCTCGGGCCGGACGACGTCGAAGACGAGGAGCGGTTTGGCGCCATGGGCGGGCGCTTCGGCGAACGAGACGGCTTCGGCGAAGCGTTCGAGCGGGAACGGCCGGCCCTCGGGGATGGTCAGCACTCCATTGACGACGAGACTGCGCACCTCGCACAGCGCGTCCAGGACGTCCGCAGGTGAGGCGGCACCGAACCAGCGGTTCAGCCAGAACCCGCGGACCACTTTGGTCTCGTAGATGAGCGAGCGCGCCGACACGGGAATCGTCAGCGCCGCCGGATCGGTCTGACGGTGGGTGGAGAGCGCGCCGTAGACCACGACCTCGCCACCCGGAGCCAATGCCTGGGACACCTGGGCACCCAGCTGCCCCGCGACGCAGTCGGTGGCCTTGCGCACGCCGGCCGGCCCTGCGATCTCGGCCACCCGCTGCACCAGATCCTCGTCCTCCGTGCAGATGACCTCGTCGCCGCCCAGCGCCCTGATCTCCTCGACGGCATCGCGCCGCCGCACCACGTTGATCGTGCGAATCCCCAGATGCCCGGCCAGCTGGACGACGAGCCGGCCGACGGTGGAGCCCGCCGCCGTCTGCAACAGCCATTCGCCCGGCTGCACGTCGAGCTCGCGGGTCACCAGGAGCAGCGCGGTCAAGGGATTGACGGCGAGTTGGCAGGCTTCGGAGTCGCTCAGCCGATCGGGGACCGGCAGCAGCCTCTGCGCATCGGCCACGAGGTATTCCTGCCAGGTGCCGTCGACCCGCGGCCCCGGTACCGCCGGGATCGCGGCGTCCACCACGCGCTCGCCGATCCTCAGCCCCTCGGTGCCCGGACCGAGGGCCTCGATCCGGCCCACGCACTCCATGTATCCCCCGACCGTGGGGAACTCCGGGGAGAAACCGTAACGACCGCGCAGCACGTGCAGATCGCTGGCGTGCACCGGAGTCGCCGTCACGCGGACCAACGCCTGGCCGGCCTCCGCCAGGGGAACAGGCCGGGATTCCAGCCGCAGGACATCGTCCGGCTCGCCGACCTCGCCGGCTACGAGCGCACGCATGGATCGCGGCATGAGCGGCCTTTCGTCTCTCCCGGCCCTCCCAGCTTGCGCTGCCTCGCGAGCGCTGTCATGTCGTGGGCGACCGTGCCCCTGCGTGCCGGGTTCAACCCAGCCCGGGGAGGCTGCGCAGTTCCCCGACCCGCAGGAGCCGCGCCATGAGGACGAACAGCAGGACCATCGTGATGCCGCCCGCGGCCAGCGAGAGCGCCGGTGTCCAGGAGGCCGACGCCAGGTCCTGACCGCAGGCTCGGGCGATGAGCCACCCGGCGGCCCCGGCGGCGGTGGCGGCGGCCGTCAGCCGTGTGTAGGTGCGGCAGATCCGCCGGCCGTCCAGCAGACCCTCGACGCGCCGCCGCAGCCGTACGGCCGTCAGCAGCAGGCCGATCGCGTAGGCCACGGCATAGGCGGCGGCCATCCCGGTGACCGCCCAGCGCGGCGGCAACAGGAGGTGACAGGCCACAGCGAGAGCGATGTCGATGCCGCTGATCCACACCGCCATCCGGAACGGTGTACGGGTGTCCTCGAAGGCGTAGAAGCCGCGCAGCAGGAGGTACTGGGCGGAGAACGGGACCAGCCCCAGGCCGAAGGCCTGCAGCATGTGGCCCAGCGGGCGGGTGGCCGAGGCGTCCGCCGCGCCGTGGGCGAACAGCAGCTGCGCGATCTGCGGTCCGAAGACGAGGAAGAAGAAGGCGGCCGGGACGACGACCACGCCGCTGACCCGCAGCGCCCGGGACAGGTCCGTGCGCAGATCGCCGACGCGGCGTTCGGCCACGGCCCGGCTCATGCGCGGCAGCAGGGCGGTCACGAGGGACACGGTGACGATCGACTGCGGCAGCATCCAGATCTGCTGGGCATAGCTGTAGGCGGTGTAGCCGACGCCGTCGTGCGGCAGCGCGGCGTCCGCGGAGGAGGCCAGGCGGGTGACGACCGTGCTCGCCACGAGGTTGGCCAGCACGAACAACAGGGTCCACCGGGCCGCGCTCACGCTCTTGCGCAGGCCGGTGCCGCGCCAGTCGAAGCGCGGGCGGAAGCGGAAACCGGCCGCCAGAGCGTAGGGGACCAGGGCGAGCGCCTGGAGGGCCAGGGCGAGCGTGGTCCCTGTCCCGAGCAGCCTGACCTGCGCATCGGTGATGTCCGAGACCTGGTCGGGGGCGGTCATCAGACCGAGGTAGAGGCCGAACATGACGGTCAGAACGAGATTGTTCAGGACCGGCGTCCACATCATCGCCCCGAAGCGGTCCCGGGCATTGAGGACCTGGCCGAAGATGCTGAACACGCCGTAGAAGAAGATCTGCGGGAGCAGGAAACGGGCGAAGACCACGGTCAGCTCGAACGCGGCGTGTGTGGCGGGCGTGTCCCGCTGGTAGACGCCGATGATCTCGGGGGCGGCCCACGTGGCCAGCGCGGTACCCGCACCGAGGACGCACAGCACCAGGGTGACCAGGCGCTGTTCGAAGGCGGCGCCGCCGTCGGGGTCCTCCGCGCGGGCCCGGACCAGCTGGGGGACCAGGACGGAGTTCAGCGCGCCGCCGATCAGCAGGAAGTACAGGCTGGTCGGCACCGTGTTGGCCTGGTTGTAGGTGGTGGCCAGCAGCCCGGTGCCCAGCGCGGCGGCCTGCAGCACCTGCCGTATCAACCCGGTGGCCCGCGAGACCACCGTCCCCGCCGCCATCAACGCCGACGAACGCAGCAGACCGCCGCCCCCGGCCTTCTTCGGCGCGGCATGCCTCCGTCTGGTGGCCGACCGGTCTAACCCGTCAGGCGATGCATCTTCGATCACGGCCCCTATCTACGATCCCCGCCCCGCCCCCGAACAAGCCCACCGCACCCAACCACGAACCCCCAGGTCACAGCTCCCCGCCCCAACGAGTTTCCGCACAGGGCTGGCCGTACGGCAAGATGGGGTGTATCTGCCCACTGCCAGATTTCAAGCTGCCGGACGGTTTCTCTTGGCTGAGTTCATTTACACCATGCGCAAGACGCGCAAGGCGCACGGCGACAAGGTGATTCTCGATGACGTCACCCTGAACTTCCTGCCGGGGGCCAAGATCGGCGTCGTCGGTCCGAACGGTGCCGGTAAGTCGACCGTGCTGAAGATCATGGCGGGACTGGAGCAGCCGTCCAACGGTGACGCCTTCATCTCGCCCGGTTACAGCGTCGGCATCCTCATGCAGGAGCCCACGCTCACCGAGGACAAGACCGTCCTGGAGAACGTCCAGGAGGGCGTCGCCGAGATCAAGGGCAAGCTCGACCGGTTCAACGAGATCGCCGAGCTGATGGCCACCGACTACTCGGACGCGCTGCTCGACGAGATGGGCAAGCTGCAGGAGGACCTGGACCACTCCAACGCCTGGGACCTGGACGCCCAGCTGGAGCAGGCCATGGATGCGCTCGGGTGCCCCCCGGGCGACTGGCCCGTCACCACGCTCTCCGGTGGTGAGAAGCGGCGCGTCGCGCTCTGCAAGCTGCTGCTGGAGGCCCCCGACCTGCTGCTCCTCGACGAGCCCACCAACCACCTCGACGCCGAGTCGGTGAACTGGCTGGAGCAGCACCTCGCCAAGTACGCCGGCACCGTGGTGGCCATCACCCACGACCGGTACTTCCTCGACAACGTCGCCGAGTGGATCCTGGAGCTCGACCGCGGGCGTGCCTACCCCTACGAGGGCAACTACTCCACCTACCTGGAGACCAAGGCCACCCGTCTCAAGGTCGAGGGCCAGAAGGACGCCAAGCGGCAGAAGCGGCTCAAGGAAGAGCTGGAGTGGGTGCGGTCGAACGCGAAGGGGCGGCAGGCCAAGTCCAAGGCCCGTCTCGCGCGGTACGAGGAGATGGCCGCCGAGGCCGACAAGATGCGGAAGCTGGACTTCGAGGAGATCCAGATCCCGCCGGGCCCGCGGCTCGGCAACGTCGTCGTCGAGGTCGACAAGCTGAACAAGGCCTTCGGTGAGAAGGTCCTCGTCGACGGGCTCAGCTTCACGCTGCCGCGCAACGGGATCGTCGGCGTCATCGGTCCGAACGGTGCCGGCAAGACCACCCTCTTCAAGATGATCCAGGGCCTGGAGACCCCGGACTCCGGTGACATCAAGGTCGGCGAGACCGTCAAGATCTCGTACGTCGACCAGGGCCGCGCCAACATCGACCCCAAGAAGACGCTGTGGGAGGTCGTGTCCGACGGGCTCGACTACATCAACGTCGGTCAGGTCGAGATGCCGAGCCGCGCGTACGTGTCCGCCTTCGGGTTCAAGGGGCCGGACCAGCAGAAGCCCGCCGGCATCCTCTCCGGCGGTGAGCGCAACCGCCTCAACCTCGCGCTCACCCTCAAGCAGGGCGGCAACCTGCTGCTCCTCGACGAGCCCACCAACGACCTGGACGTCGAGACCCTCTCCAGCCTGGAGAACGCGCTGCTGGAGTTCCCCGGCTGCGCCGTCGTCGTCTCCCACGACCGCTGGTTCCTGGACCGGGTCGCGACGCACATCCTCGCCTACGAGGGCGAGTCCAAGTGGTTCTGGTTCGAGGGCAACTTCGAGTCGTACGAGAAGAACAAGATCGAGCGGCTGGGACCGGACGCCGCGCGTCCGCACCGTGCCACCTACAAGAAGCTGACCCGGGGCTGATCGAACTTGCGTCATCTCTACCGCTGCCCCCTGCGCTGGTCCGACATGGACGCGTACGGCCATGTCAACAACGCGGTCTTCATCCGCTACCTGGAGGAGGCCCGGATCGACTTCCTGTTCCGCCCGGACAAGGAGTTCAAGCAGGGGTCGGTGGTGGCGCGCCACGAGATCGACTACAAGCGGCAGCTCGTCCACCGGCACCACCCGGTCGACATCGAGCTGTGGATCACCGAGATCAGGGCCGCGTCCTTCACCATCACCTACGAGGTGAAGGACGACGACCTGGTCTACGTACGGGCCTCGACGGTCGTCGTGCCGTTCGACTTCGACGCCGGACGGCCGCGCCGGATCACCGCCGAGGAGCGGGACTTCCTGGAGGAGTACCGCGACGACGACAAGGAGGAGGCCGTCGCCGCATGACGGTGCTCCACCTGGCCGACGACGGGGAGACGGCGGATCTCGCCGCCTTCCTCTCCCGGCTGCTCCACTACGACCGCTCGGCCGCGGTGCGGCTGCAGGCGGCCGGCACCGCGCTCGCCGTCTTCGGGCGCCCGCCGTCCTTCGAGGTGCTGGCGATCCGCGCGGTGCGGCTCGCCAAGCCGTACGAGGACGGACTCGACGTCACCCTCGACGTGACCGTGTCGGCGGGGGAGCTGCTGGAGTCGGTCGACGAGCCGGCCGCCACCGCCACCGTGCCGGGGGCGGTCACCGGCCCGCCGTGGGCCGGGGTGCTGCCGCCGAGGGGCGGCTGGCAGCCGGAGCCCGGGCTCCCCGCGCCGCAGGCGCTGCGCGCCACGGTGGCCGCCGCGGTACGTGAATTCCGGTCCCGTACGCAGGAGTTGGCACCGGACGGCCGTACCCGGGCCGAACTCGACCGGATCGGGCGGGACATCTGGTCCCGGACCGTGGGCGGTACCCCGCTCCCGGTACGGGCCGTGCACGCCGCCCAGTCGCTCGGCTTCCTGCGGCCGGCCGCCGCGACCGACATGGCCGACGATGTCGTGCTGCTGTCCTCGGGAGCGTGGCTGCGACTGCGGACGCCGTACGGGTCGATCGCCGTACGGCGGGCCGGGCTCGGGGCGCTGGGCGTCAGCGTCCGCTGAAGGCCGCGCGGCCGCTCAGTCGGGGGTGTTGACCATCGAGGCGGCCGCGTAGGTGAGGTAGTTCCAGAGCTGATCCCGGTGCTCCTCGGAGAGGCCGAGCTCGTCCACCGCCACCCGCATGTGCCGCAGCCAGGCGTCGTGCGCCGCCCGGTCCACGGTGAACGGGGCGTGCCGCATCCGCAGCCGCGGATGGCCGCGGTTGTCGCTGTACGTCGTCGGGCCGCCCCAGTACTGGATCAGGAACAGCGTGAGCCGCTCCTCGGCCGGGCCCAGGTCCTCCTCCGGGTACATCGGCCGCAGGAGCTCGTCCTCGGCGACGCCCTCGTAGAAACGGTGGACCAGCCGACGGAACGTCTCCTCCCCGCCGACCTGCTCGTAGAAGGTCTTCTCCTGAAGCGTGCCGCGCCGAATCTCTCTCACCCGTACATGGTCTCAGACGGGGTGACCGAGGACTCAAGGCTTAGGACCGGGAGCGGGGGCGCGGATCTAGGGTGGACGCATGGGCGCCTACGACTCGCAGACCGAGGGGCCGGCCGCCGTGGCGCGGGCCGGGCTGGTGCGGGAGATCGACGCGGAGGGGGTCTGGGCCGGGGACCCGGTGTGGCGGGAGGCCTTCGCGGCGGTGCCCCGGCATCTGTTCGTGCCCTACTACTACGTCGCCGGGACGCGCGGCTACGAGCGCCGGTGGGGCGAGAGCCCGGATCCGGCGGCCCGGGAGCGGTGGGTGCGCGGCGCCTACGAGGACGTACCGCTGGCCACCCGGCTGCGCGACGGCGAACTGCTCTCCTCCAGCAGCCAGCCCTCGCTGATGGCGCGGATGCTGGTCGCGCTGGAGGTCACGGACGGCGACCGGGTCCTGGAGATCGGCGCGGGGACCGGGTACAACGCGGCGCTGCTGGCGCACCGGATGGGCGACGACGGTCTCGTCACGACCGTCGACGTGGATCCGGAGATCACCGAGTCCGCGCGGCGTCATCTGGCCGCGGCCGGGTACCGGCCGGCCGTCGTCACGGGGGACGGGGCACGGGGGGTGCCGGAGCGGGCGCCGTACGACCGGATCATCGGGACCTGTGCGCTGCCGGGTGTGCCGCGGGCGTGGGTCGAACAGTGCGCGGAGGGGGCGCGGATCCTCACGCCGGTGGCCACCGGGTTGCTGGCGCTGACCGTGCGGGGAGGGGGCGCGGAGGGGAGGTTTCTGCCGTCGGCGGCGTTCTTCGTGCCGTTGCGGGGCGTGGCGAGGGCGGGGGTGGGGGATACGGCCGGGGTGCCGTCCCAGGCTCTCGAGGACGAGCTGTTCCAGTTCCTGGTCGAGCTGACCCAGGGAGTGCTCAGTCCGCGGGAGGCGTATGAGGTGTGGGTGGGGGAGGGAAGGCCCGGGCGCGAGCGGTACGGGGTGTGCGTCGAGAAGGACAGGGAGTGGGCGTGGCTGGACGACCGGGAGGGGCCGTTCGTCTGGCCGCTCCCGGTCTGAGTGCAGTACTTCGGCTGCGGGCCGGTGGGGGCCGGTCGCGCACTTCCTCCCCCAGCCTTCGGCCGGGGGTACCCCCAGCGCCCCTGGGCAGGGATCCCTAGCCCCGCCTGACAGTGATCGTTGTCCACGCCCCCACGTGTACCCGGTCCCCGTCCTGCAGCGGTACCGGGACGAAGGGCTGGATGGGCTCCTCGCCGCCGTTCACCGTGGTGCCGTTCGTCGAGTTCTGGTCGACGACCGCCCAGCTGCCGTCCGGCTGCTGGACCAGGACCGCGTGCTGGTGCGAGACGCCCGGGTCCTCCGGCGGTACCGACAGGTCGATGTCGGGGGTGTCGCCGGTGGAGTGCCGACGGCGGCCGATGGTGACCTGGTTGCCGGTGAGCGTGCGCTGCTGCTCGGGGGAGTACGCGGGCAGGTTGAGACCGGCCGCCTCCGGGCCCGAGCGCTGCATCATCGCCATGAAGTACTCGCGGTCCGGACCGATCGTCGCCGTCCAGGTCGCCGGAGCCTGCGGGGCCTGCGGGAAGCCGGGGCCGGGTGGGGCCTGGGTGGCGCCGGGCTGCGGGTAGCCGTAGCCGCCGGGACGGGCGGGCGCGCCGGGGCCGGCAGGACCGCCGGCCGGTCCGGGCGGGGAGATCACCCAGTCGTCGTCACCGCCGCCGAAGGACGGGCCGCCGGCCGGCTGCCTGGTCTCCTGCGGGAAGCCGGGCGGGGCGGGCGGGGCCGACTGCTGGAAGGCGCCGGGAGCGCCGCCGGTGGTCGCACCGGGGCCGCCCGGCGGCCGGGACGGGTCCGAGCCACCGAAGGGTCCGCCGGCGGGATCGCGGGTGTACGGGCCGGAGGCCTGACCGGCGCCGGGAGGAGCACCGAAGGCGGACGCGCCGCCGGCGTTCTGGCCCGGGCCGCCGCCGAACTGCGGGGGCGGCGGAGAAGAGGGACCGCGTTCGCCGCCGTAGGGCGGGGGAGCGGACTGGCCTCGGTCGCCGCCGCCGAACGCGGGCGGGCCGGACTGGCCTCGGTCGCCGCCGCCGAACGCCGGGGGACCGGACTGGCCACGGTCGTCACCACCGAAACCCGACGGGCCGGACTGGCCTCGGTCGCCGCCGCCGAACGCCGGGGGACCCGACTGGCCTCGGTCGCCGCCGCCGAACGCCGGGGGACCCGACTGGCCTCGGTCGCCGCCGCCGAACGCGGGCGGGCCGGACTGGCCTCGGTCGCCGCCCCCGAACGCCGGGGGACCCGACGGACCCGACGGCGGTGCCGAGGGGCCGCGGTCGGCGCCGAAGGCGGACGGGCCGCCGCGCTCGCCCGCGAACGGCGTCGGGCCCGAGGGCTCGCTGCCGAAGGACGGGATCGGCTCGGCCGGACGGTTCACCTGTGAGGGGCGCGAGCCCTGGTACTCGAACGAGTCGCCGCCGCCGTACGACGGCGGGGCCGGCGGCCGGAAGTTCGGCGCGGCCGGACCGCCGCCCGCAGGCGGGCGCGGGGCGGCCGGGGTGTACGAGGTGGCCGTGTTGGTCAGGAAGTTCCAGCGGCACTCCTCGCAGAACGGCGCACCGCCCTCACGGGGCGTACGGCACTGCGGGCAGAGCTCGGGCTCGGGCGAGTTCGGCACGGCGGACAGATGGCGGCCGCCGCCCATGGGACCACCGGCCGGGGCGCCGGGCGCCGGCGGCGGGAAGCCGTAGCCGCCGGCGGTCGGCGGGGGCGGAGGAGGTACGGCACCGGCCATGCGGTGACCGCACACCTCGCACCAGTCGTCGGAACCCGACTGGTGTCCGTTCGGGCAGGTCGGCATGGCGGGCTTCCCTCTCTGTCAGGATCGTCCTGAGCCTGTCTGGGTGGTCCTGCGTGTGGACTGTCAGGTCACTTCTTTACACGAACAGTCTTTGTGGACCTTGTCTCGAGAGTCATCTCGTCGGCCTCCTCGACCTTCGCCTTCAGTCGCACAGTACCTGTCGTGGCATCGACCACGTCCACCACCTTCGCAAGCAGTTTCGCAGTATCCGCGTTCCCGGAAGCGCTTGCCAACTGAACGGCCCGACCCAGTTTGGCCGTTGCCCCGTCCATATCGCCCGCTTTGCGGAGGTCCAGCCCCTGTTGGATGGCTTGTGCCAGTTCGGCCTGGCCGGTGTAGTGGGCGACTTGGGGGTTGATGGAGGTCGAGGCGACCATGTCGTCCGTCCATACCGCCCTGATCAGGCCTTGTGCGCCCAGGTTCTGGACGCTGCCGTCGGGCTGCGGGACGACCAACGACACGCGCGCGGCGAGCATTTCCTGGCCGAGGCCGGCTGTCGGGACCTCCACGCAGACGTGGTAGTCACGGGACTCGTCGCCCCACGAGCCGGTGGGGTAGTCCCCGGCCCGCGGCCCGGCCTCGGTGCGGCGGTCGGTCAACTGCTCCACCGTGGGCGCCACTTGCTTGACGAACCTGATGGTCGTGCCGACCGGGGTCCACAGCCGCAGCGCGACGTCGGCGACCTCCTTGCCCATCGCCGTCTCCATCATCTGCGTGAAGTCGGCGGCCAGGCCCGTGGGGTCGGCGACTATGTCGGCGGTGCCGAGGAGCGCGGAGGCGATCCCTGTGACTTCTTTCACTTCCCAGTCGGTACCGACACCGCGCGCGTCACAGGTGAACCGCCCGGCACAGGAGTCCAGGGCGGCCTTGAGGTCCTCCGGTGACTCGTGCTCGTTGCGGCCGTCGGTGAGCAGGATGCCGTGCCGGATGGTGACGTCCGCGGAGGACAGGAGCCGGTCGGCGAGCCGGAGCCAGGTGCCGATCGCCGTCCCGCCGCCCGCGCTGAGCCTGCGCAGCGCCTGCTTGGCCTGCTCGCGCGAGGTACGGTCGGCCACCGCGAGCCGGCCGCCGCCCGGGTAGACCTCCTTGGCCACGTGCGTGCCGCCGATCACCGCGAAGTGGGTGCCGTCGCGCAGGGTGTCGATCGCGGCCGCGGTGGCGTCCCGGGCGTTGCGCATCTTGGTGGGCGGGTAGTCCATCGACCCCGAGCAGTCGACCATGATCGCGACCCCGGCGGCGGGCCCCTGCCCAGGGGCGTACGACGCCCCGACCGCGGTCCCGACGGTGCCGCCGCCGGTCGCCGTCACCGTGACGATCGCGTTGACCTCGCGGCCGCCCTCCGGCAGGTACTCGTTCTGGTACACGTCCACCGAGAACTGCGGCACACTCGACTTCGAGAAATTGGCCATGACTGCTCTGGTCCCCCTCCACCCCACACGTGGGTGCTGACGGTGTGCGGACCGGTCCCCTCCGGTCCGCCGCTGCTTCCCCGTACGTCTTCCGCCGTACGCCTCTTTCCCGGTGCGTCTCGCTCCCGTTTGCGGCCGTTTGCGGCGGCCTCAGGCGGATCCTGCCCCCTGGGGCGGTTCCGGGAACGGGAGCAGCGCCACTGTTACGTTGTCGTGGCCCCCGCCGTCCAGGGCGTGGCCGACCAGCACCCGGGCCGCGTGCAGCGGCCGTACGTCCGCGTCGGCGGGGACGATCTCGGCCATCTCCTCGGCCGTCTCCGCGTAGTTCCACAGGCCGTCGGTGCACACCACCACCACACCGGGCCGGTCCGGCTTGAAGGAAGCGGTGTGCGGCTCCACCTCGTAGGCATCCGCGCCGAGCCAGCCGGTGATCGCGTGGGCGCGCTCGTCGGCGTACGCCTCCGCCTCGCTCATCAGGCCCGCGGCGACCATCTGGGCGGCCCAGGAGTCGTCCTCGGTGAGCCGGGCGGCCGGGGCGCCGCGGTCCACCGGCACCCAGTAGACGCGGCTGTCGCCGACCCAGCCGACCACCAGCAGGCCCGAGGCCACGATCGAGGCGACGATCGTGCACGCCGGGGCGTTCTGGTGCGGGGCGTGCTCACGGGCCGAGGGGGGCTCCTCCGCGAGGGCGTTGACGGCCTGGGAGGCCGCGACGATCGCGTCGTGCAGCGCGGCCTGCGGATGGGTGCCCTGCGGCAGCGCGGCCAGCAGCGCCTCGATGGCGGCCCGGGAGGCGGCCATCGAGGCCTCGTCGGGACGGGTCGCCGAGGAGACGCCGTCGCAGACGACCGCCAGCGCGGCCGGGGTGCCGTCGGGCAGCGCGGTGTGGCCGACGGCGAACGCGTCCTCGTTGCGGTGGTGGCGCAGGCCGCGGTCGCTGACCGCGGCCACCGGCCCCGACTCCTGCTCCATGTGGTCGCGCTCGCGCGGCTGGGCGTGCCCGCAGTTCTCGCAGTAGCCGTCGTCGTCGACCCGGCCCGCGCGGCAGGCCACGCAGACCTTCGGCAGCTCGGTGGTGTCGGCCGTCCCGGCCGATTCGGCCGTCTCGGCGGCGGAGGCGGCCACCCGCGGGTCCGGCGCCTGCAGCGGGTACTCGTCCGGCTCCGGCGGCCGGTCGAACCGCACCCCGGAGGCCGGCGACACCGGCGAACCGTGCGGGGGCGAGCCGTGCGGCGGCGGGGAGGCCGGCGAGCCGTGCGGGGGCGGCGACACCGGCAGCGACGTGCCGCCCGAGTCGGTGCCGGGCAGGTCGGTCGGCAGATGCGGTGCCGCGGGCGTACCGGAGCTCTCCGGCTCGGGCGGGGGCCAGTCCACGCCCGAGGATCCCACACCGGCGGCGCCCATGGTGAGGGTCGGGTGGTCCTGCGGCGCGGCGGGCACGGCCGACAGGTCGTACCCGCACGCACCGCAGAACAGGTCACCCGATTCGAGCGGCTCCGCGCAGCTCGGGCACTTCGCCGGTGCTGCCTGCTGGGGCATCTGCGACATCAACTACACCCACGTCCGGGGGCGGTAACGGTTGGCCCGTTCCACCAGGTCGATCCTCTCCTCACCGCCGGTCGCCAGTCTGGCCAGCGTGCGGTACGAGCGTTCCAGGCCGAAGCGGAGGCCCCGCTCGTCCAGACCGCTGCCCAGCAGCACCCGGCCGCCGACAGTGGGCTGGGAGTCCTGGCCCCCGGAGAGTATCCAGTCCAGCGCGCAGCCGAGGACTTCCGCCGACAACTGCTCGCGCCGGGCCGGATCCAGACCGTACGCGTCCAGCGCCTCGATCTGCCCGGCGGCGGCCGTCAGGTCGTCCAGGAACGGCGTGTCGTCGGCCGCCGCGGTCCGGTGCCGCAGCCGCGCCCGTACGGCCGCCACCCGGGCCGCCGTGTAGTGGATCGAGGCCTCCGGCACCGACTCCAGCGTCCGTACGGCACCCCGCCGGTCCCCGGCCGCCAGCTGCACCCGGCCCAGGCCGAACGCGGCGCTGACGAAGCCCGGGTCGGTCGCCCACACCAGCCGGTAGTACTCGGCCGCGTTGTCCAGCTGGCCGAGCACCTCCGCGCACAGGCCGAGCGCCAGCTTGGGCGCGGTCTCGCCGGGGAAGGCGTCGTAGATCGCGTCGAAGGCGAGCGCCGCGCCCTCGAAGTCGCCCGTGACCAGGCCGGCCACGCCCCGGCACCAGACCACCCGCCAGTCGTCGGGCCGCTCGTCCTCCAGCCGGCCGAGGCTCACCTGCGCGGCCTCGAAGTCGCCGTTCTCCAGCCGCGCGCGGACCTGCCGCAGCTCGGTCTCCACCGTCTGCGTCGGGGCCGCGGCCAGCGCGCTGAGCAGGCTGACCTCGCCCACCAGCGAGGTCGACAGGCCGGCCAGGAAACCGGCGTTCGGGTCGCTCTGGTCGACCAGCGGGACCGGCAGGGCCAGCGCGGCGGCCGGGGTGGCGATGGGCCTGACGAGGGCGGGGTCGGCGGGGGCCGCAGCCCCTCCCGACGGCTCCAAAGCGAGCGTCCGGGAGGCCACCGTCCGCGCGCCCAGCCGGGACACGTCCCCGTCCAGCTTCGGGAACAGCTCGGTGTCCGTGACCTTCACCTCGGGCCCGAACAGCGTCGACAGCGCGGGCCGGGCCGTGCCGGTCTGCACCGAGACGACCTCGCGCAGCACACCGGTCAGCTGCTCCGCCATCTCCTGCGCGGAGGCGAACCGGCGCGCCGGGTCGGGGTCGGTGGCCCGGACCAGCAGCCGGTAGAACGACTCGTACTGCCGGAACACCTCGATGTTGTCCGGGTCGGGCAGCGAGTCCACGAAGACGGTCGTGTAGCCCTGGAAGTCGAAGGTGAGGACCGCGAGGGTCCGGCCCACCGTGTACAGGTCGGAGGCGACGGACGGGCCGACCTCGGCGACCTCGGGTGCCTGGTAGCCGACCGTGCCGTAGATGGCCGACTCCTCGTCGTCCATCCGGCGCACCGCGCCCATGTCGATCAGCTTGAGCTGGTCCTCGGTCTGGATGGCGTTGTCGACCTTGAAGTCGCAGTACAGGAGGTTGCGGCTGTGCAGGTGGCCCAGGGCCTCCAGGGCCTCGATGCCATAAGCACACGCCTGCTCCACCGGGAGCGGGTCGCGGCGGCCCTCCGGGGTACGGCGGCCGTTGGCGATCTCCTTGAGGGACTTGCCGCCGACGTACTCCATGACGATGTAGCCGTCGAGGGAGCCGGTGCGCTGGTCGAGGTGCTCGACGAAGTTGTAGATCCGCACGATGTTGGCGTGCTCGATCTCCGCGAGGAACCGCCGCTCGGAGATGGCCGCGGCCATCGCGTCCTGGTCACCGGTGTCCAGCAGGCCCTTGAGGACCACCCAGCGGTCGGAGACGGCCCGGTCCACCGCGAGGTAGATCCAGCCCAGGCCGCCGTGCGCGAGACAGCCCACGACCTCGTACTGGCCGTGCACCACGTCGCCGCCCTTGAGCTTGGGCACGAACGAATACGGGTTGCCGCACTTGGTGCAGAAGCCCTCGGTCCGGCCCGGCCGCTCCCCGCGGGCCCGCCCGACCGGCGCCCCGCAGTCCGCCCGCGAGCAGAACCGCTTGCGCTCCGGCACCTCGGGGTTCTCCAGGACCATCTCGCGCGGGTCCGGCTTCGGCACCTGCGGCACCGTGACCAGACCGGCTCCCAGCCGGCTGCGCCCGGACGTGCTCGCCGAGGAACCGGAGCTGCGCACCGACACCGAACGGCCCGTCGACTTCCCCGACAGGGACCGCGACAGCCGCCCGGAGACCGAGCGCCGGGACTTCGACGACTGCGACGACGTACGCGAACTGCTCCGGCTGCTGGACCCCGAACTCCCGCTGCCCGCCGAGCCCTTGCCGCCGGCCGTGATCCCGGTGGGCGGCGAGCCGACCATCCCCTTCGCCGAGACGACCGGCGCCAGACCGCAGGTGTCGCAGTACAGCTCACCGCCGCCGACGTCCTCGTACGACCCCTCGCAGCCCGGCCGCTGGCAGCTCTCTCCCGCCTGACTCACGACTACTCCCCCCTCCGGTCCTCGGGCCCGCTCTGCTGCGGCACCCGCGGCGCCCCCAGCGCCTCGGCCACCGACTGCTGGTAGCGCAGCACCGCCTGCTCCGCGACCCTCAGATCGCAGGGCGCGCTCCACAGCATCCGCCGGGCCGCGTCGTACCGCTCGACCAGGAACGGGTCCTCCGCCAGCCCGTGTCGGGCCACCTTCGCCTTGTACGCGTCCAGCCGGCCGCGCAGCTCCGCGCGGACCGCGAGCGGAGCGGTGACCGCCGTCAACGACTCACGGGCCCGCAGCAGTTCGTCCTCCGCCTTCTGCTCCAGGGACTCCAGCAGCGGCGACAGGCGGTGCCACTGGGCCCCTCTGCGGTACTCGGCGGCCGTCGCCAGCTGCTCCTGCAGCACGGTCGGCGGGCCGCTGACCACTGGCACCTCGGTCGCCGCGATCTTCGCCAGCACCTCACCGCGCGCCGTGCGCGCCTCCGCGAGGGTGCGGTCCGCGCGGGACAGCACGTCCCGCAGCTTGATCAGCCGGGCCTCGGCGTCCTGCCGTACCGTCAGCACGGCGTCGATCTCCCGCCGCACCTCCTCCAGTGCCCGCGCCTCCCGGTCGTACACCGTGGTGTCGGGCCGGCCGCCGCCGGGCGCCGAACTCCCCGGCGCCGGCACCCAGAACGCCAGCGGATCGGAGACCACGTCCTCGCGGAGCTTCGTCAGCGTGCGGGTGATCCGCTCCAGGTCGTCGCCCGCCGGGTGCTCGCCGGGGCGCACGCCGACGGAGTGCGCCAGCTTGCGGGTGCGCTGCAGCTCGGCGGCGAGTAAATCGATCCGCGCGGGCAGCGCCGACCACACCGCGTCGGCGGTGACGACCATGTCCAGCGAGGTCGCGTACAGCTCGTTCATCCGGTCGACCAGACCGGTCAGCGAGAAGCGCTCGCTGAGCCGGCCGGCCGCGGACAGCAGGGTGGGCGCGTTCGCCGTCGCGGTCGCGCTGCCCGCCACCGTCACGGACTCGCCGCGCAGCAGCTCGGTCAGCTCCACCAGGTCCTCACGGCTGGACCAGCGGCGCCGGGCCCTGATCTCCCGGGCGGAGCGCAACGCGTCCGTGTAGGCGTCGAAATAGGCCCACAGCAGGGTGATCGAGGCGTCGGCGGCCGTCCACCGCTCCCGGGTCGTCCCGGTCAGTTCGGCGCCTTCGAGGAGCCTGCGGCCCGCGTGGTCCTGCAGGGCGAGCAGTGAGGTCTCGATCGCCTCGTGCTCCGCGCCGAGCCGCGCCAGCGCACGGTCCACCTCGTCCCGGTCCATCACCGGCCCGGCGGGGTCCGTGACGCCCATCGATCACCTCTCGCTTGCTCGTCGGGGCTGGGCCTCGCGGATGCGGGTCAGCTGGTGCGCAGGTACTGCGGCGCGGGTGGCTTCGACGCCGCCGAGTCCGCTCCCAGTGTCGCCGACAACCACTTGTCGTACGACGCCTGCCAGCCGTCGGACCGGTACTCCACCAGGATCTGGTTGACCCGGCGGACCAGATCGGTCGCGTCCTTCTTCATCGCCACCCCGTAGTACTCGGTCGTGAAGGCGGCACCCTTGAGCTCGACCGTCGGGTCCTGTGCGGCCTGGCTGGCGGCCAGCGCGCCGTCGGTGACCACCGCGTCGACCTCACCGAGCTGCAGCCGCACCAGGCAGTCGAGCTGGTTGGGGACGGTGGTGGAGATGTCCGCCGAGGAGACCAGCTTGCCGGACTTCCGGTCGGCGGCCAGCTTGGTGTACGCCGTCGAACCGGCCGCCGTGCAGATCCTCTTGTGCGCCAGCGTGTCGTTGTACCCCGTGATCGGCGACGACTTGGGGGCGAGAACCTGCTGACCGGTCTTGAAGTACGGCGCGGAGAACGCGACGTCCTTCAGGCGGTCGCAGTTGATGGTCATCGTGCGCACCACCATGTCGACGCGGCCGTCCTGGATCGCCGGTATCCGCTGGCTCGTCGGAATCGCCTTGAACTGCACGGCGTTCGGGTCACCGAGGATGTCCTGGGCGATCCGGTGCACCAGGTCGATGTCGAAACCCTCCAGCTCCGCGTCCGAGTTGTTCGGGTTGCGGTAGCCCCAGCGGTAGCTGTTCTGGTCGACGCCGACGATCAGCTTCCGCTTGGCGCCGGTACGGGCCTTGATGGCGTCGATGGTGGACCCGTCCGCGCCCGACGGCGACCAGGTCTCGTTCTGTGCCTCGGAGTCCACGCAGTCGTCGGCCTTCGCCGGGCTGCCGGTCGCCAGTCCCGGACCGCCGAGCCCCTCGCCCTGGCCGCCCGCACCGTGGGACTGGGTGAGCGGCAGCAGCAGGACGAACGCCAGCGCCAGGGCGCAGCCGACCGCCATCGCGCCCACTCCGCCCCAGCCGCGCAGGGAGGCCCTCATCCGCCGCACGAACATCGTCACGCCCCCTCTCACCGGTACTCCGAAAGCCTGCGCCCGATGCCGAACAGCGCGCCGGCCGCCGCCGCGACCCCCAGCATGGCGGCTCCGATGGGCAGTCCGGACATCGCGTCCCGCCCGTCGGTGGCCCGCTCCCTGAACTGGGTCTCCTCGTACGCCAGCGCGTTCTTCAGGTTCGTGTCGACGCTGTCGAAGCACTCGGCGGTCGCGTCCTTCGTGCCTATCACCTTGTCCAGCGCCGCCTGGTAGTCGCCGTTCTCGTCCTCGGTGCGGGCGTCGGCGTGCCGCTCCTTCCACACCTTCATGTTCCCCTCGGCCGCCACGACGGGCTTGCTGCCGGCCTTGTCGTCCGCGAGCGCCGCGGCCTCGGTGAGGCCCTTGCCGAGCGCGGTCATGTCCTTGTCGAAGTCGTAGTAGTACGCGTCGTACGTCTGCCCGCCGACCGTGACCGTCTCGGCGCCGCGTGCCACCAGGCTCAGGTTCTCGTTCCCGCGCGCCTTCAGGGAGGCGATCCGGGCGTCGTGCAGCACGTTCAGCGAGCGGACGCCGTGGTCGTAGGAGCCGTCCAGGCCGGCGCGGGCGAGGGTGTGGCCGACGACCAGCCACAGCAGCGTGACGACCGTGGCCGCCGAGGCCGCGACCAGGCCGTGGTTCAGCAGGCGGTTGGTCCGGCGGTAGTGGCGCAGCTGGGCCCAGGCGAGCGCGGCGAGCGCGAGGAGGCCGAGGACGATCGCCGCCCAGGGGTACGGGGTCGCGTCCGAGTAGTCGGAGGCGAGGCGCGCGTTCTCCTTCGTGTAGAGGTCCTGCGCCGCCGGGAGCATCTCCTGCTGCATCTTCTCGTTCGCGTACCGCAGGTACGCGCCGCCGACCGGGTAGCCCTGCCGGTTGTACACCCGGGCCCGCTCGACCAGCCCCTTGTACTCCGGCAGCAGCGTGTTCAGCTTCGCGATGGCCGCCTCGGAGGGCGAGCCGGGCTCGGAGTTGGCGGCGGCGGTGACCAGCTTGGCGGCGGCGGTCCGGATGTCCTTCTCGTACCGCGCGCGGGAGGCGGTCGTCTCCTGACCGCCCGCCAGGAAGCCGCTGGAAGCCGTGGTGTTGGCGTCCGCCAGCGAACGGTAGATGTCGGCGGCGCCCGAACTCAGCGGCTGGCTGCGGTGCAGCACGTCGTCGGCGGCGGCCGCGCGGTCGGTCATCTGCCAGGCGGTGACGGCCCCGAAGGCGACGATCAGCACGGCGAGGACGGCGCCGATGACGCGGAGCCGGCCGGGCTCGGTGGTGGCGGCGGCGCGCAGCTGCTCGGCGCCCTCCGCGAACGCGGAGCGGCGGCGTGGGGGCGCCGCCTCGGGCGTGGGGGAGCCGGTCCGCTGCGCGGGCAGGGCTGCGCCCGCGCCTGGCGGTGCCGCGCTTTTCGTCGGCGGGTGTGTCACGTGACCTCCCCCATGGTCATCCGGTCGCCGCCCAGTATCGCCGCCCGGACTGACATTCGGCACCGGCCTTCACTGGATCTTGATCGGATCGCAGCGGAACCCCTGCCCATGAATACGCCGGGGGCATCGGTTCGGTTCCTAGGGGGTGGTGTTGCATCGTCGCGGGGTGCGGGTGGGCGGGGGGTTGCTCGCGCAGTTCCCCGCGCCCCTGACGGGGCGCTCCTCAGCCGCGTCCTACATAGCTGCGGGCAGGCGTGCCGCAGGGCGGCACGGGTGGGCGCAGCGGCACCCTGCAAGCGCCGGTAAGCGTCCCCCCCCGCCCCCGCCCCGGGTCACCCCTCGAAGTACGCCCGCACCCTCTCCTGCACAGCCACCCCCGCCCCGACCACGTCCAGCCCCAGCAGCGCAGCGCCCAGCACCGGCCGCGCCGTCACCACCCTCGGTACTGCCTTCGGTGCCCGCGCCGCCAGCAACTCCCGCACTCCGTCGTCGAGTTGCGGATGCCCGCCCGCGAGCACACCGCCTCCCAGCAGCACCGGCGTCTCCTCGTCCAGCAGATCCAGGCGCGTCAGCGCGACCACCGCCATGGCCACCACCTCCTGCGCCAGCCGGTCCACGACCGCCCGGGCCACCGGGTCGCCGTCGGCCGCCGTCGCGAACAGCACCGGCGTCAGCTCGTGGCGCCGGGCGGGCTCGACCTCCTCCCGGTGCAGCGCCTCGATCAGCGCGAGCATGCTGTCGTACCCGAAGTACGCCGGGAGCGCGCGGGCCAGGGCCGTACCCTCCCCGCGGCCGTCCTCCGCGCGGGCCGCGTGCCACAGGGCCTCCTCCGCCAGCCCCCAACCGCCGCCCCAGTCACCGGAGATGCGGCCCAGCGCGGGGAAGCGGGCGGTGCGGCCGTCGGGGCGCATGCCGACGCAGTTGATGCCGGCGCCGCAGACGACGGCGACCCCGCGCGGCTCGGTGACACCGGCCCGGAGGATCGCGAAGGTGTCGTTGCGGACCTCCACCGTCGCCCCCCACGCGCGCGTGGCCAGCGCGGCGGCCAGCTGCTCCTCCTCGAAGGGGAAGTCGGCGTTGGCCAGGCACGCCGAGACGTGGGCGGCCGAGGTGACCCCGGCGGCGGCGTACGCCTCGGCGACCGCCCCGGCCACCTCGTCCACGGCCTGCTCCACGCCCACCACCGGCGGCCGGAAGCCGCCGGCCCGGGCCGTGGCGAGGACCTCGCCGTCCGCCGCCACCACCGCGACGTCGGTCTTGCTGTTGCCCGCGTCGATGGCGAGGACACTTGCGGTCAGGCCCACGCGAGGTGCTCCCGGTTGTGCGCGATCAGTCGGTCGGTCAGGGCGTCGGCGTACTCGTACTGGCCGACCAGGGGGTGGGCGAGCAGCGCCCGGAAGACGCGGTCCCGGCCGCCGCGCAGGGCCGCCTCCAGGGCCAGCTCCTCGTAGGCCGTCACGTTCGCGACGAGCCCGGCGAACAGCGGGTCGACGTCCGGGACGGGCAGGGGCCTCGGGCCGGCCGGGCCCACCGCCGCCTGGACCTCGATCACCGCGTCGTCGGGGAGGAACGGCAGTGTGCCGCCGTTGTAGGTGTTGACCACCTGGTAGGGGTTCCCGGCGCTGCCGAGCAGTGCCGCTGCCAGGTCGACCGCCGCCTCCGAGTAGTAGGCGCCGCCCCGCTTGGCGAGCAGCTCCGGCTTCTCGTCCAGGGCCGGGTCGCCGTACATCTCCAGCAACTGCTTCTCCATCGCCGCGACTTCGGCGGCCCGGGACGGCTTGGTGCGCAGCTCCCGCACCACCTCGTCGTGCGCGTAGTAGTAGCGCAGGTAGTAGGACGGGATGACGCCGCCCAGGCGGTCGAGGAGGGACGTCGGCAGCTTGAGGTCGGCGGCGATGGTGTCGCCGTGTTCCCCGAGCAGCTTGGGCAGGACGTTCTCGCCCTCGGGGCCCCCGAGGCGGACCGCCGTCTCCCAGGTGAGGTGGTTGAGGCCGAGGTGGTCCAGGTGGATCTCGGACGGCGTGACACCGAGCAGGTTCGCGAACTTCCGCTGGAAGCCGATCGCCACGTTGCACAGCCCGACCGCCTTGTGGCCGGCCTGGAGCAGGGCACGGGTCACGATCCCCACCGGGTTGGTGAAGTCGATGATCCAGGCGTTCGGGTTGGCACGGCGGACGCGTTCGGCGATGTCCAGGACCACGGGCACCGTGCGCAGGGCCTTGGCGAGGCCGCCGGCGCCGGTGGTCTCCTGACCGATGCAGCCGCACTCCAGCGGCCAGGTCTCGTCCTGCTGCCTGGCCGCCTGCCCGCCGACGCGCAGCTGGAGCAGCACCGCGTCGGCTCCCTCGACGCCCGCGTCCAGGTCCGAGGTGGTGACGATACGGCCGTCGTGGCCCTGCTTGGCGAAGATCCGGCGGGCCAGTCCGCCCACCAGTTCCAGGCGTTCGGCAGCCGGGTCGACCAGCACCAGTTCCTCGATGGGCAGGGTGTCCCGCAGCCGCGCGAAGCCGTCGATGAGTTCGGGGGTGTAGGTCGAGCCTCCGCCGACCACAGTGAGTTTCATGCTTGGTTAACCCTTCACTCCGGTGAGCGTGACGCCCTCGACGAACGCCTTCTGGGCGAAGAAGAAGACGAGGATCACGGGGGCCATGACCAGCACGGTCGCGGCCATGGTCAGGTTCCAGTCGGTGTGGTGCATGCCCTTGAACGACTCCAGGCCGTAGGAGAGGGTCCAGGCGCCCGGGTTCTCCGAGGCGTAGATCTGGGGGCCGAAGTAGTCGTTCCAGGCGTAGAAGAACTGGAAGAGGGCGACGGCGGCGATGCCCGGCCTCGCCATCGGGATGACCACCCTGAGCAGCGTCCTGAGGTCGCCGCAGCCGTCCACCTTCGCCGCGTCCAGGTACTCGTTCGGGATCGTCATCAGGAACTGGCGCAGCAGGAAGATGGAGAACGCGTCGCCGAACGCCATCGGCACGATCAGCGGCCACAGGGTGCCGGAGAGGTCCAGCTGCTTCGCCCAGAACAGGTACATCGGGATGATGACGACCTGCGGCGGCAGCATCATCATCGAGATCACCAGCATGAGCGACAGATTGCGGCCCCGGAAGCGGAACTTGGCGAGCGCGTACGCCACCGGGAGCGAGGACACGACGGTCAGGACGGTGCCGAGGCCCGCGTAGATCAGGGTGTTCTTCCACCAGGTCAGGAAGCCCGGGGTGTCGAACACCTTCTTGTAGTTGCCCCACTCCCAGGTGTGCGGGATCAGGTCCCGGCTCAGTGCCTGGCTGTCGCTCATCAGCGAGGTCAGGAACACGAACACGAAGGGGAGGGTGAAGAACAGGGCGGCGGCGACGCCGAGGGAGTGGACCGCCACCCAGTTCAGCAACGCCTTGCGGCGGGCGGTGCGTTCGGCCTCGGACACCGGGGCCTTCAGTTCCGCCGGCCGGTCCAGCACTTGGGTCATCGTCAGTCACCTGCCTGGATGAGACCGCCCCGGCGCCGCATCAGGAACGCGGTGAACACCATGGACAGGGCGAAGAGCACGAGGGCGACGACACACGCGGAGCCGTAGTCGAAGCGCTGGAAGCCGAGGTTGTAGACCAGTTGCGGGAGCGTCAGCGTCGACTTCTCGGGATAGCCGGGCTCGAACTGCGTGCCCGCGCCCTGGATGACACCCGAGGCGACCTTTCCGGCGATGAGCGGCTGCGTGTAGTACTGCATCGTCTGGATGACACCCGTCACGACCGCGAACATCACGATCGGCGAGATGTTGGGCAGCGTGACGAAGCGGAAGCGCTGCCAGGCCGACGCGCCGTCCAGTTCCGCCGCCTCGTACTGCTCCTTCGGCACGTCGAGCAGTGCGGCCATGAAGATGACCATCAGGTCGCCGACGCCCCAGAGCGCGAGCAGGGTCAGGGCCGGCTTGGACCAGGACGGGTCGTTGAACCAGCCCGGGGCCGGGATGCCGACCTTCTCCAGGATCGAGTTGACCGGTCCGGTACCGGGGTTGAGCAGGAACGCGAACGCCATGGTCGCCGCGACCGGCGGGGCCAGGTAGGGCAGGTAGAAGAGGGTCCGGAAGACCCCCGTACCCGTCTTGATCTTCGTGATGAGCATGCCGACGCCGAGTCCGAAGACGACCCGGAGCGACACCATCACGATGACCAGCCACAGGGTGTTGCGCAGCGCGGGCCAGAAGTACGGGTAGTGCTCGAAGACGTACGTCCAGTTCTTCGTGCCGGTCCACGTCGGCGCCTTGAAGCCGTCGTAGTGCATGAAGGAGAAATAGACCGTGGAGATCAGCGGGTACGCGAAGAAGACCGCGAACCCGATCAGCCAGGGCGACATGAAAGCGACCGTGCGAAGCGCCGACCGGCGGCGCTTCGACGCCAACGTGATGGTGCTCATCGCTACTTGGCCTGCGCGATGTCCGTGTCGATCTGCTTGGCCGTGGCCGCCAGACCGGACTTCAGGTCCTTGACCTTGCCGCTCTCGTAGTCGTATCCGAAGTTCTGGATCGTCGCCAGGTACACACCGCCGTTGATGGAGGCGGGAGAGGTCGTGGAGTTCGGGTTGGCGGCGATGTCCAGGAAGGTCTTGAAGCGCGGGTCGTACTTCAGCTTCGGGGACTTCAGTGCCGCCAGCGTGGACGGCACGTTGTGGATGGCGTTGGAGAAGTTCACCACCGCGTCCGTGTCCGTGGTGATGTACTTGACGAACTCCCAGGCCGCGTTCTGCTTCTTGCTGTTCGCGGCGATACCGGCGATCGTGCCGGTGATGTAGCCCTTGCCGTACTGCGCGACCTGGTCGTCCGGTACCGGCAGCGGGGCGACGCCGATGTCGAACTTCGGCTTGGTCGCGAGCGCCATGCCGAGCCGCCACTCGCCGTCGAGCTGCATGGCGACCTGACCGGTCTGGAAGGGGTGCTTGTCGCCCCACTCGTCGCCGAGCGTCGCCCGGTACTTCTCCAGCTTCTGGAATCCGCCGAGTTCGTCGACCAGGTTCTTCTGCAGCGTGAACGCCTCGGTGAACGCGGGGTCCTTGGCGATGTTCGACTTGCCGTCGGAGGTGAAGTACGTCGGCGAGAACTGTGCCGCGTAGTGCTCGGTCGTGGTCTCCCAGCCGTGGTAGTCCGGCATGAAACCGAGCTGCTTGTAGCTGTCGCCCTGGTTGATCGTCAGTTTCTTGGCGTCCGACTGGAATTCGGTCCAGGTCTTCGGCGGGCTGGTGATGCCGGCCTTCTTGAACGCCGTCTTGTTGTAGTAGAGGCCGTACGCGTCACCGAGCAGCGGCGCCGAGCAGCGGTTGCCGTCGTACTGGGTGTACTCGTTCATCGCCTTCGGGAACGTCGTCGTCGGGTCGATCCCGGACTTCTTGAAGAACGGGTTCAGGTCGACCAGCGCGCCCGAGGAGCAGAACTTGCCCACGTTGTTGGTGGTGAACGACGAGATGACGTCCGGGGCCTTGTCGCCGCCGCTGCGCAGCGCCTGGTTGATCTTGTCGTCGGTCATGTTGCTGACGACGTTGACGTGGATGTTGGGGTGCGCCTTCTCGAAGCCGGCGATCAGCGCGTTGACCGCCTTCACCTCGTTCGGGGCGCTCCAGGCGTGCCAGAAGTTGATGGTGGTGTTCGCGGAGGCGTCGTCGTCGGCTCCGGAGGAGGACTGGCCGGTACAGGCGGTGAGCAGGGCCAGTGAACTGGCCGCCGCGGTCAGGGCAAAAGCCGTCTTTCGGGCAGCGGAGGGTATGGGCATGGCGAGATCTCCCGGGGCGGGCGGTGAGCGTGGGAAGGACTGGCTGTGCGGGGGTCTGAGGGGGCTCAGCGCGAGGTGTCGAAGACCTCGTCGCGAGTGGTCGCGAGCGCGCTCTCCAGCGCGCCGCGCAGCACGGGGTGTTGACGGACGTCGCCGACGACGAGCCGTGGCCGGGCCGCCGCCAGCTCCTCCAGTTCGGCCTGGACGAGGGCGCGCAGCACCTCGCCGCCGGCGGTCAGGGCGGTGCCGCTGAGGACGACGAGTTCGGGGTCGAGGACGGAGACGAGGGAGGCGAGACCGGTGGCGAGCCGGGTCGCGTAGGTCCGCAGCAGCTGGTGGTAGGGCCCGGTGGCGTGGTCGGCGGCGCGCGCGACGAGCTCGGCGGCCACCTCGTCGTACGGCCCGGCCGGCAGGTCCTCGATGCCCAGCTCGCGCGCCAGCCGGGGCACGGCCTGCGAACCGGCGAGTTCCTGGTAGCCACCGCTGTTGGCCTTGGTGACCTGGCGGACCAGCGGGGTGCCCGGCACCGGCAGGAAGCCGACCTCGCCGGCGCCGCCGGTCCAGCCGCGGTGCAGCCGGCCGCCGAGGACCAGGGCGGCGCCGAGGCCCTCCTGGTTCCACAGCAGCACGAAGTCGCCGTGGCCGCGGGCCGCGCCGAGCCGCTGCTCGGCGATGGCGGCGAGGTTGACGTCGTTCTCGTACTCGACCGGCATCGGCAGCGCGGCGGCGAGCTCGTCGAGCAGCGCGGGGGAGTGCCAGCCGGGCAGGTGCGAGGCGTACCGCAGCCGGCCGGTGTTGGGGTCGAAGGCGCCCGGGGTGCCGACGACGACGCGGTGGACGTCGTCCCGGGCCAGCCCGGCCGCCTTCACGGCGCCGTCGAGGGCGTCGGTGACCTGCCGTACGACGGACTGCGCGGAGCGCCGGCCGGGGGTCGGCAGCTCGTACTCGCCGACGGTACGGCCGGTGACGTCGGCGACGGCGGCCCGGATCCGGCCCGGGTTGACGTCCAGTCCGGCGGCGTGGGCCGCGCCCGGGTTCACCGAGTACAGCTGGGCGTTGGGGCCCGGCCGGCCCTCGCTGGTGCCGGTCGCCAGCACCAGCCCGGCCGCCTCCAGGCGGGCCAGCAGCTGGGAGGCGGTCGGCTTGGAGAGGCCGGTGAGCTTGCCGATCCGGGTGCGCGAGAGCGGGCCGTGCTCCAGCAGCAGGTCCAGTGCGGCGCGGTCGTTCATGGCGCGCAGAACGCGCGGGGTGCCCGGCGTACCGGCGGTTCCTGCCATGGGGTTCGACACCTGCCTTTCCAGCCGCTCAGTTTCCCAGTGACCCGGACCTCCGGTCCAGCCGGGTGACCGGCTTGATCACTGTTAGGAAAGTTTCCTGTTGGCTGGAAAACGTAGGCCGCCGGAAGGAGGGCGTCAATAGTCCGCCGGGGCGGCAACCCAGTCGTTACCTGGGCTTGGACATGCGAAGGGCCCGCCCGGAGTGATCCGGACGGGCCCTGCCGCGCGTACGCCGCAGGAGCGGAAGCGTCACTTCACCTTGATGTAGTCCCCGGTGGCCTTCGCCGCCGCGGTGGTCGTCGTACCCGCGAAGACGTACCGGTAGTAGCCGCTCTTCGACGCCTTCACCGTGGTGGACAGGGCGCCGCCGGTGCCGGAGGTGATGCCCTTGACGTTCGTGTAGGTCTCGCTGCCCTCGGCACGGAACTGCAGGACCGCCTTCTGCCCCGAGTAACCCTTGTACGCCATGGCGTCCCAGTCGGCCCGCGTCAGCTTGCCCTTGACGGTGATCGTCTTCCCCTTGGCCACCGGCTCCGGCGAGGCGTCGGCCGTCAGCTTGGCGGCGCGCTGCACCTTGGCCGTGGTCAGGTTGCCCCAGATGGCCACGTCGGACTCGGTGCTGAGGAAGTCGTCCGAGGCCGTGGCGTCGAAGTGGGCGTACAGGCCCCCGGCCTTCCACGTGGTGGCGTCCGCGGCCTCGTACAGGTAGCCGCGCGGGTCGACCGGGATGGTCTCGGTGCAGCTCTCGGTGACCGTGGTGTCCGTGGTGGCGGTCGTCGTGCAGACGGGCATGACTTCCGGGTCCAGCTCGTTGGCGAGCGACTTCAGCGTGCCGCGGTAGAGCATCACCGCCGCGAACGTCTTCGTGTTGTCGATGACCAGATCGGCGGGCCGGGTCAGGGTGTACGTCACCGGCACGTTCACCGTCTTGGTGGTGCCGACGACGATCGCCTTGCCCTTGTTCACGGTCACGTCGGAGAAGACCAGGTTCGGAGTGGCCGCGGAGGCGGCGGGGGCCGCGATGCCGGCCAGGGCCAGGGCGCCGGACAGGGCGGTGCCTATGGCGAGCTTTCTCATGTTTCCCCACATTCGAGACGGGCCCCCGGGCGACGTCGCGCTCCAGAACAAGGACCCGTAGTGGGCTGACCATAGATCATCGCGGTTGCGGGGAGAATCCGGGGGACCTGTGAAGATCGTCTGAATCCGTCCGGGGGCCGCTTCGTGATCACGGCTGCGTCACGATCTTCGTCATTCCTGGTCAAGCGGGCCCTTCGCGCGGCTTCCTGCTCTTGCGATCCCGACACCGACCTGGAGAACGGCGGCTGAATATGACCCCCCGAAGAGGGCTGTTCGTACGGCTGCTGCGGAGCACCTGCGCCGACTTCGCGGCCCTGGCGATCATCGTGTGCGGCGTCGCTCTCATCGACGACGGCTTCGCCTGGCGGGCCCTGGGCGAGGCGGCCCAGATCGTGGCGGTGTGGCTGCTGCTCTCCCTGCTGTGGGCGGCCTGGCGGACCCGCTCGCTGGTGCGTGTCGCGCGCGGATTGCGCATCGAGGTCTCCGCGAACGCCCTGAACGGCACCCAGACGCACACCCTCACCGGCATCCCGCTCTCCCGCGTCCGTGTCGAACTGGGCGTGGCCCGGCGGGCGTCCGAGGTCGGCGGCGGCAACCCGGTCGGCTTCCGGTGGCGCCCGTTCCGGAGCCGGGCGTCCGCCGACGGGACGGTCACCTACGTCGAGTCCACGGGGGAGGCCCACGTCGAGGTCCGCGCCGGCCGACGTCTCGGGGTCGACGTCGTCGTCTTCCGGGGCGCCGCCTTCATCGCGCTCTGCCAGATAGTGCGCACGCTCGAAGGTCGCTGAGCCGAGGACTGCTCACTCGTCGAGGAAGGGGGTCGTGTCGAGGGTGGGGTAGGGGGCCGGGAGGCGGAGGGGGGAGCCGAGGACGACCGTCACCTGTCCGCGGTAGCGACCTGCGGTGAGATCGTCGCCTGTGGATTCGGGGTTGTAGAAACAGTAGGCCTCCTGCTTCTTGCGGTGAATCAGTACATAGACAGGGACGCCGGAGTTTGCATAGATGCGCAGTTTGGGGCCTGTGTCCGTTTCGTGATTCGTAGACGTCACTTCTCCCACGAGGCCGAGCATGTCGATCGGGTACCAGCCCTTGTGGGTCTTGGCGTATGCCTCGTCCAAGTCCGTGGCCTTGCGGTGGCGGACGTAGAAGTCCGGGACGAGCAGGGCCTGGGTCCGGCCGTCCTTGTGTGCGGCGCGGAAGCCCATCCCGAAACCCGCGAGGGGGAACCCTGCGCTGTTGAGCTGGAGAAAGAGCTGTGCGACGACGTCGCTGTGTTCGGCGTCAGGCTGGGGCGGCACGATGCCCGTCTCCTCGAGGTACTCCGCTCGAATCGGCATCGGTGCAGCCGCCTTTTCGAACGAGATCAGCAAGTCGATGGGGTCCACCTGCGGCACGACCGGTTCCATGACCGTCTCCATGATCGGCTCGGCGCTCATCCCTGGTTCTCCTCACGCTGATGCCAGGCTAAGCCCGCGCTGGGTGCCCCGGCAGAACGATGGGGCACCCCGGGCGTCGTAAGACGCCGGAATGCCCCGCCGTTCACTCGAACGAGCGTGCTGAACCGTTCCGCTCCCTCTACCTCCCCGCAGACGCGGACCGCGGCGAAGCGATCGGGGCCGTCGCCGCCACCTGCGGCGAGTCCGAGTCGGCGAACACCGACGGCGCCGCCACCCCCGCCGCGCGGTCGGGGGTCTCCTCGTCCAGGAGTACGGCCGTCTCGCCGCCCACGATGCGGATGTGCGCCGCGTCGAACGCCCGCTTGATCCGCCAGCGCAGCTCGCGCTCGACGGTCAGCGCCTTGCCCGGCATGGTCTTCGCGGAGACGCGGACCACCATCGAGTCGATGAGCACGGAGTCCAGGCCGAGCACCTCGATCGGGCTCCACAGGACCTCGTTCCAGGGCTCTTCCTTGGACATCTTCTCGGCGACCTCGTCCAGGGTTGCGCGGACCCGGTCCAGGTCCTCGTTGGCCCGGACGGTGACGTCGACGCCCGCCGTGGCCCAGCCCTGCGAGAGGTTCCCGATGCGCTTGATCTCGCCGTTGCGGACGTACCAGATCTCGCCGCTGGCCCCGCGCAGCTTGGTCACGCGCAGGCCGACCTCGACCACCTCGCCGGAGGCGACGCCCGAGTCGATCGAGTCGCCGACGCCGTACTGGTCCTCCAGGATCATGAACACGCCGGACAGGAAGTCGGTGACCAGGTTCCGGGCGCCGAAACCGATCGCGACACCGGCGACACCGGCGGAGGCCAGCAGCGGGGCGAGGTTGATCTGGAAGGCGGACAGCACCGTCAGCGCGGCCGTGCCCAGGATCACGAAGCTCGCCACCGAGCGCAGCACGGACCCGATCGCCTGCGACCGCTGCCGCCGCCGCTCGGCGTTGACCAGCAGCCCCCCGAGGGTCGTGCCCTCCGCGGACTCGGCGGTCCGGTTCATCCGGTCGATGAGCTTGGTTATGGCCCGGAGCACGACCCTTCTGAGCACCACCGCGATCACCAGGATCAGCAGCACCTTCAGACCTATCGCCAGCCAGGTCGACCAGTTCTGCTCGACCCAGCTCGCGGCGTTGGTGGCGCTCTCCTGGGCGTCCTGGAGCGTGGGCACCGCCGGGGTCGACGAACCCGAGGGGGTCGGCGACGGCGACGAACCGGCGGCCAGTAGGACGGCGGGCAAGGACACGGCGGGTACCTCCAGGCGGTGCGGTGCTGCCCTCCGGTACGGCGATCAGGGTCGGGTACGGCGTTCAAGGTCACGGAAAGGTCACCGGACGGACAGGACCACCACACTAACGGGGCATTGTGTGTGGGCCCTGCCGATACGAGAAGGAGAGACCGCGCTCACGCCCGCTTCTCGCCACCGCTTGAACAGGCCCGCTTGAAACGGGGTGCGTGCGGGGGATGAATGCGGTGTGGTCGAAAACACTCCCAGCCCGTTACCGGGAGATGGTGGCGCGTCCACCTGGCAGGAGGGGAGACTGGCCACAGATCGTCCCGGCGCGAGCCACGCGCCGCCGACGCCCAAGGAGGCCCCCGTGCCGCATGTCCTGGTCCTCAACGCGTCGTACGAGCCGCTCGGCGTCGTACCGCTCCGCCGCGCGCTCGTCCTCGTCCTGGAGAACAAGGCTGTCGCCTTGGAGGAATCGGGCGCCTATATGCACAGCGCAACCGTCACAGTCCCCGCACCCAGCGTGGTCCGGCTCAAGCGATTCGTGCGGGTTCCCTACCGGGGGCCCGTTCCTCTCACCCGAAGGGCGCTCTTCGCGCGCGACGGGGGCCGGTGCATGTACTGCGGTGGCGTCGCAACCAGCGTCGACCACGTCATCCCGCGCAGTCGCGGGGGTCAGCACGTCTGGGACAACGTGGTGGCGTCCTGCCGCCGCTGCAACCACGTCAAGGCCGACCGCCATCTCTTCGAGATCGGCTGGCGGCTGCGTCACAAACCGGCCCCACCCACCGGCCTGGCCTGGCGCATCATCGGGACCGGCCATAGGGATCCGCGCTGGCTGCCCTATTTGCAGCCGTACGGCGCGGACGACGCCCTGGCCCGGATCGACGGCATCTCCGCCTGACGATCCGGGCCTTCGCACACCCCGTGGCTGCCCGTTCGGCCACGGGGCCCTTCGTCGTGCACGGGGCGCCCCGCGACCGGGCCGGCTCACCTGGACGATCGCGACGCGCTCGCCTCGTACGTCACGCGCCGGGCGGCGAGCACTCGATGCGGGAGGCCGTCGTGGCCGCCGGGGCGGCCTGGCCGGGTGCGGGGGAGGCGGGCTCGTCGAGCCCGCGGGCGGTGTGGACCCGCAGCAGTCCTTCGATACCGCGCAGCAGGGTCTCGCCGGCGAGGACGGGGTCGCCGAGGTAGCCGGCGCTCATCGCGCCGTCGCGGAGCATGACGAAGTGCCGCCCGGCGTGCTCGGCCTGTGCGGCCGTGATCCCGGCGAACAGTCCGGTGACCGTCTGCAGGAACCATGCGCGGTGCCGCACGACGGCACGGTGGACCGGGTGGTCGGGGTCGGGGAACTCCGCTGCCGCGTTGAGGAAGGCGCATCCGCGGTAACCGGGTGAGCGGATCTGCTCGACCAGGGACGCGCCTATGCCCCGCAGGATGCCGTCGGGCGGCATGTCCGCGGCCGTCAGGGAGCCGATCTGGGTGCGGATCGCCTGGTCGACGCTGTCGAGGTAGGCGACGGCGAGGTCTTCTTTGCTGCGGAAGTGGCGATAGAAGGTGGCGTTGGTGACCTTCGACTCGGCGACCAGGCGGTCGACGCCCACCGTGTGGATGCCCTCCGCGTAGAAGAGCTGCCCGGCGGTCCTCAGGAGCCGTTCCCGGGCCGCGGAGACTCGCCTGCCGGTGCCTGGGCCGGCTTCCGTCTTCGTCATGCCGTCCATGATAGCGGGTAGAACGCTCTCTCTTGTTTTCGTGGAGAGCCTGTGCCAGGGTCAAACGAGAAAGAGCGTTCTACCTGCCTTGTAGTCACTGGAGAACCCATGGCATCCACCGCCTCCGCCGAGCCCCTCGCCGCCACGTCCGCCCTGCGCCGGCTGTACGTCGTCCGCTTCGTCTTCGCCGCCGCGTGGGCCGCGCTCCTGCTGGTGTCCGGCTCAGGGCTCACCGCCGGGGCCAAGCTGCTGCTGGTCGTCTATCCCGCCTTCGACGTGGCCGCGGCCGTCGTCGACGCGAGGTCGGCACGCGCCGCCGGGCCGCTCAAGGGCCTGTATGCCAACATCGCCGTCAGCGTGCTCGCCGCCGTCGGCCTCGCGGTCGCCGGCACCTCGGGCGTCGCCGACGTGCTGCGTGTCTGGGGCGCGTGGGCGGTCGTCTCCGGCCTCGTCCAGCTCCTCGTGGGCGTCGCGCGCCGGCCGCTGGGGGGCCAGTGGGCCATGATCCTCAGCGGTGGCATCTCCGTCCTCGCCGGCGCGTCCTTCATCCGGAGCGCCGCACAGGACGACCCCTCGCTGACCGTCCTCGCCGGCTACGCCGCTTTCGGCGGCATCTTCTTCCTCGTCTCGGCGGTCCGCCTGTCCCGCCCGACCTCCAGGAGCTGACCCGTACCGGCCTAGGATCGCTCCCACCGGGCGCGGCGCGCGAGTCGTGACCTGCGCGTCGGGGTCCGGCTCGGCGGGCAGGCCGGTGCGGCGGACGGCGTTCAGTGCCGTCGGAGGTTTCACCGAGGGCGGCCCGCCGCAGCGTCGCGTCGCCGTCCGCGCGTCGTCCTCCCGGCGGCCCCCCGTGGGGCGGAGGGGGCTCACACCGTCTCCTGTCGATCACCCGGACGCGGTCGGTTCGCGGCGCGCGGTCCGGCCGTCACGCGTGCCCTCGCGACGACGGGGTAGGGCTCCTCTGACCCGGCATTCGCCGCCGTACCCGACGTCAGACGAGGAGGCCGCCGTGGCCGCAACGGTTCATCATCCGATCCCGGCCCAGTTCAAACCCCCGGTGCGGACCGAGGAGGAACCCCACCTGTGCGTGTTCAGCGCCGAGAGCGCCTGCGCCGAGGCCCCGCTCACCAGTGAGCCGCCGCTGCCCGACGCCGAGCCCCTCACCAGTGAGCCGCCGCTGGCCGACGCGGTGCCGCTGACCAGCGAGCCGGGGTTGTAGATGAACGAAGCCCTGGACCCGGGGCTGTGCCGGCTCGCGGAGCTGCACGGCGTCGCCACCTCCTACAGCCCCGCCCCGGACCGCACGGTCGCCGCCTCCGCCGGTGCCGTGACCGCCGCGCTGGGCGCCCTGGGCGTCGACGCGAGCGGCCCGGAGGCCGTCCGCGCCGCCCTCGCCGACCGGGAACGGGAACTCGCCGGGCGGCTGCTGCCGCCGACGGTCGTCCACTGGTCGGGCACCGGCGAGATCGCCCTCGGCCTGCCCGCCGGCACCCGCCTTCAGGTCCGGACGGAGGACGGGGAGAGCCGGGACGACGTGCGGGGCCTGCCGCCCGGGGTGCACCTGCTGACCGCCGCCGCCCCCGACGGCCGTACCGCCCGCGCCCACCTGGTCGTCGCCCCCGTGCGGCTGCCCACCCCGGCCGGCCGCTCGTACGGGATCCTCGTCCAGCTCTACTCGCTCCTGTCCCGCCGCTCCTGGGGCATGGGCGACCTCGGCGACCTCGCCGAGCTTGCCGACTGGGCCGGGCGCACGGCCGGCGCGGGGTTCGTCCAGGTCAACCCCCTGCACGCGGCCGTACCCGGAGCCCCTACCGACCCGTCGCCCTACCGGCCCTCCTCCCGCCGGTTCCCCGACCCGGTGCACCTGCGGCCGGAGGCCGTCCCCGAGTACGCCGCCGACCCTTCCGCCGCGGACCGCGCCGGGCACCTGCGCTCCGCCGTCCTCGACCAGGGCGCCCTCATCGACCGGGACGCCGTGTGGGAGCTGAAGCGGGAGGCGCTGGAGACTGCGGCCGCCGCACCGCTCACCCCCGGCCGGCAGGCCGCCTACGACGCCTTCCGCGCTGAGGAGGGGCAGGCCCTGGAGGACCACGCCACCTGGTACGCGCTCGCCGAGCGGCACGGCTCCGACTGGCACCGCTGGCCCGAGGCCCTGCGCGACCCCCGCTCGCCGGAGACCGCCCGCGCCCGCGCCGACCTGGCCGACCGCGTCGGCTTCCACGCCCGCCTCGCCTGGCTCACCGTCACCCAGCTCACCGCCGCCCAGCGCGCCGCCCGCGAGGCCGGGATGCCCGTCGGGATCGTGCACGACCTCGCCGTCGGCGTGCACCCCGCGGGCGCCGACGCGTGGGCCCAGCAGGACCACTTCGCCGCCGGGATGTCCGTCGGCGCCCCGCCCGACGCCTTCAACGCCCGCGGCCAGGACTGGGGCCTGCCGCCCTGGCGCCCCGACCGCCTCGCCGCCTCCGGCCACGCCCCCTTCCGCGAACTCCTGCGCGCCCTCTTCCGCTACGCGGGCGCCCTGCGCATCGACCACGTGATGGGCCTGTTCCGGCTGTGGTGGGTGCCCGAGGGCCGGCCGCCGACGGAGGGCACGTACGTCCGCTACGACGCCGAGGCCATGCTCGCCCTGCTGGCCCTGGAGGCGACCCGCGCCGGAGCGGTGGTGATCGGGGAGGACCTGGGCACGGTGGAGCCGGGGGTGCGCGAGACGCTCCAGCGCCACGGGGTGCTCGGCACGTCCGTGCTCTGGTTCGAACGGGACTGGGCGGGCGACGCCCGCCCGCTGCCCCCGGAACGCTGGCGCGCCGACTGCCTCGCCACCGCCACCACCCACGACCTGCCGCCCACCGCCGCCCGCCTCACCGGCGAACACGTCGAAATCCGCGACCGCCTCGGCCTGCTCACCCGCCCGCCGGCGGAGGAACGGGCCGAAGCGGCGGCCGACACCGCGGAGTGGCTGGCCCTGCTGACCCGCCTGGGCCTGCTCGCCGCGTCCGAGTCCGGCGACGAGGAGGCCGAGATCCGGGCCGTCCACCGCTTCCTGCTCCGCACCCCGGCCCGCATGATCGGCGTCTGGCTCCCGGACACCGTCGGCGACCGCCGCCCCCAGAACCTCCCCGGCACCTGGGACCAGTACCCGAACTGGCGCCTCCCGATCGCCGACACGAAGGGCCGCCCCGTGACCCTGGAGGAGCTGACGGCCTCGGAGCGGGTACGGGCGCTGTTCCGCACCCTGCACACGGACGGCCCGTCCACGGCGTGACGACGACCCGGCCCCGGTCCCCGGCCCGGGTCCCCGGCCCCGGTCCCCGGCGTCGGGCGGCCGGGGGCCGGAAACCGTTCGGGGCGCCGGTCCACGATCCTTGAGGAATGCGTGCCGCCCGCCTGATCCGCATGGCGCTTCTCGTCCAGTCGAGTCCCGGCCTGACCGCCGACGCCCTCGCCCGCGAGCTGGACGTCTCCAGACGCACCGTGATCCGTGACGTCCAGGCCCTGCAGGAGGCGGGCGTTCCCGTCCGGTCCGAGCGCGGCCGCGCGGGCGGCTACCACCTGGCGCCCGGCCACCGCACCCGGCTCACCACGCTGCATCCCACCGAGGCGGAGACGCTCTACCTCTCCGGTCTGCCCACGGCCCTGCGCGATCTGGGCCTGTCGGACGCGGCGGACACCGCCCGGCTGAAGCTGTCGGCCACCCTGCTCCCCTCCCTGCGCGCGGCGGCCGAGTCGTCGGTGCGCCGCTTCCACCTGGACGCCCCGGCCTGGTTCCGCGAGCCGTCGGCGCCGGAGCTGCTCCCGGAGCTGGCCCGCGCCGTGTGGTCCGACCGCACCGTCGAGCTGGCCTACGCCCGGCCGGGCCGGGACGGCGCACCGCCCCGCACGGTGACCCGCCTGCTCGAGCCGTACGGGCTCGTCCTGAAAGCGGGGGTCTGGTACGTCGTCGGGCGGGTCCCGGAGGAGCGGACGACGGGCCGGGACAGCGCCTGGCGGACGTACCGCGTCGACCGTGTCACGGCACTCTCCCCTGCTCCCGGCGACGGCGAACCCTTCGTCCGCGACCCGTCCTTCGACCTGGCCGCGCACTGGCGGGCCCACGCGGCCGGGTTCGCCCGGGCGCTGCTGCGCACGACCGTCACCGTGCGGCTGACCGGGACCGGCCTGCGCCGGCTGCCCGCCGTGGCGGACCCGGCCGGCGTGGCCGCCGCGCTGGCCTCCGCGTCCGCGACCGCGCCGGACGCCGCCGGGCGGGTCACGGTCGACCTGCCGATGGAGTCCGAGGAGGTCGCCTTCGGCCAGCTGACCGGGCTGGGCGCGGACGTGGAGGTACTGGCCCCGGCGGGCCTGCGCGCCCGCTTCCGCGAGCACGCGCGCGCCCTGGCCGCCGTGTACGGCGCCGAACCGGACGGGCAGCGGTAGACCGGCGGTGGATCAGCGGCAGGGCGGCGGTGGATCAGCGGCAGGCCAAGCGGGAGATCGGCGGTGGATCAGCGGTAGTCGTCCGGTGAGCCCGCCTTCCCGCCGAACACGACCTCCTCGAAGTACGCCAGGGCGTCCGGCCGGCTGCCGTCCACGTCCCGCACGCCGTAGGTCCTGGCGAGCTCCCCGCTGGAGGTGGACCTGCCGTTCCAGCGGGCGGCCCGGTCCGGGTCGGCGGCGAGCGCGGCGACCGCGCGGGCGAGGTAGTACGGCGACTCGGCGACGCCGAAGTGCGGGTCCCGGGCGACGGCGTCGCGCCAGTTCTCCTCGGTCACGCCGAAATGGGCGAGCATCTGCTCCGAGCGCAGGAAACCCGGCGTGACGGCGACCGCCGTGCCCCCGTACTCCGCCAGCTCCTGACCCAGCCCGAAGGCGATGCGGATCGGGGCGTTCTTCGCGAGGTCGTAGTAGAGGTTCTCGCGGTAACGGCGGTTGGAGACCGCCGTGCCGTCGGTGACCTCCACGTGCAGCGGCGCGTCCGACCGGACCAGGAGCGGGAGGGCGAGGGCCGCGGTGATCACGTGCGAGCGCACGCCGAGGTCCAGGATGCGCAGGCCGTCGGCGAGCGGCGTCTCCCAGCTCTTCTTGCCGAAGACGGAGCCGACGAGCAGGTGTTCGCCGCCCCAGAGGTCGTTGACGAGGATGTCGAGCCGGCCCTGTTCGCGGCCGATCCGCTCGACCAGGACCCGGACCTGGTCCGGGTCCAGGTGGTCGGTGGGGACCGCGATGCCGGTGCCGCCCGCCGCGGTGACCAGTTCCGCGGTCTCCTCGATGGTCTCCGTGGTCCGGCCGACCTCGCTGGCGCGCTCGCGGGTGGTGCGGCCGGTGACGTGGACGGTGGCGCCGGCGCGGCCGAGTTCCACGGCGAGGGCACGTCCGGCGCCCCGGGTGGCGAGCGCGATCCGGCCGGCGAGCGGGCCTTCGCGGTTGATGTCCTGCCTGCCGACGTCCTGCGTGCCGCTGCCCTGCGTGCCGCTGCCCTGCGTGCCGCTGCCCTGCGTGCCGCTGCCCTGCGTGCCGCTGCCCTGCCTGCCGATGCCCTGGGGGCTGAGGTCCTTGTCCATGGCACCACGGTGCCCGCCAAAGGTGACAGTTCCCGTCACCCTTTTCCGGAGATCTTCCCGTGCGCCGGGCGAGGACGGCTTACGGGTACCCCGGACGCGCGCCACCCGGATGGGCCAGCTAACTTTGGCTTCGTGGACAAGAAGAACGCCCTGCGCGCCGGCGCCCTGGCTGCCGGTACGACGCTGATGATGCTGCTCATGTCGTCGCCCGCCCTCGCGCTCACGCGTGACGACGGTGACGACCCCGGCAAGGGCCTGAGCGTCGTCCAGACGCTGGGTCTCTACGTCCTGACCCCGCTCGTGCTGTTCGCGGTCATCGCGGGTCTGGTGATGGTGCTGGACAAGTCCAAGGTCCGGGTCACCAAGCCGAAGGCCAAGGCGTAGGCCCGAGGCCTTCCTGCCCCAGCTGCCGCACCCCACCTGTTCCACCGAGGGCGCCGGTCGGCTCCCGTACGTACCGCACGTACGGCGGCCGACCGGCGCCCTCGGCGCGTCGCTCACGGGCTCGGCGCGGTCAGATACCGCTGCACGGTCGGTGCGAGCCACGCCATGATCTCCTCGCGCGCCAGCGCCGCGACCGGCGGCAGCCGCAACACGTAACGGGTCAGCGCGAGCCCCAGCAGCTGCGCGGCGCACAGCCCCGCCCGCGTCACCACCTGCTCGGGGTCCGGGCACACCCGCGCCGCCACCGGCACCACCTGCTCCCGGAAGATGTCCTGCAGGCGCTCCGCCCCCGCCTTGTTGGTGACGGCGACCCGCAGCACCGCGGTGAGTTCCTCGTTCGCCTCCCAGATGTCCAGGAAGTGGCCCACCAGTGCCCGCCCGGCCTCGGTGCGCGGCACCTGCGACACGTCGGCCATCCGCAGGTCTAGCGTGACGGCGGCCGCGAAGAGGCCGTCCTTGCTGCCGAAGTAGCGCATGACCATCGACGGGTCGATGCGGGCGTCCTTGGCGATGGCGCGGATGGTGGCGCGCTCGTAGCCGTCGGCGGCGAAGCGCTCGCGGGCGGCGGCCAGAATGGCGGAGCGGCTGGCGTCGGAGCGGCGCGCCGCCGGGCCGTTCGCCGGGCCTGTGTGTCCACTGGGAGTGCCGGTCATGCCAACGAGCGTAGGCCAACAGGTGTGGGCCAACAAGTGTTGACTGCGAAAAAGGTGCGCCCTAGGCTTGTCAACAAGCGTTGGCCAACGAGCGTTGGTCATCGGGTGTTGGCAAACGAGTGCAGGCATCCAGGAGGCCTCCATGAACGGCACGACTGGCACCCCCGCCCCGGTAACCACCGGCGAGACCGACCGCGTGATCGTCGTCGGCTCCGGCCCCACCGGCCTGCTCCTCGCCGGTGACCTCGCCGCCGCCGGCATCCCGGTCACCCTCCTCGAAAAGCGCCCCCACAAGATCAGCAACCTCTCCCGCGCCTTCGTCCTGCACGCCCGCGCCCTGGAGCAGCTCGACGCCCGCCCGTCGCCCACCACCACCCTCAACGGACGCGCTGCGCGCGCGCCTCTTTCTCGGAGCCTCGCCGACGACCTCGAGGCCGTCGGCCGGCCCATCAGCCGGATGAACCTCTTCGACGGGCTCACGCTGGACCTCGGCGCCCTTCCCTCCCGCTTCAACCACGTCCTCGTCCTCCCGCAGTACGAGGTGGAGAAGGTGCTGGAGCGCCGGGCCGCCGAGGCGGGCGTCGACTTCCGCAACGACTGCGAGGTGACCGGCCTGACCCAGGACGCGGACGGCGTGACCGTCCACGTCAAGGGCCGGGAGGACCTGCGCGCCGCGTACGTCGTCGGCACCGACGGCATGCGCAGTGTGGTGCGGGAGGCGGTCGGGCTGCCGTTCCCGGGCAGGTCGGCGATCCGGTCCGTGGTCCTCGCCGACGTGCTGCTCGCCGAGCGGCCCGAGACGCTGCTGACGGCCGCCGCGGTCGGCGACGCGTTCGCGTTCCTGGCGCCGTTCGGCGACGGCTATTACCGGGTCATCTGCTGGCACCGCGGCCGTGACGTCCCCGACCACGAGCCGGTGGACCTCGACGAGGTCAAGGAGATCACCCGCCTCGCCCTGGGCCGGGACTACGGGATGCACGACGCCCGCTGGATGTCCCGCTTCCACAGCGACGAGCGCCAGGCGCCCAGCTACCGGGTCGGCCGGGTCTTCCTGGCCGGCGACGCGGCACACGTGCACACCCCGGCCGGCGGCCAGGGCATGAACACCGGTCTCCAGGACGCGGCCAACCTGAGCTGGAAGCTCGCCGCCGTGCTGCACGGCCACGCCGCCCCGGACCTGCTCGACACCTACCAGAGCGAACGGCACCCCGTCGGCCGGACAGTGCTGCGCAGCAGCGGCGCGATCGTCCGCCTCGCGATGGCCAAGGGCTGGCAGCTGCCCGTGCGGGCCGCGCTCGCCACCGCACTCAACCACCTCGCCCCGGCCCGCCGTAAGGCGGTAGGCCAGGTCACCGGCATCGGCTACCGCTACCCCGCCCCCAGGGGCGCGCACCGCCTCACCGGCACCCGCGTCCCCGACCTCGCCCTGGCCGGCGGCGGCCGCCTCTACGAGGCCCTGCGCGGCGGCCGGTTCGTGCTCGTCACCCCGGGCTCCTACGACCCGGGTGCGGAACGCGCGGACCGCCTGACCGCGGCCCGCTGGGCGAGCGACCGTCGTACGACGGTGCTGGTACGCCCCGACGGCTACGTGGCCTGGGCGGCCGAGAACGCCCAGGCGCCGGAGATCGAGAAGGCGCTGGCCACCCACGTCGGGTGACCGGTTCAGGTGAGGGTGAAGTCCGCGGCCTTGGCGTCGAAGGTGGTGTGGCCGTCCTTCGCCGTGGCCAGCACGGCGATGTGCCAGGCGCCGTGCGCGGCGGACGCGGCGTCGGCGGCGGAGACCGGAGCCCTGTACACGCACCGGACGGTGTGGCCGCCGGCCGGCGTGCAGGTCGCCGACTCCACTTCGGCCATGTCCTTGGCGGTCAGCGGCTTCGTGGCGAACTCGGACTTCTCCGGCCAGGCCAGCACCTTCAGGCTCCTGACCCCCGAGGGCGCGCTGACCTCGGTGGTGAAGGAGAGCGACCCCTTGTGACCGGCCTCGGGAGCGGTGTAGCGGACGGTGCTGTGCGCCGGCGCGGGCGACGGGTCCTGGTCGCCGGCGTAGGCGAGGGCGAAGGCCCCGGCACCTCCGAGCACGACGACACCGGCGACCACGGACAGGGCGATACGACGGGACATGGCGAGTTCTCCGTAACTGGCTCAGGCCGGCTCGGGTCGTCCCGAGCCGAAGGGACCCGGCGCTCGCTGCCGCGCCGTTGCGTCGATACTCGCAACGCGCGGGCGCCCCGGGCGTGAGCACGGATACTCAACTCGTCCTGGGTGATGGGTACTTCGCGCACAGGGCGGGGCGCCCGGCGGAGATCCCACCGGACGCCCCGACGAGGTACCGCCTACTGGGCGGCCGCGTCCGCCGCCTGGGCCTTCAGGGCGCGCTCGACGCCCGCGCGGGACTCCGAGACGAGCCGGGCCAGGGCCGCGTTCGGCTGGGCCGAGGCCAGCCAGGTGTCCGTCTTGGCCAGGGTCTCCCGGGAGACCTGGAGGGACGGGTAGAGGCCGACCGCGATCTGCTGGGCGATCTCGTGCGAGCGGGAGTCCCACACCGACTTCAGGATCTCGAAGTACTTGTCGGTGTACGGCGCCAGCAGCTCGCGCTGGTCGGTCTGGACGAAGCCGCCGATCACCGCCTCCTGCACGGCGTTCGGCAGCTTGTCGGAGTCGATGACCGACGCCCAGGCCTCCGCCTTCGCCTCCTCGGTCGGGCGGGCGGCGCGCGCGGTGGCCGCGTGCCGTTCACCGGCGGCCGTCCGGTCCCGCTCGTACTCGCCCGCGATCTCCGCCTCGTCGAAGCGGCCGACCGCCGCCAGCCGCTCCACGAACGCCCAGCGCAGCTCGGTGTCGACGGCCAGGCCCTCGATGGTGTGGGTGCCCTCCAGCAGGCTGTCCAGGAGGTCCAGCTGCTCCGGGGTGCGGGCGGTGGCCGCGAAGGCACGGGCCCAGGCCAGCTGGTGGTCGCTCGCGGGCGCGGCCGAGCGCAGGTGGGCCAGCGTGGCGTCGGTCCAGCGGGTGAGCAGGGCCTCGCGGGCGGTCGGGTCGGCGTACAGCTCGATGGCGAGCTTCACCTGGCGGTGCAGGGACTGCACGACACCGATGTCGGACTCCTTGCCGATGCCGGACAGCACGAGGGACAGGTACTCGCGGGTGGGGAGTTCCGCGTCCCGGGTCATGTCCCAGGCCGAGGCCCAGCACAGCGCGCGGGGCAGCGAGGACTCGAAGTCGCCGAGGTGCTCCGTGACGAAGTGCAGCGACTGCTCGTCCAGGCGGACCTTGGCGTACGACAGGTCGTCGTCGTTGAGCAGGAACACCGCCGGCCGGCGGCGGCCGGACAGCTGCGGTACGGCGGTCAGCTCGCCGTCCACGTCCAGCTCGATCCGGTCGGTGCGGACCAGCTTGCCGGTCGCCTCGTCGAGGTCGTACAGGCCGATCGCGATCCGGTGCGGACGGAGAGTGGGCTCGCCCTTGGCGCCGGCCGGCAGCGCCGGGGCCTCCTGGCGGATGGCGAAGGAGGTGACGACACCGTCGGCGTCCGTCTCCACCTCCGGACGCAGGATGTTGATCCCGGCCGTCTGCAGCCACTTCTTCGACCAGGTGCTCAGGTCACGGCCGGAGGTCTCCTCCAGGGCGCCCAGCAGGTCGGACAGGCGCGTGTTGCCGAACGCGTGCCGCTTGAAGTAGGCCTGCACGCCCTTGAAGAACTCGTCCATGCCGACGTACGCGACCAGCTGCTTCAGGACCGAGGCGCCCTTGGCGTAGGTGATGCCGTCGAAGTTCACCAGCACATCGTCGAGATCCCGGATCTCGGCCATGATCGGGTGCGTGGAGGGCAGCTGGTCCTGCCGGTACGCCCAGGTCTTCATGGAGTTGGCGAACGTCGTCCACGAGTGCGGCCAGCGCGAGCCGGGGGCGTACGCCTGGCAGGCGATGGAGGTGTAGGTGGCGAACGACTCGTTCAGCCACAGGTCGTTCCACCACTCCATGGTGACCAGGTCGCCGAACCACATGTGGGCCAGCTCGTGCAGGATGGTCTCGGCGCGCGTCTCGTACGCCGCGTCGGTCACCTTGGACCGGAAGACGTACTGGTCGCGGATGGTCACCGCGCCCGCGTTCTCCATCGCGCCCGCGTTGAACTCCGGCACGAACAGCTGGTCGTACTTGGTGAACGGGTACGCGTAGTCGAACTTCTCCTGGAACCACTCGAAGCCCTGCCGGGTCACCTCGAAGATCGCGTCCGAGTCCAGGAACTCGGCGAGCGAGGGACGGCAGTAGATGCCCAGCGGCACGCTCTGGCCGTCCTTCTCGTAGACGCTGTGCACCGAGTGGTACGGGCCCACGATCAGGGCGGTGATGTACGACGAGATGCGCGGCGTCGGCTCGAAGACCCAGACGTCGTCCTTGGGCTCGGGCGTCGGCGAGTTCGAGACGACCGTCCAGCCGCTCGGCGCCTTCACGGTGAACTGGAAGGTCGCCTTCAGGTCGGGCTGCTCGAAGGAGGCGAAGACCCGGCGGGCGTCCGGCACCTCGAACTGGGTGTAGAGGTACGCCTGCTCGTCGACCGGGTCGACGAACCGGTGCAGGCCCTCACCCGTGTTGGTGTACGCGCAGTCGGCGACCACCCGGAGGACGTTGCGGCCCTGGAGCAGGCCGGGCAGCGCGATCCGGGAGTCCGCGAAGACCTCGGCGGCGTCGAGGGCGTCACCGTTCAGGGTGACCTCGTGGACCGCGGGGGCCACCAGGTCGATGAAGGACGCGGCGCCGGATTCGGCGACGTCGAAGCGCACCGTGGTCACGGACCGGTAGGTACCGCCCTCCTGCGCGCCGGAGAGGTCGAGATCGATCTCGTACGAGTCAACGGTGAGCAGCTTCGCCCGCTGCTGTGCCTCTTCGCGAGTCAGGTTTGTGCCAGGCACGCGGTCATCTCCTCGTTATGTGTGGGTTGCGCCATCCTTCCATGGGACCGGGGAGGAGGGCGACGAGGGAAAACCCCAGAGATCGCGCGCGTCCGGTGCCGTCAGGCCGCCGTCGTGCCGCCGTCGACCGGCATCGCCGCGCCGGTGACGAAGGAGGCGCGGTCGCTGCACAGCCAGAGCGCGGCCTCGGCGACCTCGGCGGGGCCGGCCATGCGCTTCTGGAGCGTCTCGTCCTCGAACCGCTCCCGCAGCTCCGGCATGGTCCGCACGGCCCGGTCCATCATCTCGGTGCGGGTGCTGCCCACCACCAGCGCGTTGACCCGGATGCCGCGCTCCGCGTACTCGGCCGCCGCCGCCCGGGTGAGCCCGAGGACCGCGTGCTTGGCCGCCACGTACGCCGCCGACGCCCCGGTGGCCCGCTGCCCCGCGACGCTCGACGTGTTGACGATCGTGCCGCCGCCGGCCCCCAGCATCTCGGGGATCTGGAAGCGCAGACAGTTCCAGACCCCGCGCACGTTGACGTCCATCGTCTGCTCGTAGACGTCCTGGCCGGTCTCGTGCAGCTCGGTGCCGGCGGTGCCGAACCCGGCGTTGTTGAAGGCGCAGTCGAGGCGCCCGAAGGCGTCGACGGCCGAGCGGACGACCCGCTCGACGTCCGCGGCCGAGGCCACGTCCGCCGGCACGGCCAGCGCCCGCCCGCCGCCGGCCGAGATCTCCTCGGCCAGCGCCCGCAACCGCTCCACGCGCCGCGCCGTCACCACGACGGCCGCCCCCTCCCGCGCGAACAACCGCGCGGCAGCCGCCCCGATCCCACTGGACGCCCCGGTGATCATGGCGACTTTGCCGTCGAGAACACGTGAGCCGCCGTAGGCAGACCGGGTGTCGCTCATGTCTGGTGGCTCCCCTGGAAGACGAACGTGAGCATCAGCGCCCCTGAAAGGGGCGCGGGGCTGTGCCTATATGCGGCTCCGCCGCATGGACGCGACCGGCCAGGACGGCGCCCACCCGTCCGGACGCGGCCACGGCAGCGCCCCGTCAGGGGCGCTGGGGGTACCCCCGGCCGAAGGCTGGGGGAGGAACTGCGCGACCAGCCCCCACGCACCCGCACCCGCGCGACGGCCCACCCCCGCACCCCCTGAGGCGCCCGGCACCTAGGAAGCCAGCTCTTCCGCCACCAGCTCAGCGATCTGCACGGCGTTCAGCGCAGCCCCCTTGCGGAGGTTGTCGTTGGAGACGAACAGCGCGAGCCCGTTCTCCACCGTCTCGTCACGCCGGATCCGGCCCACGTACGACGGATCCCGCCCGGCCGCCTGCAGCGGGGTCGGGATGTCGGACAGCTCGACACCGGGGGCGTCCGCGAGCAGCTCGGTCGCCCGCTCCGGGGAGATCGGCCGGGCGAACCGGGCGTTGATCTGGAGCGAGTGCCCCGAGAACACCGGGACGCGCACGCAGGTGCCGGAGACCTTGAGCTCCGGGAGCTCCAGGATCTTGCGGGACTCGTTGCGCAGCTTCTGCTCCTCGTCGGTCTCGTTCAGACCGTCGTCGACGAGGTTGCCGGCGAACGGCAGCACGTTGAAGGCGATGGGCCGCTTGTAGACCTGCGGCTCGGGGAAGTCGACCGCCGTGCCGTCGTGGGTGAGCTTCTCCGCGTCGGCGGCGACCTTCTGCACCTGGCCGTGCAGCTCCGCGACGCCCGCGAGACCGGAGCCGGACACCGCCTGGTAGGTGGTGGCGACCAGTGCCTCCAGACCGGCCTCCCGGTCCAGCACCTTCAGGACCGGCATCGCGGCCATGGTCGTGCAGTTCGGGTTGGCGATGATGCCCTTCGGGCGGTCGGCGATCGCGTGCGGGTTCACCTCGGAGACGACCAGCGGGACCTCGGGGTCCTTGCGCCAGGCGGAGGAGTTGTCGATCACCACGGCACCCTGGGCGGCGACCTTCTCCGCGAGCGCCTTCGAGGTGGCCCCGCCCGCCGAGAACAGCACGATGTCCAGGCCCGTGTAGTCGGCGGTCGCCGCGTCCTCCACCGTCACACCGTCGAGCACGGTCCCGGCCGAGCGGGCCGAGGCGAACAGGCGCAGCTCCGTGACGGGGAAGTTCCGCTCCGCGAGGATCCTGCGCATGACCGTGCCGACCTGACCGGTGGCTCCGACGATTCCGACCCTCACAGCGACTCCCTCTGCATACGTTGACGTGTGTCTACGGCCTTTCCATCATGCGGCCGACCAGGGCCAGCCTGTCCAATTCTTTGCGCGCCATGCCCACCGACCGGACCACCCGGCCCGCGGAACTCCCGTTTGCACCCCCGCTGAGCTGCAGAAATTACCTCCGCTTGGCCGTCGTACCGCAAGCTGTGCTGCGCCGCGGGCCGGTGTGACGTACGCCTCGGAGGTCCCCCGGGACACCGCGCAGAAGATTTCCGGGAACCGGGGCGAACGTTTCCGGCGGCTGCGGCGTCGTAGGAGAAACGCGGTGAGGGGGGTGGGTTGTGCTGCGCAGAAAGGCCCGCCGCGCCCAGGGGGACCAGCACGGTGATCCCCTGGACGCGGACCAGGAGCGCAGGGTGCGGGCGGTCCTCGCGCTGGGCGGCGTACCGCAGGCGGACCTGCCGGACGGGGTACAGCAGGTACGTCTGCGGTTGCTGGAGCGGGCCGCGAGCGGCCAGGAGGCGCCGCGGGACGTGTCGGCGTGGGCGGCGGTCGTCGCCTCCCGGCTCGCCATGGACTGGCACCGCGCCAAGCGCCGCCAGGAACGGCTCGGCGAACGGCTGGCCTCCCTCCGCCAGCCCGACCACGCCCTGGGCGAGGACAGCAGGCTGCTCTCCGTCGCCGTCGCCCGCGGTCTGGACGAGCTGCCGGACGCCCAGCGGCAGATCCTCGTCCTGCGTTTCTACGCCGACCTGCCGGTACGCGACATAGCCGGGGAGCTCGGCATCCCGGAGGGCACCGTCAAGAGCCGGCTGCACACGGCGGTACGGGCCCTGCGCGCCCGCCTGCACGAGGACGAGGTGGTGTGACCATGCCCGCCGACCACATGCCCGACGAACACGACGGGCACCTGCCCGCCGGACCCCACGGCGACCCCGGTGAGCCGGGCGGCACCGACGCCCTGTTCGCCGTTCTCGCGGAGGAGCCGCTCACCGCCGAACAGCGCGCCGACCCCGCCTTCATGGCCGAGCACCGGGCGGCCGCCGCCGACGTGGCGCTCCTGCGCGAGCACCTCGGGATCATCGGGGACACCCTCGCCGCGCCGCCCCCGCGGCCGGCGCCCCGCCCCCGCCCGGCCGGACGCCGCCGCCCCTGGCAGCACCCGGGCGTCCGCGCCCTCGGTCTCGCCGGTGCCCTCGCGGCCGCGTTCGCCGGGGCGGTGTTCGGCATCGGCTGGCTCGCGGCGAACGGCGGTACGGGCTCCATGTCCAACGGCGCCAGCGCCGACAAGGCCGCGGGCAGCGCGGCGAGCTCGGCGGGCCAGGGCGGCACGGAGCAGGCCGGCGGCCCCGGCTACCTCGCCTGTGCCCGGCTGGTCGTCGAGGGCACGGTCACCGGGGTCCGCCAGCTCGCGGACTCCGGCGAGGAACGGGTCACCCTGCGCGTGACCCACGCCTACAAACCGGTGAAGACCGCCGAGGAGGTGGAGTTCCTCTTCGCGTCCGGCACCGACGCCCGGATCCGCACCGGCGCCCGCCTGCTGGTCGGCATCACGAGCGGGCAGCAGGTGCCCGACCGGTACGCCGTCGGGGAGGCGCGGATCGCGGCGGAGCGGTCCTGGATCGTGCGCGACCTGCCCGCGTCGCGGACCATGACGTGCCCGGACAGGTGAAGGGGCGGGCGCCCCGCAGGGCGCCCACCCCCCAGCACCGGACTTCGTTACTGCGTGACCTTCTCGATCTGCACGCTGCCGACGCCCGCGACCGTGCCGCGCGCGTTGACCAGCTGCACCCGGCCGAAGAACTCACGTCCCTCGGGGGCCGCCGCGGCGGCCGTGACCTGGCCGGTCACCGTGGCCGAGTCGCCCGTGGCCAGCTGGACCGGCGTCGACCCGTCGACCGTGACGGAGCCGAGCGCGGCGGAGAAGAACACGTCCCGGTAGTCGTAGTCGGTGGAGCCGGCCGGGACCGAGTAGCCCACGACCTCGATCGTGTAGGTCCCGGCGGCCGGCGAGGCGATGGAGACCGCCTCCTCCGAGTCGCCGTCGGCGGACTGCGCGACCTGCTTGCCGGACGCGTCGTACACGGTCAGGTCCAGGTCGGCCGAGGCGTCCGACACGTTGCCGATCGCCACGTCCAGGGAGTTCGTGCCCGCCGGCACGGTCACCGTCGTGGTCTGGGTCTCGCCCTCCCTGATGGCCGGGCGGGCCGTCTTCGAGGAGCCGAGCGGGCCGCCGACCAGCTTGCCGTCGAGGGCGGCGAACTTGTTGGTCACCTTCCAGGAGGCGGTGACCGGCGTGCCGACCTTCGCCTCGGGCACGGTCACGGTCTCCGGGTCGAAGGCCGCGCCGAGCACGGTGACGCCCACCTTGTACGGGTTGTCGAGCAGCGGCGAGGTGCGGCGCGCCTCGACCTCGATCTCCCAGACCCCGGCCTGCGGGTCGGCGTACGAACGGACGTCGGGCGTGCAGCCGTTGCCGTTCAGGTAGTTGTTGTAGCAGTACGGGGTACCGGTGTTGTCGACCGGAGTGCCGTACGGGTGGATGGCGATGAACCGCGTCTGGCTCTTGTCGGCGAGACCGCTCATCGCGACCTCGAGGGAGGTGGCGCCCTCGGGCACGGTCACGAAGTACGACGTGGAGCTGTTGCGCTGGACCGAACCCGACGCCGAGTAGGCGTAGTGGACCGGGTCCGACACCACGACCGTCGTCAGGATCTGCTTGTCGACGCCCTCGGTCCGCGGGTCGTCGACCTCCAGGATCGCGGACTTGATGCCCGAACTCTTCGGCTTGGCCTGCACCTTGACCGTCACCGGCTGGTTCAGCGGCAGCGTCACCTCGTCGGAGCCGAGGATCTTGAAGGTGTGCCCGGCGTTGTTCTCCAGGTGCAGCTCGTGGCGGATCGCCTTGTCCGCTCCGGAGGTACGGGTGATCGTGACGTCGTACGTCTTCTTCTGCCCGGCCTTCAGGCCGCCTTCACGGTCGTACAGGCCGGTGCCGTAGCCCGGGGTCTTCAGCGCGTAGTCGATGGCGGTGTCGACCGGCGCCTTCACCGTGTAGTCGTGCGCGGTGGCGTGGTCGCGGATGGACTCCCACGCGTCGACGATGTCGATCCGGCCCGCGCCCTCCTCGTACGCCTGAACGCCCTTGATGTGGTGGGCGGTCGAGGTCAGCGCGGTGCGCAGGTCGGCGGGGGAGAGGGCGATGCCCTTCTCCTTGGCGGCGCTCAGCAGCAGCGCGCTCGCGCCCGCCGCCTGCGGGGACGCCATCGAGGTGCCCTGGAGCATCGAGTAGCCGGCCGGGAGGGAGTAGCCCGCCTCGGCGACCGGGGAGCCGGGCAGCCAGGTCTGGGTGGAGTTGATCGCGGCGCCGGGCGCGACCAGGGTGGGCGTGAAGCCGCCGTCCTCGCGCGGGCCGCGGGAGGAGAAGGGCAGCAGCTGGTACTTGGTCGTCACCTGGGAGCCGTAGTTGGCGGCCCAGGTCTGCTTGGAGATGGCCGCGCCGACCGAGATGACCTTGTCGGCCAGCCCTGGGTCGCCGATGGTGTTCGCACCCGGGCCGGAGTTGCCGGCCGAGATCACCAGCTGCACGCCGTAGGTGTCGATGAGCCGCGTGTACAGCTCGGCGCGGGCGTTGTTGCCGTCGTTCAGCGCCGGGAGGCCGCCGATGGACATGTTGACGATGTCGACGCCCCGGTTGGCGACCAGGTCGATCATGCCCTCGGTGAGGGCGACGTTGGTGCAGCCGCCGGTCCAGGTGCAGGCGCGCGAGGAGACGATCTTCGCGCCCGGCGCCGCGCCGTTCATCTTCCCGCCGAACAGGCCGTTGGCGGCGGTGATGCCGGCGACGTGCGTGCCGTGCTCGGACTCGATGACCCCGATGTTGACGAAGTCGGCCTTCTTGCCGACCCAGTCCCCGCCGTACGGGTCCATGGGGACGTCCTTGCGGATCTGCACGACGAACGGCTGCCGCTCGACGACGTCGGTCGCCGGGTTGTCCGTACCGAACCAGCCGATCTGGTAGCCGTCCTTGTACGGCTTCATCGGCGTGTCGTCGGAGAAGTCGTTGTTGTTGTTCAGGTCGACGGTGACCGTGCCCGCCGCCGGGTCGTAGAGCACGCCCCAGCTGTCGGTGGTGTCGCCGTCCCGGTTGGCGTCACCGGCCGCGTCGCCGCCCGTGGTGTACGACTCCTTGAAGGTGCTGATCTCGTACGACCCGGCGGGCGCCGTCCAGGTCCTGCCCCCGTAGGTGAAGCTCGGCCCGGACACGGCCGTGACCATCGGCCGCCAGGTCTGGTCGCTGTCCACGATCGGGTCGGTCGAGGTCACCCAGTCGACGATCTTCCGCTCGCCGGTGGTGGTCTTCTGCAGCGCCGGGTGGCCGAGGTCCACGCCGGAGTCCAGGATGCCGATGGTGATGCCCCGGCCGTCCGCCTTCGGGTGCTCCTTGACGAAGTCGACGGCGCCCGTCTCGAAGGAGGGGTTGTAGGGGTTCTCGGCGGGGGTGTTCTTGTCCGGCCCCGAGTAAGTGGAAGAGGACTTGCCGGACTTGGCGGCCCCGGCGCCGGTCCCGCTCACCGTCGGGTCGTCGAGCCGGATCTCCTGGCGCAGGTCGATCGCGTGCACCGAGGACAGCTTGGCGGCGGCGGCGATCGCCGAGTCCGCCCGCCCGGTGGGGACGGTCGCCCGGACGTAACCGAGCTTGTCGTACGTACGGCCCACCGAGCCGCCCTTGACCGCGTCCAGTTCCTCGGCGACCTGCTCGGTCTGCCCCGGCGCGGTCGCGACCATCATCGTGACGTTCTTGGCGCCCGCGGCCTTGGCCTCGGCGAGCAGTTCGGCGTCGTCCGAACCGAGCTTGTCGTGGGCGGACTTGACGCCGGGGTCGGCGGACGCGGCGGAGGCCGGGGTCGCGGCGGCGGCCAGGGGTATCGGCCCGGCGGCGGCGAGCGCGGCCACGACACCGACGGCGAGGGCCATGCGACCCAGGCGTCTGTGGCCCGGTATCGGGTCGTGCTGGGGGCTGAGGGTCATCTGCATCCCTTGTAGGTAAAGGAACGAGCATGGAGTGGCCGGAACTTGGTCAAGTACCGGCGCGTAAGCGCACAGCTTTCCCCAAGGGAACGGCCTTTTGGGAACGTTGACCGAATCGATATGAACGTATGGGGAAAACCCCCTATCTGCGCCCTTGCTGTGCGAGGAAATCCCGTTGGCCGCCGGCCGCCGCGGGCCCTACCGTGCCGACGTGCGCGAGAAGCTCAGGGTGGCGGCCTACGCCGTGTGTGTCCGTGACGGTCAGATCCTCCTCGCCCGGTCCCCGGCCGACGACGGCACACCCGAATGGGTCCTGCCCGGCGGCGGCATGGAACACGGCGAGGACCCCTACGACACCGTCCGCCGCGAACTCATGGAGGAGACCGGCTACCGCATCGAGGTCACCGGGCTGCTCGGCATCGACTCCCAGCGCCACCGCTTCCCCCGCGCGGGTCTGCGGCGCCCCGCCACCGACCACCACGGCGTGCGGATCGTCTACACCGGCGAGGTCGTCGGCGGCGAGCTGAGGAACGAGGTGAACGGCTCCACCGACATGGCCGCCTGGCAGGACCTCGACGCCGTACCGTCCCTCCGGCGCGTCCCGCTGATCGACGTCGCGCTGCGGCTGTGGCGGGAGCGGCCGGCCGCCGGACGGTTTGCACAAGAGCAGTCGTAAGCGCCGGAGACCCTCCCCTACCCCGGCAGATGAACGCGGAGTAGCCGGGCCCCGGCCGCCCGCAATCCGCTCCATGACCGGTCCCCACCTCGGCTGATCCACGTACGGTGATCGGCGCTGCGCGTTGCCGCCGCGTTCACGCGCAGGTCATCCCCGGTGCCAACGATCCACAGTGAGCGGGAAGTTCGCGGAAGCGACCGCCCGCGACCACTGTCGACGCGTTCGTACTCGGGGAGATCGCGCCATGTCGCGCATACGCTCTGTCGCCACCTCCGCGGCCCGCACGGGCCGCGAGGCACTGGAGATCAACCGCCGTACCGTGCTCGCCGCCGCCGGAGCCGTCACGCTCTCCGCGGGCGTCGGCTACGCACTGCGTCCCACCGACAGCGAGGCCGCCCCCGCCGCGGCCGAGGAGCAGCCGGTCGCCGAGGGCCGCAAGGCCGCCGCGGCCCCCCTCGCCCCGTACACCAAGGGCACCACCCTCGCCTCCGTCGCCGCGCCCCGCAACAGCTCCGGCTACCGGCGGCTCGGCGACGGCGCAGGCTGGGCGCGCGTGCTGCGCTCCGACCTGGCCGCCGCCAAGTCCGGCCGGGAGAACCGCCGCACCGCCCTCGCCGCGTTCGTGCAGTTCACCGACCTGCACCTGATGGACGTCCAGCACCCGCTGCGTCTGGAGTACGTCCGCGTCCACGACCGGCACGCCTGGCGGCCGCACGAGGCGCTCACCGTGCCCGGCGCGGTCTCGCTCGTCGAGCGGGTCAACGCGCTGCGCGGCGCCCCGGTCACCGGCTCGCCGCTGCACTTCGTGATGACGACCGGCGACAACACCGACAACAACGCCCACTCCGAACTGGAGTGGTTCATGAAGGTGATGAGCGGCGGCCGGATCACCCCCAACACCGGTGACCCCAAGCACTACGAGGGCGTCCAGAACAGCGGGATGAAGCTGTACTGGCAGGCCTCCTCGACCGTCCGCGACCAGGACAAGGCGCTCGGCTTCCCGCACCTCGCGGGCTATCTGGCCGCCGCGATCCGCGAGGTGAAGAGCCCCGGCCTCAACCTGCCCTGGTACTCCACGGTCGGCAACCACGACGCCCTGCCGCTCGGCTGCTACGGCTCGCACGCCGACCCCTACCTCGTCGCGGCCGCGGTCGCCGGCAAGAAGCTGATGTCCGTCACCGACGCCGACGCCAAGAAGCTCCAGGACGCCATCCACAACGCCCAGGACCCCAAGGGCAGCGGCTACCGCGACTTCCTCAAGGCCCACGCCCGGTCGATGCGCTCGGTCACCGCCGACGAGAAGCGCGCCCCCTACACCGCCGCGGACTACCTCAAGGCCCACCTGGACCCGGCCTACCAGGGCGTCGGCCCGGTCGGCCACGGCTACTCGAGCGCCAACGTGGCCGCGGGCACCCAGTACTACGCCTTCCGTATCTCCGACGACGTCATCGGCATCAGCCTCGACACGACGGACGCGGGCGGCCACTACGACGGCTCGATCGGCACCACCCAGCTGACCTGGCTGGAGAAGACCCTGAAGGAGAACAAGGACTCCTACGCGGTCGTCTTCAGCCACCACACCAGCCAGTCGATGACCAACACCCGCCCCGACCCGGCCCACCCGAGCGACCGCCGCCACACCGGTGCCGAGCTGGTCACCCTGCTCAGCCGCCACGCCAACGTACTGGCCTGGGTGAACGGCCACATCCACCGCAACCTCATCACCCCGCACAAGGCCTCGAACGGCAACTCCTTCTGGGAGATCACCACCGCCTCGCACGTCGACTACCCGCACCTCGCCCGGATCGTCGAGCTGGTGGACAACAAGGACGGCACGATCTCGCTCTTCACCACCCTGATCGAGTCCGCCGCCCCGCACCGCACCGACTTCTCCGACCTCTCCCAGACCGGCCTCGCCGCCCTCTACCGCGAACTGGCCTTCAACGCCCCCGGTGCCAGTAAGGCCCTCGCCGGGAACACGACGGACCGGAACACGGAGCTGGTCCTGAAGAAGAGCTGAAGAACCCCCGGCGGCGATGTCGAGAACCCGTGGCCGGCTCCGTCCCCGGGGTGAAGGCGGCCACAATGGGTCGCATCGGCACCGAGGAGAACCACCATGGCCAAGTACCTGCTGCTGAAGCACTACCGCGGCGCCCCGGCCCCGGTCAACTGCGTGCCCATGGACCAGTGGACGCCCGAGGAGATCTCGGCCCACATCCGGTACATGAACGATTTCGCGGCCAGGCTGGAGAAGACCGGGGAGTTCGTCGACGGCCAGGGACTCGCCCCCGACGGGATGTGGGTCCGCTACGACGGCGAGGGGCGCCCGCCGGTCACCGACGGCCCCTTCGCCGAGACCAAGGACCTCATCGCCGGCTGGATGGTGATCGACGTCGACAGCCAGGAGCGCGCCGTCGAGCTGGCCGGTGAACTGTCGGCGGCACCCGGGGCGGGCGGCAAGCCGATCCACGAATGGCTGGAGGTGCGCCCCTTCCTGGCCGCGCCGCCCACCATCGCGGAGTCCTGCCACTGATGGACGAGGTCCTGCTCAGGAGCCTCACCCCGGGCGTGCTCACCGTCCTCGTCCGCCGCGGAGCCGACTTCGCGGCGGCCGAGGACGCCGTGCAGGACGCCCTGGTCGAGGCGATCCGGGTCTGGCCGGCGGATCCGCCGCGGGACCCGAAGGGCTGGCTGGTCACCGTGGCCTGGCGGCGGTTCCTCGACGCGACCCGCGCGGACACCGCCCGCCGCCGGCGCGAGGACCGGGTGGACGAGGAGCCGCCGCCCGGGCCGGTCCCCGCCGCGGACGACACCCTCCAGCTCTACTTCCTCTGCGCCCACCCCTCCCTCACCCCCTCCGCCGCGGTCGCGCTCACCCTGCGCGCCGTCGGCGGTCTCACCACCCGCCAGATCGCCCGGGCCTACCTGGTGCCCGAGGCGACCATGGCACAGAGGATCAGCCGGGCCAAGCGCACCGTCTCCGGCGTCCGCCTCGACCGGCCCGGCGACGTCGCCACCGTGCTGCGCGTCCTCTACCTGGTCTTCAACGAGGGCTACTCCGGCGACGTCGACCTCGCCGCCGAGGCGGTCCGGCTCACCCGGCAGCTCGCGGCCCGGATCGACCACCCGGAGGCGGCCGGGCTGCTCGCCCTCATGCTGCTCCACCACGCCCGCCGCGCCGCCCGCACCGCGCCCGACGGCAGCCTGGTCCCCCTCGCGGAGCAGGACCGGAGCCGCTGGGACACCCGCCTGATCGCCGAGGGCGTCGGGATCCTCCAGGGCGCCCTCGCCCGCGACCGCCTCGGCGAGTACCAGGCCCAGGCCGCCATCGCCGCCCTGCACGCGGACGCGCCCACCGCCGGGGAGACCGACTGGGTGCAGATCGTCGAGTGGTACGACGAACTCGCCCGCCTGACCGACAGCCCCGTCGTCCGGCTCAACCGCGCGGTCGCCGTCGGCGAGGCCGACGGACCCCGCGCCGGCCTCGCCGCACTCGCCGAGCTGGACGCCGGTCTGCCCCGGTACACCGCCGTCGCCGCCCACCTGCACGAACGCGACGGCGATACGGCGACCGCCGCACGCCTGTACGCCGAGGCCGCCCGCAAGGCCCCGAACCTCGCCGAACGCGACCACCTGACCCGCAGGGCCGCCCGCCTCAACGCCCACCGCGGTTCGTGACATCGTCGCGCGTCCGGGCGCTCCGCTTGCCGATTTTTTGCCGTCGGCCGCACTCGTCCGGAGGGCGCGGGGGAGTCGGATGCCCTTGCAAAAGCGCAGGTCAGAAGGGTGACAGCGAGGGAAGTGGAATGATGTTGGCGGCAGCGGGTCCGGCACTGATCCTGTAAACGCATCCGACTCCGACACGAGACACTCCGTTCATCCGAATGAAACGTCCGTACCGCCTCATATCGGCTAACCCGCGGATCCCGGGGATGGCTCGATCTGGTGCAAGGCAGGTGGTCGTGTGGACGCTCGGCTCGGACTTCGTGTGCTCTCGGTCTACGAGGGTTTTTTCTCCGGGGGAGCCCGGATCGTGCACAGCGATGTGCTGCTGGGCCTGGTAGAAGGCGGACAGCAGTGGCATCGGGTGCTGAGTCTGCACGGTGAGGTCCACCGAGAAGCCACCACGCAACGCATGGAGGACGACGCGTGTTACCGGGCCCTTACGGCCGGTGGCATCGAGGTCTCCTCCCTCGGCCGCACCGCCGGGCTGGTGGACGGCACCGTCGCGGCGTCGGTTTTCAGCGGCCCCGAGCTGGCCGATACGGCCCGGGCCATGGCCGGCGCGGACGTCATCCTGTCGCTGAAGGAGCAGCCGCTCGCGCTGCTCAACCAGGCCGGGCTGCCCCGCCGCCCCGTCGTCGTCTGCCTGCACCGGTCCGACCCGGAGAACCAGGGCCCGGCGCTGGACGAACTCAAGGCCGCCATCGCGGACGGCACGGTGGTCGCCTGCGTGTGCTGCGCCGAGTCCACCCGGGACGCGTACGAGGCCGCCGGGATCCCCGGCGAGCTGCTGCACGTGATCCCGAACGGCGTCGACCTGCTCCGCTTCCGGCCGGACGCGGCGCTGCGGCTCGCCTTCCGCGAGTCCCTCGGCATCCCCGCCACCGCTCCCGACGCCCCCGTGGTCGTGTTCGCCGCCCGGTACGCCGGTATGAAGAACGTGCCGCTCTTCCTGCGGGCGGCGCGGGCCTGGCTGGCCCGCGAGGGCGGCGGTCACGTCGTCATGTGCGGGGCCGGGATGACCGAGGACAACCCCGCCCTGTGGGCCGACATCGAGGTCGCCTTCGGCACCGACCGGGCCGCCCTCGGCGACCGGCTGCACCTGCTCGGCGTACGGCACGACATGGAGACCGTCTACGCCGGCTCCGACGTCGTCGCCCTCACCTCCGCCTCCGGCGAGGCGGCGCCGCTCTGCCTCATCGAGGGCATGATGTGCGGTGCCGTCCCGGTCACGACGGACGTCGGCGACAGCGCCTCGATCGTCGAGGGACACGGGTTCGTGACGCCCTTCGACCCCGACGCGATCGCCTTCGCCTGGTCGGCGGCGGTGGCCGACCGGGAGCTGTTCGCGCCCGCGCTGGCGGCGAGCCGCGAGCGGTTCAGCCGTACCCGCATGATCGCCGCCTACGCCGACCTGCTCGACCACGTCGTCGGCGACGTCCGCGACGAGCTGCGCCCCGGCGTCGGCGGGCAGTAGCAGCCCGCCGGTCCGCTCCGCCCGCGACTGCGCCGCGGGCGGAGCGGACCGGCGGCCGCAGTACAGCCTGCTGTACCCGGAGTTGGGGTGCGTACGGCAATGATCCGCGGGCGCGGCGCTGGTGTGCTGGCACCAACCACCGCCCCACCCGAGGTTCAGCCACCCCCCCCATGCGCACGGAACTGGACGCCTTCTCCGCCACCGCCCCCCTGACCGCCTACGCGGCGGCTTCCGCGTTCGCGCCGGCCTGGTGATCGGCGACGCACGGCGGGCGCCGTCCGCGACGGGCCCGCCGGGGCACGCCGGCGCCGGTCTCCACACCCTGCTGCAGCACCCGATACTGGCGGCGGCTCCGCCCGACGACGTCTACGACGGGATCTGGCGCGACGCCAGGCTGGGCAGGCTCGCCGCGGCGGAGCACACCATCCGGCAGTCGGAGAACCACGCCGTCCGGCTGCACGGAGCCAAGTCGGCCGAGGCGACCCACTGGATCGAGGTGCGCGCCCACGTCGTCCACCTCACCGGCGACGGCCGCCTCGCCGTGCGCCTGTGGCTGAGGGCGGCCCGCTTCCACGCGGATCCGCCCCGGCGGGAGACCGCGCGGACCCGGCTCTGCCTGGAGCGGGCCTTCACGGAGTGGCAGCGCCTGCACGACGACACCGCGGTGCGTGAACTGGCCCCGGCTCTGCGGCAGATGTACGTGAGCCAGCCGGACGACCCGGGTGAGGGCCGCCGGTGGGCCGGCGGTGTGCGTGAGATCGACGCCCGGCTCGGCGCCTACGGCGCCGCGGATCGCGACGTGAGAAGTGGCCGTCGGTCCCCCTCCGAACCGGCGGCCCCTCCCTTTCCCGGCCCCCTCGCCTGAACGCTGCGGTGCTTCGCCGTCGTTCGGCTGCTGCGCCGTCGTGGCTGGGCGCGCAGTTCCTCCCCCAGCCTTCGGCCGGGTACCAACAGCGCCCCTTACGGGGCGCTGTTTCGGGGGCGTTTTTCAGCGTGGGAGCACCACCACGTGCGCGGCCGGGTCGCGGTCGTCCGCCGCCATCAGGGCCGTGCGGACCACCGCCGCCTGCTGCTCCATCGCGTCGCGGAGCTTCCTCGGGGTGAGGTAGACGACCGTGATGCCGAGGCGTTCCAGGTGCTCCCGCTTGCGGGCGTACTCCGACCACAGGGCGTCCTCATCCTGGCGCGGTGCGCGCGTGTCCAGTTCGACGGCGACCCCCTGCTCCGGCCAGTAGGCGTCGAGGCCGCCCAGGTGGGGGCCGCCCGGCAGCCTCAGGTCCACGTTCCAGACCGGGTCGGGGAGGCCGTACTCGCGGACCATCTGGTAGAGGCGCGCCTCGGCGATGGCCCGGCCCTCGGCGACCAGGGAGTCGACGGCGTCCACCACGTGGGGGCGGGAGAGCAGCTTGGCCTGGTTCAGCTCCCGCACCACCGCCGCCGGTTCGCAGTGGCCGCCGCGCACCGCCTCGGTCAGCAGCCGCCGTACCGCCTCCGCGTCGGTCAGGTCCGCCACCGCGTCCGCGAGGGCACGGGGGACCGGGGCGACCGGGAGGCCCGTCACCTGCTCGGGGGTGGGCAGGGCCGGGGTGCGGAGCACGCGGACGTAGGAGGTGGAGCGCAGCCGGCGCATCCGCGGGACCAGGACGTCCACGTGGTCCAGGGCGAGCAGCGGCGGGGTCGCGGACAAGCCGTGCAGGGTCAGTGCCGCCAGGCCCGTGATCATCGCGTCCGCGTAGACCGTGCGGTGCGGGGAGTCCGGGGTCGGCTGCGCCGGGACGCCCGGGGCCGGTTCGCGCGCCGTGAACAGGAGGGCGCCGTGCAGGCGTTCCTCGCTGGTCGGCGGGCCGGGGTGGAGCAGGACCACGCCGGGCAGCAGCTGCTGCCAGGGGCCGCCCGGCCGGCACTGCTCGGCGATCTCGGTGGCCGCGACGCCGTGCGAGCGGAGCTGGGCCGTCGTCAGCACCCGGCGGCGGACGTCGGACAGGTGGCGGAGGGGGCGGGGGGAGAGCGGGGTGTTGTGGGTCATGGCGTCGGGATTCCCGGGGCCGGCCGGGTCCTTAACCGGTGTTACGCGTTCGTCGAAAAATGCGGACAACACGGTACTAAAGGACGGGTGTTCGGATGCCGAGTAGGGAGCCAAAACCCCTGGTCCGGATGGGTGGGGACCAGGGGTTACGGCCATGATGGAATGAATTGCGTAACGGTCACCCGGAGGCTAACCGTTGGCCAAAGGTCAGCGCGCGGCGGCCTCGGCGGCCCGCGCGTCGCACTCCTGTCCGCGCAACGTCCGTGCCAGGTCGTCCCGGGCCTCCAGGACCAGCCGGCGCAGCGCCGGAGGCGCGTCGGCGTGCGCCGTCAGCCACGCGTCCGTCGCCTTCAGGGTCTGCGGGCGGTCCTGGAGGGAGGGGTACAGGCCCCGGACCACGTCCATGCCGATCTGGATCGAGCGGTCCTCCCAGATCCCGGCGATGACCTCGAAGTACTTCTCGGCGTACGGAGCCAGCAGCTCCCGCTGCGAGGCCTGGGCGAAGCCCGCGATCGTCGCCTCCACCAGCGCGTTGGACAGCGCCTGCGACTCCACGACCTGCGCCCACGCCTGCGCCTTCACCGCCGCCGACGGACGGGCGGCGAGGCAGCGCACCTGGTGGCGCTTGCCGGACGCCGTGTCGTCCCGGGCCAGTTCGGCCGCCAGGACCGACTCGTCGGCCAGGCCGTGCGCGGCGAGGGGTTCGAGGAACGCCCAGCGCAGCTCCTGGTCGACGTCCAGGCCCTCGATCGCCGCCGCCCCCGACAGAAGGTCCTGGAGCAGCCGGAGGTCCGGACCGTCCGCCGCCGTCGACGCGAAGAACCTGGCCCAGGCCAGCTGGTGCTCGCTGCCCGGCGCCGCCTGCCGCAGCTCCCGCAGGGCGCCCTCGGCGAGCAGCCGCCCGGCCGCCTCCCGCCCCTCGGGCGCCACGTAGTGCACCAGCGCCGACTCCGCCCACGCCTGGAGCATCTGCAGCACGCCGATGTCCGACTCGCGGCTCGCGAACCGCAGCACCAGGCCGACGAAGTCACGGGCGGGCAGCAGCGCGTCCCGGGTCAGGTTCCACAGCGCCGACCAGCACAGCGCCCGGGCCAGCGGGTCGGTGAGCGCGCCGAGGTGGCCGCGCAGGGTCGCCAGCGAGGTCTCGTCGAAGCGGATCTTGCAGTAGGTGAGGTCGTCGTCGTTGACCAGGACCAGCTCCGGGGCCTCGGCGCCGGCCAGCTCGGCGATCACCGTGCGGGGGCCGTCCACGTCCGCCTCGGCACGCGCGTACCGGACCAGATCGCCGCCCTCCAGCCGGTACAGGCCGATCGCCACCCGGTGCGGGCGCAGCTCGGGGTGCGACTCGGCCGCCTCCTGCAGCACGGCCAGCTCGGCCACCCTGCCGTCCCCGTCCAGCAGCACCTGCGGGGTCAGCGAGTTCACACCCGCCGTCTGCAGCCACTTCCCGGCCCAGGCGCCCATGTCCCGGCCGCTGGTCTCCGCGAGGACCGACAGCAGGTCGCCGAGGCGCGTGTTGCCGTACGCGTTGCGCTTGAAGTAGCGGCGGGCGCCCTCCAGGAACGCGTCCTGGCCGACGTACGCCACCAGCTGCTTGAGGACCGAGGCGCCCTTGGCGTAGGTGATGCCGTCGAAGTTGAGCTTGGCGTCCTGGAGGTCGCGGATGTCGGCCGTGATCGGATGCGTGGAGGGCAGCTGGTCGGCGCGGTACGCCCAGGCCTTGCGGCGGTTGGCGAAGGTGGTCCAGGCGTTCTCGAAACGGGTCGCGCCGACGTTCGCGAACGTGCCCATGAAGTCCGCGAACGACTCCTTCAGCCACAGGTCGTCCCACCACACCATGGTGACCAGGTCGCCGAACCACATGTGGGCCATCTCGTGCAGGATCACGTTGGCGCGCGCCTCGTACGACGCCTGCGTCACCTTGCCCCGGAAGATGTACTCCTCCCGGAAGGTCACCAGGCCCGGGTTCTCCATCGCGCCGAGGTTGTACTCGGGCACGAACGCCTGGTCGTACTTCCCGAACGGGTACGGGTAGTCGAAGTGGTCGTGGAAGAAGTCCAGGCCCTGCTTGGTGATCAGGAAGACGTCGTCCGCGTCGAAGTAGGGGGCGAGGCCCTTGCGGCACATCGCGCCGAGCGGGATCTCCAGCGTCGAGCCGTCCGGCAGGGCGCGGGAGTACGAGTCCGTCACGTAGTGGTACGGCCCGGCCACCACGCACGTGATGTACGTCGAGATCGGCTTCGTCTCGGCGAACCGCCAGACCCCGTCGGCGAGTTCACCCGCGCCGTTGCTCCACACCGTCCACTCCTCGGGTGCCCGCACCTCGAAGCGGAACGGCGCCTTGAGGTCCGGCTGCTCGAAGTTGGCGAAGACCCGGCGGGAGTCGGCCGGCTCGTACTGCGTGTAGAGGTAGACCTCGCCGTCCTCGGGGTCGACGAAGCGGTGCAGGCCCTCGCCGGTGCGGGAGTAGGCGCACCGGGCGTCCACCACCAGTTCGTTCTCCGCGGCCAGGTCCTCCAGGGCGATCCGGGTGCCGTCGAAGACCTCGCCGGGGTCGAGGTCCTTGCCGTTGAGGGTCACGGCGGTCACGGCCGGTGCGATCAGGTCGGCGAAGCTCGACGCGCCCGGCTCGTTGCAGCGGAAGCGGATCGTGGTCACCGAGCGGAAGGTGCGCGGCTCGTCCTGGCCCTCCCCGACGGCGGACCGTACGTCCAGCGACACGTCGTACCCGTCGACCGACAGCAGGGCGGCCCGCTCCCGGGCCTCGTCGCGGGACAGATTCTCACCGGGCACGGGCGGCACTCCTTCGTGTCGATACGCATCGTTGTCGGTACGCCGAAACAGCACCGATCCTCCCACGTGCACCTGACGGCGGGCACCCGGGAATGGGGTGGCCGGTGCCGGTGTTGCCGCTGGAAAAGGCCCGTATTCCGAGGAGAGCCATGTCCGAGACCGTGACCAGCTCAGGCAAGACCCCCGTCGACTTCTGGTTCGACCCCCTGTGCCCCTGGGCCTGGATGACCTCCCGGTGGGTCCTGGAGGTGGAGAAGGTCCGCGACATCGAGGTCCGCTGGCACATCATGAGCCTCGCGGTTCTCAACGAGCCGAAGCTCGACGAGCTGCCCGAGGAGTACCGCGAGCTGCTGGAGACCAAGGCGTGGAAGCCGATCCGCGTGGTCACCGCGGCCTGGCAGAAGCACGGCTCCGACATCCTCGGCCCGCTGTACACCGCGCTCGGCACCCGTATCCACAACAACGGCGAGGGCCCGACCGTGGAGGCCATCGCGGGCGCGCTCGCGGACGTCGGCCTGCCGGCCGACCTGATCGACTACGCCGACCAGGAGGACTTCGAGTTCGACGCCGAGCTGCGCGCCTCCCACAAGGAGGGCATCGACAAGGTCGGCCAGGACGTCGGCACCCCGGTCATCGCGGTCCCCGGCTCCGACGGCGAGCAGATCGCCTTCTTCGGCCCGGTCGTCACCCCCGCCCCCAAGGGCGAGGAGGCGGCCCGCCTGTGGGACGGCACCCTCGCGGTGGCCTCCGTCCCCGGCTTCTACGAGATCAAGCGGACCCGTACCAAGGGCCCCGACTTCAGCAACCTGTAGGCCGTCCCGCCGCGCCCGGCCGTCCCGCCGGGCGCGGATCCTCCCGACAGCCCCGCACGCCCGCAAGGGGCAGCGCACAGGCGGCCCCCGCGAGTCACGTCCTCGCGGGGGCCGCCCGCTTTCCGCCTGCCCCGGTGAACGGTGAGAAGACGATCACGAGGCAGGACGTGTCGGCGGCTCAGGGAGCCAGGAGCAGCACATCCGCCCGGGACCGCGCCGCCGCGTAGCGGCGCGCCACGTCCTGCCAGTCGACGACCGCCCACATGGCGTCGATGAAGTCGACCTTCTGGTTCCGGTACTGGAGGTAGAAGGCGTGCTCCCAGGCGTCGAAGACCAGGACCGGGGTGGACCCCTGGCCGACGTTGCCCTGGTGGTCGTAGACCTGCTCCACGATCAGCCGCCCGCTGAGCGGCTCGTGGGCGAGGACGCCCCAGCCGGAGCCCTGGGTGGTGGCCGCCGCCTTGGTCAGCTGCGCCTTGAAGCCCGCGAAGGAGCCGAAGGACTCGGTGATCGCGTCCGCCAGCTCGCCCACCCCGTCCGCCGCGAGCGGCTCGCCCCCGCCGTCCTTCGGGCCGGTCATGTTCTGCCAGTAGATGCTGTGCAGGATGTGGCCGGAGAGGTGGAAGGCCAGGTTCTTCTCCAGCCCGTTGACCGCCCCCCAGCTCTCCTTCTCGCGCGCCTCCGCCAGCTGCTCCAGGGTGTCGTTGGCGCCCTTCACGTACGCCGCGTGGTGCTTGTCGTGGTGCAGCTCGATGATCTCGGGGCTGATCACGGGCGCGAGCGCGGAGTAGTCGTAGGGCAGTTCAGGAAGCGTGTAGACGGGCATGGGTCCCCTCCGAACCTCTTATTGCAAAGAGCTTGCAACTACACGTTAGCAACAACAAGCCGGACGGGGGTAAGAAGCGAGGCCCTCACGTGTCGTCACGTGGGGGCCTCGCGGAAGCGGGCGCGCCGTCAGCGCGCCGCGGTCACGCCGCTACGGATGTGTAGTGCGAGGCGTCCCCCTCGATCGAGTAGCTCTCCTTGCCCTCGATGCCTGCCGGGACGTCGCCGGCGACGGTGACGCGGTTGAGGCGGCGGGGCCTGCCGTCGTAGTTGTCGATGGCGTAGTGCTGGGTGATGCGGTTGTCGAACAGGACGAGCTGGTTCGGGGACCAGCGGTGGCGCAGGATGTTCTCGGGGCGGGTGACGTACGCCTGGAGCAGGTCGAGGATCCGGCGGGACTCGTCCTTCGACAGGCCGACGATCCGCTGCGCGAACCCGCCGATGAACAGGCCGCGCTCACCGGTCAGCGGGTGCACCCGGACCACCGGGTGGACCGTGCGGAAGTTGATCGACGTGAACTGGGCGCGCTGGGCGGCCTTCTCCTCGTCGATCTCCTCGTCCGGTACGGCGTAGTCGTAGTCGTTGGTGTGCTCCGCCCACAGCGTGTCGGCCAGCGCCCGCAGCGGGTCGGGGAGCTGGCGGTAGGCGGCGGCCGAACTGGCGATCAGGGTCTCGCCGCCGTACGGCGGGACCGTGATGGAGCGCAGCGTGCTGGCCTGGGGCGGGTTCAGGACGAACGTCACGTCGGTGTGCCAGTGGTTGGCCCGGCCGCGCTCGCTGTCGACGGGCAGCACGTTCGGGGCGCCGTCGACGGCGGGCACCGTCGGATGGGCGGTGGTGAGGTCGCCGAACTGCCGGGCGAAGGCCTCCTGGCCCTCGTCGTCGAGGCGGACGTCGTCGAAGACCAGGGCCTTGTGGACGTTCAGGGCCTCACGGACCGCGGCGACCTGCTCCTCGTCGAGCGGCTTGGCGATGTCCACGCCCAGGACCTGGGCGCCTATGTTCGCGGTGACCTTGCGGATCTCGATGGACATGCGGGGGCGTCCTTTCGGGTTTTCGGGCTCTCGGGCTCTCGGGCTCTCGGGCTGTCAGGCGGTGGCGAGTGCGGGGGTGACGTACTGGTTGGCGGGGCGGGGGAGGCCGTAGCGCTCCCGCAGGGTCCGGCGCGGGCCGTAGTCCGTACGCAGCAGGCCGCGGGCGCGCAGGATCGGTACGACGTGGTCGACGAAGGTCTCCAGGCCGGAGGGCAGCACGGGCGGCATGATGTTGAAGCCGTCGGCGGCGCCCTGGGTGAACCAGGTCTCGATGGCGTCGGCGACCTGCTCCGGTGTCCCGGCGAAGGTCAGATGCCCGCGGCCGCCGCCGAGCCGGCCGATCAGCTGCCGTACGGTGAGCCGCTCGCGGCGGGCGAGCCCGACGACCAGCGTGTAGCGGCTCTTCGCGCCCTCGATGGCGTCCTCGGGCGGCAGCTCGGCGGGGAGTTCCGCGTCCAGTTCCAGGGTGCCGGCGGGGAGATGCAGGAGCCGCTCCAGGTTGGCCACGCCGTGCCGGTGCACGATGTGGTCCTCCAGGAGCTGCTCGTGCGCCCGCGCCTCCGCCTCCGTCGAGCCGATGACGGGGACGATGCCGGGCAGCACCTTGACGTGGTCGGGGTCGCGGCCCGCCGCGGCCGTCCGTGCCTTGAGGTCGGCGTAGAACGCCCGCGCCTCCTCGACGGTCTGCTGCGCGGTGAACACGGCCTCCGCGTACCGGGCCGCGAACGCCTTGCCGTCCTCGCTGGAGCCCGCCTGCACGAGCAGCGGGTAACCCTGCGGGCTGCGGGGCACGTTGAGGGCGCCCTCGACACCGAAGTAGGTGCCCCGGTGCCGGGGCGGGTGGATCTTCGCGTCGTCGCCCCAGACGCCGGCCGCCTTGTCGGCGACGATCGCGTCGTCCTCCCAGCTGTCCCAGAGCTTCAGCGCCACGTCGAGGAACTCGGCGGCCCGCGCGTACCGCTCGGCGTGGGCGGGCTCCTCGTCGATCCCGAAGTTGCGGGCGGCCTCCGCCCCCGCCGTGGTGACGATGTTCCAGCCCGCCCGGCCGCCGCTGACGATGTCCAGCGAGGCGAACCTGCGGGCCAGGTTGTAGGGGGAGTTGTAGGAGGTGGAGGCGGTGGCGATCAGACCGATGTGCTCGGTCGCCGTCGCCAGCGCGGTGAGCAGGGTGAGCGGTTCCAGGGCCCCGGCGGGCCGCTGCGCGACGCTGCCCCACAGGTGCGGCCCGTCGGCGAGGAAGAGGGAGTCGAAGGTGCCGCGCTCGGCGGTCCGGGCGAGCCCGACGTAGTGCCCGAGGTCGACGTGCGCGTACGGGTCGCTCTCCGGCAGGCGCCAGGAGGCCTCGTGGTGACCGGTGTTCATGAGGAAGGCGTTGAGGTGGAGCCGGCGGGTCATGCGGGGTCCTTTGCGTGGTGTTTTGAGCCTGTCTGGGGGTACCGCCTCTGGGGGAGTTCGAGGACGAGGCCGAAGGCCGAAGCGGGGGTCCGGGGGCGGCAGCCCCCGGGGCGGCCACCGCGACCGACGGTCACGTGACGTCCTCCGTGACGCCCAGCGCCGCCAGCAGCCGGCCTCGGTACTCCCCGCGCGGGCGGTCATGGTCCACGGTCAGGTCGAGCCCGATCCGCCCCCGCTCCAGCACGAGCACCCGGTCGGCGAGGACGATCGCCTCGTCGACGTCGTGGGTGACGAGCAGCACCGACGGGCGGTGCCGCTTCCACAGCTCGCGCAGCAGGTGGTGCATCCTGATCCGGGTGAGCGCGTCCAGGGCGCCGAACGGCTCGTCGGCGAGGAGCAGTTCGGGCTCGCGGACCAGGGACCGGGCGAGCGCGGCCCGCTGCGCCTCACCGCCGGACAGCTCGCCCGGCCAGGCCCGCTCGCGGCCGCCGAGGCCGACCTCTTCGAGCGCGGCCCGCCCGAGGTCGTGGGCGTCCTTGCCGTCCAGACCCAGCACCACGTTGTCCAGCACCCGCCGCCAGGGCAGCAGCCGGGAGTCCTGGAAGACCACCGACACCCGTTCGGGGGCGGTGAGTTCCCCGCTGCCGGTGACCCCGTGGTCGAGTCCGGCGACCGCCCGCAGCAGGGTGGACTTGCCGGAGCCGCTGTGCCCGAGCAGCGCGGTGAACTGCCCGGCCGGCAGGTCGAGGTCGACGGAGTCGAGGACCGTACGGTCCCCGAACGACCGGGTCAGTCCCCGGAGCCGGACGGCGGGGCGGGTCAGCTGCTCAGTGTGCGGCGCCACGACAGCACCCTCCGTTCGATGAGTCGGACCACGGTGTCGGAGACCAGGCCGAAGACGCCGTAGATCAGCAGACCGACGAGGATGATGTCGCTGCGCCCGTAGTTCTGGGCCTGGAACATCATGTAGCCGAGACCGCTGGTGGCGTTGATCTGCTCCAGGACGACCAGGCCGAGCCAGGAGCCGGTGACGCCGAGCCGGAGCCCCACGAAGAATCCGGGCAGCGCGCCGGGGATCACGACCTCCCGGATGAACCGGACCCGCGACAGGTCCAGCACTTCGGCGAGTTCGACGTACCGGCTGTCGATGGCGGACAGCGCGGCATGCGTGTTCAGGTAGATGGGGATGTAGACGACGATCGCGATGATGGCGATCTTGAAGGTCTCGCCGATGCCCAGCCAGAGGATGAACAGCGGGATCAGGCCGAGGGTGGGGATCGCCCGGTTGATCTGCACGGTCCCGTCGATCAGCGCCTCGCCGGTGCGGGTGAGCCCGGAGGCCAGGGCCAGCAGCACCCCGGCGGTCAGACCGATCGCGAAGCCGTACCCGGCCCGCTCCACGGAGGTCAGGATGTCGGTGCGCAGCGTCCCGGCGGTCCACAGGTGGACGGCGGTGTCCAGGACGGTCCAGGGCGCCGGGATGGCGCCGGGGTCGAGCTGCCCGGCGGCGGAGGCGATCGCCCAGGCGGCGAGGACGACGAGCGGACCGGCGAGCCGGGCGGCGGGCAGCCGGCGGCCGGGGGAGAGCCGGCGGCGCGGCCGGACCCGGTGCGCCTCCTCCTCGGCCACGGGAACCGGCACGGTGCCGGTGGTCACGGCGGTCATTTCCGGTACTCCGCCGGTACGGCCTTCGCGGCGAGGGACTCGAAGCGGTGGTCGAAGAGCGAGGTGACGTCGGTCTTCTTCACGAACCCGCCCTCCGCCAGCAGGTCCGCGGTCTCCTGCTCCCACTTGACGGCCTCGTCCCAGCTGGGCGGGAACAGCGGCTTGTTGGCGAGCTTGGTGATGCCCTGGGCCTGGGCGAGGGTCAGGTTCTGGGTCTTGACGTAGAACTCCTCGTTCCAGGTGTCCGGGTTCTCCCACTGCCAGACCAGGCCCTTGGCCCACTGCGGGATGTATGCGGCGACCGCGGCCGCCTTGGCCTTGTCGTTCAGCACCGCCTGCGGCGCCCACAGCAGGTTGAGCAGGTCGACGACGTCGGTGGCGATGGTGTGCGCGCCCTTCGGGCCGTACTGCTGGAGGTACGCCGGCGCCTGGGAGTTGGCCAGCGGGGCCACGTCCACCTGGCCGGACTGCAGGGCGGTGAGGAACTGGTTGCTGGTCAGCGGGACCAGTTTCACGTCGTCGTAGGCGAGCCCGGCCTCCTTCAGCGCCCGCAGCAGGACCACGCCCTGCGCCTGCCCCTGCGAGAAGGCGAGCTTCTTTCCCTTGAATTCGGCGACCGTGCGTATGTCGCTGCCGGGCTTGGTGGCGAACAGGTAGTTCGGCTTGCGGGTCAGCTCGATCGCGACGATTTTTGCGGCGAAACCCTGGTACTGCGCCTGGATCGGCGGAATTCCCGCGTTGTTTGCGAGGTCGAGGGACTGGGCGCGGAACGCGTTGATGACATCGGGACCGGCGCCGATGTTCACCCAGCTCGACACGGTGAACGGCAGCGCGGGCAGCTTCGCCAGCTTGAACTGCAACTGCTGCTGGCCCAGATAGGAGGCGATCTTCAGGCTGGTGCCGGCCGGGACCTTGTCGGCCAGCGGAGCGGTCGAGGCGCCCGCGGTGTCGGCTGCGGCACTGCCGCCCGCGCAGCCGCTCAGCCCGGCCACGGCCGCCGAGGCGCCGAGCAGGGAGGTGAGGAAGAGCCGGCGGTCGATGCCGGAGGGGGACGCAGAAGGCATGGGAGTGCTCCGGGGAGAAAAGCAGCAGAAAGGCAGGGCGAATTCCCGGCGACAGAAGGCCGGAAAGAGAGATCTCACGCAGAGGGAAATGCGCGCCCGGGGCGCGTCAAGACGTCAGCAACAGAGGGTGCGACAGGTCATGAGAAGGATGTTCCTTGCCGTCGACGACGGCTGTCAATATTCCGAGTTTCTGAATTAAATAAGCTCTGGTGACAGGGTCGGAGCCGGGGCGTGCGAGGCGCTCAGCGGGTCCCGGTACAGCACGTCGAGGACCACCGAACCGCCCGCCACCGCCAGCACCGACTCGCGGAAACTGGTCGGTGCGACCAAGGCCGCCCGCTCCGCACCCACCGCCTCCCGCAGCGCGGCGAGGCAGTCCTCGCGGTACAGCACCCCGACCTCGGTGACGACCACGCTCTCCGGGTTGAGGACGTCGAGCAGCAGCGCCGCCGCCCGCCCGGTCAGCCGTGCCCGCTCCACCAGCAGCCGTACGGCCGCCGGATCGCCGGACCCGGCCGCCGTGAGGACGTCCATCGGATTGGCGCCGTCCACGACCCCGGCCGCCCGGGCCCGCCGCACCAGCGTGCGTTCGCTGAGCTCCACCTGGAGACAGCCGGTGCGTCCGCAGTCGCAGGGCTCGGTGCCGCCCGGCACCGGGAGGTGGCCGATCATGCCGGCCTGGGAGCGCGGGCCGTGGTGCACCTCGTCGCCGGTGGCGAAGGCCGCGTCGACCACGTTCCCGACGAACAGGTGCAGCACGCTCCGGCTGCCCCGGGCCCGTCCGAAGAGCCGCTCCCCGTTGACCAACGCACGCGCGTGCCCGTCCACATGGACCGGCAGCCCGGTGTGCGCGCCGAGCAGCTCGCGCACCGGCACCTCGCGCCAGCCCAGCAGGGGGTGCTCGACGACGGTGCCGGAGTCCCGGTCCACCCAGCCGCCGACGGCCACGCCGACGCCCAGCGGCCTGCTGCCGGGCACCTCGTCGAGCAGCGTGGCGAGCCCGGCGGCGGCCCGGGCCAGCACCCCGCGCGGATCGGTGTCCCGGTGCTTCAGCTCCCGCCGTACGACGACCCGGCCGCGCAGGTCGAGCAGCGCGACCGTGGTGTACGGGACGGCCACGTGCACCCCGCCGACCACGAACCGCGAGTCGTCCAGGTCGACCGGGACGTGCGGCCGTCCCACGCCCTTGACGCGCTGCGGCGCCTCCGTCTCCCGGATCAGGCCGAGTTCGGTGAACCGGGCGCAGTAGTCGGTGACGGAGGCCGGGGACAGCCCGGTCAGCCGGGCGATGGTGGAGCGGGCGACCGGACCGTGCTCCAGCACCGAGCGGAGGACCACACTGGCGCTGGTCCGCCGCCGGTCACGGGGCGCGGAGGTGAGCGGGGGTGCCGCGGTACGGGGCATGGGAAACCGTCCTCGGGAACGGGGCCGACACGTCTCGGACGTCGAGGCGCGCCGGACCGGTCTCCCGCCGCGCGGCCTCAGAGCGGACGGCGACAGACGGCAGCCCCTTGCCGTCGCAGGTCGACATAGCGACGCGACGTGAGGTTCAGGGACTGGGCGACCATGTCCGGAAGCGTAGGCCAGAAACCTTGAATCCCACCAGACCGCTAGGGTTCGATTGGTGGAACTCCACAGGCCTGTTCAACGCCGTTGACGTGACTGAAACATCTCTGCCTCAGTGATCGGCGTCACCCCGTACCGCGTGTAACCCACACCCTTTGTGGAGAGCCCACCAAGTGCCGCTTCCGGCCTTTGTCGATCGCTGACGTGTTCGGCTCAGACGGCCCGGGATAGCGTCACGGTGTCCCTTGCCTGCCCCCACCCCGCGGAGTCCCCATGAGCACCGCCACCGCCGCCGCGTCGACCCGCACCGGCACCGTCCTCGCCGACCTCCTGCCCGCGTCCCGGGTGCGCGATGTCGCCCTCGTGGCGGGCGGCGCCGCGCTCACCGGCCTCGCCGCCCAGATCGCCGTCCCGGTGCCCGGCTCCCCGGTCCCGGTGACCGGCCAGACCTTCGCCGCCCTGCTCGTCGGCACCGCCCTCGGCGCCCGCCGTGGCCTGCTCTCCCTCGCCCTGTACGCCCTGGCCGGCCTCGCGGGCGTGCCCTGGTTCGCGAGCGGCACCTCCGGTGTCTCCGTCTCCTTCGGCTACATCCTCGGCATGATGCTCGCCTCCGCCGTCGTCGGCGCCCTGGCCCGGCGCGGCGCCGACCGCGGCGTGCTGCGCATGGCCGGCACGATGCTGCTCGGCGAGGCGATCATCTACGCGGTCGGCGTGCCCTACCTCGCTTACGCCGCCGACATGTCCGCGTCCGCGGCGATCGCGGCCGGCCTCACCCCGTTCCTGATCGGCGACGCGGTGAAGGCGGCCCTGGCGATGGGCGCGGTGCCCGCGGCGTGGAAGCTCGTCGACAAGCGCTGACCCGGCCCGACCGCAGCGGGGCCCGGGGTGCATCGGCACCCCGGGCCCCGCTGTCGTGCCGGGTGCTACGACTGCTGCCGCGGCCGCCGCTGCGACCACCACACCCCCGCCGCCCCGGCCGCGATCAGCGCCGCGCCCGCCGCGCCGAGCGGCAGCACGTCACTGCCCGCGCCGGTCTTCGGCAACTGGTCGCCGCTCGGCCCCACCGGCTTGTTGTCGGTGCCGAGCAGCAGCGGGGTGGCCGGGGCGTTCGGCGACGGGTTCGTCGTACCGAACGGCACCGGGCCCTGCTGCCAGAACGTCTTCTTCCCGTCCGCGCTCTGCACGGGCAGGCAGATCTTCCCGGTCCTGCCGAGGTCGAACGTGGCGTCCACGGCATAGGACTTCGACTTGCCCGCGCCGAGCGCTCCCACGGGACAGCTGAAGGCGCTGTTCGAGCCGGCCGGCAGATCTTTCGCGGCGACGGTGTCGCACCCCTGCACTCCGTTGACCTTCAGGCCGTCGAAACCGACCACCAAAAGCCGGATACTGTCGCTGTCCTTGGTCCCTTCGTTCTTCACGGTGGCGGTAATCGCCGTTTTCTGCGAACTGTTGTCGACCGAGATCCTCTCGGGCAGCGTGGTCGTCAGCCGCACACCGTCCGGCGCCTGGTCGACCGCCTTTCCCCCCTTGCCGCTTCCCGGTCCCTGGTCGTCGGCGACGGCCGTGAACGGCAGGATCAGCACGGCCGAGAAAGATGCCGTGACCAGCGATCCCGTGACCACGGTCAGCCGCCGGAGCATACGACGAGAACTCATGTTCGTCCCCCTTGCAACCCCCTGGACCGCGCCTGAATTCGCGGTCACCTGAAGAGGTACCACAAGATTTCTCCGCACTATGCTGGTACGGCCGTAAGTGTGACCATTGTGTGTCAGCAGGGGCGGTCGTTGAGGGGGTGCAGCGAATTGCCGGGGAATTCAGAGAATTCAGGGAATTCAGTTGGCGCGGGGAGTCCGGGGAATCCGGAGAACGCGGGGCCGGGCGGGGTTCCCGGGCTGCTGGTGACCGGCCGCTACCGGCTGGCCGAGAGTATCGGGCAGGGCGGCATGGGGCGGGTGTGGCGGGCCGCCGACGAGACGCTCGACCGGCAGGTCGCCGTCAAGGAGATGCGGATCGACGGCCTCGACGCCGAGGACACCCGCACCCGCCGCGAACGCACCCTGCGCGAGGCCAGGGCCACCGCCCGGATCGACCACCCCAACGTGGTACGTGTCTACGACGTCGTCGACGAGGGCGAACGCCTGTGGATCGTCATGGAGCTGATCAACGGCCGTTCCCTGGAGTGGATCATGGCCGAGGAGGGGCCGCTGAGCCCGCGCGCGACGGCCCGGATCGGCCTCGGCCTGGTCGCGGCGCTGCGCCAGGTGCACGCCGGGGGAGTGCTGCACCGCGACATCAAACCCGGGAACGTACTCGTCGAGAACACCGCGGGCAGGGTCGTCCTCACCGACTTCGGCATCGCCGCGATCCAGGACGCCAAGGCGCTCACCATGGCCGGCATGCTCGTCGGTTCCCCCGACTACATGGCACCCGAACGCGTCTCCGGCCGCCCGCAGGGCCCGCCCTCCGACCTCTGGTCGCTCGGCGCGACCCTGTGCGCCGCCCTCGGCGGCCGCTCCCCCTTCTCCCGCGACACCACCCTGGCCACCCTGCACGCCGTCCTCTACGAGAACCCCGAACTCCCCGCCACAGCAGGCCCGTTGCACGACCTGCTGGCAGCACTGCTGGAGAAGGAACCGACGGTACGGCCCGGCCTCGAGGAGGTGGAACGGCAACTGCGCCCGGTGGCCCACCCGACCCCCGTGGAACGCCGAACCCCCACGTACGTGCTGCGCCCACCGATACCGCAGGACGAACCCCCGCAGCCACCACCGACAGAGGTGCGGACAGCCCCGTCGTTCAGCGCGTCGACGGAGGCGGCCTCGGAACTGCGCTCGGAGGTCCGCTCGGAGACCCCGTCGAACAATTCGGCGGTCCCGACCCTCCCGGTCCGTCCTCAGGTGGGCCCCACCCTCCCACGCCCCGAACCACAGCGCCCCGAAAGGGGCGCGGGGAACGGCGCGACCAGCCCCCACGCACCCGCAGCGCCCCACCACCGCAAGGCCCCCAAACGCACAACTCTCCTCGCCGTACTGGGAACCGCAGCGGTAGCCACCGCCCTCGCCATCCTCCTCACCACCACAACAGGCGGCAGCGACAGCAACAAAGCGACCGGCACCTCCTCAACCCCCTCGACACCGACGCCCACTTCATCGGCGCCCACAGTCGAGGGCACCGCCCGCCCCCGCTCCCTCCCACCCGGCACCCACGAGGAGGCCGGCGGCTTCGCCTGGGCGCCCCCCACCGGCTGGCGCAGGGACGTCAAGACGGGCGCCGAGGTCCACTACACCTCCCCCGACGGCGGCCAGGAACTCGTCGCCAAGTCCTCGCTCGCCCGCGGCGACCTCATGGACAGCTGGAGCGCCTCCGAACAGAGCGCCCACCAGGGCCGGGACTACACCAAGATCCGGCTGGCCGAGACGACCTTCCGCGGCTACCCGGCGGTGGTCTGGGAGTACACCTTCACCCTCAAGGGCACCCCCTGGCACGCACGGCTGCTGGGCTTCGACGCCGACGGCAAGTCGTACCAGATCAACACCTGGTACCAGCCGGCGGTCGAAGCCCAGGCCGTACGGACGTACGAGAAGGTGAAGGACAGCTTCACCCTGCTGTGAGGATCAGCCGACGGACACCCGGTCGGCGGGCTCGGCGACCGCCTCGTCCGCACGGCCGCCGGACACCTTCTGCTTCACCAGCGCGACGACGATCACCGCCGCCGCGACCAGCAGCGAGAGCAGCACCGTCGTACGACCGCTGCTCTCGCCCTCCGTGTCGGTCAGCATGTAGCCCAGCACGAAGACGATCAGACCGGCCGTCGCCCAGGTCAGGTACGGGTAGAGCCACATCTTCACGACGAGCTTCTCCGGCGCCTCGGCCTGGATGATCTTCCGCATGCGCAGCTGCGAGAAGCAGATGACGAGCCAGACGAACAGGGCGACCGCGCCGCTGGAGTTGACGAGGAAGAGGAAGACCGAGTCCGGGAACTTGTAGTTGAAGAAGACGGCGACGAACCCGAACAGCACGGACGCGATGATCGCGGCCATCGGCACACCGCGGGCGGTGGTCCGCGCGAACGCCTTCGGGGCGTCGCCCCGCTGCCCGAGCGAGAAGGCCATCCGGGAGGCCGTGTACAGGCCGGAGTTGAGACAGGACAGCACGGACGTCAGCACGATGAAGTTCATGATCTGACCGGCGTGCGCGATGCCGAGGGAGTCGAGGGCGGCGACGTACGAGCCCTTCTCCTTGATGGCCGGGTCGTTCCACGGCAGCAGCGAGACGACGATGAGGATCGAGCCGAGGTAGAAGACGCCGATCCGCCAGATGATGCTGTTGGTGGACTTGGTGACCGCGCGCTGCGGGTCCTCCGACTCGCCGGCGGCCAGGGTGGCGATCTCGCTGCCCATGAAGGAGAAGACGACGAGCAGGACGCCGGTGAGGATGGCGCCGGGCCCGTGCGGCAGGAAGCCGCCGTGGCCGGTGAGGTTGGAGAAGCTCGCCCTGTCGGTGTCCGCGCCGGGCAGCACGCCCAGCACGGCCAGCAGACCGACGACGATGAACGCGCCGATCGCGACGACCTTGATGCCGGCGAACCAGAACTCGAACTCGCCGTAGGAGCCGACGGAGACCAGGTTGGTGGCGGTGAGCACCGTCATCACGATGAGCGCCCAGGCCCACTGCGGTACGGCCGGGATCCAACCTTCCAGGATCGTGGCACCGGCGGTGGCCTCCACCGCCAGCACCACCACCCAGAAGAACCAGTACAGCCAGCCGATGGAGAACCCGGCCCAGCGGCCGAGCGCGCGGTCCGCGTGCGCGGAGAACGATCCGGAGGTGGGGTTGGCGGCGGACATCTCGCCGAGCATCCGCATCACCAGCACGACGAGCGTGCCGACGAGCGCGTACGACAGCAGGATGCCGGGGCCTGCGGTGGTGATGCCGGTACTGGAACCGACGAAGAGGCCGGCGCCGATGACACCGCCGATGGCGATCATCGACAGATGGCGGTTCTTGAGTCCTGCTTTGAGACCGTCCTGGGGACCGGTGCCAGTCATGGGGGGAATCCTTTGCGCCGGGTGAGCGGGCTCTCGTACGAGCGGCGTACGAGTTGGTCCAGTGAAACGGAGGTGGACTGATTCCTGAACCTTTGAATCCAGATCGTTACTTGAGGTTTTCCTGAGGTTCTGTAGTGTTGCTCACAATTTCCGGGGCCCGGCCCCGCCCCTGCCGTGCGTTCACGCCCATGTCACACTCATCCCATGCGCGTGTATCTCGGCTCCGACCATGCGGGCTTCGAACTCAAGAACCACCTCGTCGAGTGGCTGAAGGCGGCGGGCCACGACCCCGTGGACTGCGGCCCCCACATCTACGACGCCGACGACGACTACCCGCCCTTCTGCCTCCGCGCGGCCGAGCGGACGGCAGCGGACCCCGACTCCCTCGGCATCGTGATCGGCGGCTCCGGCAACGGTGAGCAGATCGCCGCGAACAAGGTGAAGGGCGTGCGGGCTGCGCTTGCCTGGAGCGAGGAGACGGCTTCGCTCGGCCGGCAGCACAACGACGCGAACGTCGTGGCGGTGGGCGCGCGCATGCACACGCAGGACGAGGCGACGAAGTTCGTCGAGACCTTCCTGAACACGCCGTTCTCCGAGGGCGAGCGCCACATCCGGCGCATCGACATGCTGACGGCGTACGAGACCACGGGCGACCTCCCGCCGATCCCGGCGCACCACCCCCAGCCGTAGGCCTTCGCCCACCCACCCGCCCGACTCGGTCGCCCGAGAGGCGAGGCCCGGGGGCGGGTGGGGCCGGGTAGCACAGAGCGGGGCCGTATCTCTGCCGAGGGACGGCCGGCGGGGCTCGCGGGGGCTGGTCGCGCAGTTCCTCCCCCAGCCTTCGGCCGGGGGTACCCCCAGCGCCCCCACGGGGCGCCGGGGGTGGAGCCGCCGACCGACGCGGTCCCGCGCCCCCACGGGGCACTGCACGGTGGTGCCGCCGACCGACGTAGTCCCGTGCCCCTGACGGGGAGCTGCAGTCGGGTCCCTTCGACGTTCGCCTCTCCACTGACCGAGTCGGGTGGGTGGGTGGGAAAGGAATCACCTCAGTGCCAGAAGGGCACACGATCCACCGGCTCGCGCTGGACTACCGTCGGCTCGCCGGGCCCGTGAGGGCAACCAGCCCGCAGGGCAAGTTCTCCGACGCCGCCGAGCTGATCGACGGCGCCCCCCTCACCCGTACCGAGGCCCACGGCAAGCACCTCTTCCTCGGCTTCCGCGACAGCGACTGGGTCCACATCCACCTCGGCCTCTTCGGCAAGGTCGCCTTCGGCGACGCCCCCGCGCCCCCGGCCACCGACACCGTCCGCCTGCGCCTGGCGAACCCCACCGCCTACGTCGACCTGCGCGGCCCCACCACCTGCGCCCTGATCACCGACGCCGAGAAGAACGCCGTACACGCCCGCCTCGGCCCGGACCCGCTCCGCGACGACGCCGACCCGGACGCCGCGTACCGCAGGATCTCCCGCAGCCGTACGACGATCGCCGCCCTGCTGATGGACCAGAAGGTCATCGCCGGGGTCGGGAACGTCTACCGGGCCGAGGTCCTGTTCCGGCACGGGATCGACCCGTACCGCGCGGGAAAGGACATCACCCCTGCCGAGTGGGACGGCATCTGGACCGACCTCGTCGGACTCATGCACGAGGGCGTCCGCAACAACCGCATCGACACCGTCCGGCCCGAGCACACCCCGCAGGCGATGGGCCGCCCGCCGCGCGTGGACGACCACGGCGGCGAGGTGTACGTCTACCGCCGGGCCACCCTGCCCTGCCACCTCTGCGGCACCGGGATCCGCACCGCGGGCCTGGCCGCCCGCAACCTCTTCTGGTGCCCCGCCTGCCAGCAGCGCTGACCGCGCGGCGAGAACCGGCGGACTAGAAACCGTGCGGCAGCCACGGCTGCACCGGTGAGCCGAACGCCACCGACGCCTCCGCCAGCGCCCCCGGCCGCAGTTCGCCCACCCGCCCGGCCCGCGCCAGCGACAGCAGGGACACGCCACCCAGGTACGCCGCCCCCAGCTCCCGTACCGACAGCGTCAGCTCGGCCGCGTCCGTCGTACGCTCGCAGGACGCCCCCTTGGTGTCCCCGGTCAGCCGCCAACGCCCCGCGTTCCAGGGGCAGAAGGCGTCGGCCACCTCCAGCACCACGTCCACCGGCGTCTGGTAGGTCCGCGCCGCGAGCGCCGCACCGACGTCGACGAGACGCACGTACCCCATGTCCCGCACCCGCGTCAGACAGCGCCGGATGTCGGAGACCTGGTACTGCCAGGCGTCGTCGACCGGCCGCCCCCGCACCGTCAGCGTCGACATCAGGTCGATGCCGAACAGGAACCGCCACAGTGCCGCGTCGCTCGCGGGGTCCAGCGCGGCCAGGTACTCCAGCGACACCGTGCCGTCGTGCCCGCTCGGCGACCAGCCCAGCTTCGTACGGAACCGGGCGTACCCGGTGATCCGCCCCTCCCGCTCGGCGACCACGCACTGCAGCGCCGAGGCCCCGCCCCGCTCGCTCTCCGGGTCCAGCAGCCCCACCCGCTCCCAGCCGGGCTGCCGGGACAGCATCCCGGGCCGCAGCGGCACCAGTTCCGCGTACACCGCCTCGCACGCGGCGAGCACGTCGGCCGGGTCGGCGTACCGCAGCCGTACGTCATCGGTGCCGGCCGGCACGTCCAGCGTCACCCGGCTCGTGTCGATCTCGGCCTGCAACTGGAAGGTCGCGGCGTCGTACCCGAAGCGGCCGTAGATCGCCGGCTCGGAGGCGGTCAGCGCGGCCAGCGGCTCGCCCCACTCCCGTACGTCGTCCAGCTGGCGGCGCATCATCGACGTCAGCACCCCGCGCCGCCGGTGCGTCGCGGCCACGCTCACCATGGTGATCCCCGCGGTGGGCAGCACGGCACCGCCCGGCACGGTCATCCGGAACCGGAACGCCCCCGCCGTGCCGACCAGTTCGGACCCGTCCCAGACGGCCAGCGAGCGCTCGCACTCGGTCAGGGACCGGTCCAGGTCGCGCTCCTCGGCCGCAGCCGGACCGGCGCCGAAGGCCCGCACCAGGTGGTCCCACCACCCGTCGAACTCCTCCGGACGCAGCACCTTCAACTCGGTCGCACGCTCGGTCGCCATACGCCATGCCTACCAGCGCACAGCAGGACGGGCCAGCGAATTTCTCCCGGACGGCGACGCGGGGGCGTCCGGTGAAGTTCACTGTGAAGTCGCACCCGAAGGTGAGCCTCGGACGGGGGACAAGTGGGACCTCCCGTGCCAAGCAGCTGGTCCGATGGATAGGGTCCCGAACTAATGGCAGTAGACCGAGAGCGGCGCGCGAAGGCCGAGACGCTTCCGGCCCGGTGGAAAGTGCAGTGGCACCGGGTCCGCGTCGGCGTGCGCAGAAGCGCCGTGGACTACTTCCGTGGCGACGGATCCGACTGGATCGCCCTGATCGGGCTGCTCCTGACGGTCCCGGTCCTCGCCGCCATGACCCTCGCCAACTCGGTCTGGTTCTCCCCGGCCGCGCTGGTCCTGCCGATCATCGCGGGGGGCCTGCTGCTGCGCCCGGCGAGCCTGCTCGGCCTGTACGCGGCGGCGGCCACCGCCCTGATCGTGGAGTCGGTACGGCTCGGCCCCTACACCGAGGGCCCCTCCCGGGTCACCCCGGGCGTGGTCCTGGTCGTCGCCGCCTGCGGTTTCTTCGGTCTCCTCACCGCCCAGTTCCGCAGCCGCGTCGGCGTCCCCTGGCGGCGCGGCGGCACCATGCTCTTCGACCTGCGCGAACGCATCCGGGTGCAGAGCAAGCTGCCGAAGCTGCCGCCGGGCTGGCACCGCGAGATGGCCCTGCGGCCGGCCGGCGGGCAGTCCTTCTCCGGCGACTTCGTGGTCGCGGCCCGTACGAACAACGGCCGCACGATGGAGGTCGTCCTCACCGACGTCTCCGGCAAGGGCATGGACGCGGCGTCCAGAGCCCTCCTGCTCTCCGGCGCCTTCGGCGGCCTCCTCGGCTCCCTCCCGCCGCACGCCTTCCTCCCCGCCGCCAACGGCTACCTGCTCCGCCAGGACTGGGACGAGGGCTTCGCGACCTCCATACACCTGGTCCTGGACCTCGACTCCGGCGACTACGAGCTGTACTCCGCGGGCCACCCGCCCGGTCTCCAGCTCAGCGCCGGCAGCGGCCGCTGGGAGGAGAAGGCCGCCGAAGGACCCCTCCTCGGGGTCTACGACGGTGCCCAGTTCGACCCGGTCAAGGGCTCGTTGCGCCCCGGCGACGTCCTGATGATCTTCACGGACGGCCTGGTGGAGACGTCCGACCGCGACATCGTGGAAGGCATAGACCGCCTCACGGGAGAGGCCGACCGCTACGTCGCCGGCGGCTTCCACGGCGCCGCCTGGCACCTCATCGAGGCGGTGGCCAAGGACGTCAACGACGACAGGGCGCTGCTCCTGATCTGCCGGGAGGCGGCGAGATGACCGCGGACCGGGTCCGGCTGCGGACCGTCGGCGGCCGCGGGCCCGCGGGGGCTGATCGCGCGGTTCCTCCCCCAGCCTTCGGCCGGGGGTACCCCCAGCGCCCCTGACGGGGCGCTGCCCCAGCCGCGTCCTGCACAGCCACGCGCGGCTATGCAGCGCCTTCAGCCGTGGGCAGTTGTGTCAGCGCCTTCAGCCGTGGGCGGTCGTGTCAGCGCCTTCAGCCGTGGGCAGTTGTGTCAGCGCCTT
>NZ_JBVHTI010000001.1:1226236-1234322 GCF_055565975.1 Streptomyces sp. NPDC028289 | reverse complement strand
TCAGCCGTGGGCGGTCGTGTCAGCGCCTTCAGCCGTGGGCGGTCGTGTCAGCGCCTTCAGCCGTGGGCGGTCGTGTCAGCGCCTTCAGCCGTGGGCGGTCGTGTCAGCGCCTTCAGCCGTGGGGCGGTCGTGTCAGCGCCTTCAGCCGTGGGCGGTCGTGTCAGCGCCTTCAGCCGCGGGCAGTCGTGCCGCTGGGGCGGCACGGGTGGGCGCGGGCGGCACCCTGCAAGCGCCGGTAAGTGACACCCCCCGCCCCGGCCGCGACATACTCGCACCGTGACCCGGACCCCACTCACCCTCCCCGAAGTCGAGAAGCTGGCCCGAGCCGCCCACGCGGCGCAGACCGACAAGGCCGGGCGGCCCTACGCCGAGCACCTCGCCGCCGTCGCCCACGGCGCAGCCGCCCGTGGTGGCGACCCGGAGCAGATCGCCGCCGCCTGGCTGCACGACGCCGTCGAGGACCACGCCCTCACCGAGGAGTGGCTGGACACGGCCGCCCTGAGCCCCCGCACGAAGGCCATCGTGCTCGCCCTCACCAAACACCCCGGCGAGCCCCCCGAGTCGTACGCCCGCCGCATCCTCACCACCCCCGGCGCCCTCCTCGTCAAGGAAGCCGACCTCGCGCACAACGCCGACCCCGGCCGTCTCGCCGTACTGGACGAGGACACCCGCAACCGGCTGACCGAGAAGTACGCCCGGATGCGCGCCCTCCTCGGTCTCCGCGGGTAGGCACGCTCACGCGTTGGCCATCTCCCGGCTGCGCGGCTCCCGTTCCCGCGCCGTCTCCGCCGGGTCCCGCCGGAACGCCCAGTCCATCCGCGGCTCCATGGAGAACCGGAACACCCGCCGCGCGGGCCGGGTGCACAGCAGCGTCACGCACGCGCCCGCGAGCGCCGTGACGAGGATCTCGCCGAGCGGCCCGTGCAGCCACTTCGGGTCGAACCAGCCCGCGTGGACGCCGTACTTCACCACGAAGCCGTGCAGGAGGTAGCCGTACAGCGTGCCCGCGCCCAGCGCGGTGAACCACGTCCGCCGGCCCGGTACCCACGAGAAGAAGCCGGCCGTCAGCAGCATCGAGCAGCCGAACATGGCGAGCACCATCACCGGCCCGCACCACCACGGCGCGCCCAGCTCCTGCGCGGAGTCCCGGTGGTAGAACCACGCGGTGTTCATCCGCGGCACCGACCACCACGCGAACGCCAGCGCGAGGGCGAACACCGGCACCGCGGCGATCCGCACCGGCCACCGGCGCACCAGCCGGAAGTGCTCGGGCCGCAGGCACAGGCCGAGCACGAAGTACGGCAGGAACTGCAGCACCCGCTGGAGGTCGAGGTCGTCACCGATGCTCGGGGACACGGACGCCAGCATCGCGATACCGAAGGCGACCGGAAGAGGATGGCGGACCGCCTTCCACAGGGGCGTGGTCAGGCGCCAGACGAACAGCGCGCACAGGAACCAGGTCAGGTACCAGGGATCGAGCAGGCTGATGTCCTGGCCGGAGTCGCCGACCACGAAGCGCTGGAAGAGCGAGTAGGCCGTCTCGAACAGGACGTAGGGGACGACGACCCCGGTGACCAGCCGCTTCAGCCGGTCCGGGCGCATGTCGAAGTTCCGCGAGAAGTAGCCGGAGACGATGATGAACGCCGGCATGTGGAAGGCGTACACGACGCAGTACATCGCCTCCAGGACGCGACTGTCGCCCTTCAGCGGCTCCCATGAGTGACCCATCGCGACGAGCACGATCGCCAGGTACTTGGCGTTGTCGAAGAACGCGTCGCGGGGTCTGCCCGCCGGCGGCAGGGCCGGGGGACGTGGTGTTCGGTTCTGGCCGGGGGACGTGGCGGCGTCAAACATCTGAGGCACCTTAGCGGTGCCTGTGGGATTTCGTAAATCCGCCGATGAGAGACCTGGTATTCGGCGACAAGCATATGTGGATCGCCGGGGGATTTACCGGGGTCGATGCCTGTGTCTATGCAGTTCCATGCGCCACTTACACCCGTGATGTCCGCATTCATCCGTACTAATTAGTGCATAACGACCGCAGGTCGTCGCCCTTTGCCGTGCCTGTGTCAACAATTCGAATTGGCTGCGCGCGAGTTGTGTGGACACGGAAACCATGTCCGTCAATTGCCGTGGATCCGTGGGTGGTGGGATCTCGAATTGCAGTGCGGGCAGTTGTCGGTGTGCGGTGAGTTGTCGACGTTGTGTCACGAACCGCATAGTGCGGCCGGGTTGGTGGCACGATGGATCTGGCGGGGGTGCGGGGCCGTACCCCAGGGCCGGAGAGCGGACCGACCGAGGGTGTGATCAGTTGTGGCCATTTCACTGTCTGTGGTGTTGCTGTTGGCGATCATCCTTGTGGTGATGATGAGAGGGGGGAACATCAAGGCAGGCCCCGCCATTGTCGCCGTCCTCTTCGGCTTCTTCCTCGCGTCGACCGGGATGGCCCCCTCCATCCAGCGCTTCCTCGACTCGCTGGCGCAGACCATAAACTCGATCAACTTCTGACCCCGGAAGCCGGCCGGCGGCACGTGGCCCCCGCCACGACGGCCGCGTACCCCGCATTCCCGACGACACCCTCGGCGGCGGCGCCCCGTACCGCATCCCGTGACGTCACCGGATCGAGTGGCGGCACGCGCGGAAGGCCGTGCGGCGGGCAATGGTGGCCGTCGTCGTCCGCCCCGACGGCGGCGGGGTGCGCCCGGGCGGGCGAAGAGGCGCCGACTGCGGGCGGCCACGGTGCCCTCGCAATCCGTGCCGATCCGGCTCCCACAACGACTCAGGCCCGGCTCACCGAGTAGATCTACCCGGTGACCTGGGCCTGAGCGATTCAGAGCGGGCGACGGGAATCGAACCCGCGTAGTCAGTTTGGAAGACTGAAGCTCTACCATTGAGCTACGCCCGCACAACACGCGCCGCAGGTCGGTGACCGCGGCACAGGAGGCATCGTAGCGGGTCGTCCGGCACGTAGGCCAACGCGATTGGTCTGCGGGGACGCGGCGGGGACGCGGCGGCGAAGCGATGCCGGTGCGGGTGAACAAAGCAGCCGACGCAGGCGGCCCGGGCATGTACCCTACGTGTCGCACCGAAACGGGGTGTGGCGCAGCTTGGTAGCGCGTCCGCTTTGGGAGCGGAAGGCCGTGGGTTCAAATCCCGCCACCCCGACCACCACCTGACGGCGTCCGTCTTGATCGCCTTTTGGGGCGCTGAGCGGCTGCGGTTACTATGCAAGCTGCGCGCCCGTGTGTCCCGGCCCGCCAGACGGCGGCCTACGAACTCCTCCGGGCGGCGAAACTCCGCCGGGCCCCTCTGGCACCGGCAGAACCCGAGAAGTCAGCCACAAGGAGACCGAACCGTGAAGAGCGCCGTGGAGACCCTGAACCCGACCCGGGTTCGGCTCACTGTCGAGGTGCCCTTCGAGGAGCTCAAGGACAGCCTCGACGCGGCGTACAAGAAGATCAACCAGCAGGTCACGGTGAAGGGCTTCCGCAAGGGCAAGATCCCGGCCCGCGTCATCGACCAGCGGTTCGGCCGCGGAGCGGTGCTGGAGGAGGCCGTCAACGACGCGCTCCCGAAGTTCTACACCGAAGCGGTCAACGAGGCCGAGCTGAACCCGCTGGGCCAGCCCGAGGTCGACATCACCGAGCTGAAGGACGGCGAGACGCTGAACTTCACCGCCGAGGTCGACGTCCGCCCGGCCCTGGAGATCCCGGACTACACGGGCATCGAGGTCGAGGTCGACGCCGTCGAGGTCAGCGACGAGGACGTCGAGAAGTCGGTCGAGCAGCTCCGTGAGCGCTTCGCCTCCACCTCCCCGGTGGAGCGCGCCGCCGAGGACGGCGACGTCGTCACCATCGACCTGGAGGCCAAGGTCGACGGCGAGGTCCTGGAGGACGGCATCGCGAGCGGTGTCTCCTACACCATCGGCTCCGGCGAGCTGCTGGACGGCATCGACGACGCCGTGAAGGGCCTGGAGGCCGGTGGCGAGGCCACCTTCACCTCCGAGCTCAAGGGCGGCTCCGCGGCCGGCCGCGAGGCCGAGGTCACCGTCAAGGTCACCCAGGTCGCCGCCCGCGAACTCCCCGAGCTGGACGACGAGTTCGCGCAGCTCGCCTCCGAGTTCGACACCCTGGACGAGCTCAAGGACGACAGCCGCAAGCGTCTCGCCAACATGAAGACGTACGACCAGGCCACGCAGGCCCAGGAGCGCGTCCTGGAGAAGCTGCTGGAGCTCGTCGAGGTGCCGGTCCCCGAGAAGCTCCTCGAGGACGAGATCAACACCCGCAAGCACAACCTGGAGCACCACCAGCTCGGCCAGATGGGTCTCGACCTGGAGAAGTACCTCGAGATCCAGGGCAAGACCGCCGAGGAGTTCGAGGCCGAGACCCGCGAGGCCGCGGTCAAGGGCATCAAGACCCAGTTCGTCCTCGACGAGCTGGTCAAGGTCGAGAAGCTGAACGTCAACCAGGAGGAGCTCACCGAGCACCTCATGCGGCGCGCGGCCTCCTCCGGCATGTCCCCCGACCAGTTCGCCCAGGCCGTCGTCGAGGGCGGCCAGGTCCCGCTCCTGGTCGGCGAGGTCGCCCGCGGCAAGGCCCTGGCCGTCGTGGTCGAGGCCGCCACGGTGAAGGACACCAACGGCGAGATCGTCGACCTGGACGACGAGGACGAGGACGAGACCGAGACGGAGGCCCCTGAGGCCGCCGCCGAGGCCACGGACGCCTCCGCCGAGGACAAGACCGAGGGCTGAGCCCTACGGCGCCCATAACGGCGCACAGGGGCTCCTGGGACCATCCCGGGAGCCCCTTCGTCATACGCCCGGCGGTGGCGCCCCTGAAGGCGGCGCAGCCGCCGCCTGGGGGCGCGGGGAACTGCGCGACCAGCCCCCACGTGCCCGCACTCGCCCACCCACCGGCACGGTCACGGCGGGTCGACAGCGGCCCATCCGCCGGAGGCACCCGCACTACGCCCCCGGCGAACAGCCCTCTTACCGGGATTCCCCGAAGGGACCATCGCGTTAGGGTCCATGAGTACGAGGGCAGCCAAGCCCCCGGCTACGGAAACGTGAGACGGCCCGGCGCCGTCGTACAGACGAGCAGGTGGATACGTGACGAATCTGATGCCCTCCGCCGCCGGCGAGCCTTCCATCGGTGGTGGCCTCGGTGACCAGGTGTACAACCGGCTGCTCGGTGAGCGGATCATCTTCCTCGGCCAGCAGGTGGACGACGACATCGCGAACAAGATCACCGCGCAGCTGCTGCTGCTCGCGGCCGATCCCGCCAAGGACATCTACCTCTACATCAACAGCCCCGGTGGCTCGGTGACCGCCGGCATGGCGATCTACGACACCATGCAGTACATCCCGAACGACGTGGTGACCATCGCGATGGGCATGGCGGCCTCGATGGGCCAGTTCCTGCTCACCGGCGGCGCCGCCGGCAAGCGCTTCGCGCTGCCGCACGCCGACATCATGATGCACCAGGGCTCCGCGGGCCTCGGCGGTACCGTCTCGGACATCAAGATCCAGGCCGAGTACCTGCTGCGCACCAAGAAGCGCATGTCCGAGCTGACCGCGCAGCACTCCGGCCAGACCGTCGAGACGATCATCCGCGACGGCGACCGCGACCGCTGGTTCACCCCGGAAGAGGCCAAGGAGTACGGTCTCATTGACGAGATCATCACGCATGCCTCCGGTGTTCCGGGAGGCGGCGGCACCGGCGCCTGAGACCAGGCCCGGCCACGCCGCGCTCCGCCGAGACTCCAGCCCCCCGAACGCCACCAGGACGGTGAACACCCTCATGAGCAACATTCCCGGCGCCGCTGACGCCCGCTACGACGGGCCCCGGCCCGACGCCCGCTACGTCATCCCGCGCTTCGTCGAGCGCACCTCCCAGGGCATCCGCGAGTACGACCCGTACGCGAAGCTCTTCGAGGAGCGCGTGATCTTCCTCGGCGTCCAGATCGACGACGCCTCCGCCAACGACGTCATGGCGCAGCTGCTGTGCCTGGAGTCGATGGACCCGGACCGGGACATCTCGATCTACATCAACAGCCCGGGCGGCGACATGACCGCCCTCACGGCGATCTACGACACGATGCAGTTCGTGAAGCCCGACATCCAGACGGTCTGCATGGGCCAGGCGGCCTCCGCCGCGGCCATCCTGCTGGCCGCGGGCACGCCCGGCAAGCGCATGGCGCTGCCGAACTCCCGCGTGCTGATCCACCAGCCGGCCGGTTCCACCGGCCGCGGCCAGCTCTCCGACCTGGAGATCATCGCCAAGGAGTTCACGCGCATGCGTGACCAGCTGGAGACCATGCTGGCCAAGCACTCCAACCGGGCGATCGAGCAGGTCCGCGAGGACATCGAGCGCGACAAGATCCTCACGGCCGAGGAAGCGCTCGAGTACGGCATCGTGGACCAGATCATCTCCACCCGGAAGATGAACAACGCTGACGTCCGCTGACACAGGCCGCGGGCAGAGAATGTATTCTCTGCCGCCCTTGGCACGGTTTGACCGCGCGCACGGCAAGGTGCACGTCAAAGTGAACCGTGCCAAGGGGGGCCCGTACGGGGGGCCCGGCAAGGTACCGTCGACATAAGGCAGCACCAGGAGCCGCTGGATTCGAGAGAGTCCAGGCGTCTCCCAGGCGAAGGGGAAGCACACCGTGGCACGCATCGGTGACGGCGGCGATCTGCTCAAGTGCTCGTTCTGCGGCAAGAGCCAGAAGCAGGTCAAGAAGCTCATCGCAGGGCCCGGTGTGTACATCTGCGACGAGTGCATCGATCTCTGCAACGAGATCATCGAGGAGGAGCTCGCCGAGACGAGCGAGGTGCGCTGGGAGGAACTCCCGAAGCCCCGCGAGATCTACGAGTTCCTGGAGGGCTACGTGGTGGGCCAGGAGCCCGCCAAGAAGGCCCTCTCGGTCGCGGTGTACAACCACTACAAGCGCGTCCAGGCAGGGGAGAACGGCGGCGCCCAAGGCCGCGACGACGCCATCGAGTTGGCGAAGTCCAACATCCTCCTGCTGGGCCCCACCGGCTCCGGCAAGACGCTCCTCGCGCAGACCCTGGCCCGCATGCTGAACGTCCCGTTCGCGATCGCCGACGCGACCGCGCTGACGGAGGCCGGCTACGTGGGCGAGGACGTGGAGAACATCCTCCTCAAGCTGATCCAGGCGGCCGACTACGACGTCAAGAAGGCCGAGACCGGGATCATCTACATCGACGAGATCGACAAGGTCGCGCGGAAGAGTGAAAATCCGTCGATCACCCGGGACGTCTCCGGCGAGGGCGTGCAGCAGGCCCTGCTGAAGATCCTGGAGGGCACCACGGCCTCGGTCCCGCCGCAGGGCGGCCGCAAGCACCCGCACCAGGAGTTCATCCAGATCGACACGACGAACGTGCTGTTCATCGTGGGCGGTGCGTTCGCCGGCCTGGAGAAGATCATCGAGTCCCGGGCGGGCGCCAAGGGCATCGGCTTCGGCGCGACCATCCGCTCCAAGCGGGAGCTGCAGTCCAAGGACCAGTTCGAGGACGTCATGCCCGAGGACCTGGTCAAGTTCGGCATGATCCCGGAGTTCATCGGCCGCCTCCCGGTCATCACCTCGGTCCACAACCTGGACCGCGAGGCCCTGCTCCAGATCCTCATCGAGCCGCGCAACGCACTCGTCAAGCAGTACCAGCGCCTCTTCGAACTCGACGGCGTGGAGCTGGACTTCGAGCGCGAGGCCCTGGAGGCCATCGCCGACCAGGCCATCCTCCGCCAGACCGGCGCGCGTGGTCTCAGGGCCATCATGGAAGAGGTCCTGATGTCGGTGATGTACGAGGTCCCGTCCCGCAAGGACGTGGCCCGCGTCGTCATCACGGCCGACGTCGTCCACTCCAACGTCAACCCGACCCTGATCCCGCGCGACGCCCGGGGCCGGGGCGCGGGGGAGCAGAAGTCGGCGTAACCTCCGCCAACACCGAAGCGGCGGGGCCGCCCCCCCCGGGGGGGGGGGGGGGGGGGGGTGGGGGGGGGGGGGGGGGGGGGAGTTGGGGCGCGCCCCCAGCCCCCGCCAAACGGCCCGGAGGTAGCCGCCACGT